>NZ_JAHESF010000006.1 GCF_018598225.1 Chryseosolibacter histidinae | reverse complement strand
ATCTCGGTCAGCGATGCCGTGGCCAGGTCGAAAAGATAAATGATGAGCGACGCCTTTCGCATCTGCTCACGGGTGCGCTCCACGCCAATGGCTTCGATCACATCCTGGGTCTCACGGAGCCCGGCGGTGTCGATGAACCGGAAGTTGATGCCGCCCAGCACCATCTCGTCTTCGATGGTATCGCGTGTGGTGCCGGGAATATCAGAGACGATGGCACGTTCCTCATTCAGCAACGTGTTCAGCAGTGTCGACTTGCCCGCATTGGGTTTGCCTGCAATCACCGTGGGAATACCGTTTTTGATCACGTTGCCCTGGTCGAACGACTCGATGAGCAAATGCAGGTACGACTGGATCTTCAGGATGAGCGCTTTCAGGTCGTCGCGTTTGGCGAACTCCACGTCTTCTTCACCGAAGTCAAGCTCCAGCTCGATGAGCGAGGCAAAATGGATGAGCTCTTCACGAAGGCGGTCGATCTCTTTGGAAAAACCGCCACGCATTTGGTTGAGGGCGGCCTGCCGGGCGTTGTCAGTTTCAGCGTTGATAAGGTCTGCAACTGCTTCTGCCTGGGCCAGGTCAAAACGCCCGTTAAGAAAAGCGCGTTTGGTGAACTCGCCGGGCTCGGCCAGTCGTGCGCCATTTTTTAACAATACCTTAATGATCTCCTTCACGATCACCGGTGAGCCGTGGCACGAGATCTCCACACTGTTTTCTTTGGTAAAGGAGTTCGGCTCCTTAAAAAGTGATATGAGCACCTCGTCAATGACCTTGTCGCCATCGCGCAGCATGCCGAAGTGAAGGGTGTGTGAAGCCTGGTCTTCCAGTTTTTTGCCGGAGAATACCTTTTGTACTAAGCCGATCGAGTCTTTCCCGGATAACCTGATCACGGCAATGGCGGAGATTCCTTGGGCGGTTGCCAGCGCAACTATCGTGTCGTTCATCGTCGGGAAAAATTGTCTTGTTGCAACTTTTCAACAAACGCCAGCATCAATGTATTGGTTCCGCAGCAGGGGAGGATACCGTCTTGCCTGTGGTGCTTAAGATTATCCATGAAGCAAAGGTATATCATCAACAGCAAAAATCAAGGATCGCAAGGGCCGGACAGACTCCACAACTAAACCGGGCATAAGAATTTTATACAATGGGCCGAAGTTGGTTAAATCCCAGTAAGAAATGTTACGACAGTTTAAAGATCTTATTTTTGATATTCCGTTGATTGAAAATAGGGTTAAGTTCCCATTGAAAAAGAATGCATACGGTTTCTACGATGCTCATTATACCCGGGGCCACGACCTGCGTTGCCCGAATTGCGGCAGCACCATCTGGTCGATAAAGAGCTATCAGCACCTCGAATGTGCTACCTGCTATAAGAACTTCTCCAACCTGGGTGTTCTCGGTATGCAGGAGATTCCGGCACAGGAATGGCAAGGCTGAGACCGGTGCGTGGTCTTTAGTCTTTGTTGATCTCTTCCGCCAGTGCGTTTTCAAACGTCAGCTTACACATTTACAGCGTACGGCCCCAACCAGAAAGGGTTATCAGCGTGAATCTGCGGGATCCACGGAAAACGGCTGCGTGATGGAATTCTCTGCGGTTGAGTGAGATGCTTTCAGCTTTTTGAAGAGCAGTCCGTGCGTAGGGGAGAACATCAGCGCGAGGATAAAGAGCACCCCCGACAACGCAGCGATGGCGCCGGCGATGGAACCATCTACCCACACCGCCAGGTAGTAGCCAGTTACTGACGCGAGTATTCCCACGATCGAGGCGATGATCAGCATCCATTTAAAGTTATCGGTGATCAGGTACGCCGTTGCGGCCGGAGCGATCAGCAGCGCCACCACAAGGATAGCGCCCACCGATTCGAAGGAGGCCACCGTGGTAGCCGATACCGCTCCCATCAGCAGGTAGTGCCAGAGCGCCGTGGAGATACCGATGGCACTGGCATACGCCGGATCGAAGGTGGTGAGGAACAGCTCCTTGAAAAAAAGCACGATGAAGGCAACGATCACAATGAAGATGGTGCCCATAATGTAAATGGCACGGGGGCCGATGTTGCTTCCCGCGTCGGTTATGATCACGTCGAGCGGTACATAGGCGATCTCTCCGTAGAGCACACAATCCTGGTCGAGGTCTACTTTGCCGGCGAACAACGAGATCAATACCACGCCCACAGCAAAAAGCCACGTGAACGTAACGCCGATAGAGGCGTCGGTCTGGAGCCTGGCCTTTTTGTGGAAGAACTCGATGAGAAAAGTGGTGAGCACCCCAATGAGCCCGGCCCCCAGCAGCATGGTGACAGAATCGCGCGAGCCGGAAACCAGGAAGGCGATCACAATACCTGGCAGCACCGCGTGCGAAATAGCATCTCCCACCATCGCCATCTTCCGCAAGATAAGAAAGCACCCCAGCAGCGCACACGTAGTGGCTACTAATGATGCAGTGATGATAATATACAAGTCATTCATATTCGTAAAACTTCTTAACTAACTCCTGGCATTCCTAATGCCTCTTTATTCGTAGCGTCTCCTGGTCAATTATACTACCTCAAACGTCCGCCCCTCCTGACTCCTGGCTCCTGACTTCTATTTATTTATAAGGTATCTCCGATTTATGCGGATCCACCGAAGGATAATCCAGTATCTTTTCAAGCTCCGCCTCCAGCTCCGGTGTGAGCAGGTGCTCGATGGTATCGGCATCTTCATGCACGTGGTCAGGCGCAATATGAAGGTGGGTGGTCAGGTACAGCTCCCACAGGCGGTGAATCTTCACCACGCGCTGGCCCCGGCTCTTTCCTTCTTCCGTGAGCCCCCACAGGTTCCCCGTCCGCTCGACATAACCCTGGCCCTTCAAACGTTTCAGCACCTTCATCAGGTTCTCTTTTTCGAATTTCCGCCTCCGGATGATCTCGTCGGGGTACCGCTGAATGAAGAAGTTTTTGTTCTCTTCGCCAAGCTGGTACAACGCCTTGAGCACGTTCTCGTCGTTGATGGTTTTTCGAATGGTGTACTGGCGCATGAGCCGGCTGATCACACCCCTTCTCGGCGCCAGGAAGAACGAGACGAATGCAATGACGGAGATCACGATCACGATCCAGGGGCCGGTGGGCATCGATGGCGCTACATAAGAGATGTAGGCACCTGTAAGTCCGCTGAACGCCCCGAAGACACTGGCCAGCATGAACATCACTTTGATCTTGTCGGTCCAGAAACGCGCCGCCGCCGCCGGTGTGATCAGGATGGCGGCCATCAGCACCACACCCACAGCCTGGATGCCGATGACCACGGCCAGCACGATCAGCGATGTGAGTACCAGCTCGATCCGCTTCACCGGTAGCCCGATGGCTTTTGCATAATCTTTATCGAAGGCAAGCAGTGAAAATTCTTTGAAGAGCAGAAACACAGAGATCAGCAGTACCACAGCCACCGTCGCAAAAGTGTAGAGGTCGCGACCCACCAGGGCGGCAGCTTTTCCGAAAAGAAAGCTGTCGAGCCCCGTTTGCGCCGCATTGCCCGATTTCTGGATCACAGTGAGCAACAGAATGCCTATACCGAAGAATACGGACAACGTAAGGCCTATCGCTGTATCTTCCTTGATGCGGGTACGCGAAGTGATGAACTCCACAAACACCAGCGAGATCCAGCCCGTGATAAACGCGCCTCCGATCAGGTAAATGGGATTCTTCGTGCCCGACAGGATAAAACCCAGGCAGATCCCCGGCAGCACCGCATGAGCAATGGCATCGCCCACCAGTGATTTTTTATTCAGGAACGTGAACGAGCCCACAATAGCCGAGCTTGCCGTAAGCAGCACCGAGCCGATCACCACAAACCGGATGTTAGGATCAGTGAAGGAGAAAAATTCAACCAATGAGTTCATATTGCTGGGTACGAAGTACGATTTACGAGGTACGATTTTGAAGGTCTCACAACTTTCAACCTTAAACTTCAAACTTTAAACTTGGCTTACCGATTACCATTTACAAATCACCGATTACTGCCTTCCCTGCTCGGATAACTTTCCCGCCTGATCAAATCCGCAACATCCGCCAGCAGCGTAAGCTTGCCGCCGTAAGTTTCCTGGAGGTTGTGCTGGTTGAAGGTCGATTCCGTCGGACCAACGGCCACAAGCCTCGTGTTCAGCATGATCACCCAATCGAAATACTGGGGCACAGACTGCAGGTCGTGATGCACAACCACCACCGTTTTGCGGGCTTCGGTCATGGTGCGAAGCAGGTTGATGATAGCCTTCTCAGTAGCGGCATCCACGCCGGCAAAAGGCTCATCCATAAAATAGATGTCTGCCTGCTGGGCCAGCGCGCGGGCCAGGAAGGTTCGCTGTTGCTGCCCCCCGGAGAGTTGTGAGATCTGGCGGTTGGCAAACGATTCCATGCCCACTTTTTTCAGGCAGTCGAAGGCCACATCACGGTCAGCCTTGCGCGGACTTTTGAACAGTCCCAGCTTTCCGTACCGCCCCATCATCACAATGTCGAGCACCGAAGCGGGAAAATCCCAGTCTACGGATTCACGCTGTGGCACATAGCTGATCCGTTTCCGAACTTCATCGATCGGTTGGTCGAATAGCTTTACATAACCACTGCTGAGCGGCAGCAACCCCATCACAGCTTTGATAAGCGTTGATTTCCCCGCGCCGTTAGGACCAATGATGCCCACCAGCTTGCCCTGAGGCAACGTCAGGTCTATGTCCCACAGCACCGGTTTTCGGTCGAAGGCTACTGTGAGGTCGTGTATCTCGAGGGCTGGCTGCATTGTTATTGACTTGTCTTCCATAATCATTGAATGGTATATCGCAACCCTGCAAAACCTTTGATGCCCTGCACGGGTGCGTAATTGTAACTGGTATCGAATGTGTATCCGTAAGGATTGTTGATGGTAATGTTCTTGTCGAAAGGATCGTACGGCCGCAGCAGCGGATCTTTCGGCATGAAGTTCAGGATGTTTTTGGCGCCAGCATAAACTTCGAGTCCCGACGTGAATGTTTTCGTCACCTGCAGATTCATGATGGTGTACAAAGGCGATTTTGCCGGCCTGAAATCGTTGGGCACAACAGGCAGGTGCATGGGCCCGTTGAGTCTGCCCGTGAGGTCGAATGTGAGTCCGAACCGATCAAGGGAATAACTTACGGAATATGTGCCCGATAACCTTGGCGCAAAAAGCTGCGGTACTTTTCTTTCCCGCCCTGCGTCGTTCTTTTCAACCTGGTAAACATCCATCAGCGTGACTCCCGTGATCACCTTCAGGCTGCTGGTGAACGCAATGTCTGTGTTCAAAGTAATGCCTTTTGAAATAGCATGGCCGTCCAGGTTGTCATAGATGATCATTTCTGGGTCGGTAATAAAATCACCTACGATCTTATTGGTGAAATACGTATAGAAAACGCTGGCATCGATGCCGATGTAACCATTGCTATGGGAAAGGTTGGTGGCGTAGTTGAGGTTCACGTTCCACGATTGTTCCGGCTTCAACGCGTTTTTGATGATCACCTGCCGCGCACCGGTCAGCGCAGCATGATCTTCTGTAAAGAGGTTTACCACGCGGAAGCCATTGCCCATGCTGAGCCTGAAAGTGTTGGACTTGTTAGGCGAATACTTGGCGCTGAGCCGTGGCGAAAAAATGTTGCCGTGCTGGTTGTGCCGGTCATATCGCAGCCCCGACAGCAAGGTAAACTGTTCGCTGAATTTCAGCTCGTCCTGAACAAAAATGCCGGGCAGGAAAGTGCGCATAGGCTTGTTGGTGCGGTTCACCGTATCAGCCGAAGCAGTGCCGGGGGTATTGTCGTCATAGAATACATAACGGAAAGGAACCCCCGCCAGCAGGTCGTGTTTGCCGATCTGTTTGTCCCAGCGCAACTGCGTAAAAGCTACATGCTGGCGCGCGAGGTAAGCGTTAACGCCGTAGTAGGAGTCCTGCAGGTGATAATTATAAGAGTAGTCGAAGAATATCTTCTGCTGCACAGGAAGCTGGTAGTTGCCGATCACTTCCGCGCGGTTCGTGTAGATCGATTCGCCATAGACCTCATTGCTGCCACGGTACGTCCGGTTCCATTGCATTTCTCCGCCCCAGCGGTCTTCATAAACGTAGCGAACGGCAACCGAGGCCTGACGGTTGTCTCTCCGGTGCACATCCCACTTGTTGAACAGCGAGATCCGTTGTTGTTGGGTGACGTCTGTAAAATTGTCTTCGTTCACGTCCAGCTTATTCATGAAGTTGAAGTAGTTGATGCCCAGCAGCGACGAAGCTTTCCTGACGTTCCATTTTACGGCAACGTCGGCATTGTACTCCCGCAGCGAGGTGGCCGAAATGTCTGTTTTAAATGTTGGCGACGTAGCCGGATCTTTGGTGATGATATTGATCAGTCCGCCGACAGCCTCGGAGCCATAGAGCGTTGACGCGGGGCCTTTCACCACCTCGATCCTTTTCACCATGCTGTTGGGAATCCCGGCAAGGCCGTACACCGTGGCGAGGCTGCTCACAATGGGCATGCCATCGATGAGCACCATTGTATAAGGACCTTCCATGCCATTGATATGGATATCGCCTGTATTGCAGACGTTGCAGTTCAGCTGCGGCTGTACACCGTTCACCATACCCAGCGATTCAAAGATGCTGGGCGTGGGATTTTTGAGGAACAGGGCAGGAGAGTAGACTTCAACAGGAATGGGAGAGCTCATTTTTGTCACCTCTTTCATCGTTCCTGAAACCACTACCACTTCCTGCAGCGCGCTGGCGTCAGGTTTCAGCAGTATGGTGTACCGGGTTTGATGCGAGGAAAGTGTAACCGTCTCCGATTTGTATCCCACGAACGAGATGATAAGTTTGGCCTTCTCCGCGAGGGGTGCACTCACCGCTATGGTGAAGCTGCCTTGTTCGTTGGTGGTGGTGCCGGAGGAAGATCCTTCCAGCTGCACCGAAGCGTATGCCAGGGGTTCGCGGGTTTCGGAATCTTTTACCGAACCGGAAATGGTGATAGGCTGCGCATGGCTGGTCATGCTGCCAGTCGCTAGCATCGCGATAACGCCCAATAACAACCTGCCCGCCATACCTTTATTTTAAAGCATCAACAATAGTCTTGACGTTGGCGCTGACCATACCGATGTAGGTGCCCTCGGGTGTTCCCGCCGGCCCCATGGCATCGGAGTAGAGGCTTCCGCCGATCTTCACGTTCCAATTTTTATCACGGCAACCTGCCACCACGGCCTCGATCGACTTATGTGAAACCGAGGTCTCGATGAAGATCGCCTTGATCTTCCGGCTGATGATGAAATTTACCAGCTCCGTTACATCCTTGAGGCCGAACTCAGATACGGTAGAGATCCCCTGCAGTCCTCTTACATGGATGTGGTAAGCATCGCCAAAATAACCGAAGGCATCGTGCGCGGTGATCAGCACGCGTTGTGCTTCCGGTACCTGCTGCAGCGATTGTTTTACCTGCTCGTGCAATGAGTCGAGCTGAAGGATATAGCGTTTACTTCTTTCGCTGTAGTTCTTTGCCTGCGCAGTATCGTGTTGTTGCAGAAAGTCTGAGATGGTGTGTACCGCATACTCCCAGCGCTTGACGTCGAACCAGATGTGCGGATCGTGGGTACCCTGAAAGCCGGGCACTGTGCGCAGGAGGCTGTCGGGTATGCCCGAGGCTACCGCGATCACAGGTTTGGTCTTGCCGAGCTTTTCCAGCACTTCGCCCATCTTGCCTTCGAGGTGAAGACCGTTATAGAACACCACATCGGCGTCTGTGAGCTTCTGCAGGTCGCCCTGGGTTGCCTTGTACAGGTGAGGGTCAACGCCGGGGCCCATCAGCGCGATCACTTCAACCTGGTCGCCCGCCACATTTTCCACGGCATCTTTGATCATACCGGTAGTGGTCACAATGCGCAGTTTGCTTTTTCCATCCACGGGTTTGCCCTGGTTGGAAGTACAACCTGCCAAAAAGAATAGTGAGATAAAAATGAGGTACGAAATGAGGTACGAAGTACGAAGTACGAAGTACGTAGCAGCCGTACCTCGTACCCCGTACCTCGTACCTAAATAAGATGTTGTTGAAAAAACGTTTGGTAGTTTATGCTTCATAGTCATTCAGTTACTAACAGGTTCTGTGCAGCATCCCGCGAGATGAACACCTTTTTGTTGCCATCGATCAGGATCTCGAGAGAGCCATCGAATTCGATCTTTTCCAGGATCACCACCGGCGCGCCAATGTAGACGCCGATCTTGCTCAGGTACTGGAGGAAAGAAGGGGAGCCATCTTTGACGGACCGTATCACACACTTTTTGCTCGTCACCAGATCCGCCAGCGGGATCTGCCGCACCGTCTGGATCTTTCCATTTTTATCGGGAATAGGATGGCCATGGGGATCGGCCGTTGGAAAGCCGAGGAACTCATCCAGCTTTTCGATCAGCAGGTTGGATTGTATGTGTTCGAGCTGCTCCGCCACATCATGCACCTCATCCCACGTGAATTGGAGCTTCTCCACAAGAAAGGTTTCCCAGAGGCGGTGCTTGCGGATCACCATCAGCGCTTCCGATTTTCCCTGCTTGGTGATCTTCACGCCGTAGTATTTCTCGTACCCGATCAGGTTCTTGAGCGAGAGCTTTTTGATCATGTCCGTTACCGAAGCAGCTTTGGTGCTCATCATCTCGGCGATCTCACTGGTGAGCACCGATTTAGTGCCCCCTTCAGAGAGCCGGTAAATAGCCTTCAGATAGTTTTCTTCCGTAAAGCTCAGCATACAATAGAGGTTAACGCCCTATAAAAATAAAAGTTTAGACTAGTCTAAAAAAATATTTAGATACTTTTATTCTGTGATTTCGATTGCGCTAATTTAAAAGATGAGAGATCGCTTGCATCAGCCTGGGTTCTTCATCAGCCCAGCGCACATTTGCAGGTTCCTGGAAGTAGAAATGTTGGTTTTTGAGGGCACTGAGCAGGTTTTCAGCGTCAATGTGGGCAGAGTCGAAAACGCAGGCTGCCGCGTACGGAGCACAGCGGTCGATCCATGGCTGGTGATTGATCAGGATAATGGGAAGTTTCAAACCCAGGTATTCGAACAGCTTGGTAGGCGTAGAATTGCGGGTTGATTCATTATAAGGATAGGCGATGATGCCTGCGCCAGAACCCTGGATGGCCGACAATATCGCAGGATGGGGCACCAGCGTGTCTCCGCCGGTCAGCCGGATGAACGGGTAGGGGGCGATGACATTTCTGATCCGACTCAGCTCCTGTGGTCGTGCACAATACCCGATCAGCAGCAGGGTGATGCGCGGCTCCAGGCGATGCAGCCCAACAGCAATGTCGATGGCATGGAATACCCCGGTGGTCTCAGCCAGTGTTCCGGAGAACAGGAGCTGCCACGGATTTCTTTCTGCTGTGGGACGTGTTTCCGGCAGTTTTACCTTGTTTTCCAGCACAGTGAACCGTTTGCCGGGAAAGGAAAGCTCTTTCGCATAACCTTGTTCGGCCAGAAAGAAATGGTCTACGGCCGGCGCTGTGATGTACTCTTTCATCCGCACATACAGCGCGATCAGTGGCCGGAGCACCCGCGGAAAAGCCGGCAGGTAAAGGATATTGCGGTAATAATTCTCCTGTACGTCGTACACGATCCGGATGCCGCGGAGCAGTTTCAGTATCACCGCCGGCAGCAGCAGCTCGTGCGTGGTAATAATGAGCAACGCAGGCCTCAGCGATAGCACAATATGCAGGATCTTCCATGGCATGAGCAGCCGTTGCAGGCTTAATCGGTTGAAGCGGGGCAGAGGGTGTGATGTGAGGCCGGGGGTATGGGTAGTGGCCGGGAACCCGATGACGTGAACGTCATACCCTTCTGTGGCAAGGCTCTGGCCGATCTTTTCAGCCATACGCGTGTCGTTCACGGGCTTCAGAACGGAGGCAATAACGATCTTTCTTTTTACTTCGGCCATTCCCGTATGTAAATCGTTAAGCGTTAATCATTATTATTGCCTTTTCATGCAAATTACAATTAAGCGATTATAAAATGGAATTCAAGCACATCATTGAAAAGGCCTGGGAAAACCGGGCACTCATTCAGGAACCTGACACCCAGGCAGTCATCCGCTCGGTTGTTGAGAAGCTGGACAAAGGCGAGCTTAGGGTTGCCGAACCTGTTGCTGGCGGCTGGCAGGTGAACGAATGGATCAAAAAAGCCGTGATCCTCTATTTTCCCATCCAGCAGATGGAGACCATTGAAGTTGGGCCGTTTGAATTCCATGATAAGATCGCGCTGAAGAAAAACTACAAGGCGTTGGGCGTCCGCGTTGTTCCCCATGCCATTGCCCGCCACGGTGCATTTGTAAGCAAGGGTGTGATCATGATGCCCTCTTATGTGAACATCGGCGCTTATGTCGATGAAGGCACCATGGTAGACACCTGGGCAACCGTGGGCAGCTGCGCGCAGATCGGTAAGAATGTTCACCTCAGTGGTGGCGTTGGTATTGGCGGGGTGCTGGAGCCTGTGCAGGCAGCGCCTGTCATTGTTGAAGATAACGCTTTCATCGGCTCACGCTGTATTATCGTGGAAGGTGTGCGGGTAGGGAAAGAAGCCGTGCTGGGGGCCAATGTGGTGCTCACGGCAAGCTCCAAGATCATTGACGTAACAGGCGATAAGCCGGTAGAATACAAAAACTATGTACCGGAGCGTTCTGTAGTGATTCCGGGGTCGTATACCAAAAAATTCCCGGCCGGCGATTACCAGGTGCCCTGTGCGCTGATCATCGGCAAGCGGAAGGAGAGCACGGATAAGAAGACGTCGCTCAACGATGCATTGCGCGACAACAGCGTATCGGTCTGAGTGTCACCGGCTTTGCTCGAATCCGGTGAAGCTTTTCCCTGGCACAAGCTTTGGATTTAATACCATCTTAACAATGATTGATTAAATTTGTCAGTTATTCGGGAATGAAGAAACGCATACTGTTCGGTCTGGCACTGCTTATTCTTCTCACGGGCTTCACCGGCGAGCGTAATGACATTTATCCGCCTGTAAAGAACGAAAGCTTTACCCGTGGCGAGGTGCTCAAATTCAAAATGACCTACGGGATCTTCACCGTGGGCCGCGGAAGCGCCAATATCCATGAGGAGTATTTCAAGCTTAACAACCGCGATTGCTACAAGGTCGACATCTTCGCCGAAACCGTAGGCCTGGTAAACTGGGTGGAAGATGTAAAAGACCAGTTCGGTGCCTATGTGGATACAGCGGCGCTGGTTCCACACATGTTCTACCGCCGCATCCGGGAAGGACGCTATCGAAAAGACGAACAAACCTATTTCGACCACGAGAATAAAAAGATCAGGGTAAGAGAGGCCGACCGCAAAACCGGTAAATTCAAGGACCCGCTGATGTATGATGCCCCCGCCCAGGTACGCGACATGATCGCCGGGTTCCTGTATATGCGTACCATGAATTTCTCCAAGCTGCAGGTAAATGATACCGTTGTCATCTCCGGCTTTTTCGAGGATGAGTTCTACAAGCTCCGCATCATCTACAAGGGCAAGGATGTGACCAAAACCAAAGTGGGCAAAGTAAGGACCCTGAAGTTCAAACCTGTGATGCCCAAGAACAAGCTCTTTGATGGCGAAAATTCCATCACCGTCTTTTTCTCCGACGATAAGAACAGGATTCCCGTCAAGATCGACGCCGAAATGTTCATCGGCAGCGCCGGGGTAGAGCTTACGGATTATTCCGGGCTTCGAAATCCGCTTAATCTCGCCAAGTAAATTCAGGTGTCCCGCAGATCACGCTGATCAACGCGGATTTATTATTGTGTATCATCTGCGCTTATCTGCGAAATCTGCGGGAAATGCATTGTTCAGGCACGCCTTTTATGAACCGATTGGAGTATTCCAACTAAAATCCTTCGGTTATGCTTAAAGAGTTCAAGGAGTTTGCCATGCGGGGTAACGTTATCGACCTCGCGGTAGGTGTGATCATCGGCGCCGCCTTCGGCAAGATCGTTAATTCGGTGGTCAACGATATCGTCATGCCATTGCTCAACCCGGTAATGCCCGGGGGTGACTGGCGTACCATGGAGGTAGGGCCCGGCGTGAAAATCGGGGCTTTCCTGGCGGCAACGCTTGATTTTATCGTGATCGCCTTTGTGCTCTTCCTGATCGTAAAGACCATCAACCGCCTCAAAAAGAAAGAAGAAGCCAAGCCGGTTGGCCCTGCAGATCTACCTCCTGATGTGAAGCTGCTGACGGAGATCAGGGATTTGCTTCGGAATAGGGCGTAAAGGTCCCGCAGATTACGCTGATCGACGCGGATTAATCCGCCTTGAGGAATTATGGACGCTGCGTTTGTAATGAGCACGCATTTCAAGACATTACGTCTTGGTGAGGCCTTACTTTTCCTTTTTTTGACTGATCCAAGCCTATCTTTATTGAAGTAGTTAAAGCTTCATCCGCTTCGTCTCGTTTATTAGAATTGCACTTCTTTAAAGTCATTGTTTAGGATTTGATCTGCGTAAATCAGCGTGATCCGCAGGACATGCATTCCAAACCACTTTGTAACCGTTTAACACCATGATGCCGATACGCACTCACCTGCTTTCATTTTTGCACGCAAATCTCAGGGGCATTTGCGGGTAGACTATTTTGAAATAACACAAATTCGTTATAGATTCATATTCCGTTGTAGAATAGCGCAAGGGTTGTATTCCGGACCGAGCCCTAACGGTTTACCTTGTGCAGCTGATCTTCCGTCGCAGGTTGTAAGAAGCCGACGGGAGTTTTTTCTTGAAAATCACGCCGATCTGCTAAATAAATAGCCTATGATGAAGTCATTAACAGCCCTCTTCGTCCTGTGCAGTGCCATTGTGGCGACCAGCAATGCTCAGAACATTAAGATCGAGGTCATAAAACCCAGCACGCTTGGGTTATCCAAAGGCCATAATCTGGCGGTCCTGGTAGAAGTAAGCTCACAACTTGAAATTGCTGCAGTTATTGCCAAAGTCGGCACGACCCAGGTCTCCTTGACGCTCACCGATCAGCGAAATGTTTTTGGAGGAACGCTGCCTTTGACAGCACTGCAACAGGGTACGCATACCATGACGATAACAGCAACAGACATCACCAATTATGCTGTTTCAAAAGACTGGCCATTTATTTACGATACGCCGCCGATTATTGAATGGGAGGGACCTTTAGATGAAAGTACCGCAAGGTCTGAGGTAAGAGTAAAAGCGAAATGCAGAGAAGAAAACGGAACGCCCTGTACCATCAGCCTGATGGCGAAGCAGAGGAACTCGTTAGGAGGATTTGATTTTGTGAGCCACGCACCGGGTCAGATAGATGCAGATATAGACCTTTCAGACCTTGATGGTTTTACGATGGACCTGGTGGTAACTGCCACCGACCAGTATCAGGCGGTCACGGCCTCCAGAAGAATCTACATTGAATCGAGTCCTTACTTGAAGGAGGTGGCTTCTGTAGACGCCCTGATCTCGGATTTTGATGGCAATAACATAGCATACACGCGGCTGATCGATGGCATACATAAACCTGAAATATATGATTTGCAGTCGTCTGCAACCGTAACTGTTCCTGTCGACAATGATATCAGATCTTCCAGTTTAATGCTGACGTCCGAAGGGCTTCTTTTTATGAATTCCTGGGGACCTTATCTGACCAAAGGGTTGTATGCATGGAATGGCACTATGGTAAACCAGCTTACACCCGGCGATAGAAACGTCCAAAATGTGAAGATCAACGGAGATTACGCCGTGTGGATCGATCGTAATTACTTGTACTTGCGTAAATTTTCCGACGGACTTACACAAGTCGTTAGTGACAAGGGGGTATCATTGGCAGATGTTGCGCCAGATGGCACAATTACTTATACATTAAGTAATAACGTTTATGTATATAAAAACGGTGTTCATACCAGGCTCACCAATGATAGTCCGGTTTTACTGAAGAACGAATCTCCGTTGATTAGTAGTGATGGGAAGATTTTTTACGAAAAAATCGAGCCCTGTTGCGGCATTGATATCAAGTCTGCCGTTGCCATGCATGATGGTACCAGCGAAACGCTCCTGAGAGGCTACGAATTACGCGATCGTCTTTCTAAACAGGTCAACAATGGGTACATTGCCTATGGATACCCCGGTAGTCTCGGCCAGAACCAGATTTGGGTCCGACAGCCTTCAGGTGAAAGTCATCAGGTTACTTTTTATGGTACCAGCAGTACGCTTGAGCTCCTGAATCCTTCAGGAGATGTCATCACTATCAATGGCAATACGAAGACTGGCTGGATCAACGATTCCGAGTACCGGTTCAGACGGTACCTGTCTGATAAACAAGGCAATTCGAAAGAGATTTGCTCGTCGCAGGGAAAGGCCTTTTGGGCCAACGATAAATGGTATATAACCATGGGACGGACCCTGTTCATCATCGACACGGTGGCGGAAGAAAGCAGGGTGAACGATATTTCCCGGACCATAGAGTCAGATACGCCACTGTTCTTTTCCAGGGAAGATTTTACCAGCGCCTTTGAAGGTCCCGGCCAGCTGATCAGGTTATCGATCATTGAATTGCCACAGCATGGCTACCTGACACTGCCAGGTGGTGCCAAAATCACCGCTCCAGTCCAGCTCTCGAGAAGCGTATTGGATAAATTGAAATATGTTCCCGATCCAGGCTACGAAGGGGAGGACAGAATTGTATGGAACGCGTCCAATGGTGTAGCGATGCCCGATGAAGCTGCCCAGATTATTGTCAAAATCGAGAAAGAAGAGGTCGGCGTGCCGGAAGAAGAAATTGTGACAGCCGTAGCAGCGTATGCTGAAGATGATCAGTTTTCAGCTCATCCCAATCCGGCGCAAGATAAATTGACCTTGACGTTCTCACATGAAATGGCAGGGCCGATCGGCGTGACGGTCAGCAATGTGCAAGGGCAGGTCATGCTCAGCAAGATCCTTGATGAAAATGAGCTTGGCCATGAAAGAACTCATGAGCTGAACACGTCAGAATTTAGCCCTGGCATCTATCTCGTTAGGGTAGTGTCGTCGCGTCAGCTCAAAGTGAAAAAGATCGCAGTGAAGTAGAAGGTTACTCGAAGCAGAGCGTAAAGGTTCCCGCAGATAACCGCAAATAGAATTTAAAAGTTGATCTGCGTATCAGCGTGATCCGCGGGACATGCATTTATCTCCTGAACCGCTCCGCCACTACCAGGTCTTTACTGCCTGCAGAGTAGACATAAAACCCATTGCCGGATTTCACACCTTTGTGCCCGGCTTGCACCATGTTCACCAGCAGGGGACAGGGCGCGTACTTGGGATTGCCAAAGCCCTGGTGCAGTACATTGAGAATGGAAAGGCATACATCGAGCCCGATAAAATCCGCAAGCTGAAGCGGACCCATCGGATGGGCCATGCCCAGCTTCATCACCGTGTCGATCTCTTCAACACCGGCTACACCTTCGTACAATGAATAGATCGCTTCGTTGATCATGGGCATAAGAATGCGGTTGGCGATAAAGCCGGGATAGTCATTCACTTCCACAGGGATCTTGCCCAGGTCCTTCGACAGGTGCATGATCTTGTTGGTCACCGTATCGTTAGTGCTGTAACCCCTGATCACTTCTACGAGCTTCATCACCGGTACAGGGTTCATAAAATGCATCCCGATCACTTTCTCAGGACGTTTTGTAACGGATGCGATCTTGGTAATGGAAATGGACGATGTGTTGGTGGCCAGGATCACGTCTGGTGCGCACGCTTCGTCGAGGTCTTTGAAGATCTTCAGCTTCAGGTCAACGTTCTCGGTAGCGGCTTCCACCACCAGGTCAACGCCATTCACGCCGGCCTTCACATCGCTGTAAGTGGTAATGTTCCGCAGCGCAGCTTGCTTCACGTCTTCTGTAATGGCCTGCTTGGCCAGCTGCCGGTCCAGGTTCTTTTCAATGGTGGCCATCGCCTTCTTCAGCGCCTCGGCAGAAACATCAATGAGATTAACTTTATACGAAGTTTGTGCAAACACATGAGCGATACCATTCCCCATAGTGCCCGCACCGATTACTGCGATATTCTTCATAGAGGTCGTTTAGTGTGCAGCAAAGATAAAAGAAGGCGGGAAATACAAAGTATGAAATACGAGGTAGATTGAGGTACGAAATACGAGGGACGAGGTACGATCTAAAATTCAAAGCACCCATCTGCGATCAATGCTTCCGTACCTCGTACTTCGTACCTCGTATCTGGACTCTATCTTCTATTCCACAACGACCTCTTTCGCCAGCCCCATCGCATTAAATCTAATCGAAAGCTTTTTCGGAGCCTCGCCGTGTTCAGCACACTCATCGGCTGGTTCCAAAAAGTAGTAGTAGAACTTCTGGTTGCGTTTGAACAGCTCGTTGCGGTCAGGTCTTCCAAGCACTTTGATCACTTCCATCTCGTTCAGCGCCAACAGCTTGTTCTTTTCCCTTTTGATGGCATCGGCCATCGACTCACGTTTGCGCGTACAGCCGTTGCGGTCGTCTTTCCATGCCTGCGGATCTATGCCTTCAAGCTCGGGTAATGATTTGCCACAGGAGAATGTAAAAAAGGCGATCGCTGCCAGGTTAAGCCACTTGGATCTGAGCATGTTGTTTCTGAAGAGAATAAAACCAGGTAAAGGATATGATAAAATAAGAGAATGAAAGTGCGTGCAGCCACAACGGCCATCCATAGGCGTAGGTGAACAGGCTGAGCATGGCAGGATAGAGGACGATCCGGATCCATTCCGCCCATTTTACCCAGGCGCGCTGCTCGAAAAGTACGCCGCAGTTCACCACCACGATGGAGATGAGCACCGTGATAAAAATGTTTTCCTGTAAAGAGAACCGGTCAAGACCTTCAGGAGTCTTCTGGCTGAACAGGAAAAGTGAAGTGCCCGCCAGGCAAAGCACGTATTGAAAGAGCACGTACAGGTTGAGCGACAGGGGAGAAGGTGTCTCGTATTTCCGGTAGGTCGATTTATCCACCACCGGCGCCGCACGGTAGCCACCCAGTGACTCCGGCAACCATCCCGGTTTTTTGAACAGGTATCTGAAGCGGTCATACCACGAAGGGATCCGTTTGAGATCGTTGCTCATGTCCGCATAGTGGCTCATGTTGGCCCATACCGCGTTCCAGCTGTTGATGGGTTTGGTGATGCCGTAGGTCGGCTTTTCTTCCTCTTCCTGGAAAGTGCCGAACATCCTGTCCCAGATGATCAGTGACCCTGCGTGGTTTTTGTCGATGTATTTGGGATCCCTGCCATGGTGAACACGGTGATGGGAAGGCGTGTTGAAGATGAACTCGATCCAGCGCGGAAGCTTTTTGATGGTCTCGGTGTGGATCCAGAACTGGTATAAAGTATTGAAAGCGGAGATCAGTACAAAGTCGCCGGTCTCAAAGCCGAGGAACGCAATGGGCAGGCTGAAGCCGAACGTCCAGATCACCTGCAGCGAGCTTTGACGCAGCGCCACAGAAAGATTGTAGTCTTCACTCTGATGATGCACCACGTGACCGCCCCAGAAGAGGTTCACTTCATGGCTCATGCGGTGCGCCCAGTAGTAGGCGAGGTCCACGAGCAGTATCAGCACCACAAAGTAGAGCCAGTTCCGCTCCCAAGTCATAAACGCAAAGTGTTCGAACAGGTATTGATAGACGCCCACCGCAAATAGTTTGAGGAACAATCCCGATAATTGCGAGGTTATACCACAGCTCAGGTTGGCAATGGCATCCGGCAACCGGTAAAGCTTCTGGTTTGTAAAGCGCTCCACCAGCAGCTCTATTCCGATCAGCGTGAAAAAAATCGGAATGGAAAGAACAATCGGGTTCAGGTTCACAAGTTTTCCGTTTATTTGCACCAAATTTAATAAACAAATGCTGTTAAAACTTTTCAGGGTGGTATGGTTTGTTTCCGTCCTGGCATTATTTGCCACATTGTTGTATGGATATGCCGGCTGGCAGGAGAACATGGTGATCCAGGAAGAAAGCAGCGGACAGATCTCCATGAACCGCGATGTGCTGTTTTATGTAATGCTGGCCATTTCCATCACCGTTAACGTGCTGGTATACGTCATTAAAAGCATGTACGGCAGCGCGGAAGCCTTCCGAATGTGGTTTCACGGCCTCGTTATTACCATTAACGTATTCTTCATTATCGCGCTCAGCCTCATCGGGTTATATAACAGCGCCGAAAAATTTGACTACGCCCGCATCGGCTTTGTTATTTATGGAAGCGTTACCCTGATCGTAATTTGGGCCGCGGCCTGGCCGGTATATGCATTGTATCAAAAATTTTTTCTTAAACAGTCGGTTTGATCGTTATCCGTCTAAGGTTTGTAAATCAGTAAGTTATGAATGGATAGGTAAGGTGACTTTATAGTGCGGGGAAGCGGGCGGTCCCTTGGGATGACATTAAAAATCGTTTTATTAGTGTTAATTCGCACTTTTTAAGCTCTTAATTGATTTTTTGAACTGTTTGTCTTAATTAATTCAATCCTGTAAGCGTATGGCAAAATCTGCTGCATCGGCACCTGCTATCGGTTATGATGAATCAAGCATCAAGTCGCTCGACTGGCGCGAGCATATTCGTTTGCGCCCCGGTATGTACATCGGTAAGCTCGGCGACGGCTCGTCCAAAGACGATGGGATCTACGTCCTTGTGAAAGAGGTCGTCGATAACTGTATCGATGAGCACATGATGGGGTATGGAAAAGTGATCGATGTCACCATCACCGAATCGAAAGTGATCGTGCGCGATTACGGCCGCGGCATCCCGCTCGGTAAAGTGGTGGATGTTGTGTCCAAGATCAATACCGGTGCCAAGTACGATTCGGGTGCCTTCCAGAAATCCGTGGGCTTGAACGGTGTGGGTACCAAAGCGGTGAATGCGCTGTCGAACTATTTCAAGGTGCAGGCTTTCCGCGATGGGCAGACCAAGCTTGCCGAGTTCAAAAAAGGTGTGCTGGTCAACGATCCGCGCCAGGGTAAAACAGACGAGAAGAACGGCACCCTGGTGGAGTTCGAGCCGGATGAGACCATGTTCAAACACTATCACTTCATCCCGGAATACCTGGACGACCTGATGTGGAACTATGCCTTTCTCAACGCGGGCCTCACCATCAACTATAACAACAACAAGTTCTACTCGAAAGACGGCCTGCTCGACCTGCTCCGGCAGAAGAGCAACGCCGATGACCTTCGTTATCCCATCATCCACTTCAAGGGCAACGACATCGAAGTAGCGCTCACCCACGGCAACCAGTATGGCGAAGAATACTATTCGTTCGTCAACGGCCAGAATACAACACAGGGTGGAACACACCTCGCCGCCTTCCGGGAAGGCGTGGTTCGCGGGGTTCGTGATTTCTACAAGAAAGACTTCGATGCAGCCGATATCCGCGCCAGCATCATCGGCGCCATCGCCGTACGGGTCCAGGAGCCTGTATTCGAATCACAGACCAAGACCAAGCTTGGGTCGCTCAACATGGCACCCGAAGGCGCGCTCGTTAAGAACTACGTGGGCGACTTTGTAGCGAAAGAGCTCGAGATCTACCTTCATAAAAATCCGATTACCGCCGATGCCCTGCTCAAACGTATCACCCAGTCTGAACGTGAGCGCAAGGAGATCGCCGGTATCAAAAAGCTGGCGAACGAACGCGCCAAAAAAGCCAATCTACACAACCGCAAGCTGCGGGATTGCCGGTTCCATTTCGACGATAAGAACGAAAAAGGCGCCAACAGCCAGATCTTCATCACTGAGGGAGACTCGGCCAGTGGTTCCATCACCAAGTCGCGTAGTGTAGAGACTCAGGCGGTGTTCAGCCTCCGTGGTAAGCCGCTCAACTGTTACGGGCTTACCAAAAAAGTGGTTTATGAGAACGAAGAGTTCAACCTGCTGCAGCACGCCCTGAACATCGAAGACGGCCTCGATGGCCTGCGTTATAACCAGGTGATCATCGCCACCGATGCAGACGTTGACGGCATGCACATCCGGTTGCTGCTCATGACCTTTTTCCTGCAGTTCTTTCCCGACCTGGTAAAGGCGGGCCACGTGTTCATTTTGGAGACGCCGCTTTTCCGCGTACGCAACAAGAAGGAAACCATTTATTGCTACAGTGAAGAAGAGAAGCAGAACGCCATGCAGAAGTTAGGCGGCAAAGTGGAGATCACACGCTTCAAAGGTCTCGGAGAGATCTCACCCGACGAGTTCGGCGAATTCATCGGTGAAGATATCAGGCTTCAACCCGTGCTGCTGCACGATACCAACCTGCAGCAGATCATGGAATTTTATATGGGCAAGAACACCCCTGACCGCCAGGAGTTCATCATCGATAACCTGCGGATCGAGTTGGATAAAGTTGAAAAAGGGGCCGATGATAAGATTGCCCTGGAAGAGCAGCCTGAAGATGCTGTAGCTTAAGAATACAAAACAATACATCAAGCTGATTGACTTGTTTGCAATATGAGTAAGAAAAAACCACCTGTAGGTAAACCCACCGTAGTTTCAACCGGCACGAACGGTTCTGGTACTGGCGACGCAGTACATTCCGTTGCGCTTGATGGGCTATACCAGAATTGGTTTCTTGACTATGCCTCGTATGTGATCCTTGAACGTGCCGTGCCGCGCATCGAAGACGGGTTCAAACCCGTGCAGCGCAGGATCATGCACTCCCTCAAGGAGATGGACGACGGGCGTTTTAATAAGGTGGCCAACGTCATCGGTCACTCCATGCAGTACCACCCGCACGGTGACGCCGCCATCGGAGAGGCTATTGTGAACCTCGGCCAGAAAGACCTGCTCATCGAGACCCAGGGTAACTGGGGTGATGTTAGAACCGGCGACAGCGCCGCGGCACCTCGCTACATAGAAGCGCGCCTCTCGAAGTTCGCCCTCGATGTGGTGTACAACCCGCAGACCACGGAGTGGCAATTGTCTTACGACGGCCGCAAGAAAGAGCCCGTAACGCTGCCGGTAAAATTCCCGCTGCTGCTGGCGCAAGGTGTGGAAGGTATCGCTGTAGGTTTGTCTACCAAGATCCTGCCCCACAACTTCTGCGAACTCATCAAGGCTTCTGTCGATATACTGAAGGAGAAGAAGCCCAAGATCTATCCCGACTTCCCAACCGGTGGCCTGGCCGACTTCTCGGAATACAACCAGGGCATGCGGGGAGGCAAGATCAAGGTTAGAGCAAAGATTGACATAATCGATAAAAAGACCCTGGCAATCAAAGAGATACCGTTCTCTACCACCACTACTTCTTTGATGGAATCCATCGTGAAGGCCAGTGAGAAGGGACAGATCAAGGTGAAGCAGGTAGTAGACAATACCGCCAAGGATGTTGAGATCATCATCCACCTGCAGCCGGGACAGTCGCCCGAAATTGCTATGGATGCGCTCTACGCTTTCACCGATTGCGAGATCAGTATATCGCCCAACGCCTGTGTGATCATCGAGGATAAGCCGCACTTCATGGCGGTGAACGACATCCTGAAATACAACACCACACAGACCGTTGCCCTCCTCAAAAAGGAGCTCGAGATCAGGAAAGCCGAGCTCATGGAAAAAATCCTGTTCTCATCGCTGGAGAAGATCTTCATCGAGAACCGTATCTACCGCGATATTGAAGAGGCCAAAACATGGGAAGAGGTGATCAGCCGCATTGACAAAGGCCTGAAACCCCACAAGAAGAAATTCTACCGCGAGATCACCACCGACGACATCGTGAAGCTGACCGAGATCAGGATCAAGCGGATCTCCCGTTACGACTCGTTCAAGGCCGATGAGATGCTGAAGGACCTGGAGAAGGAGCTGAAAGAAACGCAGCATCACCTCAGGCACCTGACCGAATACGCCATCGACTACTTCCAGAAGCTGCTGGAGAAATACGGCAAGGGCCGCGAACGCAAAACGGAGATCAGAAGCTTCCAGTCCGTTTCGGCTACAGAGGTAATCGCCAGCAACCAGAAGTTGTACGTGAACCGTGCTGACGGCTTCATGGGTTATGGGCTGAAACGCGACGAAAAAACAGAATACATCTGCGACTGCTCGGAGCTGGATAACGTGATCGCTATCCGGAAAGACGGTAAGGTAATGGTATCTAAGATCCAGGAAAAAGGGTTCATGGGCAAAGACATCATGTTCGCCGGCGTCTGGAAAAAGGGAGACGACCGCATGGTGTACAACGTGATCTATTCCGACGGCAAATCCGGAAGAACGTTTGCCAAACGTTTCAACCTGCCCGGCGTTACCCGCGATAAAGAGTATGACCTGACCCAGGGACACCCCAACTCGAAGCTTCATTATGTGAGTGGAAACCCCAATGGTGAAGCTGAGACCGTGGAGGTGAAGCTGAGCCCTGCCAGCACCGCCCGCAAGAAGATCTTTGAATATGATTTTTCCGAACTGGAAGTGAAGGGCAGGACCTCGAAGGGTAATACCATCACGCATTATCCCGTGCGCAAGGTTGATTTCCTGAAGGCCGGAGCATCTACGCTGAGCAAGATCAGCCTGTGGTACGATGCAGACGCAGGCCGCCTTAATAAGGATGGCCGTGGCAAGGCGCTCGGCAAATTCGATGGCGACGACCAGATCATCGCCTTCCAGCGCAATGGCTCATACAAGATCACCAACTTCGACATCGCCAACCGCTACGATCCTGAAAAGACGTTGCACGTTGAGAAGTTCAATCCCAAGAAAGCCGTCTCCGCCGTTTACGTGGATGGCGAAAGCAAACAATACATGGTGAAACGATTTATGATCGAGACCAGCACCATGGACAAGGAATTCGGCTTCATTTCAGAGGGAATCGGTTCGCGCCTGGTGGTTGTCTCCACGGCTGAAAGTCCGGAGATCGAGATGGAAGTGCAGAAGGCCAAAGACAAGCCCAAGAAGATGGAGACTGCCAGCCTCGATGAGCTGGTGGAGATCAAAGGATGGAAGGCGTTGGGCAACAGGCTTTCAGAATACAAGGTTACGAAGGTGAACCTGGTGCAGGACGAAGAGACCGGCCTGGAAGAAGGTGATGAGGATAATGACGTAGTGGAAGTGGCTGACTCGGAAAAAGAGGCGCCTCAAAAAAAAAAACTGAACCAGACCACAACCAGTGGCTCGAAGAAGGGGAGCAGTCAAGCCTCTTCGAAGCCCCGGAAAAGCCCAAGCACCAAGTCCAGCAAAGGCCAGAGCCAAAGCCAAAAATCAAAGCCGAGCAGCAAGACCTCTTCGGCCAAGAAGCCAAAAGCGAACGCCAAAGCGGCTCCGAAAAAAGTGAAGAAGGCAAAAAAGAAATAGAAAGGCCGGCGCCCATACCGAAAAAGAAACCTGACGATGAAGATAAGTCGTTCGGTGTAGGCGAAACCATAGAGCTCGACCTCTGATGGAATGGTTCACAGTCCACCACAGACCACACTGCGGTGGACTGTCGACTGTGGACCGTGGACTTCTACACCATTAGAAAATCATTAGGAATTCGCTCAAAAACCCCTTAACTTGGGTACATGAAGTGCCTTTGTCTGATGTCTGCGGCAATGCTCCTGATACCAGCGGTCTGCGCTGCTCAGGAGGATATCGAAAGCATGGTCGCCCAGGGAAAGGTAACGGATGCCAAAACCAACAAAGGCGTTAAAGCATCCATTCATTATAGCAGTATCCCTACCGGTAGCATCAACGGAAAGTTCAACGACAGCACTTACTCATTCGAGATCTTCGGCACGGCACGTTACCAGATCACAGCGGAGGCCAAGGGATACAATCCCAGAACGGTCATTGTCGATCCGGAAGATATCAGCGAAGGCCATCGCATCCAGCGTGATATCAGGCTGACCCCGGCAGGTGAGACCATCCGCCTCAATCACCTTATTTTCCCCCAGGGCAAATCCGTGATCGCCGAAAGCTCGTACGATGAGCTCGACGAGATCGCGCAGATGATGATGGAGAATGAGCGCATCATGATCCAGCTCGAAGGACACACCGATAGCCAGGGCAATGCCAAAGGCAACATGAAGTTATCACAGAAAAGGGTAGAGGCCGTGAAGAATTACCTGGTGAGCAAAGGAGTTTCCAAGAACAGGATCAAAACAAAAGCGTTCGGAGGTACCCAACCACTGGGCAATGAAATGACAGATGAAGACCGCGCCCGCAACCGCCGCGTTGAAATGCGGATCCTGAAAGATTAAATATCCAGGGGTTTCAACCCATGGCCACCGTGATCGTGATCAAGGTTTCACCGCACCATGCATCCCCGTCTCAGGGCTACCGTTTCTCGCCGACACTGCCTGCTCAGTTTCCCAGGCATCCCAGTATTTCTGAAGGCGCTCAACCTCCTCACCAAGACAGGGATAAACATTGGCTAAGCTTGCCGGAACGCGTGGCTGAATTCCATTGGCTAATTCATACGTAGTGATGCCTCCGCTCCACTCGAAGTGCGCGGGATCGTAAGGTGATCTCCAGCGGCCTCCCCAGCGAAGTCCCAGTCTCTCGCCGGCAACACCGATCTTTTTCCAGAGCACCTGGTCATCCCACAGCGCAATAGAGTTAACAACGGGTACCACATCAACGGCAAGGCCATACTGATGTTTTGATTTACCACCTTTTGAGCGTGTATACTTGCGGCCCATGCCAAAATACTCGGCTTGTTTGGCGTGTGTTCTGAATGATTCCACCACGGCGAGTTCAATTCCCTGGGCCTTGCAAACACGAATGAGCTCCACGATCTTATCTCTGAAATAGGGGTGAAGCGAGTTCAGATCGGCGATCATGGGAAGACTGCCCCGGTCTTTGCCGTAGGTAAAATTTTCCACAATGTTCCAGCTTCTCCAGGCATTTTCTGTATCCCATACGCGGGAGTGATTGATGCCCGAAACCAGGTTTGCAGTATCAAATACAATTGAATTATCTAAAAGCGACGACAGATAGTGTTCTCCTTTGGAAAACGGCCGGTTCTTTTGTGCAAATGAATGGATGGCCAGGCTCGAGAGCAGGAGGAGGGCCATAGTCTTTAATCTCATATCGCTGATAACAGTGATCGGGGTTGTTAATTCCGGGCAGGCAGCAAATGTAAGCCGGCAACCAGCCATTATCGACGCTGCATAAGCACACTACAATAGCTGAATGTCTATCCCGCCCTGGGTTTTAAAGTCGCGAAGATAGGCGTTGTCCCCCAATAAAAAAAGCCGCCCCTTTGGACGGCTTCATGTATCTTGTCTTTGCAAATCAGAGCCCTTAACTGATTGGTATTCTTCAACCTCTCCTGACTCCTGGCTCCTTACTTCTGGCTTCTTTTTACTCCCCACCTTTCGATTCAAGCTCCTTGCTCATCGCATCATACTTCGCTTTCACCGTTTCATCGGAGGCCAGTGATTTTTTAATGGCATTGAAGGCTTTCAGGCCAACGTATTCTTTGGCAAGCGCCTGGTAGGTGTTATTGATCCGGGTCGTTTCCTCTTTTCTTTTAGCCGCAACATCATTCACAAACTTAATCTCTTCCGGTGTCGCTTTGGCTTCGGTAAGCTTTGCCTGGTCATTGGCTATCTTGAACAACTCATTGTAACGCGCTACGCTCATCACGGTGTTTTTCTGTACCATCTCTGCGATAATATCCTGAAGTGTTGCCTGCATGCCTTTCACTGAATCCATGGTAATGGCATACTTCTTCAGATCTTCATCGTTAAAAGATTGGGATGCTGTCTGTGCCTGGCTCATGGTGACAGCAAAGACGAACATGACCGGCAGAAAAATTTTCAAACGTTTCATAGGTAATACTTTTTGGTTATAGTGTAATTCTTATGAATCAGAATTATAAAAACATTATAGGAAAAACACAAAAAAAATCAGGCCCGGAAACGTTTTCGGAACTGATGAAAAAATAGAAAAGCCACCCGGAATAATCCAGGTGGCCATAATGTTGGTTAATGAGAATGCTCAACTAAGCGGGCACACGGGCATGCGGAGCGCCGGCGAGGATCTCTTCATTGGCGTTAGCAGAGAATTTTTCGAAATTCTTGATGAACGCATTGGCAAGGAAATTCGCCTTGTTATCATAAGCGTCTTTATCAGACCATGTGTTCCTGGGATTCAGGATCTCGGACGGCACATTCGGGCAGGTAGCCGGCATCGCCAGACCAAATACATCATGGATCTCGTAGCTGACATTGTCAAGCTCGCCATTCAGGGCAGCAGTGATCAGGGCGCGTGTATGTTTCAGGCTCATACGTTTGCCAACGCCATAAGCGCCGCCTGACCAGCCGGTGTTAACGAGCCATACGTTGACCTTCGCATCTTTCATTTTTTTGCTCAGCATTTCAGCGTACTTAGTAGGATGAAGCGGCATGAAGGGAGCGCCGAAACATGCGGAGAAGGTCATGGTAGGTTCGGTAACATCTGCTTCTGTTCCAGCAACCTTGGCGGTATAACCACTGATGAAGTGAAACGCTGCCTGGCCCGGTGTAAGCTTCGAGATGGGAGGAAGCACGCCGTAAGCATCGCAGGTCAGGAAGAAGATATTTCTCGGATTGATGCCGAAGGAGGGTGTGGCGATGTTGCTGATATGCTCGATGGGATAGCTCACCCGTGTATTTTCGGTGCGGCTGCCATCCTTATAATCCACTTCCGTGGTTCCCGCTTTATAGCCCACGTTCTCCAGCAGCGCGCCTTTTTTAATGGCGTGGTAGATGTCGGGTTCTTTTTCCTCAGAGAGATCGATGGTCTTGGCATAACATCCGCCTTCAAAATTAAAGATCACATTGTCGGCGGTCCAGCCATGCTCGTCGTCACCGATCAGCTTCCGGTTGGGATCAGCCGAAAGTGTTGTTTTACCGGTGCCTGAGAGGCCGAAGAAGATGGCGGTGTCACCTTTCTCGCCGGTGTTGGCGGAGCAGTGCATGGAAAGCACGCCCTTCTGTTGCGGCAGCACGAAATTGAGGGCTGTGAAGACACCTTTTTTGATCTCGCCGGTGTATCCGCTGCCGCCGATGAGGATGATCTTACGCTTAAAGTCGATGATAGAGAAGTTGTGCTGGCGCGTGCCGTCCTCTTCAGGGTTAGCCTTGAAGCCCGGTGCGTTCAGGATCATCCACTCGGGAGAGAAGCTCAGCAGCTCCTTCTCTGTAGGTCTGATGAACATGTTATAGGTGAACAGGTTCGACCATGCATATTCGTTGATCACCCTGATGTTCATCCGGTAACGCCAGTCGGCACAGGCAAAGACATCGCGTACAAAGAACTCCTTGCCCTCAAAGTACCGGATCATCTTGATATACAATTGATCGAACCTGGCGGCATCAAAAGGGATATTGAAGTTATTCCACCAGACGGTTTTGTCCGTCACTTCATCCCTTACCGTGAACTTGTCTTTGGGTGATCGTCCCGTAAACTCTCCGGTATCTACAGCAATTGCTCCGCTGCTCGTCATCGTAGCCTGCCCCGCCTGGACGGCCATCTCCGCCAGGCGCTCCGGTGACAGGTTCCAGTGTGCTTTACCATCGGAAATACCCAGGTCCTTAACCGAGGCATGAGCCGGTTTTGTTCCTAATTCTAACATGTGTGTTTGGGTTAATGAGTTAAGCAAAGATACTAAATTTATGCCATTTCAAACGTTTGCAAAGAGCTTTTTTCTATTTTTGGCCTGTGTAAGCCGGCTTGCGAATGTGACTTAATCACCCTACTTTGAGCCGCGATTAAAATATTATTACGCGATCCCGGATTACGCTAAATGAAAGAATACCTGAATGAGTTTTGACAGAAGTTTCTTTGGTCATCCACGCGGGCTGGCCACCTTGTTTTTTACTGAAATGTGGGAGCGTTTTAGCTACTATGGCATGCGGGCACTGCTGCTTTTATTCATGGTTGCTTCTGTTGAAAAGGGCGGAATGGGATTTGACGACAAGACCGGCGGCGCTATTTATGGACTTTATACCATGTTCGTTTACCTGCTCGCGTTGCCGGGAGGTTGGCTGGCCGACCGTTACTTTGGACTGCGCAAAGCAGTCTTCTACGGCGGATGCATCATAGCCCTCGGACACTTTTGCCTGGCCTTTCCCTTCATTGAAACGTTTTTCCTTGGACTGCTCCTCATTGTTACAGGCACCGGGTTGCTCAAGCCCAACATCAGCAGCATGGTAGGCGCACTGTATCCTCCTGCAGAGCAGGCCAAGCGAGATGCCGGCTTCTCTATCTTTTACATGGGCATCAACATCGGCGCATTCATTGCACCTTTCATCACTGGCTATCTCGGCGAGAACATCAACTGGCACTACGGTTTTGCCGCAGCAGGTATTGGTATGGTGCTCGGCATCATTCAGTATAAGGCTACGGAAAAAAGTCTTGGCGATGCGGGCCTCCATCCGAGCCGCCTTCCTGACAAAGCGCAGCAGCAACAACGTGAGAGCAACATCCGCAAGGGCCTGTGGGCGGGAGGTGTGCTACTGACTGCGTTGGTCGTTTTGATGATGACAGGCACGATCACCATCAACCCCGTTGTGTTTGCTGGTGTTTCCGGTGTTGTCATCGCTGCCAGTGTGGTGATCTACTTCACCTATGTTTTTGTAGCCGAGAACCTTGACGCTTCCGAGAAGAAGAAGATCGTGGCCGTCTGCATCCTGTTTCTGGCCGCTACGGCATTTTATGCGGGCTTTGAAGGGCAGGGCTCTTCGCTCAACCTGTTTGCCGAACGCTACACCGATATGTTCGTAGGGAGCTTCGAGATGCCTGCCAGCTGGATGCAGGCCGTGCCCCCGATCTTTGTGGTCATCTTTGTGCCGGTGTTTGCCTGGCTCTGGGTGTGGCTCGCGCAACGCAAGCTCAACCCGTCGACACCGGTGAAGTTGTCACTGGGCCTGATCTTTATGGCGTTAGGATATGTGATCATGATCGGGGCCTCCCTGATCGTGATCCGGGGAGAGAAGCCGTTGCCAACGTGGCTGACCATGACCTATCTCATGCTTACGTTCGGTGAGATCTGCCTGTACCCGATCGGCCTGAGCGCAGTTTCAAAGCTGGCGCCACAGCGGCTCGTAGGCCAAATGATGGGCGTTTTCTTCATGGCGCTGGCGCTGGGCAACCTCATCGCGGGATTGTTTGCCGGGCAGTTCGACAACGAATCCATTGCCGCCAATCCGCAGTTGCTGGTAGACCTCTTCGGCCTGGTGGTGAAGATCACGCTGATCGCCGGAGCCGTAGTGCTGATCTTCAGCAAACCCATCCGCAAGCTGATGGGCGACGTCCGTTAGGACCTTTGACAGAACTCATTTAACCTTTATCTATGCAGGAAAGTAAAACTTTCAAACCCTACGTACCGCCTGAGCTCAACGTTGCTGAGTTTACGGCCAAGTCTATCATATTCGGTTCGCTCTTCGGGATCCTTTTCGGCTCGTCTACGGTGTACCTGGCCCTTAAGGCGGGTCTTACCGTTACGGCGTCTATCCCCATCGCGGTGATCGCCATCACGCTGGGAAGGAAATTTTTGAAGACCACCATCCTGGAGAACAACATCATCCAGACCACTGGATCTGCCGGCGAATCCATCGCTGCCGGTGTAGCCTTCACGTTGCCGGGGTTTCTTTTTCTGTCGCCAGGAGCTGACGGAAAGAGCGTGGGCGAAGGTTATTTCGATTATCTCACCATCCTCATCCTGGCGGCGTTCGGCGGTATGCTGGGCACCATGATGATGATCCCACTGCGGAGGTCGCTGATCGTGAAAGAGCACGGCACACTTCCATATCCTGAAGGAACAGCCTGTGCTTCGGTGCTGCAGGCGGGAGAGAAGGGTGGCGTGTTTGCACAGACTGCCTTCACAGGAATGGGAGTAGCGTTCGTTTACGCGCTGCTTCAGAAAGTGTTCTTTGTTATCTCCGAGATGCCGTCGTACGTGACGAGCGCTGCCAATAAATATTGGCCGTCTGCAGCTACGCGCGGCGAGATCACACCCGAATATCTCGGTGTAGGCTACATCATCGGTCCACGAATTTCGGGTGTGCTGGTAGCCGGATCGGTGCTGGCGTGGTGGGCCATCATTCCGCTGCTGTCAACGCTGGTAGCACCCGATACCATAGCCCTTCAGTTGGTGAAGCTCGGCAACCTGGCCAGCATGACCACGGCAGGAGGGTACGGCAACTGGAATCCGGAGACCCATACCTTCGGCAACTATGCTGACGCACTATACCGGGCCTACATTCGCCAGATCGGCGCTGGTGCCGTGGCCGCAGGAGGTTTTATCACATTGCTCAAGACCATCCCCACCATCATCAGCTCCTTCCGCGAAAGCGTGGGCTCGCTGAAAGAGAAAGGTGAAGCCAGCATTGCGAGAACAGACCGCGATTATTCATTTAAGGTGGTGATCTTCGGCAGCATTGTGCTGGTGCTCTTAACTTCCATTCTTCCGGGCATTCCCGGCGACGGTGTCTTCCAGAAACTGCTCATCGGTATACTCGTGGTGATCTTTGGTTTCTTCTTCGTGACCGTATCGAGCCGCATCGTAGGATTGGTAGGGACCAGCAACAATCCGATCTCCGGAATGACCATCGCTACGCTCATGGGCACCTGTCTCATCTTCACCAGTGTGGGCTGGTCGGGTAAATTCTACGAACCTCTGGCCATTGTGGTAGGAGGTATGATCTGTATTGCTGCAGCCAATGCGGGTGGTACTTCACAGGACCTGAAGACCGGTTATATCGTTGGAGCGACTCCAAAATATCAGCAGCTGGCCCTTTTTATCGGCGCCATTGTGTCGTCCATCGCCATTGGTTTGGTGATCAGGGTGCTGGATACGCCCACCCCAGAGATGCTGGCGAATAATATCCATCACGCCATCGGGGGTGACGATTTCCCTGCACCTCAGGCTACGCTCATGGCCACGCTTACCCGCGGCATCCTTTCGTTCAACCTCGACTGGCAGTTTGTGATGGTAGGTGTGTTCATTGCCGTTACACTCGAGCTCTGCAATATCAAAGCCCTGGCGTTTGCCATCGGTCTTTACCTTCCCCTGTCTACCACGCTTCCCATATTTGCCGGCGGCGCCCTGAAAGGATATGTTGACTGGAGAGCTGAAAGAAAAGGCGAGCGCGCAGATGATAACGAGCTGAGCCGTGGCAGCCTCTTCGCCACCGGCCTTATCGCAGGCGGCGCCATTACAGGTGTGATCGCTGCTGTGCTCGGAGTTTTCTACCGTGAAGAAATGAGGCGCATGAGCCTGGAGCACTTCATGACGGAGACTTTCAGCCTGAATGGTTACATGATCCTGGGAACGTTGTTCTTCTTTACGATGATGTTTATGCTGTACAGATTGGCGGTGAAGAAAGACTGATCCAAAGTACGAGGTACGAAATACGAAGTACGATAGCTCGATCTGCACTCATCGTACCTTGTTCCCGATAGCTATCGAGATCGTACCTCGTACTTTTTACACAGTATCCGAAAAAGAAAACCTCTTTCCTTCCGGGAAGAGGTTTTTTTTTGATTGTCAGAAATTGAACTAGCGTACACTGAGTTATTCCAGTCGGATGCCATCGACTGTTTGACTGTAATCAAAATATCATTGACACTCATTGTCAAAAGAAAGCGTTAGTATTGTGTAAAGGTTGCAATTATGACATATTCACCTGTAACTATTGCAAATTACTTCATTCAGAAGAGCATTGATGAAAAAGATCTTATTTCACCAATGAAACTCCAAAAGCTAATTTACTTTGCTCACGGCTGGCATCTGGCTTTAAGAAATGAGCCTTTAATTACAGATGCGATTCAGGCATGGCAGTTCGGCCCTGTTATTAAAGACTTATACCATAAAACGAAACACTGGGGTAATTCAAGCATTACTTCGCTGTTACCGCCGCAAGAAGTCATTGATTTCAGCAAAGGGACTCTGGGAATCGAATCTCTGGACAAAGAAACAATTTCATTTCTTGATTCAGTTTGGAGTACCTACGCTCCATATTCTGCCATAAAGTTATCTAATGCTACCCATGTTGATGGATCGCCATGGGATCAGGTGATAAAGAGAAATGGCGGAGTAGATTTGGAATTGGTCATAGAGAATACAATAATCCAAAAATACTTCAAGGAAAGAGCTGAAGCCGCGAGGCAAACCAAGGTAAGGCAAACCGCGGCCAACGATCAACTGTAAACCTCTTCTCAAAACCGATTCGATGAGTAAGAAAAAGGAATCATCAAAAATTGATGAGCCTCTTGAATTTGTGCATAATTTAACGGTGGATAGCCTGGCATTTATACAGGAACAAGAACAGGAAAATATAGAGTTGATTCCTGATAAACCAGACATAAACCGTAGAATAAAAAAGGCCTCACTTTCGTGAAGCCTTTCTTTTTATATGAGTGTCGATGTTTCAATTACATCATGCCGCCCATGCCACCGCCGTGAGGCATAGCAGGTGCTTCTTTCTCTTCAGGGATCTCTGATACAACTGCTTCAGTTGTCAGCAGCAGACCTGCGATAGAAGCTGCGTTCTCAAGCGCGAGACGTGTAACTTTTGTAGGATCGATGATACCTGCGTCGAAGAAGTTCTCGAACTTGTTGTCACGGGCATTGTAACCGAAATCCTTCTTGCCATCGCGAACTTTGTTCACGATCACAGAGCCTTCCTGGCCTGCGTTCTCAGAGATGGTTCTGAGGGGAGCTTCGAGGGCAAGTCTTACGATGTTAACACCGGTAGCCTGATCTTCGTTAGTAACGCCGATGGCTGCAGTATCTTTCAGCGTTTCGATGGCGCGGATATAAGCTACACCACCACCAGGAACGATACCTTCCTGAACAGCAGCGCGTGTTGCGTGCAGGGCGTCATCTACGCGGTCTTTCTTCTCTTTCATCTCAACTTCGGTAGCAGCACCGATGTAGAGGATGGCTACGCCGCCAGAAAGTTTGGCGAGGCGCTCCTGAAGTTTTTCCTTGTCGTAGTCAGAAGTAGTGGTATCGATCTGTGCTTTGATCTGGGAAACACGTCCCTGGATTTCAGCTTTCTTACCAGCGCCGTTAACGATGGTAGTATTGTCTTTGTCGATGTTCACTTTTTCAGCGCGGCCGAGCATGTCCAGTGTGGTGTTCTCCAGTTTGAAACCACGCTCTTCGCTGATCACCTGTCCGCCGGTGAGGATAGCAATGTCTTCGAGCATAGCTTTTCTCCTGTCGCCGAAGCCGGGAGCTTTCACAGCTGCAACGCGCAGGGCACCGCGGATCTTGTTCACCACGAGGGTTGCGAGGGCTTCGCCTTCAACTTCTTCGGCGATGATCACGAGGGGCTTGCCAGTTTGAGCAGATTGCTCGAGGATGGGGAGCAGTTCTTTCATGCTGCTGATCTTCTTGTCGTAGATCAGGATGAAAGGGCTGTCGAGCTCGGCTTCCATTTTCTCCGTGTTGGTCACGAAGTAAGGGGAGAGGTAGCCGCGGTCGAACTGCATACCTTCAACGGTCTTCACTTCGGTCTCAGTGCCTTTAGCTTCTTCAACTGTGATGACACCGTCTTTTCCAACTTTGTCCATCGCATCAGCGATCATTTTGCCGATGGTCTCGTCACTGTTGGAAGAGATGGTTGCCACCTGGGCGATCTCGTTGGAATCTTTAATTTTCTTGGATTGCTTTTTCAGGTTCTCAACAACAGCTTCAACAGCTTTGTCGATACCACGCTTCAGGTCCATAGGGTTGGCGCCTGCAGCTACGTTCTTGATACCGTGTGCATAGATAGATTGTGCGAGTACGGTAGCAGTGGTGGTACCATCACCGGCAGCGTCAGCAGTTTTAGAAGCAACTTCCTTCACCAGCTGCGCGCCCATGTTTTCGATGGGATCTTTCAGCTCGATCTCTTTTGCTACGGAAACACCGTCTTTGGTTACAGTGGGTGCTCCGAATTTCTTGTCGATGATAACGTTACGGCCTTTGGGACCGAGGGTAACTTTTACTGCATCTGCAAGTTTATCAACACCTTTTTTGATTCTGTCTCTCGCAGAGGTGTCAAAGGTAATTTCTTTAGCCATAGTTGTTGTTACGATTTTGGTTGATTAAATAATTCCGAAAATGTCTGAGTTTCTCATGATCAGGTATTCTTTACCTTCGATCGTGATCTCTGTTCCGGCATATTTACCGTAGAGCACATTATCTCCGACCTTCACGGTTACAGGCTTGTCTTTCAGACCTTCGCCAACGGCTACGATCTTGCCTTTCTGCGGTTTCTCTTTTGCAGTATCAGGAATGATAATTCCGGATGCGGTTTTCTCCTCTGCGGCAGCAGGTTCCACCAACACCCTGTCCTCATTAGGTTTGAAGTTAATTTTCGACATATACTAGAATTGTGTTTTAAGGTTAAACAAAACAAAGGGTTTCGCCCTGCCCGTTTAGCAGCTTTCATGCCGGGGCGAAAGGAGACGCGAATAACGGACATTTTTTCTATTCTATGACAGATTTACGTATGTATTTGGGGTTAAATGGCATAATTTTTAGGTTACCATATGGCAGGTTGTCAGTTATATGGCTGGTGACCATGTCATCATAAGCGGCCATTTTCGCATTGACTTCATGTGTATAATGCGCTATATTTTGGTTATGAAAGTGTGAGCATATGGAAAAACTGTCAAAAGATTGGCTGACGCAAGGTCTGATCGATTTTGAATACAAGAAATACCTGCTGCTGGCCTATCTCCAAACCGTCAAAAAATCCTTCAGCAAAGTTGAGCTTTATCCGTTCCTGGCCGACCTTGTGTTCCATTACCGGAACCTTCAGGCTGTCAAGGAAAACAAAACCCTGATCCGCGAAGCATTTCCGAAAGAGATCTCGCTGGAAGAGTTCAACAAACTCGAACTGAGCTACCGCGAGATGGTGCAGGACGATGCCGTGATGAGCGAGCTGGAATCTATCATCGAGTTCTCCATTCCGCAGATCAAGGATTCCCTCCAGGAAGGCACCGTGATCTACGAATATGTGGAATCGCAATGCGAGATCTCACCGATAGGCGTTACACCTCTTTATGCCAATGAGGGCTACCTGTTCGTGACACAGCCGCCAGAGAAGGAAACCAAGGTATACCGTTACCAGGTGAGCATCTTCGAAGACAGCAAAGAACAGCTCCGGAGCCTCAATACCCGCTTCATCGAAGACGTGGACAAGAATCCCCTGAATACCTATGAGCGTATCAAGCTGGACCTGATCCGCCGGTACAAGGACCTGCCCAATCCTGCAGCATTCCTGGTGCTGTCTAAAATGAAATTCCCGTTCGTAGAAACGCTGATGCCGGTGGCAAAGCGGCTGTTTGTGAAGCACATTTCGCAGTCGGCTTAGGCGAAGGTTATCTGTAAGGTACGAAGTACGAAATACGAGGTACGGTAAATCCCAGACCTGGCTATCGTACCTCGTATTTCGTATTTAGCGCACCGTACTTAAATAAAAAAGCCCACCGGATCGGCAGGCTCTTTTAAGTTTAGGTATAGAACAAAATTATTTTGAAGTATCTGCAGGAGTTTGTGTAGTGTCAAGGTTCAATTGGGGATTGACATCAACCGGGGACGACTGCTCGCCTGCTCTTTCAATGATCTGGTTAGAAGGTACCTGTCTGCCTGTTGGCGTTACCATTTTGGTTGACGCTACCAGGGAAAGCACCATGATGGAGATCACAAAACCCCAGGTGAGCTTTTCCAGCAGGTCGCCGGTCTTTTTCACGCCGATGATGTTGCTGGCAGAAGATCCGCCAAACTGACTTGTGAGTCCGCCGCCTTTAGAGTTTTGCGCCAGGATCACCAGCACCAGCAGAACGGCAAAAAAGATGATGAAACCAATAATGAATGTGTACATAAGTTACTTCTTCAAGTCTTCTATTTGGGATGCAAAGTAACTCTTTTTTTGTGGATATTTCCAAATCAACTTTTTCAGCACCTCGATAGCCTTGTCTTTTTTACCCTGGCGGATAAGGATCTCCACAAGGGTTTCAGAAACGATGTTGTCTCCGAATTCACCAGATTTGATGGTGGCCAGATCACCGGAAGCATGGCTTTGCCGTTCTCTGGCGTTCGTAATAGAAGGCTGGGTCTTGATAAAGTTATTGATGATCGCCATCTGCTCCCTTTGCTTGTCGCTTTCCGGAACGATCTCCTCCTTCGATACACGGATCTCTTCGATCAGCTCGTCAGAAGGGTTGCCGGTTCTGGCGCTTGCCCGATCCTTTTTGTCCTTATCTTCAAGGTCCTTTTCTTCGGTTTCAGCTTCGTTCATTGCCTTTGCCAGTTCTATGATCCTTTGTTTTTTTGATTTTCCCTTGGGTTTCGGTGCCGGCGTGGCATCCTGTCCGTCGGGCTCGGTATGTTCGGGAACGGCTTCCTTTACCGGCGGCGTTTTTTTCACCGGTACCGGTTCGTTTGTCTGAACCGGGGCTTTAACAGGAGCAGGTTCTTCCACCGGAGGCGCTGCTGTTTCCTCGCTCTGTACTTCAGAGTATTCTACCAGCAGCATCTCGAAATTATTCTTCAGGGTGTTGAGCTTGTCAAGATCGCGCATCAGCTCATCAGCAACATCAGCCGAATCGTTGCGCTGTATTTTGAATTCCGGCGCGGCCGAGGGAGTTTCCTGTATGGTGACGGGAGTATAAGCGTTTGCAGGCGTGGGTTCTGGCTCCGACTCAACAGCTTCGGCCGTAATGATCTCTTTCAGCACACCACGGTCGGCGGCATGGATCGCGGCCAGTTGAAGCTCTTGCTGGTGAGAATTGAACCCATGGTCTTTGCTAACCCGGGCAGAAAGGGTATGAAGAAGCTGACTGTAAGGGTATTCCGCTTTCAATGCAACAACCTCTTCAGCCTCCGCGAGGGAGCTGTCGGTGTATCGTTGAAGCAGTGATGTAAAGAGATTCTTATCCACAATGGTCATTAGGTGCTGGGGGCGTGTCACCGCGAAATGACGGGGTCATAAAAGATTGACCCTGAGGCAGTTCAAAGATGACCCGACACCAGGGTAAAAATAAGAAATTTTACCAATTGGCCACGGAGGCATTGAAGATATCGTTGATAATGCGCTCAAAAATCTGCCGGGTGTACTGTTCTTCGACATCAGCGACGTTGATCTCGTTGGGGAAGTCCTTGTAAAACGAGAAGTTCTTGTCTTTGAAGCTCATTTTATCATCCAAAGTATTGATGTAAGTGGCTTTAACTGTGATGGTTAGCCTGGTGGAAGAGGCGGAGTTGATATCTTCTGGGTTGCCGGTAGATACCGGGGCGATAGGGGTGAGGGAGAAGCCGGTGATCTCGCCCTCTAGCATCAGCTCACCTTCTTCCGCCACTACTTTAAGACTTGAATTCTGAATGAAATAGTTCTTCAGCTGGTTGGTGATGGTCTGGCCCATGTTGGCCGGCCCAAGGTCAGCATTGTTATAGAACTCACTGATGGAGATGGTACTGGCGGTGGTGGATATGCCCGTCATGGAATAATTCACGCCAATGCCACATGAGTTTGTCATGATCAGGGCAATGAGACAGAAACAGACCGAAAAAAAAGAGGAGAACGTACGTTTCACCGGGTTCATGAGGCTATTCTTCAAGCTCGTATTGTTTGATCTTACGGTATAGGGTCCGCTCCGATATCCCCAAATCACGTGCCGCATATTTTCGTCTGTTGTTATTCTTCCGGAGCGCGCGCATGATCAGCTCTTTTTCTTTCTTCTCGATGGAAAGCGAGTCGTCTTCGGCCTCATGGCTGATGTCGTGCACATCTTCAACATGCTCGCCATTCTGAATGGCCTGCTGTGCCGGGATGTTCAGCACCACGTGCTGATCTTTGTTATCGCCATTCTCCGTGGGGATATCCTGGAAAAGGTGCGGGTTGTCTTTGACGAGCTGTCCCGCCTGCGCTTGTCCGTTGAGCATGTCGAGCACGATCTTCTTCAGGTCGGTGACATCTTTTTTCATATCGAACAGCACCTTGTAGAGAATGTCGCGTTCCGACAGGCCATCCTTTTCCATAGTGGGGTTGCGATAGAGCGCCGGCAAGTTATTCTCTTTGGGCAGGTAACGCTGGAGCACTTCTGCGCTGATGTCTTTGTCTTCAGTTGACAGCACGGAGATCTGCTCCACCAGATTTTTCAGCTGGCGGATGTTTCCGGGAAAACGGTACTTGGCCAGTACATCTTTTGCGTCTTCAGTAAGCATGACCGGCTTCACCTTGTATTTCTCGGCAAAGTCTGTGGCGAACTTGCGGAAGAGCAGCTCGGCATCTTTGCCCCGCTCGCGTAGGGGTGGAACGAAGATGGGCACGGTGCTGAGACGGTAGTACAGGTCTTCCCTGAACTTTCCTTCTTCTACATTCTTCATCAGGTTCACATTGGTGGCGGCCACCACCCGCACATCCGTTTTCTGCACCTTGGATGAACCTACTTTGATGAACTCGCCGTTCTCGAGTACCCGCAGCAGGCGTGCCTGGGTGCCGAGGGGCATCTCGCCGATCTCGTCCAGGAAGATAGTGCCACCGTTGGTTACTTCGAAGTATCCCTTGCGCGCTTCATGGGCGCCCGTGAAAGATCCTTTTTCGTGGCCGAAGAGCTCCGAATCGATGGTACCTTCCGGGATCGATCCGCAGTTAATGGCTATAAATTGTCCATGCTTGCGTGGACTGAGGTGGTGGATGATCTTCGAAAATGATTCCTTTCCGCTCCCGCTTTCGCCGGTGATTAGAACGGACATATCCGTAGGTGCTACCTGCATGGCCACCCGCACGGCGTTGTTCAGGAGGGGAGAGTACCCGATGATCCCGAACCGCTGTTTGATGTTTTGTATTTCTGTTTCTGTGATCGTCATTCTTAAACTGCTTTACCAACCAGGGTGCCGCCTGTGCAATCTTCTACATACACATTCACATACTGGCCTCTGGTGAAATTTTCTTTAGGGAAAACAATTACTTTGTTGGCCGTGTTCCGTCCCTGTAAAAACTGATCCGACCGCCTGGAGTATCCTTCGATCAGCACACGGAAAGTTTTTCCCACATCGCGCCTGTTCCGCTGCAGCGAATGGTCTCGTTGCTTGTCGATGATCTCACTGAGCCTCCGGTTCTTGGCTTCGGCTGAAACATCGTCCTTGAACTTCTTCTCGGCCAGTGTGCCCGGGCGTTCGGAATAGAAGAACATATAGGCGAAATCGAACTGCACGGCATCCATGAGGCTCAGGGTTTCCTGGTGTTCTTCCTCCGTCTCTGAGCAGAACCCGGCGATCATGTCAGACGACAGGCCGCAATCTTCTCCCAGGATCTCGCGGATGCGCTGAACCTTGCCCAGGTACCACTCACGGCTGTAGCCGCGGTTCATGAGCCCGAGGATCCTGCTGTTGCCACTTTGCACCGGCAGGTGAATGTATTTGCAAATGTTCTCGTACCTGGCCATCACGTGCAGCACATCATCAGTAATGTCTTTCGGATGCGATGTAGAGAACCGGATGCGGAGCTCGGGGCTTACCTGCGCCACTTTCTCCAGCAATCCTGCAAAGGTCACGACGTCCTGCACCCCTTTCTTTTCGATCCACGCTTTGTTGTTCTCCTGCTCGCTCCACTTGTAGGAGTCCACGTTCTGGCCCAGCAGCGTAACTTCGCGATAGCCTTTTTCAAAAAGGTCGCGCGCTTCCGCTACAATGGAGAGCGGGTCGCGGCTTCTTTCACGGCCCCGGGTAAAAGGCACCACGCAAAACGTGCACATGTTGTCGCAGCCGCGCATGATGGAAATGAAGGCTGTTACGCCGTTGGAATTCAACCGTACAGGGCTGATGTCTGCGTAGGTCTCTTCGCGAGAGAGAAACGTATTAACCGCTTTTTCGCCCTCGTCTACCTGTAAAATTAACTTCGGTAAATCTCTGTACGCGTCGGGTCCTGCCACCAGGTCAACGATCTTCTCCTCTTCCAGCAGCTTGGCTTTCAGGCGCTCGGCCATACAGCCAAGAACGCCCACCATAAGCTCGGGTTTGTGCTTTTTAAGTCCATTGATATGGCTGAGCCTGTTGCGTACCGTCTGTTCCGCCTTTTCGCGGATGGAACAGGTATTCAGAAAAACAACATCGGCTGTGTTGATATCAGAGGTGGTGTCAAATCCTTCCTTTTGCAGAATAGAGGCAACGATCTCACTGTCGGAGAAGTTCATCTGGCAGCCGTAGCTTTCAATGTACAGCTTTCGCGATTTGCCCGTGTTCTGCTCTTTTGAAACCTGAAAAGTTTCGCAATTCTCCTGCCCGGCGTTGTCCAGTATCCCAATATCCTCAAATAATTTCTCCATGGTCTAACAGTAGGACGCAAAAATACAATTTTTAGTCTTTACTAAATGACATCTTGTCAGGGGATTTAAAATTTCCGCATATTTGGGCTGAAATGCTTGTTTCCCGCAGATTCCGCAGATTAACGCAGAAAAGTCTAATGCATGAGAATCTGCGTATCCCGATAGCTATCGGGACCGGCGAGACCTGCGGGGGATTTAGAATCAAAACAATATGGCTTTAATAAAAGAGGTGAGGGGGCATGCGCCGAAGTTCGGCAACAACTGTTTTCTGGCCGACAATGCAACCGTAGTGGGTGAAGTGACCATGGGCGATAACTGCACGGTGTGGTTCAATGCCGTGGTCAGGGGTGATGTCCATTCCATCACCATCGGCAATAACACCAACATCCAGGATGGGGCGGTGATCCATTGCACCTACCAGAAAGCGAAGACCGTGATCGGCAATAATGTATCGATCGCGCACAACGCTATTGTGCATGGTTGTACTGTGGAAGACGATGTGCTCATTGGTATGGGAGCCATCGTTATGGATGATGCTGTGATCGGCAGCAACTCGGTGATCGCGGCCGGCGCGGTGATCCTGCCGGGTACAAAGGTGGAACCGGGCAGCGTATATGCCGGTGTGCCCGCAAAAAGAGTGAAAGATACCGGAGAAGAAATGAAGGCCGTGATCCAGCGCACCGCCAGGAACTACCCCATGTATGCCGAATGGTTCAAACAATAGTAGTAGCCGGGCTGGCATAAATTTTTTGGGCGTTCACCCAATCTATCGCGGCTTTCGTCTTTTAGAATTTTAGAAAAAAATAGTATAAAAAAGGTCTTTTTATACTTATATTAATCAACGTTAATATCTTTCGGCATGAACGAGAATAAAGGATTCGATCCCCAGGTTATTCATGATTTTAAAGCCAGGATCCAGGCTTCGGGAAGAGGCTATGTGATGGATGAGGAAGATGAGAACACCGATGAATACGTACATTTTTATTTTGTCGGAGTTTACGAAGGCAAAGACGTTGTATACGATGCCGTGATGTACACGCTGAGATTGCAGCATGAGAGCGAGCTTTTCGAGATCGCCGAGCACAGGGCAGCCAAACACTTTCCGGAATACAAGAAGATCACTTACGAGGAGGATGAGAACGGCAACCTCGCCGCGCTGGATCCGCTGCAGGAAGAGATCGGTTTATACATCGCCGAAGTGATCATGGAGCTGGAAGAAGACGAGGCCGTGAAAGTGAAAGAGCATGTGGACATGGATGCCAACACTGACTTTGGTGTAGCGCTTGATATCGGGCTGCATGTGGAAAAGATCACCTCACACGAGATCGAAAGATTCATCAGGGATTTCAATGAAGATACCCTTGACCTGGATGAGACATTGTACTCTTTCCAGACCCAGGATGTAGCGCAATAGCCACATTTTTCTTTTCAATTTCCGATTTTCTTTAGTTGCACCTTTGAATGTTGGGCAAATACTAGGCATATTTGCGCCCTAGTTAATCGAACCCCTATTTCAAGATCCATGAAGAATTTGTCCCTGGTTTTGAACATCGTACTGCTGGTGGCGGTCTGTGTTTTATTTTACTTGCATTTCTCCGGTCCTAAAAGCGCATCATCTTATTCAGGTTCAGGCGATACCACTTCCGTGGATCTTAAAATAGCCTACATCAACTCAGACACCGTGCTGAAGTACTATGAGTACCTGAAAGTGAACAAGGAGCAGCTGGAAGCCAAGACTAAAAAAATGGACCAGGATTACCGTAACAGGGCCATGGGACTGCAGAGCGAGATCCAGGCATACCAGCGCAATGTGAACAGCATGACGCTCGGGCAGGTGCGCGCTACCGAAGAAGACCTCGGCAAGAAGCAGCAGAACCTGCAGATGTATCAGCAGAGCCTCGCGCAGGCGCTGATGGAAGAAGAAGCCAAGCTAAACAGGGAATTGTATGGCCGTGTGACCGCTTTCCTGAAGAAATATGGTCAGGAACGCGGACTTCAGGTAGTGTTGAAATATGACCCTGCCAGCGACGTACTTTTCGGGGGCCCGGGTCTTGACATCAGCCAGGATGTGATCAAAGGGCTGAACGACGAGTACCAGGTGGAGAAGGCCGGTGGTAAAGTGAAAGCCGACACCACTGCGAAGAAATAAAATAGTCCACGGTCGACAGTCGACGGTCCACGGACGGTCAGTGTGAGCCTCGTAGACTGGATTCATAATATAGTAGCCTCTTCCATCCTGAAGGGGCTTTTTTCTTAAGTACGAGGTACGATCCCGATAGCTATCGGGAACGAAGTACGGCTGCCCGATCTGCATTTATGTACCTCGCATTTCGTACCTCGTACTTTAGGCATTGCTCCACATGCCGTGGACAGTCGCCCGTCGACCGTGGGCTGCATTTTTTGCCTACCGCCGTTTGCCTACTGCCTACTACTATCCCGGGGATTCTGTTATCTTTGAAGTTAGCATGGCAGAAGGAATAGCAGGACGGCTTCAGATCAGGTCGCAGGAGCAAAAGCAGATCGCTTTGATGCTCACCACAGGATTTTTCATGGGGGTATTCATTGCCACCTATCAGGTAACGGCAGACTCGCTGTTTCTCAACCGTCTTGGCGATCAGCTCAACCGTGCGTTCCTGATTGCCGGTGCCCTGGGCATCATGACCACGGGCCTGTTCTCATTCTTTCAGAACTGGATCAAATTTACCACGCTTTCGCTGGTGAGTGTAATATTGGTCTTTGCCTTTACCCTCGGCGCTTACCTGCTGCTGCATTTCGGGGGCACTACGCTGCACAACACCTTTATCTTTGCCCTGTATTGTATGACGGGGCCTATTACAGCCGTGCTGCTGCTGAGCTTCTGGGGCATCTTCGGAAGGTTGTTCAACTTCCGGCAGTCTAAACGTATCATTGGCTGGATCGATACCGGGCAGCTCATCGCCGCCATCGTGGCCACGCTGATCATCATTCCCTTCTCATCGCAGCTGGTGCAGGATACTTCCAACTACCTGCTGCTTTGCTGTATCAGTATCTTCATCGTATTCATTTTGCTGATCGCGATAGCATCGTCATTCAACATTGCCAAGAACGACCCTTTTGAGTTCGGGACCGCGGTGCGCAGCGAGACCCAGATCGACAAATTATTCGGCGACAAATATATCCGGTCCCTGGGGCTGTTCCTGCTTTTGTCTATGGTCACGCTGATGTTCTCGCAGTACTCATTCCAGGAGCTGGTGAAACAGCAATACCCTGACGAGCGCGAGCTCACCAACTTCAACTCATTTTTTACTGGCGCAGTGTACGGGCTCAGCCTCATCATGCAGACCTTTATCAACAGCCGGATCATCTCCAACTATGGCCTGCGCATTTCGCTTTTCATTCTGCCGATGGTAGTAGGCGTGTTTGCGCTGGGCGCGCTGGTGCTGGGGTCTGTGATGGGTTACGACAGGGTGGCTTCGCCTACAGGCTTCCTGTATTTTTTCCTTTTTGTGGCGTTGAACAGGCTCTTCAACTGGACGCTCCGCGATTCACTGGAGAACCCCGTCTTCAAGCTGTTCTTCATCCCGCTTGATAACCGTTACCGCTTCAACATTCAGTCGAAGGTGGAGGGGTTGATGAATGAGAGTGCGCGGTTCATCGCCGGTATCCTGATCTTCAGCTTTGCCTTCATTCCGTTCTTCGAGTTCATCCACATCTGTTTGCTGATCGTGGTGCTCACAATCTTCTATTTCATTGTGGTGAACAAACTTTACTCGGGCTACCGGAACAAGATCAGGCAGAAGCTGGAAACCACGTCTGACGTTGAGCAGGAAAAGCTGGAGCGAGGGTTCAAGCAGGTGGTGACCAGGCTTGAGCAGATGCTGGTGACACCGGCTCCCGGCAAGGCGGTGTTCTCATTCAAGCTGCTGGAGAAGATCAACGCGGCGCTTACCGGTACGTGGATCAATAACCTGATGAAGAACGATGATGAAGCCACCCGCTACTATGCCCAGGAACGTATGAACGAGCTGAAGGGGTTGTCAGTGTCTGACCAGTATGTGATCCGCCTGGACGAGTCGAAAGTGGAGGGCGGTGCCAAGAACATCCTCAGCAAGATAGACCTCCAGATGATCATCGATAACGATGGTGATATTACCAAAGGCCGCATCATGAAGCTTACGCGTTCTGTGAACCCGAACGACAGGCATTATGCTGCCGAGCTGTTGCTGCACACCCAACGGGAGGAGGGCATCTCTTTCCTGATGGAGCTGCTGAACGACACCGAGCCGAAGGTCAGGAATACCGCCATCAAGACCTCCATCAAACGGTATACACCTGAAGTGATCAACGCGCTGATCGAGAACCTCGGCAGCCCCGTATTCAGCAACCAGGCCATGAATGCGCTGGTGCTCATCGGCCCTGAAACACTGCAGGCTCTCGATGCCGGTTTTTACCGCAGCGGGCAAAACACGCAGGTGATGCTGAAGATCGTACAGGCTATGGGCCGCATAGGAGGGCAGCGCGCCAAGGAGCAGCTCTGGAACAAGATCGATTATCCCAACAAGGTTGTGGTGTCGCAAGTGCTGTTGTCGCTGGGTGAATGTGGTTTCAAAGCAGGCATCTCGCAGATCACCCGCATCAAGTACGCCATCGAGGCCGATATTGCAGACATTCGCTGGAACCTGAGCGCCATCCAGGAGATCGGTGGCGCGGAAGGGTTCAATGAGCAGATCAAGTCGGCGTTGCGCTGGGAGATCCAGGGCGATATCGAGCACATTTACATGCTGATGGCGATGTTGTATGACACGCGATCGATCCAGCTGGTGAAAGAGAATATCGACAGCGGCACGGCAGATGGTATCACCTATGCCATCGAGCTGCTCGACGTGTTCCTTTCCGATCAGCTCAAGCAGCGTGTGATACCGGTGCTGGATGACCTTTCTGATGTGGAGCGCATCTACCGTCTCGAAGATTTTTATCCGCGCGTGAAGCTCGATTCGAAGCTGGTGCTGAAATTCATCATCAACCGCGACTTCACACAATCCAACCGCTGGACCAAAGCCTGCGTGATCTTCCAGATCGGCATGCAACGCATCGCTGACTTCAAGCTCGACCTCATCGCGCAGCTCTTCAATCCCGACCTGTTCATCAAGGAAGTATCGGCCTGGGCGTTGTACCAGATCAGTCCGGACGAATACCATCAGAATACGCGGCGCCTGGGAGAGCAGCAGAAGCGCGAGCTCGACGCCCTCATTATCCACGGCCGCAAGATGACACTTTTTGAAAAGGTGCTGTTCTTCCAAAAGATCACCATCTTCGAGAACCTGCCGGGCCTCGCGCTTTCGTACCTGGCCGACATCAGCGACGAGCTTCATGTGAGGCCGGAAGAAACCCTGCTGCTGGACGAGAAGTCGAACAACAACTTCTATGTGCTGGTAACGGGAGCGATAGACTTTTATCAGCGCGGCGAGTTCATCACACAGTTCTCACAGGGACAGTTCATCGGTGAAATGATGCCATTACCCAATTTTGTGAATACCAACCTGCTCATTGCCCGATCGGAAGTGGTTATTCTCAAGCTCAACAAGGATCAGTTCTACGAGCTGGTGTCAGACAACGTGAAGCTTGCCGATAAGATCCTGGAATTCATTTAGTCATGAAGTTGTCGAAGAAAATTTTTATAGGAGCCTGTATTCTGTTCGTCATTCTCCTGGCGTATGCGAGCTACGATATCAGCCGAAGGACTACTTTCCCCGGGTCAAAGGCTCAGCTCAAGGAACGGCTCAAAAAGAATTATATGGATACCGACTCAGTTGCGCGTGATACCATAAATGGTGGGCCGGAAAAGTAAAAAAAGCGCTAAAAAAAAATCAAACAGTTGCTTCAATCAATATTTCCCCTAAATTTGAATCAGATTAAAGCCAACTATAGACATGAAAGTCCCCCTTTGTCGTGTACTCAGGGGGATTTTTATTTTAAAACGTCTCGCATAAGATCGTTCAAAGTCTTTCTAACCTCAAAAAAAGCAGTTCATCTCCGTTATGATCAAATGGTCGATTCGGAAATGGCAGAAAAAGCATGTTACTATATCTTTGATTCAAGATTAAAGCCAACTATAGACAATGATTTTCCCCCGTGGTCCAGGACTTCGGGGGATTTTCATTTTTGGCCCCTCCATTGCACTATTGTCGCATAATCTGTTACTTGTCCTTTCTCAAAACCGATCGTTGGTTAAACATCTTTGTAACAGTATATCGATTTTAAATTATGCGTCAGGCTACATCTTTAAAGATTTTATTTTCCTTTCTCGTGATTATGCTGATCCAGGAGTCGTGTGTGAAGCACGAGTTCCCTGCGTATACGTGCCCGGATGAGCCGGTCAGCTATGCAGCGGATGTCCACGCCATTGTGGCCACGAAGTGTGCGATCTCCGGATGTCACAACGGAGACAATGGTGCAGACAAGAACTGGTCTGTTTTTGCCATTTTCCAGGACGAGGCGCAAACCGGCGAAGTAAAGAGAAGGGTTGTGAACAGGATCATGCCTCCTGCGAGCAGTGATGCAGGCCCGCTCACAGCGGATGAGATTGCAAAGATAGCTTGCTGGTCAGACCAGGGAGCGCCAAACAATTAACCCAATGATAAGATCCGTATTCGTACTGGTACTAGGTGTGATGGGGGTGAGCGCCGTAGCGCAGAAGTACTCCCTGGAGAAAGCTAACGTTTCCTTTTTTTCCCATGCTGCCATCGAGGATATCACGGCTGAGAACAAGAAGGTTTCCAGTATTTTTAACAGCGAGAGCGGTGAGATCGTTTATTCCATCACCATCAACGGGTTTCAGTTTAAGAAATCGCTGATGCAGGAGCACTTCAACGAAAAGTATATGGAATCAGACAAGTACCCCAAGTCTACCTTCCAGGGCAAGATCTCGGGATTTGACAGCAATGGCAAGGGTGTTCAGCAGGTGAAGGCCGCAGGGAAGCTGACCATTCATGGCGTTACGCGGGATGTGGAGATCCCGGGCACCATTGAAAAGCAGGATAACAAGCTGGTGATGAAATCGAAATTCATGGTGAAGCTGGAAGATTACAAGATCACTATTCCGCAGCTGTTATGGCAGAACATCGCGGAACAGGTGGAGGTTACCGTTGACTTTTCATACAAGCCGCAGTAAACCATTAATGAATAAAACAACCCTGCTTATCATTGCAGGCATCGGGCTGGGAGTTAGCCTGCATGCTCAGAAGTTTTCATCAGAGAAGGGTCAGATCTCCTTTTATTCTGACGCCGCCATCGAAGATATCGAGGCGGTGAACAACATGGTGGGCAGCCTTTTTAATGCCGGCAGCGGAGACCTTGTTTACATTGTCAAGATAAAAGATTTTAAATTTGCCAAGTCGCTGATGCGTGAGCACTTCAATGAGAAGTACATGGAGATCGAAAAATTTCCGAAGTCCACTTTTCAGGGAAAGCTTGTAGGCTTCAAGGCGGGCAATCCGGGTGAGCAGAAAGTAAAGGCGGTGGGCAAGCTCAGCATCCACGGCGTAACCAAAGATGTGGAGATCCCCGGCACCATAGAATTTACAGGAGGTAAAGCGGTGGTGAAGTCGAAGTTCATGGTGAAGCTGGTGGACTACAGTATCACCATTCCCCAGCTGGTGTGGCAGAATATCGCTGAAGAGATCGAGGTTAGAGTAGAATTTACGTATAAACCAATATGAAAAAACTTGTACTGTCTTTGTCTGTATTGATGTTTGCATTATCTGTTGCTGCGCAGGATGATCTCATGAAAGAACTGGAACAAAGCCAACAGTCAGACACTGACTACGCGTTTCAGACCTTCAAAGGTACCCGCCTGGTGAACGGGCATACGGTGGAAACAAAACCCAAGAGCACACTCGAGTTCATTTTTGCGCACAGGTTCGGTCCGATCAACGGAGGGGCATATGAGATGTTCGGGCTTGACCAGGCCTATGTGCGTTACGGCCTCGATTACGGCATCACAGACAACCTCAGTGTAAGCATAGGCCGCAACTCGGTTGACAAGACCTCGGACGGCTACTTCAAATACAAAGTGATGCGGCAGAGCAAGGGCTCGCGTAACATGCCATTTACCATGGTATTGCTCGGCGGCGCTGCTTACCAGTTCTCGCCCAAGAAGAATGCTGCACCCGACGGCTTCGAAAATATTGACCGCCTGTCATACGTAGGGCAGCTACTTATCGCCCGCAAGATCACACCAGGCCTTTCACTGCAGCTCATGCCAACACTTGTTCACCGCAATGCTGTAACCCAACTCATCGAGAAGAATGACCAGCTCGCCCTGGGAGTAGGTGGCAGGATCAAGGTGACAAAGAGTGTGGCATTCACCTCGGAATATTACTACCGCCTCGACGTTCCTGAAAACAGTCCTTACAACAACACGTTCGGCATTGGTGTCGACATCGAGACCGGTGGCCACGTATTTCAGCTCGTGTTCACCAACACGCGGGGCCTCACAGAACGCGCCTTCATCACGCAAACGGACGGAGACTTTGCCGACGGTGACATCCACTTTGGCTTCAACGTGACCCGTACCTTCCAGTTCGGCCAGAAAAAATAAACGGCCCGCTTGAATTAATAGCGCTGTTGTTTTTACTTTAACCCTTTCATTAAAGTAAAGCCGAATTGTTATTACTCTCCATCATTGCTTACCTGGTACTGACCATCCTGGTGGGCGTATGGGCATCCCGGAGAGTAAAGACCTCTGATGACTACATGCTGGCGGGCAGAAGCCTTCCGCTATTGCTAAGTTCTTCGGCTATGTTCGCCACCTGGTTCGGCTCCGAAACCGTCTTCGGGGCTTCTTCCGAGTTCCTCAAGGGTGGATTGTATGCCGTGATCGAAGACCCTTTCGGTGCTTCGTTCTGCCTGGTATTGTTCGGCATGTTCTACGTTCGCAGGCTGTACAACATGAACCTGCTCACCCTTGGCGATTTTTTCAAAGTGAAATATGGCAAGACCACGGAGCTTGTGGCCAGCATTTTCCTCGCGCCTCCCTACATTGGTTATATCGCCGCGCAGTTGGTGGCCATGGGACTGATCCTGAACGTGGTCACGGGCATCGCGGTGTGGGAGGGAGTGGTGATCAGCGCCGTGGTGGTGACTGTTTACACGTACATTGGTGGTATGTGGGCCATCACCATTACCGATTTTATACAGACCATCATCATCATTGCAGGGCTGCTGATCGTGGCGGTCATCCTCGCCGTGAAGGCTGGCGGTGTGAGCACGGTTATCTCGGAGATGCCCAGGGAGAGCTTCCGATTCCTGCCGGCCTTCGAGGTCAAAGAGATCGCTGCGTATGTGGCGGCCTGGTGCGTGCTGGGGCTTGGCTCTATTCCCTCGCAGGATGTGTTCCAGCGGTCCATGTCTTCCAACTCGGTGCACACGGCAGTCCGCTCGTGTTACCTGGCTGCAGCCCTTTACATGACCATTGCCATGCTTCCGCTTTTCATCAGTCTTTGCACCAGGCACCTGTATCCGGACCAGATCAACGGCGATACGCAGCTCGCGCTTCCCAGCATGGTGCTGATGCACACCACATTGCCGGTGCAGATCATGTTCTTCGGCTCGCTGCTGTCGGCCATCATGAGCACCACGAGCTCGGCTATTCTGGCGCCGGCCGCGATCTTTTCAGAGAACGTGGTGAAGCCCCTGGCCAGGCACCGCTATTCAGACAGGCAGTTGCTGATCCTCACGCGTTTATCCGTACTTATCTTCAGTGTGCTGGCCACCGTCATGGCGTGCATGCGGTCTAACATCTATGAGCTGGTGGGAGAGTCTTCTATCCTGAGCCTTGTATCCTTATTTGCTCCTTTAACGTTTGGACTCTACTGGAAGCGTACAAGCCGGGGAGGAGCGTTGGCGGGGATGGTGCTTGGTATGCTTACTTGGATTATCTTTGAATTTTGCGAGACCTCCTGGCCCAGTCTGATCCCGGCAACGGTGGTAAGCGTGCTGAGTGTTGTGGGAGGAAGTCTCTTATGGCCGAAGAACGAAAAACATGATCAAGATAGAGTTAAAACGATTGAATGACGCCTTCCACTTCGAGGCTGCCAATGAGAATGGTAACAGTGTGCACATCGATGCATCGCCCGACATCGGAGGTACCAACCAGGGAATGCGTCCCATGCAAATGCTGCTGGCTGCCATGGGCGGATGCAGCGCCATTGACGTGGTGAATATTTTAAAGAAACAGAAGCAGGACCTGAAAGATATCAAGGTTACCGTGACCGGCGAGCGGGAGCAGGGAGCCATCCCATCGCTCTTCACCGAAGTTCACGCCCACTATAAACTTTTCGGCAACCTTGACAAAGACAAGGCCGATAAAGCGGTGAGCCTTGCCGTAGATAAATATTGTTCAGTAGCCAAGACCCTGGAGAAAACCGCCAAGGTTACCTATAGTTTTGAGATTGTTGCCCCCTGATTCCCGATGAGCAAGAAAAAACACTTTGAGACGGATGCCATCCGCCAGCAGCACGAACGTTCTTCATTCCGCGAGCACGCTGTTCCCGTTTACCTCACCTCGAGCTTTGTATTTGACGATGCAGAGCAGGCGAGGGCCATGTTTGCCGATGAGATCACCGGCAACATCTACAGCCGTTACTCCAATCCCAATACCAACGAGCTGATCGAGAAGCTCTGTACGATGGAGGGTACCGAAGATGGTATCGCTACCGCATCGGGCATGGCGGCGATGTATGCCAGCATGGCGGCGCTTTTGAAGAGTGGCGATCATGTGCTGGCCTGCCGTTCCGTGTTCGGATCCACGCACCAGATTTTGAATACCATCTTCCCCAAGGTAGGCATTACGCATACTTATGCCGATGTGAATGAGCCGGAAACGTGGGAAGCCAAGATCCAGCCGAATACCCGGATGATCTTTGTGGAGACCCCTTCCAACCCCGCGCTTGACATCATAGACCTGGAGTGGCTGGGCAAGCTGGCGAAGAAGCACAACCTCATCCTGAATGTAGACAACTGCTTTGCAACGCCATATATTCAGAACCCCGCCAAATGGGGAGCTCATATTGTGACCCATTCCGCCACCAAGTTCATGGATGGCCAGGGCCGCGTGATCGGGGGAGCGATCCTCGGCACAAAAGAGCTGATCAAGGAGATCCGTTTTTTTGCGCGGCACACAGGGCCTTCGATGTCGCCCTTTAATGCATGGATTCTGTCGAAAAGCCTGGAGACGCTGGCGGTGCGTATGGATCGTCACTGCCAGAATGCGCTGGCGTTGGCTCAGTACCTCGAAAAGCATAAAGATGTGCTGAAGGTTAAATATCCCTACCTGCCCTCACATCCGCAGCATGCGCTGGCGAAAAAGCAGATGAGCGCAGGAGGCGGGCTTGTGACCTTTGAAATAAAAGGAGGACTCGACCAGGGACGTAAATTCCTGAATGCGCTGAAGATGATCTCGCATACCCCGAACCTTGGAGATACAAGGACCATCGCCATTCACCCGGCGTCAACCACGCATTCGAAGCTTACCGATGCCGAGCGTGGCGCGGTAGGTATTACGCCAGGATTGATCCGCATTGCTGTAGGGCTCGAGCACATTGAAGACATCATTGCCGATGTGCAGCAGGCGATAGAAGTTTCAGGAAAGTAATCTGAAGAGATACGAAGTACGAAATACGATGAATGCAGATCGAGCTGCCGTACCTCGTATTTCGTACCTCGTACTTAATTTAATACGTTGGAAAGGTCGGGTCGATCTCTTTGGCCCAGGCCAGTACGCCACCCTTGAGGTTGTAGAGGTTGCTGAAGCCGTGGTTCTTCTCGAGCCACAAGAGCATGTCGCCACTACGTTTGCCGCTGCGACAGTGGATCACTACTTGTTTATCCTTCGAAATTTTGTCGACATTATAGGGTATCTCTGACATCGGGATCAGTTCTCCTTCGAGATTGCAGATATCGTACTCATGGGGCTCACGTACATCGATCAGCTGAAAATCAGCTCCTGAATCCTTAAGCTTTTTCAATTCCTGTACGGTGATCTCTTTCATGTTTTGGGTTTGTTTTACGTCCAAAGATTTATTTTTATCCGGACTTATGCCACAAAAATCATCATAATCGATTAAAGTTTTAATGGCGTTCCGGGAATTCCTGCCAGGTACGGTGATCAGGGTCTGTTCCATGGAATTGCTGTCAAAGATCAGCAGTTTACCAGCCAGGGGTTCGCCTGTGCCTGTCACTATTTTAATGACTTCGTTGGCCTGCATGGTGCCGATAATGCCTGGCAGCACGCCAATGACACCCGCATCTTCGCAGTTCTGCACACTTCCGGGGGCAGGAGGCTCCGGAAAAAGATCGCGGTAATTGGGACTTCGGCTTCCGTCACTTTTTGGGCAATTGAACACCGCCAGATGCCCTTCGAACTTCAGGATAGAGCCATAGACCAGGGGTTTGTCGAGCAGCACACAGGCATCGTTGAGCAGGTAACGGGTGGCAAAATTGTCGGTGCCATCCACCACCACATCATAATCTTTGAGGATGTCAAGTGCATTCTGCGAGGTGAGCTTTACAGGATGTACCCGGAAGCTCACGAGCGGATTCAGCTGTTGTAATCTTTTCTCCGCAGCCAGCGCCTTGCTTTCGCCTGCCGATGCTGTGATGAACAGTACCTGTCGCTGCAGGTTGGAGATGTCTATGGTATCATGGTCTGCAATACCAATGGTGCCGATGCCGGCTGCTGTCAGGTAAAGTAATACCGGCGAGCCCAGACCGCCAGCGCCCACCACCAGCACCCGCGCATGCTTCAGTTTCAATTGCCCCGCCATCCCAAACTCCTGCAAAACCAGGTGACGGCTATATCGTTTAAGCTCTTCGGAGGTCAATGACATGACGCCAATTTAGTAAAGAAGTACGAAGTACGAGATACGAAGTACGATGCCCGATCCTGGATTTATCGTACCTCGTAATTCGTACCCCGTACCTTTCATGATGCGAAGCACAAAACTCCGAAATCAATCATCTCTACTTTCGCAGCATACCTGATCTCCAAGACTTTGGCTCCAAAATTGTTGCTTGGTCCCTTAAAACCTGTACCCCATGACCCGCATTCTACTCATCATCCTTGTATTCCTGGTGCTCGCCGGCACAACCCGGGCACAGGTCGACGAGATCAAAAGTGCATCCAAGTCAAAAGGATCACGCGAGATCGGGAGCGGAGGCTCCTCCGGAGGATCCGGTAGCTCCGGTAGCTTTATGATCGACTTCTTCTTTCAGTTCATGTTCGTGGAAGTGATCAACGCCCAGCAGCATGCTGTGAGCCGCAAGCGCGAGATCCCGTCCATCATCTCGCTTGATGCCATGCTCCAGGTAGCCGCGCAGCCATCCAGTTATTATATCGCCAATCCGCGTCTGCGTGCAAACTGGGGGTTGTTCTCCACCGATTTCAGATTCAACTATATCCTTGAAGAAGACTTCGACGGCGTCAAACACCTGCGCACCAATGAATGGCAGGTATTGCAGCTCAACTTTATTACCACAAGGGATGTTACGGTTCGTGTGGGGGGCGGTGTGATCACTGAAGCTTATGAGATGCGACAGTCATATCCGGAGTGGACAGCAGGGGTGCAGATCAAACCTTTCGGCAAACTGGGTGGCGTAGCCGAGTATCGTGGTTCGGAAGCGCGCAAAGAGGTCAGTGCTCACTTCCGCTACGGCTTCTTCGAACGTGGCAAACTTCACGGCTACCTCACCGCCGGCGCCGTATTTCAGCGCTACTACCAGCAGGTAAATGTGTGGGGATTGCAGGGTGGAGTCGTGATGAGCATATTCTAGCCCAAGTACAGCGGTCTAACGCTTAACATTTACAAGGTACGAGGTACGAATTACGAGGTACGATGAATGCACCGAGCTGTCGTAGTTCGTATCTCGTACCTCGTACCTTTTCAAACTCTCTTCATCGCCAGCGCAGCCACCGTTTCTCCGATCGCTAACGAAGACGTAGCCGCCGGCGAGGGTGCGTTGCAGACATTGATCACCTGCTGTTTTTCAACGATGAGGAAGTCATCCACCAGGCCTCCCGTGCGATCGCAGGCTTGCGCGCGTACGCCGGCACCACCTTCAACGAGGTCTGTCTCCCGTACCTCGGGGATCAGCTTCTGCAGGGCTTTGGTGAAGGCTGCCTTCGAGAATGAGCGGTACATTTCACCCATCCCGGTTTTCCAGTATTTCCTGGCTACTTTCTGAAATCCAGGCCATGCCAGGGTCTCTGACAGCTCGCCCAGGTTGATGTCTGATTTCTTATATCCTTCGCGACTGAAAGCCAACACGGCGTTGGGACCAGCCTCGACGCCACCTTTCATCATGCGGGTGAAGTGAACACCCAGGAAAGGGAAGTTCGGATCGGGTACAGGATAGATGAGGTTCTTGACCAGGTATTCTTTGTCTTTCTTCAGCTTGTAGTATTCGCCCCTGAAAGGAATGATCTTCACATTGAGGTCAGGTGTGGTGAGCCTGGCGATCTTGTCTGAGTAGAGGCCGGCGCAATTGACGATCAGCGAGCTGCTGTAGCTGGAACGTGTGGTGACCACAGTTACGGCAGCGGATTCAAGCTTGATGTCCGTGACCTTTTCACCCAGGTTGATCACGCCTCCTTTCTGGCGGATCAGCTCGGCATATTTCTCGGCAACCACCTTATAGTCTACGATACCGGTTTGGGGAACAAAAAATCCGGCCAGGCCTGTTACGTGAGGCTCGTATTCTTTCAGCTCTTCGCTGCGCAGCATTCTGAAATTCTTCAGGCCGTTCTGGTGGCCGCGGTCATAGAGATTTTTTAACAACGGAAGTTCCTGCTCGTCGGTGGCTACCACGATCTTGCCACAGAGCTCGAAAGGAATATCATTCTGGCGGCAGAAGTCCACCAGCAGGTTGTAGCCATGGATACAGTTGCGGGCCTTGAGGCTTCCCGGCTTATAGTACAGGCCTGAGTGGATCACGCCGCTGTTGTTGCCGGTCTGGTGTGATGCCAGCTGTGGCTCCTTTTCAAGCACCAGGATCTTGTACCTGGGATTGCTGTTGATGAGGTTCAGCGCCGTGCCCAGTCCTACAATTCCGCCGCCAACGATAATGATGTCGTATTTCACAAGGATGAATTTCCTGCGAAACTACACAAAAGTTGCCAGTTGCCAGTTACGGGTTGCCAGTTCAGTACTATACAGAAGCACTTTTGAATTCTGAACTAAGCCCACAAATGATGTATACTATTCTCTAAACCGGCAACTGGCAACCGGCAAACTGATTTAAGCCTTGATCGCCCTGATCCTTACATTCAGCGTATTGTCTACAATAACAAAGTGGTTTGGTGGTATGAGAGTCCAGTCTTTGTCGTCGGAGAGTTTTTCAGATACCACCAGCACTGCCTGGTCATCGTCTTCCGGGGCCATCATCTGTGTGACGCCGTCTTCCACCACATAACGGCTTCCTTCAGAGTGATAGAGGGTGAGGGGTTCTTCTTTGGGGTCTGTGACATAACGTGTGCCCACAATGAACAGTCCGTTGGTCACCACCATGTTCAGGTAGGCGGCCTCGTGGATATTATTTTCAGCCATCATTTTTTTCAGCGCTTTGAAGGTGTTCTCAAAGGCATCGACCACGGCTTCGGGACTGAGCGTCTTGTGGTTCCGGAACAGGTCGTTCAGCAGGTAAGCGAAGATGTGCTCTGAGTCTGTTTGTCCTTTGATCCAGTTATAAAGCTCATCGGTCAACGGTTCGCGGATCTTCCTTTTTATGTTGGAGAAATTTTCAACACCACCGTTATGCATCATCAGCATGTTCTTGTATTGAAAGGGGTGGCAGTTTGACTCCGATACTTCTCCCACACTGGCAGCCCGGACGTGCGCGATGAGGCAGTCGGTGCGGATCTTGGGCGCGAGGTTGCGCAGGTTGCGGTTACTCCACGCCGGGTGCACCGACACAAAGGTCACGGGCTCGAAGTTTACTTCCCGTGCGTACCAGCCAAGACCGAAGCCGTCGCCATTCAAAGGCTCTTCCAGCTCTTTGGCATTGATACTCTGGTTAACAAGTGAGTTTTTTGGTTGATAAAGCAGTTTATCAATAATAATGGGCGAGCCCAGGTAAGCCATTAGTCGGCACATAGCAGGGTAATTTAATTTTAAAAGTTAGTGGCTTTCCTTCTAAATAAAAACCAGGATTAAAGGATTTTCAGGATTGACAGGATAAATGCCCGGGGTCATCAGGAAAGCCCATAATATTTAATTAAGACCAATCCTGTTCGTCCTGTCAATCCATTAGATCCTGACTGATCCCGTGAATCTTTAATCCTGGTTAATCCTGGTCCATCCTGCGAATCTTGTAAATCCTGTCCATCCTGTTCTAGTGTCAGAAATTTCGAGAATATGCACTTTTTACAGCGTGCAGGGGGTTAATTTTGTTTGCTTTTAAGAAACTTGTTATAATTACCGGATCATGAGAAAGAGCGCCCCACTCATCCTGTTGTGTCTGATGACAAGCATCATCTGCGTTCAGGCCCAGAGCTATAGAATGCATTCGGTTTATATATTCAGTTTTACACGGCATGTGGTTTGGCCCGACGAATCCAGTCAGGGTGATTTTGAGATCTTCGTGCTGGGCGATTCACCGATCACAGAAGAGCTCAGGCAGGGAACGCAGGGTAAGAAGGTAGGGGATCGCTCCATCAAGATCACGCGGATCAATTCAGTGGCCGAGATCAGGAAATGTAATATTCTGTTTATTCCTGCAGCACATTCTGCACAATTGGCCGATGTGATGGGGAAAGTTGGTGTTCAGCCAGTGCTCGTGATCACGGAAGAACCGGGACTGGGAACGAAGGGCAGTCACATCAACTTTATCATGAAAGATGGTAAATTAGCCTTTGAGTTAAATCAGGCTGCAGCCAGCAAGCATAACTTAAAGATCTCAAATACACTCACCAGTATGGCGATTTTGATCTAAACCCCACTATGGAAGAAAAAGAAAAGAAGAAGTTTCGCTTTCGGTTAACGATCGGGAATAAAATCCTAGGTAGTTTTATCGTTCTCATTGCGCTGTTCATCCTTGTCGTGTCCATCATCTTTGGTAATGGCAACACCATCGACAATGTTGTGAAGAGCTCAAAGGACAATTACAGGCCTTCAAAAGATGCTGTGAACGAGTTTATCCTCCTGGTAACCCGCTCAAGGATGTTGGTCACCAACTGGGTATACCTTCAGACCAACCAGGAAGACAAAAACGCATTGCGTCAGCTCCAGGAAACGGACTACCCCGCCCTGAGAAAGCAGATCGAACAGCTTGCGGTGAACTGGGCCCCTGACCAGAAGCTGAGGATGGATACAGTGTTCAATAATTTCGATTCACTGATCAACATCCAGCGCCAGTCGATCATGGCCAACCTGCAGACCTTCGAGAACTATGAAGATCCTACGGTGAAGTTCATGGCCGAGAACTCCATAGAAAGCGAGGTTATTCCCATTACCAATACGCTGATCAAAAAACTCGCCTTTATCGCGCAAAAGCAGAATGAGCTTACCGCGAAATCGGATATAGAAGTGATCGATTCTATCGACAGGCTGAAGACACTGACCCTCATGCTGGGTGGTGTGTTCCTGGCCATTGCCATCATCAGTGCTATTTACCTTGTACTCTCCATCACCAAACCGGTGAACTTCCTGAAGAATATCGTGGTGAAGCTGGGCAAAGGAGAGCTGGTGGAAGACAAGCAGACCAAGTTCAACAACGACGAGATCGGCGATATGGCCGTAGCGATGGACAGCCTGGTGAATGGTCTGAAGGCTACTACCTTCTTTGCGGAGAATATCGGTAATGGAAATTACCAGTCAGACTTTAAACCGTTGAGCCAGCACGACGTTCTCGGTAACGCGCTGATCAATATGCGTGATAACCTTTCCAAGGTTGCGGAAGATGATAAGAAACGCAACTGGGCCACTGAGGGCCAGGCGAAGTTCGGTGAAATTCTCCGGACCAATAACAGCGACCTGCTGAAGCTGGCTGACGAGATCATTGGCAACCTGGTGAAGTACCTCAAGGCCAATCAGGGTGCGTTGTACATTGTTGACGATACCGAAGACGATGGCGAGCCCAGCATGTCTATGAAGGCCTGCTATGCGTGGGATAAGAAGAAGTTCCTCAACCACAAGATCCACAGAGGCGAAGGCCTTGCGGGTCAGGCGTGGCAGGAGGGAGACATCGTATACCTCACCGAAGTTCCTCAGAGCTATATCAAGATCACGTCAGGGCTGGGCGACGCCAACCCTACCAGCGTGCTCATCGTGCCGCTGAAGGTCAACGACCAGATCTTCGGTGTGGTGGAGATCGCTTCTTTTACAGTGTTCCAGGATTACGAAATGGAGTTTGTTCAGAAGATCGCAGAGAGCATTGCTTCTACCATCTCGTCTGTGAAGATCAACGCCAAGACCCAGCGCCTGCTGGAAGAGTCTCAGGAGATGACCGAACAGATGCGCGCCCAGGAAGAGGAAATGCGCCAGAACATGGAAGAGCTCCAGGCAACGCAGGAAGAAATGCAACGCGGCCAGGCAGAAGTAGAAGGTACCATGAGGGTAATAAACGATACCATGGCCGTTGTGGAGTTCGACGTTGAAGGTGTGGTGCTGAAGGCTAACCATAACTTCCTCGACCTGATGGGATACAAGGCCGAAGAGATCGTGGGTGAACACCACAGGCTGTTTGTACCGAAAGAAGAAAGAAGCACCGATAGTTATAAGAACCTCTGGCGCGACCTGGCTTCAGGCCGTGTAAACCGTGGCGACTTTAAACGTATCAACAAGAACGGTGAAGAAGTGTGGCTGAAGGCGTCTTATTCGCCTGTGAAGAACAAAGCAGGTGTAGTGACCAAAGTGCTGAAGATCGCTTACGATATTACTTCACTGAAAGTAAACGGCAAGGTCACAGTGTCATAACAGAACTTAAAAACTCAACCGAAGAGCCTGTAGTGAATGCTGCAGGCTTTTTTTATTGCCGATCAATTGCCGCGAGATTTCACCAGTGGCCATAAATGCAAAAAAGCCCAGCGTCTCTGGGCTTTTTTGTTACCTAAACCTAAACCTATGAGAAGAATTACTCTACTCAAGTATTTATAACGCAGGTTTAGATGATTAGTTTCATAATTATTTTAGATTTTTTTGAAAATTCAGCGGCTTAAATCTCTTTTTTTAATTTTTCTTTAAACACTTTCTTAAACTTCTGCAATTTCGGCTGAATGACAAATGAACAGTATGGAGCGTTGCTATTTAGGTTATAATAATTTTGATGGTAGTCTTCAGCTTTGTAAAAGTCGCTCACCTTGGTGATCTCAGTGACGATAGGGCCGTCAAATGCCTTGGCTTCATCCAGCTTTTTCTTGTAAAATTCAGCCAGCCGTTTTTGCTCATCGTTGTGATAAAATACAACCGAGCGGTATTGCGTGCCTTCGTCCGCTCCCTGCCTGTTGAGGGTAGTGGGGTCGTGGGTTTGCCAGAAGATCTCCAGCAGTTCTTCGTACGTTACAACGGCCGGATCATACGTCAGCTGAATGACCTCAGCATGGCCTGTCAGTCCGCTGCAGACTTCTTTGTAGGTGGGATTCTTCACTTTACCACCCATGTAGCCGGATACTACCTTCTTTACCCCATCAACATTCAAAAAGATCGCTTCGGTACACCAGAAACACCCTGATCCAAAGGTGGCTGTTTCCAGTGCCGCGTTGTTTGACACTTCGTTTACCATGGTTTTTTCCTCCTGTTTATTTTTCTGGCCGCAGGAGCTTCCGGCGACCATCAGGCATGCAGCCAATGAGACAATAGCGAGTCGCATGTGATTATTTTTTTATCAATAACCCTATTTACGTAGAAAATAGTTCTGTTGGATTGGCCTGGATGAAAAAGTCCACAGTCGACGGTCCACAGTCCACGGCATATAGATTCCCCTAGCCAGGTTAAGTTCTGAATAAGGCTTTCCAAAAACTAAGAAGCCCTTCCTCTACGAGAAAAAGGGCTCCTTGATTCTGTATTTCAGAAGAGTTTATACCCCAACTGCCGTGGACTGTGGACGATTCTAATAGTTCTGGTAGAACCCCTTGATCGCCGGCACCAGCTGATTATAGATCGGCCTGGTGAACTCGAGGAACAGGTCCTGGTTCACAGGAGGTTGCATCTCTTTTTGTTTGCAGAGGTTGAGCTGTTGATCGGTAAGGGCCCTCTCATCGCCATTGTAGCGCGCCCAGGAATTTACCCAGCTGTATTCGCCATTGAACTTTTTATGCTGAAGCACGCCGTTGCTTTTGGCATCCACGATGAGCATGCTCAGCAGGCCTGTGGAGATCACTTCCTTGCGATAGGTGGTAAGCTTTGCTTTTACGGTATTGTAGACGGGAACGGTTTTGCCTTCAACCTTGGCTTCGCCAACCTTTACGCTGTCTTTTGATACCGTTTCTTCCTTTTCTTTCATGTTCACGTTGCCCACGGAGAAATCGTCGAACTGGATGCGCATGATCTGGTCAGCCTGGGGAAGGTTGGCCTTGCTGGCTTCCTGTGGCGTGTAGAATTTAACAAAGCCTTCGTCAGGGTAGCTGGTATGCAGGTATTCTTCAACCTTGTCCTGGAAAAATCCGCCGCTCAGGTTGTACCTTGCGGGAACCGGGATCTGCTCCAGGATCACTTTTACCGTGGCCTCGAACTTCGACTTGTCCAGGTATTCCACAACATCTTTGTAGCCAGGTACAAAAGCCTGGGCATCTTTAAAATTGAAATAAGCCTGTTTGGCATCGGCACGGGTACCTTTCATGAGGGCCGTAATGCCAGCGTTATAACTTTCATCGGCAGCTTTTTCTTTAAGCGGGCCGATCTCGGCGTAATAGTTCTTGGGGTTGCTGATCACCTTCAAACAGCCAGGGCACTGCCTGATCTGCTCATACATGTAGTTGATCTGGCTGTAAGACTGGATGGCATTTTTCCACTTGAACGGTGAATTGGAAGCAATTTCGTTTTTGGCCTGAGTCTCATAGAAGTCAACCGCCAAAGGGTAGGCGCTTCTGAGCGTTTCAACGGTCTTGGAGTGATCGGGATTCTGCCTGAGGCGTGTAATAGCCTTTGTAACCGCACCAAAATAATCGCCGCGTTCATACGCCTTTTTGCCCGAGCTGCAGGCGGCCAGCAATATAAAGGAACACCAGATCAGTAAACGTACTTTCATATACCAGGGGTTTGATGAATGAAATCAAATCAGGTGCCGAATTTACGGCAGAATCGGGATTTGGGAAATAGGATGTAGGTTTGATTAGAAGAATATAGAATATAGAATTATTATATAACCCTTTGAGGGCTTTTCACGAGGCAGTGCCTCTTAAAGTTCGTACGCCTCTGCAAAACCCTCAAAGGGGTGTGTATAAAGGGGTGTTCGAAGGGTTGAGTCTAACCTCCGAAGAAATACACCAGAATATCATCAATCGAATCCCTCCAGTTGCCCCAGGAGTGCCCCTGGTTCACTTCTTTGTAGACATAGGTGCAGGTGTTCTTTTCCAAAATGGTTTTCATTTTACGGGCGCCTTCTTCGGTATCGTGGATGAGGCCGGTGGTCATGAAGATCTTCAGGGGAGGGTTCTCGGGATTATCGCACAGCGTATAGATCTCGGGTTTGAACCAGAAGGCAGGCGATTGGATGCCGGCAAGTCCGAAGAGACCAGGTTTGGAGAAAGCAAAATAGGCTGCAGACAATCCACCCATCGAGGTACCCATCACAGCGCGTTGTGCTGGGTCTTTAGTGATCCTGTAATGCTGTTCGATGAGTGGCATCAATTCCTCCGTAAGGAAGCTCATGTATTTTTCATTCATGGCCAGCTCTGTCATGCGCCGGTTGTTAGACCTGTTCACGGGTTCGCGATGGTCGATGAAAACGGCTACCACCGGTTTGATCTTTCCGAGATGGATGAGGTTATCGAGAATGGTCACCATGTTGCCAAGGCGATCGTGCATGTACTCGTAGCCATCCGTAACGTAGATCACCGGGTAAACATTGGAAGGTTTGTAACCGCTGGGAATATAGATGCTGTAGGTTATCTGATAGGCCAGCGCCTGGCTGTTGAGCAGCAGGTCTTTTTCAAGCTTGCCGCGCTTCATGTCCGGGAGCGGTGTGGTAGTGAGTGGATCTTCCTTCCATCCGGGCATGCGCAGCTCCGAGTTGGGGCTTCCACCGCCTACGCCGGACCATTGATGATCTGTGTTATAAGGATCGAGGATCCAGTTGGCATCATCGATCAGGATCTTGTAATCGAGCCGGGCATCTTTCGGGAACGCAGCCTTCAGGATCCAGAGATCCGTGTTCGGAATCCGTTTGCCTTTGTTATTGAAATTCTTGTGGTAGCCCCATCCGTTGAAGTCACCCATCCACACCACAGACTTTGCCTCGCCACGATAGAGGAACGCCACAGAATCTTCGCGCACCAATGGAATGTCTTCGGATTCCACCAGCTCATTCCACACTTCTGTTACTGCGCTTGGAGTTTTAAGCGTATAAAGCTCCTGAACAGTAGCCGTAAACGACGAATAGTCCTGCGCAAAACAGTTACACGAAACGACCAGCAGAAAAAAGAAAACTCGCATGATACAGCAATTTACAACTTGCCATTGGCTCAGCAACTTTAAACATTAAACTTTAAACCTGAGACCTTAAACTTTAAACTTACTCCCCCGGATTAACCTCATCACGGTCATTTACCATCAAGCTCAACAGCCCGGCCACGATCATTGACACACCTCCGGCCACCAGCACATAAATGGATTGACCACCAAACACTTTGTTCAGCAGGAATCCCAGAAGTGTAGCCGCCACGATCTGTGGTATCACGATGAAGAAGTTGAATACCCCCATGTAATAACCCATCTTCTCTGAGGGTAGTGAGCCCGAGAGCATGGCATAAGGAATGGAAAGGATGCTCGCCCACGCAATGCCGACGCCGATCATGGGAAGCCAAAGCATACCGGGATCTGAAATGAACAGGAATGAAATGAGTCCGACGCCGCCACAGCTCAGGGCGATAAGGTGAGTGACGCGGCGACTTGTATAACGCGCAATAAAAGGCAACGCAATGGCTGCCAGCGCGGCAATGCCGTTGTAGTCGCCGAACAATTTGCCTACGAGGTCGGCGCCATCGTTATACGCAGCGGAGCGGGGATCGGTGGTCTTGAAAATATGACTGGTCACCGCGGGGGTGGTATAGATCCACATGGCAAACAAGGCGAACCACGAAAAGAACTGCACATAGGCCAGCTGGATCATGGTGCGCGGCATGGTATTGAAGTCCTTTACAATGTGCACAATGCCGAGATAGGAGCGGTTTTGCCGGATGAGGTATGACGCCATGATGTGAACGACGCCGAACAACGCCAGGCCTATTGCCAGCACAAAAAGCTCCTTTTCAAGCGCAAACATAGCGATGACCAGGGACAGCAGCGTGCCCAGCGCGGCCAGCACCAGTCCTGTTCTCATGAACTTCTGCTGATACAGCCCTTCGTTCTCGATGTTCTTTTTTTGTTTGGATTTCAGCGCCGATTCGAAGGCCGGGTCAGGCGGATATTCTTTGGTGCTGAGCACGGTCCACATCACGGTGATAAAAAGCATGGCAGCCCCGGCATAGAATGAATACTTCACGTTGTCACTTACCTCTCCGGCAACCGCTGCGGTGTTGGAGATGCCCATGAACCTGTTGAAGATATAGGGGAGGTAAGAGGCCACGATGGCACCAATGCCGATAAAAAAGCTCTGCATGGCAAAACCGGTGGTCCTTTGCGACGGCGGAAGTTTGTCGCCCACAAAAGCGCGGAACGGCTCCATGCTGATGTTGATGGAGGCATCCATGATCCAGAGTGTTCCCGCCGCCATAAACAAGAAGGAGGAATTGGGCATTACACACAACGAGATGGATGCCAGCAATGCGCCGATGGCGAAGTATGGTCTGCGGCGCCCCCACACGGGGTGCCAGGTGCGGTCGCTGTAGTAGCCGATAAGCGGTTGTACGAGCAATCCCGTTACCGGCGCAGCAAGCCAGAGGATGGCAAGATCATCAGGGTTGGCACCGAGTGTTGAAAAGATGCGGCTCGTATTGGCATTCTGCAGCGCAAAGCCGAACTGGATGCCGAGGAACCCGAAGCTCATGTTCCAGATCTGCCAGAAGCTGAGCCTGGGTTTGGTGAAGGTCATGGTTGCAGTACTCATTCGATAGCAGGGTAGTTAAACTCAAAATTGTACAACGATCTCCTTCGCGTGGTAATCAAATTCGATCACCAGCACCGGTTCTTCCGGGGCAGGTTCCGGGTCGTGAATGGGATCGAACTTCTCGAGCCCGGCGAAGAACCTGTTCACTTCCGGAATGACAGACCGCACTTCCTTGTTCACTTGTGCTGTCGAGATCGCTCCGTCGAAACCATGCAGCACCAGCCGTGTGGTCTTGTACTGTGTATGATAACTTCCTTCCGCCGCGCGGAATACGATCTTCCGCTCGGTGGGTTTGTATTCGATGACACGCTTCGAGAATACCTTCTTCTGGTAATCGAATGTAGCGCCGTCATCTTCGTAGAACAGGAAGTCGCTGGCGGATGGCCCGGCATACACATGCACGATTAATTGTTCAGGCTTCTGGCCCGTGTGTGACGTGGGCGGCTGCATGGGTATGATGGCGCCGGCTTTGACAAAAACGGGAAGCTTGTGCATAGGGCACGCCAGGATGAGCTCGGCGCTTCCGGCGTGTTTTTTTCCATCGTACAGGTAATACCATGAATCTGCTTCTGGCAGGTAAACTTTTACAAAGTCCTTGTTGCTCTCTACGGGTGCCACAAGAATGGAGGGACCGAAGAAATACTGGTGATTGAATTGTCCGTCATAGACCTTGTTATCGTGTGTATGGTCGATGGCGAGTGAGCGCTGAACAGGCATTCCTGTTTCGCTCGCTTCGTGGAACAGCGCGTAAATATAGGGCAGCAGCTGGTAGCGGAACCTGATGTAGTTGCGCGAGATCTGCTCAACCTCTTCGCCATACGCCCAGGGCTCCGAATCACGACTGTTGATCATGGAGTGGCCCCTGAAGAAAGGGGAGAAGGCGCCGATGGAGACCCAGCGCGCAAAGAGCTTTGAATCGGCGTTGCCCACAAATCCGCCCACATCATATCCCGCGAAAGCGATGCCTGACAGCCCCATGCTGTTCACGATGCGCACGCCCAGCATCATGTGCTCGTCATAGGCAACGTTATCGCCAGTCCATACGGCAGCATAACGCTGGATGCCGGAGTAACCTGACCGTGTGAGGTTGAAGGGGCGTTTGTTCTTCATCAGCGCCTTGGTGGCCTCATAGGTGCTTCGCGCCATCTGAAAACCGTAGATGTTCCGTCCCCTGCGTGTAGTGGTCCTGTTGCCTTCAAAGTCCATCTCCACATTTTCCGGCAGCATGTTTCCCCAGGTAGCGATCTCGTTCATGTCGTTCCAGAAACCTTCAACACCCAGGGCCACATAGTCATTGAATTGATCTTTCCACCAGGCCCTGGTTTTGGGATGTGTGAAGTCCGGGAAGTGGCACCAGCCCGGCCACACCTGACCTGTATAATAGGTCCCGTCCGGGTACTTGATGAACACGTCATGCTTCACACCGTCTTCATAAGTTTGATATCCTTCTTCAACTTTTATTCCCGGATCGCACATCACCACTACATTGAATCCAAGCGCTTTCAGTTTTTCCATAAGGCCTTTGGGATCGGGAAAATCCTTTTTGCTCCAGGTGAAGATCTTGTACTTCTCCATGTAGTGGATGTCGAGCACGATGGTGTCGGCGGGAATATCTTTCTCGCGGAATGTGTTGGCAACACTGAGCACCTCCTTGTCGGGATAATAGCTGTAACGGCATTGCTGGTAGCCGATGCTCCAGAGCGGAGGGAGCTCCATCCTTCCCGTAAGGTGTGTATACTGCCGGATGATGTCGCGCACATTGCTGCCGTGTATGAAGTAGTAATTCATTTCTCCGGTGTCGGCAGCAAAGCTGGAGAAGCGGTTGTTGGAAGCGCCGAAATTGAAAAAGGTCTTGTGGGTGTTGTCGAAGAAAATGCCGTAGACCAGTTTGTGATGAATGCCGATATAGAAAGGTATGGTGCTGTAGAGCGGATCAGCGCCGGAGCCATAGCCGAAGTTATCCGTGTTCCAGTTGGTGTAACCAGCGCCACGCCGGTCGAGAGGCCCCGTTTTTTCACCGAGACCGATAAACCGTTCTGCTTCCTGCAGCTTCTTGTACGTAGTCACTTGTTCCCCGCTCCAGCTGGTGCCAAAGGCAGGATCGTCTTCGTTGATCACTTCGCCGGCCGGATTGAGAAAGCTGATGCGCATCGGATCTTTCCCAATGATCATTGTGAATGCGGATGTCTTGATCGTGATCTGGCGGTCGCTTTCTTCAACATGAAATGCAACACCTGCCGGTTGTGCGATCACTGCATACGAAAAGGTCTCGGGCTCACTTTCGCGTGTAATGCTGACCCGCGCAATGTGTTCGTTATATAAAGTGATCCTGAATTTTTCCGTTGCTGTTTCTCCCGAAATACCTGCCTGCTCTTTTTGCCAGCGTACTATTTTTCCCACGGACTGGCTCACTACTGAATGGATGGTTGACGACATGAAGAATGGATGTTGGATGGTTAACTTTTCGAAAGTAAGGAAATTGGGATAAAAGTCCATGGTCGATGGTCCATAGTCCATGGCATGCCGCGATAAAACCGTGGATGCGCAGTACGTATAGTCGATTGCGTAAGTATGGGAGAGTTACTCGAGAAGATGGAAATGAAGTAAAAAGCAATGGTCCATAATCCAACCGATGCACGGCTATGGACTATGGACCATCGACTATTCTACTATTCTACTTCTTCTTTCCTTTTTTGAGGGAAGAGTCACGAACTACGAGCCGGGTTTTAAGAACCTTCGTCTCGGGTTGTACGTCGATATCGCTGTTTTTGGTTTTCATCTCGATCTGGCGGATGAGCAGTTTGGCGGCTTCCTGGCCCATCTCGAAACCGGGCTGGTCAACTGACGTCAGCGGCGGATCGAGCAGTGCGCTGAAGAACCAGTTGCTGAATCCTACCACGGCAATATCTTTAGGGATCTTCAGTCCAGCTTCCTTGATAGCCTGCATAGCACCCATGGCGGCAGGGTCGTTGGTAGCAAAGATCGCATCCGGCGGTTCTGCCATCGCCAGCAGCTTTTCAGTGGCCTTTTTACCTTCTTCAATGGTTCCCAGGGGGCAGGCCATGATCAGGTTCTTGTTTACGGGAATGTTATGGTCTTTCAATGCTTCGAGGTAGCCTTCGAGACGCTGTTTGGTGATCTCGAGGTTCGGCGGTCCTTCCAGGTGAGCGATGCGCTTGCAACCCTGGTCGATCAGGTGGAGCGTTGCTTCTTTGGCGCCGCTGAGGTCATCAACGATGATCTTGCTGGAGTTGGCGTTCTCATATACGCGGTCAAAGAACACCATGGGAACACCCTTGGCGAGGATGCCTTCAATGTGGTCGAAAGTATTGGTTTCGCGCGATACGGAGATGAGCATTCCGTCTACACGGCTGTTAAACAGTGCCTTGATGTCGGTTTTTTCACGCTGCAGCGATTCATTCGATTGTGTGATGATCACGTTGTAACCCGCGCTATAGGCTACGTCTTCAATACCGCTGATAACAGTAGAGAAGAAGAAGTGCACCAGCTCAGGGATGATCACACCGATGGTGTTGGTTTTGCTTTGGCGGAGGCTGAGCGCCACAATATTGGGCTGGTAATTGAGTTTTTCGGCCAGTTCATTGACCGCTTTTTTGGTTTCGGGGCTGATATCGGGATGGTCTTTTAGGGCCCTTGAAACCGTGGAGGGAGAGATGCCCAATTCACGGGCGATGTCTTTAATGGTTACTTGATTGTATTTCATATACGCAAGTTAAAACGTGTTCGCAATATCTCCGCAACCGTTGCACAAATTTTTATAAAGAATCGCAATCGTTTGCGCGTTCGTTAACGGGCACGATTTCGTGAATTTTTATTGCTGGTTTCAGGTTTTGGATTACCACAAAACCTATTTTTCAAACGGTTGAGGTAATTCTCGCCTTCCAATTAATCCCTAATCATTAACCTATGGTAAAATTCTATCCGCTCATTAAAACGCCTTTGTGTTTGCTCCTGCTGCTTGCCTGTTTTCAGGTTCAGGCGCAGGAAGTGACCGTCAAAGGCAGCGTCGTCTCCATGGACGATGGAGCTCCGATACCCGGAGTCAGTATTTCGCTTAAAGGTACCAGCTCGGGCACCTTTTCGGATGAAGAAGGAAAGTATGTGATCCAGGCTCCCGCCGACGGCATCCTCGTTTTTTCCTTCATTGGTTATAACACCCAGGAGATCCCCATTAACAACAGAACCCAGGTAGACATTCGGATGTCTACCGATGTGCAGACATTACAGGAGGTTGTTGTCGTAGGCTACGGCACCCAGACCAAGCGGGAGATCACCGGATCGATCGCAAAAGTGAGTGGCGATAAGATCGCTGCGTTGCCTACCACCAGCTTCGAGGCCGCATTGCAAGGACAGGCCGCAGGTGTTCAGGTGATCCAGGGCAGTGGCTTGTCAGGCTCCGGTTCCGTGATCCGCATCCGCGGCATCGCTTCTGTATCCGCTAACGGTGATCCGCTGTATGTAGTAGACGGCATTCCGATCACGGCTGATAACTTTCTGCAGGAGGCCAACTGGCAGAATGGTGCCTTCAACAACAATCCTTTGTCGGCCATCAACCCTTCGGATATTGAATCCATTGAAATATTGAAGGATGCAGCGGCGGCAGGGATCTACGGATCACGGGGCTCGAACGGCGTGGTGCTCATTACCACCAAAAGAGGGAAGGGCCTCACCGGCAAACCTGTCTTCGATTTCTCCATGAACATCGGCACCTCATCGCCCGTAGCGAAGCCTAAGTTCTACAATAGCCAGCAGTGGCTGCAGGCGCGGCAGGAAGCATGGGAGAACGACGGAAACACAGGCGCGGTGTGGCTTCCCGGCTATTCCGATGCCGACGACTCCCCTGAAGCGCGGCTCGCTGCATTTCAGAAAGCATCACAGGTGAACACAGACTGGTGGGACCTTGTTACCCAAACCGGTCTCAAACAACAATACAACCTCTCCACTACCTTCAACCGGAAAAAGCTCAGTGCTTATATCGGCGGTTCGTATGCCAACAATGAATCTTATATCGCCGGCAACTCCCTGCAGCGTTACAGCATCCGGGCCAACATCGATTACAAGCTCTCCAATAAGCTTGATCTCGGACTGTCAACATCCTACAGCCAGGTATTGAACCACCGTGTGCGCGTAGCCTATACGGGAGGCCTGGGACTGGCCATGTCTACAGCGTTACCTATCTACCCGGTATTTGACGATAATGGCGATTACTTCAGGACCAGCACCAGCGGCAATGGCAACAACCCGCTTTTCGAGCGCGATAACTTCCAGGGATACACGGTGGATTATCGCACCATCAACTCGCTTTTATTACGTTACGCGCCGCTGTCCAATCTCAAGTTCACCATTGGCGGCAGCTATGATTACCTCGATCAGAAAAACGATACGTGGCAATCGGCATTGCTCCAGGGCACCAACTATAACCAGGCGGAGCGCGACCTGCGTTATGTTGACAACTTCAACATCAATGCGCTGGCGGAATACGACTATAAGATGGGAGAGCGCTCCAAGCTGAAGCTCCTGCTCGGCACAGAATACCAGCAGTCCATCACTTCCGGCAAAGACAATATCCGTTACCGCGGCCTCGATGTGCTCAGCACGCAGTATAAGGACAAAGGAAACTTTTCAGAAACGAACCTGGTAGCCAACGACGTTTATGTTCGTCCCGACCAGAAGTGGTCATTCATCAGCTATTTCCTGAGGGCCAATTATGCTATTGGTGAGAAGTATTACTTCCAGGCTACTGGCCGCGTAGACGGTTCGTCGCGTTTCGGGGCCAACAACCGGTATGGCTTCTTCCCGGTAGTATCGGGCGCGTGGCTGATCTCCGAAGAAGATTTTCTGAAAGACTCGGAAGTTCTGAGCACCCTGAAGCTGAAGGCAGCCTATGGTATCACAGGTAACGCGAGCTTCGAGAATAACCAGGCCATCGGCACGTATTTGACGAACCCTAACCCGGTGTACAATCAGCGACCGATCCGTTATCCTAACAAAGTCGAGAACCCTGACCTGAAATGGGAGACCACCCGCAACCTTGACCTGGGTTTCGAGCTGGCATTGCTGGATGACAAGATCAACGCCGAGTTCTCTTATTATCAAAAGAACACAGAGGACGTGATCATGAAGCTGATCCTGCCCAACTACAACGGGTTCAGCGACTTCTATGGCAACGTAGGAGAGATCAGGAACAAAGGTGTGGAGCTGACCTTGAACACCACCAATTTCCAGCGTGGTGATTTCAGCTGGAGCACCACCTTCAATATTGCGTACAACACGAATAAGGTATTGTCTATCGGCGGATACACGCCCGATGCTGTGAGTGGTGGCACCAACGATACCCGCATAGTGGAGGGTTATCCTGTAGGCACCAACTACCTGGTAAGGTTCTCGCACGTGGACGCGGCTACCGGCAAGCCGGTGTACCTAGACAAAAACGGTTATGAAACCTTTACGTACAATGAACAGGACGATCGTATGCCTGTAGGCGATGTGCTGCCCGACGCTGTGGGAAGCTTCACCAACACATTCAACTACAAGTCATTTGACCTGAGCTTCCTGTTTGTATTCGTGATCGGCGGAGACATTTACGATTCATCTTCCAAACGTCAGCTGGGATTCCTTTCTGACTGGAACACCCGGGAAGATGTTGGAGACCATTGGCGAAAAGCCGGTGATGTGGCTCAATATCCCAAGCTCACCCTCACGCCGGCTGAACATGGCAACAGCAAAGAGTGGTTCAATACCGATATGTGGATCCACGATGCTTCTTATATGAGGCTGCGCAACATTTCACTGGGCTATAATCTTCCGGCTACGTTCTTGTCGAAGTTCAGGATCTCGAAGAGCAGGCTGTCGTTTTCGGCCATGAACCTGCTCACCTTTACGAAGTTCCCCGGCCTCGATCCGGAGGTGGTAAGGGACTTCGATAACCAGACCGACAGGAACCTGAGTCCTAACATTACTTACCTGACTCCGCCTCAAGAGAAATCGTACAATGTTTCATTGAACATCACTTTCTAAAAGATCATCATGAGAAATTTATATAGCATTATCATCGTCTGTGCGCTGATCGCTGCCGGCTGCAGTGACCTGCTCGAGAATGATCTGCCCGACAACGAGATCCGTAAAGAAGATGCCATCCGTTCGGCGCAGGATATGCAGGAGGTTCTGAACTCCGCTTACGATGTCATCGCCAACGCATTCAACGGCAACAATCAACGCTTCGCAGAGCTGCTGACCGACAACGTCACCATCTCCGGCAACACGGGTTTCCTCGTGCAGGTGTACAACAGGAGCTCTGACTTCTTCAACTCCGATGTGGGAGGATACTACAAAGATCCTTATGTCGCCATCGGCAGGGCCAACGCCATCCTGGAAAACCTCAATGCCATCAGCCTGAGCGATGCCGAAAAGAACAGGTTTGAAGGCGAGGCCAAGTTCATCAGGGCGATGTGCCACTTCGAGCACGTCAGGTTGTTCGCCCAGCCCTACGGTTATACGCAGGATAATTCACACCTGGGCATCGTGATCAAAACGTCAACGAAGATCGAACCCCGTCAGCGCAACACTGTTGCCGAAGTATATGAGCAGGTGATCAAAGACCTCACCGATGCCGAAACACTGCTGCCGCCTACCAATGGGGTCTATGCCACCAGTTTCGCCGCGAAAGCTTATCTGGCGCGGGTCTATTTTCAGATGAATAGTTTCACCAACGCTGCCGCCAAAGCCGAAGAGGTGATCGCAAGCCCCAATTATGTGCTGCCTGCCGACATCAACACACGTTTTGGAAAAACGATATCACCGGAGGCTATCTTTGCAACGATCAGCACCAGCGCCAACGATGTGAGGAACACCCAGTTCAGGGATTCGTACCGTTCAGTCAATCCTGATCCGAAGGCCGGTCTCAACAACACCGCCGGCATAGCACCGCCTACCATCCGCAGCTCCAACGAAGCCTATGCGTTGCTGACCAGCAATCCTGCTGACAAGCGTGCATCATGGGTGGCCGAGAAACCTTATAAGACAGGTCTTACCAAAGTGTTCACCCGTTTCGACTCAACCTATTTCAATGTGACCCATGTGAGCCTTTCTGAAATGCTGCTGATCGCTGCCGAGAGTTATGGCGAGCTGAACCAGAATCTTGCTGCTGCCGCCAATCACATCAACAAGATCAAAGGCAGGGCAAACGTTCCGCTGTTGTCAGGACCCAGCGCTGAGACCGTGATACTCGAAGCAAGGCAGGAGCGGAGGAAGGAATTTCTGGGAGAAGGCAATCGCGTTCATGACCTCAAGCGCATCGGCGTGCTGGGTGAAAATGTGATTGTAAGAGGAGCGCCCTGGGATTGTAACGGCATGGTGCTACAGTTCCCGGCGTCGGAGCAGTCGACAAGAGGTTTTATCATGAACCCGCAGGGCGGATGTAATTAATCACCAAACACGACATCAATTATGAACTACTATAGATCCATTTCATTTACACTCATAGCGCTGGTGCTGCTGTGCTGCCAGCCGGACGAGTTCCCGGCCTTAGGCGCACGGGAGCCTATTGTACCCAAGCTCGCCGGCACCTGGACCCTCAGCAAAGTGGTACAGCGCGACAATGACGCAGAGCGCAAAGGCTTTCCGTCCTTCGCACAGCTTCAGGATATCACCAATGACTTCGCGTTCAAGGATTTCAAGCTGGTGCTCAGCGTGTCAGGCAATGCGCCTGCAACCTTTACCGTGCAGGCCGGCAATTCGCCCAACATCATCGGGAGTGGCATTTCATCTGGTAACTGGTCCGTTGACGATGTCAACTACCCGAGCAAGATCACTTTCTCCGGAAGCAGCGGCACCAGCATCGAGCTGGGCTCTTTTGCAGGGCTGAACAATGGAGAGATGATCTTCAAGCTCATCCGTACCCAGCCCAAAGCTGGTGTACCGGAAGCAGTTGTCACTTATCAGTATTCTTTCACCAAAGAATGATTTGTTATGAAGAGACTATTATTACCTATACTTTTTCTGACAGGGGTGGTAGCAGCGTATGCTCAACCCAAAGCTACAGTGGCCCCGCCTTCATTTACGGCTGAGGACGAGATCACCATTACCGTGGATGTTACGGGCACATCGCTGGCAGGATATACCGGCGATGTATGGATGTGGGCCTGGATCTCCGAAGGTTGTTCAGCCAACTGCGACGCACCTACCAACGTGAACCCTGCCGGCGGTGCCAGTACCGAGAAGGCGAAAATGACACGGGTGTCAGCCAATGTGTATTCCATTACAATTGTTCCGTCGGCTTTTTATGCCAAGCCGCCTTCTGAGATCAAAAAGATCGGCCTCAAGCTGAAGAGCGCAGACTGGGGTGATGGCAAGCAGTCGGATACCGACGTGCTCATCAATGTAGAGCCGCTGGTGTTCACACCCAAAGTCAACCGCATTTTCCCGACCAAAGTCACCAAAGATGATGTTGTTACCCTGTACCTCGATCAGACGATCGCCACAGTTCCGGCGCTCAAGTATGAGCTGAGCAATTTCAAGGTTACCATCCGGGCCTACAATGAGGCCAACGCGGAGATCGGAAAGATCGAGAACGCTGCTACCGTGAATGCCGGCAACGGATTGCATTATATCCGCATCATGCCCAGCTTCAACTTCAGCAGCAGCGAGGTTCGCTCGATCAAATACCGTTTTTCAAGCACTGGCAGCAACGTTCAGTCGGATGAATTCTCTCTTGTGTTCTTCCAGTAATCTAAACATCGACCTACATGAAGATTCTACACTATATATTCAAGCTCTGCATCATCACGCTGGTTTTCGCAGCGTGCGATAACGAGGAAAATGAGAATATCGGGAAGGGCGAGTCCATCAGCAGCTTCAAGCTGGTAACTCCCGCCAACTTCACCGCGCTTACACTGAATCCCGGTACACCGCAAAAAGCCATTGTGCTGGAGTGGGAGGCCGCCAAAACCGGCCTTGGCGGTACGCCCACTTACCGTTTCCTGCTGGACAAAGCGGGCAACGACTTCACGGCACCGCTATTGGCTGTTGACGCTGACAATGAAGGTAAATCGCCCAAGGTCACGCTTACCATGAGCACCTTATCTAATATTGCTTCTTCCGGTGGCACGTCTGATTTTATCTGGACGGTGGAAGCCAAAACCGTTAACGAGCTCGGAGAGAATAAGGTAAAGGCAGCAGGCAGTTTTGCGTTGAAACTTTCTGTTTCGCCAACCGGCATTGGTGAGTTCACCTATGCAGCACCTTCTCCCAACCAGAAGCTTTTCCTGGACGGGATTCGCACGCCTAACCAGAACGTTGTGTTTTCGTGGTCAGCAGCCACTTCCACACAGGGAACTGTAAAATACAAATGGATCGCTGCCACTACTGCTGACGGTTTTGCCAATCCCGTGCTCACCCTGGACGCTGACAACAATGGAACGGCCAGCACACTTACCCTGACACATAAGAAGCTGATCGAGCTGCTGCACGGCATCACTTACACCGACGGGTTGTTCTGGCGTGTGCAGGCTACCGTGAATGACTTCAGCTATGCTCCAGAGACACGGTTTGTGTGGTTCGAGATTTTCGATGTCCCCACATTGTACATCGTGGGGTCTTTCACGAACAACTGGTCAAATAACTGTACAGATGCCATCCAGCTCACCAACAAAGGCGGCGGTGTGTTCGAGTCCCTGATCAATATTCCTGCGAATGCAGAGTTCAAATTTGTGCTGACCTGCGGAAGCTGGGACGTGAACTGGGGAAGCTCGACGGGTTCAACCATCACTTCCGGAACGGAGTACGCTTTCGGTGGTGATAACATCAAGGTGCAAAATGCCTCAGGTTATTTCGTAAGGGCTGATTTCGCTACCGGCAAATTCAAGCTTACCGCGTTCACGCCGCCTACAGATATGTTCCTGGTAGGTGGCTCGACCTCCGCTGGCTGGAACCCGGGCAACTCCGTCAAATTTGTTAAAAAAGCAACCAATGTGTTCGAGATCTATGCCTATATGGAAACCGGTGAAGGTTTTAAGTTCCTGCAGGTGCAGGATTGGGCGGGAGACTGGGGCTCTAAAAAACAAAGCCGCTCAGTGAGCAACGGCGTGATCTCCGGCGACCTCGCCCAGGATGACGAAGACAACGCCACGATCGATGCCAGTGGATTCTACCGGATTACATTGGATTACAATACCCTGAAATATAAAGTCGAGCCCATGGCATGGGGTATCATAGGATCTGCGAGAACTGGCAACGACGCGGGCTGGGCAAGTGACGATGATATGACCTTCGTAGGCGGAAAAGGCAGTTACAAGTGGACAAAGACCATAACCCTTTTCAATGGTAACATAAAGTTCAGGGCCAATGACGGCTGGGATACTAACTTCGGTGACACGGGCGCCAATGGAAGCCTGGAATACGGAGGCAGTGATATCGCCGTAACAGCAGGCACTTACGTAATTGAGATGATACTCGATCCTATTACCGGATACAAGTACACCATCACGCCACAATAATTCCTAACCTAAACCCGGAGGCTGTCTTGCAAGAGGCAGCCTCTTTTATCTGCTTGAATATCGAATAACGAATGTCGAATTTCGAAGGCCGAAGGATGTGACCACCTCAACTTCAACATTCGGCGTTCGATATTCAGTATTCGTTATTTAAACTTCGAACCGCTGAACGTAGCCTATGCGCTTTTTCCTGAAATCGTTTTTTATCTTATGGGGTAGTATCGCTTCATTCGCCCAGACCGTCACCACCATTCCCGCCATCCCACGCGCTGACCAGCCTGTTACCATCACCGTTGACGTCACCGGCACATCGCTCAATAACTTGGCGTGGGACAACAGCACCAATCCCGTGTGGATCTGGACCTGGATCGCCGATGGCTGTTCGTCTAGTTGTGATGCGCCCACGAACGTGAACCCTGCCACGGCTGCCCAGGACGCCGCGAAAGTAGCGCGCGTTAGCATCAACCCTGACCGTTACCAGATCACGTTCACACCAACAACGTTCTTCAATAAACCGGCGGCACAGATCAAAAAGATCGGGCTCAAGCTGAAGACCCGTGACTGGAACGGGGGCAAGCAGACCGACAACGACCGGTTTATCGAATTCGCCACCGGCTTCACAGTCAATTTTTCCCAACCTGCCACGTTCCCGGTCTTCAAGAACCAGGGTGAACAGATCGGCATCACTGCCAATGCTTCCGCTATCAGTACGCTGACCTTGAAGATCAATAACGCAACCGTGCAGACTGCTGCGGGTGCAATGTCGTTGAGCTACGTCCATACCATCGCCGAAGCACCGGGTGTGGTCAACGTGGTGATAGAAGGAAACAACGGTGCTGAAACCAAAACAGCGTCATTTACCTACATTGTCAGGGCACCCACAGTGGCGCAGCAGCGTCCGCAGGAGATCATTGATGGTATTAATTATGGCGCTGACCCGAGCAAAGCTACGGTAGGCCTGTGGGCTCCGGGTAAAACGTCTGTGTACGTGATCGGTGATTTTACCGACTGGCAGATCGACCCCGCTTACCGCATGAAGAAAGATGGCGAGCACTTTTGGCTTGAGCTGACAGGTTTGGTGCCGGGACAGGAGTACGCTTATCAATACCTTGTAGACGAGTCTGTGTACATGGCCGATCCTTATGCGGATAAGATCCTCGATCCGGACGATCAGTACATTCCTGCCAAAGCTTACCCTTCGCTGAAGAGTTTTCCCGCCAGGGCAAAAAAAGAGCAATGGTATTTTAATCGTGTAGCGGTGCTGCAGACGGCACAACAACCCTACACCTGGCAGGCGACAGATTTCGTGAGGCCAGCCAAAGAGAAGCTGGTGGTATATGAGCTGCTGGTGCGTGATCTTTTTGCCGATGGAGAGCGTAACTACCAGAACCTGATCGATACACTGGGCTACCTTAAGAGATTAGGTATCAACGCCATCGAGCTGATGCCCGTGATGGAGTTCAATGGCAACGAGAGCTGGGGTTATAATCCCACGTTCATGTTTGCCCCTGATAAATATTACGGCACGAAGAACAAGCTAAAAGAATTGGTTGATCGCTGTCATCAGCAGGGTGTGGCAGTGATCCTCGACATCGCCATGAATCACCACGACCTTCCGAATCCTTACGTGCTCATGGATTACGATTTCACCGCTGGCAGACCACAAGCTGACAATAAATGGTTCTACGAGACAGCCCAGCATCCGTTCAATGTTTTCTTCGACATGAACCACGGCAGCTCCTATACCCAAAAGTATCTCGACACCGTAAACTACCACTGGTTGCATGAGTATAAGGTCGACGGGTTCCGCTTTGATCTTTCAAAAGGATTTACAACAACGAATTATTGCACTACGCCCAATTGTGATACCGGCGCGGAGGTCAATGCCTGGTCGGCTTACGATGCCTCACGCATCGCTTTACTGAAACGCATGGCCGATAAGATCTGGGCGCATTCACCTAACGCTTATGTGATCCTCGAACACCTGTCGGTGAATACAGAAGAGAAGGAGCTTGCCGAATACCGCGCCGCCGAAGGAAAAGGAATGATGCTGTGGGGTAAGATGACGGACCCTTACAACGAGAGCACCATGGGCTACGCAAACAACTCAGACATCAGCTGTGTGCATTACGGAGCCCGTGGCTGGAGCGTACCTCACCTGGTGGGCTACATGGAAAGTCATGACGAAGAACGGTTGATGTACAAGAACGTTCAGTATGGCAGAACCGTCACCGGTCACGATACAAAAGCCATAGACGTAGCGTTGAAACGGATGGCAGCCGCGGCCACAATCTTTTATACCGTACCTGGCCCGAAGATGCTCTGGCAATTCGGCGAGCTGGGTTACGACCTGAGCATCAATCAGTGTCCCGATGGCAGTAATAATTCCAATTGCCGCGTGTCACCCAAACCCGTACGATGGAATTACCGCAACGAGGCGCGGCGTTATGACCTTTACAAACACATCGCGGACCTGAACCGCCTCCGAAAAGAACACGACGTGTTCGCCTCAGGCAACGCCGAATTCCCCAGCGGCAACAACCTGGTAAAGCAGCTCATTCTCCGCAACGTTCCCTATACAGCCTCGCCAGCACAGGCAGCAGACATGAACACCCTCGTCGTGGTAAACTTCGACGTTACCGATCAGAATGTATCAGCGTCCTTCCCACACACCGGCACCTGGTACGATTACTATGAGGGTGGCCATGCCGTTGACATTACAAGCACACCCTCCAGCTTTGTGCTGAAGCCTGGAGCGTACAAGCTCTTCACGGATTATGCTATTCAGTCGCCGTTTGTCACGGGGGTGGAGGAGGTGGGAGGAGGTGTGAACATTTATCCCAATCCTGTGAACGACAGGCTGATAGTGGAAGCGCAAGGGGAACGGGCGTCAGCGCTTAGCTTGTACAACGTGCAGGGCATACGGACCGTGCCCCCGATGATCGATGAAAACTCATGGAGCCTGGCCAATGTTCCCGCGGGGTTGTATATTATTGAATTTAGGGTTAGAGGGGAAGTTCACAGAAAAAAGGTGTTGAAGAGATAATTATTTCATGAACTGCCGTTAACTATCAGACATCCTACCTTTTACGTCAGAGACTGACCAGGATTTAAAAACAATGCGGTCTGATTCGACACAAGATTGCAAGAGAAGCTGGGTTAAAAGAGGTTCGTATTGAGTTTCAGCTGGTGGTGAACCCAAGGACTGGGACCGAATATCTCTGTCCAGTACCAGGCGCGGAAAGTAAATGCTTTGGCGGGATTCCGGTCCTTCGCCAAATTTGAGTTCCTTAGCCAACGGGGTTATGCGTAGTTAGAAGATAACGTGATGCCGTCACAGGTGAAGATCGTGAACCTGGCCTGTGGTGGCGACCAGAAAAAGATCAATACGGTCTTTGTTGAGGAGCTGAATATTCCGTTGCTGGGAAATCCGAAGGCGATAAGGTAGGGCGCTTGTTTGTAAAGCACTTCGCCATACATTCCACGCTTGCCAAGCATCTATTTTACCGGCGGGTATTTCTTTCGTTGCAGGGAAGCGTCTATAACCCTATATTATGCCCCAAAATTCTAACTAATGCAATTCCGTTTCTCTGTCGTCGTGGCCTCTGCCTTCCTTTCAATCATTTCAGTTTTATTCTCACAGGATGCCTATGCGCAGGCCGGTGCTATTGATCCTTCATTCAACCCAACAGATCTTGGTTTCGGTTATGGAGATGGCCCTGATGGCACAGTGACAGACGTTGCAGTACAAACCGATGGAAAGATTATCATCGTCGGCGCCTTCAAAACCTACCACGGTGTGGCTAGAAGCCGTATAGCAAGATTGAACGCAGATGGTAGCCTGGATGCCAGCTTTAACGTCGGCACCGGCGCAAATGACAATATAAGCACCGTTGCGTTGCAAGCTGACGGAAAGATCGTGATCGGAGGTTCGTTCACAATGTATGGCAGCACAGCGCGCTCGCGTATCGCCCGGTTAAATACCAATGGAAGCCTGGATGGTTCTTTTTCAATTGGAACCGGAGCGAATGATGTAGTGACCACGATTGCGATCCAAAGCGATCAAAAGATCATGATCGGTGGTGAATTTACAACATTCGATGGCAGCGCGAGGAGCAAGATCACACGTCTGAATGCAAACGGCAGTCTTGACGGTAGCTTTACGCCTGGAACCGGCGCCAATGGCCGTGTTGCCGACATCGCAGTACAGAATGATGGAAAGATCGTTATCGTTGGCGGGTTCACCAGTTATAACGGTACAGGGCGAAATCGCGTTGCGCGCCTGAATGCCAATGGAAGCCTTGATGGAGGTTTTACCATTGGAACAGGGCCAAACGACGCTGTGAACACAGTGGCTTTGAAAAGTGATAGCAGGATCTTATTGGGAGGTTTTTTTACAAGTTATAATGGCGTTTCAGTGCGTCATTTGATTTGCCTGAATGCCAATGGAAGTTGGGACCCCGGCTTTCCTACCGGAGGCGGCCCGGATGAGTATGTAACCAAGATCGCAATAGAAAGCGATGGCCAGATCCTGATCGCCGGAGCTTTTCAGTCTTATGATTCTAATCCCCGGAACGGACTGGCCAGGTTAACTGCGGACGGAGGCCCTTTCCCAAGTCCGTCGTTGTCTGTTGGAACGAGTGTAGGCGCAGGTCAGATCTATGCGATAGCAGTGCACACCACCGGAAAGATCATCATCGGCGGTTCTTTTGAAGTCTACAACGGTGCTGGCCGGAATAATTTGGCATTCCTGAATACAGACGGAGCCCTCGACGTTCTCTTTGGTGCCGGAACGGGTGCGAACGGGATTGTACACGCGATAGCGATGCAAGCCGATGGTAAGATTCTTATCGGAGGAGATTTTACCATGTATAACGGCAAAGCTACCGATCACATCGCGCGCCTGAACGCTGACGGAAGTATCGACCCTTCCTTTACAGCCAGCGTTGACAGCGCCGTACATACAATCGCCATTCAGGATGACGGAAAGATAATTATCGGAGGTGATTTCGATCGTTGTAACGATACTGATCGCAACCGGGTCGCACGCCTGAATGCCAGCGGCTCTCTGGATGTAACATTTAACCCCGGCAATGATCCCGACTATTGGTACAATCATGTTTATAAAATTGTCATACAGCGTGACGGAAAAATTATCATCGGAGGAGATATCTATAAGGCCAGTGCGGGTTACACCATTGTAAGGCTCAATTCAAACGGCAGCGTCGACATCGGGTTTGGTTTTGGCTCCGGAACTTATTTTTCAGGCGCGATACGCACTGCTTCCATACAAAATGATAATAAAATAATTGTCGGTGGTAATTTTACTATTTCCGATGGCGGGAAGAATTATCAATCCATTGCTCGTCTGAACACCGATGGTACACTGGATGCAGCCTTTCATCCAGGGACGGGTATTATGGTTTACGGCGAGATCAATTCGGCATCGATCCAAAAAAATGGCAAGATCATTATAGGCGGATACTTCGATACCTCCGGCGCAAGCAAGACCTATAAGAACATCGCGCGATTAAATACCGATGGCAGTTTTGATGCAGCTTTTGATACAGGATCAGGAACTGATGCCGCTGTCTGGGTGAGTGTCGTGCAATCGGACGACAAAGTTATTATAGGCGGATTTTTTATGAGCTACAACGGTGTGGCGCGAAACCGCATTGCGCGGTTGAATGCTAATGGTACGGTTGATAATGATTTTGCTGTTGGAACAGGTGTCAACAATGACGTGTATGCCATGGCTATGCAAGATGATGGAAAGATCATGCTCGGTGGAGCCTTTACGGCCTATAAGGAAACAGGACGGAACCGGCTCGCCAGGGTAATTGCGATACCTTGTATTGCGGCGACAACGCCCACACTTGCCGCAAGCAGCGTTGTGAATTGCGGCGTCAAAAACACCACACTCAGTATAGCCACTGGTACCCTGAACGGCGCCACAGAATGGAAATGGTACAATGACTCCTGCGGTGGTACAGCATTGGGTTCGGGCACTTCGATCACAGTTTCTCCAGCAGCCACCACCACCTATTACGCAAGAGGTGAAGGAGTATGCGTCACGCCAGGCAACTGCGCTTCGCTGGCAGTTACTGTTAATGCGCTTCCCGATAAAGGAGTAGCTCTGACTGGGACAACCCTCAAGGCAAACCAGGATGGCGCAACCTATCAGTGGCTGGATTGCAATCAGAACAACCTTCCGGTTGCTGGCGCAGCAGCGCAAAGTTACGTTCCGGATAAAAGCGGAGACTATGCTGTGACGGTCACGCGAAACGGATGCTCTGTTACTTCGGACTGCGTGGATGTGACCATTACATCTACGGAAGAAATGGAATTACATAACGATCAGCTTACAGTATATCCCAATCCCAGCAACGGATCATTTACCATTCAGTCACTCCAGGGTGGATCTTACTCAATCAGAAATACCTTGGGACAAACCATTTCATCCTTCAGATTGGAGGGAGCCAATGGCTATACCTGGAATAGTGAGAAGCTTTCACCTGGCATCTATTTCCTGGTCGCATCGCATCAGCGTGAAAAGGATGTCCGAAAGATTGTCGTAAGCAAATAATGGCGTCATCTGATGCTCTACACCAGTTCAAGTCTTCAGCCATTCGTCAGCAGGCGGAGGACCTGGACTTTAACCCAATCGTCGAACTCCAAACCCTTTCCATAGACCCAAGCATGTTCTTTGTCTAAAAACTTCCCACCCCATTAAACCCGGAACGATATCTGCCATCTAAAGACAAACAACAAAAACAATATGATTATGAAAAAGAGTGTTGTGTTTCTTGGATTGATGATGATAAGCAGTGTCATTTTTGCGCAGCGGAAGATCGACCCGCAGGCGGCAGCGGCGCGGCAAACAGAGAAAATGAAAACTGAGCTCGCGTTGGACGATACACAGTATGCTTCCGTAAAAGCCATCAACGAAGATTTTGCAAAGAAGCAGACGGCCTTACGGGATAACAGCGCGTTGAGCCGCGAAGAAAAGATGACGCAGATGAAAGCGCTGGGAACAGAAAAAAACGAAGCGCTCAAAAAAGTACTGACCACCGACCAGAATACAAAATGGGAAGCTTACCGCGCCAACCAAATGGAGCACCGTAAAAAGGGTGGCCGCAGGTCATAGTCATCCGTAGCCATGGGGTAGAAAACCCCATGGCTACTTTGAACTCCATTTCACAAACCTCATTCCCTTCGTTTCGACGTTAACAATAGAACGATCACATCGTAGCTTTTGGTACGAACATCTGCAAATCGTGCCCCTTGTCTTTAAAGGGGCATTATACTGGCCCTAAGCAGACCTTTCACAGCCCTCATACAGACATTATACAGGCCTTATAGAGACCTTATACAGACTTTCGTATGGCCTTCATATAGTCATCACCTCGTCTTCATCCGATCGCCGCCTATAGGAACGGAACGGTATCACCAAGGTATAGGTCACCCACTTCCCAAAAGGCCTGAAGGGCCGCAATACACCTAGCCATGGTTGTAAGGCCATGGCGTCTATAGCCCACGGACTTTCGTATATTGTGATCGGTAATTAACGTTAACGTTCACCGTCATGCTTCCCCGTCCCCGCATAGCCCTCGTCTTCTTTTTCTTGTTATCCATCATCGCGCAAGCACAAAAGAAACAGCCCACTTTCCACCACGTTGAACCTCCGTTCTGGTGGACCGGCATGAAGAACCCGTCCGTGCAGATCCTGTTCCATAACAAAGACGCAGACCTGTCATCGCTCAGCGCAACGGTGAAGTATGACGGTGTTACCATTAGCGAAACGAAGACTGTTGAAAATCCGCATTACCTGTTTGTAACACTCAACATTTCGCCAACGGCAAAGGCAGGTAAAGTGCCCGTTACTTTTACAGCGGGAAAGAAAACTTTCACCTATCAGTACGAGATAAAAAGCAAGTCCGGAGACACCAACCGCATTCAGGGCTTTAATTCGTCTGACGTGCTTTACCTGATCATGCCCGACCGTTTTGCGAACGGCGATCCGGCGAATGACTCAATCCCCGGCATGTTCGAGGGGGCGCACCGCGATCAGCCGGAAGGCAGGCATGGCGGCGATCTGAAGGGCATCGCTGATCACCTCGACTACATCAAAGATCTCGGCGTCACCGCGCTTTGGCTCAACCCGGTGCTGGAAAACAACCAGCGCAAGTCAAGTTACCACGGCTACGCTATTACCGATCTGTATCAGGTAGACAGGCGCTTCGGTGGCAATGAAGCCTACCTGTCGGTCATCAACAAATGTCACAGCATGGGATTGAAAGTGATCCAGGATATGGTGATGAACCATATTGGCAACGACCACTGGCTCATGCACGATCTTCCCGCAAAGGGCTGGATCCACCAGTTCCCGGAGTTCACCCGCTCCAACTATCAGGGCAATGTTATATCCGATCCTTATCAGTCGAAGTACGACGCCACGAAAATGAGCAATGGATGGTTCGATACGACTATGCCTGACGTTGACCAGACTGATCCGCTGTTTGCCACATACCTCATTCAAAATACTTTGTGGTGGATCGAGCACGCGGGCATCGATGGCATCCGGATGGATACACAGCCGTACCCCGACAAACATTTCATGGCGCAATGGGCAAAAGTGGTGATGCATGAGTATCCGCAGTTCAACATTGTGGGCGAGGTATGGATCAACAGTGTGGCTACAACGGCATACTGGCAGAAAGGTATGATCAACAAAGATAGTTATCAGTCGAACCTCCCTACGGTGACCGATTTTCCCTTCTGCTTTACGGTACCCCAGGCGTTGAACGAGCCGGCAGGATGGGATACCGGTATGCGAAGGTTGTATACGCTGCTCAGCCAGGATTTTATCTATCCCGATGCCAACCGGAATCTCACGTTCCTGGATAACCATGACATGAGCAGGTTCTTTCTTTCGGCCGGCAAGGACCTGAAGAAATTCAAGCTCGGCCTCGCATTTCTGCTCACCACCCGTGGCATTCCCCAGCTGTATTATGGCACCGAGCTGCTGATGGATGGTGACGGCGGTTATCACCCCAATGTACGCAAAGATTTTCCGGGAGGATGGCCGGGAGATAAGACGAGTGCTTTCAGCAGGCAGGGGAGGACCGAAGCACAAAATGAAGCCTTTGATTTTATGAAGACGCTGCTCCACTGGCGCAAGTCGCAGCCCGCCGTTCATAACGGAAAGCTCACACACTTCATCCCCGAGAACAACATTTACGTCTACTTCCGCGAAAGCAATAGCCACCGGGTGATGGTGATCCTCAACGCCAATGACCAGGAGAAAACACTATCCCTCGCGCCGTTCACAGAATGCCTTCGAGGCGCAGGTAGGGGAGTGGATGTTATCTCGCAGGCGGAGGTGAGCTTACGAGATCAGGTGAATGTTCCAGCTTACACCGCGATGATCATAGAAGTGAAGTAAGCACAGTTGACAATTGACAAAACCCCGATAGTTATCGGGGCAATTGACATTGGCTTCGATCACAAGATCCCATCACATTGATCTATCCGCCCCGTTGTCAACTGTTTTATTGTCAACTGTCAACTACTTCCGTACCTCGTATTTCGAACCTCGTACCTTTCCATTGGCACACTTTTTTACACCAGGCAGGCACCAATTCCATCATTTTCAGATTTTCAATACAACCGTCTGAAACGGGCATAGAAATCAAAATTTCGTTACTGGAAACGATTGCGGCATCGATTCCTGTTAAAATTCATACGATTTTTCACTAGCAATTCTGGGCTATATCCTTAAATTATATGAGGATTTTGTGCCTATAGACTACTGTCTGAAGGCGCACGTCCGGAAGAGAATTTTTTTAACCCAAACCAAAATAACCGTATGTCAAAATTCTACTTGTCTTTCAGCAGGTATTTGACGGCCATGCTCCTCCTATTGGCCACCGTAGCGTGGTCGCAGAGCAAAACCGTAACAGGAAAAGTAACTTCGGCGGATGATGGAACCGCGATTCCCGGCGTGAACATTCTCGAAAAAGGAACAAATAATGGTACCGTGACAGATGTGGATGGAACCTACTCGATCACCGTAACAGGTGGCAGTAGCGCTACCCTTGTATTTTCATTTGTTGGTTATGAGTCGCAGGAGATCGCTGTCGGCAATCAGTCGTCTGTCACCATTGCGCTGGCCCCGAACGTTACGGCGCTTTCGGAGATCGTGGTGATCGGATACGGCGAGGTTCAGCGCCGCGATGCTACCGGTGCCGTTGCTTCCGTGAAAGCTGAAGACTTCAACCGTGGTGTCATTGCGTCGCCCGAGCAGCTCATCCAGGGGAAATCCGCAGGTGTGCAGATCACTTCCGCCAGTGGTGAGCCCGGTGCCGGTGTCAACATCAGGATCCGCGGAACATCTTCGGTTCGTGGTGGTAACAATCCTCTTTTTGTGGTGGATGGTATTCCGTTGTCGGGTGAAGATATTACGGCGGGAGGCCTTGACCTCGGCAGGGGAAATGCAGCCACGAAGAATCCGTTGAACTTCCTTAACCCGAATGATATTGAAAGCATCGACATCCTCAAAGACGCTTCCGCTACAGCCATCTACGGCTCACGCGGCGCAAACGGTGTGGTGCTGATCACCACAAAAAGTGGCAGGGGAAAGAGAAGGCAGCTCGAGTATTCGCCTTCCGTAAGCTTCTCCACCATGGCCAGGCGTTATGACCTGCTGAACCGCGAGCAGTTCCTGTCAGGCGCTGCTGCGCTGGGCTCGAACGTTGCAGAGCTCGATGGTGGCTCCAATACCGACTGGCAGGATGAGATCACACGCACCGCGGTGTCGCACCGGCACGATCTTTCCTTCGCTGATAACTATAAGTCAGGCAACTATCGTGCATCGCTGAGCTACGATAACCAGCAAGGTGTTGTCAGGAATTCCGGCATGGAAAGGCTGACAGGAAGATTAAATATCAACCACTCATTCCTTCACGACAAGCTCGACCTGGGCGCGCAGGTCACCGTTTCAAAGGTTAACGACCAGGCTGCCCCCATCACCAACAACTCCGGTTTTGAAGGTGACCTCATCGGGTCTACTTACATGGCGAACCCCACCTGGTCTGCCGACCCTGACGTTCAGCCCGCCGGTGGCAACAACCTGAACCCGAACTCATACCTGAAATATCACCAGGATAATACAGAGACTGACAGGAGCCTGATCAACCTCAATGGAAACTTTGACATCACCAAAGAACTTAGTTTTAAAGTGAATGCAGGTTTCGACAGGTCGTCTTCCACCCGCGAAAAAGCGTTCTCATCCCTGCTCAACATGAGCAGTGGTGTGTTCGGCAACGGCCGCGGCGCCATTGCTGATATCAAGACCAGCAGCAACCTGTTGGAAACCTATTTCAACTACAATAAGAAATTCGAGAACAGCAACCTCAGCGCAGTGCTCGGTTACTCTTACCAGGAGTTCAACCGCGAAGGCAAAACCGTGCTTGGATGGGGATTCGCATCACCCAATATGGACGTGATGATGAACGACCTCGAGCACTCCAGGGGCCTCATCGAAGCTGCCATAGGCAACCGCTCTTATCAGCAATATGGTTATGCCCCGGCAAACACCGACAACGGTCCTGATTTCTGGATCAATCAGTTGTTCCCGCAGCCTACGCCCGCAATAGCCATCAGTGAGCTTCCTGCGTCTACAGTGAAAGCTGTGAGCGGCGATGTATTCCACACCACTGACGAATTGCAGTCGTTTTTTGGCAGGGTGAATTATTCACTGGCTGATAAGTATATGATCACCGCTACCGTGCGGGCCGACGGCTCCACCAAGTTTGGCGGTGATAATAAATACGGCGTGTTCCCTTCGGCCGCGCTGGCATGGAGGCTTTCTGAAGAAGACTTTATTCCCGAGCTCTTCGATGACCTGAAGTTCCGTGTAGGGTACGGCGTTACAGGTAACCAGGAGATCCCGCACAACCTGCACCAGACCCGCGTGCGTTTTGGTGTGAATGCTACGGCAACACCCGCAGCACCTGCCATCGCCAATGACGGCAAGATCAACCCGCCCGGTCTCAGCGAGGTGACGTTCGCCAACCCCGGCCTGAAGTGGGAGCAGACCACGCAGTGGAACCTGGGCCTCGACTTCGGCTTTGGACAGGGTAAGTTCAGCGGTACCATCGATGTATATAAGAAGATCACCAATGACCTGCTTATCCAGGTAACTTCGGCACAACCTGCCGCCCAGAACTTCGTATGGAAAAACCTCGATGCGGATGTGATCAACAACGGCGTTGAGCTGACGCTGAACTATTATGCCATCGATAATGAAAATACCGGGCTGAACTTCAGCTTCAACATTGCACACAATACCAACAAAGTTGAGCATTACACCGGCGCTCCTTTGAATACAGGTGATATCAATGGCCAGGGACTTACCGGCGCATTTTCGCAACGTATCGCAGATGGCCAGCCGTTGTTCGCTTACTTTATCCGTGAATTCACCGGGTTCGATGAAAATGGACTTGCCACATACAACGGCGATTTTCAACGTTACGTAGGCAAAAGCCCGATCCCGAAATATAATCTGGGATTTAACATTAGCGCGAGGGTTAAGAAATTTGACTTTGCAGCCTACCTCAACGGTCAGTTCGGTCACTATGTCTACAACAACACCGCCAACGCTTTCTTCAACATGGGCTCGCTTGGCCAGGGCAAAAATGTCACAACCGATGTGCTCACCTCCGGCGAGGCGGCACCCAATGCTCCGGATGCTTCGACCCGTTTTCTGGAAAAAGGAGATTTCCTGAGAATGCAGAACCTGAGCCTTGGCTACAGCCTCAACTTCGAAGAGAAGTTCATTAAGAAGCTGAGGATCTCAGGCACCGCGCAGAACTTGTTCCTGATCACCGATTATTCAGGCCTTGACCCGGAAGTGAATATCAACAAAGCCAGGGATGGCGTTCCTTCGCTGGGTATCGACTACACAGCTTATCCAAGAGCCAGAACATTTACCCTCGGACTGAGTGCAACATTTTAATTCAATGAAGACTATGAACAGATATATTAAACACAGCAATAAAATATTCGGTGCGGGACTGCTGGCATTGGTGCTCGTCTTCTCAGCCTGCACAGACCTGGAAGTGGAAGAGAAGGACTCTTTTCTGAGGAGTGAGGCGGGTGCTTTTACACCCCTTACACCGGAAGGCGTCACGGCTACATTGCAGTCTGCCTATGCTGACCTCAGGGATAACTGGGGTAACCAGGAGAATATGTATGCGCTCCAGGAAGTTTCTTCGGATGAGCTCCTGGTGCCTACCCGTGGTACCGACTGGGGAGACAATGGCGTTTGGAGAGCGCTGCGGCAGCACACCTGGGACGGAACCCACCGCGACATCCTGGGCGCATGGAATATCCTGAACAGGAATGTATACAAGCTGAATACCATCATTGCATCCAGCACTGCGGCGACACCGGCGCAGCTGGCGGAAGCCAAGTTTCTCAGGGCATTCAACATGTGGCATGTGCTGGACTTTTATCGTCAGATCCCGCTGCGTGAAGCCACAGACGGGGTTGACGTTGACCCACGTGTGATGCAAGCGCAGGAAGGTTTTGATTTCATTGTCAAGGATCTTACGGAAGCGCTTCCCTCATTGCCTGCTACAGGCACCGGCGGCGACAGGAAGAAAGCATCACAGGCCGCGGCTCATTTCCTGCTGGCGAAAATGTACCTGAACAAACACGTATACGTTGGCGGAACACCCGTGGCGGCAGATATGACCAGCGTGATCCAGCACGTGGATGCGATCAAAGCCGTGGGCTTCAAGCTGCACGATGGCTATTTCGATATCTTTAAAAATGCCAACAACAGCGAAACCATTTTCTGGACAGACGCCTCCAGCGGTAACAGGATCTGGGCCGGACTTCACTACTTCCAGAAAACCTATGATAAATATAAGGACGATACTTTCGGCGAAAACACCGGGGGTGGCTGGAATGGTTTCTCCACTACTGCAGAGTTCTACGCTTTGTTTGAAGGCGATGCCAACTCGAACGAACCAGGCGCAGGGCAGGAGGAAAGGAGAGGATTTGTGCCCAAGAAAACGGACTGGTATCATGCCGGTATCGGTTATGGCTTCCTGGTAGGGCAGCAGTATGACTCATCCGGCAATGCCATGAAAGACAGGCCGGGCAATCCGCTGGTATATACAAAAGAATTTGCCAGCCAAAACAGCTTAACAGGTAACAACGAGCGGCAAGGTATCCGCGTGATCAAATATCACCCCGCCAATGGTCAGGCCAATAGCTATTATGTATTGTTCCGCTATGCCGATGCGCACCTGATGAAGATCGAGGCCATACTGAGAGGGGGAACCTCTACCGATAATGCGCTGGCCCTCTATAACGAGCTGCGCGTCATCCGCAAGGCAACACCAGCAGGCGCCATCACACTGGATGATATCCTGAACGAAAGAGGAAGGGAGCTGTACATCGAAGGATGGAGAAGGAACGACCAGGTACGCTTCGGTACCTTCAGCAAGCCATTCCCCTACATGACCATAGCAGATGATCACCTGAGCATTTATCCCATTCCTGCCAATGCACTCTCAACCAATCCTAACCTGAAACCGAACCCGGGATACGGTGGAGAATAATTGAATTTAGTGACCTAAATTATCAGAAGGCAAGTACGATGCTTGCCTTCTTTTTTTATTTTTAGCACGCGTAAAAATGTTATTCCGATCATGTGGAGACCTTGGCTGATGTATGCCTGTTTGCTGACTTGCTGCGCGTGCAGTTCCGGAGAAAAAGATGCCCCCGCAGCGCATGCTCATGGCCCTGCGCTTTTCAGGAGCCTGACAGCGGAAGAGACTGGCATGCGCTTCACCAACACATTGGAGGAGCGTGAGGACTTCGACGTGTTCAGGTACCGGAACTATTACAACGGTGGAGGTGTGGGCATCGCCGACTTCAATAACGACGGCTTGTCTGATGTGTACATGACGTCGAATATGGGCGATAACAAGCTGTTCCTCAACAAAGGGAACTGGAAGTTCGAAGACATCACCACGAAGGCTGGCGTCAAAGGAACAAAAGTATGGTCAACCGGTGTCAGCATCGCAGATGTCAACGCCGATGGCCTGCTCGACATCTACGTCTGCAATGCGGGCGATGTAAAAGGCAACAACCGTGAGAACGAGCTGTTCATCAACAACGGCGACCTCACCTTTACAGAGCAGGCAGCAGCGTACGGCCTGGCCGACAGGGGATTCTCTACCCACGCAGCATTCCTGGATTACGATAAGGACGGCGATCTCGACTGCTATGTGCTGAACAATTCTTACCGCCCCGTTTCTACACTCGGCTATCGCAACCTCCGGAATGTACGTGACGAGTTCGGTGGCCATAAGCTTTACCGCAACGACAACGGACACTTTACCGATGTAAGTGAGCAGGCTGGCATTTACGGCAGCGTGATCGGCTTCGGCCTCGGCGTCACCGTAGGCGATGTGAACCAGGATAACTGGCCCGACCTCTATATCTCCAACGATTTTTACGAACGCGATTACCTCTACATCAACAACCACGACGGCACCTTCAAAGAAAAGCTAGAAGATTACATGGGGCACATCAGTATGTTCTCCATGGGCGCCGACCTGGCGGACATGGACAATGACTCGTATCCCGAGATCTTCTCCACCGACATGCTGCCGGAAGACGACTACCGGCTCAAGACGCTGACAGCTTTCGAAACTTACGATGTGTACCAGCTCCGGCTCAGGAACGGTTATTACCACCAGTTCATGCGCAACATGCTACACCGGAATAATGGCGATGGCACCTTCAGCGAGATCGGAACCATGGCAGGCATGGAGGCCACGGACTGGAGCTGGGGCGCCCTGATCGCCGATTTCGACAACGACTGCTACAAAGAGGTTTACGTTTGCAACGGCATCTACAAAGACCTTATCAACCAGGACTTCATCGAATACCTCGGCAGCAGCGACCAGATGCGCGCCGCCATTGAAGGAAAGAAGATCGACTTCAAACAATTTGTTGACAGGATGCCTTCCGCTCCTCAAAGCAATTATATGTTCACCAGGACGGCCCCATGGCAGTATAAGAACGTGTCGGAAGAATGGGGGCTTGCCACGCCGGGCTTCTCCAATGGCGCGGCTTACGGTGACCTCGACAACGACGGTGACCTCGACCTGGTGGTGAACAATGTCAACATGCCGATGTTCGTCTATCAGAACCTGGCGAGCGAACAGAACCACCATCATGCGCTCACCCTTTCATTCAAGGGTTATGACAAAAATTCATTCGGCCTCGGCGCCTGTGTAAAAGTGTATATGGGCGATGAGATCATTGGCATGGAGAACATGCCCATCCGGGGATTTCAGTCCAGCATGGATTACAGGATGGTGATCGGACTCGGAACCCGTAGCCAGGCCGATAGCCTGCTCGTGACATGGCCCGATGGCAAAACGGAGATGCTGCGATCCGTCGGGGCAGACCAGGCGCTGGTGCTCGACCATGCCCGTGCAACAGAAACGAAAGTAGATGGCAAGGCATCCAGGATCGCAAGTCCGCTGCTGCAAACAGTGAACGAAGGAACGGTGCGTCATGAAGAGAACGATTATAACGATTTTGACCGCGACCGCCTCAATTATCACATGCTCTCCACACAAGGACCTGCCTTTGCCCAGGCAGATCTCAACAATGACGGCCGCGACGATCTTTACCTCGGCGGTTCTGTCGGCAGCCCTGGCAAGCTTTATGTTCAAAGCACGAACGGCGAATTCTCACCCGTGCCGATCGAAGCCTTTGAAGCCGATACACTGGCCGACATCGTAGACGCGGCGTTCTTCGATGCGGATGGGGACAAAGACCTCGACTTGTATGTAGTCACCGGAGGCTCTGAGCATACAGGCCAGTCGCTCGCATTGAAAGACATCCTGTACATCAACGAAGGTTTGAAGAAAGGGAAGCCAGCATTCAGCAGATCGTCGGGCCGGATCCCCGATCTGTATTTCAGTGGCAGCTGCATAAGCCCCGCTGACGTAGACCAGGACGGCGACATCGACCTGTTTGTAGGCACACGCGCGATCCCTTCATACTATGGTCTGCCCTGCGACCAGTTTCTGCTGATCAACGATGGCAAAGGAAACTTTTCAGATGCAACGGTTACAATGGCTCCTCAGTTGAAACGTTTCGGCATGGTTACCGATGCCGTATGGTTCGATTACGATAGCAATGGGTTCAAAGACCTGATGATCGTGGGCGACTGGATGCCCATAACAGTTTTCTCCAACAACGGAAAACAGCTTGTGCGCATTGACAGCGTTAAAGGACTTGATCATACATCGGGGTGGTGGAACCGGATCGAGCCCGCAGACCTCGACCATGACGGCGATACCGATTTTGTGTTGGGGAATCTTGGACTAAACTCCAAATTTCAACCTACACTGGAGTCGCCTCTGACCCTGTACGTGAACGATTTTGACCAGAACGGTTCCATCGAGCCGGTGTTCGCTTACCGCAAGGATGGTAACGAATATCCGATGGCGTTGCGCCAGGACCTTATCAAGCAGATGAGCTCGCTGAAAAAGAAATTCGTCTACTACAAAGACTACGCGGGTAAATCGATCCCTGATATTTTCGACGCGAAGCTGCTGGAACGCGCCACAGTGCTGAAGTTCAATGAGCCCCGCACGGCCATCCTGATCAACGATGGGGGTAAGGGCTTTCAGCTGAAACCGCTGCCCATTGAAGCACAGGTTTCGCCGGTGTACGCCATCGCCGTTGAAGATGTAAATGGCGACAGCCATGCCGACATCCTGCTGGGTGGGAACCTGTTTGCCGTGAAACCTGAAGTAGGGCGGTATGATGCACTTCATGGGCTGCTGCTGCTGGGAGATGGAAAGGGTACATTCGATCCGCTTCCGTCCAACCGTTCCGGCATCAGCATCAAGGGAGAAGTGCGGCACATCGCCAGTGTGAAGAGCCGTAACGCGGCAACAATCGCATTTGTGCGGAACAACGATTCCGTAGTGTTTTACAAATACAAAAAATGAAAAGGTATTCGTTATACTGGATGATCGCCGTTGCCCTGCTGACGGCGTCATGCGGACGCAAAAGTGACAAGAAATTCCGCCGGGTGCCTTCATCAGAGTCCGGTATCCATTTTCGCAATGTGCTCACAGAGACCGTTGATTTCAATATCTCCAATTACCCTTATTATTTTAACGGCGGCGGGGTTGCGGTAGGAGATGTGAATGGTGATGGACTGCTCGATGTGTTCTTTACTTCCAACCAGGAGCCCGACAAGCTCTACCTGAATCAGGGCAACCTCAAGTTTAAAGATGTTACCGAAGCCGCCGGCGCGGAAGGATTCAAAGGATGGGCTACAGGCGTTACCATGGCCGATGTGAACAACGATGGAAAGCTCGACATTTATGTGAGCTACCTGGGCGACTTTCGAATCTACAAAGGTCAGAACCAGCTCCTCATCAACGAAGGCAACGACGAAAACGGCATCCCGAGATTTGCAGACAGGGCTATGGAATACGGGCTTGACCTGGTGGGCTTTTCCACCCAGGCCGCATTTTTTGATTACGATCGCGATGGAGACCTGGACATGTTCATGCTCAACCATTCCGTGCATGACAATGGCACTTACGGAAGATCCAGCATGCGCCAGGCATCGCACCCGCTGGCAGGAGACAAGCTGCTGCGCAACGACAACGGCAGGTTTCTCGACGTAACACAGGGCTCAGGCATTTACAGCAGCGCGCTGGGCTATGGCCTCGGCGTTGCCGTGAGCGACGTTGACCTCGACGGCTGGCCCGATGTCTACGTAGGCAACGACTTCCATGAAAATGATTACCTGTACATCAACCAGCGCAACGGCACTTTTAAAGAAGTGCTCGAGCAGGAGATGAGCCATACGAGCCGTTATACCATGGGTGTTGACCTCGCCGATTTCAACAATGACGCCTTCCCCGACCTGATCGCCATGGATATGCTGCCGGAAGATCCCAGGATCCTCAAGTCTGCCATGGCCGAAGACAGTTATGACGTTTACCATTTCAAGATCGGCTTCGGGTACAACCACCAGTTTGCCAGGAACACGCTGCAGCTGAACAACCGGAACGGAACGTTTAGCGAGATAGCCCTGATGGCAGGCGTATATGCCACCGACTGGAGCTGGGCAACTTTCTTTGCGGATTTCGATCTCGATGGCAATAAGGATCTTTTTGTTTCCAACGGTATCTATAAGCGCTCCAATGACCTGGACTACGTAAACTTCATGTCGTCTGACTCGATCCAGCACCTGATCAGGATGGAGGATGTTGGAGCGCGCGAGCTGAAGTACACCGAAATGATGCCGCGGCTCAAGATCAACAACTATCTCTTCACCAATAACGGAGACTCCACTTTTACCGACAGATCGGCCGACTGGGGCTTCGATACACCTTCGTATTCGCAGGGCGCAGCCTACGCAGACCTGGATAACGACGGCGATCTCGACCTGGTGGTCAATAACATCGAAGACGAAGCCTTCCTCTATGAGAACCTCACGGTTTCGAAAGAGAAGAACAACGGATCGCCCGGTAATCATTACCTGCAGATATCGCTGAAAGGTAAAACCGGCAATCTGTTTGGCATCGGTGCAAGGATATTCCTGTACAACGATGGAAAGATGCAGGTGCAGGAGTGTATGCCTACGCGGGGTTTCCAGAGCTCCGTAGACTACCGGCTCACGTTCGGGCTGGGGGCCAGCGATCACGCCGACTCGCTGATCGTTGTCTGGAACGATGGGACCTTTGAGCGAATCAAACAGGTGAAAGCAGACCAGCAACTGGTACTTGATCAGCAGAATGCGAGTGGTGCTTTTGATTTTTCCGTCTTTCATCAAACAGCTCCGTTTTTTACCAAAGCTACCGATGAGCTCTCCATCAACTACCGTCATAAGGAGAACAACTTCGTGGAGTTCAACCGCGAGGCGCTGATACCGCATATGATGTCGGCTGAGGGGCCTGGCGCGGCGGTTGCCGATGTGAATGGCGATGGGCGTGAAGATCTTTTTGCCGGAGGTGCCAAATGGAAAGAAGGCCATCTCTACCTGCAGACAGCAACAGGAAAATTCCAGGAACTGAAACAACCTGAGATCGCCAAAGACAGCATTCACGAAGATACCGCAGCAGAATTCTTCGATGCCGATGGCGATGGCGATCAGGACCTTGTGGTGGTCAGCGGCGGGAACGAGTTTGCCCGCAGATCGCCCAACAGGCAACCGCGACTTTATCTGAACGATGGCAAGGGCAACTTCACAAGGTCAACAGGTATGGCGGAGGTCTTTCTCAACGGCGCCTGTGTAAGCATTGCTGATGTGGATGCCGATGGCGACCTGGATATGTTCCTGGGGGCGCGTTCAATCCCCTGGCAGTACGGCATCAAACCCGATAGCTACATTCTACTCAACGATGGCAAAGGCAATTTTACGGATGCCACCGAGGCCGTTGCTCCCGTGCTGAAGAAGTTCGGTTTTGTAAAAAACGCCATATGGGCCGATCTCAACAATGACAAAGTGCAGGACCTGGTCATCGCGGCAGAGTGGAGCCCCGTCACCGTGCTGATCAACAACAAGGGCAGGCTTGCACCACTGGCAGAAGGCTCGGGACTGGAAAAGACCAATGGCTGGTGGAACGTGATCAGGGCCGTGGATTTTGACAATGACGGAGACCTGGACCTGGTGGCCGGCAACCTCGGGCTTAATTCCAAGCTCAAAACTTCACCCGAATCCCCGGTGCGGATGTATGCTGCCGACATGGACAAGAATGACAGCATCGATCAGGTCCTCACGTATTTCTTCAAGGGCAAGGAGTATCCGTTTGCTACGCGCGATGAGATGACCAAGCAGATGCCTTCGCTGAAGAAAAAATACCTGTCGTACAGCAAATACGCATCGGCCACGCTACACGACATGTTCACCGATGAGCAGCTGAGCCATGCCGAGCAGTATGCAGCCTATACTTTTCAATCATCACTGGTAGAGAACCTGGGCAATGGCAAATTCAGCGTGAGGCCCTTGCCGAAGGCCGCACAGCTCTCAACGGTGAATGCCATCCTCACTGACGACTTTGATGGTGATGGAAACACGGACCTGCTGCTGGCCGGAAATTTTTATCCCGTCAACATCCAGATGGGAAGGAACGACGCCAGCTACGGACTCTTTATGAAAGGCAATGGACACGGGCATTTTACAGCAATACCTGCCGTGCAGTCGGGCTTCTCTGTAACCGGTGAGGTACGGAGCTTCCGCGAGATCACTATAGGTAAAAAGCCGTATTGCCTGGCCATCCGCAACAACAACACCATTGAAGCATTCAGAACCGGTGATCGGTATTCGGTAACCGGTAACCGGTTGAATGCACCGATTGCCAATCACTGATTACTGAATACCGATTACTGATTACTGATTACCATGATCGCACGCAATTCATTCCTCTTCCTGCTAATAGCAGTGAGCACCAGCATCCGGGCACAGCAAACAGACTCCTGGCTGATCGAGGCCGCACAGATCGATCCCGCCAATTATTACGGCGTCACTGTTGCCAACGGTATGATCGGCCTGGTTTCATCACCGGAGCCAATGAAAGTAAAGGATGTGGTGCTCAACGGCGTGTATGACTATTACCAGCGCGGTCGTGTTTCCAACATCCTGAAAACCTTCAACCACATCAACATGAACCTCGAGGTGGATGGGCAGCGCATTGGCCGGCGTGACATTGCCAACTACCGCCAGGCACTCGACCTGAAAAAAGCGGCGCTCACCACCACGTTCGAGGTGGGGGACAAAGTGAGCGTGAAGCATACCATCATGGCCCTGCGGCACCTGCCCTACACGGCGCTGGCCATCGTTGAGATCAAAGCCAACAAGGATGTAAAGGTTACGCCCATGAGTGTGATCGAGGCGCCTGACCACCTCACCGACGTCAGGAACCTGTACAGCGAGATAGACCGCCCGCATGTGGTCATCCCGTTGCTCACGTCTGTGGCCAAAAGTCCAACCGGCAGGCATACCGTGGCTGTCAGCAACAGCATCATCTTCACGGAGGCACACGGCCAGGAGCCAGACCTCATTCATGAAGACTGGGACTATAACATGCACCTGATGAAGTTCAGCAAATCGCTCAGGGCAGGAGAGACGTACCGTTTCAGTGTGGTGGCGTCGGCAACGTCTACAGGAGATTTCAACGATCCGCTGAACGAGGCGGAGCGACTCACCATCTTCGCCAAGCTGGAAGGCACAGAAAGACTCCTGCAGCGCCACGAAGCCGAGTGGGAGAAGCTGTGGCAGACAGGCGACATCATTATCGACGGCGACCTGCAAGCGCAGAAAGATGTGCGCTTTGCATTGTATCACCTGTACGCCTTTGCCCGAGAAGGTACAGCCCACAGCCTTTCACCCATGGGACTCTCCGGACTGGGTTACAATGGCCACGTATTCTGGGACACGGAATTGTGGATGTATCCACCGTTGCTGATGCTTCAGCCCGGCATGGCCAGGTCGCTGCTGGAGTACCGGTTCCAGCGCCTGGATGCCGCCAGGAAAAACGCCTTCTCTCATGGCTACAAAGGTGCCATGTTCCCCTGGGAATCTTCAGCCGAAGGCACCGAAGATACACCGGTCTGGGCGCTCACAGGACCGTTTCAGCATCACATCACGGGATGTGTGGGCTGGGCCTTCTGGAAATATTACCAGGTCACCCACGACAAACAATGGCTGCGGGACCGCGGTTATCCGGTGCTGAAAGATGTAGCCGATTTCTGGGCCAGCCGCGTGGAGCGCAAAGGCCCCGGACGTTATGAGATCAACAACGTGATCGGCGCCAACGAGTGGCAGGAGAACATCGACAATAACGCCTTCACCAATGGTATGGCCATCACCGTACTGCGCTATGCAACCCAGGCTGCCAAAGAGCTCGGCATCGCGCCAGACGCAGACTGGGAACATGTTGCCGGCAATATTCCCATCCTCCGGTTCCCGGATGGCACTACGCAAGAGAATGCCACCTACAAAGGCGAAGACATCAAGCAGGCCGACGTCAACCTGCTGGCGTATCCGCTCGACATCATTACGGACCGCGCCCAGCTGGAAAAGGACCTGAAGTATTATGAGCCCAGAATGTCGGCGAACGGGCCGGCGATGGGCAATTCAGTGCTGTCGACCCTTTATTCCAGGCTGGGCAATCCTGGAAAAGCATACGAACTGTTTGTGAAGAGCTACCGCCAGAATGGGGTTGCCCCCTTTGGTGTGCTCGCTGAAACTGCCGGAGGCACCAACCCTTATTTTGCCACCGGCGCCGGTGGTATGCTGCAGGCTGTGCTCTCCGGCTTCGCAGGCCTGAAGATCACAGACCAGGGCATCGTTCAACTAAAAACAACACTGCCTGGTCAATGGAAGGGCTTGCTCATCCGCGGCGTTGGCGCTGACAATAAAGACCTAAGGGTGAAATGAGCGGCTTTAATGATCCGCCCGATTTCATATATTTGAAATAAGAAGTCCATAGACCATAGTCGATAGTCCATGGCATGCGGTGTATCTTCAAGTGAGCGTGCACAGGCTGCTATGGACCATGGACCATCGACCATGGACTTCTAAACAACTGACCTATGAAGAATACTGTGAAGTTCCTCGTCTTGTCTTTCTTCGCTTTCTCGTGCGCGTCTACCGAGAAAGTGAACTGGGAGACAAAAGCACACGACCCAGAATTTGTTCACCGCGCCGTGAAGCAGGTAACCGATGTGATCGTGCATGATATCTTTTCTCCGCCCGTTGCTTCCCGCATTTATGCTTACATGAGCATCGCGGGATATGAGGTGGCCATTCATGGAGATGCCAAATACGCCAGCCTTGCAGGGCAGGTCAATGGTCTTGAAGGGGTACCGCAGCCGGAAGCGGGGCAGCAATATTGTTTTCCGCTGGCCACCGCACAGGCCATTCTGAAGGTGGGTCGCACACTGGTCTTCTCTGAAGACAAGATGGACGCGTTCTATAACAACATGATGCAGGAGTTCAAGGACGCGGGCATTCCCAAAGATGTGTTCGAACGTTCCGTGGCGTATGGTACCGCCGTTGCAGACCATGTGATCGCCTGGTCTGGAAAAGACAACTACAAGCAAAGCAGATCGTTCCCCAAATACTCGATAGAAGACAGCCCCGCCACCTGGAAGCCCACGCCACCGGCCTATATGGATGCCGTTGAGCCCCACTGGAACAAGATCAGGCCTTTTGCCATCGACTCGGCGCGCCAGTTCATGCCCGCGCCCCCCACGTCTTTCTCCATCGACCGCAAGAGCCAGTTCTTCAAAGAGGCCGACGAAGTATACCAGATGGGCAAGGGCCTCACCGACGAGCAACGTCAGATCGCTTCCTTCTGGGATTGTAATCCGTTTGTGATGAATGTGAAAGGGCACGTGATGTTTGCCACCAAGAAGATCTCGCCCGGCGGACACTGGATGAACATTACCCGCGTGGCCTGCAAACAAGTAAATGCCAGCTATGTACAAGCCACCGAAGCGTATGCCCTGGTAGCCATTTCACTGGTGGATGGTTTCATCAGCTGCTGGGATGAAAAATACAGGAGCCGCGTGATCAGGCCTGAGACGTACATCAACCAATACATCGACGAAGACTGGACACCGCTGCTGCAGACGCCGCCGTTCCCTGAATATACGAGCGGTCACAGTGTGATCTCCGGTGCATCGGCCATCACCCTCACATCGCTCTTCGGCGAGAATTTTGCGTTCACCGATTCCACAGAGATCGAGTTCGGCCTGAGCGTCAGAAGCTTCAAATCGTTCGAGCAGGCTGCTGAAGAAGCCGCCATCAGCCGCATGTACGGTGGCATTCACTATCGCCCCGCAGTGCAGAACGGTATGCTCGAAGGACGTGCCCTGGGCAACTACATCGTTCGGAAATTGAAGACCAGGAGAAAAGAGCTGGCGGATGCGCATTAAAACCTTTACCGCCATAGCTGCCGCGATGCTGCTTTTCACCACCTGTCGTGAAGGGGAGAAAGCCTCGACCGATTTTTATAGCTCTGCGCTTTTCAGGGATGTTCAGCTGAAGGCCGTATTCCCCGATTCCAAAACCTTTGTCGATTGTACGCCCAAGAGACCACTGGCCGAGATCGTCGATGATTATGACGACGCGAAGGACCAGCCCGACTTCGACCTGCAGGCATTTGTGCGCCAGAACTTTGATATGCCTGTGAGGCCCAAGTCTACGTTCGCCACAGATACCACGCTGGCCATGGAAGAGCACCTCACACGTCTGTGGCCCGTGCTTACACGAAAAGCTGACGATAAAGATCCGAGGTCGTCGCTGATACCGTTGCCCAATGATTACGTTGTGCCTGGGGGAAGATTTTCAGAAGTATATTATTGGGACAGCTACTTCACCATCCTCGGACTGAAGGCACAGAAGCGTTACGATCTCATCCAGAGTATGGTGAAGAACTTCGCCTACCTCATCGATACCATCGGTTTTATTCCCAACGGCAACAGGAACTATTACCTCACGCGCTCGCAGCCGCCATTCTTTTCGCTGATCGTGAAGGAGCTGGAGGAATATGATTCGCTGGCCGCAGACCATTACCTGGATGCCATGGTGAAAGAGTATCGCTTCTGGATGGCCGGCATCGACTCAGTCAAAGACCCGGGCGATGCAGCGCAGCACGTGGTGATGATGCCGAACGGTACCGTGATGAACCGTTACTATGACAAGGGCGACACACCGCGACCGGAATCCTACAAAGAAGATCATGCCCTGGCCCAGCAGTACCAGGGTGACCAAACAAAACTTTACCGTGATCTGCGCTCCGCTGCCGAGTCAGGTTGGGATTTCAGCAGCCGCTGGTTCAGGGATGGCAGGAGTCTCATTACCATTCACACCACGGATATAATTCCCGTGGATCTCAACAGCCTGCTGGCGCACCTCGAAAAAATGATTGCCAAAGGTTACACGCTGCGAGGCAATGCTGCAGAAGCTGCCAGGTACAATAAAGCCGCCGACCTTCGTCGAAGAGCCATCCTCACATTTTGCTGGGATCCGGCGAAGGAATATTTCTACGATTACGATTTTGTTGCGGGCAATAGAACGGAGGTCAGATCGCTGGCCGGCATGTTCCCCCTGTTCTTCCAGATCGGCCAGAAAGACATCGCTGAAAAAGCAGCGCTGGTCATCGAACGCGATTTTCTGAAACAAGGCGGACTCGTAACAACACTCACGGATACCGATCAGCAGTGGGATGCGCCCAACGGATGGGCACCGCTGCAATGGATCACCTACAGGGCGCTGAAGAACTATCAGCTCGACGGACTAGCCAATGAGATCCGCCGGCGGTGGCTGCGACAGAATACCCGGGTGTACGAGGCTACCGGCAAGATGATGGAGAAATACAACGTGATGGATACGACCCTGATCGCAGGAGGCGGAGAATATCCCAACCAGGACGGCTTCGGATGGACCAACGGTGTGGCCATTGCTTTCAAACACGAGACCCGGTACAATCTCTCGCCTCGTTAACTACTTTTCAATGCCAATTCGTTTACCTCTATAACTATGGATTCATCTTATATCCTTGCCATCGACCAGGGAACCACCAGCTCACGCACCGTACTGTTCAATCAGCAGGGCGAGATCAAAGGAATTGCGCAGCAGGAGTTCCGGCAGATCTTTCCACATTCCGGATGGGTGGAGCACGATCCGAAAGAGATCCTGTCTACACAGCTCGGCACCCTGTACAAAGTGATGAAAGATCACCAGGTGAGCGCGGCGTCGGTGAAGGCGATCGGCATCACCAACCAGCGCGAGACCACCATCGTATGGGACCGCAAGACCGGTGATCCTGTTTACAACGCTATCGTGTGGCAAGACAAACGCACAGCTTCGATCTGCGAGGAGCTGAAGAGCAGGGGACTGGAAGAATACGTGCGCCACAACACCGGCCTGGTGATCGATTCTTATTTCTCCGCCACCAAAGTAAAGTGGATCCTCGACAATGTACCTGGCGCGAGGGCCAGGGCTGAAAAAGGCGAGCTCGCTTTTGGTACGGTGGATACCTGGCTCATCTGGAACATGACCGGCGGCAAGGCACACGTCACCGATTACACGAACGCTTCGCGTACCATGCTCTTCAACATCCGTGAGCTGCGGTGGGATCAGAAACTCTTACAGGAATTAACCATCCCTGCATCCATGCTGCCGGAAGTAAAACCATCGGCCCATCACTTCGGCGATCTCCAGGTAGAAAAGAGTGTGATCCCCATCACGGGTGTGGCGGGAGATCAGCAGGCTGCGCTCTTCGGGCAGGCATGCTTCGAGCCAGGCATGGCCAAGAACACTTATGGCACAGGATGTTTTATGCTGATGAACACGGGCACCAGCATTCAGCGCTCCAAGAACGGGCTCATCACCACCATCGCGTGGGGATTGGATGGAAAAGTAGAGTACGCGCTGGAAGGAAGTGTGTTCATCGCAGGGGCAGCAGTGCAGTGGCTGCGCGACAGCCTTCACCTGATAGACCAGTCGAAAGACTCGGAGTATTTTGCTACCAAAGCGCTCGGGTCAAATGAAGTGTATGTGGTTCCTGCTTTCGCAGGATTGGGTGCCCCTTACTGGGATATGTATGCCCGCGGGGCCATCTTCGGGCTCACCCGCGACACCGGGAAAGATCACATCATCAAGGCTACGCTCGAGTCGCTGGCCTACCAGACCAAAGACATCCTGAACGCCATGCAGGAAGATGCCGGCATCAAGCTGGCGAGCCTGAAGGTAGATGGAGGTGCCAGTGCCAACAACGTGCTCATGCAGTTCCAGTCCGATATCCTGGGCACAGAAGTAGACCGCCCCGAGGTGATCGAATCCACCGCCATGGGCGCTGCTTATCTCGCCGCCATCCGCATCGGCCTCTGGAAGAAAGAAGACATCGCCAAAACCAGAAAGATCCAGAAATGCTTCAAACCACAGATGGATGAATCACAACGCTCGCGCCTCTATAAAGGATGGCAGAAAGCCGTGAAGCGAACCATGAATTGGGTTGAGTAAAGAGTCCACAGTCGACGGTCCACTGTCCACAGCCGCCCGCAACCGGTATCCTGAGCGGTGACCTGCGCGAAGGCATGTGCGAGCGAAGGATCCCGTGAATCGTAGGCAGTCAAGTGAAGATCGCACCAACCTGCCGTGGACCGTGGTCTGTGGACCGTGGACTTTTACTACCTTTCGAAAATGCGCGAGATCTTAGTAAAGTCCATCCTGAACAAAAAGAAGAAACGCGACTCCTGGTTTCTCGATGACTACACACTCAATCCTTACGAGGGCTGCAGCTTCAATTGCCAGTATTGTTATATCAGGGGGAGCAAGTATGGAGAGAACATGGCCGAAGGTCTTGCCGTGAAGATCAACGGCAGGGAAGTGCTTGACCGGCAGCTGGCCTTCCGTGTGAAAAAAGACCAGTATGGCATCATCGCCCTTGCCTCGGCTACCGATCCGTATATCCGCGCGGAAGAACAGTATAAGATGACGCAGGGATTCCTCGAGCTCATTCTCAAACATCGGTTCCCCGTGCTGATGATCACCCGGTCTGAGCTCATCGTCCGTGACCTCGACATCTTAAAGGAGATCGACAAGCAAGCCATCCATGCACCCGATCTTAGTGGCAGGCTGAACCGTGGTGTTGTGATCTCATTTTCGTTTTCAACCCTTGACCCAGGCATCGCTGCAACGCTCGAGCCCGGCGCGCCATTGCCACAGGCGCGGCTGGAGACGATGAAGAAATGCAAGGAAGCGGGATTCCTCGTGGGCATGAACTGCATCCCAACGCTGCCCTTCATATCCGACACCGACGAACAACTGGAGCAGATGGTGAAAGCTGCCAAAGCTTACGGCGCGGACTACATCCTGATCGGTGGTCTCACTTTATTCGGCTCAGGACCCGCCGACAGCAAAATGCTCTATCGTAAATTCCTGGAAAGGAAGTTCCCGGAACTTATACCCGAGTACAAAAAGCTCTACCGGATCTTCTATGCGCCACCAGAATCATACCTGAGAGATCTGAATGAAAGAGCAGACCGGATCTGCAACAGGCATGGCATCAGGCGATCGATCGTTTAGTTGGGACACGGTTACCGGTTACTGATTGCCAGTTACCAGTCGCCGGTTGCCGGTTGGATGAGTCAAGACATACAGTTTGTGTTTCAAATTTTAAGGTTCCGGGCGGTATCTCCCGAGGCATTGAGACTGCATGTGCAATTCTTTGAAAGACCGCCTTGACCATAAACACCACACAAACCGGCCACCTGGCAACCGGCAACCTCTGTATCATTAACGAAGATCACACTGTATCAATAACGATACACGCCATTCGATGTCCCGCAACCGAATCTGCTGTAAAACAATATGTTAGTATATTGGCACCGTGTTTGACTTTCAGAACGCAAACCAGTAAAAACCCATGCTCAGGAACTACTTCATCATCGCTCTTCGCAACCTGTACAAGCAATACCTGTATTCATTCATCAACATCTTCGGGCTGGCCGTGGGTGTGGCGTGCAGCCTTGTGATCTTTCTGTATGTGTACGGCGAGTGGAATCATGATCGTCACTTCAAACATGCTGACCGCATTTACCGGATCGGTGTTTCGTTTCTCACGGTGGGCCAGTTTGCCAACGGCCCCGAGCGCCTGCTGGAGTACCTTCCCAAAGAATTTGAGGGCATCGAAACGTTCACAGCCTTTCAACGCAATCCTACCGAGAAGCTGCGCGTCGGCGAAAATGTGTTTGACGAACAGGTCTTTTATATCGACACAACTTTCTTCAAAGTTTTCGACTACAATTTTAAAGAAGGGAATGCTGCGGCTGCAGTGTTGAAACCGGCCTCCATTGTGCTGACGGAAAGTGCTGCCAGGAAGTACTTCAGGGATTCGTCGGCCATGGGCAAGATCATCGAAGTAGGGAAGGAGAAAGTGCCGCACGTGGTGATGGCCATCGTCAGGGACAGCGACCAGAACTCGCATATGAAAACGTCCATCTGGGTATCGCGTCCGCAGGAGTATTCCGACACGCGATACTGGCAGTCTGCCTCGGTATACACCTATGTGCTGCTGCGCGAGAATGTGCCGGGCACAGATCTCACAGCTGCCCTTGACAGGATCATTGCAAAGGTGGTTTATCCTTCCTCAGAGGCAAAGAAGGAGGGGATGTCGTTCGAGCAGTACCTGGTGGATGAGAACTCGGTACGGTTCTCGGTGGTGCCGTTACCGGATATCTACCTGCATTCCAAAGCGAACCTGGAGCTTTCGGCAGGGGGTAATGAAACGAACCTGTACATCTTCGCGGTGGTGGCTGTATTCATCCTGGTGCTGGCTGCTGTGAACTTTATCAATCTGGCTACCGCCAGGGCTACGCGCAGGGCAAAGGAGGTAGGCATCCGCAAATCGTTGGGAACATCACGTGGCAGGCTGATCGTTCAGTTCCTGCTTGAATCTGTAGTGGTGAGTCTCTTTTCGGCGGTGCTGGCCCTGGGCTTTGCCGAGCTGTTCATGTTCGCTTTTTATTGGATCACGGGGCAGCCCCTGTCCATCAGCTTGTGGCGCAGCGCGTGGAGTGTACCCGGTGTCTTCGTGTTCGCGGCCATGGTGGGTGTGATGGCGGGCATTTATCCGGCGTTCTACCTCACCGCGTTCCAGCCGGTGAAAGTGTTGAAGGGCAACCTCCAGGTATCACGGTCGCAGGGTTTCAGAAATTCGCTCGTCATTTTCCAGTTCGCCATTTCCATCACCCTCATCATCTGCACCACCATCATCCTGCGCCAGCTCACATTCATTTCAACCAAAGACCTCGGTTTCAGGCCGGATAATGTGGTGACCATCGATAACCTGTCGGTGATGGAGCGCTCCGCTGCTGTTACGTTCAGGGAAAAAATGATGTCGCTGCCGGGCGTGGAGACGGCAAGCCTGCATGCGGGCGAGCCGGGAAGCAAGTCGATACTAGCATTCTATACTTACCAAACTTCAGTGATGCCCGACGCCATTGGCATCCATACGTACCTTGGCGATCACCATTACCTCGACGCTATGGGATTCAAACTTGTTCAGGGAAGGGATTTTGACAAAGACCTGGCATCCGATACCGCATCAGTGATATTAAATGAGGCCGCCGTTGATGCGCTCGCCATTATGGGTAACCCGATAGGGGCGGAAGTGAACAAAGGCGTACGCGTGATCGGCGTGGTACGCAATTTCCATTGGGAGTCGCTGCGAACTACCATTGCCCCCGCAGCCATCATGCTTATTAGGAACCCGGTAAAAGGGCGCATGGCTCATTCGCAGCTCGCACTCAAAGTGAACGCTGCGGCCATCAAAACAGTGCTGAACGCGGCGGAAGCTCATTGGAAAGCTCAGGTTCCTGGTGAAACTTTCCAGTACCACTTCCTCGACGAGAACTTCGGCCAGCTGCTGGAGAAGGAACAAGTGCTCGGCAAAGCCATCGGGTTCTTCACGGTGCTGGCCATCCTGATCTCGTGTATGGGATTGTTTGGTCTCGCCGCCTACACCGCTGATCAGCGTACAAAAGAGATCGGCATCCGCAAGGTGCTGGGCGCCACCGTTACCAATATTGTGGTGATGCTCAATAAACAGTTCACCCGGCTTGTGCTCATTGCCATGCTCATCGCCATTCCTGTTTCATGGTTTGTAGCCGAGCACTGGCTTTCGGGCTTTGCTTACCGCACCGCGTTGAGCATCTGGATCTTTGCCGGCGGCGGTCTCACCGGTCTCCTGATCAGCTACGCCACCGTAGTCTTCCAATCCATGAAGGCCTCCAGGACCAACCCTGCTGAAACGTTGAAGTGTGAGTAGGTTGCCAGTTGCCGGTTACCGGATAGCCAGTTTAGGCTCGTCTCCATTTTCACTTTTGTGCTTCGATAAACGATCCTGCTATACAACACCGCACGAAACCGGCAACTGGTAACAGGCAACTGGCAACTTTCTCGCAACTGGCAAGCCGGCAACTAATTAACCGGTTTCCCCGCTTTCACATCCGCTACCATCTTCTCGATGTACGACTTCGTATTGGAGTCATCGGCCAACGCCATGGCTTTCTCAGCGTATTTCAACGCCTCTTTTGTGTTCCCAACTCCCGCGTAGCCGATCACCATGCCGATGCGGGTGTAAATATCATCGGGATTTTTATCATAGTTCAGCTTGTAGATCTCAAACGCTTCTTTGTATTTCTTCTGGCGTACCAACGTGCGGCCGTAACTGTTGAGCTGCAACAGGGTGGCCATCGGTAATGCCTTCTTCATCACTGAATCAGCCGCCGCCTTTTTGCCGAGCTTTTCAAGCAGTCCTGCCTGCGTGGAGAGCGTCAGGAAGTTCGCTTCCCCAAAGTAGGTATTGATGGAGCGGTCGGCCCATCCCAGCGCTTCTTCCAGGTTCACGTCGTTGATGAGGCAATAGTTGGCAGCCATCTGCATGTTCTGCCAGTAGCGGTAGAAGATGCCGGAGTTGAACTCCCTTCTGAAAGAGGCCACCATTTCCTTTTTCAGATCAACGGAGACCTTGAAGGGGATCTTTACTTTTTCCCATTGCATGGAGACTACGGCGCTGTTCTCGGTCTGGTCGCTGAACTCGTATTTCAGGCGCTCCACACTTTCGTTCAGCTTCAGCACCGGCACGTCTACCCGCAGGGCATCGTCTTTGCTGTCGTAATAAAAGCTGCCCCAGGCGGTGCTTACCTTTGAAAACACGAGCGTGGCTTTGTCCTGGCCCATGGCGATGAAGAAACCGTACTTGCCTGCCGGCAGCAGCTTGTCTTCTACCATTACTTCGGTGCTGAACTCCATGGTGGTGTTCTCATCGGCGCCAGCCCGCCAGGGAGCGGTTTTGGTAGTGCCATAATGCAGGTCGGCAAACCCATAGTGCACAACGCTGCCCCAGATCTTGCCTTCGCGGCCATTCACGGCAGGGCGGTTGTAATCGATCTTCACCCAGGTGACACCGATCCGTTCAGAAACGGAAGCTTTCTTGTTCACGCCCGGAGGCCACGTGATCTGTGCCTGCACAATGTGTGAGCTACCGAAGACCGCAAGCGCTATGGCTGCTGTGATCAATTTTTTTTTCATAGTTGTGTGGATTTGTTACTGCGTAACTCAAAGATGGAATACAGGTTCTGCAGCATCCTTTTCAAACCTGTGCAAGTTTGTTCAAGCATCGTCCACAGTCCACAGTCGACAGTCCACAGCAATTCCGCTTCCGTTCATCAAGAACCAGCTTTGAATTTGCGCCACCAACCTCTAAATTTTGAACCTTAAACCTTGAACTTTAAACTTTTAACCTTAGACTTTAAACCTTAAACCTTTAACCTTAAACCTTCTACATGCGCGCCCTTCGCTTACTGTTCTTCCTGTGTTTCGTAGCATTCCTATCCTGCCAACAAAAATTCGATCTGGTATCTGATGCCATACTGGAGACGAAGCTTGACTCGGTTTTCAAGGCAACCCCCGATTTCAGCGGCGTGGTATTGGTGGCCCGAAAGGGTGTGCCCGTTTACCATAAGGCGTTCGGCTTCAGGAATTTTGAAACCCAGGAGCCGCTCGATACCGCCTCCATCTTTGAGCTGGCCTCCGTCTCCAAACAGTTCACGGCCATGACCATCATGATGCTGCAGGAAGAAGGCAAGCTTCAATATGACGATGCCATCGAAAAATACATCCCCGGACTGCCTTACCCGGGCATTACCATCCGGCACCTGCTCAACCATACGTCAGGGCTGCCCGACTACCAGGCGGTGATGGACCAGCACTGGGACAAGACCAAAGTAGCGGGCAACGACGATAATATCGAATACCTGAAACTGTACAGGCCAGCAAAACATTTTGAACCTGGTGACAAGTACGAGTACAGCAACACGGGGTATATGCTGCTGGCAAGCATCGCTGAAAAGACGTCCGGCAAAGATTTCATCGCGTTCTGTCACGAGCGCATCTTTACGCCCCTGGCCATGAGCAGCACAGGCATCCGCACCAAAGCAGAAAAACAGGCCCTTCCGAACATGGCCTGGGGACACCTCTATGTTGCTGAAAAACAGCGTTATGTCCCGGCCGACTCATTCCCTGCCTTCAACTACGCCATCTGGCTTGGAAACCGCAAGGGCCCTGGAAGGGTAAGCTCCACGGCGGCTGACCTGCTGAAGTGGGATCAGGCACTGTATTCTGAAAAGTTGGTGAAAGAGGAAACCCTACAGCAGGCCTTTAGTGCCGCGACCCTCAATAGTGGAAAGTCTTCCGCTTACGGGTTCGGCTGGATGATCGGCGAAGATACCGGTAGCGGCGCCGTAGTAATGCACACCGGTGACAACCCCGGCTACAAGACAAAGATCGTGCGTTACCTCGACCAGAACAGAACGGTGATCGTGCTTTGCAACAATGCACATCCTCGGTATGGAGAGATCGTCAACGTCATTGAACAGCTTGTGGCCGGACATTAAATTAGAATTTAGAATATAGAATTTAGCATTTGGAATGAGCCGTGTATCGAAGTTTGGATTCTAAATTCTAACTCCTAAATTCTATATTCTATTAATTTGCACCTTTACGCATTAAAACAACAACCCCCTAATGGATACCCATCAGCAAAAGATCTCACATTTAAAAGCATTGTATCACCTGGCGTGTGCCGACAACGAGCTCAGCACCCTGGAAATGACCTACATCAACAAAGTGGCCGAGCACCTGGGGGTGAATCCGGAAGAGATCAAACATTTCAGCGGGAGCGAGCCGGAGCTGGAGCTGCCCGACAAGGAGTACAAGCTGTTTTCGGTATTCCACCGGCTTGCCATTATCATCATGATCGACAATTCTGTCAGTGAAGCCGAGAAGAAGTATTGTTTCAACCTCGGTGTAAAAATGGGCCTTCACCCCAACGCCGTCTCGGAGATCATCGACCATGTGATCGCCAAAGGTGCCATCAACGCCCTGCCTTCAGAGATCATGGCGATCTTCAGGAAGTATATGAGCTAATTTAAGAGTCCACGGTCCACGGTCGACAGTCCACGGCAATTCCGCCCACACTTATATGGAATCAGCTTTGAATTTGCGCTCGCAACCTTAGACTTTAAACCTTAAACTTTAAATCAGCACTATTCTAACTGTGGACTGTGGACCGTCGTCTGTGGACTGTTCAAAAAGAAAAGCGGAGTCTTCGGTCTGAGAGACTCCGCCAAAACCAATTAAGCCACTTTTTACCTATAGACCGATTTGAAAAGGTATCGTTGGGTGAACCTCCGTTGATACACTGAGCTGGCAGATAATCATCGCGAAGATGATCATCTGCAGAACTCAGCGAGACGGGGTAAACATTAACCTAAAACTTTCAATCTACTGCTGTTATATATACCGTGGTGAGAGGGAAGGCAACCCGGTAAAACTTCCGAAAAGTAGAAGGAACGAAGCGGCAATACCATACCGTTAACTTGGTATTTGAGTTCAGTACCGTTACGGAGAATCCTCTTTATCTACTAATAAGTTAACATTTTTAACTCAAATAAACTTTTCCTTCGTTGAAGTTTTTTGCTCCCAGTTGCCAGCTACCGGTTGAGCAGGTACAGTTTTCACCATCGGGTATTGTCGAGGCCTCTTGCCACGAAGCACAGGTGTGAAATTCAACACCGCACGAAACCGGTAACTGGCAACTGGTAACCGGCAACCATTTTATGTCTCAAATCTCCCGTCTATTACGTATTTTAAGACCCAATAAACCGTTCACCAGTAAATGCTTAAAACAGCACAATTCATCGCAGGCCTCATCATACTCCTGGCAATTGAGATCCTCAGGGTCTACTTTATTATGCCTTTTCCCGGCAGCCAGCGATCTGTAACCATAGACATTGCCTATTTCCTGCATAACAACATCTTCTATTTCAGGTTCATCGGGTGGCTCATTATCCTTTTTCCTACCATCACTTTTTTCTGGACGGGCCGCACACAGGCCAAGGTACTCGCCGGCCTCGGGTTGGTGGTGTACATCTACGTTTTTTACATGTTCAACTTCCGCTTTCTTGCCGATAAGATGTTCTATCAGCCTGAGAACAAGGTCTTTGCCGATTCTGCTTCAAACAAGATCGCACCCCGTGACCTGGTGCTGGGGGTGAGCATCGATGGTGCCGCCAAAGCTTATCCCATAGAAGTGATCGGCTATCACCACCAGGTGAGAGACACCGTAGGCAACGTACCGGTTATGGTCACCTATTGCACGGTATGCAGAACGGGCAGAGTGTATAGCCCGGCCGTGGGAAATAATACCGAAACGTTCCGCCTCGTGGGCATGGATCACTTCAACGCCATGTTCGAAGATGCCAGCACCGGAAGCTGGTGGCGGCAGGTGAATGGGGAGGCTGTTGCAGGCCCGCAGAAAGGAAATTTCCTCACTGAGATCCCTTCATCACAGATGACGCTGCAGGCATGGCTCGAGCTTCATCCCGGCTCCCTGATCATGCAGCCCGATACCACCTTCAACATGGCGTACGCCGATCTCAAGGAGTTTGACGAAGGAACGATCGAAAGCGGATTGGAGAAAAGAGACTCACTTTCGTGGAAAGACAAGTCGTGGGTTGTAGGTGTTCAGCTGGGCATGCAGGCGCGGGCTTACGACTGGAACGACCTGCTGCGGCAGAAGGTGATCAACGATACGCTGAACGAAACACCGCTGGTGGTGGCCGTGGCTGCTGACAGCGCCTCATTCTTTGTATGGAACCGTGACACCCTTCAGTTTGGCTGGGACCCCGCACGGCAACAGCTCAAAGACCTGCCCACAGGATCGTACTGGAACTGGCAGGGACTGAGCACGGAAGGCCCGCTGGCAGGAAAGCAGCTCAAAAGTATACAATCATACCAGGAGTTCTGGCACTCGTGGAAAACCTTCAGACCGCAGACAACACAATACCATGAGCAAGCAGAAAAAAAATAAGGTTGACGAGAAGAGCCTCTGGGGTATCGACCTGGGAGGCACAAAAATAGAGGGGATCATTTTGCGCTCGGCTAAAAACCCTGAAGTGTTATTCCGCGACAGGGTGCCAACGGAAGCGGAGCAGGGTTATGATCACATTCTGGAGCAGGCGAAAAAACTGTTTGACATGATGCAGAAGGAGGCAGGTTTGAAACCGGCGCGGGTAGGTATTGCCACACCCGGCGTGCTCGATCCGAAGCTCGGCACCATGAAGAACTGCAACACGGTAGCCCTGAACGGGAAGCCCCTCAAAAAAGATCTGGAGAAGGCGCTGGATGTGAAGCTGGAGATGGCGAATGACGCCGACTGTTTTGCGCTGGCCGAAACACTGATGGGCGCTGTCAAAGAACAGTTCCCCGAAGCGCGGGTGGTATTTGGCGTGATCATGGGCACCGGTGTGGGGGGCGGCATCGTGATCGATGGAAAAGCCATCATCGGGCTGCAGGGCATCGCCGGAGAGTGGGGGCATAACTTTTTGCATGAATCGGGAGGACCTTGCTACTGCGGCAAGTCGGGATGCGTGGAGAAAGTGATCTCCGGGCCGGCACTCGAGCGTTACTACTTCAGCGAGACCGGTAATAAAAAACCGCTGAAAGATATTGTGGCGCTGGCCGAGTCGAAAGTAGACCCAACCGCGCAGAAGACCATGCTCAGGCTGATCGAATACTTCGGGCTTGGGCTCAGCGTGGTCATCAACATACTCGATCCGGATGTGGTGGTGATCGGCGGTGGCGTAGGCAACATCGATCTGTTGTATGACCGTGGCCGCGATGCCGTGGCCAAATATGTGTTCAACAACAGGCTCGAGACCCGCATCATCAGGCCTTCGCTGGGCGACAGCGCAGGTGTTTTCGGCGCCGCGTTCCTTGTCAATTCTTAAGCCAGGTTATGAAATATCCACACACTGAGTGCATCTGTATCGTATTGGATATTCCATGTGTTTTTTATAAAATCAAACATCATAACACATGAAACGAATCGCAATTGTTGGCCCTATTCCCCGCGATCATATCGTTACCCACCAGGGCGACCTGATCCAGAAATGGGGATGTGTTACTCACCCGGTGATCGCCTTGTCCGTAATGGCCGGCGACCGGATTGAAATATTCCCTGTCTCGCATGTGCGCCGGGTAGACCTCGATAACGTTACAGAGGTCTTCAAGGGATACCAGGGCGTGGACCTCAGCCAGGTCACGTCAAAGAACGACCAGGGCGATATCATCAGCCTGAGGTTTGTTGACGTGAACAACCGCCTTGAACGGCAGACCGGTTTTATGGATCCCATCCTTCCGGAAGATGTGGAGCCGCTCATCGGCTGCGATGTGTTCGTGTTCATACCCATCAGCGATTATGAGATCTCCCTCGATACCCTGAAGTTCCTGAAGAAAAAAAGCCGCAACAGTGTGATCATCTTTGACGCACACGGACCTACCACCGCCTGTCTTTTCAATGGCGAGCGCATGCGCAAATTCTGGGTAGACCGCGATCAGTGGCTTCCCTACATCGACGTGTTGAAAATGAACATCGAAGAAGCGCAAGCCTCATGGTTCAAGAAAGAATACGAGCGCCAGGATTTCTCCACAGAGATCAGCGAAGCCGAGATGCGCGAGTTCGCCAGCCATTGCCTGGACCAGGGTGTGAAATGTGTGTACATCACCATGGACTCAAGGGGATGTATGGTGTACTTCCGCCAGCGCGGTAAGCTGGTAGAGCAGATGGTGCCGGCGGTCAAGGTTGCGCAGGTGATCGATACTACCGGCTGTGGCGATTCGTTTGCAGGCGGCATCGGTTTTGGGCTGCTGCAAGACCCGAAAGATTACATCCAGGCCGTTCGCTATGGCAATGCCCTAGGAGCCCTCAGAACGCAAGGGAAAACGTTTGCAGTATTTAAGTCCCTCGAAGAAACAAACAAACTAATCCAGGAAACGTATTTTTGAAGCTCGAAAAATTTCAAGTTAAAGGTTTAACGTTTAAAGTTAGTGCTCCCAACTTTCAACCTTAGACTTCAAACTTTAAACTAACCAGTTGTGAATCCCGAAAATCCAATTAATCCTGGTAAAAATCCTGTGAATCCTGTTAAGGCGGTTATTTTTGACCTGGATGGTGTAATAGTTGATACGGCCCATTATCATTTTCTGGCGTGGAAGAGGTTGGCCAAAGAGTTGGGCGTCGATCTTACGGAGCAGCAGAACGAGCGGCTGAAAGGTGTGAGCCGTATGCGCTCGCTGGAGATCATTCTGTCACTGGGCGGTATTACGCTCAGCGATCATGAAAAAGAAAAGATGGCCAATCGCAAGAACAGCTGGTTTGTAGATTACGTCGAACGGATGGCACCCGAAGAGATCTTTCCCGGTGTAAAGCAGCTGATCCATGAGTTGAAAGGCAAGGGAATAAAAATCGGGCTGGCGTCTGCGAGCAAAAATGCCAAAACCGTGATCCAGCTCCTTCATATCCAGAACGAGTTCGATGCCGTAGTGGATGGCACCATGATCACGCACTCCAAACCCCATCCCGAGATCTTTCTGCTGGCTGCGCATAAGCTTGGCGTTGAGCCGAAAGACTGTGTGGTGTTCGAAGATGCCGAAGCAGGAGTGGAGGCAGCGCTGGCCGCGGGCATGAAGTGTGTGGGCGTTGGCTCGTCGGAGCAGCTGCACAAGGCTAACAAGGTAATATCAAAGACCGGAGAATTTAAGATCTCGGCTTTGGAAGAGTTTCAGGTTTAAGGTTTCAAGTTTCAGGTTTAAAGTTTCAAGTTTACAGTTCGTATGAAAAACTACCTCAAGCACCACGAATGGCGGATCATTGAAGAGGGGTTCGATCCCCATTATAACAAGATCTCCGAAAGTGTTTTCAGCATCGGCAACGGGCGCATGGGCCAGCGTGCCAATTTCGAAGAGGAATACTCAGGCGAAACATTGCGGGGCAGCTACGTGGCCGGCGTATATTATCCCGACAAAACGCGCGTGGGGTGGTGGAAGAATGGATACCCGGAATATTTTGCAAAAGTACTGAACGCCCCGAACTGGATCGGCATCCACATCAGCATTGACAACCAGAAGCTCGACCTCGCCAAATGCAAGACCGAAGACTTCAGACGCGTGCTCGATATGAAAACAGGCCTGCTTTCGCGGAGCTTTGCAGCCACGTTTCCTGATGGCAAGAAAGTGCGTGTCGACTCACGGCGCTTCTGCAGCATGGCCCACGGCGAGATCGGTGCCATCCGTTACGCCATCACAGCATTGAACTTTTCCGCCAAAGCGGTGATCTCGGTATACGTCGATGCAGACGTAGTGAACAAAGATTCCAACTACGACGAAAAGTTCTGGGAAGAGGTCTACAAGGAAGCCTCCGAAGGAAAAGCCATCGTTACCGCGCAGACCAAAAAGACCTTATTCCACGTGACCACCGGCATGCGTTATGCCATCGAGACCGACGGAAAAAAAGCGCAGCCCGAAAGGATCAACCTCGAGCAGCGCGAGAAATTTGCCGGCAACGTGATCCAGCTCAACCTGGAAGAAGGTAAGGAGAACGTCATTTACAAATACGCGGCCATTCTCTCATCTGAGAACCACGCGAAGGCATCCCTCGTAGCAAACTGCAGCAAGGTGCTGGACGAAGCTTACAACAAAGGTTTTGAGAAATTGTTCGAGGAACATTCAAACGTATGGGCGCACAAGTGGGAAGCGTGCGACATCACCATCGAAGGCGATATCGCTGCCCAGCAAGGCATCCGTTTCAACATCTTCCAGCTCACGCAGACCTATACGGGTGAAGATGAAAGGCTCAACATCGGACCTAAAGGTTTTACGGGAGAAAAATACGGCGGAAGCACATACTGGGATACCGAAGCCTACTGCCTGCCTTTTTACATGGCAACCGCGGAGCAGAAAGTGGCCAGGAACCTGCTGGTCTATCGTTACAAACATCTGCAGAAGGCCATCGAGAATGGGCAGAAGCTTGGATTCACCGGCGGCGCTGCCCTTTACCCCATGGTGACCATGAATGGAGAGGAGTGCCACAATGAGTGGGAGATCACCTTCGAGGAGATCCATCGCAATGGCGCCATCGCCTACGCCATCTTCGATTACATCCGTTACACGGGAGACGAAAAGTACCTTACTGAATATGGCCTCGAGGTGCTCATCGCCATCTCCAGGTTCTGGGCGCAACGTGTCAACTGGTCGTCACATAAGAACAAGTATGTGATGCTCGGGGTGACAGGCCCCAACGAATACGAGAACAACGTCAACAACAACTGGTACACCAACACCTTCGCGACGTGGACACTCGAGTACACGCAACACGCGCTCAGCTTTGTGAAGAAAGATGACGAAAGCAGGTTCAGCGAGATACTGAAACGTACAAGCTTCGATGAGAAGACCGAAGTGGCGAAGTGGAAAGACATTATTGAAAAAATGTATTACCCCGAAGACACTACCCGTGGCCTCTTTTTGCAGCAGGACGGTTTCCTCGACAAAGAGCTGATGAGCGTGAGCGAGCTGAAGAAAGAAGACCGTCCCCTGAACCAGAAATGGTCGTGGGACAGGATCCTGCGCTCGTGTTTCATCAAGCAGGCTGATGTGTTACAGGGGTTGTACTTTTTCGAAGACAAATACTCACCCGAGACGCTGCGAAAGAATTTCGACTTCTATGAACCCATGACCGTGCACGAATCATCTTTGTCACCTTGCGTGCATGCCATTCTCGCCTCACGGCTGGGCTACAAGCAGAAAGCTTACGAAATGTACCTGCGTACCGCGCGGCTTGACCTCGACGACTACAACAACGACACCGAAGACGGATGCCACACCACCAGCATGGCAGGCACGTGGATGAGCCTCGTAAAAGGGTTCGGCGGCATGCGCGTAAAAGATGGAAAGCTCTGCTTCAGTCCGTTCATCCCCGAACAATGGAAATCATACTCTTTCAGGCTCGAGTTCAGAGGCCGGGTGGTCAAAATAAAAGTGAGCAAAGACGGCACCGAGACCAGGCTCGAATCAGGCGACCCCATGGAGATCTGGCTGAAAGATGAGAAGGTGATGCTGAAGTAGAGAGGCGACGGACAGTCTTAGTAAAAATTTTAATGAAACTGCCTCGGCTTTTGGTAATAATACCCGTGATCGTTGTAGTGGGGTACATGCTCTATTTCGTCATCGGCATAAGCTCAACTTTTCCGAGCATTAAGGAATATCATTTTGCTACTTCCCAAGCGTCTTTTGAAGAGAAATTAACTGCGCGGATCAACGCTTCCAATGGTTGGTCATTGGAAAACACAGATACTGTTAAAGGAGAAAAAGGTGATGCCTGCTATTGGGCTTCACTAACATACCAGGAGAATGGACAACACCTTAAGTATGATATCAAATACTGTGCAGACGGTGATGATTCAAACAACGACAAAAAATGCTTCTTACTGTATATAGTAGGCGCCTTTGACTATGTTAACAAAAGTGGTGGCTATAAATCATCTGACAAAGATGTTAGCGAGTTGTTACAGGTTTTAGATCGCGCGTTATTAACTGACTTTGCCCCAGATTGTTCTGATAGGTAACATTCCCGGTAGAGTTGTAAAACCTGCCGCCATATTTTGCCGTCTCTTCACAAATTCCTTAGTTTGCTGACATAACAAAATAGGTTAAAGGACGGCTCCACACTCGCTCATCGGGGCATACAATTAGATGAGGGAGTTGGTGTTCGGCAAGAGAGAATATGGCATCTGGTTTCTTTTCAGTTTTAGATGATGTGGCGGCATTGATGGATGACGTTGCCACCGCAAGCAAAGTAGCAACACAAAAAACGGCAGGAATATTAGGCGACGATCTGGCCGTGAACGCTGAAAAAGCAACAGGCTTTCTGGCTTCACGCGAATTACCGGTGCTGTGGGCGATCTCGAAGGGCTCCTTCATCAATAAGCTTATCATTGTTCCCATCGCACTGCTGCTGAATGCATTTTTTCCGATAGCCATCATAGCGGCCCTGGTGCTGGGAGGGGGCTACCTGGCTTACGAAGGCGTTGAAAAGATCATCGAATTCCTTTTTCACCGCTCAAAAAAGGGCCATGAGGTTATCGAGCAGAATGAAGAACACAATAGTGAGTCTGAAAAAGAGAAGATCAGGTCTGCCATCACTACTGATTTTATCCTTTCCCTGGAGATCGTGATCATTGCACTGGGGGCTGTTTTGGATAAAAGCCTTCCCATCCAGATCATAACAGTCGCCGTGGTCTCTATCCTGGCAACCGTTGGCGTGTATGGCCTCGTGGCGCTGATCGTGAGAATGGACGATGCCGGCTATAAACTCATCAAACGTTCTGACGACCGTGGATTGCTATCGGCACTGGGGCATCTGCTGGTGAAGTCGCTACCGGTGGTCATCAAAGTTTTAGGCGTTGTCGGCACCATCGCTCTCGTGCTGGTTTCCGGAGGCATTTTCATTCACAACATTGAATATCTCCATCACATTTTATCACACTGGCCATTGCTGGCAAGAGAATTTGCCGCCGGTTTCATCGCAGGACTGCTCGCGGTAGGAGTAGTGACAGCAGGTAAAAAGGTGTTTTCGTTATTCAAGCGCGCTCAGTAGCTGGTTACCAGTTGCCAGTTACCGGATAGCCAGTTCCCTGGCAATTTCATATGAGTGATTGGCCCGCTGAAAAATAGACTCCTGATCCTCATAACTACCAAACGACAGCAAAAAAAGGATGCTCTAAAGCACCCTTTTCTTTTTTACCTTTTTAACGGTATTGAAATATCCACCGTCTCAAGTCTCACATCTAAAATCTCATATCTCAAATCTGTTATTGTACCACTACCTTCCGGGTCATCGTACGATTGCCCATGGTGACCTTCAACATCAGCACACCTGCATTGAACTCCCTGGCGTTGACAACATAGCTTTCTGTCTGGGTTGTCTTTGTTTTGGTGTAAGACTTGATCACCTGGCCCTGCAGGTTGTACCACGAGAACTGCACATCGCCCCTGTAAGCATTGCTGATCTCGATGGTCAGAGCGTCCTTTACAGGGTTGGGATAGATGGCCAGCGTATGATGCCACGCGTCTTCTTCGATGCCGGTAGTCACCAGCGAAGCGGTATTGGATGCTGCAGACTTTCCAGACGTATTGTAGGCGTATACCCGGTAGCTCACAGTCAGTGACTTAGTGAGATCTTTGTCTTCATATACCAGTGTTGTTACAGTGGCGAGCTCCGTGAAAGGGCCACCATTGATCGAGCGTTCGATCACAAAGCCGTCTTCGTTTGATGAATTGCGCACCCATTGCAGGTGAGCGATCGTCATGTTCTCATCCAGCACCGCCGTAAGCTGTGAGGGGGCTGAGGGGATCGTGCGAGGCGTAGTTACGGAGACGGGCGCGGTGAAACTTGAATAATCAGCACCTTTAAGCGACCTCACACGGTAGGTATACGACGCCGCTTCGGTTATTGTGGCATCATCGTAGCTGGTGGTGTTGGCAGCCAGAGTCGCAATGACAAAGTAGTTTTCAGTACCCTTGACCGCGCGTTGCAAGTGGAATCCGGTTTCATTATCAGCATTGTCTATCCATTCGAGCCTTACTTTCATCGGCGGGCCGATCAGGGCCGTAGCCGTCAGGTTGCTGGGAGCGGCTACCGGTGAAACCAGCGTAGTGGCAGACGCAGTGGCCGTATAGGCAGAGCTGCCTCCGTTGTTTTTCGCCTTCACCCGATAGAAATAAGTGGTGGTGCTTGCAAGATCGTTGTTGTAAAACGACGTGACGTTGGCCTGCACAGTTCCCACTTCCACGAAGTCGCCCGTCTCAGTAGGTGCGCGCTCGATCACGAACTGTGCCTCATTTGTTACCAGGTCAGTCCAGGTCAGGCGAATCTGCGTATGAGAGATCGCTGTGGCTGCAAGGTTTGTCGGCGCCTGTGGTGGCACGTTCAAAGTGGTGGCATTGACGGCTGCCGCATAAGGGGAAGCGCCGGCTGCGGCCGTGATCGCCTTTATCCTGTAATAATATCTGGTGTTGGCTGTCAGGCTGTTATCAGAATAGGAGACAATGTTTGCGTTAAGCGTTGCAATGACGGTGTAGTTGCTCTCATCCGTTTTTGAGCGCTCCAGCACAAAACCGGTCTCATTCGTTGTGTTATCTGTCCAGCTCAGATCGATCGTTGTGCTTGATACCGTCGTGGCGGTCAACGCGGAAGGCGCTGAAGGTGTGGGCTGGATGGTCATGGCTGCGAATTCCCATACATCTTTCAGGTTGCTGCCGTCAAAGCCTGTGGCTACGTAACCTTTGGTTCCAACGGTAAAGCTGGTGGCATAAGCGCGCGCCGAGCCGCCAAATGAAACAACCTTTGTCCATGCATCGGTGGCAGCATCATAGCGGTAAAAATCTTTTTCATCTTTTCCTGAGTCACCGGTACCGACATAAGCTTTACCATCGATCACAAAGGCAACGGCTTCCTCGCGGGCGAGACCGGGAAAATCAGCCACCCGCGTCCATGTGTTGGTGGCCGCGGTATATTTCCAGAGATCTTTTGTTCTTCCGGCAGCGGTCCTTCCAGTACCTACATAACCATCACCACCGATGCTGAAAGCCACGGCACCTTCACGTGCTTCTCCGGGAAAGGCTGCAACCGATGACCAAGTATTGGTGGCAGGATCATATTCATAAAAATCATTTTTCCTTCCGGTGTCATCAATACCACCACCTACATAAGCTTTTCCATTCACCACAAATGCTATGGCATTTCTTCGGATGGTGCCGGGGAAATCCGCGCGCTGGGTCCATGCGTTGGTCTGATCGTTGTACTCCCAGAGATCCTTTTTCTTGTCAGGGCCAAATCCATCTTCGCCCAGGCCCACATACGCTTTGGTACCAATGACAAAGCTCAGGGCCTCCGCGCGAATGGAGCCACCGAAGGCAGCTGCTGTCGTCCAGGTATCGGTTGACGGATCATACGCCCTCATGTCAAGGGCATACGCTCCTGTAAGGCCTGTACCCACATAACCTTTTTGTCCTAATCCAAAGGCAACGGCATCTGTACGGGCTGGACCGCTGAACTCCTGCTTCAGCATCCAGGTACCACCTTCGCCGTAAGCAACAGCCCTGTCTGCGGTATAGTCAGAATAATAGTAAGTATTGCGACCTTTGGCACGCACCCTGTAATAGTAGGTCTTGTCGGCTTCCGTTGTATTGTCTGCATACTGCGTGGTGTTCGCAGCCAGTGTGGCAATGCGGGTATAGCTTTGATTATTGCCTACAGACCGGTCAACTTCATAACCGGTCTCATCCGTTGCGTTGTCGGCCCAGGAGATATTCACCTGGTTCATATTTGCCACGGTAAAATTGACATTAGAAGGTTTGACAGGGGGTGCGGGCATTTTGACTTTTGCAATACCTGAAACCGGCACTCCATCAACCAGACTCATGGTGCCTCCCCAGTAAATATTATCACCTACAGTTGTTATACTCGATGAAATTCCATTCAGCGGCACCGGCGTAAAAGACGGATCGACTGTGCCGTCACTGTTGAGCAGGCTCAGGCCGTATTCTCGTTCCGCGATCAGGATCTTTCCGTTGTCGAGTTTAAAGAAAGTGTCGACAATGAAAAACCCTGTGCCACTCAGTCGGGTATCAAGCGTACCGTTGCTGTTAAGTCTTACATAATACTGGCCCGCATTTGAACCGTTCACTCTGTCGAATGATCCGCCCACCAGAATTTGTCCATTGTCAATTACATGGATGGCATAGATACCGCTGGCAGCGCCGGCTTCGCGCTCAAAGCCTGTACCGATGGCAAAGGTATTGTCTAACGTGCCGTCGATGTTCAATCGAACAAGCGATTTGATGGTGTTGCCTGCAAATGAAGTGAACTCACCGCCAACGAGGATCTTCCCGTCTGACTGGATCTTGATCTCCCGCACTACGCCGCCGGTAAACCCGTTGGCCGCATTAAAGGTATTGTCGATGGTACCATCGGTGTTAAGACGTACCAGGTTGCGCCTGGTTACCCCGTTGAAAGCCCCGAATGAGCCACCCACGATAAGCTTGCCGTCACCTTGCTGAGCAATGGCGTAGACCAGACTGTTGAAGCCGGTGCCGGTATTGGTTCGAAATGTGTTGTCGATTGTTCCACTGGCATTAAGCCGGGCGATGCGCCCAGCCGATACACCTTTGTACGTGGTGAAATTACCTCCGATGATAATATTCCCATTAGCGTCGATGAAGATCGCGAGGACATTATCGTCAACCTGAAGACCCGAGCGGAAGGTGGCATCCAGTGTGCCATCTGCATTCATTCGCTCAAAGCCAGGTGATACAAGCCCGTTCGCCATAGTGCCTGAGTGGGCAACGAGGATCTGGCTTCCCTGGCGCACAATCTTATCGACGCTCGCCGCTGCCTCGAGCGTAAGCGCCGCTGATGTACCCTTCAATACGCCGGTACTTTCCAGCAAGGCAATGCTGCTTCGGCTCTGGCCGTTGAAGGCTGTGAAGGAAGAGTATCCCAGGATCAAAATGTCGTCCTCGGCATTCACGGTTGCAAAGGTCAGGAACGTTCCACTATTGGGGCCGGTACCGATGTTGGTGGCGAAAGTGGCATCCACTGCGCCGTTAACCTGTAAGCGGGCCAATTTGTTTACGGCGGTTCCATTAAGTGATGAGAGCTGTCCTGCGATCAGGATCTTCCCGTCGCTCTGCAAGGCGAGGCCCTGGACCGGCGCGTTGGGTGTACCGTTTTGTGTGAAGGCGCCGTCTACGGATCCGGTGCTGGTCAGCGCCACCAGGTATTTCATGGCAGTTCCGTTAAAAGTGGTGAAAGATCCTGCCACAAGCACCCGCCCGGTAGAAGTCACCTTAACTTCATAGATCACAGCATCAAACCCCGTTCCGGTGTTGAAAGTGTTATCAAGCGTTCCATTGGTGTTGAACCGGGCTATCCTGTTCACTGTGGTGGTCCCTACGGTAGTGAATGTGCCCGCCATGATGAACTTTCCATCTGACTGAAAAGCGAGTGAGTTGATGCCGGAGAAGTTGTTCTCGGCCTGAAAAGTCTGATCACGGGTTCCGTCTGCGTTAAGACGTATGAGCCGTTCAAAATCATCGGCCCCGCCAATGGTGATCATGGGCCCTGTAACAAGGATCTTACCATCAGGCTGTACATAAGCTTTTTTGGTGTCTCCGAAGTCATTGAACTTAATGACGGGATTGAAAGTGTTGTCGATCGTTCCGTCAGCATTCAAACGGATAACATGACTGCTCACCGCCTGGCCATTATAAGAAGAGAATTTTCCGACAACGATCAATTTGCCATCGCTTTGTCTGGCAACACTCGTAACGGTACCATTGCCCACTACTCCGGCGCCCGATTGAAAAGTATTGTCAATGGTGCCGTCAGCATTAAAGCGTACAATTCCCCGCTTTGTCTGCCCGTTCACTTTTATAAACGACGCATATTCGTCGTTCCATATAATGTACTTTCCATCAGGAAGGTATATTGCATTATCAGGGGGGACTGTGTAAGTGACCGCGCCCTGAAATGTCGCATCCACAGACTGACCTAAACACGCCTGATAAAGAAGCACAGTAAAAAACAAAAGATAAAACTTTCTCATTGGAGTTCTCTGGTTTGCAAATGGGTATAAATCAAGCCGGCAAACTACAGACAACCAGTAGTTCCATTTCCGCTATTGCATAGCCAATATTACCCTCTGAGGTTATACTCCTTTATCAGTACCTGTATTACTAACAGGCTTGTGGTGTGGACCTTACACAGAATGTTGTGGCAGAGCGCCGCATAGGCTTGCGGGTTGTATGAAGAGTGAGTGTCGAATATTGAACAAAAAAAATTCGAATGTCGAAGATATATCCCGTGCACGATGCAAAATCCGGAAACGTTTGCAATATCCTTGGCTTGAAAGAAGATTGGCATGGTGACCGAGGTTGCGCTACGGGAATGTCAAACCCTGCGCGATGAGCTTGACCCACTCCGCATACATTTTGCCGGAGGGATGCAGTCCGTCTTGAGCAACCAATGCGGGATCGTCAAAACCTTTCCTGGAGATATCGGTAATGTAAAAATATTGCACACCATACTTTTCCGTGATCGACCGGTTCACGGCATTGAATTCATCGATCGCTTTGCTGATAGACTCCTGCTTTTCTTTTCCGAAAGGTGTGTAGCCATAGTCGGGAATGGAGACCACAAACACTTTAGACTTATCGTTCCCCGCAAAGGCGATGGCCATGTTCAGGAGCTCTTCAAATTCCGGCGCATAGCTGACAGCGCTTTTTCCCTGGTACTGGTTGTTGACGCCGATGAGCAGCGATACCAGTCCCTGATCGTGCGCGGGATTAGCGGCAAGAATGGCACGTTTGAGATCATCCGTTCGCCAGCCCGTAGTGGCGATGATGTGGGGCGCGGCAATGGCAACTCCTTTTTTTCTCAAGGCTTCAGCCAACTGCAGAGGCCACCGCTCATGCTCCGCTACACTTTCACCGATGGTGTACGAGTCTCCCAGCGCAAGAAATTTTCTATTGGTTTGAGAACCGGTCGTTTGAGCCATAAGGGCAGGGGTAAGGGATAGAAGCAGCAATAAGCAACAGATTTTCATATTTTAAAAATACGGTAAATGCAAAGAAATGCATAACCGCGGAAGGCGCAGAGAGGTCGCAGAGGGCCTTTGCGTTCTGCATTTTTTGCATTTAAGCCCGGCATAGTTTTTTAAAATCATTCTGAAACAAAATATTGTGTTATGAAAAAAATATCAAACCGTACAGGTAAAATTATGAGCGTACTGCTGGCGATTTGTTTGCTGCTGGGCGCTTGTAAAAACATGAGCAAATCGCAGAAAGGAACTTATATTGGCGCTGCAGGTGGTGCCGCTGCAGGCGCGGCCATCGGTAAAGCTGCTGGTAATACGGCCATGGGAGCGATTCTGGGCGCAGTGGTTGGCGGTGCAGCCGGTTACGGCATCGGCCGCTACATGGACAAGCAGGCTGAAGAGCTGCGCAAAGACCTCGAAGGAGCGGAGATCGAACGTGTGGGCGAAGGTATCAAGATCACCTTCCGCGAAGGTATCCAGTTTCCCGTAAACTCTTCGCAGCTGAGCGCAGGGTCGATGACCAACCTGAAAGACCTCGCCGAGACATTGAACAAATACAAGGACACCAACATCCTGATCGAAGGCCATACCGACATCACCGGTTCGCGCGAGCATAACATGAAGCTTTCGGAAGACCGTGCAGCATCAGTTTCAAAATACCTCGAGTCGCTCGGTGTTGCCAGCAAACGGATCACCAACGAAGGTTACGGCCCCGACCAGCCTGTAGGTGATAACAATACAGACTACGGCCGTCAGCAGAACCGCAGGGTAGAAGTGGCCATCTTCGCCAATGACAAACTGAAGAAGAAAGCAGAGAAAGGTGAGCTGGGCGAAGTTTCCGCCTCCGAAAACAAGTAAAAGCGTTTCCTGATCAGGCACACAATAAGACAAAGAGGGCTGTCCCATAAAAGACCGCCCTCTTTTTTTATGATTCTATTGACGATAGGCCTGCGCAAACTCGCTGGCAAAATCCTCAAGCTTGGTCTTTGCCTGAGCAGGTTTGTGTTCCCTGGCATCGGCCTGCATCACACCTTCGCGTATGGCCCTGCCCATATCGGTAAAATTCCGGGCATGGGTCTCAGAAAGACCTGCCTGCAGCAATCCTTCTTTTTGTTGCTGATCAGTGAACACAACCCAGTTCAGGTCTTTGCCAATGGCTTTGCCCAAAACCTGCGCCACTTCTTTTCCCGAGCGTTCATCGCCGAAAATATATCGCGCGCTGGAACCCTGGAAGCTCAGGTTCAGCAGCTCTTCGAGGGCGGCCGCGGCAATGTCGCGGGTATGCACCAGGAAGATCTTCTCGTTCTCATCGCCATAATTCGCGCCCATAAACCCAGCCTGCTTGATCAGACCAACCTGTGAGAGAAAATTGTAGTAGAAATAGGAGGGACGCAGATGCCGCACGTTGAGCCGCTCGATCTTGTTGAGCATCTGTTCGAAGTCATACAGGCCATCCACAGGCCCCATACCATTGCCAACATGAGCGCCCATGCTGCTCAGGTTAACCACATAACGGATGTTGTTGGCAACAATGGCGTCAGTATAATTTTTGGCTACCTCATTCATTGACTTGCGCCAGTTATCGGTTTGCCAGATCGGGGGGATCATCGTGTAGACCACGTCAGCACCCTTGAACGCTGATCTTACAAAACCACTATCCTGTACGTTGCCAACAATGGCCTTTGCACCTAACTTTTCAATTTCCGCCACGCGCTCGCTGGAGCTCGTGATAACGCTTACTTCCTTGCCTGCCTTTATCAATCCCTCGACAATAGGCCTGCTGATGTGACCGATGGATCCGGTGATAACATAAGTTTTCATAGCTGATTTGTTTTGCATTTGTCTTGCAATTCTAATCACTTGGTCTTTATTTTGTATGTAGTTATAATTTACTGATCTAGTCTTTAAAATCATACTATTATTGATAATCAAATAGTTATGGATAAGGTTGCACTCGGAAATGTTCAGAACTGTCCTGTGACAGCGACCATGCAGGTGATTGGAGGCAAGTGGAAGATCCTGATCCTGTACCTGATATTCAATGATATCAACCGGTTTGGGAAGATGGGCATGATGCTGAAAGACATCAGCAAACAGATGCTGACCTCGCAGCTTCGCGAGCTGGAAAACGACGGGATCATCGAGCGCAGGATCTATCCCGAGATCCCGCCAAGGGTAGAGTATTTCTTAACGGCGAAAGGAAGATCGCTCGAACCGGTCATAAGCCAGATGAGAGATTGGGGCAACGAACATCTTTTTAACATACAAAGCGACGTGGCCACTGGCCGTTGAGAGTTCGACAAGCGCCACTTCAGGGTGTGTTCTCTGCGCGTGAGCAAAAAAAACAAAGGCGCTAACAGGCATTCATGCGCCCATCTTTTTTGATAAGCTGATCGCGGGCGAGGTATTTTTCACAATGCGATTGTGCTTGTTATTATCCATCCGCTGGCTTGAAGCCAACTAAGAACTATTCATGCATACGATGTAGGCAGGGCAAAAACGGATTATGACCTACCCCTGACGTTGCGCCATGATGCAACCCCATGGCTATTCCAAATGTAATGTTTGCGTGCATTTCCCCTGATTTACCGTCGGCAGCCTGGTAAATTTGCCGTTTAACTCTGAAACCAAATGATGAATAAGTTCCTGGTAACCGTGCTCTTCGCTGGCCTCTCCATAGCGGGATGGGCACAAACCTTTACTGTCGTACAAAACTCCACCGGCAATCCCGCCGTTCCCACACGGGGCCAGTCCTTCCGGCCTTCTTCCCTGGGCGCGGGCAGCGGGTCTACCGGCGCAAGTAATAAAGTAATACTCAAGTCGTTCCGTGTTGTTTATCACATCGATGCCGTATCCGAAGCGAGCAAAATGTACATCTACAGCGCGATGCCTTCCAACGCAACTACATTGACGGATGGGACGTCCGGAACAGTGGTGGCGGAAAGCATCTCGAAGACCGATGACTTCCCTTATACAGTTTACAATTTCAACAACGTGGAGCTCGACAAGAACACGACCTACTATGCCTTGTTCAGGGAAGACGTAGGACTTGAATCCGCATCCTCCACTGCTCCAGGTCCTTATGACGGAGGGCAGATGATCAGGAACAATACGGGAACGCTGGCGCAGCTTACTACGGCCGACCTGAGAATGACGATAACTTTTGAACAGTTTCCGACACCTTCGATGACGGTATGGTATTCCGAAACAAGCCAGATCACCAGTGGCCTTGGTAATACCACCATCGGTGGCGGCACCATGGGGCTTAACGTTGTGGGAACCAAAACCTTCACCATCAAGAACGGTGGCCCCGCCGTACTGAACATCGGTACGGTGACAGCCACCGGCACAGGCGTAACCGTTTCTGCTCAGCCTGCCGCTACCGTAAACGCAGGTGGCAGCACTACCTTTGAAATTTCCTTCAGCTCGGCCGTGGATACACGGATCGCGTACGAGATCTCGATCCCCAGCAACAATCCACTGACACCGTTCCTCTTCAAATACGAGGTAACGTATGATTACCCTATCACCAGACCTGCTAACGCTTACGCGGTGGGGGTGAAGGAAAATCAGATCAACGTTTACTGGGAAGACCGCGGCAACGAAGATCAGTTCTCCATTGAACGTTCGCTCTCCAGCGGCTCCGGGTTTCAGGAAGTTGGGAAAGTCCCCGGCGGATCGACCTTGTTTGCCGACAACACGGTAACGACAGGCGTAACTTATTACTATCGTGTGCGGGGTATCAGGAATAACGGCGATGTATCGGCGTATGTCAACACAGGCGCGGTTACGGCGTCGGTCAATAAACTCGGCGACTGGGAAAAGAAAGCATCCTATCCCGGTATCGGAGCCAAGGTCAGGGTCGATGCCATTGGATTTTCGATCGGGCAGAAAGGTTATTTTGGATTGGGCTATGATAATTCCACTGCCCAAAATGATTTCTGGGAGTATGACCCCGCCAGGAATACCTGGGAGCGTAAGGCAGACTTCCCCGGCGGAGGACGCGAGGCTTCTGTCGAATTTGTGATCAACGGCAAAGCTTATGTGGGCCTCGGTTTTTATCGCTCCCCGTCTTTCACCTACACGAAAGATTTTTATGTGTATGATCCTGCCACCAACACGTGGTCTCCCATTGCCGAATTCCCTGGCGTAAAGAGAGCTTATGCTGCGGCATTCGTGCTCAATGGCAAAGCATACGTAGGCCTCGGATTCTCCAGCCCGAATAGTTATGCCGACTTTTACGAATACGATCCCGTCCAGAATACCTGGAGGCAGGTGGCGGACTTCCCCAAAACAGGCAATGGCTCGGGCTTTGCCATTAACAATACCGGCTACGTTTATATGGGCACAGAGCTTTATGCTTTTGATCCTTCAGCGGGAGCAACAGGCACATGGACAAAGAAAGCAGACCTGAAATTCTCTGCTTATACGGCGTCAAATTTTGTGATCAACAATAAAGCCTATGTCGTTGGCGGCTCAAGCGGATATGTGACACAGGTTTATGATCCGTCAAATAACACCTGGTCAATGAAGGAACCTTACCCCAGTGTCTCGTATCAATACACCAGTGCCTTTGTTATTGACAATAAAGGCTACGCCGGGCTGGGTTCGGGTTATTCCGGAAACGCGGCCGACCTCTGGGAATACAGCCCCGTATCGCCCAAGCTCGCGGAAGCAAGTGCCGAGATCCTCAGGAACAAGATCGTGCTTACCTGGAAAGACAACGCCGATGACGAAACAGGTTATGTGCTGGAACGGGCGCAGTCTGCTGATCCGCAAGCTACACCTCAGGATTTTACCACCATCGCCAATTTAAATGCCGGCCAGCTTACCTATACGGATGTTAACGTAGTGAAAGGTACATTCTACACGTACCGCATCAGGACCAAATTCACGGAAGGCGTGTCTCAAGGCAAGTCAGTGGCCGCGGCCATTGAATACCCGACCGTGTCAGGAGCAACGAAGAGCAGCGAGACCAGTGTCAATATCCAATGGACGGCCCTCACCCCGGCGGCCGTGTACGTTGTTGAGCGGGCTACTTCCGCGGAATTGAATACGCCGGTATCCGCTTTCACAGCGTTTCCTCAATCCACGGCAGCAACGTCGTACACCGCTACCATGAGCAGTGAAGGCTTTTACCACTATCGCATCAAAGGGACGCGGATGTCTTACCCCACCGCTACGTTGTATTCCGACACGGCAAAAGTGTTGATGATAAAAACACCGGGTGTCATCAATACAACTGTATCGGCAACTTCGCCGATGGCCTTAACGTGGGAAGACAGGTCATCCATCGAAACAGGATATGTGATCCAGCGCAAGGAATCTTCCGAAGCGGATTATACCACCCTCGCAACGCTCGCCGCCAACGCCACCAGTTACACAGACAATGGCGCCGCAAAGAATAAGACGTATCAATACCGCGTCAAGGCAGTAAAAGGTACCTATGATTCGTTCCATGCCTATTCCAACCTGGTAACCGTGCCAGGAACTCCTGAACCCGAAAACCCTATCACGGGTGTCGAGCAGACTGCGGATATATTCTCGCAGGCATATCCCAATCCTGCGAAAGATGTGCTGATCATCTCCACACAGGACAACGATTTGTTTACTGCTCCCGCCAGGGTAGTTGCCGCCGATGGACGCGGGATGAACATTGCGTCAAGGGCAGACCGGGATGCGATCGTCTTTGATGTGCACGATCTCCAGCAGGGATTGTACGTTCTGATCATCAACGCTAAAAAAGGTATTTACAAATTCAGGTTTGCCAAAGACTGATCGGCATAGATCTGTCTGTAACGAAAGAAGCCGCCCCATGTAAAGAGGCGGCTTCTTTATTTTGTTAGCCTTGTTCTGCGTTGTGATCAGGCATTAACAGCAACTGAATTGGCTTTCCTGCTCCTGATCCAGAAAAGCAGGATGGCAAAGAGCACGATCAAGATCACGGGGAACATGATCATCTTCGATAAGGTAGCCTGACCTGCCGCCAGCTCGAGTGCATCACCCTGCAATCCGGTGGTGGAAGCCTGCTCTTTTGATTTGTCGATCCATCCGCCGATGATCGGTTGCCAGATGGCGCTCGAGAACATACCGAATGCGCCTACGATGGACATCCCGATAGCACCGCTCGACGGAACTTTCTCTGCAGTCAATCCGATCATGTTGGGCCAGAAATAGCACACGCCCATCGCAAACACAACCGCTGCTACGTAAGCCATAGGACCGGTCTGTGTACTCAACAGGAACACGCCCAGGGTTGTAAATATGGCTGCGCCCAGGAGCACGCCGGTCTGGTCGAACTTGTGTACAAACTCTCCGCCGAAGTACCGGCCGATCGCCATCAGTCCGAAGATAATGGCCAGGATCACCATCGGTTCAGCACCACTTTTTGCCAGGATCAACTGTGCCCATTGTGTAGGTCCGAATTCGGAGATCGCTGTAAGTGTCATACAGACACAGATAAAAAGGAACAACGGTGTGATCATCGCCGACAGGTTCGAGGAGAGCGAAGCAGCGTCTCCTTTCGGTTCGGGGAAAGATTGTCCGTAGAAAAGATATGCGTAGATCAAAGTAGGGATCATGATCACCCAGATCTGCGCTTCCCAGCCCAGCTCGAGTTTTGTCATGCCGAAGGAGATGAGGCTGCCGAGGAAGATACCTCCGGGGAACCACATGTGAAAACGGTTGAGCAGTGTGTTCATCAGTTTGCCGCTGTAAGCCGTGGCGATCATCGGGTTACAGGCAGCTTCCGTACAACCATTACCAATGCCAATGAACAGGGTGGAGATCAGCAGGCCTGTATATCCTCCGGAGTAGATCGTAAGAAGAATACCGATCATGTGCGCGAAGAAGGCCACGATCATGATCTTCTTGGGGCCGATGCTGCCATAGAAAATACCGCCCAGCACCATGGAGATGGGGAACCCCAGGAACCACATCTGGTTGATGAAGCCGAGCTGCGTCGCCGAAAGGTTGAAGGTAGTTCCAAGCTGCGCCAGAATACCAGCACGGATACTAAAAGAAAAAGCAGTTGTGATCAGGGCGAAACAACTGCCGTAAAAAAGCCTTTTACTGTTTGCGTCATTCATAGTGGTTCAGGTTTTGATTTGCTTATTGTCAAAGTGAATATGAGCCTAAATTTTTTCTCCTGCAAGCCTCTTCGGAGGCAGAATATGGAATTTAGAATTTAGCATTAGAATCGCGTAACCTCAACATGCTAACTCCTAATTCTACATTCTAAATTCTAGAGCTCGAACGAAAGCCCTTTCTCCGTCAGCTGATCATAGATCTTTTTATCGAAGCGGTAAAGGCTCGCCGCCCGGTGCGATACATCTTTCTGTTTCTCATGACAGGGAACCAACAAATTCATATTCAATAACTTCCGGCGGAAATTCGGTTTATCGAGCTGCATCTCCAGGATGGCCTCGTAAAGTTGCTGGATCTGGTGCAGGGTAAACTTCTTGGGCAGCAGGTTAAAACCAATGGGCTCGTGCCGAACCTTGTGCTTCAGCTGACGCAAGCCAAAATCGAGGATGCGGTTGTGATCATACGGAAGCTTCGGAACTTCATGCACGTTGAACCACTGCACATCCGAGGCCGTGAAGCCCGCGCTCAGCGCATAGTGATCGGTATTTACCAGCGCATAGTACGCAATGGTGATCACACGTTTTTCGGGATACCGGCTCACATCGCCAAACGCCCTGAGCTGCTCGAGATATATATTAGACACACCTGTAAGCGACTTCAACAACCGCCCCGCGGCTTCGTCCACATCTTCATTGTACTGGATCCATCCGCCGGGCAGGGCCCACTTGCCCTTACTGATGCCTTCACCATGTTTAATCAGCAAAATGTCGAGCCCGCTGCCGCGGAAACCGAAGATCAGGCAGTCAATGGAGACCGCGTCAATAACACTACTTGAAAAGAGATCAGACGGCATAGGTGTTTCTTTCTGCGATGGAAGATATAAAAAAAATAGAAAAAATATAGTCAAATTGACTATTTGTAGATAATATTGTTTGAAATTCACTCACCCATGAACCAATTCCTGCTGGGATTAGACATAGGCAGTTCTTCTATCAAAGCTTCTCTGGTCGATGCTGAAACCGGCCTCACCGCGGCTTCCGCACAATCGCCCGCCGAAGAAATGGCGATGATCGCTGTTGCGCCAGGCTGGGCCGAACAAGATCCGGAACTGTGGTGGAAGCACCTGCTGATCAGCGTCAAGACCTGTCTTCAGAAAGCCGGCACCACCGGCGACCGCATTGCTGCCATCGGTATCTCTTATCAAATGCACGGGCTTGTGCTGGTGGACAAGGACCACAAGCCGCTGAGGCCTTCCATTATCTGGTGCGACAGCCGCGCCGTGAGCATCGGCGACAAAGCTATGAAAGCGTTAGGAGAGGAGTACGCGCTGAGCCACTTTCTGAACTCACCGGGCAATTTCACAGCATCGAAGCTGCGCTGGGTAAAAGAGAACGAGCCTGCCGTATTCTCGAAGGTTCACAAGTTCATGCTGCCGGGTGACTACATTGCCATGCGTCTTACGGGTGAGATCGTGACCACGGATACAGGGTTGTCTGAAGGAGTGTTCTGGGATTATCCATCCAGATCGGTATCAGGTAAATTGCTGGAGCACTACGGCTTCGATCCCGCGCTTGTTCCTGTTATTAAACCCGTGTTCTCCGTTCAGGGAGAAGTGAAAAAAGACGCGGCGGTCGAGCTGGGTCTTAAAGCCGGCACCAGGGTGGCGTACCGTTCCGGCGATCAGCCCAACAATGCGTTCTCGCTTAATGTGCTCAACCCCGGAGAAACAGCAGCCACTGCAGGCACATCGGGAGTGATCTATAGCGTTACCGATCAAAATGCATTTGATGTAAAATCGCGGGTAAACACTTTTATTCACGTGAATAACAGCGCACAACGGCCTTCCAACGGTGTGTTACTTTGCGTGAATGGCACCGGCATTCTCAACAGCTGGCTTCGCAGAAACACCAAATCGCACAGCGATCCATACGATTATACCGAAATGAACAGGCTGGCGTCGAAGGTTCCCATCGGGGCCGAAGGGCTTACCGTGCTGCCTTTCGGGAATGGCGCTGAACGTATCCTGGAGAACAAATCGGTAGAAGCATCTTTCCATGGATTGAACTTCAACCGCCACAGCCAGGGCCACATCTTCAGGGCTGCGCAGGAGGGGATCGTGTTCGCGCTGAAATATGGTTTCGACATTCTGCAAGGCATGGGACTGAAGACCAATGTGATCAGGGCCGGCAACGCCAATATGTTTTTAAGTCCTTTGTTCCGCGAAGCGTTCGTGAATGCCATCGGCGCGAGGCTTGAGCTTTACGATACCGATGGTGCGAAGGGCGCAGCGCTGGGTGCAGGGGTGGGCGCAGGAATCTTCAAGGACTTTAAAGAAGCTTTCCGCGGCCTGCAGATCATCGAGTCTGAAGAGCCCGATACGAACAAGGCAGCGCAGTATCATCATGCCTACACGCAGTGGAAGACGCAGCTTCAGAAATATCTGTAAAGCCGCTAATGAAAGTTTGTAAAACTATAACAACTATAAGTGAACTGCTTCTAAGAAGCTGGCAAGTGCATTTCCACTTTGTCATTGCATGCTAAAAATGGTATTTTACAACATAAGTATTTGATTATGGATTTGAAAGCGGAAAAAGAGATACTAAAGAAAGAGCTCGATCAGGTTAATGACGCTCGCCTATTGGAAGCAATACGAAAAATCTTGGATTACGGCAGGTCAAAGTCAGGTCGCCCCTATAAGCCAATGACAGAAGATGAATATTTTGATCGTATTTCGGAATCGAGAAAAGCAATTGGTGAAGGTAAATTAATCGTGCAGGAAGAAGCCATAGAGTATTTCAGAAGAAAGAATGGCTGAAATTGTAATCACATGGACGCCTTTTGCTTTGCGATGCCTCGATGAAATACACTATTTCATTTCTGAAGAAGCTGGTTCACCCCATCCAGCAGATAGATTCGTCGAAAAGATATTTGCACGGACTAATCAACTCAAGTCCCATCCGGAATCCGGACAGCAGGATATTTTGCTCGCAGAAAGAGGCTTACACTGCCGCTATTTGGTGGAAGGCAATTATAAAATCATATACGAGTACATAGAAAGTAAAATGATCATTGTGATCATCGATGTATTTCACACACGTCAGAATCCTCAGAAAATCTTAAACCGATAAAACCACAACCATGAAACTCACATTAGGAGATAAGGAGTATTTCAAAGGCATAGGCCAGATCCGTTACGAAGGCAAAGAGTCAGACAACCCGTTGGCCTTCAAATTCTACGACGCCACCAAGAAGGTAGGGAAGAAGACCATGGAAGAACACTTCCGTTTTGCCATCGCTTACTGGCACACGTTCTGCGGCACAGGCGGTGACCCCTTCGGTCCTGGTACCAAAAGCTTTCCCTGGTTGCAAAGTGACGATGCCGTACAACGCGGTTATGATAAAATGGATGCTGCCTTCGAGTTCATCACCAAGATCGGCGCACCGTTCTATTGCTTCCACGACTACGACCTGATCGACGAAGGACCTACGCTGAAAGAATCAGAAGCACGCCTCGAAAAGATTGTGGAATACGCGAAGAAAAAACAAAAGGCTTCCGGCGTGAAGCTGCTGTGGGGAACAGCGAACCTCTTCTCGCACCCGCGCTACATGAACGGCGCGGCCACCAACCCTGACTTTGAAGTGGTGAGCTATGCCGGCGCGCAAGTGAAGAATGCGCTCGACGCTACCATCGCGCTGGGCGGAGCCAATTACGTTTTCTGGGGCGGTCGCGAAGGTTATATGTCGCTGCTCAACACCAACATGAAACGTGAGCAGGAGCACATGGCGCGGTTCCTGCACATGGCAAAAGATTATGCAAGAGCACAAGGTTTCAAAGGCACGTTCTTCATCGAGCCCAAGCCCATGGAGCCTTCCAAACATCAATATGATTTCGATTCTGCCACAGTGATCTCGTTCCTGCGCCAGTTCGATCTCATGGACGACTTCAAGCTGAACATCGAGGTAAACCACGCCACACTGGCCCACCACACCTTCCAGCACGAGCTGCAGGTTGCGGCCGACGCGGGCATGCTGGGAAGCATCGATGCCAACCGCGGCGACTACCAGAACGGATGGGATACAGACCAGTTCCCCAACAACCTGTATGAGCTCACCGAGTCCATGCTGGTGATCCTCGAGGCCGGCGGATTCAAAACCGGTGGCGTGAACTTCGATGCCAAGACCAGAAGGAACTCTACCGACCTGGAAGATATTTTTTACGCACACATCGGCGGCATGGATACCTTTGCCCGCGCCCTGCTCATAGCCCAGGCTGTGATCGACAATGGTGAGTACACCAAACTCCGGAAAGATCGTTATGCTTCTTTTGATTCTGGAAAAGGAAAACAGTTCGAGCAAGGCAAGCTCGGTCTTGAAGACTTACGCAACCTTGCACACAAGAACGGCGACCCCAAACAGATCAGCGGCAAACAGGAATACATTGAAAATCTGATCAGCAAGTTCATTTAAGAGTCCACAGTCGACAGTCCACGGTCCACGGACGTGCAGTGTGATCGTCACTATACAGCCTTTCAAGGAGAGACAAAGCAGTAACGTTGACTAACACACCACCTGGCTGTGGTCTGTGGACTGTCGACCGTGGACTCTTAAGAAACCCGGTCGTTGCCGCTCTATTCGCACGAATTTCAGGCCCGAGGTGCTAACGCATGAAATAAGCCCCATTCAACCCAAACCGCAATCGTTTTCAGTAATTTTATTTCGTAATTTTTCAATCTGAAACTTTTAAAACCTGAACCAAATCCTAATTTTAAACTTCATGAGCAGAAAACTACGCATGGGAATGATCGGTGGAAGCCTGGATGCTTTCATCGGTGCCGTTCATCGCAAAGCTGCAGCCCTTGACGGCGAGATCGAACTCGTCTGCGGCGCTTTCAGCAGTGATCCTAAAAAATCTAAAGCAACTGGCAAAGCGCTGTACCTGGACCCCAGCCGTGTCTATGGCAGCTATGCCGAAATGATCGAGAAGGAAAAGCAGCTTCCGGAAGATCAGCGCATGGACTTTGTGTCGATCGTAACACCCAACCACGTGCATTTCGATCCCGCGAAGATGGCCCTCGAGAACGGTTTCCATGTGATCATCGATAAGCCGATCGCTTTCAATGTAGCGGAGGCAAAAGCCCTGAAGAAAATTGTGGATAAGACCGGCCTGGTGCTGGCGCTGACGCATACCTATACCGGCTATCCGCTGGTGAAAGAAGCGCGCAACATGGTGAAGACCGGCAAGATCGGCAAAGTGAGAAAAGTATATGTGGAATATCCGCAGGGATGGCTTTCCACTTTTGTGGAAGGAACCGGCAACAAGCAGGCAAGCTGGCGCACAGACCCTTCGAAGTCAGGTGCAGGTGGCGCGATCGGCGACATCGGTACACACGCTGCCAACCTCGCTGAATATATCTCGGGCTCCGACATTGTGGAGATCAATGCACTGCTCAATACCGTGGTGAAAGGACGCCAGCTTGATGACGATAGCTCCATGCTGGTGAAGTTTGAGAACGGCGCCTCGGGCGTGCTCCTGGCAACACAGGTGGCCGCCGGTGACGAGAACAATCTCAACATCCGCGTTTACGGTGAGAAGGGAGGACTGGAATGGAGACAGGAAGAGCCGAACACACTGGTGGTGAAGTGGCTCGACAAGCCCAAGGAGATCATCCGTGCCGGTTGGGGTTATCTGTGTGACGCGGCCAAAAAGAACACCCGCACGCCTTCAGGTCACCCCGAAGGATACCTCGAAGCATTCGCCAACATCTACATGGCATTTGCCCGCGGTGTGCGCGATCATAAAGCCGGCAAAACCATCGACCCCGCCAAATACGACTTCCCCGATGCCCAGGACGGCGTGCGGGGAATGGCGTTTGTCGATGCTGTCATTAAGTCGGCTACGTCGAACAAGAAGTGGACTCCTTTGAAAGTTTAAAGTTTAAAGTTGAGCGTCTCACATCTCATGTCTCATATCTCAAATCTCATATCTAAATGACGATGAAAACAATCAAAGGTCCTGCGATATTTCTGGCCCAGTTCATGGGAGACCAGGCTCCGTTCGATAATTTAAAGACTATCTGTAAATGGGCCGCTTCATTGGGTTATGTGGGCGTGCAGATCCCTACCTGGGATGCGCGCTGCATCGACCTCGAAAAGGCCGCCGAAAGCAAAGACTACTGCGACGAGCTGAAAGGCATCGTAGAATCTGCAGGACTTCAGATCACAGAGCTGTCAACCCATTTACAGGGGCAGCTTGTGGCGGTGCATCCTGCCTATAATGAATTGTTCGATGGATTTGCTCCCAAATCAGTACGCGGCAATGCCAAGGAGAGAACAGCCTGGGCGGTGCAGCAGCTGAAGAACGCAGCGAAGGCGAGCAAGAACCTGGGCCTCAACGCCCACGCTACTTTCTCAGGCGCGCTGATGTGGCATACAGTATACCCATGGCCCCAACGTCCTGCCGGGTTGGTGGAAGACGGGTTCGCCGAGCTCGCCAAACGCTGGCTGCCGATCCTGAACGCGTTCGACAAAGCTGGTGTGGACGTGTGTTACGAGATCCACCCGGGTGAAGACCTGCACGATGGCATAACCTTCGAGCGTTTCTGGGAAGCTACCGGCAAACATACACGTTGCAATATCCTCTACGATCCCAGCCACTTTGTGCTGCAGCAGCTCGACTATCTTCAGTATATCGATTTCTATCACCAGTTCATCAAGATGTTCCATGTGAAGGATGCCGAGTTCAATCCCACAGGAAAGTCAGGGGTGTACGGTGGTTATCAGGGATGGGTTGACCGCCCCGGAAGATTCAGGTCTTTGGGTGATGGACAGGTTGATTTCCAATCCATCTTCTCCAAGCTGACGCAATACGGCTATGAAGGCTGGGCTGTGCTGGAGTGGGAGTGCTGCATCAAACATCCGGAGCAGGGCGCGGCAGAAGGCGCACCGTTCATTAAAGACCATATCATCAGGGTGACGGAAAAGGCGTTCGACGATTTCGCTGCTTCCGGTAAAGACCAAAAGTTCAACAAGAGAGTGTTAGGATTAATTTAATTATTAAAAAACGAAAATGAAAAAGCTATTTGTACTGATCCTGGTTATCGGTTTTGCGACCTGCACAATGACCTCCTGCGGTGGAAAGAAAGAAGAAACGAAGAAAGAAGATGACGGCTACAACGATTATGAAACTGCCGACTCAGGAACACCTTCATCCGATGACCTGATCAAACAAGGACAGGCTTTGGTTGACGCCAGCGACTGCAAGACCTGCCATCATCCTACCAACAAGATCGTAGGCCCTTCGCACACTGACGTTGCTAAAAAATACGAGTTCACCAAGGCCAACGTAGCGTTGCTCGCAGGCAAGATCATGAAAGGCGGTAGCGGCGTATGGGGCGAAATACCCATGACAGCGCACCCCGACCTGTCGCAGGCCGACGCCGAAAAAATGGCGATGTATGTGCTGTCACTCGACGGAGAGAAACCGAAAGACTGATCTCCGTACACCATTTAGAATATACCTAAACAATCTAGACCAATGAGATACCTGACAATTTCGCTGCTCGCCTGCAGCCTGCTTTTAACGTGTTGCATCGACACAACGGCGCAGAATACGCTGACAAAAAAGGAAGAGAAGGATGGATGGAAGCTGTTGTTCGACGGCAAGACCACCAAAGGCTGGAGAAATTTCAACAGCAATGACCTGGGTGCAGGCTGGAAAGTAGAAGACGGCACACTGTCGCTGGATAAAAGTGTAACGCAGCGGGAAGAGCGCGGCGATATCATCACGCACGAAGAATACGAGAACTATGAGCTGTCGCTGGAGTGGAAGATCGATTCTTGCGGCAACAGCGGCATCATCTTCAACGTGGTGGAAGATCCGAAATACCGCGCCACGTATTTCACCGGTCCTGAGATGCAGGTGCTCGACAACACCTGTCACCCGGATGCCAAGATCGAAAAACACCGCGCAGGTGACCTCTACGATCTCATCAAATGCAAAAAGGAAACTGTAAAACCCGCAGGCCAGTGGAACCAGGCCCGCATCGTTTCTAACAAAGCCAAATATGAGTTCTGGCTCAATGGCACCAAGGTGGTGGAGTTCACCATGCACACGCCCGAGTGGGATGCCATGGTAGCCGCCAGCAAGTTCAAGACCATGCCAGACTTCGGCAAAGCTACCAAAGGCCACATCGCGCTGCAAGATCACGGCGACAAAGTGTGGTACCGCAATATCAAGATCAAGGTGCTGAAATAATCACCCTAACTAACCCAAACCTATGAGAGCTTACGTTGCCATCGTTATATTGTTCTGCCTGCTTCTTTCCTGCAGCAAGGAGAAGAAAAAGATCCTGGTATTTTCCAAAACTGCCGGCTACCGGCACGAATCGATAGAAGATGGAAAGCTGGCCCTGATCGAGCTGGGAAAGAAGAACGACTTCGAAACAGACACTACCGAAGATGCCAGCCAGTTCACGGAAGAGAACCTGAAGAAATACCGCGCGGTTGTTTTCCTCAGCACCACGCAAAACGTGCTCGACCCGGTTCAGCAGGCAGCCTTCAAAAGGTTTATTGAAGCCGGCGGGGGATATGTAGGCATTCACGCTGCCGCGGATACCGAATACGAGTGGCCCTGGTACGGCAAGCTGGTGGGCGCGTACTTTAAAAGCCACCCCAAGATCCAGGAGGCCACGGTCCGGAAAGTGAAGCCTTTCGGTCCCAATACACTGCCCGACAACTGGACGAGAACAGACGAGTGGTACAACTACAAGAAGATCTCGCCCGATATCAACGTGATCTATAACCTCGACGAAAGCACCTACCAGGGTGGCGAGAACGGTGAGAACCATCCCATTGCCTGGTACCACGCTTTTGAAGGCGGACGTTCATTTTACACCGGCCTTGGCCACACAAAAGAAAGTTACAAAGACTCGCTTTTCCTCGACCACGTGCTGCAAGGTATCCAGTATGCCATGGGCGACGACAAGCCGAACTACAGCAAGGCCGTTTCCAAACTTGTTCCCGAGGAGAACCGCTTCAATAAAACTGTGCTCGACTTCAACCTCGATGAGCCTACAGAGATGACCATCCTGCCCGACGGCAAGATCGTATTCCTGCAGCGCAAAGGTGAAGTGAAGTTGTACACACCTGCCGATGGCAAAGTGAAGCTCGTCAATAAATTCAAGGTGGGAACGAAGTTCGAAGATGGTATGATCGGTCTCACCGCCGATCCGAAGTTCAGTGAGAACAACTTCCTTTACATCTTCTATTCTCATCCCGAAAGGTCTGCCAACGTGCTGTCGCGATTTGTATTCAAGAACGACAGCGTTGATAGGTCGTCAGAAAAAGAGATCCTGGAAGTAGCCACCCAACGCGAGACGTGCTGCCATACCGGTGGATCGCTGGCCTTCGGACCTGACAACAACCTTTACATTTCAACGGGCGATAACACCAGTCCTTTTGAATCGAATGGCTTCAGTCCTTCTGATGAAAGGCCGGGCCGCTCACCCTTCGACGCACAGAAATCATCCGCCAACACCAACGACCTGCGTGGCAAGATCCTGCGCATTCATGTTGAGCCCGATGGCAGCTACACCATCCCGGAAGGCAATCTCTTCCCGAAAGGTGAAGCCAAGACCAGGCCCGAGATCTACGTGATGGGATGCCGTAATCCATACAGGATCTCCATCGATCAGAAAACAGGGTTTCTGTACTGGGGTGAAGTGGGACCTGATGCCGGTGAAAACGACTCATTGCGTGGCCCCAGGGGATATGACGAGCTGAACCAGGCTAAAAAAGCGGGCTTCTTCGGCTGGCCGTACTTTGTAGGCAATAACTATCCTTATGCGAAATACGATTTTGCGGCGCAGAAGGTAGGGCCTCTCTGGGATCCTGAAAAGCCCATCAACGAATCGCCTAACAACACCGGCAAACGTGAGCTTCCCGCAGTGTCGCCGGCCTTTATCTGGTATCCGTACGCCAAGTCTGAGGATTTCCCGATGGTGAAACAGGGTGGCCGCAACGCCATGGCTGGACCGGTTTATTACAGCGAGAACTACAAAGGCAAAGAGGGGGCGTTCCCCGACTACTTCGATGGCAAGCTGATCATCTATGACTGGATGCGCAACTGGATGTTTGTGCTGACTCTCGACAAGGAAGGCGCCATCAAAGACATCGAGCCCTTTATGGAGGATGTGAAGTTCAACAACATCATCGATATGGCTTTCGGTCCCGATGGTAAGCTGTACATGATCGAGTATGGAACCAAATGGTTTGCCCAGAACCTGGATGCCCGGCTTGTGCGCATCGATTATAACGGAGGCAACAGGCCCCCCGTTGTAGCGCTCTCGGCTGACAAGTTCAATGGCGCATTACCGTTGACGGTAGCCTTCAAGTCTGCGGGAACGAAAGACCCCGACGGAGACGAGCTGAAGTATGAACTGCTTGTTGACGGTAAGACACAAACCTCTGCCGATGGGAATTTCTCCGTCACGTTCGATAAACCGGGTGTTTATAAGCCCGAGCTGAAAGTTACTGACAAGCATGGTGCAACTGCTTCGGCCCAGCTGCAGATCATTGCCGGCAACGAGCAGCCTGCGGTGAAGGCACAGTTCATCAGTGGCAATAAAACATTCTTCTTCCCGGGCGCTCCGGTGAAATATACCGTGGAAGCCGCCGACAAGGAAGATGGCAGTACCGGCGACGGAAAGATCACTGCCAGTGACGTGAAGGTCAGCTTCGATTACCTGAAGGGATATGATATGACCGGCATTGCGCAGGGTCATCAGAAGGCTCCTTCACCGGAGCTTCCTGGCAAAGGTCTCATTGACGGAAGCGATTGTAAATCGTGTCACCTCATTGACCAGCGCTCGGCAGGTCCCGCTTATAAGGAAATAGCCAAAAAATATGACAAGCAGGAGGGAGCGGTAGACCAGCTTGCCGCGAAGATCATCAAGGGAGGTGCCGGTGTATGGGGCACCACAGAGATGGCGGCACACCCGCAGATCAGCGTTGACGAGGCGCGTAAAATGGTACAGTACATCATGTCGCTGGGCCAGGAGAAGAGCGCCAAGTCGCTGCCGCTTGCCGGAACAGTAACACCCGGTAAAGAAACCGACGGCGCGTACCTGCTCACCGCTACGTATTACGACAAAGGTTCGAACAACCTGCCATCGATCCCTGCATCGGCCGCAGCCATTCTCCGCAGTCCTGCGCTGAAGCCCGAGGAGGCCAGTGCATTACACATTGCAAGGGTACTGCGATACCAGGGCACTACAGGCCTGGAGAACGTGAAGAACGGATCGTGGGCAGCGTACAAGGGCATTGACCTCACAGGTGTGAAGAGCGCTACCATTTCGGCGTTCATTATGGAAGACCAGACGGTGGGTGGAGAAGCCGAAGTAAGGCTCGACCAGCCTGACGGTAAGCTGCTGGGCAAAGTGAAGTTCAGCAAACCGGGAATGTCTTCCGTGGCTACAAAGCTTGACGGTTCAGAAGGCATGCACGACCTTTACATCGTATTCAGGAATGCGCAGGCCGGAGACAAGAACCTGTTCTTCTTCGGCAGCGCAAAGCTCGATAACAAATAGATCGGAAACGTGCCTAAACCACCAATTTTATGAAAAGAAGAGCGTTCATACAATCATCGGCGTCCGCGGCAGCAGGGCTCATGGCCATTCCCGCGTTGATGCAAACCCTCAGCGGATGTCAGTCACGCAAAGATTCAGTAGGCCTGCAGTTGTATACCCTGCGCGATACCATCACGAAAGATCCGAAGGGTGTACTTCAGAAAGTAGCCAGCTTCGGCTACAAAGAGCTCGAGACCTTTGCTTATGGCGATGGCAAGATCTACGGCATGCCTTTTTCCGAGTTCGGAGACTTTGTGAAAAGCCTGGGCATGAGGGTCACCAGCGGACACTACGGTCTTGACCTGGCCAAAGCCGACAACTGGGAGCAGGCGGTGACGGATGCCAAATCTATCGGGCAGGAGTACCTCGTTGTGCCCTACATCCAGGACACGGAGCGAAAATCAATTGACGACTACAAACGCATCTGCGAAAGTCTGAACAAGGCAGGTGAGGTGTGTAACAAGCACGGCCTGCGCTTCGGTTACCATAATCACGCTTTTGAGTTCGAAAAGTTCGATAACCAGATCCCGTACGATGTGATGCTGGCCGAGCTCGATCCCAAGCTGGTGGGCATGGAGATGGACATCTTCTGGGTGGTGAACGCAGGTTATGATCCTATCCAGTATTTCGAAAAACATCCGGGACGTTTCGAGCAGTGGCACGTAAAGGATATGGACAAGACCGACCGCATGCGCAATGCCGACGTCGGAACCGGTACCATCGACTGGAAAGGTATTTTTGCCAAGGCGGATAAATCGGGTATGAAACACTTCTACGTTGAGCAGGAGACGTATCCCGGCGAACCGATCAACAGCACGGATGCCAGCATTAAATATTTGAAGACCATTCTTTAAGAATACTCAACGCTTTTGTTTTTGTTTACAGGATGTATGATGTCGGGTGGAGATCATCCGGCATCATTATCTTTTTAGGGCCATCCATTGATCATCGGCAATTGATTTCTAATTTGCACTGGTTAAAAATACGCACAACATCCAATCTTCCTGATGAAAATTGTAAACATCATCCTCGCTGTCATGTTCCTGGCCTTCGCGTTTGTTCAGATCAACGATCCTGATCCGGTGCTGTGGATCGCTATCTATGGCTCCATGGCCGTGATCTGCATCATGGCGGCATTCCGCTACTTCTTCAGGATCGTGATGCTCGTTTTACTGGCCGCTTTCGTCGTGTATGCCGTTATTCTGTTACCCGGTATGCGCGAGTGGATGGCCCAGCCTGACCGTTCCGTGCTCTTCGATGATATCGCCAAGATGCAGCACCTCTACATAGAGGAAGCGCGCGAGTTCCTGGGGCTGATGATCTGCATCGCGGTGCTGCTGATGCAGCTGATCCGGGTGTGGACTCTTAAAAAGGCGGTTTAAACTGTTCCCGCAAACGATTTTCGAAGGCAGCTTTAAAGCTGTCTTTTCTTTTTTTAACTTAAGGACGTATGAGATATTTTTTACTTTACCTTGTTGCCGCTTTTTTAATCCTATGTTGCACCGCCCCCAAAGAACAGATCCCACCCCTTGAAACCATGCAGCAATCGTCAGGAAAGATCACCATTTACCAGATGATGACCCGGCTCTTCGGCAACAAAGTGACGGTAAACAAACCCTATGGAACGCTGGAAGAAAACGGCGTCGGTAAATTCAACGACATAGACCAAACCGCACTGAAGGCCATCAAGGACATGGGCATCACTCACGTCTGGTATACCGGTGTGATAGAGCATGCCGTGCTGACGGATTATACGGCCTTTGGCATTCCGCTGGACGATGCCGACGTTGTGAAGGGAAGGGCAGGCTCACCCTATGCCATCAAGGATTATTACGATGTTGACCCCGATCTGGCCGTGAGTGTTCCGGACCGCATGCGTGAGTTTGAACGCCTCCTAGACCGCACTCACCAGCAAGGATTAAAAGCCATCATCGACTTTGTGCCCAACCACGTGGCCCGGGCGTATCACTCTGACGTGAAACCCGCCGGTGTCAAAGACCTGGGTGAGGACGACGATAAAACCGTGGCGTTCAAGGCCAGCAACAACTTTTACTATCTGCCCGGAGAATCGTTCCAGGTGCCCAAAGGTTACAACGCCCTGGCTTATTACGGCTTCCCCACCAAAGACCGGAAGTTCGAAGAGACTCCCGCCAAGGTTACGGGCAACGATCAGTTCACCGCCAGCCCGGGCATCAACGAGGGGTTCGAGACCGTGAAGCTGAACTATGGCGTAGACATTCAGAACGGGCGCAAGACCCATTTTGACCCCGTGCCTGATACCTGGAATAAGATGCGCGACATCCTCCTGTTCTGGGCAGGCAAAAAAGTAGACGGCTTCCGCTGCGACATGGCCGAGATGGTGCCCGTAGAGTTCTGGAACTGGGTGATCCCGCAGGTAAAGGCTGTGAACGGCGAGATCATCTTCATTGCTGAGATCTACAATCCCGATCAGTACACCAACTACATTCAGACCGGCAGGTTCGACTACCTCTACGATAAGGTTCTGTTATACGACACCCTGCGCCTGCTGCTGAACGGTCAACGCCAGACGCAGGACATCCATGCCGTGCAGAAGAGACTTGAGCAGGTAAACCACCACATGCTGCATTTCCTGGAGAACCACGACGAGCAGCGCATCGCCTCGAAGGCATTTGCCGGCGATCCCTGGAAAGCGGCACCGGCCATGGTGATCAGCGCCACCATAGACCGAGGACCTGTGATGATCTATTTCGGCCAGGAAGTGGGAGAGCCCGGCAAAGGCTCGGAAGGTTTTCAGGGCGATGATGGCCGCACCACCATCTTCGATTACTGGGGCGTGCCCGAACACCAGAAGTGGGTGAACGGAGGCAGGTTCGATGGCGCGTTGCTGAGCCTCGAGCAGCGGCAGCTTAGGCAGTTCTATACCGACGTGCTCACACTGGCATCCACAAATCCGGCGCTGACCCAGGGCGACTACCATGACCTCACCGCATACAACATCAGCACCGGGAACTTCGATGACAAAGTACACGCTTTTGTAAGGCACCACGACACGGAAAGGCTACTGGTTATTACAAGCTTCAACGATAAGGAAAGGACAACCAAGGTCCAGATCCCCACAGACGTTGCCGAGGCCATCGGGCTCGACGTGAGCCAGGTGTACATTGCCCGCGACCTGCTGTGGCGCGAAGCAGAAGTTGGATTCGATAAGAGCCTGACCTTCGACGTACGACTCAAGCCCTACAGCAGCTTTATATTCAAGATCAAGTAGAACAACAAACGCCATGAGAAGACCAATCCTTTCACTGTTGTTTGCCGCAGCGCTGGTGCTGAACGCCTGTGGGCCGGGAGAGGGTGTGCAAGGCGTTGAATGGCCTTATGGAGTCAAGTACGAAGTGTTTGTGATGTCGTTCGCCGACGGTGATGGCGATGGCAAAGGTGACTTCAAGGGCCTTACGGCGAAGCTCGACTACTTCAGCGACCTCGGCGTGAACGGTCTCTGGCTCATGCCCGTGATGCCGTCTGACACCTATCACAAATACCATGTGATCGATTACAAGAACATCGATCCCGACTACGGCACGCTGGAAGATTTCAGGAAGTTTGTTGACGAAGCACACAAGCGCCACATTCGTGTGATCACCGATTTCGTGATCAACCATACCGGCAACAAACATCCCTGGTTCCTGGAAGCAAAGAAGGGTAAAGATAATCCCTACCGCAATTATTATGTATGGGCCAAAAAGGACTCCATACGAGGTCAGCTCTTTAAAAAAACGAAAACGTTCGATTCCGACAACATCCGCAAGTGGCACCCCGTGAACGGCGACACATTGAGCGAGCAGTACTATGGATATTTCAACGGCCTTTGTCCTGACCTGAACCTTGACAACCCGAAGGTGAAAGAAGAGATCATCGACATTGCCCGGTTCTGGCTCAACGATGTGAAGGTTGACGGTTTCAGGATGGATGCTGCGCGGCACATCTTCCCCGACGAACGTGCCGAAGACAACCACGCGTTCTGGGTGTGGTTCAAAAAAGAGATGGAGAAGATCAAACCCGATGTTTACCTTGTGGGTGAAGTGTGGTCGAACGCAAAAGAAGTGGCGCCATACCTGAAAGGGCTTCCATCGCTCTTTAATTTCGACCTCGGTTACACCATCACCAGTGTAGCCGCCACGGGAAGGGACACCATCGACCTGGTAAGAAAGTACAAGGAGATCCGCGACTTCTACCGGTCCGTTACCACCGATTACCTCGATGCAACGTTTGTTAAAAATCACGACCAGACGCGCATCCTCACGGAGCTCAAGGGTGACGTGAATAAAGCGAAGATGACCGCGGCCATGCTCTTCACGCTGCCAGGCACACCCTACGTGTATTACGGAGAGGAGATCGGCATGCTCGGCGACAAGCTCAGCACGTACCAGGATCAGTTTGGTCCTGATGCTTTTGTACGCGAACCATTTGTGTGGGATACCGGCAAGGGCGACAGCATGCAAACCGCCTGGGAACTATCGCGCTACAGCACAGACCAAACTGTGGTGCCCCTGAGCCGGCAAAAGGATGACGCCGCTTCACTCTACAACTTTTACAGGAAGCTTATCCGGTACAGAAATAGTAGCGCAGCACTTACTTACGGCGATATCGACTATTCGGGACGCGGCCCCGGTGAAGTGGTAAGCTTCATCCGCAAGCACCAAAACAGTGAATTGCTGGTGCTCCACAATGTCTCAGATGTGGAGGTCACCGTACGCCTGAATGACGACATCAGCCGGTTCAACGAAATAGACTTCGATACCGCGGGAGGTGGCATTGCCATAGAAGAAGGCGAGCTGAGACTTCCGGCCTACAGCACCGCGATATTGAAGCATGACTAACATAACAGAACAGTATTAATGAGCAAGATAAAAGGACAATCCAGGGTAGTTATCGAAAATGTACAACCACAGGTCGACGGCGGCCTTTATCCTGCCAAGCGTACAGTGGGGGAGTTGGTGACCGTAACAGCCGATATTTTTGGCGACGGGCATGACCACATCAGGGCACACCTGCTGTATAAAAAAGAAGGCGAAAAGAACTGGCAGCGAACACCGATGCAGGCCGGTTACAATGACGACTGGTATGCTTCGTTCGAAGTAAAGGAGAAGGTGGGTTACATTTTTACGGTCCATGCCTGGATAGACCATTTCGAAACCTGGTATGATGGTTTCAAAAAGAAAGCTGCTGCGAAAGTGGATGTGCACATCGAGCTGATGGAGGGTGCCATCATCCTGCGAAAGCTGGCGGCCAAAGATCCGGCCCTGAACCCGGCCGCGGCAACCCTGGAGAACAAGGGGCAATACGCCGATGCGGTGGAGTTTGTTTTAAGCAAGGAATTCCATGACATCGTTCACCACCATCCGCTGATCGAGTTTGAAACGCAGTACGAGAAGGAGCTGAAGGTAGCGGTAGAGCACCGGAAGGCGAACTTCAGCGCATGGTATGAGCTGTTTCCACGATCCGCATCGCTGGAAGGAAAACACGGCACCTTCAAAGACGTGGTGAAGCTGCTGCCGCGTGTTGCCTCCATGGGCTTCGATATTTTGTACCTGCCACCCATTCATCCCATCGGCAAGATCAACCGCAAGGGAAAGAACAACAACGTGCGCTCCGTGGCCGGCGAACCTGGGTCACCCTGGGCCATCGGCAGTGACGAAGGTGGGCACAAGGCCATCCATCCCGAGCTGGGCACGCTGGACGATTATAAAAAACTGATCGCCGAAGCGAAGAAGCTGGACATCGACATTGCCATGGATGTGGCTTTTCAGTGCGCGCCAGATCATCCGTATGTGAAGGAGCACCCCGACTGGTTCAAACAAAGACCCGATGGCAGCATCCAGTATGCGGAGAATCCGCCGAAGAAATACCAGGACATCTATCCGTTCAACTTCGAATCGGAAGACTGGCAGAACCTGTGGGAGGAACTCAAGTCTGTGTTCCTGTTCTGGATCGAGCAGGGTGTAAAGGTATTCCGGGTCGACAACCCGCACACCAAACCGATCCGGTTCTGGCAATGGGTGATCGCCGAGATCAACAAACAACACCAGGATATCATCTTCCTGTCTGAAGCTTTTACACGTCCGAAGGTGATGGCCTCGCTGGCCAAAGTGGGCTTCACACAATCATACACGTACTTCACGTGGCGTGTGAGCAAGCAGGAGATCGTCGAGTATATGAACGAGCTGGTGTTCAGCCAGTCGCGCAATTATTTCAGGCCCAACTTCTGGCCCAACACACCAGACATTCTTCCGTTTCACCTGCAGCACCAGGGGGAGAACATCTTTATACTGAGGCTGGCGCTGGCGGCAACACTTTCTTCGAACTATGGCGTCTACGGACCGGCTTATGAGTTCTGCGAGAACATTCCCGTACAGGGCAAGGAAGAATATCACGATTCTGAAAAATACGAAGTCAAAAAATACGACTGGAAACACACCAATCGCTTAACGGATATCATCAGCATCCTGAACAGGGCCAGAAAGGCACACGCGGCCCTGCAGTCGACCTGGAATATCCAGTTCTGTCATGTGGAGAATCCTAACCTGCTGGCGTATCTCAAGGCTACAGACGATCTCTCCAGTATCATACTCACCGTGGTGAACCTCGATCCGTACAACCGCCAGTGGGGGTATGTGCAGCTGCCGAAAGAACGGCTTAAGCTGGGAGACAGGATCAACGTGAAGCTTCACGACCTGATGACAGACGAACATTATACGTGGACACAGGAATGGAATTATACCGAGATAGACCCCTATAAAATGCCCTTCCATTTGTTTAAATTAGAAATCCACGAATCCAACATGTAAGATGAGTGTGCCATTAAAAAGTACAGACCCGCTCTGGTTTAAAGACGCCATCATCTACGAGCTACATGTAAGAGCCTTCTTCGACAGCAACAACGACGGCATCGGCGATTTTCCGGGGCTGATCCAGAAGCTTGACTACCTCGAAGACCTGGGCATCAACACCCTCTGGCTGCTCCCGTTCTATCCTTCGCCGCTGAAAGACGATGGTTATGACGTCTCAGATTATTACGATGTTCATCCCGACTACGGCACCCTGGCTGATTTTAAACTTTTCCTCAAAGAGGCGCACCGCCGTGGCATCAGAGTGATCACCGAGCTCATCCTGAACCATACCTCTGACCAGCACCCGTGGTTTAAAAAAGCGAAACGCTCGAAGCAGGGCTCACGCGCACGCGACTTTTATGTATGGAACGATACACCGGAAAAGTACAAGGAAGCCCGCGTGATCTTTACGGAGGAGGAATCGACCAACTGGACATACGATCCCGAAGCGAAAGCGTACTACTGGCACCGCTACTATCACCACCAGCCCGAGCTGAATTTCGAAAATGCCGAAGTGCAGCTGGAGATGATCAAGGTGGTGGACTTCTGGATGAAGATGGGGGTAGACGGGTTCCGTTTGCCCTCCGTGACTTTTCTTTTTGAAGAGGAGGGAACGAACTGTGAGAACCTGCCGCAGACCCACGCTTTTGTGAAACGGTTGCGCGCCCACATGGACAAGCATTACAAGAACAGGATCCTGATCGCGGAAGCAAACCTGTGGCCCGAAGATGCCGCCACCTATTTTGGCAATGGTGACGAGTGTCACATGAACTTCCATTATCCGCTGATGCCACGCCTGTTCCTGGCCCTTCGCACGGAAGACAGCTACCCGATCATCGACATCATGGATCAGACGCCACCCACACCACAGAACACCCAATGGGCATTGTTTCTCCGCAACCACGACGAGCTCGGCCTTGAAATGGTGACGGAAGAAGAGAAGGATTATCTCTTCAAGGCTTACGCGAACGATCCGCATACAAAATTCAACATCGGTATCCGCAGAAGGTTAGCGCCATTGCTGAACAACGACCGCCGGAAGATCGAGCTGCTGTACACACTGCTCTTCTCATTGCCCGGAGCGCCTATGCTCTATTATGGCGATGAGATCGGTATGGGCGATAACGTTTACTTGGGCGATCGTTACGGCGTGCGTACACCCATGCAGTGGAGCATGAACCTCAACGCAGGTTTTTCGAACACCAATCCGCAGCGCCTGTTCCTGCCCATCATCACAGACCCTGTATACCGGCATGAGTCAGTGAATGTGGCCACGCAGGAGGAGAACCCTTCATCGTTGTTATGGTGGCTGAAGCACGTGATCGCTATGCGCAAAAGGCTGAACATCTTCGGCCGGGGCGATATCCGGTTCATCGAAAGCTCTAACGCTAAAGTGTTGGCTTTCGCCCGCACACACGAGAAGCAACGCATCATTGTGGTGGCTAACCTCTCGCAGTTCTCGCAGGCTGCTTCACTCAACCTTGCCGAATACAAGGAGTCCGACATCACGGAAGTGTTCAGCCAGAACCGTTTTATGAACGTGGGCGAAGGCAACTACGACATCACCATTGGTCCCTATGGTTATTTCTGGTTCCAGGTAGACAGCGCCGAAAAGAAAGAAAAGTCCGAGGCCAGTGGCGAGCTGCCGTTGCTGCGCACAGACATCTCGTGGGAGCGGTTGTTCGACAACTACAACGAAGCCCGCCACTTTGAAAGAAAGATCCTGCCGCCGTTCATGAAGAAGTGCCGCTGGTTCGGAGGCAAGGCCAAGGTCATCAGTAAGATCGCCATACACAAAGTGATCCCCCTGAAAGTGGAAGGAGATACCCATTTCCTCACCATCATTGAAGTACACTATGTGCAGCGGCTCCCGGAATTTTATTTCCTGCCGCTCACCTTTGTATTGTCAGATAGCATCCTCGAGCGTGTGGAGTATACCGTTCAAAGCGTGGTTTGCCGTGGCGAGATCCAGGGCAAGGCAGGTTTTATCATGGACAGCAGCTATGACAAGTACTTCCGCGATTTCCTGTTCACGAGCATGAACAAGGAGCTGCGGCTGAAAGATGATGAGGGTGGCGTGCTGGAATTCAACTCGGGCGTGTTTGCCAAGCTTGATGTGAAAGAGATCGACTCGAAGATCCTGAAAGCCGATCAGAGCAACACCGCCATTATTTACAACGACCGTTTCTTCCTGAAGTTCTACCGCAAGCTGGAGAAAGAGATCAACCCCGACCTGGAGATCGTCAGGTTCCTCACGGAGCATACCACTTTCCAGAACTGTCCTAAATACGCCGGCAGCATCGAGTACAGAGACGCTGAAGACAAGACCATTGTGTTTGGCCTCCTGCAAGAGAAAGTGGACAACCAGGGTGAAGCCTGGGGTATGTCGGTGGATTCTGTAGGCCGGTATTTTGAACGGGTGATCACCAAAGGAAAGAATGTCAAGCTGCCGAAGCTGATCAACAAATCGGCGCTGAAATTTGAAGACGCCCCGGAGTTGGTGCAGGAGTTCATCGGCCGTGGACTCTATGAAAGGGTGGTGCGCCTCGGGCAACGTACAGCGGAGATGCACCTCGCACTCGGCTCAGATTCATCGAACCCCGCCTTTGCGCCGGAGAGCTTTACCACCAACTACCAGCGCTCGCTTTATTCATCATTGCGGAAGCTGCTGCGCGATCGATTCGGACTGCTGGAAGCTTCGATGCAAAAACTCGATGCGCCGGCGCAGACCCTTGCCAAACAGGTGCTGGAACTGGAAGACACGATCCTGGAAGCGTTCACAGAAGTGTACCAGGCCCGGATCAACGCTATCAAAACACGCATTCATGGCGATTATCACCTTGGCCAGGTGTTGTTCACAGGCAAAGACTTTGTGATCATCGACTTCGAAGGAGAGCCCGGTCTTTCCTTCAGCGAACGAAGGCTCAAGAAGAATCCCTTCAAGGATGTAGCGGGCATGATGCGGTCGTTTCACTATGCAGCGTTTGGCAAACTGCTGCTGAATGAGAACTACCGCGAGCAGGACATCGACATACTGGAGCAAGCCGCCGAACAGTGGCAGCATTACGTGGGCCGGTTCTACCTGGGCTCGTATCTGGAACGTATGGGTATGGGCACGGATCTTTCTCAGGAGAATGAGATCCTGATCCGCACATTCCTGATCGAAAAAGCGATCTACGAATTGGGCTACGAGCTGAATGGCCGCCCCGACTGGACGATCGTACCGCTGAGAGGGATTTACTATTTGGTGAATCGGTATGTTCAGGAGAAAAAAGAGAAGAAGGAGACAGGAGTAAGAAGTAAGGAGTAAGGAGTGGGAATGGCGTTGATAGGAGATTTAGGTATGTTTGAGAATGAAGCGCTATGAAGGAAAAGGTACGAAGTACGAGGGACGAGGTACGGAATACAGTGCTTCGTAGATCGTACCTGGCATTTACGTACCTCGTACTTAGAGATCGCTTTCGTAAATAAACGAGTAGGTAATGGCAAAAAAGATAACCAATAAAGAACACGAGACCACCACCATGGAAAGCTTCAGCCTGATCACGGATTATGATATACATCTGTTCAAGTCGGGCAAGCATTATAAGCTTTATGAGAAGATGGGGGCGCGTATGGCAACGCACAACGGGCAGGAGGGAGCATACTTTGCTGTGTGGGCCCCGAATGCAAGAACAGTGTCGGTGATCGGTAATTTCAATCACTGGAAACGTGATCAGCATGTGTTGCACGCACGTTGGGATCAGTCGGGCATTTGGGAAGGATTTTTTCCCGACATCAAACACGGAGAAGCTTACAAGTACGCGATCGACTCCAATAGCGGCCAACAGCTCGAGAAGTCTGATCCGTTTGCCACCTTCTGCGAAACACCGCCCAAGACAGCCTCCATCATCTGGCAGCCAAAATACGAATGGAAAGACCAGGCGTGGCTCGAGGAGCGCAAACGGCAGGTTGGTAAACCCAAGCCTTATTCGGTCTATGAAGTGCACTTCGGCTCATGGCGAAAAAAGATGGACGAAGGCGGACGTTCGCTCACCTATCCGGAGATGGCCATCGAGCTGGTCAACTATGTGAAAGACCTTGGATTCACCCACGTGGAGTTCCTGCCATTGATGGAGCATCCGTTCTATGGCTCTTGGGGATACCAGCTAACCGGCTATTACGCACCCACCAGCCGCTACGGAAGCCCGGAGGATTTTATGTACATGGTGGATTGTTTTCACAATGCAGGCATTGGTGTGATCCTCGACTGGGTACCATCGCATTTTCCGGGAGACGCGCATGGCCTGTTCACGTTTGACGGTACGTATCTCTACGAGCACGAAGATCCCCGGAAGGGATTTCACCCCGACTGGAAGAGTTATATTTTCAATTATGGCCGAAATGAAGTAAGGTCATTCCTCATCAGCAACGCTGTGTACTGGCTTGACAAGTTCCACATCGATGGACTGCGCGTGGATGCGGTGGCCTCGATGTTGTACCTCGACTATTCGCGGAAAGCGGGCGAGTGGATCCCCAACCAGTATGGCGGAAATGAGAACATTGAAGCGATCACCTTTCTGAAAGAGATGAATGAGGTAGTGTACGGTCAGTTCCCCGACGCCATTACCATTGCCGAAGAGTCGACTTCATGGCCCGGTGTTTCGCGGCCCACATACCTGGGTGGACTCGGCTTCGGACAAAAATGGATGATGGGCTGGATGCACGACACGCTCAGCTATTTTAAGCACGACTCCGTTCACCGCAAGTATCACCAGAATGAGATCACGTTCAGCATCATGTATGCGTTCACGGAGAACTTTATGCTTCCGCTTTCGCACGATGAGGTTGTTCACGGCAAGGGATCGCTGCTCGGACGTATGCCCGGCGATGAATGGAAACGGTTTGCAAACCTGAGGCTGCTCTTCAGCTACATGTTCACACATCCAGGTTCGAAACTTGTGTTCATGGGTGGAGAGTTCGGGCAGAGCGCGGAATGGAATCACGAGAAGAGCCTCGACTGGCATCTGCTGCAGTACGATCCTCACAGGGGCGTGCAGAAGCTCATGCAGGACCTCAACCGTTTGTACAGAACAGAACTTGCATTGTATCAGCACGCTTTCGACCCAAAAGGATTTCAATGGATCGATTACGGCGATCGGGAGAACAGCGTGATTGCCTACCAGCGGAATGGAGATGCCAGGGAAGACATGCTCATTGTGGTCTGTAATTTCACGCCGGAGGTCCGGTATCATTACCGCATTGGCGTTCCTTACAGGGGCCAGTGGAAGGAGATCTTCAATTCTGACGATCAGCAATATTTCGGAAGTGGCGTGCTGAACCACGGATTGCTTGCAACATCGCCTGTAAAATATCATGGCAGGGATTATTCCGTTTCATTAACTTTACCACCCCTGGCCATGGTCGTGCTCAGGCTCGAAAAAGAAATCAACGAATTTGAGCTCAACGACCTGGGCACTTAGGAGGTACGAGATACGAGGTACGAAATACGTTGGAGCGCCCTGCATTCCGTACCTCGTACTTCGTATTTCGTACCTTGTACCGCATACTTATAAACTAGAGCGTATTGGAAAAGTATATCTGCATTCATGGGCATTTTTATCAACCTCCCCGAGAAAATGCCTGGCTGGAAGTCATTGAAGTTCAGGATTCGGCACACCCTTACCACGATTGGAACGAGCGCATCACCGCGGAATGTTATGGCCCTAACACAGCCTCACGCATCCTCGATTCCAAAGGCGTCATTAAGAAGATCATCAATAACTATTCGCGTATAAGTTTCAACTTCGGTGCCACGCTGCTGTCGTGGATGGAGACAAACGACCCGGAGACCTACGAGGCGATTCTGCAGGCCGACCGCGACAGCATGGAGAACTTTGAAGGGCATGGATCAGCGATCGCACAGGTGTATAACCACATCATCATGCCCCTGGCCACTTCGCGTGATAAAGAGACCCAGATCATCTGGGGCATCCGTGATTTTGCCTATCGTTTCAACCGGCAACCGGAAGGCATGTGGCTGGCCGAGACCGCTGTGGACATCGAATCACTGGAGCTGCTGGCGAAACACGGCATCAAATACACCGTACTCGCTCCCCGGCAGGCCAAGGGATTCCGCAAGATAGGAGAGGAAGCCTGGTCGAGCACAGAGCAGCGCCCCATCGACACGCGCCGGCCTTATCTTTATAAGCTTCCATCGGGCAACTCCATCGTGCTTTTCTTTTATGACGGAGACATCTCACAAGGTGTGGCATTCAACGGGCTGCTGAACGATGGAAAGAAATTTGCCGAACGCCTGCTCGACACATTGGATAAATCGAATGAGGCGCAGCTTTCACACATCGCCACCGACGGTGAGACCTATGGCCACCACCACAAGCATGGCGATATGGCGCTGGCCTTCTGCCTTGATTACATCGAGCGGAATAACATTGGCAACCTCACCAACTACTCGCATTTTCTTTCGAAACATAAACCCGCTTACGAGGCACAGATCCACGAGAACAGCTCCTGGAGCTGCGTGCACGGTGTGGAGCGCTGGCGGAACGACTGTGGCTGCAATACCGGCAGCAAACCGACCTGGCACCAGAAATGGCGTAAGCCCCTGCGCGAAACACTCGACTGGCTGCGATTGGAGCTGGAAAAGATCTATGAACGCGAAACGGCCGGCGTGCTCCGGGATCCTTGGATAGCGCGCAACGAGTACATCAATGTTATCTTAAGACGTAACGACGAGAACGTTAAAAAATTCCTGCGCGACCATTGTATCAAAAGTGTAGAGCAGAACAGCATCCTGCGGCTGATGGAAGTTCAGCGCAACGCCATGCTGATGTACACCAGTTGCGGCTGGTTCTTCGATGAGGTGTCAGGCATTGAAACAACGCAGATCATGCAGTACGCCTGCCGCGCCATGCAGCTGGTGAGCCAGATCAGCGATGTGAACCTTGAAATGGAATTCAGGAAACGATTGGAGGAGGTGCCCAGCAACGTTCCCGGATTGCAGAACGCTTCGTTCGTTTATTCCCGGTATGTAATCCCTTCCAAGATCAACCTGCAACGGGTGGGCATGCATTATGCCGTTGCCTCGATCTTTGAAGAAGACCCTGACGCCTTCCCGGTGTTCAACTACACCACTTCCAACGAGGTGTTCATTCGCAAGGAAGCCGGCGAGCAGAAGCTTGTGCTGGGCGTTACCAAGGTAAAATCGAATGTGACTCGTTCGGAGAAGAAGTTCGCCTTCGCGGTAATTTACATGGGCAAGCACAACATCATTGGCAACATCTCGCTCGACATGGAAGAGGAGAAGTTCGCCAGCATGCAGGTGCGCATGATCAGCGCTTTTGAAGAGGGCCGCCTGGGTGATATCATCGGTCTCATGCAGATGTACTTCGGCCCGGAAAAATACACCATCTGGCAGCTCTTCCAGGATGAAAAACGGAAAGTGTTCAACTTCATCACCCAGCAGAGCATGCTCGACCTGGAGGATTCCCTGAGAAGGATCTACAACCGCGATTACCCGCTGGTGATGGCCCTGAATCACAACGGTATTCCTATACCTAACGCTTATAAGACCACCTTCGAATACATTCTCAATGCCGACCTGATCAAATGTTTCCAGACAGACAAGATCAACATCAGGCAGGTGGAGCGCATCATGAGCGAGCTGGTGAAGTGGGACCTGCGCATCGAAGATTCAGGCAAGGTAGAGCGTTTTGCCGGCGAAAGTATCTTCAAGGAATTGAAACGCATTGCCGCGGAAGGCGATAGCTACAAACGCATCGAACGACTCAACAGGCTGTTCCCGCTGATGGTGAAGTTCAACCTGAGGCCCAACCTGTACCGAAGCCAGAACCTGTTCTTCGAGATCTCATTAGAGGTGATCGAAAGCAACGGGCGCACCCCTGAATGGAAGAAACAGTTCTTCCAGCTGGGTGAGAACCTGGGCGTGAAGGTGGAGTGAAAAAGTCCATGGTCCATGGTCGATAGTCCATGGCAGATCGGAGTAGAAGCATCACCACCCTACGAAGCAGCAAACACTCGAATATTCACCGGAAGGCCATCGACTATGATCTATGGACTATGGACCATTATTGGCACACTATCTTAAAATTGCAACGATCCCTTTAAACGACTTCCTCGCATATTGAAGGTCGAAGTCGATGGTATAATAGTAGGTGTCTGCGGGAAGCACTTCTCCGTTCAGGCGGCCATCCCATTCTTTTTCGAGGCCCACTGTTTCAAACAGCAGGTATCCACGCTTGTTGTAAACCCTGACAATGGCCTTGGAAAGCTCTTCGGAGTGTCGCAGCGGTTTGATGCTCCACGTATCATTGGCAAAATCTCCGTTGGGTGTAAACGCTGTTGGGATATCGAGGTCCACAACAATATCGGAAGCCCTGATCTGGCGTTCGGCTTTTTCGCTCGCAGCTTTGCCATCACTCACGGCAATGAGCAGCACCTTGCCCTCGAAGCCTACATCGGCGGTGGTCACGAAATTATAGGTGACGGTGCGGATCGCTTTTTCATAATCGGCGAGCGGTGCAATGCCTGACAGTAGCAACACACCACGCTGCTTATCGAAGGTACCCCTGATGCGTTCACCGGTTTTGAAGGCCAGCTCGTCGATGCCTGGCAAATAACTTTCGGGTTTGAAGCTGATCTCTGCCTGGGCAAGACTATCGTTGTCCGGGTCGGTGATCTCCAGCACCTGTGAGATCGGCATTGGCCCTTTGCCCACGGCATACCCCAGGGCCTCGGTCTCGATCTTTGAGATCTTCGGTGCATCGTTCACAGGTCTTACGCTGATCATGAGCGCATAGGGTGCACTGTCGGAAGTGCCATCGTTCACCACCACATTCACGGCAAGGCTGCCATTGAAATCGGCTGCGGGAGTCACCACCATTCCGGAAGCTGTGTAGTTTGTTCCCTCCAGTATGCGGAACGTGAATCCCGTGGGATAGGTATTGTCAGGATCGCTCACGGTGACATGAGACATTTGCAGTGTGATGGGTTGATCTTCATTGACCGCCAGCGCAACCTGACCGGTGATGGTCGGTCCGTTCTTGCCGGGGTTGATCTTGATCTGCAGCGTGTACGGTTCACTGCTGGCGCTGCCATCGCTCACCCTTACCTGCACTTGCAGCACACCTAAAAAATTGGCGGCGGGTTTCACCTGGTTACCGGAAACCGTGTAAGTGGGAGAAGGCAGAATGCTGAGCGTAAAACCCGTAGGGTAGGTGTTGTCAGGATCGGTTACCTGCAGGTGTGAGAACTGAAGGGTGAAGAACTGGTTCACTTCTCCTTCAAGGGGTTGCTGACCTGTAATGACAGGCGCATCGTTCACGGCGTTTACCGGGAGCTGCAGGTTGTACACAGGGCTGTAAGCTTCGCCATCGTTGACCCGCACGGGTATGGAGAGCGTTCCGCTGAAATTCAGCGCAGGCGTAATAGTGTTGCCACTCACGGTGTAGTTGGCCCCCGCGGTGAGCTCCAGCGCAAACTGATTGTCATCAGGATCAACAATGGTTAGATGCGAAGCCTGGATCGTAAAAGCCTGATCTTCATTCGTGGCGATGCTGCCCTGACCGGTGATCACGGGCACGTCGTTCACGGGGCGTACGTCGATCTTGACGTCGAACTTTTTACTGTCTTGTTCACCGTCATTCACGGTCACCGGGACCGATAACGTGCCGGCAAAGTTTGGGGTTGGGATAACAGTGTTCACGTTCAGCGTATAATCCTTTCCCGGATACACGGTCAGCGTAAAACCCCAGGGATAGAACCAGTCATCGCGGTCTTGTACTACCAGGTCGGTAAGTTGAAGGGTAACGGACTGATCTTCATTGATAATGATCTCTCTTTGCCCCTTGATATCGGGTCTCCGGTTGTCGTCTCTGGGCCCCTGGGCAGTGGCCAGCACAGAACATGAGATGGTAAAAAATAGTAAAAACCAATAGCGCATGACAGACCTGTGGATAGATCTTGTCGATGTACTAATTATATGCCAAAGCGGCGGGGCCCGTATTGAATGACTAGGAGTGTCATTTCAGAAACTGGCTTTCAAAAGATGCGTGGTGTAAAGTTGACAGTTGACAATAGGCAGTTGACAACGTGTAGTGTAACTTTGCACGATAGTTACTGATCAGGAGCAGAAACACGCCCCAAGCCAGGCCTGACTCGATTTGTCAATTGTGCATTTGTCAATTGTCAACTTTGGCTTCCGAAGCGGCGGGGGATCTGTGTTGAATGACGGGCAAGTGTTATTTCAAAAACTGGCTTTCAAAAGATGGGTCGTGTTAAGTTGACAGTAGACAACGGGCAGTTGACAACGTGTAGTGTAAGCTTGCACGATACGTTACTGATCAGGAGCAGAAACGTGCCCCAAGTCAAGCTTGACTCGTTTTGTCAATTGTTCATTTGTCAACTGTCAACTTCTGCTTCCGAGGCGCAGGCTAAGCAACAAACATTACCTTCTTTCGAAGGGCAGGGGCTAGGCAATAATCTTCTGAAGCTGCTTCTGCTGGGTGTTGTCCAGGTAGTTCCATACAAGGCTGCTGGCGCCGAGGATGGGGGCGGCCTGGTTCTGAAGGCCTGAAGGAAGCACTTTCACTTTTCCGCGGAAGAGTGGCATCAGGTTGGCCTCCATGTGGCGGATAGTAGGTTTGAAGATCAGGTCTCCGGCCAGTGACAAACCACCAAACAGGAAGATGGCTTCCGGATCGGTATGCACCACGGTCTCTGCCAGTTTCATACCCAGAATGCGCCCGGTATATTCAAACGCCGCCAGCGCCACAACGTCACCGCGGATCGCGGCTTCGGTGATCATCTTGGTGTTGAGGTTATCAAAGGCAATGCCCCGCAGCTCGCTGGGCTCCAGGTGATCGGCAAGCAGCTTGTAAACGGTTCGTTTGATGCCTGTTGCCGATACATAAGTTTCGAGGCAGCCGCGTTTACCACAATTGCAATAGCGGCCGGCAGGGTTCACGGAAGTATGGCCAACTTCACCGGCAATACCGTGTTTGCCATTCAGCAGCTGACCGTTGGCGACAAATCCAGATCCGAGACCAGTACCCAGGGTGATCACAACAAAATCCTTCATTCCCTTGGCGGCACCGTATACCATTTCACCCACAGCGGCGGCATTGGCATCGTTGGTGATGATGGCGGGTATATCGAATTCCTCCTTCAGCATATCTGCCAGCGGAATAATGCCTTTCCATTTCAGGTTGGTAGCACGTTCGATCGTGCCCTTGTAGTAGTTTCCATTGGCGGCGCCCACACCGATCCCAAGGATCTTGTGCTCTCCTTTAAGTCCCTGGATCGCCTGGCGGATGGCATTGGCAAGCCCCTTGAAGTAATCCTTGAACTCGTTGTATTCAGCAGTTGAGATACTTCCCTGGAAAACAACCTGTCCTTCCTTATCGACAATACCGTACTTGGTGTTCGTTCCTCCGATGTCGATGCCAATGGTTAACTCTTTCATTTCCTGCAATATTTTTGGGTTTTAGATAGACAGGATCTTCGCGATTCTCAGCGACTCACTGTCGATTTCATGGTGTTTCTGGGCCATGATCGTGTTAAAATCATTATACACGATCTTATTGTCTTTAATTCCTACCATCACATCTTTTTGTCCCTGCATCAATCCTTCCACAGCGGCAATGCCCATTTTGCTGGCCAGCACCCTGTCGAAGTAGGTAGGAGCACCACCGCGCTGGAGGTGACCGAGAATGGTAACTTTGATGTCGAAGTAAGACGACCGCTCCGCTACTTTACGGGCCAGCGTATTGGCATCGCCTATCTTGGATCCTTCGGCAACAACGATCAGGTTCGATTTTTTGGAAGTCTCCTTATCAGCACCCAGCAGGTTGTAAAGCTGGTCGAAGCTCATGTTCTCCTCGGGGATCACGATGCCCGTGGCACCGCCGGCAATGCCGCTGTTGATGGCGATGTATCCGGAATTACGTCCCATTACTTCCACAAAGAAAAGCCGGTTGTGGGAGAGGGCCGTGTCGCGGATCCTGTCGATGGCTTCAACTGCCGTATTGGTTGCCGTATCATAACCGATGGTGTAGTCGGTACCAGGCAGGTCGTTATCGATTGTACCCGGAATGCATACCGAAGGCACCCTGTATTCCTCATAGAACTTGTGCAGTCCGGTGAAAGTGCCGTCGCCGCCGATGGCTACCAGGGCTTCGATGCCTTCAGCCTTCAGGTTCTCGTAGGCTTTCTTCCTTCCTTCTGCCGTGCGGAATTCTTCACTGCGGGCCGACTTCAGAATCGTGCCGCCGCGTTGAATAATATTACCCACTGAGCGGGCTCCGAGCTTGACGAGATCTCCTTCGATCATGCCTTCATAACCACGCATGATACCGTAAGCATCTTTCTTGTAATAAGTGCAGGCACGAACCACTGCACGGATGGCGGCATTCATTCCAGGAGCGTCGCCGCCTGACGTAAACACTCCAATTTTCCGAATATTATTCTCCATCAAACTTAAAAATCCATCAAAAATAAGGGATGACCTTCACTTTATCCAAATCTAATTAATCAACTGAATTTCAAACGTTTGAAATAGTTGATTAGGCCGTTTGTAGACGCGTCATGGGAGCTCACTTCGCCGCCGCTGGTGAGTTCCGGCAGGATCTTTTTGGCCAGTACTTTTCCGAGCTCAACACCCCACTGATCAAAGCTGAACACATTCCATACAATGCCCTGCACAAAGATCTTATGCTCGTACAACGCAATCAGGCTTCCCAAAGCGCGCGGCGTTATCTTCTTCAGCAGGATACTGTTGCTGGGACGGTTGCCTTCAAACACACGGTACGGTGCATGGAAGGCGATCTCGTCTTTGCTCATGCCCGCTTTCGAAAGCTCTGTTTCCACTTCGTCGAGGGTCTTGCCATTCATCAAAGCCTCGGCCTGCGCGAAATAGTTCGAGAGAAGCTTCTCATGATGATCGCTCAGCGGATTATGACTGATGGCCGGGGCAATGAAATCACAGGGGATCAATTTTGTGCCCTGGTGGATGAGCTGGTAGAACGCATGCTGACCATTGGTGCCCGGTTCGCCCCAGATGATAGGACCGGTCTGGTAGGTCACAGGGTTGCCTTCACGATCAACCGACTTTCCGTTGCTCTCCATATTACCCTGTTGGAAGTAGGCGGCAAAACGGTGCAGGTACTGGTCATAAGGAAGGATCGCTTCCGACGCAGCGCCAAAGAAGTTGTTATACCAGATGCCCAGCATGGCCAGGATCACTGGTGCATTTTTTTCGAAAGGTTCGTTTTTGAAATGGTTGTCCATGGCATGCGCGCCTTCCAGCAGCTGCACAAAATTGTCGAAGCCAATGGTGGCAGCGATCGACAGACCGATGGAAGACCACAGGGAGTACCGTCCGCCAACCCAATCCCAGAACACGAACATGTTCTCGGGGGCGATGCCGAATTTGGTAACTTCTTTCTGATTGGTTGATACCGCCACAAAATGTTTGGCTACCTCGCCTTTTCCACCGGTCTTCTCCATGAACCAGGCACGGGCCGATTCGGCATTGGTCATGGTCTCCTGGGTGGTGAATGTTTTCGAAGCGATGATAAACAACGTGGTCTCCGGATCGAGCTTCTTCACCGTCTCCGCCAGGTGTGTGCCGTCTACGTTAGAGACAAAATGCGGCGTGATGCTGGTCCAGTAGGGACGGAGCGCTTCGGTCACCATGTAGGGCCCGAGGTCCGATCCGCCGATACCAATGTTCACGATGTTCTTGATAGCCTTACCTGTGTAACCCTTCCAGGCGCCGGAGATCAGGCGGTCAGAAAAGCTCTTCACCTGGTCGAGCACCTTGTTCACTTCCGGCATCACATCCACACCCTCTACCAGCACCGGGGTGTTGGAACGGTTTCTCAGCGCCACATGAAGCACTGAACGGTTTTCGGTACGGTTGATAGCCTCACCGCGGAACATGGCCAGGATGGCGTTCTGCAGCTCAACCTCACTGGCGAGTGACAACAGCAACCGCAGCGACTCTTCATTGATGATGTTCTTGGAGTAATCGATGAGGATATCTTCGAACTGAAGACTGAATTTTTTGAAACGGTCTGGATCTTCGGCGAAAAGCTCACGCATGTGCGTTGCCTGAAGTGTTAAAAAGATCATTTCAAGCTTTTGCCAGGCACTGGTCTCGGAAGGGTTGTGGTTTGGTAACATAGGCTTTAAAAAAAGAGATGACATCCTTCAAAAGGATGTCATCTCTGGGTGGAAGATTACTTTTTGAATTTATTCACAAGCATGGCAAGCTTTTCTTCCATGCTTTGCTCTTTCTCCTTGGGCTTCTGCTTGGGTTTGTTACCCCTGGCCGGCATTTCTCCGGGTTGGGCGAAGGGATCGCTCTTCATCGACAGGCCTATACGCTTCCGCGGAACGTCGACTTCAACCACGGTAACCTGAACTTTCTGCTGCACGGTAACGGCCTCTTTCGGATCTTTGACAAACTTGTCTGAAAGGTGGCTGATGTGCACGAGGCCATCCTGGTGAACGCCGATGTCTACAAAGGCTCCGAAATTGGTTACGTTGGTAACAATGCCCGGAAGCTTCATGCCGATCTTTAGGTCGCCGATGGAATTGACACCCTCGGTAAAGCTGAACACCTCGAACACCTCACGCGGGTCGCGTCCCGGTTTTTCGAGCTCGCTCAGAATATCGTTCAGGGTAGGGAGCCCCACCTTTTCAGTAACATATTTATTGAGGTCGAGCTGCTTACGGAGCTCGGCGCCGCTCATCAGGTCTTTCACAGAGCAGCCGAGGTCGGCGGCCATGCGTTGAACGATGGCGTAACTTTCAGGGTGAACCGCACTGGAATCCAGCGGGTTACTGGAGTCGTGGATGCGCAAAAAGCCCGCCGCCTGCTCGAACACTTTCTCACCGAGGCGCGGCACTTTCATGAGTGAATCGCGGTCTTTGAAAGGACCATTCTGATTCCTGAACTCCACAATATTTTTGGCGAGCGCGGGGCTCAGACCTGATACATAGGAGAGGAGCTCCTTGCTGGCAGTGTTCACTTCCACACCCACGGAGTTCACGCAGCTCATCACCACGTCGTCAAGACCCTGCTTCAGCTTGGTCTGGTCTACGTCGTGCTGGTACTGGCCTACGCCGATCGACTTCGGGTCTATCTTTACCAGCTCTGCCAGCGGATCCATCAATCTTCTGCCGATGGATACGGCGCCACGCACGGTCACGTCCTTATCGGGGAACTCTTCACGCGCCACTTCAGAAGCTGAGTACACCGAGGCCCCACTTTCATTCACCATTACCACCAACACCTTGTTATTCAGGCCGATGGACTTCACGAAAGATTCAGTTTCACGGCTTGCCGTTCCATTACCGATGGCGATGGCTTCGATATCATATTTTTGGACGAGTCCTTTAATAATGGTGGCCGATTTAGCCACGTCGCGTTGCGGCTCGTTGGGATAGATCGCTTCAAAGTGCAGCAGTTTTCCCTGACGGTCAAGGCACACCAGCTTGCAACCCGTTCTGAAACCAGGGTCGAGGGCGAGCACATTCTTTTGTCCCAGCGGGGCGGAGAGCAGGAGCTCTTTCAGGTTGGAAGCGAAGACCTTGATCGCTTCTTCATCGGCCCTCATCTTCGTTTCCATACGGATCTCCGTCTCGAGCGACGGCCGCAGCAGACGTTTATATGAGTCTTTCGCGGCCAGCCTCACCTGCTCGCTGGCAGCATTTTCTGTTTTAATGAATTGTCGTTCGATAGCATGCAGCGCATCTTCTTCGGGCGGAAATATGTCGAGCGCCAGGATGCCTTCCTTTTCACCCCGGCGCAGGGCCAGCAGGCGATGGGAGGGAGTTTTAGAGATCGGCTCCTTCCATTCGAAGTAGTCTTTGTATTTCTGGCCTTCAGCTTCTTTTCCTTTGAGCACCTTTGATTCTACGGCTCCTTCTTTCCAGAAGAGCTCTCGCACATGCTTGCGGGTCTCCTGGTTTTCGCTGATCCATTCAGCAATGATATCGCGGGCGCCTTCGAGTGCTTCCTGAAGTTCGTTCACACCTTTTTCAGAATCGATGAACGTTTTGGCGAACTCTTCGAGGTTGAAATTCTCCTGGTCGAAGATCTTTTGTGCCAGCGGCTCGAGACCTTTCTCTTTGGCGGCCGAAGCGCGGGTTTTGCGTTTCGGTTTGTAAGGGAGGTAGATGTCTTCGAGTTCGGCAAGCGAGGTGGCGGCTACTACAGCCTGCATCAGCTCGGGCGTAAGTTTGCCCTGTTTTTCTATAGAGCTGATGATGGCTTCCCTGCGTTTATCAAGTTCGCGCAGCTGTTCAAGCCTGTCGCGGATGTTAGCGATCATCACCTCGTCCATACTGCCGGTCAGTTCTTTCCGGTACCTCGAAATGAAGGGTATGGTTGCTCCTTCAGTCAACAAGTCTGCCACTGCTTTAACGTTCTTGTGTTGCAGGGAGAACTCCTTTGTGATCTGCTCAATCCAGCGTGAAATATTTTCCTGTTCCATATAAAATTAAGGCAGGCAAAAATAGAATAACAAAAAGAACCTGCAAGTATGGATTTTTATGTGGTTGAAGTTGAGCCTTTTAAGTTAAATAAAGAACTTGTTGGTTGAGATAATATAGTGATGGATAGCCAGGTACAGGTATTTTTGATCATATTTTCGATTCCGGGCGAGCAGATGTTGGAAGAAGTTTGTGAAATTTGATTCTTAGTTTGTAAGTTTGCGCTCCCAAAATCGATAGGTCAGTGATTTAGGCTTCGATCAAGGGACTTAAAGAAGAACAAAAACGGCGCGGTAGCTCAGGCGGTTAGAGCGTTGGATTCATAACCCAAAGGTCGGGGGTTCAACTCCCCCCCGCGCTACGAGAAAGCAACAGTGATGTTGCTTTTTTGTTTTTATATCCCGCCACGTAATCGCCTATGACCTTCTCCGTTTACGTTTTGTACTCCCCATCGCATAACAAAATCTACATCGGATATACCTCCGATCTTGAAAAGCGATTGCTATCGCATAATCAACTTGCTACTAAAGGATACACGCTTCGGTACAGACCATGGATACTGATCCATAAAGAAGTATTCAACACAAAATTCGAAGCGATGAAAAGAGAGAAGGAACTCAAATCCGGTAAGGGTAGATAGAGCCCTATAAAAAATTACTGGCGTTGAAAATGTCAAATAAGAATTTTTAGCACGTTGTCATACTATTGCCAGCATGATTCGGTAATACTCAGAAGGCATGGGGTTTAAAAGTCAAATGGCGATCCATATCTCCAGGGCGGAGGTTTGGTGGTTGATAACAACCAGGCTGTTGTGGTTGCGGATGGATAGCTGCTGTGTTCTTTTGCCGATATCTATTAGTTTGTAGACATACATGCCGATCAGGTGGAGCGGCCCCTTATAGGAGTAGACCAGGTAGGTCTGATCTTTGATCTCCCGGACAAGGAAATTCTCATGCTTTTCCTGGTTGTGCCCGATGAAGCCGTAGTTCATTCTGATCCCTCCCAGGCCACTGATGCAAACAATGTCTGGGGTGGACACGATGAGGTCTTTGCCGGGAAACTGTCGGAAGAAACTACCTGCCAGCTGGATGACAACGGTCTCGCTAAGAGTTTCCTGCCGTCGGTAGAAGTAAGTTTTATTTACGGTCTTTTCTATCCTTAAAGCTCCTTCGTCATGGAGCTTTCCAAAATCGAGGAGGTGTTGAAAGATCTCTCCGTCCACCTGGCTGGTAATAGTTTTGTCGGCAGGCAACAGCTTCAGGGACCTGAAACAAGTGGGGCTTATTCCCACCTGATTTGAAAAAGCCTTTGAGAAAGCTTGCCCAGAAGCGTAGCCAACGATCTCGCTGATGGCCGTGCTTGAGTAATCTGAATGGCGCAGCAATCCTGCCGCATATTCGATGCGGTAGCGCTTAACGTAGTGCCAGAACGGCTCTTTCGTGGACTCCTCATAAAAATGCCTGAATCCGCTGTAGGAAAGGCACGTTTCGTCTGCAAGATCTTTTATTGAAAGCGGCTGATCCAGGTTATTTTCGATAAAGTGATGGACCTGGTGAATGATTTTCTGACGTAAACCCGGGGCATTGGCCATATGGATCACGGAGGGCGCTGCACCCATCCATGAAGGAAGGTACAAAAATCATGATCTTTTTCACACCGGTAAAAAGATTTTGTATTGAACGATCCGGGCAGGGTTTAAATATGGCTGCCGCAGCTCAAAAAAACAGGAGCCTCCGCTATCTTCAGAAGATCCTGTTTTTTGCATGCCATTTCGTTTTCAGTATTCCCCGATCTTGACAGCAATTTGCACGGTGAGGCCGCTCAGGTCGCTTGAGGTGAGCTGCTCAAACCTGTTAGCTGAGATCCACCTGTAGCCGAGTCCTGCTTCCATCCGGAAATGCCGCGTCAGGTTCAGTTCCGCATTGATGGTTGGCTCAATGATGCCGAACCCCGGAGAGTTGAAAGTGGTGCCGTGACTTCCGTTCTCCTGGATGATGTATTCATTGCTCGTGCCGCGGCCGAACAAGGAAGTAAAGGTGAGGTGCACCGCATCGTTGGATTTAAAAACAAAACCAGCAATAAATCCACCGTATCCATAGCCCACCGCCATTTTCTGGTTGGGGTTATCGATCACTTTTCCATCGTCAGTGTCTATGTAATGACCATGAAATGTGGTGCGTGAAATTTTGCCCCATCCGCCTACACCCAAGATCACATTCCTGTTGACGATCAGGCCGAGTTTTCCACCCAGCAATGGAGATGCCGCCTCCCGCATCCGGGAGCCGTGAAAGTGGAGTCTGAATTCCGGTCCCCAGAAAAAAGAGGTCATTTCCTGCTTCGCTGCCGTGCCGAGTAATGTCTCCGGCTCTTCTTGCGCCAGAGAATGATTGATCACACCCATGCTTATGGCCAGGGTAAAAAGTAACAGTTTCATATCATTTTTAATTTTATTGAACGCTGCAAGGTATTTCCGTTTGCATCACCCGGGGTTGTCCATTTTGTCTTATTTGTCTCGACCTATGAATCAATAGCCGTTTAAATATGCACCCAATTATAGAGGCACTGTTCTCTGGTGACTGTGGCTTCAGGAACTATTGCGTACTGCGCCCCTGCAGATCGTCAAGAAAAGGCAGCGCATGATCACGTAAAATTGGATTGGCCGGCGTTTGTGGCAATCTTTCCTGAAACAAGCGGTATGGTGCGAAACTATTTTAAAATGGCGTGGTGCACGCTGAAGAATCAGTGGCAAAATAACCTGGTCAACATCACGGGCCTGGCAACCGGCATGATGTGCTGCATTTTCACGATGCTTTATGTGCGTGATGAACGTAGTTACGACCGGTATCACCACAACGCAGAAAGGATCTACCGAGTGATCCGCACAGAGATCAACAGCGACGGCCAGCGGGAGACCTGGGCCAGAACGGTACGGGCTATTGCATTCACCCTGAGCCATGATCTGCCTGAAGTAGAGGCGGCGGCAGCCATTTATCCATGCCGTGAAATGGCCATGCGCCATGCCGGTAAGCAATTCCTGGAGGCCAGGGTCCTGGAAGCCGATAGCAATCTGTTCAGCGTGTTTACTTTTCCTTTTATCAAGGGCACTCCAGCCAAAGCGTTGAAACATCCTCAATCGATCGTAATCGCGGAATCTGTCGCGCGCCGGTACTTCGGCACCGCAGAACCCATCGGACAGGTGATCAGCAGCGAGCAGGCCGACTATTATGTAACCGGCGTCATCAAAGACATTCCGGCTAACGCTCATTTTCACTTTGACATGCTTATTCCACTGCGTACCCTGGAGGTTGCGCACAACACGCAGTGGCTCGGCAACCGGAATTACCTGACCTATGTGAAGGTGAAAGCTTTCTCTACGCCAGCACAGTTAGAAGAAAAGCTGAGGTCGCTGGCACTGAGGTACAGCCCCTCTTCCCGTGACGTCTACGGTATCCAACCCCTCACTTCCATTCATCTTACTTCCGCGCTTAACGGTGAGCTCGAGCCGAACAGTGACGCCGGCGTGCTGCAGGTGGTGACGATCATCGCGTTATTTGTCATGATCATCGCGGGCGTGAACTACGTGAACCTTGCCACCGCACAGGGCTTCAAGAGGGCAAAAGAGGTGGGCATCCGTAAAACATCGGGTGCATCTCGTCTCGCACTGGCTGGCCAGTTTCTGACCGAGTCAGTACTGACCGCAGTGATCGCCTTTGTGCTGGCTCTCCTGATGACGGCTGCCTTGCTTCATCCGTTCAATCAGTTGTCCGGAAAACAGTTCGCCCTCCTTCACCTGGACTTACCGTGGATATACCTGACAGGTTTCGCCGTTGCCATCGGCCTGCTGGCAGGTCTTTATCCCGCATTGCTGCTGTCGGCGTTCAGTCCGGTAAAGGTGTTGAAAGGTGCATCTTCAGCAAGCGCAGGGACGGCATGGCTACGGAAATGCCTGGTCATATTCCAGTTTACCATCTCCATTGGGCTGACCATCGCCGTGATCGTCATCGTCAGGCAGATGGACTATATCGCCAGGAAAGATCCCGGCTTCCAAAGGGCACAGGTGATCATCGTGCACAATGCCGACAGACTGTCCAACAGGCAGGTTCTCGAGCAGGAGATCAAACAACTCTCAGCCGTTGCTCACGTTGGCGCTTCTACTGCCATCATCGGTAAAGGCCACTGGACAACCAATATCAGGACCGGTCCTGCACAGCCATACAGGCTGATCGATTTTTGCCAGATAAATTACGAATACCTCGACGCCCTCGGTATCAGGTTACTGATGGGCAGGAAGTTCTCGTCCCGGTTTCCCGCCGATACCATCAATACGATCATCCTTAACCAGACCGCCGTGAAAGAGCTCGGCCTGGAAGCTCCGGTTGGCCAGCAACTTATTTGGAATGAGGGAGGTCCCGACACCACGCTCTATGCATCGGTGGTCGGCGTGGTTGATGATTTTCATTACGCGTCTTTTCATGAGGCGATCAGACCCTTCGCTTTCCTGGTGCGGAACAGTTTCTTTGTTCAGGGCGACTTCACCTCTAACTTATTCATCAGGATAAACGGAGGCCGCATACCAGAAACCATTCGCCATATTGAAAAGATCTGGATGAAGCATGTTCCGCAACGGCCTTTTACCTACCGCTTCATGGACGACTCGTTCAGGGAGTTGCATGCCGCAGATGAACGTTTCGAAGGCGTGGTCTCATGGCTTACAGCCCTGGCCATGTTCATTGCCTGCTTGGGCGTGTTTGCTCTCGTAACCTTCATGATGGCACAAAGAACAAAAGAGATCGGCATTCGCAAAGTACTCGGTGCATCGTCTGTCTCCATCGTGGTAATGATCAACAAAGACCTCATCAGGATGGTGTTGCTGGCGCTGGCCATCGCTACGCCCATTGCGCTGCATTACATGGATCGGTGGCTGCAAGGCTTTGCATACCGGACGGAAATAACGTGGTGGATCTTCCTGCTAACAGGAGCAGTGACATTGGGCATTGTTCTGGCAACCACCGCGTACCAATCGATCAGGGCTTCGCGGGCCAATCCGGTAATCAGCCTTAGAACTGAATAGCTGACGTGCCGGAACCCCATGTCACTAAGTTCTATTATTTATCGATTTAATTGAGTCCAAAAATAATATCTTTCGAATGCGATCCGTTTTGGGGGTTGCTTTTTTACTGACTGATAAGGTCTCGTAAGAAAAATCGAACAGTGGTCGTTGCTCTCGCCTGGACTAATATTTCAAACAAAGACACTCGATCACATCGCTGGTTTCCCGATAATAGCCTACCTTAAGGATCTTATGCCTGTCTCCATAAAGAGAATTTATGAATCACCTGTTGCCCAAGACGGATACCGGATACTGATAGACCGTTTGTGGCCCCGGGGCATCAAAAAAGAATCGGCAGCGATAGACCTGTGGTTGAAGGAAGTGGCACCGTCACCCGAGCTGCGAACGTGGTTCAATCATGATCCGGAGAAATGGACAACGTTTCAGAAAAAATACAAACTGGAATTGAAAAATAATCCCGCATGGAGAGCGCTGCGCCAGTTGGCGGGGCAACACAAAGCGCTGACATTATTGTTCGCAGCAAAAGATGAAAAGCATAATCATGCCGTATTACTGGCAAGGCTGTTGAATAAGTAACCGGAACATATCTCGCGCTGAAGACGCAGGCCGTCCTTTTTGATTGGCGCTTTCAGATTAATTCTTTATCTTGGTAAAGATTCCCTGACCCACCTCACTTGTCTGTCGAAGAAGGATCGAAGGCAAGTCTGTCAATCTGACCCATAGCCCACGCGGAATCTCTCAGTAAGGTTCAACCACGATTTTAACCATTAACCCCTCCGCTATGGAAACATTACCGGCTGACCCCGTTCACCCTCTTTTTCTGTGGTATATGCCCGTTGTTGGCGCGCTTGTGATTTTGATCGGAGCGTACATTACCATCCTCGCTATTCGCAGATCTGCGCTGAAAGATCAAAAGGAGGAGAGCATCGAAATTATGGGCGCCAAGTTTAACATCTCCACGCTCATGGCTATCTTTTTAGTGGGCCTGGCCTTCTACGGGCCTGTCTGCTTCATCTACTACAACAAATTCGATACGATTGAGGCAAGGATGCGTGAAGTGGAGATCAGCCAGAAACTCTATGAGGCGCGTTACAAAGACATGGTCAGCGCCATGACGGAGATGGGCAAGTGCCCGTTGTTTGTAAACATCGAGCTGGAAGGTGAGCCCGAGAGCGAATTTCCGATCATCAATAAGCTTCAATGCACAGGCACAATGGAGCGTGGGAAATTAAAAGTGGGTTTCGCCATCTCACTTGGCCCCGGAGATTACCTGCAGCTGACTTCCGTCGATGCACGGCAGGATCCTGAATTCCGCGAGATCCGGTTGATGGAGCTGGCTGATGACGGTCGTGTTTTGCGTACCTGGATTGCCAAAGAAACCGATAACTCGGCAATCAATCTCTTTAACTATGTGACCAATCCCCTCAAATTTAAAAAGGCAAACTCATGAGCACGCTTGCAAGATCTTTTGTCCTTGTTCCCTTCCTGTTTATATCCGTTGGTTTGTTGGGCCAGGCCCGGCTCAGGCAAGAGAATATCAAGAATGATTCTAAGTATATAGGCAAAAAAAAGTTCAATTGGAGAATCTATGTTGACGCACCCCAGCCCGTCTTGAATAGCATCCGCTGTGTGCAGTACACGCTGCATAAAACATTCAAGGAACCTATTCAGAACAAGTGCAACGCAGCCGCCACGCAATTTGGTTATTCGGCAATAGGGTGGGGTGAGTTCTCAGTAAAGGTAAAAGTAACATACCTTGATAACCGCGAAGAATATTTTGAGCACTGGCTTAAATTATTCAACTGATAGTATTGCTCGATCAACACAAGCACCAGCTCACATCACATATTGTATCATTCCCAGCGCTTAAATACATTTACGTATTAGCCTGCAATAGCTTGATGATATCTATACGTAAAACCATTATCGATATGCTGCGTGCCCGGGTCATTGTTATCGTGATGCTCTCGTCGATTACCTGCCATGCACAAGTCCAGAACACAAACTACGTTTCCAACAAAGCCCCCTTACAAAACACACCTTTTGTAGCGCTGCCCCTGGGAAGCATCGAGCCGCAGGGATGGCTGGCCACACAATTGCTCGCACAGAAAACAGGTCTCACAGGAAACGCCGAAGAGATCTTCAGCGAGCTCAAATCCGATGCTGCATGGCTGGGGGGCAGTGCCCGCGACTCCGACTGGGAGCGACCTCCATACTACCTGCGCGGCCTTGTAGGGCTGGCGTATTCGCTGAATGACAACGAGCTCAAGCAGCGCGCACAAAAATGGATCGATTGGGCCATCCAAAGCCAGCGGACCGATGGCAATTTTGGTCCCACCACCAACAACGATTGGTGGGCCCGTATGCCGGTGCTCGATATGTTTTGCGACTACCAAAGCGCCACGAACGACGCCCGGGTGATCCCGTTCCTTACAAAATACTTCCGGTATCAGCTCGCTGCGCTGGACAAACAGCCGCTCAAAGAATGGGCCCGCGCCCGCGCCGCCGATAACGTAAACGTTATCTTCTGGCTTTATAACCGCACCGGCGATGCATTCCTGCTGGAGCTGGCGCGCAAGATCAAAGACCAGGCGTATAACTATACCGATATCTTTTCCGATAACACTTTTCTCACCAGTTATCATGGCGACTTTTTTCCGAAGCATGGCGTTAATGTAGCGCAGGCTTATAAATACGGCCCCGTGTTCTACCAGCTCACCAAAAACGCGAAGGACAGGGACGCATTCATCAAAGGCATTCAGAACCTGAGCGCCTACCATACACAGATCACAGGCATGAATTCGTGCTCCGAATTTCTGGCAGGTAACGCCTCCATACAAGGTGTGGAGCTTTGTGCTACCGCTGAGCGAATGTACTGCAACGAGCTGGCTACACAGATCCTTGGCGATGCACGCATTGGCGATGACCTCGAAAAGATCGCGTTCAACCATCTTCCCGCCAACATCAGCCCCGACTTCCATCAGCATCAATACTATTCTTTGCCCAATCAGGTACAGAGCAAAGAAGGTGGCAACGGCTTCGGCCAGGATTATGGTAACGGTGTTTTGCCGGGACCCTATTCTGGTTACCCATGCTGTCGTTTTAACATGCACATGGCATGGCCCAGGTATGCGCAGTATTGCTGGATGGCCACTGCAGAAAATGGTCTCGCCGTTACCGCGTATGCACCCAGCACGGTACACGCCAAAGTAGCGGATGGTGTACCGGTTACAATTGCCGAAAAAACAGACTATCCTTTCGAAGAGCAGATCACGTTCTCAATATCAGCAGTAAAAGCAGTCAAGTTTCCACTGCAGCTGCGCATACCCGCATGGTGCCTTGAGCCGGTAGTCAAAGTTAACGGCGTTGTTCAGAAAGGTGTGTCTCGTGGTTCATATTATACGATCGACAGGACCTGGAAAAACAATGATGTTGTAACGGTGGAGCTGCCGATGACGATAAAAACATCTGCATGGGTCAACGACGCGGTGGGTATTGAACGCGGTCCGCTGGTGTTTACGCTTGACCTCGACGAATCGTGGAAGCCCAAAAAAGAATACAGGTTCAACGGAATGGATTTCAGTGAGTACGAAGTCTTTCCAACAAAGCCGTGGAATTATGGTTTGATCCTCGATCCTGTGGCACCCGGAAAAAGTATCACCGTTCAAAAAAATCCTGTTTCAGGTAATCCCTTTGAGCCGGAAAAAACACCGGTGATATTGCGTGTGAAGGCAAAGAAGATCAAAGCGTGGACGCTTGCGCCCAACGGTGTTCATGCCATGGAGCCACCTTTGTATGCCGAAACATCTGAGCCCGTAGAAGAAGTCACGCTCATTCCGTTCGGAGCCCAACGCATACGGGTCACCTATTTTCCGTTGATCGGCAAAACAGCAAATTATCCGAATACCTTCACCGAATAATTTTGAAACAGGGTCCTCCAACCAATGGGTGAATTTCGGGGGCGGCTGGCAGCAGAAAGACGGCAAGTACTTTTCAGAGTCTTATAATGTGAATGGTGTCAAATCGGTAGCCACAAACACCAGGTTCAGCGACTTCACTTATAACGCCACGGTCACCCTGCTGAACGACGACACCGATGGCGGCGTACTCTTCAGGGTATCATCACCGGCCATGGGCGTGGATGCGCTTCAGGGTTACTATGCTGCCATTGCTTCCGATGGCCGGCTCATCCTGGGCAGGATGAACAACGCATGGGATTCGCTCGCCACAGTCAAGACCGATATTCAAAAGAACAAACCTTACAACCTGCGGGTGGTGGCCAATGGCCCGAACATAACCGTTTATCTTGACGACATGAACACACCCAAGATCACTATATCCGATAGCACGTATACTTCAGGCGCGATCGGTTTGCGACAATACAGCGGCACCCACACGCAGGATCCGTCCGGAAAGACCGTGATTTTTGAAAAGGTGGCAGTGAGTAAGTTGTAACCCGTTCGTCAGTGCATAAAAATCCATGTTCGCCAATCACTGAAAGCCTGCCTGGTGTCATATTTAATGACACCTCCTTTCATCAGTTAAGCATATTTTGTATCATTGATATTCAGCAACCTGCCGCCGGCGTAGGCAAATGGTTGAAGTAAACTTTCTAACATCGTAAAACAAATTTCCAATGATGACTACCCGTTATAAGCAAAGTATCCTCTTCTTTCTTCTTTTTCTTTGGAGCGCCACGGCATCTCTGGCGCAGGAGCTACCTGTAGCCAAACCCGAAGCTGTAGGCCTGTCTTCAGAAAGACTTCAGCGTCTCACGAATGTATTTCAGGCCTATGCAGATGATAAAAAAATGGCGGGCAGTGTGATCCTCATCGCGAGACACGGAAAGGTCGCTTACTTCAATGCCTTCGGGAAGAAGGACATCGAGTCTGGCGCGGCCATGCAGAACGACGCTATCTTCAGGATCGCATCACAATCGAAAGCGTTGGTCAGCACCGCCATCATGATGCTTCAGGAAGAAGGGAAGCTCCTCATCGCAGATCCGGTTAGCAAATACATACCCGAATTTAAGGAAACCACCGTTGCAGAGCCTAAAGAAGGTGGTGGATATAATGTTGTGAAAGCCAAACGTGCCATTACCATTCGCGACCTGTTAACCCACACCGCAGGCATTGGATATGGCAGTGGCGTTGCTGCTGATAAATGGAAAGAAGCCGGCATTCAGGGATGGTACTTCGCCGACAGAGATGAACCAATCGCTGCCACGATAGCAAGACTCGCCGCGTTGCCCATGGACGCTCATCCCGGAGAGAAATATGTATACGGTTATAACACAGATATCCTGGGCGTTGTGGTTGAAAAAGCATCCGGCAAACCCCTGGACGAATTCCTTACCACAAGAATATTCACACCGCTCGGCATGAAAGACACGTACTTCTATCTGCCCGAAAATAAAACAGCCCGCCTCGCTACCGTGTATTCAGCGTTTGCAGATAAACCAATGGAGCGTGCTCCTGATGCAGGAACGATGGTCAGCCAGGGTGCTTACGTGAAAGGTCCGCGAAAAAGTTTTTCAGGCGGCGCCGGCTTGTTGTCTACCGCTACAGACTATGCGAAGTTTCTTCAGATGTTCCTCAACGGAGGCGTGGCCAACGGCAAACGTATCCTTTCCCGTAAAACAGTTGAGCTCATGACGGTGAGCCATACCGCAAAGATCAATTTCAGGGCAGGAGAGGGATTCGGACTGGGCTTTTCTGTTTGCCAGGATCTCGGTGAAAGAGGAACACCCGGCTCCGTGGGGGAATACGGTTGGGGAGGTGCATACGGCTCCACGTATTGGGTAGATCCGAAAGAAGATCTGGTAGTGGTTTATTTCAAGCAGCTTATTCCCACCAATGGTCTCGACGATCAGGCTAAACTGAGAGCATTGATCTACCAGGCCATTGCAGATTAACGTTATTGAATGAAGATTGAATCCCTGAGAGGCCCAAAAAAAATTCAACAGTTGGGAACTCCGATGTAGTATTATCGTTAATAATCTCATATCTTTACATCGTGTAATAGATACTTTCTGCTGAATTCGTTTTATTCGGCAAAAATATTCCGGACCTAAAGAACTGTACGGTTCTGGCTGGCCTGGACAAAATCCCCGGTTCGTAACCGGGGTTTTTTATTTATATACGGATAATCCCGTCTTCGTCAGCAATCGACGAATAATATAAAGCGCCTGCTATTCTTCTGTCAAAAATCCTGTCAGCATTATACTTTCTTCTGGATCCTCTGGAGAACAACTTTTCTTTCAATGTATAGGCTATAACATCTGTCGATTGAATGAAGATTGAGTCCGCGGAAACCCGAAATATGGGGTCTTCAATGATGCACCCGATTCGAACTCCCTGGATCGTCTCTCCACTTGCTCCTGTACCCAGTAATTTCCTCGCGTGCGTGTTAATATGCCTTTCATTGGAGCGATCAAAGAACACCATGCCGTTTTCTCTCTCTTGCTTCAAGAACTCATCATAAGCCTGGTAGAGCTTCGTCATGGATGTTACCAGGTATTCGTCTGAGGTAAGGCTGCTGGTTGCTTTGTCTATAACAACCGTCACAATCCTGAATGAACTATGCTGACCGATTGTTTCTGCAAACTGGTCTATCAACTTCCATCGATTCTCGGTACTTATCGATGTAAATGCTTTTATCCTGCGAGGGTCTATCATCTCAGCACAATGGAACTCGACGTCGAAGGGTAGGAAATCTTCCCGTGCGATTTTCTTTCTAAATGACTTCAACGTGTCCAACGCTACCTTCCATTTCGAGGCGCCAACAATCAGTCCGGCCAGAATAAAATAAGGAGACCCGGTTTTATCCGGTTGTCCGGGATCAAACTGTCCAGCATCTCCGCTTTCGTCTACATAACAGAAGTACATGACAAGTAAACTAAGAACAATACTAAAGATAGATCAGTCGGATCAAAATTGGAGGGGGTAGGTTAATTCCGATAGTCTCCGGTTCTTGTTGTTAAACTTTTCATTTCTTTTATCTGCTTCAGGTATCACTTTTACGAAGACTTCTCAGAAGTTTCTCAAAGCAAACACGCGTTAATCACAGGATAGACGGGAAAGGAGGATTGATTGCCGCATTCGCCCTCCTTCTTTTTCGCTTTCATACCCCTTCTCACACGCATCGCCGCGTTACCTTTGTTACATCAACAAACCAAACATCTACTACTATGAACACACTCAAAAGTATCGGCGCCGCGCTTGCAGGCTTCATCTTCATTGGAATAACCCATAGCGCTACAGATGCAATTCTCGAGGCCATCGGTGTACTTCCGAAGGGCCACCTTTACGTGAGCACTGGACTTATTCTTTTTGTGATCCTGTACCGCGCGGCATTCAGTCTTGCAGGCTGCTACATTACGTCCCTGCTGGCACCGAAGGACCCGATGAAGCATTCGCTTATCCTGGGTGGGCTCGGCACGATCCTCAGCGCGGCAGGTGCGATCATCACAGCAGATATGAATCTGGGGCCGGCATGGTACGCATGGAGTCTCGTAGTAATAGCATTGCCCATCTCATGGCTGGCAGGTAAGTTCTATCAGTCAAGGAAGAGGGCGAAAGCAGGCATTCCGGCCTGAGCGAGATATTAACCGCAGAGCATTTAGGAGAGCGGCTCTGCGGTTTGGTATTTGTTACCGGGAAGCTTCAGCGTTGAATCTTTGCAGCCTTTTCAGTCTCTTATCTGAAGATGCCCGTTTATGTTGAATTTCTTTTGATGCATGCCTATGAACATACCTCCTAATCCGCCATAGGCATAACCCACAACAGCTCCGATCACATAGGCAAACCCATCGTTCTCTTCTCCACGCACATCACTATCATCTTTTAAAGAGGCCGACGTTAACACAATCCCGGCAGTTAATCCCGTAACTACTCCGATCACAGTGCCCTTCCAGATCGCTCCTTTCCTTCTCAATTTGATCGTCTGGATGTCAACGACCGGAATCCGGGTTATATCATTTGCCCTCCGATCAAACAGGTGCACCGAATCATCAGCTATCTTAACAAAGTAGCCAGTAACAAGCTTGCCATCTAACAGTATCACTTTTGCTTTAAATCTCGCGCTCGGGATCCTGCCATCTTTCCCGTGATCAGGGAAATTATTAGAATTACATGTAATGGAATAACACGAGACAAGCAGCAGTGTAATAATGGCCACATTGACTTTCATAGATCAATTGATTGAATGAAGCTACGCTGGGCAGATAACATTTGTATAGCTCAATCTAACGTCCTTGCAAAATTGAGAAAACAATCATCAAAACCCCTCACATATTTGTGCTAATTCAAATTTCAAGCATACCGGGCTACCTTCCCGGATTGAGCATGCCAAACATTACGGGAGAACTTGTTATTAATTAAAAATTATTATATTGAGTAAACTAATTTAAAACCCTATGCGAAACCTTAGACCATTGGTTGCCCTCATCATGGTGATGGCGGGTAGCCTGACGTATGCACAAACCACAGCTGTCTCCAGCCTGGGCGCCCGGATCTCCAGGGAAACCGGAGAGCAATGGATCAATAACTACCGGAAACAGTTCAACATCACATCAGTGCACCGTTGTAGCGCCGACATGATCCAGGAAGTGTTCCGCACCGCCGATGCGAGCGGAGTTTACCTGATCAAAGGGTTGGATAACGAAGGTAACGAAAGGCTTATCCTGAAAGCCGCAACCGAAAACGGCGCCATGCTCAAAGATTCGAAGGCCGTTCTCACAGTTACCGGTAACGAACAATCTGCAGGCTATGTGCTGGACGATCTGATGGCGCGCCCCATGATCGAAAAATTCCAGCAGGTACAAAAGAAAAACGAGCTGGGTGGCCATCTCTACGGTAAAAAGGTATTTGAGAACCTGTTGTCTCAACCCGGCGCCACCGGTGTTTACATCGCCAAAGGACTGGATGAGCAAGGCCAGGAACACCTGGTATTGGCAGCATTAGATAAAAATGAGAAAGTAATGTGGACCGCCGATATCTGGAATCACGGTTCAGGAATATTTCTCATAGTCTATCCCATCCTCATGTCAGCCGTTGCAGCGAGGTAAGAACTAAAAAAAATACTTCTATCAGGAAAGACCACCCCGTGCGTGGTCTTTTTTGTTTGATACCAATCCCATAGGAAGGTATAGGCGATGACAAGCGCGTCGTTTTGTTTTTAGTGTACGTAGTCAAAAAGGAGTATTCACAGGGAGTATCGGTATGGGTATACACAAATAAATTCCGCCAAACGTAAGCAGCCGCTACCGCGCGCTCATTACCTTCCCTGAAATACTTAAACAAAAACTCGCTATGAAAAAAAAGTCGACCTTTTGCGCCGGGGCAGTGATCGCCCTGGTTGTTTTCAGCGTTTCAGCAGCCCTGGCTCAGCCCGGAGATCCGCCGTCGTGTACAGCAGGGCAATGGAATCTTAGCGCCAGCGCGGCAACGGTGAGCAACGGCGGCCAGGTAAGCATCTATGCCGTTTATCAGGCCGGAGGCTGCCCCAAAGCCGGAACGATCACCGTTAACAAAACCAGCACCTTTGTCAGCGCCACACCTTCGCTTCCAGTGAACCCCACCATCCCGGAATGCATCAACGACCCGGATGCAGAATGCCAGACCAGTGGACAGATCCTGGTTGGCACTTTCACCCTTACGCATTCACAAACTTCCGCGAGCCAGATCACTTTTCAGATCACTGGCATCACCGGCGGGCATACCGCCGGCAGCAGTGTGGTGGTCACCGTAAACCCGTGACGACTCAGGCGAAACGAGCTTCAACAGATGAAAAGCTGCCAGGTTTGTAGCCGGGCGGCTTTTTCTTTTTGCACTGGATCGTCATTCATTCCAGTGGATCCTGTAAGCGTAGACCCTGGCATTGAGTCGTGGGCCAAAAAGCCTCATGAACACCCGCATGAAGAGATCCCTGAACGCTACGGCTACTGGCGACAATATCTTTTTAGAGTTGCCATACTTGCGTGCCTGCTCGATGATGCTGCTCACCCTGTCTTGCCGCGCGAGTTGAAAGTCCTCAAATACCTGCCCATAATTTCCATGCGGATCACGGAGTAGTTTTGCGAGCAACATGGCATCTTCCATAGAAGTGGACGCACCCTGGCCTGCATGTGGCGCCATGGCATGAGCAGCATCGCCAATCAGGATCACCCTTCCCTTATGCCACCGCCTGACGTTGTGAAGGTCCTGGATGTTGTGCATCATGAGCGTATTGGTATTACGGATGATATTTTCGACAGGCGCATGCCAGCCCTTAAAACGGATCAGCAGGTCAGCCTTCATCTTTTCCAGCGATACATTCCTGATCTCTTCTTTGGGCACTTCGCGGTCGACCGGAAGATTGACCCACCAGCCGATAGCGCTTGCATTCCCCGGGCAGATCCTGCTGAACCCGAAGAACTCACCGGGGCCGAAGCTCATATACATCACGTTAGGTGCCAGCAATCCGGATCCTTCTGCCGCGCTGGCATCGGTAAATCCGCCGATACCGATAACACCCGTGAATTCAGGCGAGGGGCTTTCAGGCAACACGAGGCTGCGTGTAAATGAATTGATGCCATCAGCGCCGATCAAAAGATCACCTGCTGCTGTGGTTCCGTCTTCAAATGCGGCGATAACAGGTTGCCCTTCGCGGTCGCGGATGTTTTTCAGCTTCTTGCCATAGTGGATAGGAATACCTTGTTCCTGCGCGGCATCAACGAGTATCCGGTGCAGCTCCGCCCGGGGTATCGACACCGTGGCAAAACCGAATTTACGGGCGTCGGCGTTGACGAAAGAGGCGATGCATTTTCCTTTCGCGTTCAGGAACGTGTTTGTATCGATCACCGCTCCGTGATCCATCACCTGTTGTGCAAGTCCCAGCGCATGCAGTATATGCATCCCGTTAGGTGCGATGTTGAGCGGCCCGCCGATATCACTCAGATCTCCATAAGCTTCATAAATGGCAGCCGTGATGCCGGCCTTCTTCAGGAATAAAGCCATGGTTGGGCCTGCTATTCCGGCACCGATAATGATGGCATGTGTGCGTTTCATGCTTTGATTGTTTTGATGAAGTAACTTTTGTTCAGCGGGATCATGGCAAACGACAACAGCAGGAACGCCGCGCTTCTGATGTGACTCCGGAATGCCCAGGCATCTGCTTTTGTTTTCAACAATGGATCGATGGTATCGCCGATAGGATATTCCCAGAATTCCATGAGCACGGGCGCGAAATAGAGAATGGTCCAGACCCTGACGGCAGCATGAACACCGAAAATGATGAGCAGGGGATTTCTCCTGCCGCTGACGTTCCAGTTCAGCACGATGGCCAGGATAAAAAAGATCTCGTGTACGCTATGCGCGATGATCCAGAAGTTTTTGTAACGCAGTCCGTAGTCGCCCTGAAAGATGTGCAGCGAAGCGGGTGGGGCAGCGGTCCACAACGGAATAATGTTCGCCTCTTCCCATATTCCTGCGCCGTTGATCAGCAGGTAGATCGCCGTAGTAACTAACAACGCCTGGTCGGCCAGGACTTTTTTTGAAATTTCCATCGGGATTTAATTTTAACTTTGTGCAAAGTTGCAGGCGGAAGCTGCCAAAGCTTTTATATCTGCGGGAGCAAAATTTATAGAATCAGAAGTAAAATGGGCTTTGAGGTAAGGAGCGCGGCAGACAGCAAGGTTGTATACCGCAACGAGCAATCGGAAAAGGACTTCGATAGCAAAAAGTTGCAGGAGTTCACCATCACGCCCGAGCTGCCCTTTATTGCAGATGCCACCATGACACAATGGATCTTTGACGGCATCCGGATGAGCCATGGCAAATTTCATTACCGCGAATGCGTGGAGATGGCGTGGCAGGGAGACCTGGATATTGTGCACCTTCACTTTAACCTGAGGGGTAAAACCACACTGCGGTCAAATTTCAGTGGCGGCGACCTCATCTTTGGCCCGCAGCAGCATAACATGATCTATGGCGATGGCACCTCGGGCATCATGAGAAATGAGAATCTCTACACGAACATGTTCATGATCCAGTTCACAAGAGATGCATTTCTCCGTCTCACGGAAGATGCCAATGATGTGCTGAAACGTTTTGGTGAAAAAGTGCTGGCCGGAAAATCGGTGGCATTGTCTGATCAGAACCTCGTGATCGACCTGCCGATGCAGCAGGCGATCCAGGCGGTGGTGAGCTGCAGGTATAAGGATGATCTGAAAAAGATGTTCCTGCTTTCCAAAGCTATCGAGATCCTGGTGATGCAGGCAGAAGCATTTAATCAAACACTGGTCACCAGAAATGTGCACGCTAAAACAGATCGTGATAAAGAACGGATCCTGTATGCGCGTGATTACCTGGTGAAGCATCTCGATACACCGCCCAGCATCTCCGAGCTCGCAAAAGTCACCGGCATCAACGAGTTCAAGCTCAAGCAGGGTTTTAAGGAAATGTTCAAGACCACCGTGTTCGGCTACTTATCCGACACCAGGCTCGAGCTGGCGAAAACAGATCTGCGCGAAAAGAAAAAATCCATGAGCGAGATTGCCCAGCAACTCGGTTATTCCTCCGTTCAACATTTCAGCATGGCCTTCAAGAAGAAATACGGGATAACCCCCAGGCAATTGAAATAAGTTGCAAACGTCGCAACAGCCGCTACCACACATCTTTGCACTGACGCATTTACCCCGGTTCAGGTCATTGGCATCCAACATCATCCGGCGTGCCGAAGAAATGTGCAGTTCTTCTGAATTTCTGTATTTTTTCTTTATTTTCATCCTCACAATCTTTTGTCATAATGAAGAAAATCCTATAAATTCAATTCGTAAGTCCAATACATATGGCAACGGCGCAGATGGCAAGGAAAAAATTGTTTACGGCAGATTATGAAGTGCATGCCTCCATCAAGATGCTGTATCCATACATTCAGACTGCCAGCGGACTTGCGGAATGGTTTGCCGATGATGTGAAGATCAACAATCAAAGCAAGGTCTTTACTTTCTATTGGGATAACGAAGAGCACAAAGCCCGCCTCATCGCACACCGCACCAACCATTTTGCACGCTTCGAATTCCTGCCCGAGAACGGCGCAGATGAAAAAGATCCTTCATACTTCGAGCTTCGCCTGGAATTCAACGAGCTTACCCAGTCCGTTTTTCTCAAGGTCATCGACTATTCCGACTTCGACGACATGAAAGAGCTCGACGACCTCTGGCACGGCCTCGTAGAAGCCCTCCGTAAAACCGTAGGCGGCTAATACTTCTAAAGGTTTCTCCGTCTTATCACTCCTTCGAAGCCCGCACCCTGGCCTCATTACTCTATCCGAAAACGTCAGCCCTTGTCCGTCCCTGAAATAGGTTGACCATAAACGGTTAACTTATGACAAGGAAAATTACAGTAAAAAGCTGCCGAGTATTTTCAGAGGATTTTAAAAAATCCTGTGTAAGAGATTATGAGACGGGCCAGTTTTCGGTTCAAGAAATGTCTCAACTTTACCATATCCAGCCGGTATTAATTTATCGCTGGATTTATAAATTTTCTACGTATAATAAGCGTAGGATCAAAGTGGTAGAGATGGCAGACAGCAGTAAGGAGAAGTTAAAAGAGCTGCAAAAACGGATTTCAGAGCTTGAGCGTATCGTTGGTCAGAAGCAGCTCAATATCGATTTTCTAGAGAAGATGATCGAGCTAGCCAAATCTCAGTACGGTATCGATATCAAAAAAACTTAGATACCCCACCATCGACTGGTTCAGAGAAAACATCAAAAGCATAGGTTTTTCTATGAACGTAGTTTATCAAATTGGTGGGGTTAGCAAACAGGCCGTCCACAAATACAATCATCGCCAGCAAGACTGGAGCGATCGCCTGGCAGAATTGCAGATACTCGTTGACGAAGTTCGGGATGATCACCCTGGCTGTGGTTTGGAAAAGCTTTATGACACGTTAAAGCCCTCCTGGCTTGGCCGGGATAAATTCATTGATGTGTTTATGGGACTAGGATACCGGGTGAAGAAACAACGCAACTTCATTAAAACCACCATTCCAACTGTTTTACGATATCCCAATCTGATTGAAGGATTACTTGTGTGGGATAAGAACCGAGTGTGGCAAACCGATATTACCTATTATAATATAGGTGGGACCTTCTACTACATTGTATTTATCATAGACATCTACACCAAAGTTATACGCGGGTACCAGGCCAGTGATCACATGAGAGCAGAGGCGAACTTAAAGGCGCTTCGAATGGCTTTAACAGAAGCTACACAAGTCCATGGGCTAATCCATCACTCCGATCGCGGAAGTCAGTTTGTGGATAATCGATATCGCGACATTCTTCGAAACCACGGCATGTACTTGAGCATGGGACTAATCGCTCAAGAAAATGCCTACGCCGAAAGGATAAATGGTACCATCAAAAATGAATACCTTAAAAGGAAAACAATCCGGTCTCTGACAGAGCTCAAAAAAGAACTAGACCGGGCGGTAGCACACTATAACGAAAAAAGGATCCATCGTCACCTGCCACAAAAACAAACCCCAAGGCAGTTTGAAAATCAATTGTTAGATTTAAGCACCCAGAACAGACCGAAGGTGATTGTTTACACCGAAGGTAATCCTAAAATCAGAGCGGCATTGAGCCGCCCTGATTTTAACCCAGAAACAGAACCTCAGGTTCATGTTTGCCCAATGGTAATTGGTTAGTATAAAACGGTCAACCAATTTTAGGGATCGACACCTTCTGACTCCTTACTCCTGGCTCCTGACTTCTTTTTCAATCTGGCTCCATTTTTGATTCTCACCCGCTCAGCTTTACCTGCGTAAATCCTGCATGAGAAAAATAGACAAGCTGATCCTGCGCGCTTTCATCAGCCCGCTCATTCTCACCTTCCTTGTAGTGGTCTTTATATTGCTCACGCGCCACATGCTCTATTACTTCGACGACATCATCGGAAAAGACCTGGGGCTGGAAGTGCTCATGCAATTTCTCGGGCACTTTGCCGTGCTGATGATACCGTCAGCCATGCCTCTCGCCATCCTGCTCGCTTCCCTGATGACCTTCGGCAACCTGGCCGAACACTTCGAGCTCACCGCCATCAAGAGCACCGGTATCTCGCTGGTCAGGGTGCTCCGGCCAATATTCTTTCTCGTGCTGGCCCTCACCGCTGCGGCCCTGTATGCCAACAACTACCTGGTGCCCAATGCGGCGTTACAGGCATACAGCCTTTTGTACGACATCAAACACAAGAAACCGGCACTCGACATCCGCGAAGGGATCTTTTACGACGGCCTTCCTGGCATCAGCATCAAGGTGAATAAAAAATTTCCGGAAGATGCCGCAGCGCTCAAAGACATCGTGCTCTATGATCATCAGGCCGATGAAAGGGTAGAGGTGACCGTAGCCGACTCCGGCAGGATGTCAACCATCATGAACGAACGGTACCTGAAAGTTGAGCTGTTCAGCGGATACCAGTATAGCGAGATCTCACCCGACGATCAAGTGCTGCGCAGAGAACACGACCCGTTAAGCCGAAGAAAGTTCTCGAAAGTGGAGATGGTGTATGACCTGTCATCCTTCGACATCAAACGTACTGATACAAAATTCTTTGCTGCCGATTACCGCATGCGGAACATGGAAGAGCTTTCAGGCGATATCGATTCAATGAAAAACCTGATCCTTCAGAAACGTTATGCCTACCTGGACCGGTTAGGAGCTTTCAGCTTCTTCATGAGAAACGATTCCTCGACATTGTCCACCGGAGCTCAATCCCTTCTGACAGACAGTCTGTTCGCCACCAGGCCAACGCTCACCATTCTTCAGGCGGCAACCAATAGAGCAAGGGATATAAAAAGCCGCCTGCAGGACACCAACACGCTGATGGCAGACTACCATACCGGGCTTGCCGTTTTCAGGCTGCAGCAGCAAAAGATCCCGGCCACGGCAGGAGCGTGCCTGGTAATGTTCCTGATCGGAGCGCCGCTGGGTGCGCTGATCAAAAGAGGAGGACTGGGGATGCCGTTCCTCGTCTCCATTTTTTTCTTCATTGTGTATACACTGCTGGGCATGCATGGCGAAGACCTGGCCCGGGAAGGTATTCTGGCCGTTACTCCGGGCGCCTGGGGTGCCAATATCATTCTCACGATCACCGGCTTTATCTTTCTGCGCCAGGCCCGCAACGACGGGCGCCTGTTCGAAGCCGATTTCTATAATACACTATTCAAGACGATCACGCACCGGCTGTCGGGTTTAAAATTTAAAAGTTTAAAGTTTAAAGTTTAAGGTTTAAAGTTGAGCGAAGCCCGATTCCGATCGAAGCAGCTTGAAACCTGAAACTTGAAACTTGAAACTTTTTAATACTGCGAGCTGTCTCATTTTTGAGTAATTTGGCCCCCTGAACCGTATTGTTTGGAGCCGACGCAGCGGTGATCGCATGAAGAAAATCGATAAACTAATATTAAAGTCTTTTATAGGTCCTTTTATCCTTACCTTCCTGGTCGTGGTTTTCATTTTGCTGATGCAGCACATGCTCAAGTATTTTGATGACATCATCGGCAAAGGGTTGGGATGGGATGTGGTAGGACAGCTGCTGTTCTATTTTGCCATTTTTATGACCCCGGTAGCCATGCCCCTGGCCATGCTGCTATCGTCGCTTATTACTTTCGGTAACCTGGGAGAGCATTTTGAGCTGACCGCCATCAAAAGCGCGGGTATCTCCTTGCTGCGCGCCCTGCAGCCGATATTCTTCTTTGTGCTGATGCTGACCGGATTAGCCTTTTATGTCAACAACTATCTGGTGCCCAAAGCAGCGCTGGAAGCCTACAGCCTGCTGTACGATATCAAACAAAAGAAGCCGGCGCTCGATCTCCGCGAAGGAACATTTTACAACGGCATCCCTGACATCAGCATCAAGGTGAACAAAAAATTTCCGGAAGACGAAGACGCGCTGAAGGAGATCATCGTCTACGATCATCGCAAGAACGATGGCAACAAAGAGGTTACCGTAGCCGACTCCGGCCGGATGTCCACCATCCTCAACGAGCGTTACCTGAAGTTCGAGCTTTTTAATGGTTACAATTATACTGAAGGCGCCAGCGACGAGCGCGAGCTAACCGGCAACCGGAACGCGTCACCCGAATCGCTGACCCGCAGCAAGTTTTCAAAGACCGAAGTGGTTTTCGATCTTTCGTCTTACGACCTCAAAAGAACAGACAAGAAGTGGTTTGAAAGCAATCGTATCATGCGCAACATGGGCGAGCTGGATCACGACATCGATTCTATCAACACGGAGATCGACCAGCAACACCTTAACTATTACACCTACAGGCCAACCTATTTCAACTATTTCAGAAAACGGGAGTCGCTGCCACTGCCGCCGCACCTTGAGTCATTCCGGAAAAAAAGAGACTCGCTTAATGTCTTGAAATACCAGCACGAGGAGAAGGCCCAGGCACACGCCGATGGCAGAAGTGAGATCCCCGCCGCAACCACTCCGGTAAATCCGGTTCCCCAGGCAACAGTGGTTCAGAAAGCTCCGGAGCTGCCCAAGGCCCTGTCCAACGTCAGAAGATTGCTGGCGCTGCAGTATTCCATGAAGTCGCAAGACGGCATCGCCACAAAAAAGATCCAACGTGATTCTACAAGCCTCGTACGCTACAAGGCGGATTCAATTATCCTGGCAAAGCTTGACAGTTTCTTTTCCCTGAAGCCGCAGCTGGCCTCTGTGCAGGCTGCTACCAATATGGCACGGCAGGTGAAAAGCCAGGTGGAGAACATCAATGTATCGGTGGATACTTATGATACTGAGCTGACTGTCTTTGAGATCCAGTGGCACAAGATCCTGGCGAGCTCGATGGCCTGTATCGCCATGTTCCTGATCGGAGCGCCGTTGGGTGCCATCATCAAGCGGGGAGGCCTCGGGGTGCCTTTCCTGGTATCCATCTTGTTTTTTATTGTGTATTATCTGCTTAGCATGCAGGGTGAAAAGCTGGCCAAGCAGAATGCCGTTTCTCCGTGGATAGGGGTGTGGGCGGCAGACCTGATCCTGTTATTTATTGGTACCATTTTTCTGCGGCAGGCACGTGTGGACGCCCGCTTGTTTGATGCTGATTTCTACAGGGTTGTGCTCGACCGTGCGAAGCAATGGATCAAGGCCCGGCGCAGAATGCAAACCCGCACTGCATCCTAAAATCTTGAAAAATTTGGTGTTTTAAAGGATTTTAGATACCTTTGCCCCTTGAAAAAAGGAAAAAACTAATTTGCGATGTATTTAACTACAGAAATCAAGCAGGATCTGTTTAAAAAGCACGGTTTCGGAAAGAAGAAAGAAGAGACCGGCTCAGCGGAATCACAAATTGCACTCTTTACCCACAGGATCAATCACTTAACTGAGCACTTAAAAGCGAACAAGAAAGACTTTTCTACCCAGCAAGGCCTCATGAAGCTGGTAGGAAAACGCAAAAAGCTGCTCAATTACCTTCAGAAGACCAACATTGAGCGCTACAGATCTGTGTTATCAGACCTCGATTTAAGAAAATAGCTTCCACAGGGAACCAAACCAAAGGGTTCCCTTTTTACATTTTATTCCGGGTACTAAGCCCCGCCAGGGTCTTTTTGCCCAATATCTATTTTATATGAAACCAACCGTTATTTCAAAAACCTGTAAGCTGCCTGATGGCCGCGAAATAACCATCGAGACCGGCAAGCTCGCACGCCAGGCCGATGGATCTGTTGTACTCCGCATGGGCAATACCATGTTGCTCGCCACCGTCGTTTCTGCACATGAGCCCGTTGAAGGAGCCGACTTCCTTCCCCTTTCCGTTGATTACCAGGAAAAATTCGCTTCCACCGGAAAGATCCCCGGAGGCTTCTTAAAACGCGAAAGCAAACTGTCCGACTACGAGATCTTAATCAGCCGTCTTGTTGACCGCGCCATCCGCCCCTTGTTCCCGGACGATTACCACGCAGAAACCCAGGTGATGATCTACCTGATCTCCGGCGACGAGAACGCAGTGCCCGATGCACTGGCGGCTTTCGCAGCATCATCTGCACTCGCTGTTTCAGACATCCCGTTCAACGGCCCCATCTCCGAAGTAAGGGTGGCCCGCGTCGACGGTAAATTTGTGATCAACCCCACCATGGCTGACAAGGCCAAGGCCGACATAGACCTCATCGTGGCAGCTTCCATCGAGAACATCCTGATGGTAGAAGGCGAGATGAAGGAAGTAAGCGAAGACGATATGCTCGAGGCGCTGAAAACCGCCCACGAAGCCATCAAAGATCAGTGCCGCATTCAGATCGAGTTCGCGCAGGCAGCAGGTAAGACGCAAAAGCGTACCTACAGCCACGAGACCCATGACGAAAATCTGAAAGCAGAGCTCTGGAAATTACTGTACGATAAAACCTACGGCCACGCCGCCCTGAAGACCGCCAACAAAAGCCTGAGGGCAGAAGGTTTCGCCAAGATCATTGACGACTACATCGCTTCACTGCCTGAAGATTCTACCATCGATAAGGATCTGGTGAAGCATTACTACCACGATATTCAGAAGAAAGCCGCCCGTAACCTTGTGCTCAATGAAGGCGTAAGGCTCGACGGCCGCAAGACCACCGAGATCAGGTCAATCTGGTCTGAAGTAGATTACCTGCCGTCACCCCACGGTTCGGCTATCTTCACCCGCGGCGAAACACAATCGCTGACCACCGTTACCCTCGGAACCAAGCTGGATGAGCAGATGATCGATGGCGCCATGATCGAAGGCTCCAACAAGTTCATCCTCCATTACAACTTCCCTGGTTTTTCAACCGGCGAAGTGAAACCCAACAGAGGCCCCGGCAGAAGGGAAGTAGGTCACGGTAACCTGGCCCTCAGGGCGCTGAAGCAGGTAGTGCCTGCCGATGCCGATAACCCGTATACCATCAGGGTTGTATCCGATATCCTCGAGTCTAACGGCTCGTCATCTATGGCTACCGTATGCGCAGGCGCGCTGGCCCTTATGGACGCCGGTGTTCCTATCAAAGGACCTGTTTCCGGCATCGCTATGGGTATGATCTCAGACAGCACTACCGGCAAATACGCCATCCTTTCCGATATCCTCGGTGATGAAGATCACCTGGGCGATATGGACTTTAAAGTGACCGGCACTGAAAAAGGTATCACGGCATGCCAGATGGACCTTAAAGTAGACGGCCTTACCTACGACGTTTTAAAAGAAGCACTGCTTCAGGCAAAAGAAGGCCGCCTGCACATCCTGAATGAGATGAAGAAGACCCTTGCAGCGCCGCGTCCCGACCTCAAGCCCCACGCACCCCGTGCGCAGACCGTCATCATCGAGAAAGAGCTTATTGGCGCAGTTATCGGCCCTGGCGGCAAGATTGTTCAAGATATTCAGAACACTACCGGCGCTACAGTTGTGATCGAAGAGGTTGATAATAAGGGCGTTGTAAACGTATTCGCCAACAATCAGGCGTCTATGGACGGTGCAATGAAACGCATCAAAGCCATTGTCGCTGTTCCCGAAGTGGGACAGGTATACGATGGAAAAGTGAAGTCCATCATGCCTTTCGGAGCTTTTGTGGAATTTATGCCTGGCAAAGACGGCTTGCTGCACATCTCCGAAATCAAGTGGGAGCGCCTGGAGAATATGGAAGGTGTACTGGAAGTAGGCGAAGAAATCAAGGTAAAACTGATCGAAGTAGACAAAAAAACCGGCAAATTCCGTCTTTCAAGGAAAGTGTTGCTCCCAAGACCGCCTAAAAAGGAAACAACACCTACTGAATAATCGTTGTAGCATCAATTGACAGGAACTAAGTTTTGACCTTATATTGTTAAAGTAAACGTATCGATAAACCGGAATGAGACAGCTAAAGATCAGTAAACAAATTACCAACCGCGAAAGCCAGTCACTGGATAAATATCTTCAGGAAATTGGAAAGGTTGATCTGCTTACACCCGATGAGGAAGTAGAGTTGGCGAAGAGGATTAAAGAAGGGGATCAGATCGCGCTGGAAAAACTGACTAAAGCCAATCTTCGTTTCGTGGTGTCTGTTGCCAAGCAATATCAGAATCAGGGGCTTTCACTCGGAGACCTGATCAACGAAGGTAACCTGGGTCTGATCAAAGCCGCGCAACGTTTCGATGAAACCCGTGGTTTCAAATTTATCTCCTACGCCGTATGGTGGATCCGTCAATCCATTCTTCAGGCACTCGCCGAGCAATCACGCATCGTGCGCCTGCCTTTGAACCGCGTCGGATCACTCAACAAGATCTCCAAGACTTTTTCAGAGCTGGAACAGAAGTATGAGCGCGAACCTTCACCCGAAGAGCTTGCCGAAGTGCTTGATGTGACCACGGCTGAAGTTGTGGATACCATGAAGATCTCAGGTCGCCATGTTTCCATGGATGCACCTTTCGTTCAGGGCGAAGAGAACAGTCTGCTCGATGTACTCGAGAACGACAGTGAAGAAACTCCTGATTCAGGATTGATGAACGACTCCCTGCGCAGGGAAGTGCAGCGTGCCCTGTCTACGCTGACCCAGCGCGAAGCCGATGTGATCACCCTGTATTTCGGGCTCAACGGCGAGCATTCCATGACGCTGGAGGAGATCGGTGAGAAATTCAACCTGACCCGCGAACGCGTGCGTCAGATCAAGGAGAAGGCCATCAGACGTTTACGTCACACTTCAAGGAGCAAAGCTTTAAAGCCTTACCTCGGTTAATAATATCGTATTTCAGAATAATTTTAAGGGTCTCCATGAGGCCCTTTATTTTATCCGTTAACTAAATCCTACATTATCAAATGACGAACGAGACCATAAAAGTACTGATCATCGGCTCAGGTCCGGCCGGATATACGGCTGCTATTTATGCTGCAAGGGCCGGCCTGAAACCCGTGCTTTATACCGGAGGCCAGCCCGGCGGCCAGCTTACCATCACCAACGACGTCGAGAATTTCCCCGGGTATCCGGATGGCGTCAATGGCCCGCAGATGATGGTAGACCTCCAGAAGCAGGCTGAACGTTTCGGTACAAAGATCAATTATGGTTTGGTCACGTCAGTCGATTTCTCCGGCTATCCGCACAAGGTGGTGGTGGATGAGAAGCATCAGCTCATCGCCGAGACCGTGATCATCGCCACAGGTGCTACCGCAAAATACCTGGGCATTCCGTCGGAAGAGGCTTACGCGAACAAAGGCGTTTCTGCCTGCGCCGTATGCGACGGATACTTCTACCGTGGTAAGGAAGTAGCGGTGGTGGGTGCCGGCGACTCCGCGGCGGAAGAATCGACGTACCTTGCTAACCTCGTTAAAAAAGTACACCTCTTTGTACGCCGTGACGAGATGCGCGCATCCAAGATCATGCAACAACGCGTGCTCAATACGCCCAACATTGAAATCCACTGGAACACCGAGACCGAAGAGATCCTCGGCAACGGTAATGAAGTGACAGGCGTTCGTGTAGTGGATAACAAGACCGGCCTGAAAAAAGAGATCTCCATCCAGGGTTTCTTCCTGGCCATTGGTCACAAGCCCAATACCGAGATCTTCAGGGGTTATATCGATATGGATGAGACCGGTTATATCAAGGTTTTACCCGGCTCTACCAAAACGAATATCGAAGGCGTATTTGCCGTTGGCGATGCAGCCGACAAAGTATACCGCCAGGCGATCACAGCAGCAGGAACGGGATGTATGGGAGCGCTGGATGCCGAAAAATTCCTGGTAGCCAAGGAAATGGAAATGGCACACTAAGCATCGTTCTGATCCCATGAAATTAGATATACTTGTTCTGGCGGCCCATCCTGACGATGCGGAACTGGGGGCCGGTGGCACCATTGCCAAACACACAGCAGCAGGAAAAAAAGTAGGCATTATTGACTTCACCAGGGGAGAGCTCGGCACCCGCGGAACACCCGAAAGCCGCAAGCAGGAAGCTGCCGCTTCGGCAAAGATCATGGGCATCGCCGTAAGGGAAAACCTGGGCCTTAAAGACGGTTTCTTTCAAAGCGATAAGCAAAGCCAGCTGTCGGTGATCCAGAGCATCCGCAAATACCGCCCCGACATCGTGCTCGCCAACGCCGTTTATGATCGCCATATCGATCACGGTAAGGGCGCTTCACTGGCCTATGACGCATGCTTCCTCTCAGGATTGGCCAAGATCGAAACACAGGATGAATCCGGCGCACAACAAACGCCATGGCGCCCCACCGCCGTCTATCACTATATCCAGAGTCTGTTCATTGAACCCCATTTTATCGTTGACGTCAGCGATCACTGGGAAATCAAAATGAACGCCATCAAAGCATTCAAAAGCCAGTTCTTTGATGCTGCCAGCAACGAACCCGAAACGTACATCTCAAAACCCGGCTTCCTGAAAATGATCGAAGCACGTGGCATTGAATTCGGCCACGCCATTGGTACCACCTATGGAGAAGGCTTCACTGTGAGAAGGTATCCCGGAGTGAGAAATCTCTTCGACCTTATTTAGGTTGACATTCAAGAGCGAAGCACCGTTTGTAAAATTGACAGTTGACAAGGGGCAATTGACAACACGTTGAGTCAGCAAGATGACTGGGCTCCCGGTTTCACGGCCGAGACCATGATTCCCACTCCGAACGTTGTCAATTGTTTCATTGTCAATTGTCAACTATTCCTACGGGGCAAGCCTGTACGCCTTCCACACGCCGTCTGTTTTTACAAACTGGATCCGGTCATGCAGCCTGCTCGCCCGTCCTTGCCAGAATTCTATCAGCAGCGGTTCGATCTGATATCCGCCCCATTGGTGTGGGCGCGGCAACACCTTGTTGTTTTCAAACTTCTTTTCGATCTGTGACGCGCGGTCCTCAAGGATATCGCGGTCTTTGATGATGGTGCTTTGGGGCGATGCCCAGGCACCGATCTGCGAACCTCTCGGCCTGCTCTGGAAATACTGATCGGAGGTTGCCTGATCGACACGTGTTGCAATACCCTCTATGCGCACCTGCCGTTCGATGTCTGGCCAGAAGAAAGTTAGCGCACACGCGGGGTTGGTTTCAAGCTCTTTTCCTTTTTTGCTCTGGTAGTTCGTGTAAAAGATAAACCTTCCATCCTCGATTCCTTTGAGCAACACAATGCGTGATGATGGTTTTCCCTGCTCATTGACCGTTGCGAAATGCATGGCGTTGGGTTCTGTTACACCAGCCTGAACGGCTTCGTCAAACCACTTTTCAAACTGCTTCACCGGATCAGTCAGCACATTAGAGATATCGAGGGTTGCCCGGGAATATTCTTTTCGTAAATCAGCAATGTTTTGCATACGGTTGTGTTGCACGCATCATACGGTGCAGTAAAATTTATTTTGCAGGCACGAAATTTATCAAAGAAATAAGATTTGCATAGATGATGGCGAAGTATTTTATTCAGGTATTGAAAGAAAGTCCATTAATTGTTCTTATTCATACCGCCGTATTTTTAATTTATGCAGCAATACCCCAGTAACAGATGGAATTCTTTAAGTATCGGAATAAACTGAAACCTGAAAAAGGCCGCTTGTTGATCTCAGAGCCTTTTTTGCCGGACCCGAACTTCGAACGTACGGTGGTTTTGTTGTGCGAGCATAATGACGAGGGCTCATTCGGTTTTGTGTTGAATAAACCTTCCATACTGAAGGTCAATGAGGTCATGGAAGACATCGCTTCGTTCGAAAATATCGTATACGTAGGAGGGCCGGTTCAGCAGGATACGTTGCACTTCATTCATCGCAACGCCAGTGTGAGCAATGCAGTGGAAATAGCCGGTAACGTTTATTGGGGTGGCGACTTTGAGAACCTGATCGTGCTCAACGATACCAAACAGATATCGGCAAACGATGTCAGGTTTTTCCTGGGGTACAGCGGATGGGGGCCTGGCCAGTTGGATACGGAGCTGGAACAGGATTCATGGATCGTTTGCGATTTTGTTACGGATCAGCTTTTGTTCGAAACCGATCCGCAGATTATGTGGAGAAAAGCCCTCGAAAGCATGGGGGGACGATTCTCTGTATATTCCAACTACCCGGTAGATCCGAGATTGAATTAGGCATTTTTAGTAACTTAGCGTAAATGACGTAAGTAATGGATTCATTGACCATGGAAATGGAAAGAGACAAACGAGAGCTTGAACCTGTACAGGCACAGGGAGCCGGGTTAACCAATACCCATGAAAAAGTAGCGCTGCAATCAGAGGTTGATCTGCCGGAACACGATGAGTCCGCGGAACTCTTCGATGAAGAGCACAAGCACGCAGACTACACCAATTTTACAAAAGCGCAGTTTGTCGGCCTGGTCAAAGACCTTGCGAAAGATACCAACTACATGAAAGTTGAGTCGGTGATCAAAGAGATCAAACCGCACTACGATGAGATCAGAGACAAGGAGAGGGCGGCAGCCCTTCAGCGGTTTCTGGAAGGAGGTGGCATCCAGGAAGATTTCGACTACAAGGGCGATGAGCTAGACATTACTTTTGATGCCAACCTCAAGCTGATCAAAGACCGCAGAATGCAATACCTGCGCCAGCAGGAAGAGCAGAAGAACACCAACCTGCAACGCAAGCAGGAGCTCATAGAAAAGCTCCGTGTGCTGATGGAGGCACAAGACAACACCCATCAGTTCGAAGCTTTCAAAGAACTACAGAAGGAGTGGAGAAGTATCGGGGCGGTACCCGGTGCGCAGGCCAAAACCCTTTGGGCCAATTACCACGCCCTGGTAGACCGGTTCTATGACAATCAAAGCATCTACTTCGAGCTGAAGGAGCTCGACCGCAAAAAAAATTACGAGTCGAAGCTCGACCTCTGTGTACGGGCTGAGCGACTGGCCGGCGTGGAGATCATCAAAGATGCCATCCGCGAGCTGAACGAGCTTCACCATGAGTTCAAGCATATCGGTCCCGTACCCATCGAAGACAAAGAAACCATCTGGCAACGATTCAAGGCAGCATCTGATGCCGTATATGCCAGACGTGATACGTACCTGCAAAAGCTGCAGCAGGACCTCCAGGCCAACCTCGAGCAAAAAACAAAGCTCGGAGACGAAGCCCAGGCCTATGCTACTTATCAGACCGACCGCATCAAGGAGTGGAACGAAAAGACCAAAGAGATCCTTGACCTGCAGAAACGTTGGGAAACCGTTGGTGGCCTTCCCCGTGCAAAGGCCAAAGAGGTAAACAAAAAATTCTGGTCGGCTTTCAAGTCGTTCTTCAACAACAAGAATGCGTTCTTCAAAAAGCTGGATGAAGAACGTGAGAACAACCTCCAGATCAAGAACGACCTTGTTAAAAAAGCACTCGAGCTGAAGGAAAGCCAGGACTGGGATAAAACTTCCAACGAGCTGAAAAACCTCCAGCAAAAGTGGAAAGATGTTGGTCCCGTGCCTGAAAAATTCCGGGAAAAAGTGTTCAAGGAATTCAAGGATGCCTGCGACTACTTCTTCGCACAACGGAGAGGCCAGCAGGGCAAGGTAGAGCAAGAGCAGATCGACAACCTGAACGTGAAGACAGCCATCTGCGAAGAGCTCGAGAAAAACGCCCAGGAAGGCAGTGCTTCCGTTGACCTTCTGCACGACCTCCAGGATCGTTATAACTCTATTGGATTTGTTCCGCGCAAGGATATCAGCGTTGTGAAGAACCGCTATCACGAAGCCGTTCAGAGATTTGTCAACGCCATCCCTGACCTGACGGAGGATGAAAGAAGCCGCGTATTGCTGGAGAATCAGCTGAGCGATCTACGCAAAGATCCGATGGGCGATCGCAAGATCTTTCAGAAAGAGCTCGCCATCCGCAAGAAGATCTCAAAAGTTGAGAACGATATTGCCCTCTGGAAGAATAACCTCGAATTCTTCGGGAAGTCGCAGAACGCAGAAAAAGTGCGCGACGAGTTCAACGACAAGATCAAAACCGCCAGCGATCACCTGCAGCAGCTGAAGCAACAGCTCAAGATGCTGAGAACGGTTTCGTAAGTAGTCCACAGTCGACGCTCCACTGTCCATAGCAAAGGCTGCCACCATAGCGGTGAACGTAGCTTCCTTCAGTCATATGACATGAGGACATAAGCCAACCTTTGGCCTGGAAGGGGCATGTGTGGGTTGGGTGAGTCCGAATGGCATATGACGGGGCCCACGCGGCCTCGGAGCGGTCCGAATCTTTATCACTCACACAAGCTTAAGTTTCAGAAGCCCGGCCACCCTTATTTCGACATCCCCGGAAGGGAAAAATTCTTCGAAGCATCGTCAATCATCAGCACCCAGTCATGTCCATAGCCCGACGTGGGCGGTGTGAACGTTTTTGCTTCTCTGCCTTCGAAACGCCCTGCATCCTTTACTTCACCCGTTCGGGGATCATACCAGCGGGCCACCAACATGCTGCCGGAGATCCTCGCTGTGTTCACAGTAAAACTTTTTCCCTGGGCACTGTAAACGAACAAGTAGTCCTTACCACGGGTAGCCTGGATGTGATCGTTGCTGCCCCTCGCATCATTGATCAAAGACTGGTCGGGCACACGGTCAAGCATCGGCCTTGATTCGATCAGCGCCCGCAGGTATTGCATCTGTTGTGCTCCCGGAAGATCGATGGCCTCATACCAGGGATAATGCGCGCCATTGATCGGCTGGCGAGACGGCGCGTTCATCTGCCAGATATCATGGCATCCGTAAGTGTGACCGAAAGCGCCTGCAAACACATCGATGTAGGCGAACATGCGCACATCGTAGGCGCTTGAAGTACCCAGGTCTTTGGCGTTGAAACATACAGGATGATCCTCATACAAGGGCTCGCCGTCCAGCACAGGTTTCGCAGGCGTTTTGTCATACGCTGCTTTGATCCTGTCCCACACATTGTTCTCGCGGCAATGGCCTGTCTGCAGCATGTTGAAGTCGAGCCATGCATCGTTGTGAAACCACTTCGCCGAGCCGCCATCGTTGACGTCGTTGGGCTGCGGATGAAATGTCATGAGCGTCTGATCATAGCCGCCTGCACCGGTGACAATACCTTCTGCCATCGATCGCCAGATGGCAACATCACTTTCGTTTCGCGGCGTACGGTCTCCGCCCAATACCCAGATGACGTTCTTGCGCGACTTGTAACGGTTGCCGATCCAGGTGCCATAGACCCTTGCATTCTCTTGGTTAAAGATCTCCGGTCCAATGCCCCAACGGTTCTTGAATACTTTGTCGCCCCAGGTGGGAAACAGCGCGATGTATAACCCAAGCCCGGCAGCTTTGTCGATGATAAAATCCACATGCTGAAAGTAGGCCTCCCGTGGTTTGGTGGGATCGTTGGCTTCGAGTGGTATTTCGTTATAGGCGTTGGGCGTTTGAAGTCCATCCATTTCTGCGAGCACCACGGCCTGGATCACGGTGAACTTCTGTCGCGCCCGGTCACGCAGGTACTTCTCTGCTTCTTCACGCGTGAGCCTGTGAAAGAGCTCCCAGGCTGTATCGCCCAGCCAGAAGAAAGGTTCGCCGTCATGCGTTATCAGGAAGCGTTTGTTGTCACTGACCCGGAGCTGTGCCTGTAGCGCGGATGTGGTAACGAGCATGACAAGAAGCGTGATTACAATTCTGGTCCTCATATCCTTGACTTTAAATGATCTCGCTGACCTGAACAATCGTACATAATTACAGGGTAAGTTCACGGAAGCTTTTGCAATTCCAAAATTAAGTTCTACTTTAGTAACCAAGGAAGCCCATCCATTCGAGGCAAGTAGAAACTTGTCGGAATGGATGGGCTTTGTTCGTTTACTGACCCCTAAGCTAACCTGACCATGAATTATTCCGTGAACAATGAGCACTGGCTCGAAGGCGAACCAGTTGTGAAAAGAGATTACCTTGCCGCCAAGAACAAAAGCAAGTTCGCCGCAAACTTCCCTGATTCAATTATCATTCACTTCACGGCGGGCCGCAGCGGACAATCATCGGCCAAATATCTTGCCGATCCTTCTGTAAAAGCTTCCGCGCACATCGTTATCGGCAGAGAGGGCACCGTATATCAACTGGCACCGCTGGACACCATCACATGGCATGCCGGCGTGAGCAGCTACGGAGGCCGCAATAACTGGAATGAATACTCCATCGGCATCGAGCTTGACAATGCAGGTCCGTTGACCAAGGCAGGCAATGAATACCTCAGTTGGTTTGGTGGCCGGTACCCGGAGAACGAAGCGATCTATGACATTCACCGTAACGAAAATCAACCCCGTTACTGGCATACGTTCACACAACTGCAGATAGAAGCCTGTGAGGTTGTCTGCCGCGCCATCATGGCCAAATACGCCATCAAATCAATACTCGGACATGAAGAGATCTCCGTAGGCCGAAAGGTGGATCCAGGTCCTGCGTTTCCGCTGGACAAATTCCGCGAGCAGCTGCTCACGCAAAACCGTCAGAGCGGTGAAAGCCTGGAGGTGGCTCCGCAGGAAGGCGAAGTGATCACTGACAAGCTGAATATCCGCGAAGACGCCAGTGTGCACGCCCGCCTTGTGTCATCGCCGCTGGCCCAGGGGCAAAAAGTTACCATTGTAGACGAAAAGAACGGATGGTATAAGGTTAAAACAGAGATAGAAGGCTGGGTGAACAAGGCTTATGTACGATAGTTATGAACCGCATCATATTATTGATCTTTATCGGCCTGGTGACTTTCATCATCATCATGATCCTGAATAATACCACGTTCGGTCAGGATTTCTGGATCTACCTTGTTGGATTGGCCGGACTGGTGGTAAAGGGCTTCCGCTCGGCGGCAAACTGGGTGAAAGGACTGGTTACTGCGAATGATGGACCTCAGACGCCAGCGGTGGCTGGAGGTGCATCGGTCTCCGGGTTTCAGCGATCGCCCGCAGCGCCCGTAGTACCCGCAGCTCCGGCTTCATCTTCACCGCCTTCGCCTCCGCCGCCTCCATCACCTTCAACAATGAATTTCACACCACCAGCCCCGGCTGTGGCTGCAGGCAATTTGCAGGCAGAGGATTTTGCAGGCCTTCAGATGATGTTGCTGCGTTATGTAGACGACGGGCAAACCACACTGGGAATGCTCTTCGTAGACAACAAGTATTTCTCCATGACGCTGGAGGATACCTACCATGAAACAAAGATCAAAGGTCAGACCCGGATCCCGGCCGGCACGTATGAGATCCGGTTTCAGCCGGCATTGACAGATCTCACTAAAAAATACCGCGAACGATTTCCCGACTGGTTTACCAATCACATTGAATTACAAAATGTGCCCGGATATGTGGGGATCTACATTCACTCCGGCGGTAACCATAAACACACGGAGGGGTGTTTGCTGGTCTCCGACGCTTATACCCTCGGCGCAGAAGGGCCTGCGTTCAAAGTTTCAGATTCTAATGAGACTTTCAAAAAATTATACCTGCGCTTATCGGCCGCCCTCACACAGGGGCAGCGGGTACGCATCACCATCAAAGACGAAAACTGGATCGCCAACCTTAAAGCTAACTGAGTATTATGGACACTGAAAAAGAACTGACCAGTCTCGATAAATTCTTACTGGAAGTAGAGAAGGTGATACCCATCATCGATAAGTTAATACCCATGATCTTATCCCTCAGCATGGTTTTGGGGTTTATCATCCTGCATAAGTGGTACAGAAGACGTCTTGGTGCAGCTTCCACACCGGAAGAAAAAAGCAGACTGATCCAATTCGGCGTGCTGCTGTATTCAACTTACGGCTTTGTGTTCCTGCTCTTCTTTAATGGCGCCGTGATCTACTATGTAAGCGATCAAAATTTTCTTTACGACATGGCTGTGGCGCTGATCGTGAGCTGGGTGGTGGTACTTATTGGGTACTATGCATGGGCGTTATATTTTTACAACATCAACTACGGATGGACAGACGACGACTGGAACAGGTATGAAGACGCCCGGGCTAATAATCCCGTGGCAGCGGAAGGACCACCCGAGAAAAATCCTTTTGCCGGTGAATCGCTGGGACTCCCGCCTGGCACCATCCGGGGCACCATTGCCTTAACGGTGCTCATCAGCGGATTGTCTTTTGTGATCGCCGCCCTGAGCATGAGCAGCTCCGTACCGCCGAATGCCGTGGTAGTCGACAATTTTGAGTTCTTCAAGAAAGCGTTTCTCATGATGATAGCCTTTTACTTCGGCACCAAGTCGCTGGAGATCCTGCAGGGGAGTGGCTCAAAAACTGAATCCGCCGAGACATCCACATCTTCCGCTTCATCGCCGGCTGCCATTCCGGTGACAACGCCATCGCAGGTTGCCACGCCGAGACCATCACTACCGGCACTGCCCATGCATACAGAAATGCCTGGAGATGAGAGTGGTGCTGTTTCTCCGGAAAATATGCAAAGCTCCTTTCACGTACCCGGGTCAAAAGGATAATGAGAACCTGCATTGTTTGTATGCTGATCGTCTGTTTGATGAGCTGCCGGGAAAAGCAGAAGACCCTGGCTATCAGCAAGATCAAAGCTGTGAGCAAACTCGCCACCACCGAGGCCACCTTATCGAAAATGATCTTCGCCTCGGAGCAACGACGGTTCCTGGGTGTGATCAAGCTGGGCGAGGCTCAGTTTGCCGCACGTACAAAGGCTACCGTTACGGCAGGCGTAGACCTTACCAAGATCAAGGCAGACGATATCGTGATCGAAGGCAACAGAATCAGCGTAAAACTTCCTGCGGTGGAGGTGATCAATTTTGAATATCCGTTCTCATCGTACGAGATCGATTATACCATCACCCATGATGCTTTTGCCGCCAAGATCGACATCAAAGAACACGAAGAGCTGTACCGGCGCGCCGAATCACAGATCCGCGAGCAGCTTCCATACCTGGGCATCCGCGAAACGACAGAACAAAACACAACGCTGCTGCTGGAAAAGATCCTCAACAGTCTTGGCTACGAGGAAGTATACATCACCTACGGCCCAACCAAACCAGAAAATTTTATACAACCGATCCCGCTGACGGACGAAGATTTTCAATGATATGATTTTCGGAAAAACGATCATGTTCCTCATACAAGCCGCGCTCGTTGTTGCGGGTGTTCTGCTGCTCAGCTTCTTCGATCCGCTGAATATCTTCAACAGCAGGAAGCTGACCATGAAGGACACGCCCACGGTACTGGAGCAGTTCAGACAGATCGGTGAATTGGTCACCGCGGAGTATTATGGCGAAGTGCTGGCGTCCGCCGTTGAAATTGAGAACGAAGACAGAAAAAACCTGCGCACCACTACCAAGACGCAATTGGTGAACTTTGAAAAGGAATTTGTTGCGGCCATAAAAGAAATGGAAGACATCAAAAGAAACGGCAAGTTCTACCGGAAATTCAAAGAAAAGAATCCCGATCTCATTAACACTGATCTCTACATTCTGTTGGCGGCGTATTTTAAGAAAAATCAAAACCTGTCGGAGGAAGACATGGTGCAGGCCTATAAAGGAGCCAGCACTGCGTCACTTTTGAACAGCACCATACTTGACAACTTCCTGAAGGAGAAATATCCCGACGAGGAGATCAACCGTAAAGTGAGAAAGTCAAATCTTGTATTGTTGGGAAGAGGATATGTGAAAGCCGGAATAGACCTGAGCAATATCGGTGAGCACAGTCTGCGCTACATAGAAAGTAAAAAGATCATTCAGCTTACCATGCATCAGCCTGAAGTATTGCGCAAGTCCATCAATCCCTGGTTTATCCCTCAAAAAAAAATACCAGGTTTTGAGTTCCTGTATGTGGGCTCAAAGGTAGACGTAGGGCCCAAGGCCATTGCAACATCGATAAAGGTAAAACAGGAGTGCCTGGATAAGCTTGTAGAAGATGCGATGAAGGCAGATATTCTCGGGCAAGCCAAAACCAACGCCGAGCAGAGCTTGAGCAATCTCTTCTCGCTGCTGCTGGATGAACGTGTAACGGTTCAGATCTTCAGTCATCCGCTGGTGGCCTATAGCGAGGAGATCCGGCAGGAGGTACAGCAACAGTTATCCGTAAAGAGTTCAATACCATTGCCAGTGCGGCGTCTTCCCTATACGTTGGCCGACTCGCTGGTAAATCTTTATTCTGAAAGCCACCTTTTTGAAACCCTGGTCTTTCTCGATAGCACATACCGGTGGTTCGCTCCAGCAGATCCAAAAAAGACCTTCCGCGATAAAAGCATCGACAGTGTTTACCTGAGCCTGGAGGTAAAAGGATTGTATCATGACTTTCAAAAAGACGGCCTGCTGACCCGGCTTGAAAAAGAAACATTTGAGCGTAAAATGGTTACCGATACCGTGAACCGGAGAGACAGCCTGTACTGGATCTTCAGTAACCTGGATCAAAAAAATAAAGGAGTCAAGTTCGAAAACTTTGTCATGGATACCACCACGGTGAAAGGGTTATCTGTGAATCTTGCTTCCAAGGGAATGTTGCCGTCGGCGATTCGTATTGATCTTACACCGATTAAACGCAAGTTGTGGGGTGCATACCTGGAGAAGCTGAAGTCCTCAACAAAAGAAGTGACCGAGGCTGTAGTCACCCCGGCATCGACACCATCCGCGGCTGGAAAAGAAACGTCGGCAGCAAAAACAAAAAAAGCAGGTGTTCAATAATTTCAGAACCTACCTGCTTTCTGTAATGATCTTGCTTTTCCAGGATATGTACCGGGCTTCGGGTTAGTATTGAAGGTTCACACCATCTTCGGGAAGCATTTGTTCCTCACTTAATCCAAGCATCGGATAGAACACAAAGGGAAGTAACAATAGCCCTACCGTGTATCCTTCATCCTTTCCGAATCTTTTTGCAAGGAGGTTCACCATCCAAATGGCAAAGATGATGTTGACGAATGGTATAAATAAGAGCAAGAGCCAGATAGCGGGCTTTCCCACGATGTCGAGCATAACAACGGTGCTGTAGATCGGAACGAGCGCGGCCCATCCTTCCTTGCCGGCCTTTTTATATATTTTCCAATGCGCTTCGATCGTGATCACAAAGAAGAGCACTACAATATCCAACAGGATACCCGAGATCGATGCGGCAAGAACCATCTGTACATAAGAAACCGATACGCCATAACCTCCCACATTTTCCAACTGCTGGTCCAGCGTCTCTTTCATAAAAAACTGGTAGCTGATAAGGCTGAAAGCAAGATTAAGAATGTGGGAAATGGCTATGACCAAAAGGCCGATGACGATGGCTTGTCTAAAAGAAATGTAACCGTTGTTCTTTTTGTTGAATTCATAGTGGCTCATTCCTAACAGGACGATCTTTACGAGCCATGTCAAAGCGGTGACTGCTGCCACCAAAAAACCTCCGGCGTTGGAAACGGTTCCGCCCCCGAGGGTATATGTGAGGGTGCTGACTGCAATACCCATGGCGGCGATGAGCAGGCCATACTTGATGGAGACGGCTTTTGCGATGTTGTTCATAACGTAATGTTGAAGTAAAGAGTTGGTATAGTGTTCTTTAAAGATGAGCTATTACCGTTTAGCGATGGATGTCTCTGTAACGGGAATCTGATGGATGTAAGAATTGCTGGAAGATCATCCGTTCGCTTTCTAAATTCAGGGGAGGGTATAAAAACGAAAAACCCGCTTCTTGTTATCAAAAAGCGGGTTTTTTCCCGTTCAATATGAACTTCTAATGAGCCCCCTGTCGGAATCGAACCAACGACCTACTGATTACAAGTCAGTTGCTCTACCAGCTGAGCTAAGGAGGCGGCCTAAACTTATGCCCAATGTTTAAATTGGAGGTGCAAAAATAAGGTAAGAATGCTTCTGCGCAAATAATTCTGCAAAAATTCCTTTTCTCCGCGCTAGTTTTTCAATGCCTGAAAAATTGAGATCGTACCCTGTGCAAAAAAGTGGTACGGAAGCACGGGCAATATTTTGCTATCGGGAACGGTCTCATAATAACCGCCCTTTGATCTTCAACCGGCGTTTGGTACATTTTACACCCTAAATGTAAAGTAACCAATGATGAAAAAAATCTACCCGTTAAGACTCCTCATTCTGCTTTTAATGCTCTCCGTGCAACTGCACGCTCAACCCCAGGAGCAGTCCGTCAAAGTTGTGGTGGCACCCGACCATGACAACTGGACCTACAAGGCCGGAGAGAAAGTTAAATTTTCAATCACCGTTCTCAAAAGTGGCACCCCCCTGAAGAATGTCAAGATCGTCTACGAAGTTGGGCCTGAAAAAATGGAGCCCACAAAAAAGGACTCTACTGTTCTGGCCAACGGAACTTTCAGCATCGACGGCGGCACGTTGAAGGCCTCCGGTTTTTTGCGCTGCACGGTGATCGCAAAAATTGACAATAAAGAATACCGCGGACTGGCGACAGCAGGTTTTGATCCCGCGTCCATTACACCTACCGTTGAAAATCCATCAGACTTTACCAGGTTCTGGGACAAAGCCAAAGCTGACGCGGCCAAGATCCCAATGGATGCAAAAGTGACCCTGCTTCCGGAGCGCTGCACGGAGAATGTAAACGTATATCATGTCAACCTTCAGAACTTCAAGCTGGGTGCCCGGCTCTATGGCATCCTCTGTGTTCCTAAAAAGGAAGGCAAATACCCGGCGCTGCTCAGGGTTCCCGGTGCAGGTGTGAGGCCGTATGCCGGTGATGTGGCCACCGCCGAACGGGGCGTCATCACCCTGGAGATCGGCATCCATGGTATTCCAGTTACGATGGACCCGGGCGTGTACGCAGATCTTTACCAGGGTTCTTTGTATCAATACTTCAGCTTCAACCTCGACAGCCGTGAGCGTTACTATTACAGGAGGGTTTATCTCGGCTGCGTGCGCGCGAATGATTTTCTCACCAGCCTGCCGCAATACGATGGCACTAATCTTGGGGTGGCCGGCGGAAGCCAGGGTGGCGCATTGTCGATCGTTACGGCAGCGCTCGATCCGAGGGTGAAATACCTCGCTGCTTTTTACCCGGCGTTAAGTGATGTAACAGGATACCTCAACGGAAGGGCAGGGGGCTGGCCGCACCTGTTCGATAAAGTAAACCTGCGCCATCACAATACCAAGGAGAAGCTCGAGACCGTGAAATATTATGATGTTGTCAACTTTGCCAGGCTGATCAAGGTGCCCGGATTTTATTCGTGGGGCTTCAACGATGAGACCTGTCCGCCTACATCCATGTATGCTTCTTACAACGTGATCAACGCACCGAAGGAATTGTTCCTGGCACTGGAAACCGGGCACTGGACCTATCCTGAACAGCGGGATAAATTCAACGACTGGATCGTGAGCAAACTTCAGTCGAAAGCGCAGTAATACAGTTCCCGCAGATTTCGCAGATAAACTGATTTCTATTTCTGCGTGCATCCGCGAGATCTGCGGGAAACAACTGGAAAATTGCTGAAAATTCCCTAACTTCAGCTGTATGAAGTTTCTTTCATTTATACTGTTCATGTTCTTCTTTCAGGATCTTCCTTTCAAGCCTAAAGAAGAATTTGAGATCAAGCTCGATTACAAGTTCAAGCAGCGTCCCAGCCCCGAGCGCTCGGTGGTGAACCTCAGTGAGACCCGGGCAGAGCATGACAGGCGCACGTCAAATGATATGTTGCCTTATCTTGTGCTTCAGGTAAAAATGCTGAAGCTCAACGATGAATCGCGCATCCGTGTGACCAACAATCTTGATTCGAAGCCATTCAACAAAAAGATAGAAGAAGGTATTGTTGTTCCCCTCGATCTCGGGTTCACGGCCGATGTCAAAGACCGGGTTACCGCCCATGAGTATGTGATCACCTTCTTATCCCCCCAAAAAAGTGAGGTCAGCCGCATTCTGATCAACGTAGACAAAGACGGAAGTTTCTTCGTCAATGGCGAAAAACGGGGTAGGTTCTGATTTTGCCGCTCACATGTTAATATTTGTTAAATAAGCATTCTGAAGTGTAATTGTGCCCGATAAGCCTTAAAATTGAGGTCAAATTGCAATCGGATGAAAAAATTGCTGTGGGCGTTTTTGCTCTTCCCCATACTCTTGCATGCGCAACCGTCGCAACAACCTGGCGCCGCGCAGATCAGGCTCAAACTGAAGAAACTGAACTTTCTGGGTTCTGTGCTCTACGTGGCGGCCCATCCTGACGACGAGAATACAAAAGTGATCACTTACCTGGCAAACGACAGGCTTGCCACCACCGCGTATCTTTCGCTGACGCGTGGCGACGGTGGTCAGAACCTGATCGGCGCGGAGATCGGCGAGCTGCTGGGCGTGATCCGCACACAGGAATTGCTCGCAGCCCGGAGGATCGACGGCGGACAACAATTCTTCACCCGGGCCATAGACTTTGGGTTCTCAAAATCGGCCGACGAAGCCTTTCAGGTGTGGGGCAAAGACAAAGTGCTGGAAGATGTAGTGAAAGTATTCCGCCAGTATCAACCTGATGTGATCATCACACGTTTCCCGCCCGACGAGCGTGCAGGCCACGGCCATCACACGGCCTCTGCTGTGCTGGCAGGTGAAGCGTTCGATGCTGCCGCCAAAGCCGATGTATTTCCGGCGCAGGTCAGTGAAACGGGCACATGGCAGGCAAAACGTCTCTATACCAACACGGGACGCTGGTGGAACAAAGAGATCAATGAAAATAGCCCGGGCGTTATTTCGTTCGATGTTGGCGGCTACAACCGCCTGCTGGGAAAATCGTACTCCGAGATCTCGGCCCTGAGCAGCAGCCAGCACAAAAGCCAGGGATGGGGCAGGAGAGGTGAACGCGGCTACCAACCCGAGTTCTTCGAGTTCATGAAAGGTGAGAAGGCAGACAAAGATATATTCGAAGGTGTTGCTACCTCATGGGCGCGTGTGAAAGGCGGCGAGCGGATCCAGCCTCTCGTAGACAAAGCGATCCGCGACTTCCGTGAAGAAGATCCCGCCGCCATCGTTCCGCAGCTGTTTCAGATCAGAAAAGAGATCAACACACTGGCTGATGGCGTCTGGAAGAAACGCAAGCTCGCAGAAACGGAACAACTGATCCAGGATTGCCTCGGGCTCTTCATCGAAGTTACAGGCTCACACTACCAGGCATCACCTGGTGAACAGATCAAAACTTATATTGAAGTTGTGAACCGCTCTTCGGCGGATATCAGGCTGTTGAATATTCAGGCGCCGGCCCTTCAGTGGGACACTGTCTATTCTGCTGAGCTTGCAAGCAACAAAGGGATCCAGATCAGGAGTGTGCCTTCATTGAACACATCATTGTCATATTCCGGTCCTTACTGGCTGGCGGAATCGCACGATGTAGGTTTGTATAACGTGACCAAAAAAGAGTATATCGGCCTGCCTGAGAATCCTCCGGCTGTTGATTTCACGTTCAACATCAGTGTTGCAGGAGAGCCGCTCGTCATTAAAAAACCGTTGATCTACAAATGGGTCGATCCCGTGAAGGGTGAATTATGGCGGCCATTCGAGATCGTGCCACCTGTATTTCTGAACCAAACGGAAAAGGTGATCATTTTCAACAGCGCACAACCCAAAGACCTCACTGTTGTGATCAAATCGTCGAGCGAGAAGCCGTTGAAAGGCGTCTTGTCACTGGAGCTGCCAAAGGGATGGCGGTCGGAGCCGGCCTCCATTAACTTTGAGCTTGCGCGCCGGGATGAAGAGCAAAGCAAAACGTTTTCGGTTTTTCCTTCTTCGTCAGAATCCGCAGGCACGATCACAGCGGTGGCCCATGTCAATGGCAAAAAGCTGAGCCAGGCGCTGCAGCTCATCAGCTATGATCACATTCCTGTGCAAACGCTGATGCCGAAATCTGAAGTGGCTGCGGTGCGGCTCGACATCAAAAAAGAAGGCCGGTTGGTAGGATACATCAGAGGCGCTGGCGATGAAGTACCCGCTGCCCTGAAGAACATGGGGTATGAAGTGTGGGAAATGAAGGATGAAGAAGTAACACCTTTCAACCTTAAAAAAACCGACGCGGTTGTGCTGGGCGTAAGAGCCCTGAATACCAATAAACGCATCCGTTATTTCATGGACGATCTGCTGGCCTATGTTCATGACGGCGGCACCCTGGTGATGCAGTATAATATCAATGCTGATTTTGGTAAAGATCAATTCTCTCCCTTTCCGCTGAAACTGAGTCGCGATCGTGTTACCGAAGAGAACTCAGCCGTTAGAATTCTGAAACCTGGCCATGACGTGCTCAACACGCCGAACAAGATCACCGCCAAAGATTTTGAGGGATGGATCCAGGAGCGTGGACTGTATTTTCCGAACCAGTGGGATCCGGCTTTCGAAGCGATCCTTTCCATGAATGACAAAGGTGAAACACCCAAAGACGGAAGTCTGCTGGTGGCAAAATACGGCCAGGGATATTATGTCTATACGGGACTGTCATTCTTCCGCGAGCTTCCGGAAGGTGTGAGCGGCGCCTATAAGCTGTTTGCCAACCTTGTCTCCCTGGGCCAACATAAAAAACCGGAGAGCCCTAAGGCAAAAAACAAAGCCAGGTAAACATACTACTCCCGACAACCTACTTATTCCACCATGAGTACTTCTGAAGACAAACCTCCGGTATTCGCTTCATGGCGCAGCTGGTACACGCTGGTGCTGGGTGTGCTGGTGATCCAGATGTTGTTGTATTACTGGCTAACCCGGTCTTTTGCATGAATTATCTCGACTGGCTTGTACTGTTCGGTACAATAGCGTTCATTGTGCTGTACGGAACCTGGAAGACACGAAAGACCTCTACGGTTGACGGATATATCCGCGGTGACAATACCATGAAGTGGTGGATGATCGGCGTATCGATCATGGCTACGCAGGCCAGTGCAGTAACTTTTCTCTCCACACCGGGGCAGGCCATTGAAGACGGCATGCGTTTCCTGCAGTTCTATTTCGGGTTGCCGCTGGCCATGGTGATCATCTCCGTGACGATGGTGCCCATCTATTACAAGCTGAAAGTATATACAGCCTACGAATACCTCGAAACACGTTTCGATGTGAAGACCCGGGCGCTTGCCGCGATCTTGTTCCTGATCCTCCGTGGACTTTCTGCAGGCATCACATTGTTTGCACCAGCCCTTGTGTTATCTACCATTCTGCGATGGCCCATATCGCTTACTACGGTGATGATCGGCACGCTGGTGATCATTTACGTGGTCTCTGGCGGAACAAAAGCTGTAAGCCTTACACAACGCCAGCAGATGGCGGTGATCATGAGTGGCATGATCCTGGCGGGCATCCTGGCGCTGAACCTGCTTCCTGACCATGTATCGTTCAATGAAACGGTTCAGATCGCGGGAGAGATGGGCAAGCTCAACCTGGTGAACCTTGAGTTCGATCCCAGCGACCGCTATAACATCTGGTCAGGACTCTTGGCTGGTACTTTTCTCTTCCTCTCTTATTTTGGAACAGATCAGTCGCAGGTGGCCCGGTATCTCGGTGGCAGCTCCGTGGCGGAGAGCAGGCTGGGACTCATGTTCAACGGCCTGCTGAAGATCCCCATGCAGTTTATCATACTCTTCATCGGTGTGCTGGTGTATGTTTTTTATCTTTTCAATCAGCCTCCCGTTTTTCACAACGAGGTGCTGAAGGAACGGGCATTGCAAACAGAGCAGGGGCAAACGATCAGAACACTGGAAACGGCGTACGATAAGCTGTACGCTGAAAAGCGCCACGTGGTTGATGATCTTGTAAATGCTATCGAAAAGAAAGATCACAACCTGATCGAGTCGTCAAGCGAGCAGATCAAAGCACTGCAGACACAAGAAACCGCCCTGAGAGATTCTGTAAAAAATACAATAGGTATTGCGTTGCCCGGCGCTAAAACGCAGGACAGGGATTATATCTTCCTCAACTTTGTGCTCAACAACCTGCCGCACGGTATCATCGGGTTGTTGCTGGCGGTGATGTTCTCTGCCGCCATGTCGTCTATGGCCAGTGAGCTGAACGCGCTCGCTTCCACTACCAGCATCGATCTTTATAAACGACTCATACGGCCCAACGTAGCGCCGGAAAATCTGCTGGGCGCTACCCGTGGTTTTACGGTAGTGTGGGCGTTGCTCGCCATGCTGTTTGCCATGCTGGCCTCGTTCGCGGAGAACCTGATCCAATTTGTAAATATTGTAGGGTCGCTCTTCTACGGCACCATACTCGGGATCTTTCTTACGGCGTTCTATTTTCGCCGCATCGGTGGCACTGCGGTATTTGTGGCGGCCATCTTTTCTGAGTTCATCGTACTGTATTGCCACTTTTTTACAGATACCGCTTACCTGCTGTACAATTTTATCGGCTGTGCGGGCGTAATCGTTATTTCAGCGGTGATGCAACTGTTGCTTCCCAGGCAGTCCTCGCAGAAATAATTTCACGTTGTACCGGCCATTACCGGCTGTTATCATTATGGCCGCCCACCGGTTATGCCTTGGATCCGTCAGTTATCGACTGTTAAAGCCGGATGCCTAACCAATTGTTTTTGGCCCTCGTTTTTTAAGAAGAGAAACAAGGACCAAAAATGCAATAGTTATGACACCTGATAAAGTGATCTACACAGACGGACGTGACGTAGTGGTAACAGATTCCACGCTCAAGGTAAAAAATACGTCGTATCGGTTGAACGGCATTACCAAGTTATGTTTATGGACGATCAGGCCTGACCGGTGGCCGGGGATATTACTGGTGCTGATCGGCATCCTGGCAGCCGTTGGTGGATATTTGAACATGCTGCCGCAGAATATGAATATAGCTACAGACGAAGGACCGCTCAGCGCTAATACATTGGCCATGTGGATTGGCGCGGGATTGTTCCTGATCGGCATCCTGGCGCTGAGCTTCAGCAAAGAGCGGTATGCGGTGCGGATCGGTACAGCAGAAGGTGAGAAGAATGCAGTGGTGAGCACACGCCGTGAATACATCGCGCAGATAGTGGATGCGTTGCACAGCGCCTTCGACCTGGGTCATACCAGCACGCCGGTGGTGATCTCCAAAAAATAGTTTGTTTTTTTAAATGGGCCTCCGGACTCTGATTTGAGCACCGGAGGTTTTTTTATTCTTCCACGCGCTCCTGGCCACCGTTTACTTTTACAAGTTTTACCGTGTCGCCATTGCAGTCGATGCCTTTACCAAATTCGATGATCACATAGCCATAGCACGGCCTTTTGCTGACCACGGGAGCGGCAGCTTTGGGTTCCTCCCTGCGAAAATCCGCACCGATCATTGCCAGGGCAACCAATGGAATCGCTAATGCCTGTACTGTTTTTTTCATGATTCCGGACCTTAAGAGGCGTTTGGATTGTACGACTTAATCAACAGTAGATCAATTAGTTATGTAAAATGATCTCACATAATGCTATACCTGCTTAAAAATCCATGCCTGCTGAAGTGTTTGAAATGCGTAATAGGTTTGAATCCTTTTGCTGTTACACGATATACCGCTGCCTGGTTTCTGTATGCGATATGGCTGCTGTTCACGGTACAGTAATTTTCCTGGGTGATTAAAAATGAAATGGTTATGGGAAAAGACAGAGAAGGGAAATTTCATCCCCGCAAGGGAAAACCATCGGGCTCCAAAGCCGAGGCCAGCGGGTTAAAAGATATAAGCTCCAGCGCTTATGAAGAAAATATCAATCTCGTAGACAAATATACAATTGGTGAAGAGGAACCAGCTCCGAATCTACGGGTCCGTCACCGGAACAGGAACACCGACAAACGTGAGGAGCGGCAGCAGGACCGAAGCAGCATTAAGAATACAAGGGCAAAAAGAGAAACGCTAACGAAGACCAGCGTTGCCGATACTGTTTCAGCGGCAGAAGAGATACCATCTGTACTGACCAAAGAAGCTTTCGCAGAACTGGCATCATACCAGTCGGCCTGCTGTGTGTCTGCATTCATGTCTACACACGCGGCAGGAGTTGAAGTGAATGAGCAAATGGATAATACGGCGTTCAAATCTTTGCTTCAGCAACTCGGCGCTATGCTAAAGCAGAAAAATATCGAACAGCCTGTGATCGATAAAATGCTGAAGCCAGGATATGATTTGCTGCGCAACGATACCTTCTGGCTTTCTATGTCACCGGGATTGGCAGTGTTTATTTCCGATGGTGTATTCAAATACATGAAAATGCCAATGACACCCAAAGAAGAGATCCTTATCAACACTTCCTTCTTTCTGAGTCCGCTCATCCCGGTGATGATCAACAGTGATTACTTCTATCTGCTGGTGCTCAGTAAAAAACAGGCGAAGTTCTACCGGGCGAACGCCTTTGGGATGGTGCAGCTTATCATAGATGAAATGCCAAACGGTGTGGATGACGTAGTACACTTTGAGGAAAAAGACGACCAGAAGCTCTGGCGCACAGATACATCGGGGGCGGGCAGCGGTGCCAACTACCACGGTATGGGCTCCGGCAAACCTGACGACAAAGCAAACCTCGCCATGTACTTCGATGAAGTAGATGAGACCTTGTGGAAAGCGGTGCTGAATCGTGAGAACGTTCCGTTGTTGCTCGCCGGTGTGGAGTACCTGATCCCCATCTACCGATCGGTAGCGCAATACAAGCCTATCTGGGACGATGCCATCACCGGAAGCCATGAGCACGAAGATATCAACACGCTTTATCAGACTGCACGAAAAAAGATGGAGCCTTATTTCAAAGAACGGCACCAGAAGGCACTGGAAGCGTATGGCAACAGCTCGGCAACAGCGCTGACCTCATCCGTTCCTGCCGATGTGATCCCCGCAGCCCATTACAAGAGAGTGTGGCACCTGTTCGTACAAAAGGATGAGCACATCTGGGGCACATTCGATGAAATGAACAACAAGCTTACGCTTCATGAAACACAACAGGAGGGCGACGAATGTTTGCTCGACAAGGCGGTGATCAAAACAATATTGAGTGCGGGTGAAGTGCATGTGCTGCCCAAAGATGAGATGCCTGCCGACAGCAAGATCGCTGCGCTGATGCGTTACGAGATCTAAATTTTACCTATATGGAAAATTACAGAATATATTTCGAACCTGGTGAGGAAGACGACATTCTGGAAAAGCTGAGACGTTACAACGACATCGTCATAGACAACATCAATACCAATAGTATTGGAATAACCATCGAGCGCGACGATGCCGAGGTTTTGTATCTGAAAGTAATGGACCGGCTCGACCGTGAGGTGTATAGTTTCAGGCCACACCTGCGTTATTCAGTTGACAGTTGACTATCCCGATAGTATCGGGAGCAGTTGACAATGTTTGGAGTCTAAATCAAGATGCCGGCTACGATCGAAGATCCGGAGTTACCAGACTTTCCGAATCGACAGCACGAAGGCGAATGATTCTCCAACCGTTGTCAACTGCCTCATTGTCAACTGTCAATTATTTCTCAGAATATCACCTCCAACTCCAAAACCTTCCCATCGCGTTTTACCTTCGCGGGAACGGTTTGCCCTTTTTCAAATTTTCCGAGGGCGTCCATGTATTGCTGAATATCTTTGATTGGATGATCGCCCAGTTGAATGATCACATCGCCGGTCTTCATTCCCGCTTTGTCTCCGGGGCGTCCTTCTGTAACACCATCAACCTTCAGGCCTTCTACGTCACCGGTATAACTTGGCATGATGCCGAGGGTAACCTTGAACGCAGAACGTCCTGCCTGCATCCTGCTTTTGGTTTTGAGAAAAGTAAGCTTTGGTTCTTTGTCGAGGCTGTTCACGATGTTGGCAATGAGCTTCAGCACTTCAACCTCACCAGCGGCATTGATCTTCTCCCAATCGTCGGAGGGCTTGTGATAATCGCTGTGCGCACCGGTGAAGAAATGGAGCACAGGCAGGTTCTTAAGATAGAACGAAGTGTGATCTGAAGGTCCGGTACCGGAAGAATCGGTTTTGATCTTCAGGTTATCGGTTTCGAGCTTCTTCAGCAACGGCTCCCATACCGGACTTGTTCCGGTTCCATGCACTGTTACGGTTTTTGTCTGCGGATCGAGCCTGCCGATCATATCCATGTTGATCATGTAATTGATTGTAGACAGATCGACAGGCGCGTGGTCTGCAAAATACTTTGACCCGAGCAGTCCGAGCTCTTCACCTGAAAAGCACAGGAAGAGAAAATTGTTACGTTCTTTTTTACCGTTGGACGTGAAATAACGGGCCAGCTCGATCACACCCGCCACACCGGAGGCATTGTCATCGGCTCCGTTGTGGATCTTGTTCTGGGGATTTGCATCCAGCGAGCTCTGTTGGCCATCCGTTCCCAGGTGGTCATAGTGCGCGCCGATGATCACCGTAGTCGATGCTTTGTTATCGAGGTAGCCTACAATGTTCGCCGCAGTTCCGGCCTCGCCTTCGCCGTGCGCGCCGCCCCTGAAGGGAAAGGACTGAAGATACGTGCCATTATCGCCCTTGGGTTGCAGGCCGAGCTTACGGAAGGCTGCCATGACATAGTCCGCGGCTGCCTTTTCGCCCGCGGTACCGGTGCCCCGTCCCTGGAACGAGTCATCCGCCAGCGTTTTGATATGACCTGTGATGGAAGGTGCCTCGAATTCCTGTGCCTGACACCCATACCCCAGGATGGTCAGCAATAAAAAGAAGTGTATTGTTGGTTTCATGAAGCGTAGTAAAGTACCGCAAGATAATACGCGATTGTATTCGTCGATTAATTATATTTAGGAGAAATAATCGCGATATGAAAACAATACTCCTCATCATAATGTCTCTTTCCGTATTGAATCACACTTCCCTGGCGCAATCGCAGGATGAAAAAGAAGTTGCCGCAGCCGTTGAAAGCCTGCGTAAGGCCATGATCGACGCGTCTGAAAGCTCCCTGAAAGACCTTACCAGCGATGCGCTCAGCTATGGGCACTCCAGCGGGATGGTAGAAGACAAGGCGGGCTTCATCGGAAGGTTGCTCAGCGGAGAATCCGATTTCAAGACCATCACCCTCAGCGACCAAACCATCAAGATCAACAATAATGTCGCCATCGTCAGACACCGGCTCGTGGCAGAGACCTCCGACAATGGCAAACCTGGCAATCCTAACCTCAGTGTTCTGCTCGTATGGCAGAAGGACAAAGGTAAATGGAAACTGGTGGCAAGACAGGCCGTTAAGAACCAGTAGCGATCTACGATTTCAGATTTACGATCTCAGCTTTGTGCACCTCATCGTAAATTGCAGATCGTAAATCGTACATTCTCTTACAACTCGTTTCTTACTCCTTTTTAACTACAAAGGCCTTATTCGGGTTAACTGTACGTTACCGGGTCATCAATTTGTGCCAAAACATCAGCTGTTCCGTTGGGGCTCGTTGTTTTTTAGTTTCTTTGACGCACAAACCTTACTAACACCAATTAAACTAATGAAAAAACTCAACGTTAAAGTTGCAGCGTGCGCCATGCTCATGCTTCTCTCGTGTACTGTTTTCGCTCAGAAGAAGATCGCGCTGGTAACATTCTACAGCGATAAGAAGATCGGCGGTACCGGTCTCGGAACAGCAGCAGAGTCACTCATCAATGATCCAAGCTTCAACCTGAAGCCCCTTGTTGACAAATCGTATGAGCGTTTTGTGAATGACTTTGCGAAGGATTTTCCTTTCCAGCTGATGGACAACAACGAGATCATCAGCAACGAAGAATACAAGAACTACCATTCGAAATTCCTCGTGGACACCACAAAAGGATTCAACAAGATGGCGGGCATCCAGTATGTAACCGCTAAAGATCTTATCTACGCCTACGGTGACAACCCGGGTTTTGTGAAAGAAGAGAACCGCGATCAGTGTAACTTCCTGAAGATGTTCCCTACAGCAGACGGTACGTTGTTCGTTACCATGGACTATGAGTTCGAATCACGTCTCATGGGCCTGGGCGCCGGTATCACCGCTTACCTGAACATGTTCATGTACGACAAGAAGTGTGACAAGGTATTCAGGATCAGGGAATACGGAAAATCAAAAGGCAAAGTGGCTGCCGTGGCCGGGATACCTGTAATGGACCCGAAGAAGATCCAGCCTTTGTGCGAAGACGCTACTGAAGTTCTGTTCGAAGAGCTGAAGGGCAAGCTTGGAAAGATCGTGAAAAAGTCTGCCAAGAACCTGTAAGCGATCTGGAAGATCATTTTATAAACCCGGCCCTGTGAATGCAGGGCCGGGTTTGTTTTTTTACCGTTCGATCACCCGCCGCTTTTGAAGAGAATGAGATATATTCGTTGAATTAAATCATTTTGACTTATGCAGGAACTGAAAAATAAAGTTGCCCTGATCACCGGTGGGAGCAAGGGCATAGGCTTTGGCGTTGCAGAAGCGCTGATGCAACAGGGTATGCGGGTGGCCATCACCAGCCGGTCACAACAGGCAGCAGACCAGGCCGTGGCGCTGCTGAGCAAAACCGGAAAAGGAGAAGCGCTCGGCATAGCAGCTGATGTACGCAACGGCGAAGCGCAGCAAAAAGCGGCAGACCTCGTAGTAAGCAAATGGGGTAGTGTGGATGTGCTCATCGCCAACGCCGGCCTGGGATACTTCGGCTCCATTGAAACGCTGACCACCGCCGACTGGAACGAGACCATCGACACAAACCTTACCGGCGTTTTTCATAGTGTGAAGGCATGCCTGCCGGCGCTGAAAAAGTCAAAAGGTTATATCATTACCATGGCGAGCCTGGCGGGAACGAATTTCTTTGCAGGAGGCTCTGCCTACAACGCCAGCAAGTTCGGGCTGGTGGGCTTCACACAAGCGATCATGCTCGACCTGAGAAATCACGGTATCAAAGTCACCACCATTATGCCTGGTTCGGTTGCCACACATTTCAACAACAACCAGCCATCGCCCGAAGACGCCTGGAAGATCCAGCCGGAAGATCTTGGTCAGATAGTGGTAGACCTGCTGAAGATGAATCCCAGAACGTTGCCGAGCAAAATCGAAGTTCGTCCGAGCTTGCCACCTCATCCCTAGCCCTTCTCCTGGGAGGAGAAGGAATAAAGTCCCTCTCCTATAAGGAAAGGGACTTAGGGTGAGGTTGGCACAACATTTTGACTTCTTGCCCTAAACTGATTTTATGCGCTGGATCGGAAGGCAGGGTAGCGGCAACGTTCAGGACCGCAGGGGAATGGGAGGCAAGATCGCATTGGGCGGTGGCGTGGGAGGTATCATCGTGATCATCCTCAGCTTGTTGTTTGGCAACAATCCGCTCGAGACACTCAATGTTGAGAATGCTCCGAGGCAAACCTCTGCAGCCGAAGACGAGCAGGCAAAATTTGTTTCTGTTGTTTTAAAGGATACGGAAGACGTCTGGAACAAGCTCTTCTCCGAAAAGTTCGGAGGCCCTTATCAGGAACCGACGCTGGTGCTGTTCTCCGGCAGCGACCAGTCCGGGTGTGGTTTTGCAAACGCAGCAACAGGCCCTTTCTATTGCCCGCTCGATAAATCGGTATATATCGACCTCAGCTTCTATGACGAGCTGGGCAGTCGCTTCGGTGCATCAGGTGATTTTGCCATGGCTTATGTGGTAGCCCATGAAGTAGGCCATCACGTTCAGAACCTGCTGGGCACTTCCGGCAAAGTACAGGAAGCCAGGCAACGCATGAGCGAAGAAGCAGCCAACAGGCTCTCCGTAGCGCTCGAGCTTCAGGCCGATTTTTATGCCGGCGTCTGGGCGCATCACGCGCAGCAAATGAACAACATCCTGGAACCAGGAGATATCGAAGAAGCGCTCACGGCCGCCAACGCGATCGGCGACGACCGCCTGCAAATGCAATCGCAGGGATACGTAGTTCCCGATGCCTTCACTCACGGAACCTCCGAACAACGCATGCACTGGTTCAAAAAAGGATTTGAAACAGGCGATGTGAAGCAGGGGGATACTTTTGCAGAACTGCAATAGTTACCGGTTACCGGTTGCCAGTTACCGGTTTCGTACAGTGCATAAATACTTATTGTTTTCTTCATCACTTGAGGCGCACCAAAAAGTGTGGCGTAGCGATTCTTAACCGGCCACCCGGAAACCGGTAACTGGCAACCAAAGAAAAAGGCACAACCCACATGAAGTGAATTGTGCCAGGACTCGACTCGGGGAAAGGAAGTGTTATTATCTCATATCTCCAATCTCATATCTCACGTCTACCCAACTACACGAACTGATAGGTCACATCGATAGCGGGTTCCTGTCTTTTTATATTTTCGGGCGCATAGATCCCGCAGGCTTCAAAGTAGAGGCTGAACGATTTCTCGTTCGGGTCATATTCAACATCCTCCAGGCGAATGCGTTCATCTTTGGCGATGTCGCGTTTCAGCTTCAGGTTGTTGGAGATCAGCACCGGTAAGCCAGGGCTGCTCATGTTATCTTCCATGTTCTCGATCAGGCCGTAGCAGTGGCTGCCACCTTTGCCATCCAGCACATCACCTTTTTTCAGATCGTGTTTCGCGTAAGCAAACACATTGGTCTTCATGCCATGGGCGGGCTGAAGGCGGGCCGTGTTTTCGAGATAGGCTTCGGCCACACATTGCATGGCTTCGATATGACCGAGGTAATAGGGGCGATAGAAGAGGTAGTAGGGACCGGGGCCGATGTCGGGCGGGAACCAACCCAGCGTGGCCTGCTGAAACTTGTCGTTGGTATGCCCGATGACAAAGACACCACCTTTGGGCTCGACACCCAGCATGTAATCTACAAGCGGACGTTTTCCATCCCAGAGCTTATCGAAGTCATACTGCTTGAACACATCGTGAATGCTGCAGCCGCGCTGACCGATCATACCGGGTACGGCAGTTCTTCCATTGATGGCATTGGCCAGCACCGCCATTTCCACGCACAGCTTTGTTCCATCGGCAAAGTAAGAGCACATGCTATGGTCGAGGCCGCGCATGTCGGCTTCAAAAGCGATCTTGTCGGGAGTGGAGTAGCGGTCCTGGAAATTCTTGATGTTGCCAGCCATCACAAGGTCGAAGCCGCAAAGCTTGATCTCGTCAACCAGTTTTTTTATCGCGGTCGGTTTATCGCCATCGGCACAGGTATACACCACACCTTCGTCCTGGGCAGCACGAAGCAGGAGCGGACCATACATCAGGTCTGCTTCGAAGTTCATCATCACCACATGCTGATGGTTGCTGATGGCCCTCATGGCGTGTACAGCTCCCTGCAGCACAGCGTTTGAAGATTCGATCATTACATGCACCAGGTTACTGGAAGCCAGCAGCTCTCCGTTGTCAGTGATGGCAAGCCTGCCGCGCTGGATGGCGTAGTTCAGGTCAGCAACCGTATCTACAATATCATATTCAAGTTGCAGCCACCGGGCGCAGTCAATGGCACGTTTGATGTGAATATCGGCAATGGCCACGGGACTCATGCCCGGCGTTGCGTGGATCTGGTAAACAAGGCCTTTTCCCATCGAGCCAATGCCGATCACGGCCACCCTGATGTCTTTGTCGAGCGACATGAGCCTTTGTTTCAGATTCATCATTTGATTCATAAATGCGGATTCAGGTTTTGGGTTATCAAAAGTGGGTTAGAAAAAGATATAGCCGTTTTCAATTGTGGAGCGTAAAAAATTCATGCCTGCTTTCGGCGATAAATGGTTTTTTACAGCGACGAGCCTGCAAAACCGGAAGATGAATACAAAAAAAGGCCAATTCAGGAGGGAAGCGGGCGTAACCGCGAAAGGCATTACCGGCACTCCTTCCGGGGGAGCGGGTGGAGTGTGGAAAAATGTAAGCAGCTGTAAAAATTAAAAAACCACCCTGATTGCTCAGGATGGCTTTTAGTTTAGGTTAAGGAAGTGTTATTATTTGAGCGATTTAATAAGGTCTTCGTTCATGGTTTGGTAGTCCTTGTTCTTAGCTTCTTTGGCGGCATTCAATGATGCTGTGGCCGTCTCGCTTGCACCTTTCTTATCGCCCAGTGCTTTCTGGATCTTGGCTTTTTGGTGCAGCATCCAGAAGGCAGTAGGGTTGCTTTCCAGTGCCAGGTTCACCCACTCCAATGCTTTCTTCAGGTCTTTGCCGTTCTCAAGATAATAAACAGCAGCCTGGAAATAATTATTAGGGTTAACTTTTGTACCGGCGTCTGCTTTTGTATTGGCTTCGATAGACGCCATTACTTTGGCATCGTACTCGGCAGAAATCGTAAAGGGTACAGCCGTGTTTTCCCACATCAGCCTTACCACACCGCTCTTGTTGTCGGCAGCGATATCGTCGATGCTGATGGTGAAGGTCTCAACTTTCTTGGCGAGCTTTTCAGACTTTACCTTGAAGTTAGCAGCTTCCTGGGTTTTGTCATAGGCATTGGTATTGCCACCCAGCTTAAGGTCTTTATAGAGGGATACTGTCCACTCCGTAGCACCAGGCCAGGTGAAGATCAGGTATTCGCCTTTGGGCACAGCGATGCCTTCAACTTTTACATCGTCAGAGAAGCTGATCTTGGTACCGCTGTTTGCGCCGGTTCTCCAGATCGTTCCGTGCGGATACATAACATCCTTGGCACCGAAGATCTTTCTTCCTTTCAAACGCGGCCTGAAATAGTCGATTTTCACATCGGTCAATCCTATCGTGCTAGATACTGAGCCAGCAGGACTGGCGGAAGGTGTCTGCACTTGTGCTTCAGCAACCAGGCACATGACGGCCAACACAACAATCAGCAAAGATTTTTTCATGGTGGAATTTATTTGTTAGTTCGTTTATTGAATGAGGCGTCAAATTTATAAAATCTTTTGAGAACAGAAATCGAGTGCATGAAGTTAAATGAGGATTTTTACCAGGGAAAGGATGTAGTTAAGATTGCCCGAAATCTGCTTGGAAAGGGCCTTTTTACGAACCTGGATGGGGTGGTCACGGGAGGTATCATCGTGGAGACGGAAGCGTATTCCTGGAAGGAGCGGGGCTCGCACGCCTATGGGGCACGCAAGACCAACCGCAATGCTGTGATGTTTGAAAAAGGAAGCCTTACCTATGTCTACCTGTGTTATGGCATCCACTATCTTTTTAACGTTGTTACCAATGTAACAGGCACCGCAGACGCCGTGCTGATCCGTGCCCTGGAGCCGCTCACAGGCGTTGAAGAAATGAAGCTGAGAAGGGGCAGGCTGGCCAATCCTTATCATCTTACCTCCGGCCCGGGCAAATTATCCAGGGCCCTGGGCATTGACCGAAGCTTCAATGGAAAATCCTTGCTGGAAGACGAAGTTTGGATCGAAGATCTTGGCAAAAAGATTGCAAAGAAAGATATTGAAGCAAGTCCCAGGATCGGGATCGACTATGCGGGCGAAGATGCACAACTTCCCTGGCGTTTCACTGTAAAAGGAAACCGCTGGGTGAGCCGGTGATCTCCGCCTGGCAGACGAGGAGTTGAGTTATATTTATAAGTTAATTGTTGTCAATGCGTTTATTGTTCATACCGGCGCTTGTACTGGCTTGCGAGCTCCTGGCCGCGCAGCCATCACCCGATAATTCTTTTCAGCTGGTTAATTCCCCCTACGACGAGCAAAACCCCACGATCAGTCCTGACGGCAGAACCCTGTTCTTTACCATCGGCAATCACCCCGATAACATCGGTGGTAAAAAGGACCCGGGCGATATCTGGATCTCCCAGTGGACGGGCAATCAGTGGTCGGCACCCGTTCATGGCGGGCGCCTGCTGAACGACCGCGCCTATAATGCCGTGGCCGGTATTTCAGCCGACGGCGAGCAGCTGTTTCTCCACGGCCATTATGATCCTTCCGGCAACACCGCCAGGTCACAGGGCATATCCATCGCTACGCGGGAGGGTGATACGTGGTCGCGGCCCGTGAATGTGTCCATTACATATTTCCAGAACAAGTCGAGCATGTCATGCGGCACGGTCTCGCCCGATGGCTCCGTTTTTGTTTTTTCGGCAGAGACTTACGGTACCCATGGCGTTGACGACCTTTATGTGAGTCTCAAAACCAATGGCAAATGGTCTGAGCCAAAGAATCTGGGCCCCGTGATCAACACCCAGTTCCAGGAGCTCAGCCCGAGCATCAGCGCCGACCTGAAAACACTTTACTTCTCAAGCAATGGGAGGAAAGGCAACGGCAGCTTCGATGTTTACTCCGCCACACGCCTCGACGACACATGGACAAACTGGTCTGCACCCGTGAACCTGGGACCGGGTGTGAACTCGGAAGGCCGTGAGCTGTATTTCAAGCTCACCCCTGAAGATGATGGTACCGCCATGTTCACCAGCACCCACAACAGCAATGGCTATGGCAATCTGATGCTCTACCGGACCAGCAACCCCGTGAAAAAGGATACGGTGCCACTGGCTTCCCTGCCCGAAGACACCACGGTGACGCTGGTGGAAATGAAACCAGATACAGCCACCGCTGCCCCGCTGCCGGATAACCTTGACAAATCGGTAAAGGTTTATGGCAAGGTCACCAATTCGAAAACCGGCGAGCCCATCCAGGCAACCATCGCCTTCGCAGGTCCCGCGTTGCCTGTGACAGCAACCTCATCGGCAGAAGGATACAACATCCTGGTGCCAGCAGCGCAGCAGTACAATGTGACCATCGAAGCACAAGGATTCATCAGCACCATGGAGAACCTCGACATCAACGCCTACGAGATGCGCGAGCTGGAGATGAACTTCACGCTGCAACCCGTGGAAATAGGCACCACGGTAAACCTCAAGAATGTGCTGTTCGCCCAGACAAAGTCAGACATCCTTCCGGAATCGTACCGGGAGCTCGACCTGGTGGTGACCTTTTTGCAATCAAACCCCAACGTGCGGATCGAGCTGGCAGGCCACACGGATAACCGCGGCATCCATACCGACAACATCAAACTTTCGCAGCAGCGTGTTAACAAAGTGAAAGAGTACCTCGTGTCAAAAGGAGTGGATCCCAAACGCATTTCCGGTAAAGGCTACGGCGGTACCAAACCCATCGCCAGCAACGACACGGAACAATCGCGCAAGATGAATAGGAGGGTGGAGTTTACGATTAAAAAGTTTTGAAATGGTTACCGGTTGCCAATTGCCTGTTACCGGTTTAGAGACAGCGTTGAATTTCGAGAGCGGTGGACCGGATTTCCAAAGCGCTTCAACGAATCGAAGTAAACTCGTGAAAGTTTTCTCTCCTAACTGGCAACTAAAACACATTCTTCCCCAACACCTTCATCACATCATTCTTATAATTCCTGCCGATGGGAACGTGGAACTTGCCGATCTCTACGTCCGTGGCTGAATAGGCGTCGATCTTTTCGCGGTTTACAATGAACGACCGGTGGATGCGGATGAACTGTTCGCGGGGTAAACTTTCTTCGAGGTAGCTGATCTTTTGTTGTGTGATGATCTCCCGCTCTGGTGTACGCACCTTCACGTAGTCTTTGATGCTCTCGATGTAGAGTATATCCGCCATGCGTGTCTTTACCATTTTCTTGTCCACCTTGAAGTAGACATAATCCTCGTCAACCTTTGCTTGTGGTTGGCTGGCGGACGCGGCCGGCTGATGCAGTACTTTGGCCACGGCCTTGAGGAACCGTTCGAACGGAATAGGCTTCAGCAGGTAGTCTGCCACCTCCAGATCGAAACCTTCGATGGCGTAATCGCGGAAAGCGGTTGTAAAGATCACCTTCGGGGGATTCCTGAGCGTTTTCAGGAAATCGATGCCCGACAGCTTCGGCATCTGGATGTCGAGGAAGATCAGGTCAACAGTATGCTGTTGCAGAAAGGTAAACGCAGAGACCGCGTTCCGGAAGGTGCCTGCAAGCTCGAGCTGCTCCACCTTGGCCACATAAGCTTCGAGGATCTCGATCGCCAGGGGCTCGTCATCTACAATGATACACTTCATAAGAAAAATGATTCGTTCTCTTAGATCCTTATCGATAAAATGACCAGGAAGGTTTCAGCGCCGTTCATGATCTTCAGCTCGTGTTTCGAGGGGTACAGCAGGTCGAGCCTGCGCTTTACGTTCTGGATACCGATGCCTTCTTCGCGCACATGACCGTTGTCGCCCGCTTTGCTGTTCTCCACCTTGATCACCACATGGTCGGGGTGCGAGTCGATGGTCACTTTCACCCACGACTGCTGAAGGTCTTCGCTGGCACCGTGTTTGAAACAGTTCTCCACGAAGGGCAGAATAATAAGCGGGGCGATCGTCTGGTCGGCCACATCGCCCGTAACCCTGATGTCGATATCGAGCTTGTCGCCATAACGCATCTTTTCAATATCTGCATAATTGCGGATGAACTTCACCTCCTTGCTCAGCGGAACCTCATCACTTTTGCATTCGTAGAGCATGTAGTTGATGAGCTCCGACAGCTTCAGCACCGTTTCGGGCGCTTTGTCTGATTTCTTCAGCGTGAGCGCATACAGGTTGTTCAGGGTGTTGAACAGGAAGTGCGGGTGGATCTGTGTTTTCAGGAATTTCAACTCGGCCTGCAGCTTCTCCTGCTTCAGGATCTGCTGCGCTTTCTGGTTGGTATACCAGTATTTCAGCAGCTTGATGGCAACGGCGGTAAAGGTTACCGGATACATGCCCGCGAATGTTTTGATGATCTTCGGAAAATAGAAGAACGGATCCCTCAGCGCTTCGGGGTAATAGATCGGATAAATGTAGGTATAGGCGATATACCGCTGAACAACGCCGGTAACAAAAGATGCCAGCAGGAACCACAGAAAGAAGGTCATGTATTGCCCTGGCAGCAGGAACCTGGGAAGCAACAGGTAGAGTGTGAAATAGGTAAGCACCATCTTCACCGGCATGTACACAAGCTCTTCGGTGAAGGTCTGTGCATAGTTCTCCATGAAACTTCCGTACAGCGTTCCATAAAAAACCAGGTGCGCCAGCCAGAACAGCCCATGCTGCAGCACACGGTTACGGAAGATCCAATCTGATTTTTGTTTCACAGCTCCTTGATTCTACTTGTGCGAACAGCCCGCACGCATTGAAAATTCCTGTAAAAATAACCGATTATCGCCGATGTCGGTGATCATCCACCCCGATTACCTTTCCGGAAGGACGGAATACAGGTTGCCGGTTACCAGTTGCCAGTTGCCGGTTAGGATGAGTGCTATAAAGAAGAACGTGCAATGATCTCAAGCGCAAAATTAAATCGAAGTTCAGTTCTGAAAGCTTCACCTCACTTAACTGGCTATCCGGAAACCGGCAACTGGCAACCTTTCAAAACCCGTCTGCCGCATCATCACCTCTCGGATCGGCGCCGGCTTCGAGCTTGCCGTTGGGCAGCACCAGGATGGCGTCTACGCGGCCGATGCCTCCCTGGTAAAAGCCGTCGAACTTGTGCCCCATACGCACCAATGCGAGGCTGTCTTCTACCAGCAATGCACCCTTCTCATTATAGATCACGTCGGGTACCCACTGGCTGTGGATGCGCCTGGCCGATACTGCGCGCTGCATGCCCATCTGATGCTCCAGCACGTTGAGGATCGTCTGGAATACCGAAGTGATGATCGTAGAACCACCGGGTGTTCCCACCACCATCACCAGCTTGCCATCTTTTTCGATGATGGTTGGAGTCATGGAGCTGAGCATGCGCTTGCGGGGTTCGATCTTGTTGGCTTCGCCGCCGATGACACCGTACATATTAGGTTGTCCCGGTTTGATGCTGAAGTCATCCATCTCGTCGTTGAGAATAAAACCTGAGCCGGCAACTACTACCGCGGAGCCGAACCAGTCGTTCAACGTGGTGGTCACTGCCACGGCATTGCCATCGGGGTCAACAACGGAGAGGTGTGTGGTCTGTGTCGACTCTTTGACCTGCAATTCTCCGGCCCTCACCGTTCTGCTGGGGGTGACGGCGCTGGCATTGAAAGAGCGCATTCTCTCCTTGACATAAACATCGCTGATCAGCTCCGCAACAGGAACCTTGAAAAAGTCGGGATCGCCCAGGTACGCAGCGCGGTCGGCATACACCCTGCGCTCAGCCTCCGTCATCAGGTGGACGGTGCGTTGTGAATTGTGTCCCCACGAGGCGATCGGAAAATCTTCAACCGATTTGAGCAATTGCACCAATGCAACGCCGCCGCTGGACGGTGGTGCCATGGAGATGATCTTGTATTCTTTATAGGAAGCAACGATGGGCTCGCGCCATACCGGTTTGTAAGCTTTGAGGTCTTCATGCGTAATAAGGCCTTTGCCGCGTTGCATCTCAGCCACAATGTCGTCAGCGGTTTTGCCTTCATAAAATCCAGCCGCACCCAGATCACGGATGCGCTCGAGTGTATGCCCCAGGTCTGTCCAGAAGATGCTGTCGCCTTCTTTCCATTGCTCGCGCATCAGGAACTCGGGCGCGACGGTGCTGTACTTGCGGAGGGTATCTTGCACGTCGGTCAGCGACTCGGCCTGTTCACGCGTCAGTATAAATCCGTTCAGTGCAAGGTCGATGGCGGGTTGCACAAGCGTTTTCCAGGGCAGTTTTCCATACCTGGCGTGCGATTCCGCCATGCCTGCTACAGAACCTGGAACACCTGAAGAGTGATGTCCCTTTTCGCTCAGTCCGCGGATGGGAAAACCCTGATCGTCCAGGTACATTCCTGTGGTGGCAGCGGCTGGCGCCATCTCACGATAATCGAGCGTTGCGATCTTTCCATCCTTCTGCCGCAACACCATAAATCCACCGCCACCAATGTTACCTGCCGCAGGGAAAACAACCGCCAGGGCAAACTGGGTAGCAATGGCAGCATCTACAGCGTTACCGCCTTGGCGTAAAATGTCTGCGCCTACTTTCGAGGCCAACGGATGTGCCGAAACCACCATGGCTGAATCGGTGATCAGCCCTGTTCTGGTTTCTTCGGGCAGGGAAGATTTACAGGCAACTACAACAACGGCAAGTAAAAGCGGAAAAATGCGTTTTAACATTCTGAACATTGGTTAAGTCGGCGCAAAAGTATTAATTCAAGTCCAAAACTTTACACGAATAAATGAGCCTGAGGAAAGAAAAAGCTGCCAGACTTAAAGTTCAGGTGTTGGAACACACACTCAAGCTGATCGGCAAAAAAGCGTTCGACGACATTTATGTGGAAGACATCTGCGAGAAAGTGAAGATCTCCAAGGTCACGTTTTTCAAATATTTCCCGCAAAAGGAAGACGTGCTGTTATACCACTTCCGGATCTGGTGTCTCGGCCGCTCGGTTGAGCTGAAGCAGAAACCGAAAGAAGGCATGCAGGGTGTATACTTCCTGCTCGACAAGCTCAGCGAAGAGTGTGAAAATCACCCCGGCCTCATGCTCAGCCTCATCGGTTATCTTTCTGATTTCAAAAGGCCACCAAAACCTTTTCCCGTCAAGCCCGAAGAGAAGAAACTTCTGTTCCCCGATATTGAAGACGTGAGTGGCATCGAGATCCTTTCGCTCGACCAGATGCTGGAAAAATTCACCCTGGATGCCATCATGAAAAAAGAGATCACCAAGACCAGCTCGACCCGCGACATCACCAACCTGTTTAATACTATTTTCCTGGGATCGATCGTCACCGCACACCTGGCACAGCAGAGTCCTCTGAAGTTGTTCTTCCGGAGAAACCTCGACAACCTGATGAAGGGCCTCGGCTAGCTTCTCATTTTCACCACCTTGGTGCGTTTCGTTTTTTTATCTTTTTTCTTGCTGAACCACCAGTGATGGTATTTGGGCTTCACCACCTTGGCCGAATAGCGTGAGCGCTTGCTGCAGGAGGGTAGGAGGAGTACGAAGATGATCAGGTAAAGCGGTATTCTTCTCATGAGAAGCCTTAAAAATAGTATTTTTTGACATATCCGTTCGCAACCGCGTGCCGTCCTGCGTAATTTTATCCTTTTAACTAAATTTGAGCGAAATTATTGCACCGTATAAAGGTCACCAGGCCGTGTTCAACGTATAAACTTCCGCACGCTGGCCCCGGGCCTTTTAAACTATACCCTTTATGATGAAGCGTTGGCATGTATATGTTCTCCTGATCATGATCACCACCGGATCTTTTCCGGCTATCGCACAGAAAGACAAAGACTTCCAGGCCTATGAAGAAGGCATCGCCAGGTTCAAGGCCGGCGACTATGCCACGGTTGTCGATCTCTTTTCATCCATCCTGAACAATCCTGACCACAACAAGCGGTTGAACGAAGACCTCTATTATTACAGGGGGCAATCATACTACCACCAGGGGGAGTACCGGAGCGCGCTGGCTGACCTCGACGAAAGCCTGGTGCTCGATCATTACAACAAAGCCGTTATCCATTGGTATAAAGCACGTTGCCTGGATAAGATCGATAAAAAATCGGAGGCCGCCAGAAGTTATGAGGAGGCGCTCACGGCAGCCGGATCCAACAAGAAAGTGGCAGCACAGATCCTGGCAGACCGCGCCGGGTTCCATACACGCGAAGGCAACAGCACCGCCGCACAGGAAGACCTTGACAAGGCAACATCACTTGACCCGAACAACCCTGCCATCGCGCAAGCAAAGGCCAGCAACACAAAACCCGCTACAAACCGTGCCGCTGGCGAAGAAAAGAAAGGCCCCCAGGTGATCGTGCAGAACAACCAGAAAACACCACCGCAGAACAAGCCCGCACAACCACAGCAGGCAGCGGAACAAGCTCCGGCACAATCAGAAGCGGTGAAGATGATCCCCGCCCTGACAGAGGCCTACAAAGACGAAAAACGTTACGCGCTGGTGATCGGCAACAGCAACTACGCGAAAGAAGTGGGCATACTGAAGAATCCCGTGAACGATGCTACCGATGTGGCTACCGAGCTGAGGAAATCGAACTTTGAGGTGCAGTTGCTCACCAATGCCACCTATGTGCAGCTTCGCGAGGCCATGCGCAAATTCCATGAGAAGCTTACCACGGGTCCCCGCGATCAAACCGTGGGACTCTTTTACTATGCAGGCCACGGTGTGCAGTATCAGGATGAGAATTATCTCGTTCCCGTAGACGCCAACGTGCAGTTCGAGGACGATATTGTGAGAATGTGCTTCCCCGTGCAACGTATGGTGCTGGCCAACATGGAGCGCTCCAACTCACGCATGAACATTGTGATCCTCGACGCCTGCCGCAATAATCCATTCCCTGCAACCTCTCGGTCTGTGGGCTCCGGACTGGCAGAAATGAAACGGGCACGGGGTTCTTTCATAGCCTTTGCTACCGCACCAGGCTCCGTTGCTTCTGATGGTGACGGAAGGAACGGACTTTACACACAGGAATTCCTGAAGGCACTGCGCAAACCGGGGCTCACCATCGAGCAGGTGTTCAAAGAAGTGCGCATGAATGTGCTGCGGTTATCCGGCGACAGGCAATACACGTGGGACAGCTCCAACATCATCGGCGAGTTCTACTTCAAGTTCCAGTAAGCGAATCGCAATCTTTTTTGGTTCCCTTGGGTCTGAAAGCGGGCGGCAGTTTTTGTCCGGTTTCAGGAACAGGATTTTTAGCTGCCGTGTTATAGCAGGGAGATTTCAAATCTCTTTACATTAGATAACCAATTAAGCAAAAAAAATCATGGCCCAAACCACCAACAACATTGGATTGGAAGTAAAAAGTACGCAGCAACTTGCTACACAATTGAACGAGCTGCTTGCCAACTATCAGTTGTTCTACCAGAACGCCCGTGGATTTCACTGGAACATCCGCGGCGATAAATTCTTCGAGCTTCACGCCAAGTTCGAAGAGATCTACACCGATGCGCTGGTGAAGATCGATGAGATAGCCGAACGGATCCTCACACTCGGATATACACCCCTTCATTCGTTCAGCGACTATGTGAAGCATGCCGAGATCAAAGAGATCACGGGCGTCTCGGAAGGAGCGAAGGCCGTTGAGGGGATCCTCGGCGGATTCAAGGTGCTGCTGAGCAAAGAACGCGAGCTGCTGAAATTATCGGAAGATGCTGAGGATGAAGGAACAAACGCGCTCATGAGCGACTATATCCGGGAACAGGAAAAAGCCGTGTGGATGTATTCTTCTTTCCTGGGAAAAAAGTAAAGCCCTTTTTTTAAAATTTTCAGCGATTCTTTTGCATAAAAGGTCGCCAAAGCTATCTTTGCAACCTCAATTCGGAAGCAGCAAGCGGCTTTTAGTCATTTGAAGCTCCGATGGAAAGGTTAGGACCGGTAGTTCAGCTGGTTAGAATGCCGCCCTGTCACGGCGGAGGTCGCGGGTTCGAGTCCCGTCCGGTCCGCAGAAAGCTTCACAGAGATGTGGAGCTTTTTTGTTATTAGAATTGTCAATCGACAAACATTGTGAAGCTTGGTTAGAATGCCGACCTGTCACGGTCCCGGCTCAGCAGGGACGGGTTCGAGTCCCGTCCGCATCAAAAGTTCATCAGCAATGATGAACTTTTTTGTTTTGTAGGCGCCTGTGTATTGCAAATTAAATGACTGATGCACAAGCTACCAATCCCTGTTCTACGCGTAACTTGATCCTTCTTTTTTCTGGATCACATCTCGCCGATCTTTTGAAGATGGCCCGTGGGGGTAATCAGCATCAATTTTGATTTCGCTTCCGGCACGATATATTTCAAACTCATTTGATAAGTCAATTGTACAGCAGGCTCGGACACTACGGGATTGACAACCACATCGTATGGTGTGTACGACACCGCTTCATAGTATTTGGACGGTGACGGTTCTATGGAATGAAGTTTTACACCCTCTATGTCATCTTTTCTCATTGCGTTCAGCGAGGGCCTTGACACGGAGCTATAGCTTCCGTAGCGCGTTTGAGGGAGCACCGTCGCGAAATCGTCATCAAATACCTTTCGCAGTGTGTCCAGCCTGAGGCCCATGCTTTCGAGATATTTTATGCGGACTTTCATCACCTCCAGGCATTGTGTGCGGAGTTGCTCGTAGTGCTTCTTTACATTACTGAGAAAGTAATCCACCTTCACGAGGTCGTAGATCTCTGCTTGGGCTGCGGCAGTCACGATCATATTCAGATCGGAAGCGGTGTGATAGGTTATTGTCACGTTCTTTTGAAGCTCGAATCCATCGGGTACTTCGTTGTAAGTCCTGCTGAAGACCCTTTTTAACGCACGGATGTCGTATCTGGGCACCAAGGAGATCATATCGGTGTGAACGGCCAGCGTATCGCGGCGCTGGCGGCGCAAAGCGGTCTGGAAGCGGTTGATGCGCAAAGACATGAGTGAATCGACACCTGCGGCGGTCTCGCCTACCTGGGTTACGTTAAAGAATGCAACGAAGGTATCGGCTTTGGCGTTGAGCAGACCGCTGATGGTGAGCGTGATCTGACCGTCATTGATCACGGCCCGAGGTTGATGTTCCTCCGGTGCCGTCTGATGATAACGACTATTTCCGGAAGACTGAGAGAACAGCGTGGCGCTCGTGCAGATCAGAAGAACGAATAGCATATATTTCATAGCAGTTGAATTTAATAGAAGTCAATACTAGCAGCTAATTGACGCAATTGCAGCCTAGACTTAGTGAAGCCTCTATTTGACTGAGTGAATAACCACGATATAAAATATGTATCCTCCGGCTTAGGCAAACAAAAGAACTACATATATGTAGATTGACAGAACGGTTAACCTAATGCTGGTCTATGTTGAAAGCTTCACAGAGATGTGTAGCTTTTTTGTTTTTAGGGTTTATCTGATCAAACAAGTTAATGTGTAAAAGAAGAAGCTGACCACTTCACGGGAGACGGTGCGCATATAATTTTTGGGACACTGCTTTTCCAGGCGTACCATGTGGGCTTCCACATACATCACGTGGTTGTCGGTCAGTTTCTGCACCTTCAGTACATTAATGTTTGAAGACGTGATGATGTCGATCACCTTTCCACTGGCATCATCCGATAATACAACGATGTCATTTTTGCGAACTGGCTGCATAGTTGAAGACTTGAGTGTTAACCAAAGCTAACGTTCTACCAGCAGGGATCTTTCAGGAGAATAGTGAAAATCAAAATTACGTGTTGCCCTTAGATGTGTCAGAGATTTTCTGAGATTCTGAATTGCTGTAGAGAAGATGCAGTTACAAAGCGCCCTACGAAAGTGCCATGCGCCTGAATTAAGTACGCAGTAAGCGACCTGGGGATCCTTCGCTCCCGCGTGCGATCGCACCTTCATCTCTCAGGATGACGGGCTTCGATATAAAGTCTTTTTTGCGATTTCTGCGTGAACTGCATTTTCTCACGCTACCTTTCCGAAGATCTCAATATTCAGGCTGTTGATGATCGCCTGGCAGATGTCATCAAAACGCCGCACGTGCTGCGCAAAACTTCCGTCGATATGTGGAGTGCCCAGATCCCTTTCGAGTTCCCTGATCAGGGTGATGAACTCTACATCGTTCAGCATCTCCAATGTGAATTTTATTTTGTGGCTCGCCTTAAGAAAAATATCCGGCTCGTTTTCTTGTACGGCAGCGTAAATCGATTGCCTTAGCTCCTGGACATTGCCAATGACCTGCGTACCAAGCTCCCGCTTGAAGTCCGGATCGCCGTCGGTATAGTGATCGAAATTCAGGTAAAGAGGCCTGAATAAAGCCGTGTTCCTGAAAGAGAATGTATTTTCGAAATTGTTGCCAGACTGTGCAGTCATAAGCGTAAGATTTTACTAGTCAAAAATGATGAGCTGGCGGCAATAAAACCTAAGGATTTGCCTGATTTTGAAAAATCAGGGAATTGCCGGGATGCCTCAGGTTCTTTTTAAAATATCTTTCCGCGACCTTTTTTAGCCTTCACAGACAGGATAAATGGAACTGGAGAAAAAAACTGAACAATGACGCAAATTCAACCGCCAGGATTGTCCATTTTGAAAAAAATATTAGATTTACATAGCCTGGGCGTTGCAATTTTTTACGCGTGGTCGAGAGCTCAACCAGCATCAGGCATGTTGTTAAACCCCCGGGGAACCAATTCCCACAAAAGCCGTAGATTTTTAGTTTTTCAGGATGGATCAAGCATAATGAATCCTCCTGGTGGAATGCTTTTAATACAAGTGGTTTAAGCAATGGATAAACAACCGCACGCCAAAATCAAGGTAGTTATCGTAGATGATCACGGTCTTCTGCGCCAGGGCATAGCTTCTCTGCTGGAAGGAGAGCGCGAAATACAGGTGATCAGCTGCCTTTCAAGTGGAGAGGAGGCCGTAAACCTGCATTCCAGCCTGCAGCCCGACGTTTTCCTGATGGATATCATGATGAAAGGCATGAACGGCATTGAGGCTACCCGCTGGATCAAAGAGCAAAACCCGGTGGTCAAGATCATTCTGATCTCCAGTGAGATCAACAAGGATTTTATCACCGCGGGCATCAAAGCCAAAATTGACGGCTACCTGCTGAAGGATGTAACCAAAGAAGACCTGATAGCAGCCATCCGCAAAGTAGTTGGGGGAGAGCAGGCGTTCAGTGCGGAAGTGACATCGCTGGTATTCCAGGATTTTTACCTCAAAGAAACCGAGGGCAAGGGGCTGCCCACCAAAAAATCCAGCGAGCTTACCAAACGCGAAAATGAGGTGCTGGCCCTGATCGCGCAAGGCAAAAGCCTTAAAGAGATCGCTGACACACTCTTCATCAGTGTAAAAACAGTGGAAACGCACAAGCTTAACATCCAGGACAAGCTCAACCTGTCTAATGTAGCCCAACTGGTGAAATATGCTTTCGAGAACAAGCTCGTTTAGCGCTCCAAGCCAAAAACTGCGGCGGTGCATGCTCCAGTTCACAGTGTCATCAGTACAACGGAAATGCTACTGGCTGCCCGCTTGTTGAAGTCACACGCATGAAACTCAGCAAATCCCTGAGTTTCGTCTAAGAAATTTCCTTACCTCATGCCATCGGTCCGCTTTATCCAGGACCATCTTTTAGATCCACGCCCATCTGCAAATGAATGGAACAGCAGCTGAAGGGTCATTCCCTGATTTATTCAAAATCCGGGTTTTACTGAGCAAATTAAAGGGGATAAGCGTCAGTTTTGTATTTACAGACCAGTACAAGTGTATGCTTAAAACCGACGCGATGTATTCCAGTTCTATCCTCGAGGCCATCACCGGCTGCGTGCATGAAGGCGTGCTGGTGCTCGACCATTCCAACACCATCATCTTTGCCAGCGAGGCGGCGGCAAAATTTTTAGGAACGTTGTCTGCAAAAGCCCTTACGGGGATGCACATCAGCCAGGTATATCCGGAGGTGGAGCAGCGCAAGCTCCTGGCGCTTCTGGGGGAAAGTAACCCCAGTGCGATTCCATTGACCGCGGAGGTCTTACAGGTGGTTCATGCCATCAGGAGTTTCAACGACGGGAGTGAGCCCGTGAAGATCATTACACTTCTCGATAACAACGGGCAGATCAGCAAACGCTGCCAGACGATGGCCGAATACACCCGGAACCTTGAAAAGAGCAATAAAGAGCTCGACCAGTTTGCCTACATCGTTTCTCATGACCTGAAAGCTCCGCTGCGGGCCATCAGCAATCTCTCGCAATGGCTGATGGATGACCTGGGTACCGCCCTGTCAGGTGACAACCTCACCAACCTCAACATGCTCATGGGCCGGGTGAGAAGAATGGAGAGCCTGATCAATGGCATCCTGGAGTACTCGAAGATCGGCAGGGAAAACACACCTGCTGAAATGATCGACGTGTCAGCGCTTGTTGAAGAGGTTGTGGAGATCTTATCGCCACCCGCGCACATCAGGGTGAAAGTCAGTCCGTCCATGCCCACCCTGCACGCGTCGAAGATCCTGATGTTCCAGGTCTTTTCGAACCTGATCAGCAATGCCATGAAGTTCAACGATAAGAAGGAAGGTCTCGTCACCATCGATTCACGCGAGCATGATGACAGTTATGAATTCACTGTTGAAGACAACGGACCGGGTATCCCTGAAGAGTACTATGAAAAGATCTTCGTGATATTCCAAACCCTTCAGTCGCGCGACCGGTTCGAGAGCACTGGCATCGGGCTCACCATCGTGAAACGGATCCTGACAGAAAAGGGGGGCAGCATCAGGGTTGAATCGAAGGTAGGCGAAGGCAGTCGTTTCGTTTTTAACTGGCCCAAAGAAAAAAAGCAAGTTCTCTGATTATACAAAGTGATGATGGATGTTATAAAACTATTGATCATTGACGACGACGATGCAGATAAGATGCATTTCAGGCGGGCCCTTCGAACCTGTGGCTTTAACTATGAACTGGTTGAACAGGACAACGCTGACCAAACCAACAGTGATTTCCTCAATACATTCGACTGTATTTTTCTCGACTACCTGTTGCCCAGCAGCAACGGTTTGTCGCTGCTCAAAAAGATAAGGGATTGTGGCATTAAAACGCCCATTGTCATCATCACCTCACAGGGTAATGAAAGTATTGCCGTGGAGCTCATGAAAGCCGGCGCGTCAGATTACATTGTGAAGAACAACATCAACGGTCACCTGCTGGGGCAAGTGCTGAGGAACATGCTGTACATCAGCAGCATGATCAGGGAAAAAGAGCAGGCTGAACGCGCGCTTCGTGAAAGTGAATCGCGGCTGGCGGAAGCGCAACGCATTGCCAAAATAGGCAACTGGGAGCTCAACGTAGCGCAAAATACGCTCTATTGCTCAGCCGAGACCTATAATATTCTGGAGTTTCCCCAGGACGAAGTTGTGCTGACCAAAGAGAAAGTTTTTGACCTGATCAACCGGAACGACTGGGACCTGATCCACGCATCGCTGCAGAAAGCCCTTGAGGGCAAGCCGTTCAGCGTTGATTTCAGCATCGTTACCCGGTACGGGCTTAAATACACACACTCGCAGGGATATGCTGTGAAGGGAGCCAACGGTGAATTCGAAAGGATCGTTGGCACGCTTCAGGACATCACGGAAAGAAAGCTGGCCGAACAGGAAATATCCAACGCCAGAAAAGAAGCCGAAACGTCTATGAAGGTGAGAGAGGTGTTCCTGGCCAACATGAGTCACGAGATCAGGACTCCCATGAACGCCATCCTTGGATTCACAAGGCTTCTGTACGAGACCAACCCCACCCAGGAGCAGAAAGAGTTTATCGATGCCATCCACTTTTCAGGCGAGAACCTGCTGGTGATCATCAATGACATCCTCGATCTTTCGAAACTGCAGTCGGGCAAAATGTCGATCGAAAAGTTCGAGTTCAACTTGCACGAGCTGATTGCGGGTATCGTAGCCGTAATGCGGCAGAAAGCGCAGGAGAAAGGCATCAGGCTTCTCTCGAACGTTGGCAACCTTGTGCCGCTGGTGATCAAGGGAGATCCTGTTCGGCTGAACCAGATCCTGACCAACCTGCTCTCCAACGCGATCAAGTTCACAGAAAAAGGCACAGTGAAACTGGAAGTTACCGGCGCTGCATCCGAGAACCAGGACATACTGATCGAGTTCAAGATCGCCGACTCAGGCATTGGCATTCCAGTTGAAAAGCAGGCCGTGATCTTCGAAGCTTTCACACAGGCCTCCAGCGATACCACACGCAAGTATGGTGGCACAGGCCTGGGCCTGGCGATTGTCAAGAACCTCGTGGAGCTCCAGGCGGGAACGATCTCCGTTTCCAGCCAGCCCGATTCCGGCTCTACCTTTACGGTTCACCTGCCATTTGAACAGGTAAACACCGGCACTCCGACACCTTCGTCGCTCACACCCGCTCACGCGCTGACCGATGAGCTGACAGGCATTTCGGTGCTCGTGGCGGAAGACAATCCTGTAAACCAGTTGCTCGTGAAAAGGATCCTGGAGAAAGTGGGTTGCAAGATCGATATCGCCAGCAACGGGATGGATGCCATCACCAGGATCAGCACCAAAAGATACGACATGGTACTGATGGATGTGCAGATGCCCGAAATGGATGGTTATGAAGCAACCACGCACATCCGCAATAAATTATCACAGCCTGCGTGTAACGTACCGATCATTGCCATGACTGCACACGCATTCGGCACAGACGCCATCAAATGCATCTCCGCGGGCATGAACGATTATATCTCCAAACCTTTCCAACCGGAAGACCTGTATGGGAAGATCGTCAAACATCTGAACAACAATAACTGGCATGAGGTGAAGGAGCGTCCCGAAAATATCCTGAAGCAAAGTATTGACCTTTCGTCTATGTATGTGCTCGAGAACGGATCGTTTCTTAACGAGCTGGTGAGCGTGTACAGCAAACAAACGCCGGAGCTGATCGAGAAACTTGAAAATCACCTGTGGAGCCACGATTTTGAAGGTATGAGAACGGTGTGTCAGCGCATCAGGTCATTTTACGGTGTGCTGAGACTGCACGTAATGGACAACGCGCTTCAGGAGGTTGGCGTATTGCTGAACGCAGAAGATCCCGATCTGGAGTACGTCAGGATCACAGCCCTGGTAAACAACATCATCCTGCTCATCTCCGCCATCAACGAAGAGGTGAGGCGCAACCTCGGACAAACCGGCTGTGCTGTTATAAGATGAAAGAGTTGATGAAAAGCCTTTCCATCCGGATCAAGATCATCGTTGGCCAGGTGCTGCTGATAGCGTTGGTCTCGGTGTTCATCTACAGTTATTATCCCCGGCAGCAGGAGCAGGAGGCGCTGAAGGCCATCGAGTCGAAGATCAAAAGCATCAGCAATATGTTCTCCATCGGCGTGGGCATCGGCATGGGCGAGACTGATTTCGTAGCCGTGTCCGAAGCGCTGGAGTGGACACAGGGTGACAAGGCTGTGGTATTTGTTTCCGTGATCAACAGCAAAGGCCAAAAGATCGCTGCCTTCAGCGCGCTTGAAAAGGTACCCGAAGAAGAAGTATCGCTACCGGCCAATAACCTGATGGTGACCCTGGGCAACACCATCTACTATAAGACAGACATTGCCTACCAGGGTATGCCGATGGGATCGCTTACTGTTGGCTACTCCCTGCTGCAAACACAGGCGGCCATCAATGCGCTTAAACGTACAACCTTGTATTTCTGCATTGCGCTCTTCGCCTCGGGTGTTGTGCTTTCATTCGTGATCAGCAACATGATCATGGCCAACGTCCGGAAGCTCGACAACGCGGTAAAAGCTATTTCGAGCGGTGATGAGAATGTTTTTGTGGAGGTCACCGGAAACGACGAGATCGGAAAACTGGCGAAGGCCTTCAATCACATGCTGCACCGTCTCGACAAATCGAGGAAGGACCTCGTCAGGTATTCGGAGCAGCTGAAGAAACAGAACGAAGAGCTCAACAGCTTTTCCTACGTGGTCTCGCACGACCTGAAAGCACCGCTGCGCGCCATTTTCAAATTGTCGGAGTGGATCGAAGAAGACCTGGGAAGCAACATCCCGGCTGACACGAAGAAGAACATGCAGATCCTGCGGGGCCGCGTTTTCCGCCTCGAAGCCCTGATCAACGGTTTGCTCGAGTATTCGAAAGTGGGACGTATGAACCTGCCCGTGGAAAAGGTGGATCTGCGAATGATGCTGAAAGAGATCATAGACCTGCTGAACCCGCCGCCACACATCGCGGTGACCATCCACGGGAAAATGCCGGTTTTTGAAACGAAAAAACTGCCTCTTCAGCAGGTATTCATGAACCTTCTTTCCAACGCCGTGAAATACAACGATAAAAGCGAAGGCAGGATCGATCTGTCTGTCTCCGAGATCGGGCACTATTACCGGTTTACGGTGGAAGACAACGGAATGGGTATTGCTCCAAAATACCATGAGAAGGTATTTCAAATTTTTCAAACCCTTCAGTCGAGAGACCAGGTGGAGGGTACCGGCGTAGGGCTATCGATCATTAAAAAAAGTGTGGAAGATATGGGAGGTACGGTGTTGCTCGAGTCGGAAGAGGCAAAAGGAGCGAAGTTCATTTTTACGTGGCCTAAATTCGAAACAGTCAATCAACACTAATACAATTCACAATGGAGATCTTTAAATACGGAGATATGGCAAATCTGGTTAACATCCTTCTGGTAGAAGACGACGAAGTAGACATCATGAATGTTCAGCGTGCGTTCAAAAAGAACAATATCAATAATCCCCTGTTTGTGGCGCGCAACGGCCTCGAGGCGCTCGATGCCCTTCGTGGAAACAATCCTTTAACGAAGGTGCCGTCTCCCCGGGTCATCCTGCTCGACATCAACATGCCCAAGATGGGCGGGACCGAATTCCTCAACATCATCAGGAAAGACCCTGAGCTGCGGGCGATCAGTGTTTTTGTGATGACAACTTCCAATGAAGAGAGCGACAAGATCGCAGCATACGATCTTAACGTGGCCGGTTATATCCTCAAACCGCTTTCGTTCGAAGGTTTTACAAGTGCGGTGGCTATTCTCAACCACTACTGGCAGCTGTGCGAAATGCCGCAAGGAGTCATTCAATAACCGCCATTACAAAAACACCGCATTTGTGGTAAGAAAAAAAAACGCCCTTTTAATACTGTTCTTCGTTTCCCTTTCGGGATACGTGCATGCCCAGACCTCTTCCTATGAAGAGCTGCAGGCTGCCTACATATTCAATTTTGCCAAGTACATCAGGTGGCCTGAAGAGACACCGGAATTCGTGATCGGTGTTTATGGCAAGCCTGAGATCATCGAGCTGTTCAAAAATACCCTCGCCGGAAAAAGGGTGGGAGGCAGGGATATTCTGGTCAGGGCCGTGGAGGGCGCAGAAGATGTGACAGGCTGCAGCATCATTTATATCGCTTCGTCTGCATCGAAAATGTTAAAGACGCTGGTCAGCGTTACAGCACGCAAAAGTATCCTGATCGTTACCGCAGAAGACATGATCTCCAGCGGCGCCATGATCAGTTTCGTGGTGGAAGACGATAAGCTCAAGTTCAAGATCAAGAGAAAAACACTTTCAGAAACCGGACTCGTTGCCAGTGATGGATTGCTGAAGCTGGCGATACTCCTATAAGAAATCACCGAAAAATATGTTCCATGAGAACGCCTGACAACAGTACCCCCAAATATGTTTGTGTGGACAAGGTCTCTGCCTCAGATATCTTGAAACGATTTTTCTTTGCCGCACTGTTCTGTTTTTTTGTAGCCGAAGCGAAGGCGCAGGAAAATACACAGCCGGATACGGCAAAACTGAATGTTGACAAATTGCTGAAGCTGTCGTTCGAAGATCTGATGAACGTGAGCGTGGTGACGCCCACCAAGAGCGTACAGAAACCGGGTCGCGCACCGGCAACCGTGCTGGTCGTTACCAGCGAACAGATCCGGCTGAGAGGATACCGGAACCTGGCGGAGGTGCTGAATGATCTGCCGGACTTTATGATCACCGACAAATCCATGCCTCAGTATTATAACACGGCCAGCATTCGCGGTGTGTTCGGTCAGGATCATTTTGTGATTTTGATGGATGGTGTCAGGATCTCTTCTCCCACCAACGAGCCCCTTCCGCTCCTCGAGAACTTCCCGATCTACCTTGCCAAACAGATCGAGGTAGTATATGGCCCCGGCTCTGCGCTGTATGGAGCCGATGCCATGGGTGGTGTGATCAATATCCTGACCCGGCAGCCCGATGGCAGCGAGCAGATCATGGCCTCCGTCACGGGGGGCACACAGGGATATGCCAATGCCAGCACTGTTTTTAATTACAAGCTGAAAAATGACGTAACGCTGACGTTAGCAGGCCAGTATTCATACGATGCGCAGCCCGATTTTTCGAAGATATACAAGAAGGAATATGACCTGGCCTCTCACAAGACAGGTATCTTTAATACCCAATACGGGCCCATCACTCCCCAGGGCGCCATCAACCCCGAATATGAGGCGCCCATCAAAACATATAATGCGTATACCGCACTGGGCAAAGGCGGGTTCTCCATGAAATTGCTGCATCACTACTCGGAAGTACCAAGCTCCTCGTCGTTATCAACGAACCATGCAGTTTATAATAAAGATGTGTTTTATGGCCAGGGCTTAACAACAGTAAGTGCCAACCAGACGATCGGCGCCGGAAATTTCAGATCCCTATCTTCCTTTGTCGGAAGCTTTTACAAAGTGAATCCACTTTCTAATTTCAGGAACCTGTACGGCGGCATGGAGCGTGGTTACAAATACAGCACCGGATCGATGCTGAAAATGGAAGAGCAGCTTCATTACGCATGGTCAAAGGATTTGAATATCACGGGCGGGCTAACGTACGAGATCTTCCAATCGCTTCCCAAATCTCCGGAGCTTCAGTCACCCGTGAGCAACCACGGCGCTGTGTCAGGCATTTTACTGAATTCGGTTTATGAGAACAATCCATCCGGGATCGAAGCAAAGTTCTTCCCGCTGGCTTATACAAACGTGGGTGGTTATCTCCAGGCCGAGTATTCGCCGCTGACAGAAGTGTCGGTCACAGCGGGTGTCCGGTATGATAACAACTCACGTTTTGGATCAACTATCAATCCAAGGGTTGGAGCCGTATTTAATCCGTGGGGGAACACAACCATCAAGATGCTTTATGGCACTGCCTATTGGGCGCCTTCTCCGTCTACCTCCTTTGAGTCTTACGGATCTTTTTACTCCACAGACAATGGCACTACCTACCAGTCGGCGTTCTGGCAGCTTCCGAACCCTGACCTGGGGCCTATGACATCACGGTCGCTGGAGCTGAGCATCACACAAAACCTGAGTAAAAAAGTTATGGTCACTTTTGTTGCGTACAGAACAGTGATCGATGACCTTATCGAAGACGTTAATGACAACGGCAATACCAACCTGTATAACAATTATTTTCTTGGATACCATGTAGATTATATTCAGGTACCTTTCAACAGGGGGAGCCAGGAGAACTACGGCGGCCACCTCAAGATCCAAGGCACATTCAATATCGGGCGCCTGGAGCTTCTTAGTTATAATTCAGTGAGCTATCTTGAAGGTAAACTGTTTGATCACCAGTCTAACCGCACCTCCGTAGAGCAGCCTGCCATGGCACCCTGGCAATTCAGAACCGGCCTCGATGGCAAGATCAATGCCTATCATTTTTCAGTGAGGTTGCTGGCGGTTGGCAAACAGAGAACCTATGAGTTTGCCGATGCCGCTATTCCAGGTAAAAGAGCGACGCTGGACGGATATGCATTGATGAACGTTTCCGCGGGTTACACCTTGGGCAATGCCACTTTTTTTGTGAAGGCCGAAAACGCATTGAATCAGAAATTCAAAAGCGCTGTAAATTTTGCTGCCATGGACCTGGACGGAAGTTACCAGAACCCTGCCCGGGTAATGGTGGGTGTCAGAGCAGGGTTCTAGGAGCTCGGCATCGGAAAGCGACATTGTACCTAATAAACCCGGCAAAGGATGAGAGCATTTTTTAACATGCTGATGGCCAAGTCAGAAAATCGCCCGATCTCGGCGTTCATTTCAACAGCGGTCGTGCGGATCATCGGTGTTATCTGGCTGGGTGTTTTAATATCAACCTGCCTGCTCGCGCTTTATTCTTTCTCCTGGGCCACGTTGGTCTGGGACGTGCTGTTTGCAGCATTGATCACCGTTTTGTGTGTGCTGTTTTACCGTGAGTTCACGCAAAGGGTAGCGGGGCGTGTGAAGTACCACATTCAGCTTTTTAAAAAGAACCCCAACCCGATGTGGGTATATGACATGGCCACCATGCGTTTTTTATCAGTGAACGAAGCCGCCACCGCTTTGTACGGCTATACCGAAGCTGAATTTCTGGCGCTGACGATCAAAGACATCAGGCCCGCCGAAGACGTGCCTTTGCTGATCACCGCAGCCGAAAAAAGAAAACTTGAATTCAATCACCAGTACCACTGGTCCGGTACATGGCGCCACAAGACCAAAGACGGCCGGACGATCTATGTCGAGATCTCCTCTCACGATATCATTTTTGAGAATAAAAAAGCACAGCTGGTACTGGCTTACAACGTGACGGATAAAGTTCTGCAGCAACGCGACCTCCAGCTGCTGAACCAGGAGCTCGAATGGAAAGTGATGGAGCGCACCAACGACCTCCTGTTACTGAACAAAAGGCTGATCAACCACAACCGGATCATCAAATCTGCCAACCTGGAGCTGTTTACCATCACCAATGATCTGCGCGTGGCAAACGAAAAAATAAAAGAGCATGCCGACCTGAAAAGCAGGTTCGTGTCGATGGCGTCGCACGAATTCAGGATTCCCCTGGCAAACATCTCCGGCGCAGCGGCAGACATCAGGGACCATGCCACCGGGAGCGAGGCGAGTGAGGTTATCGCGAAGGTAAAAACGATCGAAAAACAGGTCGCCCATATGGTGAGCCTGCTTGACGATGTGCTCACCATCGGAAAAGATGAAGCCGTAAAATTGAAGGTGAACGCCCAGTCCATCGACGTGGAGTCGTTCGTGACCGGAGTGGTGGAAGACGTTCGTAATGCGCACGGAAGCTCCCATTGCATCAACGTCACCATGCATGAAACAACCCCGCGTTGCATCCTTTCAGATGAGAAGTTCCTGCGGAATATTTTTATCAATCTGCTCAACAATGCCATCAAATATTCTCCCCTCAGCAATGAGGTATACCTGAGCATCTATCCGTCTGCCAATGCCATCTGTTTCGAAGTACGCGATCAGGGCCTCGGAATCGAAAGCCACGACATCGAGAAGATCTTCGAACCTTTCTTCCGCTCCAGCAGCATTCAGAATATCGGTGGCACAGGCCTGGGGCTCTCTATCGTTAAGAGAGCGGCAGACCTGCTTCATGCACGGATCGACGTAAAAAGCGAGATCGGCAAAGGTTCTGTCTTTACCGTCTCGCTTCCTATCGACCAGAAATAAGAAAAGCCTGTGTGTTCTTTGATTTATATAAGTCCGGACGTGCGGCTTAGCGGATCATGCCGAAGCTGAGGCCAGCCAACACCTGCATTTTATTGGAAACCTGCGTGTGGTCAAACCGTACATTGTTGGATGCGTTGTCCAGGTTGTGTGCAAACCTTGTCTCCATAAAGAAGTGAACAAAATCACTGCTCTCGAGAAGCCTTAATTCAATACCACCTCCAAACGATGAGTTCACCTGTTTGACCGTTCCCAGGTAAGGAGCTTCCGACTTGCTGTAGTTCACTTTGCCACGGTCGCTGCTCAGGTAGTATCCGTAAAATTTGTATCTGTCATAGGCTACAGCACCTGAAAAATAGGGCTGCACCCTGAGTGATCTTTTGCCGAACAGGGCCAGTGGATAAAAATTGATGGACGCGTTCGATTTATAGAGATCTATCGAACCGGCTATTTTATTGTCAGAGGAGTAATAGCCGAACAATCCGATCCTTGCTCTAACGGCTTCGTTGCCGGCAACAACGCCGAGCAGTCCGCCGCTCTGCGTTACCTTCTTTGCGTTCAGCTCAGGAATGTCGCTGCTGAGGTCAAAGACCGATGTTCCAAAATTGGCCTGAAATCCGATATGAGAAATTGCGCTTTGTGCATGGCTGCAACCGGATTTCAATATCAGGATAATAAAAAGGGTTACGATCACGATCCCTTTGAACTGGTTAAATTCGATTCGCTCTTGCATGGCTTTCTGTATTATTATGCAGGCAAGTTGCAACCGACGATTGTCCCTTCCTTCAGAGCAATTCTGATTTTAAAAATCAGGTATTTGGCTTATGCCACTGATGCTAAAAAGCCGGGACACACCTCGTAGATGCGAACCAGAACCGGAAAAAACCTTCTCAAATTGACACTAAAGGGCTTTACTGCTGTAAGCCTGCTCAGTAAAATGCTGAGTTTATCAGCGGTTCCCCTAGGCGTATTGTTGATGGCAGGATGATCTTTCAATTTGTCTTATCTTATATGTAAAGAATCGGTTCCAGATCAACTTGTTACAGCTATTTTTTCAATGAAGTAAGGTACAGCAAGAAAACAAACAGAAATCACACACCGGATATCATATTTTTGTAACCTCTTATTGAAGGCAGATCGCCAGATATGTAGACGCTCGAAATATTCTTTACATCGGAGTGGGTATCCGCGTTTTGTAGACCGCATTTTTCAGGAGAGCGATCCTTCTTATATGATGGAAAGCATAAGAAGTACACATTGTGAATTAAAAAAAAAATACATGATGACGGTGTAAGAATGCGAAAAGTATTAGTTTAGAAACGAGTTGGCTTGACTATGCATAAAATTTTATGGGTGGATGGAATATGCTGAAAGGAGTTGATGTTTATTCTATTCTGGATAGTATTTCATATGCAACAGTGATCCTGGATCAGGAGGGTACAGTGTTGTTCGTTAATAAAGAAGCCAAAAAACTGGCTTATCTCACCAGCCCTTCACTCGCTGAGGATATCTCATTTTTTCACGCCATTCCGTTGCCCTGGCGGAACATCGTTGAGTTTCACTTTGCCAATATCGTTGATACCGGAAAACCTGCCACAGTAGACGTATCGTTCGACGACCTGGAAGGAAGGAAGAACTATTTCGAGATCAGAGGCAGCCTGATCGCTGACAACGACGAGGTAACAAACCGGATCCTGATCGAAGCCCGTGATGTAACGCCGCAAAAAGTATTCGAGAACCGGATCACCGCCATTGCCAAGGAACAGAACAACCTCATCGAACATGCCAACGCAGTGGTTATTGGCACCGATGCCAGAGGTTATATCACCGAATGGAATGAAGTGGCTACGCGGATCATCGGTTATACAAAGAACGAGATCTACACCCGGCGCCTGCTCGACCTGCTGCCCTGGGAGGAATTCCATGCAGGCTTCAGCCAAACCATGCGGGCAGCACTGGCCGGCGAAGTGATCACAAACTATGAAGCTGGCATCCGCAACAGAGATGGAAAAAAGCTTACCTGTCTCATCAACGTAACGCCACGAAGGAGTACCACCGGCGAAGTAGTGGGCATACTCATGATAGGGCAGGATATCACGGAGTTGTGGGAATACAAAACGAACCTCGAGCTCAAGGTACAGCAACGCACAGAAGCGCTGCACAAAGCCCTGCAGAAGGAAAAGAAACTGGTTGACATCAAGAACAGGTTTGTGTCCATTGCCTCGCACGAGTTCAGGATCCCGCTCACCAGCATCATGCGGAATGTAACCTATCTGAAAAATGGCAACGGAAGCGTTCAGGCCGGCGATGCGTCTACCCGCCTCGATAACATTTCCCTGCAGACCCGCCACATGCTGATGCTGCTGGACGATGTGCTGACCATCGGTAAAACCGAAGCAGGGCAGATGACGGCCAATATCCGCCCCGTTACGATCAAACCATTCCTGGCAGGCCTCATCGAAGAGGTTCAGAACAGCATGGGCAACACCCATACCGTTCGGCTGGATTGTGCATCGCCAGACCTGCAGGTAATGAGTGATGAGAAACTATTGCGAAACATTTTCATCAACCTGCTGAGCAACGCCATCAAGTTCTCACCCTCCGGAAATGAGGTATTCCTCACAGTCGATGTACATGGATCGTTTGTACGCATCGCTGTCAAAGATCAGGGTATCGGCATTGCTGAAAAAGACATGGAGCTGGTGTTCGAGCCATTCCGCCGGGGCAGCAACGCCAAAGAAATAAACGGCACAGGCCTCGGTCTCTCCATCGTCAAAAAAGCCGTTGAAGCCCTTCAGGGAAAGATCGACTTGCAAAGCCAGGTAGGGGAGGGAACCGTGTTCACGGTAAAATTCAAGCTTGATTAAGAACCAGTAGGCAGTAGGCAAAAGAGCAATAGGCAACAGTGCCGAACAGTTCAACGACTATTCCTTGACCAGAAATCAGCTCGTCGAATCCATTGACTACACGTTGCCTACTGCTACCATCGCTTGCGATCGGTTGCCTACTGCCTACTTTTACCGCAGTGCTAAAGAAACATTTCCACTGGTGCGGATGCTCACAGGAACGCCGCCACCATTGATCTTTCCTTCGATCCTGTCGTCGTCCTTGTCTCCACTGAAATTATTGAGGTTGCTGGTCCTGATCTTGTTGCCGCGAAGTTTCAGGTCCAGCCCTTTGTCTCCCGGCATTTCCACGTCGATATTTCCGCCTGAGTTAGAAACGGTAACGAATTTACCAAGCTCCCTGATCTCCACTTCAATACTGCCACCGCTGGTAGAGGCGTCTATACTGCAGGCCAATCCGCGCAGGGTGACACCGCCACCGGAAGTGTGCGCTCTCAGCTCGCCCTTGATATCGCGGCCGCGAACAGAGCCTCCGCTCGTCTCGGCTTCGATGGTTCCGTCCAGCAGATTCATGTTGATAGGTCCGCCGGAAGTTCTCAGGGTGATCTGTCCATTGCAGTTATCCGCATCGATACCGCCACCGCTGGTATAAAGCCTGATGTCTCCTTTAGTGTCGATCACAGTAATGCCGCCACCCGAAGTTTTGCCGTTGGTTTTTCCGCTCAGCTTTTTGATCCGAAGGCCGCCGCCGCTGGTAGAGAACTCATGCGTGCCCGTGAGGTTGGCCAGGTCAATGCCACCACCGCTCGTATGGAGATCGGTACTAACGTTCTTAGGCACATAGATGGTAAACGAGATGGTCAGTGCCTGCTTCCAGTTGATGTCGTTGCGGGGCTCGGCAGTGGCCGTGAGCTTGTTGCCTGCAACGGACACGGTAAGCGCATAGTCTGCTTCCAGCCGCTCTTTGATCTCCTGTTTTGAAAGCTGGGCACCCTTGTTGGAGGTGATGTATACTTCCACGCGTGCGTCGCTGTTGTCTACGCCGGTAATGGAAATACCGCCGCCGGAAGTTCTGGCCATAACCTCACTGATGGACTCCTTGGCCAGTGATTTGGTCATGTACAGGCCTTCGTTTGACTGGGCGCTGGCCGCAATCACCAGGGTAATGGCAAAGAAAAGAACAAGAATCTTTTTCATAGTGTTTGGATAAGTTTTATGATGGATCCGATGCCTGTTCCCAATCCACATGCCACGCCGGCAAACACGCGCCAGGAGCAGCTTTCAACTCCAGGAGTGTAAATGAATGTCCAGATTTACAAACCGTCTGGACGGATCCGGACAGTCACGGCTTAGCGCGATGAACCAGGTTCAAGTATCGGCACAAAAGACTGCAGCAGGAAATGAATGGTTGCATGCTCCGCCCGGGAGCCAAAAGATTTTTTTATCAGGCGCGAGCAGCGGGAACGCTGAGGCTTAAGCCTGAAAATTTCCGGAGCAGGAACATGACCTCATGATCGATGATGAAATTGGTCTTGTTGCTGAAGGCGATGGCCTGAATGCCGCTGCGGTATTGCGAAAGCAGCCTGAGAAAGATCTGATCGTAATGGGTGCGGCTGATCTTTTCTTTCTTCAACACTTGCAGCACAGATCTTGGAATGCTGCTCAACGATACGTGTGAGCGTTTCATGATCTCCTGGAGCTGCATCTCGGCCAGGATGTCGAAGCTGAGGTTGCGCATCAGCTCGATGGTTGCCCAGAGTGCTTCGTAAGCTTCCTTAAAATTGTACGACCGGTTGGTGCTGGAGTCGATCAACCTGAAATTTCCTTTCTCTTCAAGGATATCGTAAAAGATGCCGCTTTCTTCGTGACTGACTCTCATGAGGCTTCAATGACTTTAGGTTCTATGAATTTATAAAGTTAACCGGGTATACGTGCACGATTTTCGGATAGACAGAAGATTTATGCCGTTGATCAAACGGAAACCCTAGACGAATGGATGTAGGGGGCACGTATTTTTTTCAGAGCTGTTGTATTGGCAAAAGATGTTTAGACACTGATTTTTTTGAAAGATGTTTAGACACTCATTTGCTGCGTGGTGCCAAATTGTTTCCACAAAAAAATTAACAGGAGATCACGTTCGCTTCACTTTATGCTTTACCTTCGTAAACCTTGAATCCGCCTTTTTTGGATGTCAAGATCACGCCTCGATCTTACCCTATGGGAACTCCTAAGATTGATGGCGTTACCAAAAGCAGTTACGTTAGACGGACGTAGCTGCTTTTTTGTTTAAAGCAGGTGGGTGTCCCGCATGGGCTGCCGGTGTCAGCCACGTTGTAGGGATGGCCCAAAAATCCTCGTATTTACCTGTTTTGCGGCGGTTTAGGCCCCCTGAATATGCAATTTCGAAATTCTCTTATTTTTGTGCAGGATTATTAACCTACAGACGAGCCCATGAACCTTTTAGATTTTGAAAAGCCTATCGCAGAGCTGGAAGCCAAGCTTGACGACATGAAGCACCTTGCCCGCGATAGTGATAAGGAAGTGCAGGCGGCCATCAAAGCGCTTGAAAAGAAGATCCTGGAATTAAAGAAAGAGACCTTTGAAAATCTGACGGGCTGGCAACGCGTACAGGTATCACGCCACCCGGACAGGCCTTACACCCTCGATTATATTTACGAAATAACGTCTGATTTCATCGAGCTTCATGGCGACAGAACCGTATCTGACGACAAAGCGATGATCGGTGGCTTCGGCAGCATTGATGGCAAAACCTTTATGCTTATCGGGCAGCAGAAGGGCCGCAACACGAAGCAACGTCAGCTCCGGAATTTTGGTATGGCAAACCCTGAAGGTTACAGGAAAGCCCTGCGACTGATGAAGCTCGCTGAAAAATTTAACAAGCCAATCGTAACTTTCATTGACACTCCCGGCGCCTTTCCAGGCCTCGAAGCAGAAGAGCGCGGACAGGGTGAAGCCATTGCCCGAAACCTCAAGGAGATGTTCATGCTCAAAGTGCCCGTCATCTGCATCGTCATCGGTGAAGGTGCATCGGGTGGAGCGCTGGGCATTGCCATCGGTGACCGCGTGCTCATGCTTGAGAACACCTGGTATTCGGTAATATCACCCGAGTCATGCTCTTCCATTCTCTGGCGCAGCTGGGACTACAAAGAACAGGCAGCGGAAGTGTTGAAGCTTACCGCGAAAGATATGCTCCAGCAAAAGCTCATCGACGGTATTGTAAAAGAACCCCTCGGTGGTGCTCACACCGATCTGAAATGGATGGCCGCCGAAGTAAAAAAAGTTATCCTCACATACACCAAAGAGCTCGAAAAACTAAGCAGCGAAGACCGCATCCAGCAGCGCATCGATAAATTCTGCGCAATGGGCGTGGTGAGCGAATAAACTTAGTTCGGAGCATAGATATGAGAAGCTGCTTTCATTGAAGGCGGCTTTTTTTATTAACACGGTTTAAAAAGGTGCGAGGTACGATCCCGATAGCCATCGGGAACGAGGTTACGCGGCCCTTCGATTGCAGGAAGCACGTTGATGCAACGACTGCATTTCCGTACCTCGTACTTCTTACCCCGTACCTTCCCACCGCGCTTCATAAAATCACACCATCCACCACAACTAACTGGTAATCAACGTACTACATTTGTTGATAGAACTCTGGCAAAACTTATTAACTTCACGCGAATTGTCAGACCGCCGGTTAAAAATGGTGCGATGGCCAACCTTATTCTTAAGCGAACAGACAGATGAAGCTGCATGTGATCGATACCGGTTTTTTCAAGCTCGATGGAGGTGCCATGTTCGGTGTGGTGCCCAAATCCATCTGGCAAAAGACCAATCCTGCCGATGAGAACAACCTGTGTACATGGGCCATGCGTTGCCTGCTGATCGAAGACGGCAACCGGCTGATCCTGATCGACAACGGCATCGGTGACAAGCAGGATGCAAAATTCTTCAGCCATTATTACCTGCATGGCGATGCGAGCCTGACCAGCTCCCTTAAAAAAGCGGGCTTCTCCGAAAATGATGTAACGGATATGTTCCTCACGCATCTGCACTTCGACCATTGCGGCGGGGGTGTCAGATACAATGGCGGGAAGCTGGAGCTCGTCTTTAAAAATGCCAAATACTGGTCAAACGTTCATCACTGGAAGTGGGCCACACAACCCAATGCCCGCGAGAAGGCGAGCTTCATCCGCGAGAACATCCTGCCCATGGAAGAAAGTGGTCATTTGAATTTTATCGACATCACCACCGAGTCTCCGTTTATGCAGTTCGACATCGCTTACATGTCTGGCCATACCGATAAAATGATGATCCCGAAGATCCGGTATAAAGGCAAGACCATCTGCTATATGGCAGACCTGTTGCCGTCGGCGGGCCATATTCCGCTGGCGTATGTGATGGGTTACGACACCAGGCCGCTGATCACGATGGACGAAAAGGAAAAATTCCTGAACGAGGCTGCCGATCATCAGTATATATTGTTCTTCGAGCATGACGCTCAGAACGAATGCTGTACCGTTAAGCGTACGGAAAAAGGAGTGAGGCTCGACAGGACTTTCCCTCTATCAGAGGTGTTATAAGTTTGAATCAGAAACATTGAACAGATGAAGACAGGACTGGTACTTTCCGGTGGTGGGGCAAGGGGCATATGCCATCTTGGGGTGATCAAGGCACTCGAAGAGTTCGGCGTCACTTTCGATTATATTGCGGGAACCAGCGCAGGTTCCATTACAGGCTCTCTTTACAGCTATGGTTATAAGCCGGACGAGATCGTGAAGATGATCAGTGAAACGAGCCTGGCCAAGTCGCTGAAGCTCGCCTGGACGTGGACGGGTTTATTATCGCTGGATGGTCTCCGCGAAATATTTCTGAAATACATTCCTGAGAACGATTTTAAAGCCCTGAAAATCCCGGTCACCATAGCGGCCACGGAGATCAGAAAAGGCAAGATCGAATATTTTACACAAGGCGAGCTGATCCCCGCCATCCTGGCCTCGAGCTGTGTACCGGTGGTGTTCAATCCGGTGCAGTATAACGGTGGGCTATACGTTGATGGGGGCGTGCTCGACAATTTGCCCGTGAAGGCCATCTATGATCAATGTCAGTTCATCATAGGCTCGCATTGCAATTTTATCCGCTCCGATGTGAATCTCAAAAATTTCAGGTCGGTGATCGAGCGCAGCCTGCTGATGGCTATCAGCGGCAGCACCACCGTAAGCAAAACCCTCTGTCACGTGCTCATCGAACCTCCTGACGTAGGGTATTACACCGGTTTCGACCTGAGCAAGGCGAAAGAGATCTTCGATGTAGGTTACCGTTATACCAAAGAGAATTTCACAGCAGATCATTTCCGCTTATGATTGCAACACAGCTTTCCTTTAAAGATCAGATCCTGCAGGGCATTCCGGAGGAGCTTCCCGAAAAAACGACCTACGACCCATCGGTAAGCCATGCGCCCAAACGCAAGGACATTTTAACCGCCGAAGAGAAAAAGCTCGCTGTGCGCAATGCACTGCGCTATTTCCATCCACGTCATCACGCGGTGCTCGCGCCGGAATTTTATGACGAGCTGGTGCGTTACGGGCGCATCTACATGTACAGGTTCAGGCCCGGTTACGCCATGCATGCCCGGGCCTTGAACGAATACCCACACCGTTGTAAACAGGCTGCGGCCATCATGCTGATGATCCAGAACAACCTCGATCCCGCTGTGGCGCAACATCCGCATGAGCTGATCACCTATGGCGGAAACGGTGCTGTGTTTCAGAACTGGGCCCAATATTTACTCACCATGCGTTACCTGGCCACCATGACGGAGCACCAGACCCTGCACATGTATTCGGGGCATCCGCTGGGCCTGTTTCCTTCTTCATCACAATCACCGCGTGTGGTGGTGACCAACGGTATGATGATCCCCAATTACTCACGGCAGGATGACTGGGAACGTTACAATGCGCTGGGCGTAACACAATACGGCCAGATGACCGCCGGCTCATACATGTATATCGGTCCGCAAGGAATTGTTCACGGTACTACTATTACTATTCTCAACGCAGGCAGACGCATCGGCGGGAGCGAAGACCTCCGCGGCAAGCTGTTTGTTTCTTCCGGACTAGGCGGCATGAGCGGCGCCCAGCCCAAAGCCGCAAAAATAGCAGGCTGCATCTCGGTGGTGGCGGAAGTAAATTCCAAAGCCACGGAAAAAAGACACGCCCAGGGTTGGGTGGATGAGGTCGTGAGCACACCAACCGACCTCGTGCAGCGGATCAGGAAGGCCAGGGCAGCCAAAGAAGTTGTTTCCATCGCATATCAGGGCAACGTGGTAGAAGTATGGGAAACATTGCATGACGCCGGTGTGTTTGTAGACCTGGGCTCTGACCAGACGTCGCTGCACAACCCCTGGGCTGGTGGATATTATCCCGCGGGCCTCAGCTTCGATGAAGCCAACCGCATGATGGCCGCCGATCCGGAAAAATTCGAAACACTGGTGCAGGAGTCGCTGCGCAGGCATGCATCGGCCATCAACAAACACGCAGCAAAAGGCACTTACTTCTTTGACTACGGAAACGCCTTCCTGCTGGAAGCTTCCCGCGCCGGGGCCGAGATCATGGCGCCGGACGGCATCAACTTCAGGTATCCATCTTATGTGCAGGATATCATGGGACCCATGTGCTTCGATTTCGGCTTCGGTCCTTTCAGGTGGGTTTGCACCTCCGGAAAACAGGAAGACCTCGATCAAACCGACATGATCGCCGCCAACGTGCTGCAGGAGATGCTCAACGAAGCGCCTGACGAAATCAAGGGACAACTGTCAGACAATCTTCGCTGGATCAAACAGGCAAAAGAGAACAAGCTGGTAGTGGGATCGAAGGCGCGCATTCTCTATGCCGATGCCGAGGGAAGGATCCGCATTGCGCGGGCGTTCAACAAAGCGATCGCAGAAGGACAGATAGGAGCCGTTGTACTGGGTCGCGATCACCATGATGTGTCTGGAACGGACAGCCCGTACCGCGAAACTTCCAATATCTATGATGGCTCGCGGTTCACTGCAGACATGGCTATCCACAATGTTATAGGAGACTCATTCCGGGGAGCGACATGGGTTTCTATCCACAACGGCGGCGGAGTAGGATGGGGTGAAGTGATCAACGGAGGATTTGGTATGATATTGGATGGGAGTGAGCAGGCCTCTCAAAATTTGAACAACATGCTTCATTTCGATGTCAATAATGGTATTGCACGCAGGGCCTGGGCCAGGAACCCCAACGCTATTGCGGCCATCCAAAAAGCAGTAGCAAAGAATGAGCTGCTGACGGTGACGCTGCCTAACGCTGTTAACGACGCTTTATTGAAAGACATCATCCATTGAACTTAAATTTCTTCACGAAACACAATCATTCCATAGCTTTGACACCAAATTTCTACTAACTAAATATGAAAAAAGTAACAATTCTTTTTCTTTTAATGAGTGCTTTAGTGATCACTTCCGTGAATGCCCAGACTTCACAGGGAAACATGATGGTGGGAGGTACACTGTCATTGTATACCACCAGCTATCAGGGCAATTCTGACCTGGAAGAGTCAGGCACTACTTTTTCACCTAGCTTTGGTTATTTTGTTACCGACAACCTGGCTGTAGGTGCCAGCCTTGGCTTTAGCTCAAGCACCGACGATAATGGCGTCAGCAAGACTGAAAGAAGCTCTTTCAGCTTCGGTCCGTTCGCACGTTATTATAAGTTCACGTCTAACGACAAGTTTGCATTCTTCGGACAGGCCAGCTTCACCATCGGCAGCGGAAAAACTGATATTACACCTGGCGGTGAAACGAAAACCGGAACTACTACTTTTGCAATTTCTCCCGGCTTTGCTTATTTTTTCAACGAGCATTGGGCACTTGACTTTGCCATTTCGGGTTTCGCCATTCAGTCTTACGACCCTAATAAGGACGCCGATGACGACAAGAATACCACCATCTTGTTTGGCGTGTCATCGTTCTCACCTACACTTGGTTTCAGGTATCATTTTGGTGGCTAGAACACTTTAATTTAAACTTGGCTTAATATGAAAAGAACAATTCAGGTATTTGTCGCATGCTTCCTGCTTCTGGCAGCGCAGCAGACCTTCGCACAGATGCAACTGGCGGTAGGTATCAAAGCGGGGCCGAATTTCGCTAACATCGATACGAAGGCATCCGCAGGCCAGAACTATAAGAACAGAACAGGTTTTCACGGCGGCGCTTTTGTGCTGATCAAGGCAACCAAGATCGGTATTCAGCCCGAGATCCTTTTTTCACAGCAGGGTTCGAAAGTTCAGATCAACAGTCAGAACTTCGAATCGAACTTCACCTATGTGAACATTCCTGTCATGATCAAGCTGTATACCGTTGCCGGGATCAACATCCAGGCGGGTCCGCAGTTCGGATTCGTGACCAATGCCGAAGCACCGATTGAAGACCAGTTAAATCCGGGTAGCTACAAGGTTGCCGATGTGAAAGACAAGATGAAGAGCAGTGACATCACCGCTGCGCTCGGCTTAGGCTGGGATCTTCCTTTCGGACTGACGATCGACGCCCGTTACAATCTCGGTTTATCCAAGATCTATGACAAGGCTCCCTCAACACAGCAAACTACCGATGCCAAGAATCAGGTGTTCCAGCTCTCGCTGGGCTACAAGCTGATCAAGCTTGGAAAGTAGCAGTAGTTTAAAGTTTGAGATTAAAAGTTTAAAGTTGTTCAGGCAACGCCTTCGTGCTTGAGAGTTAAAAGATGAGGCTGTCGAAAGGCGGCCTCTTTTTTTTGTTGCCAGTTACCAGTTGCCAGGTGGCCGGTTGGTGAGGCGTTACTCAACGCTGCACCTAACTTTAAACCTTAAACTTCTAACTTTAAATTTTAAACCTTAAACCTTAAACTTTAAACCTCAAACCTTAAACTTCCAACTCACTCCACCACAATCAGGTAGTAGTTCTTCTTCCCCCGTTGCGCGAGCAGGTATTTTTGCTGCAAAAGATCATAGGCCGGCTTTGCGTTGGCATCTTCTACCTTCGCTTTATTCACTGATACGCCGCCACCCTGGATCATTTTGCGTGCCTCACCTTTGGAGGGGAAAATAGTGCCTTGCGATACCGCAGACAACAGGTCGGTAACCGTGGCGCAGCGCTCATACTCGCTGCGGGCAATAGTAACCTTGGGCACACCTTCGAAAACCGAAAGCAACGTTTCTTCATCCAGGCTCTGAAGCTCTTCTGTAGTAGAGTTGCCAAAGAGGATGTTCGATGCCTTGATGGCGTTATCGTAGTCGGCCTGCGAGTGAACCCTGATGGTGATGTCCTTGGCTAACACCTGCTGCAGCTTGCGGTGCTGCGGTGCCTGGGCGTGCTCGGCAATGAGCGCCTCGATCTCAGGCCTGTCGAGCTGCGTGAATATTTTGATGAAGTTGGCTGCATCTTCGTCAGAAACATTCAGCCAGTACTGGTAGAATTTATAAGGTGATGTCTTCTTCGGGTCGAGCCACACGTTGCCGCCTTCGCTCTTACCGAACTTGGTACCATCCGCTTTGGTGATCAGCCGGGTGGTGAGTGCAAACGCATCGCCTTCTGCCTTGCGGCGGATGAGCTCGGTTCCTGTTACAATGTTGCCCCACTGGTCGGAGCCGCCCATCTGCAGCTTGCAGTTCTTGTGCTGGTACAGCCAGTAGAAGTCGTACCCCTGCACAAGCTGGTAGGTGAACTCTGTGAACGACAACCCGGTCTCCAGTCGTTTCTGCACCGAATCCTTCGCCATCATATAATTCACGGTGATGTGTTTGCCCACGTCTCGGATAAAATCCAGGAACCGGAATTCTTTGAACCAGTCGTAGTTGTTCACCATCTCGGCGGCGTTGCTTCCGGTGAAGTCCAGGAACTTCTCCAGCTGCTTTTTCACACAGGCCACGTTATGGCTCAACACGTCTTCAGACAGCAGATTCCTTTCGGCCGATTTTCCCGAAGGATCACCCACCATACCGGTGGCGCCGCCTACCAGTGCATAGGGTTTGTGGCCGGCTTTCTGAAAATTAAGCAGCGTCATCACCTGGGTAAGGTGGCCGATGTGCAGCGAGTCGGCCGTCGGGTCGAAACCAATATATCCGGAGGTAACTTCCTTGTTCAGCTGTTCTTCCGTGCCCGGCATGATGTCGTGCAGGATGCCGCGCCAGCGGAGCTCTTCAACAAAATTCTTTTTCATGTCTCAATTCTGGCGCAAATATAATATAATCCTGAAATGCAAGTTCACGCAGAGGCCGCTAAGGAGACGCAAAGACCGCAAAGATTAGTTAGAAACGAGCCTTAAATGCACCAGCGGAAAGCCTTTGCAATCTTGTGCCAGTGGCCCAACAGATACAATTAGATCTGTTTACAGGCCGCAAGGATTCCCTCTGCGCTCTTGGCGTATTTTCTTTGTGGTCTTTGCGTGAACTTGCATTTTGATCAGCGCACGTATCGGATCATTCGGTTTTCTGAAAGAACTTGTTGGCTGACGAAAAGCTCTTCTTTACTTCCACCTGTATGTTCCGGTTCGGTGCATTGAGAACAAAGTCCTCGATGGTCTCGATGATATCGCGGTCAATGAACTGAGAGCCCCCGCCGTCGATGGTCACCTGCGCGCCATCCGGTATCCGCTCGAGTGTTTTTCTGAGCACCGCCTTGTTCAGGAAGCTCACATCCTTGTTCATGCGCAGCAGGTAGCTCTCACCGTGCCGCGTGAGCGAGATCGCTTCGTGGAAATTGGTCTTCAGCACATAGAAGATACCGACGGCAATACCAATGAAAATGCCTACCAGCAGGTTGCTCAGCAATATGGCAACGATGGTGACAACGAAGGGAATGAACTGGTCCCATCCCTTTCTGAACATCTCACGAAAAAGGGCGGGTTTGGTAAGCTTGTATCCGGTAACAATAAGGATCGCGGCCAGCGCCGAGAATGGAATGAGGTTGAGGACATGGGGGATAGCGAGCACGGCCGTCAGGAGCAGTACACCATGCAGGATCGCCGATGCTTTGGTGCGTGCTCCGGCATTGATGTTGGCCGATGTACGAACGATTACCGCGGTGATGGGCAGGCCACCCAGCAACCCTGACACGATGTTGCCGATGCCCTGTGCGCGCAGCTCGCGGTTGAGGGGAGTCACGCGTTTGAACTCGTCAAGCTTGTCGGCCGCTTCTATGCTCAGCAGGCTTTCAAGACTCGCAACGAGCCCGATGGTGAGCGCAATGGTATATACTTTGGGGTTTGTAAAATGGCTGAAGTCTGGGAATACCATCTGCTTGGCAAATTCACCGGTCATCGGAAGCGAGACCAGGTGCTCCTGGGCAATGGACAACTGAGGGAACGAGGCTTTGTAGAGGGCATTGAGTAAAACGCCGAGCAGCACCGCGATCAACGGCCCCGGCACATATTGCAATATTTTGTTCTTCTTGATCACAGGCTTCTCCCAGAAGATCAGCACTGCCACCGATACCGCGCTGATGATAATGGCGCCGGGGCTCAGGTAATTAAAGGCGTTGAGGATCTCCGTGAACGTGTTCTCACCGTCGGCCTGGAAGAAGTTTTCGTCTCCTTCAAAATCGCGGTCGTAACCCAGCGCATGCGGGATCTGCTTGAGGATCAGGATCAACCCGATGGCGGAAAGCATACCTTTGATCACGGCAGCCGGAAAAAAATGGCCGATGGTACCAGCCCTCAGAACACCGAGCACCACCTGGAATACACCTCCCAGGATCACGGCACAGAGAAAAGCTTCATAAACACCAAGCTCGGCCAGGGCACTGATCACAATGGTGGTAAGGCCCGCAGCAGGACCACTCACGCTCAGATTCGAGCCACTGAAAGAGGCCACAACAATTCCCCCGACAATGCCGGCAATAAGACCCGATAACATCGGAGCCCCGGAAGCAAGCGCTATTCCGAGGCACAAGGGGAGTGCGACTAAAAATACCACGACGCTGCTGGGAGCATCATATTTTAAATTCACTAATGGATTTGAAACACTGCGCATAAAAGAATACTCGTAAATAATGGTTAAAAAATAAACAGCCCGGAAACACGAACATGACACGGCGGCGTGCGCCGTCAATTTGCCTCACAAGGAATGAGGACGTCGAAAAAAGAAATGACTAAGCGTGTTTGGGAGGTGGAGTATCTGTTTCACTGATGGCAGCGCTCAGGAGGCCGCAGAGCTCCGTTGCATGAAGATCAGACGAGAGCAGGGTAGAGGAGTAGACCGATTCAGGATGGATGACCATGTGAAGGTCAACGATCTGCTCGCCAGCCGTCTCGGAAGACTCGCCAAAACTGTCTTTCTCTTCCTCGAACCCGGTGCCTGAGAGCATTTTGATCACATTCTCCACCAGCTTGTAGTTGGTTACGTGCAGGTTGAGGATCCGGATCTCCGTAAGGAAAAAGCTCATGTTCAGGAAGATCATCCCTGTAACAATCGCTACCAGTTTGCTCACGAATAAAGACCGGACTGCTTTCATGGACTGCAAAAGTACGCTAATTTTTCCAAAATTGAACCCAAATGTTTTTCTTGCCGCTCTGATTTGCGGCCACCTGCTGACAGACTACCCTGAAAGCAGTTCAAACGATTACCCCTGCAGATTGGATCACGTCACACATTAAAAGATCATTAAAAATGCAACAACCCGACTCCCTGAACCTTGTGGGGGAATTCCACAAAACCTTCAAACACCCCATCCTGGAACAGCCAGCCATACCCTCAGAAGACCGGTGCAAGCTCAGGGTGGCACTCATTGCCGAAGAGCTGAAAGAGCTCGAAGTAGCCATTCTTGAAAAAGACATCGTCGCAGTGGCAGACGCCCTCTGCGATATTCAGTACGTGCTGTCCGGTGCTGTGCTGGAGTTCGGCCTGGGAGAAAAGTTCAAGGCACTCTTTGAGGAAGTGCAGCGCTCCAACATGAGCAAGGCCTGTACTTCTGAAGACGAGGCCCGCAAAACCGTGGAGCACTATCTGAAAAAAGATGGCACCGAATGTTACTACCGGCAGGAGGGTGACAAGTGGCTCGTGTACCGGAAGTCCGACAACAAAACCATCAAGTCGATCGGGTACAGCCCGGCTAGCCTGGAGAAGTTCCTTCACTAGGTACGAGGTACGAAATACGAAGTACGGCAGCCCCGATCTGCATTCATCGCACCTCGTACCTCGTATCTCATACTTCGCTAAACATAGAATTCAAACTGAAACACCGCATCATGTCCCTTCAGCTGCATGGGATTGATCGCTACGATCGGAAGGTCATTATAGGCCTTGATAAACTCGGTGCGGCTGATCCGCAGCTTGCTGTGTCCCGGCTTGATCTTATGGTATTGCATCCTGCCGCTTTGGTTGGCAGTGGCTGAATAGACGTATTCAAACCTCAGGGGAATAGGAGACGGAATGTAGCGCATAGCTGCTCACGCAAAGTGCATTATTGCACAATAATACGCTATTTTAAGGCATTTATTGTTAATTTTTTGTGTTATTTTACACAGCAACCGGTAAATGGTAATCGGTGACCGGTAAACGGGTGATCAGTAGTCGGTTTGCCGGTGACCCGGAGATGATTTACCGTCTCTATAAAAGTTTACAATCGAAGGCAGGAAGGTGAGGGGTATGCGGTATCTTAAACCGATTACCCGATTACCGATCACTGATGACCGACTACCGGTAACTGGCTAGCCGGCAACCTTCACAGTGAGTTCTTGGTGATCCAGTAACGGTACGCCACGATGGCCTTGTCGAGTTTGCTCAGGCGGGTGATGTCGCGTTTGCTGTACCGGGGCAGCACGACTTTATTGATCCTGGCGAGAAGCCTGAAAAGTGATTTTTTCATTGCGCAAAATTAAAGCCGGCAGAAACCGTTTAAATTTCTATATTTAAAATTCATTTAAACAAAACTATGGAAAATTTTCAACCCACTCCTTTTCTTGTTAGATGGCATTTGGTGATGCTTTATGGTGCGATGGCGCTCTTTGCTGGCGGCATCCTTTTCTACCTCATCCACTTAATCAGAATTTCAACCTTGAAGACCTACAAGGAAAAATATGACTATATCAGCCGCCGGGAGATCAAAAACCTGGAGATCATATTCATTCTTTTTGCCATCGGTGTAGCCATGCTCATCAACCGCTATGGCATGGACAAGATCGATGAAATGGGAGTTTGGTTCTTTGTACGTCTGTTCATCTCCTTCGCGGGAGGTACGCTGGTGGGATACATCGCTTTCCTGATCCTGGAGTATTATTATCCCAGCAGAGTTGACAAGAAGCTTAAGAAATGGAGATTCATGCCGCGCGTCAACCCCAAGACCGGCAATAAAATGAGGTTGCTGGCCGAACATGAGGAAGACGTGCACATGGACGAAGGCATGCGGGCGGAAGAAGATGTTTTTTCCATCGACTATGACGTATGGATCGACGAACAGACCAACGATGTGATCGTAGAAAAATACCAGGGTCACCTGCAGGCCCTGCAATGTGGCAACTGCGGCTTTTATACCCTGAAAGTGGTGAAAGAAGAGATCACAGAAAGACCAACAATCAACTCGCCGGGAGAATTAATTAAGCACTACGAGTGTTCTTATTGCAAATCGGTAAGGGCTACAGCCTTTAAAATATCCACCATGGAAGCCGATGATTTCAAAAAGGAAAAACACTCCTTCCAGAATAACAGAGATGTAGTATTGGTGAAAGTGGAGATCAAATCAGCCACAGGCGGTTCGAAATTCTATGAATTTGGCGATCTGGCACAGGCACAAAAGTTTTTGACCGAAGTGAATGAGGAGAAGAAATAATCCGGTATCAATCTTGCATAGGATGCATAGGAACAGATAACCGGCCATTTTAAACCCGGAAGGCGTTTTTTCGTTGTTTAGGAGAAGATTACAGCACTATCGTATGAAGAGAATATTGATCGCAGTTTGTTTCGGATTACTGGTCTTTGAGGCCAGCGCTTCCGTAGGTACCAGGGATACCACACAGCTCAAACCCAAACCCATTTACGGAAAAGAAGCTAAGGTAATAGCTTACATCCTTGACAATAACCATTACCGAAAGATCATCCTCAACGACTCGCTGTCGTCCGTCATTCTTGACCAGTTTATCAAGAGCCTGGACAACAACAAGACCTATTTCACAGCACAGGACCTGAAGAGCTTTGAAAAGTACAGGTATCTGATCGATGACCTCACCAAAGCGGAGAACGTAGATCTCGCCTATGAGATCTACGACGTGTTCAAGAAGCGGTTCGACGAACGTATGAAGTATGTCACGCAAACGCTTGTAGCCGAGACCTTCGACTATTCCACCAATGAATATTACGAAACAGACCGCGACAAGGAGCCGTGGTGCAAGAATGAAGCGGAGCTCAACGAGGTCTGGAGAAAGATCGTCAAGAGCCAGGCCCTCAGCCTGAAGCTTGCCGGCAAAACCAAAGAAGAGATCCAGAAGACCTTGCGGGAGCGGTATGAGCGACTGGTGAAGTCGTATACCCGTGACGTTAACTCCGAAGACGTGTTCAGCATGTACATGAACAGCCTGACCGAGGCGTATGATCCCCATACCAATTATTTTTCGCCCGCTGCCGCTGACCGCTTTAACCAAAGCATCAGCCTGTCGCTGGAAGGCATCGGTGCCAGGCTGCAGACTGACAACGACTACACCAAAGTGGTTGAGGTCATTCCCGGCGGTCCAGCCGAAAAGAGCAACCAGGTGCACGTGAACGATCGCATCATTGCCGTAGGGCAGGGCGATGGCGAAATGGTGGACGTGATCGGCTGGCGCATCGATGACGTGGTGAAGCTCATCAAAGGTCCCAAAGGCACCAAGGTGAAGCTGCGGATCCTGCCTGCCGAAACAGGTGTGAACGGCCCCAGCGAAGACCTTCAGCTGGTGCGCGACAAGATCAAACTTGAAGATCAGCAGGCCAAAAAGAACGTGATCAACTATCAGAAGAACGGCAAGAATATGAAGCTGGGCGTGATCACCCTGCCAAGCTTTTACATGGACTTCGAAGAATACCAGAAAGGCAACCCCAACTATACCAGCACCACCCGTGACGTGCAACGCCTGATCAAGGAATTGCAGGCGGAAGGAATCGACGGCCTGGTGCTCGACCTGCGCAACAACGGCGGTGGCTCACTGGCAGAAGCCATCGACCTCACTGGTATCTTCATCAAGAACGGCCCCGTGGTGCAGGTGAAGAATTCGGCCAACCGCATCGAGGTAGGCACTGACGACGATCCCGCCATTGTTTACAACGGCCCGCTCGTGGTGCTCACCAACCGTTTCAGCGCCTCGGCATCTGAGATCTTTGCAGGCGCCATCCAGGACTATCACCGCGGTGTGGTGGTGGGCGAATCCACCTATGGAAAAGGCACTGTTCAGACCGTGATCGACCTCGACAAATTCATCAACGATCCCACCAACGAAGTGGGCACGCTGAAGCTCCCGTTTCAGAAATTCTATCGCGTGACCGGCAGCCGCACCCAGC
>NZ_JAHESF010000069.1 GCF_018598225.1 Chryseosolibacter histidinae | reverse complement strand
ACCGGCAGCAGCACCCAGCACAAGGGCGTAACCCCTGACGTGAAGCTTCCTACAGCGTTGGATCCTGAACAGTTCGGCGAAAGCTCGAGCCCCAGCGCATTGCCATGGGATGAGATCCGCGGAACCATGTACCAGAAAACACCGGTCATCAACGACCGCGTTATTGCAGGATTGAACAAATCGTATAACGACAGGCTCAAGAAAGACGCCGCGCTGAACCGTTTTGTCAACGAGACGGAGGAAGCCCGCAAGAACCTGCACGACACCAAGATCTCATTGAACGAAACGGTGCGCAAGAAAGAGATGGAGGAAGCCGAGAAGCGTTCGGCCGCCGCCAAGCTCAACACCAAGATCGCCGGCAAGGAGAAAGAACAACCCGGCGGCGAGCTTTTCGAGCTGGACGACGAATACCTGCGCGAAGGACTTTTTGTGCTCAGCGACCTGATCACAACCAAGATCGGCTAACCTTATCGGCACCCAAGAACTCAGATCCCTGCCATCAGCACGACGGCAGGGATTTTTTTTACGGGGCCCTGACTTAAACTTTAAACTTTAAACTTTAAACCTTAAACCTCCAACCTTGAACTTTAAACTTCCAACCTTAAACTTTAGACTTCCAACGCCTAATTTTCTTCATTTTATTACTTATTTTGGACGCTGTACCTTCTGATTCATGAGTGAAGAACTTTTAAAGGCCATCATTCAACTTTTTGCTATTGTTGCCCGTGAACGGATCACGGAAGATGAGCGGACGAACGTAAAAGAATTCCTGAGCCTTCACCTTAACCGGGAGGCGACTGCCTACTACCTTAAACTTTTCGACGAGCTGAGCCATTCGCACAAGATCGAAAGTGCCCAGGATCTCAGCAGCCTTGATATTGATACCCAGCAGTTTGTAGACGACTGGGCCAAGATCATGCAGATCGTTAAACAGGTGAACCAGGCGCTCACCATGCAGCAGAAAATGGTGTTGGTGGTTAAGATCATCGAGCTGGTGCACGCAGACCGCGACATCTCAGACCGCCAGGGGAACCTGATTTTTTACATCGGCCAGGCGCTGAAGATCCCCAAAGGCGATATGCAGGCGCTGAAAAGTTTTGTGACCGGGCAGGATATCGATGAGCTCGCATCCCGGAACGTGCTGATCATCGACGAAGGCTCAGATGAAAAACCTTATCCCGGCCCACGCATTGTAGAAAAGAACCTCACCGGCCTTATTGCCATACTCCGGGTACCCGATGCCGAGACCTATTTCATCAAATACCTGGGCATCACCACCCTTTACCTCAACAGCATTTTATTAAAAAGCCGGAAGGTGGATATCTTTCCTACCGGTAGCACCATACGCGGCGACAAGATCGAATCCATCTACTACAGCGATGTTGTCGGACGATTTTTGACAGGAGAAAGCACGTCGCACATCACCTTTACGGCCGACCACCTTTTCTATCATTTCAAGAGCGGAAGGGCCGGCCTTCAGAATGTGAACATCGCTGAACAGGGCGGCAAGCTCATCGGTTTGATGGGTGCCAGCGGTTCGGGCAAATCAACCCTGCTCAACGTGCTCAACGGCACCGAGAAACCCTCCAGTGGCCGGGTGCTGATCAACGGTATCGATATCCACGAACAGCCCAACAAGGTTCAGGGGATCATCGGCTACATTCCGCAAGACGACCTGCTCATAGAAGACCTCACTGTTTTTGAGAACCTCTACTATGCCGCACGCCTCTGCTTCGGCCACTATTCCAAAGAGGAGACCAACAAGCTGACAGAACAGGTGTTGCTGAACCTCGGCCTTACCGAGATCAGGAACCTGAAGGTAGGCTCCCCGCTGCAGAAGACCATCAGCGGTGGTCAACGCAAGCGCCTGAACATCGGCCTGGAGCTGCTGCGTGAGCCGGCCATCCTGTTTGTTGACGAACCGACTTCGGGGTTGTCGTCACGCGACTCTGAAAATATCATGGACCTGCTTAAGGAGCTTTCGCTTCGTGGTAAAATGGTGTTCGTGGTCATCCACCAGCCTTCGTCTGACATCTTCAAGATGTTCGATACGCTCATCATCATGGACTCTGGCGGCTTCCAGATCTATTATGGCAACCCGGTTGACGCCGTGATCTACTTCCGCGATGTGATCAACGCCGCCAACAAAAGCCAGGGCGCCTGCCCCGAATGTGGTAACATCAACCCCGAACAGGTCTTCAGCATCATCGAGACCAAGGTGGTCAATGAATATGGGCGGCTGACCAACACCCGGAAGATCTCGCCGGGCCAGTGGTACCAGTATTTCAAGCAGAAGGTGAAGCTACCACGGATCCAGCACGTGAGAGAAGAGCTGCCCGTGGTTCAGGAAATTCCGAACTGGTATAAACAGCTCAAGGTGTTTATCACCCGCGACGTGCTGGCGAAGCTGGCCAATACGCAATACCTGTACATCAACCTGTTCGAAGCCCCGGTGCTCGCATTCTTCATCGCCTTCATGGTGAAGTACTACAATGTACTGGAGGGTGAAGACAAATACGTATTCTACAACAACCACAACATTCCTGTATACTTTTTTATGAGCGTGGTGGTGGCGTTATTCTTCGGCCTTACCATGAGCGCGGAGGAGATCTTCAGAGACCGCAAGATCCTGAAGCGTGAACAGTTCCTCCACCTGAGCCGCAGCAGCTACCTGACCTCGAAGGTGGCTGTGATGTTCTCCATTTCGGCCATTCAAACCATTCTCTTTATCCTGGTGGGCAACGCGGTGCTGCAGATCCCGCTCACAGAGCTTCGTTACTGGTTGATCCTGTTCAGCTGCACGTGCTTCGCCAACATGCTCGGCCTCAACATCTCGGCATCGTTCAACTCAGCTGTTACCATCTACATCCTCATACCGTTGCTCATCATTCCGCAGCTGCTGCTGAGCGGCGTGGTGATCAGCTTCGACAAGTTCAATCCCAAGGTTGGCAAACCCGTAGGCATCCCGGTGATGGGAGAGATCATGGCCTCGCGCTGGGCTTTCGAAGCGTATATGGTTACGCAGTTCAAGGACAACCCTTTCGAAAAGCAATTCTATGACCTCGACAAGGTGATCGCACAATCGGAATACAGGCGTGTGTACTTCATTCCGGCGCTGGAATCACGGCTGGCCTACTGCCTGAACAACAGGGCCGCCTGGCGGAACCCGCGCAACGCTGAAATGACGGGCGCGCTGGCATTGCTGCAGAACGAGATCCGTTACGAGCTGCAGAAAGTAGGTGAAGATAAATTCCCGGACATCAACCGGCTGGCCATTGGCAAATTCGATTCGTCTGTTTATGTCAAGACAAACCAGTTCCTGACTACCCTCAAGCAGTATTACGCCAACAGGCTTAACCGCGCAGCAGGTGAAAAAGAAAAGCTGATCGCACAGATGACCTCCACGCCCGAGCGGAAGGCGGCCTTCGAAGCTTCCAAGGCAAAATATGTGAATGAGGCGGTCACCGATGCCGTCAAAAATATGACCAACGCAGAAAGGATCGTTTCGTATGATGGCGAGCTGATCCAGAAGATCTATCCGATCTACATGGATGAGCACAGGCCGGAGCATGCTTTCGACTTCTCTGCCAGTCTGTACCAGCCCGTAAAACACTTCCTGGGCTTCAACATCGATACGTTGTATTTCAACATAGCTGTGATCTGGTCCATGACGGTGGTGCTGTTCGTCACCTTGTACTTCGATGGCCTCAAGAGATTGATCAAGTTGCTGGAGGGCAATCGCAAATACAGGCGGAGAGACCGGCAGTAAAGTTCCGGGGCTTTTTATAATTTTGGAGCGTGAATCAACTGAACACCATATGAATTCTAAACTACTGAAGAACCTCGCTTTTTTGACATTAGCCCTGCTGGCTTTCGCCTGTGCCACTAAAAAGGACGACGCCGGCGACCACGATCATGCCGCTGAAGCAGATCAGAAAGAATGGAAAGAAATGGATGAGTTTCACATGATCATGGCTGAGACCTTCCATCCTTTTAAAGATTCTGCCAACCTCGAGCCCGCCAGAAGCAAGGCAGGAGAGCTGGTGGCTGCCGCCGATAAATGGATCAGCGCGCCGCTTCCCGAAAAAGTGAATAACGATGCCATGAAAGAAAAGCTCGGCCAGCTCAAAACAGAAGCCTCATCCATGGCCCAGGCTGCCGGCTCCGGCGATGATAAAGCCCTGGAAGAAAAGCTCACCAGGGTGCACGACATCTTCCACGCCATCCAGGAAGACTGGTATGCAGGTCATGGGCACGAACACGGTCATGAACACCATTAAATAAAGTACGAGGGACGAGGTACGAAGTACGACGGCTCGATCTGCGTTTATCGTACTTCGTACCTCGTAAATCGTACCTCGAAACATGCTCAAGGTTGCCTGGACTGAATCATACGTGTTGCCACTGCCGCCGAACCACCGGTTCCCGATGAGCAAATACGAGATCCTGCCACAACAGCTGCTGCACGAAGGTACCATCACCGCCGCCAACCTCTTTCATCCAGGCCAGGTGAGCAAAGAGCTGATCCTGCTTACCCATGAAGAAACTTACTGGAACAAACTTCGCGACCTTGCCCTCACTCCAAAGGAGATCCGCCGCACAGGCTTTCCGCTGAATGCCGAGGTGGTGAACCGCGAGATCACCATCATGCAGGGCACCGTTGAATGCACACACTTCGCCCTGCAACACGGTATCGCCATGAACATTGCCGGTGGAACACACCACGCTTTTACTGACAGGGGCGAAGGGTTCTGCCTGCTCAACGACATCGCCATTGCTGCCAATTACCTGCTCTCCGAAAAACTTGCCAAGAAGATCCTCGTGGTCGATCTGGACGTTCACCAGGGCAATGGTACAGCACAGATCTTCCGCAACGAGCCCCGCGTGTTCACCTTCAGCATGCACGGCGCCAACAACTATCCGCTGGTGAAAGAAAATTCAGACCTCGATATAGGGCTTGCCGATTTTACCGACGACACGTTCTACCTGAGAACGCTGGACACCAACCTCAAGAACCTGCTCGATACGGTGCAGCCCGATTTTATTTTCTATCAGTCGGGCGTCGACATCCTGGCCACCGATACCCTTGGCCGGCTCAGCATCAGTCGCGAAGGTTGCAAACAGCGCGACCGCCTTGTGCTGGAGCTGGCGCACCGGAACAAGATCCCGCTCGTGGCCAGCATGGGCGGCGGATACTCTGCCGACTTCCGCGACATCATTGAAGCACATGCCAACACCTACAGGCTGGCACAGCAGATCTTTTTCTGATTCGCCATCGCATAAAATTGTATGGCCGTACACGTTTGTTTAACATTTCTCTTTATATTTCCTGCTTACAGATCGTAAATTCCTCATGGCAACAACGACCGTTAGCCCGTCAACTGACAAACGAAAATTGTGGTTTGTCATTTCCGCTTCTTCCGTAGGCACCCTTATCGAATGGTACGACTTCTATTTGTTCGGCAGTCTTGCTACCATTCTTTCGGCCAAGTTCTTTCCCACTGGTAACGAGACAGTGGGATACCTCTCGGTGCTGGCAACCTTCGCCGCGGGGTTCATCGTGAGACCGTTCGGGGCCATTGTGTTCGGCAGGCTGGGCGATCGTGTGGGAAGAAAATACACCTTCCTGGTCACGCTCGTGCTGATGGGTGGCTCTACCTTTGCCATTGGCCTTGTACCGGGATATGACACCATCGGTATTTTCGCGCCACTGATCGTAGTAACCCTGCGCCTGTTACAAGGGCTCGCGTTGGGTGGCGAATATGGCGGAGCCGCAACGTACGTGGCTGAGCATGCGCCTCCTGGCAAACGTGGTTTTTATACGAGCTTCATTCAGACCACGGCCACGCTGGGGCTTTTTGTATCCATCGGCGTGATCCTCGGCGTAAGGCAATCACTGGGCGTGGATGAGTTCAACGACTGGGGATGGCGCGTACCTTTTATTCTCTCGGCGGTTTTGGTGGCGGTCTCCATCTACATCCGTCTGAAAATGCAGGAGTCGCCGCTGTTCAGCAAGATCAAGGCAGAGGGCAAGATCTCGCGCAACCCGATCAAGGAAAGCTTCGGCAACAAAGAGAACCTGAAGCTGGTGCTGCTCGCGCTGTTCGGCGCTACGGCAGGGCAGGGCGTGGTCTGGTATACCGGACAATTCTATGCCATGACCTTTATTGAAAAAACCTGTCAGGTCGATTTTATTCAAACCCGTAACATCATCGCCATCGCCCTGGTGATCGGCACACCACTCTTCATTTTTTTCGGATGGTGGTCTGATAAGATCGGAAGGAAAATGATCATGATGGCGGGAATGCTGCTCGCTGTTTTATTATACAGGCCCGTGTACAAGATGATGTACGATCTCGCCGATGTTAAACAACAACAGGAGCAGGTTGAACGCAAAACCATTTCAAGAACAAGATCAACCAACGAACAGGGGGCCTCTGTTGTGTCTTCCAAAACCACGCACTTTTTTCTCAATGGAAACAGTGTGGTGGAATCGTCCACGCAGGTCGACGATGCCGCGCCCGCCGTCAAGAAAGAAGTACAGCTTGGCGATCACAACTACTGGATGATGGTGCTGCTTGTAACGTTGCAAGTGGTGCTGGTGACCATGGTGTACGGACCGATCGCTGCTTTCCTTGTAGAATTGTTCCCGACAAAGATCCGCTACACGTCCATGTCGCTGCCTTATCACATTGGCAACGGTGTGTTCGGAGGGCTCACGCCTTTCCTGGCCACTGCGTTGTACGAAGCCAGCAAAACGGAGGCTAATCCGGGTGGAGATCCTTTTGCCGGACTATGGTATCCCATTGCCGTTGCAGGCGCCAGCTTCCTGATCGGCATGGTGCTGCTCAGCAACAAGAAGGCCGAAGAGGTTATGGAGTAGCCGTATACCATTTCAATTAATATATTGCATCGGTAAAGGCATGTTCCACGGGGAGTGGTGTCTGTCTGCTAGACTGACGACCGGCATTTAAGACAGCTGGTTCGTTAGCATTGGAAAGGGATACGAATATTCAACACCGGTTTTGGCTAAGAAACAAACACAATGGGCCCAGGTTGGCAAAAGAAAGGTGGAGCTTTCCAACCTTGACAAGATCATCTTTCCTGAAGACGAAGTGCTGAAGGCTGAGGTGATCGAATACTACCTGACCATTGCGCCCACCATTCTCAACCATATCAAGGGCAGGGCCATGACCCTGATCCGTTTTCCCGATGGCGTTCATGGTGAAAGTTTCTACCAGAAGAATAGGCCTCAATGGGCTCCCGAGTGGATCGAGTTTGCCACTTTGGGCAAGGAAGAAAAAGACTACATTCTGCCTACCGAGCCCGCCGTGCTGGTGTGGATCGCCAACCTCGCAGGCCTGGAGCTGCACCAGCTTCACAGTCGCAAGCCTCATTTTGACAAACCCGACTACATGGTGTTTGACCTCGATCCGCCCGAAGGTTACGATTTCAGAAAAGTTGTACCCATAGCCTTCGAGTTGAAAGCGCACATTGAAACGTATGGGTACACACCCTTCGTGAAGACCACAGGAGGAAAGGGCCTGCATATCTGCTGCCCCCTGGAGCCTGCGCAGGGATTCTCGGAAGTGTTCGATGCCGCCCAGCTCATCGCACAACCTTTTGTTGAAAGTCATCAGAACGATACCACGCTCCACATCAAAAAGGAAGCGCGCAAGGGCAGGGTGCTGGTGGATATCTACCGGATCCGTTCGGGACAGAGCATTGTTTCACCCTACAGCCTTCGGGGCAGGGTAGGCGCGCCGGTGTCGATGCCACTGACGTGGGATGAATTAGCCGACGTCACCAACCCGGCAGTCTTCAACATCAAAAATGCCGTGGAGAAAGTAATGGCCGACGGCGATGCCTGGGAGAGCATCGATGCCTACGCCGTGGAGCTTCACACCCACCGCAAGGCGAAAGCCGCCAGCAAAAAACTTCCTCCCAATAAAAAGCACAAGTCGCCCGAGCAGCTGGAGACCTACAAGCAGAAACGCGACTTCGAAAAAACACCGGAGCCCGCTGGCGAGATCATCACCGGAGGCAACAACAATTTTGTAGTGCACCGCCATCATGCGTCTCACCTGCATTATGACCTGCGCCTGGAACAGGAAGGCGTTTTAAAATCATGGGCGGTGCCACGCGGGTTTCCGCCACGCCCGGGAGTGAAACGCCTGGCCGTGCAGACCGAAGACCACCCGATGGAATACCTGAAGTTCGACGGCAAGATCCCGAAAGGTCAGTATGGCGCCGGAGAAATGTGGATCTACGCCCTCGGCAAATACCAGCTTACGAAAGAGAAAAAAGACGGGTTCTACTTCAGGCTCAACAGCAAAGAGATGACGGGCGAGTACCGCATGCACAAAACGAAGGAGAAGGAATTCCTGCTCGAACGTGTGGACGCGCCCCAGATCGACTGGCTCAACCAGTTCATTGACCCGATGTTGTCGGAGACCGCCGATAAACCTCCGCTGGGGCCGGATAACATCTATGAGCTGAAGTGGGATGGCATCCGTGCGCTGATCGCCTACGAGGAAGGCAAAATGCGGATCTATACGCGCAACCACATCGACGTAACAGCCCAGTTCCCCGAGCTGCTCGAGGGCGAAAAAGCGTTCCGCGCCACCAACGCGCTCTTCGATGCGGAGATCGTATCGCTCGATGCAACGGGCAAGCCTATCTTCAAAAAAGTGATCAACCGCATGGCAGCCCGCGGTGAATCCAACATCCAGAAGCTGTCGAAGACCAATCCTGTATACTGCTACGTGTTCGACTGCCTCTACCTGGATGGACGCACCCTCATCGGCGAGCCGCTCACCAAACGAAAGGAATGGCTGAAGGACGCCATCCGGCCCGACACGCCATACCGTGTAAGCGAATTTGTGGAAGACGGTGAATCGCTCTTCGAAGCCGCGCGCGAGCATGGCCTTGAAGGCATCATGGCAAAAAAACGCGACAGCAAATATCTTCCCGGCAGGCGCAGTGACTGCTGGCTCAAGGTGAAAGTACGCCAGAGCGCAGAAGTGCTCATCATCGGTTACACCGCGGGCAAAGGCAACCGGGGACAAACATTTGGCGCCCTGCACATCGCCGAAAGGGTAGGCAAGGAGCTTCATTACCGTGGCAAGGTAGGCACCGGCTTTGACGACAACATCATCAAGGAAGTGCTGAAAGAGCTTAAAAAAGTAGATACACTGAAAAGTATCGATGTTGTGGGTGAGCTGCTCGACAGAAAGACCAGCACCTGGCTCGATCCCAAGCTCATCGTTGAGGTCAGCTATTCAAAATTGACTCCGGATAATATGTTCCGCGAACCAGTCTTTTTGAGGCTGCGCCCTGACCTGAGCGAAGTCTGAGGTACGAGGTACGAAATACGAGGAACGATGAATGCAGATCGGGCTGCCGTACCTCGTATTTCGTATTTCGTATTTCGTACCTCGTACTTTTTACTCGCACGCTTTCGATTTCACCTTCCGCTCCACTTCCATGCCCAGCTCTTCGGCGCGTTTCAGATCGGCGCAGGCCAGGTCATTCTTCTTCAGCTTGATGTGTGCCATGGCCCGGTTGTAAAACGCAAGCGGGTAATCGGCATAATAGATCAGTGCTACGTTATAATCTTCGATGGCATCGTCATATCGTTCAAGCTTCACCAGCACGTTGCCACGGTTCAACCATGCCTTGGCAAAGTTCTCCTTGAGCTCAATGGCTTTGGTGTAATCAGAGAAAGCGCCCTTGTAATCTTTGATCTTCTCCTTGGCCAGGCCTCGTCCCAGCCAGATCTCCACGTTGCCGGGATCGATCTCCAGCGCCATGCTGTAATCGTCAATGGCCCCCTGGTAATATTTGCTTTCGTAACGTTGTTGCGCCCGCTCCAGGTATGGATACAGCATCGTGGAATCGGCTTCAATGGTTTGGTTCAGCCGTTCTTCCAGCGACGTGGTCTGCTCTTTCTTTGAGCGCAGCGCTTTCAGGTTGTGGTTGGCGAGTGTGTGCCGCGGGTTGAGCTTCAGGGCCTGCTCGTAATCATTGATGGCAGTGGAGTCGTTCAGGCTTTCTTTTACAAGCCCCCGGTTCACAAAGTAATCCGGTTCCGTGGCATTGATCCTGATGGCCGAATCGAAATAGTGCTTTGCTTGCGGGAAGTTTTTAAGCTTGGATTCCGTGAGGCCGAGATAATTCAGGATATAAGAAGCGTGATTGTTCTGGCCGGTCATGGTCATCATTGGATTTTTGTCATCCACAGACATGGCCTGCTTATAGAAGATGGCATTGGTCTCGCCGGAAGAGGGCAACAACAATAACTTTAAAAAATCTTCCTTCGCCTGATCGTAGAACCCGATGCGGTAGCGCAGCACAGCGCGGTTGATGAGCACCTCCCGGTGTTCAGGAAACTTCTCCAGGTAAATGCTGTAATCTGTGAGGGCTCCATCGTTGTCTTGGAGCTGCTCTCTCACGGAGCCGCGCAACGCGTACGCATCCATAAAACCCGGATTCACTTTCAGGCATTGGTCCAGCAACGCAAGCGCTTCTTTATATTTTCCGCTGTTATAGGCGCGCTCCGCTTCTTCATGAAGCTCATATGGCTTTTTAGGCTTGTCCTGCGCCAGGCACGACAGTGATAGCATCACCGGAAAGACAAAGAGAAAAATGAGCCTGATCACCATATGTTTAACATCCATTTTCGCGATTAATTTAACGAATATTCGGTCATACCGGGCAAACCCTTTATTGTCATTTGCTGTTTAAGCAGGTATGGAAACCACAGCCAAAAAATCATCCAGAAAATCTGCCCCTCGCGGTGCCGACAACAAGATCCAGGCCGCTTACATCGAATACGTTCTTAACCACGGCCACAGGCCCGCATCCGTATTCAAATTCTGTACCGACCTGGGCATCAAGGAAGAGGCTTTTTATGACCATTTCGGCACCTTTGAAGGACTTGAAAGGCACATCTGGAAAGGTTTCATCGATACAACGACGGAGCGATTAAAAGCTGATAAGGAATACGCCGCTTTTTCGGCGCGCGAAAAGATACTGGCCTTCTATTATACTTTTTTTGAAGAAGTAAAATCCTCCAGGAGCTTTATGTTCGTGCAGCTGGAAGACCACCGAAAGCTGGAGCTGGTCCCCGGGTTCATCAAAGACTTCAAGTCCGCCTATGAAGCATACGTAGAGCATACCCTGAAGGCAGGGCAGACCACCGGCGAAGTAGCTAAGCGGCCATTGCTTGACAAACAGTATCCCCGCCTCTTCTGGCTCCACATGGGCTTCCTGCTGATGTTCTGGAAAAATGACAGCAGCGCAGGATTCGAAAAAACTGACGCTGCCATCGAAAAGTCAGTGAACCTGGCTTTTGACCTCATCGGAAAAGGCGCTGTGGACTCTGTGATCGATTTTGCAAAATTCCTCTACCAAGCGAATAGCCGCCGACTTTAGTCGGCCGTACCGGATGCCGATCTCAAAAGTTAAGATCAGATGAAAGAATTCGAGAAGATACCTGTTACCAAAGTTCAGCGGGCGACCAAGTTTATTACCACGGGCGCCAAGATCGGAAAGAACTATCTCAAGCACTATGGTAAGAAGCTGGTAAACCCCGATGTAAGCCGTGACGAGCTTCATGAAGACAACGCCAAAGACATCTATAACTCTCTCAGCGAGCTGAAGGGCAGCGCCCTCAAGGTGGCCCAGATGCTGAGCATGGACAAGAATCTTTTGCCCCAGGCATATCAGCAGAAGTTTGCCATGGCCCAATACAGCGCCCCCCCACTCTCGTATCCGCTGGTGGTGAAGACGTTTCAAAAACATTTCGGAAAAGGTCCCGAGCAGATCTTCGACACTTTCACCCGCAAGGCAATGAACGCTGCCTCTATGGGGCAGGTGCACCAGGCAACTGTGGAAGGCAAAAAGCTCGCCGTGAAGATCCAGTATCCCGGCGTGGCCGATAGCGTAAAGTCTGACCTCGCCATGGTGAAGCCGATCGCCCTCAGCATGTTCAAGCTCAATCCTGTGGAGTACGACGAGTTTATCCAGGAGGTGGAGATGCGCATGATGGAAGAGACCGATTACGTGCTCGAGCTGCAGCGCTCCATCGAGCTCTCACACAAGACCAGCCACCTTCAGCACGTGGTGTTCCCGAAATATTACCGTGAATATTCATCGCCCCGCATCCTTACGATGGACTGGATCGAAGGCAAGCCGCTGGGGGAGATGCTGCACAAGCCACTGCCCAAAGGCGCCGGTGACAAGCTTGGCCAGGCTATGTGGGACTTCTATCATTTTCAGATGCACCAGATCAGGGCCGTGCATGCAGACCCGCATCCTGGCAACTTTATTATAACTCCTGACCATGAATTGGGAGTCATCGACTTCGGCTGCGTGAAGGTGATCCCCGACGACTTTTACAAGACGTACTTCCGGCTGCTGGATGCCGACCTGCTCACCAACAAGCAGAAAAGGGACGAAGTTTTTTATAAACTCAGGTTCATTTACCCTGATGATACTGCCAAGGACAGGGCATTCTTCACAACGCTCTTCTCCAAGCTGGTGGAGCTGCTGGCCAGGCCTTTCCGCTCAGATACCTTCGATTTTGCCGACAGCGCCTACTTCGAGACGTTGTTTTCCTTTGGCGAAGAGATCTCCAATATGAAGGAGCTGAGGCAATCCAAAAAAGCGCGGGGCCACCGCGACGCGGTCTACATTAACCGCACATATTTTGGATTGTATAACATTCTGCATGATCTGAAAGCGAAGATCAAGACGGTTTACTAGGAACGAATTAGAAACAAGGTGTGAAATAGGTACGAGGTACGAAATACGAGGTACGTGGGGGTTCCGTACTTCGTATTTCGTACCTCGTACTTTTATACGCTTTCTATTTTATAAAAGAGTCGACTTTGTCAAAGAACCATTGCGGATCATCGTAAAAGATGAAGTGTTTGGCGGTATCTGAAAGCTCCACCTTTGCATTTTTAACGGCAGCTACCTGATCCTGGTATCCTTTCAGGGCGCTTTCGCGGGTTACGCCGTATGGTTTGTAGGCGATCCACGCGCCGAGCAACAGCACCGGGCAATCAATGGCCGAGACGTTGCTGCGAAGGTCGGTGGTAAACATCTCGTACATCACCTGGCCCTGCGGTTTCGAGTCGGCTTTCACAGCGATCTGCACTACCTGGTCAACCCTTTCCGGGCTGGTGATCATGCTGGGCAGGTATGCCTTCTGGTTGGCCATTGTTTGCTCAGGGGTTTGATTAGACATACCGTTGCGGATCTGGGTGGCCATGGGCGTTGAGCTCTCGACCGTAGCTCCCGGCGTCATAATGGCGGGCATGAAGGGAAGGCCATCTACGGCAACAACTTTTTCAAAGATGCCAGGAGCGCTCGAAGCCGCCCAGAACGAGATGAAAGCTCCCATACTATGTCCCATCAGAATGGGCTTCTTCAGCTTCTTCGTTTTGGTATAGGCAATCACATCGTCTTTGACAGATGACAGGAAATGGTCGTTCAGACTTGGGGCATTCCCACCGAATCCCGCAAGGGTAAGAATATGGCACTCATACTGTTTCTGGTACCGCTCAACGGTCTCCTTCCATACGTCTCCATTGCAATACAATCCATGAATAAGGATCATTGGCTTGCCTTTACCTTTCACTTCGGCAGTGAAGAACGTTTGTGCACTCAACAATCTGCTGGCCAGTAGCAGGCAGAATATCAGCCCGATAGCCGGGATGGAGTATAGTCTTTTAGTCATAAAGCTTGTGTGTTTTGTGTTGAACATGCCTCAAAAAACGGCCACCGCCGGGGGATGGTGAATTTTATTTGACCAACCGGAGTAGATCGTTGACCAAACGAAACGAAGTGCAAATCAGGTACGAAGTACGAGATACGAGGTACGGCAGCCCCGGTCTGCATTTATCGTACCTCGTATTTCGTACCTCGTACTTTATTTGATCAACGGATTTCTACAGTTGGTCAATCAGATCCTGAAAGAATATGTTCAGACGCTTATTTTTACAGGATGCAGGAACATAAGCCATCGCTCTGGAGGCGGTTATACAGATACAAGATGCACCATGTGGTGTTGTGGATCGTCTATTTTATTTTCTGGATCTTCATTTATAAAGACTATTACAACTCCTTGTTTTCCGTGGCAGGCGTCACGGGCATCTACTTTATTTTCAGCGCCACAGCCTTTTATGTGACGGTCTATTACCTGCTGCCCCGTTACCTGTACAACAGCAGGTATGTGATGTTCTTCGTCCTTTTTCTCCTCCTGTTGCTGGTCTGTTCTTCGGGGCTTACCACAACGCTTTATATCATTTTCAGCCGGTATAGTCCTGAAGCGGTGGCCAACCTCAAGGTCTTTTTTTCGATAGCGCTGGCTTCCATCGGTACCATGGTGGGTGTTCTGGCTGCCATCAAGCTGGTGGTTGAAAAGATCCGCTCGGAGCAGGTTGCCAGGCAGCTCGAGAAGGAGCACCTGGCCAGCGAGCTCCAGTACCTGAAGGCACAGGTGAACCCGCATTTTCTTTTCAACGCCATCAACAGTGTTTATTTCCTCATCAGGAAAAATCCCGACCACGCAGCCGAAACATTGATCAAACTTTCTGACCTGCTGCGCTACCAGCTTTACGATTGTGCCGATGACAAGATCGCGGTAGAGAAAGAGATCGACTACCTGAAAAATTTCATTGCCCTTGAAAAGATCCGGAAGGGGGAGAAAGTAAAAGTAAAGTTCGAGCAGGAGGGGACCTTGTCGGGATTTGAGATCGCCCCGTTCCTGCTGATCCCTTTTTTCGAAAATGCTTTCAAGTACGTTTCCAATTTCAGCACACAAGAGAATTCCATTGACATCACGCTCAAGCGCGAGGATGACCAGTTCTCCGCCACCATTGTCAACACCACCGATAACGTGATAAACAACGGCGTGGGGGGCATCGGCCTCCGGAACGTGAAACGCAGGCTTGAGCTGCTGTACCCCGGCAAACATCGGCTGGAGATTGCCGACAAGGCTGGCCGTTATTCCGTAAATTTGTCACTCACCATCGCATGAACGTTAAGATACAGACCATCATCGTTGAAGACGAGCCCCTGGCCCGCGAAGGATTGCTGTCGTATAGCAAGGAGGTGGATTTCCTCTCCGTACGGAAAGTATGCGAAGATGCGCTGGAGGCCAACCAGGCACTGGCAGAGGGAAATGTAGACCTCATGTTCCTGGATATCCAGATGCCGAAGATCACTGGTATTGATTTCCTCCGATCGCTGAAACATCCGCCCATGGTGATCATGACCACGGCTTACCCCAATTTTGCCCTGCAGGGATACGAGCTCGACGTGCTGGATTACCTGGTGAAACCCTTCCCGTTCGATCGCTTCCTGAAAGCAGTGAACAAGGCGCGCGACTTCTTCGAGCTCAGGACCCGGAATGCCGAAACAGGGCGCCCTAAGGACGACTACTTCTTCGTCAAGTGCGATTACCGTTATGAAAAGATCCAGTTCAGGGACATCCTGTACGTTGAGGGAATGGAGAACTACGTGGTCATCTATACAGCCGCCCAGAAGTTTGTTACGCTGCTGCGGATGAAGACGGTGGAGGAAACCCTTCCGGCATCAGATTTTATACGTATCCATAAATCGTTCATTGTCTCGGTCAGGGCCATCTCATCCATCGACGGAAACGAAATGATCGTAGCCGGGAAAAGGTTGCCCATCAGCCGGGAGAAAAAGAGTGAGATACTGGAGCGCGTTGTGAAGAATTAACCACGAGCCGTTTTAGCGAAGAGCTGCGCGCAAGAGCGCCTTGGCTTTCCTTGTGGCTCAAGGCTGGCAGCCAGAAGCTAGACCAGCGGCCGGACGTCAAAAAATTCTTCAATCAGTATTGGAAACTACTACATTTTCAATACCTTAGGCCCTCCAGCTTCATTTTTTAATCTAAATAGAAACCATTATGCGCGCGATCTGGAAAGGCCACATACAGTTCTCATTGGTTACCATCCCGGTAAGGATCTACAATGCCATTGATACCGGTCAGACCATCAGCTTTAACCTGCTCTCGAAAGAAGGGCATAACCCTGTGAGCTACGAGAAGAAAGACAAGGTCACAGGAGAAACGTTGAAGACGGAAGACATTGTAAAAGGATACCAGTATGAGCCGGGCCAATACGTGATCATCGAGCAGTCCGACCTGGATAAGGTAAAACTGAAAAGTGAAAAGATCATTGTCATCGATGGTTTTGTGGATGCTTCAGAGGTTCATCCCACACTGTTCGAATCTCCGTATTACATCGGTCCGGATGGTGATGTTGCCGCCAAGACCTATGGGCTGCTTTCAGAAACCCTTAAGCAATCGGGTAAAATAGCCGTGGGAAAGGTTGTGCTGCGCGATCGCGAAACGCCACTGCTGCTGGCGCCGATGGATGGCGGTATTGTAATGTACCGGCTTCGTTATCCCCACGAGGTGAAAGCGATGAAAGACGTGCCGCAAATGATGGACGTGAAGGCCGATAAGGAGCAGCTGAAGCTTGCCAAGACCCTGGTGGATTCTATGACCGTGAAGTTCAACCAGATTGAAATGAAAGATCACTACTATGATGCGTTGAAGGCCATCATCGACGCAAAGATAGAGGGCAAGGAAGTGGTTATACGCGAAGAAGAGACGCCGGAAGTGGTGGATATCATGACAGCCCTGAAGGCCAGCATCGATGCCGCCAAGAAAAAGCCGATGGAGAAAGCCAAAGGCGAAAGCGCCAAGAAGGCAAAAGCGGAGAAACCCGCCAAGACCGCCCGCAAAAAAGCGAGCTGACGACCTTATGAGCAAATAGGTACGGGGTACGATTTACGAGGTACGAGGTAGGTCTTGCGGAAATCCAGTTGTAATCCATTACCTTTGCAGGAATGGCGAAGATCATCCAGTTTTCTGCTAACCCTGCTCCGGAGAAGTTCGGCCCGCAGCGTGCCCGCACGAAAAAAGGAGAAGAGGGCGTAAAACCCAATCAGCTTAATCTCTTTACCGGCGGTAAGATCGTTAAGCTCAACCACCTCTCGCCTTTTGAAGAGGCCCTTCTCACAGACGATCACGACGACAAAAGATCAGCACGACTGCTGTACCAGAAAGCCATTGAAGCCGGCGATAGTGTTGCCGACGCCTATTGCAACCTAGGCATCCTTGAATCGCAGGAAGGCAACAATTCCAAAGCCATCGATTGTTTCACCATGTGCCTCAAGCACCAGCCGCGGCACTACGAAGCGCATTATAATCTCGCCAACCTCTTTGCCGAAGCCGGGAACTACGCGCTCGCCAAACTTCACTACGAGATCTCCATCGAAATTGAGCCTTCATTCTCAAACTGTTATTACAATCTTGGCCTGACGCTGGCCCTGAACAAACAGTACAAGGAAGCCATTGAGGTCCTTACCAAATACCGGGAGCTCACACCCACCGAAGATCACAAGCAGACCGATGACCTGATCTTCAAGCTGTCGGGCTTGTTATAAGGTGAAGTAGGTGATGAGGAACAGGATCAGCCTGTATGCTTCCAGCGCAATAAAAAGTCCCAGCATTCCCAATACAACCTTCACTATCAGGATCTTGCCCTTCTGTCCGTAGAAAGTCCTTCCGGCCTTGAACAGGAAATACATATTGGTGAGCACAAAGATGATGGTGAGTGTAAAATCATCGAGGTACTTCTCCCAGCCGGCGTGAGTCCAGTGAAGCAATTTGTTCACAACCATCAGGAACACCGAAAGGAAGAGCGCGTTCATGGCAAGGTTGAAGCTGGTGAGCTCCACGGCCAGCGTGACGTGGTCCGTAAAAAAACGGTTCTTCTTCCGGTAGATCACCATCATGGGCAACGAGGCCACCACCACAAATACAATGATCAGGAGCTTTGCCAGGCTGGTGGATTTCTGGTTGTACATCAGCTCATATCCGGTAAGTGAAAGCCTGTCGTGCCCGATCTTTGAATACACCATTTGCCGTACCAGGGCGCTGTGGGTGCGCAGGTACATCTGGGTTCTCAGGGAGGTATTGAAAAGCTGCAGAAGCGGGAACAGGAAATAGATAAGGTTCAGCACAAAGAACAGCTGCAGTGGCCTAACGTAGTTCACCCTTCGTCCTTCTGCATATTCTTTGGAGAGGAATCCCGGCTTGCCTATTACGAGCAGCAGCGTGCGGAGGAACTTGTTGTCGGAGATCGCCAGGAAATTGGTCATCAAGCTGCGGAAGCTCCTGTCTTCGCGTTGCAGCACTTTTTCGCCGCACACATTGCAATAGGTTCCCCGGAAGGTATTGCCACAGCTCTTACAGGTATGCTCAGCGCTTAGCGGGTCAGGACGTGTTTCTGTGGTGCCTTCAGTTTCGTTAACAACTTCCATTGCGGTGGCTGCGGTTCGGTAAATGATAATTGCCGCAATCTACAACAACTTCATGAAGGTCTTATTTCTTTCAGCACTTTCCGGCCGCGGCTCACAAACGCGGGGCTTCCAAACGGGAGCTGGTCTTCGATCAGGATGGCGAGCTCCTGCCTGAGGTCAGGATTTTGCCGGGCGATGGAGGCCAGCACTGTCATTGAAAACGCCCGGATAGCAACCGGTTCTTTCGGGTCCTGAAGATACCCGAAACAGATGTCGGCCACCTGTCCCTGGTGCCGTTTGGGGATCTCGATGAATTGCAGCAGACGCACCGTGTTGCGTTTGACGGCGTCGTGGATGCCAGGCTTTTTCAGGTAGTTGAGAATGGTCTTCAGGTGGGGGATGATCAGCTTTGGCTCACGTTCCGCACAATAGCTCAGCGGCCATGCAGCCCGTTGTGTGATGCGATAAGGGCCCGTGAGGAAGACATCAACCAGTACTTTAAGTCGAGTGGGATTATCTCCCACATAATCAACAATTTTCATTGTTTTAGCGCGGGAATGCTCCCGGGAGAGCTCTTTTCTTATATCCATTTAAAGCACACAGTGATCGATTATCGCATATAAAGACGGGTAAACCCTTGTACCTGAATTAGTTTACCGTTTTGAACTAACTTATTTATACAAATAAAGGCAGAACATATGGCGATAGCAGCGGCGCTCTCAACGATGATATTCCAGCTAGGTCTCTGCATTTTCTGTTTTGTAAAGAAGACAGGAAGCATTAAAACCTCCCTTAACCATCATCAAATCAAGGCTTCGGTGACATCATAAAAGCTATGATGAAAGAAATGATCGACAGCACAAAGCCGAACATGAAGATGTTATAGGCGATCCGCAGGAATTTGTATTTCCTGCCCAGCACCTTTCCGAGATAGTAGATGTCCTTGATCAGGCTTCCGTACAGGTAGTCTGCATCCTTCATCATCTCCTTCATGCTCCAGGCATAGTCTTCAACATTCATGGCGTGAAAGTTACCGAAGAAAAGGAGGTTGGTGCGTTTGCCTTTGATGTCGTCGCGTGTAAACCGTCCGTCAGACAGGTTGGGCCGGGTTGCCAGGATCGCAAATACGGTAGTAGCCAGGCAGACGGTGATCAGCATAATGGTGGGGATGACCAGCCGGGGGTTTTCTTCGAGCTTGCGCACCAGCACCGAAACCACCACCGAAAGGATAATGGAGTTGATGGTGATAAGGATGTTCGCCTTGTTATCGGCCATCTGGCTTAACATCAGATGATTCTGCGAGGTGGTCCGGAACATGGTCTCGATCCCGCGATCGGGTTTAAGGATCTTCTCCTTCTCCAGCTTCGAGCGCAGCTTCACCACTTCTTCTTCAAGCTTGTGGTATTTCTTTTCGCTGAACTCGGGCTTCAGCAATTTCCTCAGCTTTTTAATGTTCTTTTTCTTTCCCTGCTGCAGTATGGTCTGGCCGTAAGGTGTGTGATATTGGTGGCCTTCCATAAACTCCAGGTTGGTTCGGGTCCATTCTTTGTCTGTCAGGGTGCGGTCGCCGATCTTCTCCCATTCTTCCCGCAGCTTATCTGATTTTTCGGTGCATGCCTCGTTGGACAGGTGGTACAGGTCTGCATCGCAAAGCACCTTGCTGATAAGCGACCTCGGCTGTTGGGGTACCTTGGTTGACATGATCGCCTCGGTTACTTCCATGATCTTTTTATGAGGGGCGCCCCATTGTGTGAGCAGTTCTTTGGCTTTATCCGCAGCCTTTCGCTCGTGGTCTATCGCACCTTCTGCATACCCAGTGTCGTGAAACCATGCGGCAACCACCACCGATTCGAGCTCGTCTTCGCTAAGATCGCTCTGTGTACCGATCTCTTCTGCAGCTTTCACCACATCCAGCGTATGGCCAATATTGTGAAACGACCGCTTGTCAAAAGCCCGGTCCTTGAATACCCCTTCAGCAAACGCACGTGCTTGCCTGATCAGTTCTGATTCCATAGATCGATAAAGGTAAATATATTTTTCCAGTAACGATAAATAAAGACGGACCATCTCACAAAACGAATTTCCGTCAACTGGGAATAATTAACCGGACTATCAAGACACGATGTGGGCATTTTTCAGTTTTGCACGGAGAGAAGCTACCGATAACCATAACACCGCGGCCCCACCAATAAAGACATAAGGGCGGTTTTGTTCAAGACCCGGGTTTTCGCACACGAGCTTAGTGAATGAGACCAGACACAGGTAACTTCCGCTGGCAATGCCATTACCACCTAAAAAGGCTGTGGCACCATCTCCCAGGTTTGATCTGTCTCCTTTAATGATGGCATAGGCAACGAGGCATAACATGCCAGTGAAAACAGTGAAAGTATTCAAACTTGAATCCAGGAAGGTCAAGAGAGAGGGTGTTTAAGTAAGAGATAATTTAAGACTTGCGCGTATTCCTTGAGGCTCTCCACTTCTCTTCGGCTTCTGCCAAACGGTCACCAAAGAGACCAACAATAACACCTACCACAGCGCCCACAATTGAACCGGTTGAACCGAAGATACCACCTGCCATATGGCCACCCGCCGCAAAGGCGATGGCTGTTCCAATGTTGTCGAAGATCTTTGTGTTTCTCATAACTTTAAAATTCTTAATATGAAATTACATATGGACCATCGGATCTCCCAACCCTATTATGAAAAAAATATCGAGATGCTTCAAATAACTATTCACAAGATATACTTGTTCCAGGTTGCGTTATATATAACGGTAAAAGTTTAGCGACATAAAAATCCCTATAAGAAAAGCGGACATTCGATCACAATCACTGCGCTGCAATATCATTCATTGCTTACCTTTGACACATAACTAACGTGCACACACAAGTATAGAATGTTTGTATCGAGTCATGATGTGATTAAAGCAAGGCCGCTTATATTGCTTTGCCTCTTTGTTTTCTGCTGCATACCACTTCAGGCGCAGCAGGTTGATTCCCGTGTAACACATTCTTTCTTTCTCGTAGGCGATGCCGGAGAACCATACATCCCAAACATGACCCTGGGAAAAGTGCTGCGACAACAGGTTACGCAGGCAGGTACACCAGCCACTGTGTTGTATCTCGGCGACAACATCTATCCGGATGGACTTCCGGCACCAGGCTCCTCATCACGGCAGCGCGGTGAAGCGATCTTACAGACACAGGTTGACTGGATCAAAGGGCTTAACGCAAAAGGCATTTTTATTCCTGGCAACCACGACTGGCAGCACTGGGGCAGAAAGGGTTTGCAATACATAGGTTATCAGCAACAATGGATAGACTCGCTCAAAGATGAGAACTTTACACTCATACCGCAGCAGGGATGTCCGGGCCCCGTAGAGATCGCGGTGAGTGGAGAGCTGCTCCTGGTGATCATCGATACGCAATGGTTCCTGCACCAGTGGAACAAGCCCAAAGAAGACGGTCCCTGTGAAGCCAAGACCACGGCGGAAGTGCTGAGCCTGCTGGCCGACATCTTCGAACGTAATCACGACAAGCGCATCGTCGTGGCAGCGCACCATCCCCTGATCACTTACGGTGAGCATGGGGGAGTCTTCACGTGGAAAGATCATCTCTTTCCGCTGACCGGCATCAACCCGGGCCTGTACGTGCCGATGCCTGTGGTGGGATCGTTGTATCCGCTGTACCGGAAATTCTTCGGGCATATCCAGGACACGGCCAATCCGGTATACAAGGAGTTCGGCCAGGCCCTCCAGGATCTTTTGAAAGAATACCCGGGCACCATTTATGTGGCCGGCCATGAACATGCGCTTGAGTACATCGTGAAGGACAGTACCCACTATGTTGTGAGCGGCGCCGGCGCAAAGACGACTTATGTAAAGAGGGGGAGACACGCGGCTTTCGCGAAAGACGTTACCGGCTTTGCAAAGCTGCTGGCTTATGAGAACGGTGAAGCATCTCTTCATTTTTTTGAGGTTGACAACGAAACGCCTGAGGGACGCGAGATCTTTACCACCACGATCCCGGCATCATATCGCCTGAAAAAAGCGGCCACCCAGTCTGTGCCTGACCTTGCAAACAAGTTTGTCACCGTTAGAGCGAGTGACCAATATAAAGCAGGGCCCTTACGCAAAAGTCTGCTGGGAGAAAACTACCGGCAGGAGTGGGCCACCCCATTGCAGGTACCGGTGTTCGACATTGGCAGCGAAAAAGGAGGGTTGAAGATCTTACAAAAGGGCGGAGGACAACAGACACTCTCCCTGCGGCTCGAAGATTCAACCGGGCATGAGTACGTGATCCGGTCTGTAGAAAAGTATCCTGAGAAAGCAGTGCCTGAGATGCTGCGCAAAACCTTCGCCCAGGACCTGGTGCAGGACCAGATCTCGGCGTCTCATCCTTATGCAGCGCTGGTGATCGGTCCGCTGGCAGAAGCGGCGGGGATCTACCACACCAATCCCAAACTGGTGTATATCCCCGATGACCCACGCCTGGGCAGCTACCAGAAAACCTTCAGCAACATGCTTGCCCTCTTCGAAGAACGGCCTGCGGGTGACTGGTCGGAAGCAGGGTATTTTGGGAATTCAGAGAAGATTGTGAACACAAGTAAAGTCATTGAGAAGACCACGGTTGACAATGACAACACGGTTGACCAGGAGTTTGTGCTTCGCTCACGACTATTCGATCTCGTGATCGGCGACTGGGACCGGCACGATGACCAGTGGCGGTGGGCTACACTCGGAGGCAAAAAAGCATCCGTTTTCAGGCCCATTC
>NZ_JAHESF010000068.1 GCF_018598225.1 Chryseosolibacter histidinae | reverse complement strand
GACGAGACCCGCCCGAACCGCCACTGGGCACAACGTTACGATCCATCCTTCGAAAGGGCCATCGGGTTCCTCAAGGAAAGCAAAAGGCAGGATGAGTTCGAAGCGCTTCAGCAACGCACGCGGGAGAAAATGAAGATCAGGCGCATGCGCTTCTTCGCCATCATTCTCGGCACAGCGGCCATCGTTTCCATACTGATGCTCATCGTGATCGTGGTACAAAAGGGAGAGGTGGTGACGGCGAAGTCGGAGACCACACACGCCCAGCAGGAAACCCGGTCTGCGAAGGAAGAAGAGCAGAAAGCGCTTGACCAAGCCAAACGTGCGCTGGCGGATGCGGAAGCTGCCAGCCAGGAAGCCAACCGCTCGCGGCAGGAGGAAAAGAAAGCCCTGGACCAGGCTCGGATCTCGCTCGAGGTTGCCGAAGCCACGAAAGCGGAAGCTGATAAGTTCAAGGACTCTGCTGAAGTGTATCAGCGATCCGCCGTCCAGGAAAGAGCCAATGCCGGTAAAGCCCTTCGTGAAGCAAACACCAACCGGGCCCAGGCCATCAAGCTGAGAATGCTTGCGCTCGGGCAATCGCTGGCCATACAATCGTTGCGGGAGCACAGCAATGGCAACCATGAGTTGGGTGCCCTGCTCGCGCTGCAGGCCCATCTGTTTAATGTGAGCAACGGTGGTCATCCGTTCGATCCTGATATCTATCGTGCGCTCTCACAGTCGGGTGACCCGAGAACAATTTACAGGGGCCACAATGCGGGCGTGCGCTGCATTAAAATACTGGTCGATGGAAAAGAGATCGCATCGGGCAGCGATGATAAAACGGTTCGGATCTGGAACACCGTGGCGCCAGGTGATCAACGGGAGCTCGTGAATCCCACGGGTCAGGCGATACGATCCATAGCGGCCTATGGTTCGCAGTATGTGGCTGCAGGCGATATTGCCGGGAACCTTGTTGTGTGGGACCGGTCAGCAAAAGATAACGCCCTTGTGATCAAAGGTCATAAAGGAATTGTGAACGCGGTGTTGTTCAGTGATGCGTCGCACATCATCTCCGGTGGGGCCGATGGTTTTATCAGGATCACCAACCTGGCCCAGCCTGCCGATCAAACTGTCTTATCAGATAAGATCAATTCCAGGATCACATCGCTTTCGCTTTCCACGGATGGAAAACTTGCTGTGGTCAGTGAGGAGAAGCTAAGGATCTTCAACCTCCGGGCCACGGGCACATCACCCGTGGTGCTCGACGTAAAAGGATCCAGGATCATGACCGTTGCTTTTAGTCCCGATGGCAAGTTACTGGCCACCGGTGCCTACAACGGCGCTGTCTCATTATGGAATGTTGCCACCAACCAACGCGTGGCGTCGCTGACGGGTCATACCTCGGCGGTTACGGGCATTGCCTTCAGTCCCGAGGGTCACGTGCTGGCTACTGTAAGCCTGGACGGATCCGTCAGGTTGTGGGATACCCGGAACCCCGACCTCGAGCCCATTGTGCTGCAGGAGCATGGCGGGTGGATCTGGAGCGTTGATTTTTCGTCGGATGGTCATACCGTGATCTCCGCCGGAGAGGATAAGGTGATCCGGTCATGGGTACCCGATAGCGATCGTCTGGCGCGCATGCTCTGCGGAAAAGTAAGCCGTGGTCTTACTTCGGAAGAGTGGCGAACCTATGTTGGTGAGGGTGTTAGTGTTGAAAGACCGTGTGGTCAGTAGGCAGTAGGCAAAAGGCAGTAGGCAAAAGGCAGTAGGCAATAAGCAATAAGTAGAAATAAGCAGCGGGCAATAGGCAAGAAGTAAATACAGAAATCGTACCTCGTACTTCGTAAATCGTACCTGGCAACTACCTGAGTAAAATGGACAATAAAAAAGCATTTTGTATGAAACACCCAACGTTGGTGTGCCTGGTCGCCGGTATGGTTATGTGCTGGACTTTGCACGCGCAAACCGAATGCAGGAGCGCTGCGAGTGAAAAGTATGCACTGGGTCAGTTTGATGAAGCATCCCGCATATTGAAAACGTGCCTTCCGGCGATCAAAAATGATAATGAGAAATTTCAGGTGCACAAGCTTCTCGCGAAGATCTACATCGCCAACGACTATTATGACAGTGCCGCGTACTACATCCGCGAGATGTTACGCACCAAGCCGGAGTATACGCCCGATCCGTCGGAAGAGCCCCTGACCTTTGTTGAACGTTTTAACGAAGTAAAGGAGACCTTTAAACACGAGAACCTCACTGACGAGATCGTGACCACGGCCACCAAACGCGCCCAACGGTCTTCCGATGCGCCCACCACTATTTATGTAAGAACACGGGAACAGATCCTCATGCGGGGATATCGCAACCTGATCGACCTGCTGGAAGACATCCCGGAGATCGAGATCCAGAAAAATTCGATCTCCGAATTCAGGAACGTGGTCTCCATCAGGGGTATTGCGGGCAACGAAAAATTCATCATCATGCTGGATGGCGTGCGCATTACACCGCCTACGGGCGACCCTTATACGCTGGGCACCAACTACTCGCTTGTCAATGCCAAAAGGGTGGAGGTGATCCTCGGGCCAAGCTCCGCCCTCTATGGTGTGGACGCGTTCAGCGGCATCATCAACATCATCACGCTTGACGCTACCGACGTGAGACGGTATAACCTGAGCACATCGTTTGGTGCTTACAACACCGGCGATCATTCGGCATTGCTGGCAGCAAGCCCCGCCCGCGATGTAAGCCTTACGTTGGCAGGACAATATTATCATTCGGCTGAACCGGATTTTTACAACCTGTATAAAAGCGAGTTCGCCTGGTATCGTGAGCAATACCTGCCCGAAGGTTTGGTAGACGTGAACGGTGAGCCGAAGCAGGTCAGCGGCGTTGGCGACCGGAAATTTGAAATGCCAACGTTTTCGTATTTTGTCAGCGGCAAGCTTATTTTTAAAGACTTTGAGATCGGAGCTTCACGCAACATGGAAAGGCATTGCTCTTCCGTGAGCGTCGATCCGCGGTATACGCTTTATACGCGTGATGCTTTCATTGCCCAGACCTTCCAATCGATCTATGCCAGGCATACCGTTACGGCAGACGATGGCCGGTGGGCGCTGAAGAGCTACCTGACGTCGGGCCAGGGAGCGCTTGACCCCGACAGCAAGTTCATGAACCGGTATACGGAATATGAGAAGGGTTACAAATACCAGTTCAGCAGATCGCACAAGATCGAAGAACAGTATGAGCGTGACCTGTTCAGAAGCACCACCATGATCTGCGGTGTGTCGTTTGAGGACCTCAACGCGCTTCCGAAGACCGCAGACCTTCCGTTCCGTTACGATGTGAAGACACCCGCTGCGGGGCAGGACATTTATTACCTGAATACCGATACGGTCGACGCCTACGGACGATCGCTGCGCATTGCCCAGGACTTTCACTACCTCAACTACCAGAACTACGGCGCTTATGTTCAGTTCAATTCAACCCTTGTGCCTTTCACTGAGCTCACGCTGGGCGGCAGGTTTGATCACAATACGCGGTTTGGTGGTGTGTTCAGTCCGCGATTGGGTGTGGTAGTGACGCCAGTGCCGAAGATCAAGGCAAAGCTGTTATTCGGAACAGCATTCCTGGCGCCGTCACCCTGGAAGGCGTATTCAACGTTCGGCTCATTCGAACCTGCTGTCACTAACGGCAGCGTTACCGGGCTCCAGTCTCCATTCTTCCATATTCCCAACACCGCGCTGCGACCGGAAAGGCTTGCGTCGCTGGAAGGTGGCGCTGTCGTGTTCCTGAACACCAGGCTTACTGTTTCAGTGGATGCCTACTACAACAGGATCAGCGACCTCATCAACATTCAATCGCCTGCAGGATCTGGAACCTTTAAGGGTGTTGACGTGACATATGTGGAAAAAGCCATCAACCAGGGCCTTGCGCACATGTATGGCGGCGCGTTCAACATTTCGTCGGTGCACCAGATCGCGCCACACAACCTGAACCTGCAATTGTCTTATGCGCACACCAATGGTGACATTGCCGGAAAACCATTGACGCTTACCGCCAGGCACACCGTGAAAGCTTCGGTAGACTGGAGTGTTCACAGGTTCTCGCTTTCCACGCGGCTGATCTTCAGAACGCAATCGAACTCCGTGATCACGGATGCGGAAGGAAACTTCCTTCAGAACAACGCTTTTGCCGTGGTGAATGCATTTGCCCGGTACAGGCTGGTAGAGAACGAAATGTTTGACCTGGGTGCAACGCTCCGGTTCAGCAACCTGACCAACGCGCGGTATTACAACGCAGCGGCTGGGCAGGATTCCTTTTATGCTACGCCGCAGGACCCCATCAGGATAGAAGGAGGCATCAGTCTCGGATTCCGGTAACACGATGAAGCAACTTGGCGATTTTCTGCTCAGGACCCTGAACATCGAACCCGGTGAGGCGGGGGTTATCGTACGCCTGTTGCTGTTCTCTTTTTTTATCGGCATAGCACTGTCGTTTTTTTTCACTGTTTCCATTTCGTCTTTCCTTGTCAGCTTTGAAAGTACGGCGCTGCCCAATGCCTACATCTTCTCGGGTTTGTTGAGCCTTGCGCTCTGGCTCTCGTATGAGCGCCTGCGGTCACGGTTTGCTTTTTCAACGACGGTGCTGGCCATGCTCATCGTGCTGGTGGTGGTTGTGGCTGTGCTGGCCGTGAATCATATTCTTTACCCGGGCAAAACGGTATCGATGGCCCTGCTGGTGTGGGTAGCGGCGTTTATGTTCATCAAGAATGTAGCCTTCTGGAGCATAGCCTCGCAGTTGTTCAACGTAGGCCAGGGCAAACGTTTATTCGGCATGATCAATTCCGGGGAAGTGATCTCCAACATCATCGGTTTTTTTTCTGTGCCCGTATTGCTGCCGGCCATTGGACCTGCCGGATTATTCGCCATTTCGATCGCTGCGGTAACAGGCTGCGTCTTCATCGTGCTGAACATTATCAGAAAGTATCCGAAGGTGCTGTCAGCGGCCCCGGTGGAAAAGAAGCCTGTGAAGAGTACCCAGGTTCGGAAAGACAATTTTTTCAGGCTCATGTTGCCTTTTTCCGTGGTGCCGGTCTTTCTGTTCTACCTCATCGATTTCCAGTTCCTCAGCCTCACCCGCCAGCAATTTGGCAACGTGGAGGCCGTGGCTACGTTCATGGGGTTCTTTCTGGGCACCATCTCCGTGGCAGAGCTGCTGCTGAAATCGGTAGTGTTCAGCAAGGTGCTGCGTCACTACGGGCTGCGAACGGGTTTGTCATGCCTGTGCATCTGTTTGCTATTCGCGGCGTTGGTGGCCATCGTTGCGGGGGGCTGGGGTACGGTTACCTACTTTTATTTTTCAGTGGTAGCGCTTTGTAAGCTGCTGGAGCGTTCCGTGAGCAATGGCATTCACGCGCCCAGTGTTCAGCTGCTCTATCAGCCTGTTTCTCCGGCATTGCGTGCCCGCGTGCAGGGCAAGATAGAAGGTATGTCTGCCGCCATCGGTAACCTTGCTGCAGGGGCTGCCATTCACGCACTGCTCGTGTGGCAGACCGCGGGGCTGTTAGCGTATATGTATGTCGTTGTGATCGTGCTCGCCGGGTGGCCATGGCTCATTTCATCGGTCTATTCGGCGTATAAACAAAAGCTGCAGGAGGTACTGCTTCTGCGCCGCGACCTGCGATCAGTACCTGCAGCAAGAGGAACGCCTTCGGATTGGCAGGCGCATGCAGCCGACAACCCGCGCAATACGGAGTCGGAGGCAACAGACCGAGGGATCCACGCCCTTGCATCCGGCAGTGGAGAGGCGCCCGACGAGCTGGAGGCAATATTCTACAAAACCAGTTCAACGGGTCTCAAGCTTCGTATACTGGAAGCCTATGCGAAGTATGCTGGTACAAAAGCGGTTGCGCTGTTATGCGACAAGCTGGACTATCCAAGCAGGGTAGTGCAACTGGCTGCTGTGAAGCTGTTGTCGGAGCTCAATTTTACTACCACTGTTACTAACAATGTTGTAGTGGCCAGAAAGATCACCGAGGTTGCCGGTCTGCTTTGCTGGATTCATGCCAGTATGCTCGACCTCCGCCACCATGTCACCGCTGCACCTTTGCTCTCCGCGCTGCAAGCGGAAAAGAATGAATACATGGGTATGTTGTTCACCTTATTAGGCTTTAGCTATGGACCATCCACGGTGAAGCTGATCAGGAATAACCTTGCTGACAACAATGACACCGACGACTATATCTTTGCCCTGGAAATAGCAGCCAACACGTTTGAAGAAGAGATCCGCGCCATCGTGTTCCCACTGATCGAAAAAATGCCCCTCGAAAAAAGTGTGGAGCGGCTCAGCCAGCACTTTCCGCAGCAAAAGCTCTCCGCCGCCCACCGCGCCGTCAACATCCTGTACAAAGACTATGCAAAGATCGGGCTCGGCACCAAGACCCACGCGCTGCAGTTCCTCGAGCACTTTTTTCAAGACGACGAATGCAGGAGCGAGATCCGTGCATGCCTGTTCCATGAAAGCGGCACCATGCGTGAAACGGCCCGCGAGATCCTGGCAAGCAGACACTGAACATCTCTTCGCTAACCCATACAGCCCGTTTGCTCACCTGGTGAGGGCAGTCGCTCATTCTTCTTCGGGATGTGTTTTCAGATTTTTAACTTCCGCTTGAATCGGAGATCGGTAATCGGTGATCAGTAACAATGCTCTCAAAACCGATTACTGAATACTGCATACCGATTACTAATTGGAGCTATTTCAGAATTGATTTACCATAACAGATAAACAGAGAGACTATGAAACGATCAGCAGGCCCCGATGCTACATTGCATTTTATCTGGAGCCAATACCGCAGCTGGGCTGATACCGCCGTGCACCTGAAAAAAGAGATCTCCCTATGGCGATTTGCGGCGCTTGTATTAACAATTACGGGAGCTCTTGCAGCCATCTTAAGCCAGGAATTTCCCGGGCCTTATGGGAAACTGGCGGGATGGATCAGCGCTGCCGCCGTAGGTATTGCAGGTTATGCGGGCAGCAAAATACTTTCGGGCGGCAAAGAAAAAAAGTGGATCCAGGCGAGGGCAGCTGCCCAGCAATGCAAGTCACATGCATACCGCTATCTGCTGAAGGTGTCGCCGTACGGAAACCCTGAAGACGATGTGCTCATATTCAAGACAGCAGAGGACCTGATCCGGTCTTTGTCTTCCATTCCGCAGCTGTTGCCATCCAAAGACCAAGAACTGAAAGGTGTTCCGTCTGAGGAATATTCCTTTGACGACTATCTCCGCGACAGGATCAAAAGCCAGGCGTATGACTATTATTCACCCAAAGCTGCACAGTATGCGAAGTGGTTGCGTTATGCAACGTGGGCAGGTGTTGGGCTCAGTGTGACAGGTTTCGTTCTCGGGTCGTTAGGAGCCAGTGGACAATACGCCCATCTTTCGGTATGGGTAGCGTTCATCAGCACTGCCACGGCATCGATCACCTCGTTTGTAGCCGCCAGCCGTTACCAATACCTGAGCATGTCTTACCAGGTGATGGCCAACCAACTGATGGTACTGTGGTCCAAAGGCAGCCGCATCCAAAAACACGACCTCGAAAAACAAAGACAGTTCATCAGCAACTGCGAAGAGATCCTGGCCGCGGAAGGTGAGGGATGGGTGACCGAAATGACAAGGAGGGAGCAAACTGAAGCACCGGAGCCCGAAGAGAAAGCGGTGTCACATTCGGGTACGGTGCTCTGATTTGAATATCGAACGTAGAAGACCATCTCATCCCACCAGTCCATAGGCAACAAAACACGCCACCAGCATCACAACACCTTCTATGAGTGCCCAAAGCACAATGCCTGCTGGTTTTGAGAGCTCTACTTTGCGCAGCATGTAAGGCACGGTGATCATGAGCAGGCCTTCAGCGAGGATCACATAACGCGGCACCTTAAAGATCGTGGGGGTGTCGTGATAGCTCCACCAGCCCGCGTGGATAGCCCACGTTTCGTAGAGGGGTACCAGCACAGCACCGAACAATAGCAGGGCGAGGCTTGCTTTCGCGATGTTCCAGCGATACGACAGCAGCCAGCCGATGTAACCTACTTCCATCAACACAACGGTCCAGCTGAAGGGCATGTACGCAGGAGAGTACAGGATCATGGGCTCACCCGGTGGATAGGTGAGTGTCTCGGTATACTTTACCAGCCACGCATCGGAGGCCAGCTCGGCGAACCCTGCGATGATGCAGAACAGGAAGAATCGAAGGAGCAGACCGTCTTTTGTTACCAATGCCACCACCAGGAACAAGCCTGAGAAGCCGTAGCCCCACTGCCCGGCGCTGATCCACCCTTTCTGCTGGACGCTGTCGATAATCAGTGCGATGATGCTCAGGGCCATGATGCCCAGCACGAGCCAGGTTCTTTTTTTAGTTTCGGGTTGGAATGGGGTCATGTTTAAAGGTTTTATTGAATATGTGAAGAACAGCGTGAATGGCGCGAATGATCCAGGGGACCTCTTTGCTCCACGGCAATCCTTTTTTGAATCTTTGCTTGTCGTGCCAGCGGTAAACGGCTAACAGGTCGGGCTCATGCAGGTGCCAGATGGTGCAGTACTTTGCCCTTACGCCACTTCTTTCAATGATGGCGTTCACGGCGCGCCTGGCCGCCTCGTTGGCACCTTCCATCGTGGCAAGGTCTGTATACGTTCTCACGTAGTCGGAGGCTAGGAAAAAATTCGGGATATCCGTGTAGGCTTCCGGCCGTCGCGACCAGGTGTTCACCTTGTTCACCAGCAAAGGCTCTTCGTTGGTGCTGTTATTCCCCGGAAAAACAATGTCGCGGTCCAGGTACCACGTTACCAGCATATCGTCCCTCAGCAAACACTTGCCGTCTTGGGTAACGAGGCTTCGCTTGAGCTGGGCCCAAACATCTTTCATGATATCCTCCCTGCTGCAATCTTTCGCCCTTATTTTATTGAGGAGTCCGGGGTTGTCCCAGTCGGAGATGTCCACAGAAAGAACACCTTTTGTTTTGCCATCGCCGAATTTGCTGATGTCAAAACCTTTCCAGAATTGCAGCTGCGAAATGGAGGTGAGGGCCCAGGGAGAGTCCGTATACATCACGTGGCCTTTGGTGATCTGCACATCTTCATTGAGGAAAAACTGGATTCCCGTCATCCACGCGGTGTCATCGAAAAGCTCCCCGATGAACGCCAGCGAGGGATCGAGCTTCAGCAGGCCATCGTTCAGCAGCTTGCACATGACTTCCACCGGCACTGCCGAGATAAAATAGTCACCAGTCACGTTCACAGTTTGTTCTTTGTCTCCATTCCTGAAATCCACGGAAGTGATGACCTTGTCGTCGGTATTGATGCGTACTGCTGTATGATCGTGGTAATATTCAACGCCCAGGCTCTGAAGATACGCTTTCCAGTGATCGAGCCAGGCATCATTTGTAGGACCGTTCAGGACACGGTCAGGATAAGCCTTTGGGTTGCCCATGAGGAAAAGCAGCTGCAGCAGAATATCCCCGCCGGTTTTGGTGCTCACTTCCTTCGGTTGCGCGGCCACCAGCGTGCGGGTGATACCACCTACAAAATATTGCCTGAACGGTTCGCTGCGATGGTCGGCATCCAGGAACTGCCACCACCCGATGCGTTCCAGCTCGCCACCTCTTCTCTCATAACAACTGGTCATCAGCTGCCACAACTTTTCAGCAAAGAAATCAGCATCGCTTACCGTGAGGCCGGTATCGGAGTGGAACACTGCCTGGAGGGCTACTTTCAGATCTTCCAGCGTTCTGGGAAAGCTTACGATGGTTTCCAGGGGAACTTTATCGAACCGCGCCATCATTACCCTTTGTGTAGGCACCAGGTTGGAGAACGCACCTTCCTTGTTGCCCTTTACGGGGATCCTTTTCATGGTATCGGTGATGTGCCTGTAGAAACCGGGAAAGAAGCGGAAGCCATGTTCTCCAGGAAGTGCCCTGTTGGATCCTGAGGCCGAGTCAGGCACATCTACGCTGCGTGCTTTGCCACCGGCGTAAAGCGATTGCTTTTCGTAAACTTTCACCTTGAAGCCACGCTCGGCCAGCTCGTGTGCCGCACTCATTCCGGCTACACCGCCGCCGATAATAATAACCGTTTTGCTCATATATAGTTAGGGGGTAATCAGTAATCGGTAAACAGTAGCCGGTAATCAGTAATCGGTAACAAACGGTGTGACTGGAAACTCAAAAACCGATTACTGAATACCGATTACTGTCAGGATGATGGCAGCTCTACAACAAAGCTCGCACCCTGACCACGTTCACTTTCACACCATACGCGTCCCTTCAGCAGCTCGGTGTAGTGTTTTACGATCGACAATCCAAGTCCGCTGGAGCTCTCTCCGGCCGTGGGTTTGTTGCTCAGCTTTTTGAATTTTTTAAACAGCATGTGCATCTCGTCCTGCGCAATGCCAGGTCCTTCGTCGCGTACTTCGGTTCGCACAAGCGCTCCGTTGCAGATCACGGAAACAAAAACCTGTTTTCCCGGCAGCGAAAATTTGATGGCATTGTTCAACAGGTTCTCAAAGACCTGCACCAGGTAAACCTTGTCTGCTGTTGCCATGCAGTGCTGCGTGGCATCGATGAGCAGCTTGATCTGGATGTTCTTCCGCGCGGCGATCTCCCTGAAGCCATCAACTACTTTGCTTACGATCGCCGATACATCCACGGTCTCCAGCCTGAGGTTGTAGACAATGTTTTCGAGGTTTTCCGAGTTCAGGATCTTATCGATCAGCACCTGTGATTTCCGCGACGAGTCAACGATCAGCTTCACCACGTCGTTCTCGACCGAACCAGCCTGGAAGTGGTCGGTGTTGATGAGGCCGATCAATCCCTGGATGTTGGCCAGCGGCGATTTCAGGTCGTGGGCAAGCACTTCCATCAGGTAATCTTTCTTTTCATTGAGCTCTTTGAGCTGTTCCGACGTTATCAGCAGCTCCTCTTTCTGTGCAGCCAGCGTATTGTTCTTCTCCACGATCTCCTGGTGCCTGGCCGCGAGCTCTTCCTGCGATTCCTGCAGCGCCTTCTTCTGCTGCGTAAGTGACGCCAGTGCCTTTGACGTGTTGCTCTCGAAGATCATACTGATGGTTACCACGATGAGCACAACACCGGAAGAGCTTAACAAAACAAAGAACAACCGGGTATCATGCTGGTAGCGCACCGGAAAAGGATTGCCCGGTATGGTATACACGATGAACGTGGTGATGCAGGCCAGTGACACCGTAGCCCAGGCGATCGCATCCATTTTTCCAGCGGTGAGCAATGCCAGCACCGGCGGCGCGATGAGCCATGGAAATACCGGTGACTCGATGCCGCCCGAGTACCCGATGAGGATCACCACGGCCAGTGTACCGGTCGTTACGTAAAGGTTACCGATGGTACGAATGGGCATGCGGGTCTTCATGAGAAAGGGCAGGAGCAGGAACCCTGCAACATTGAAGATCATCAGGTAGACCCCTGGCTGGAACCGGATGGCGATGCTTACAATGAGGTAAAGTGATGAAAAAAGGCTGGTGAAGACCGAGGCGTTGAGCAGTAGCTTATAACGGTAGAACAGGGGCGCGTCAGCATGATGGCGGGGAGCAATAAAGTAACGCTCAAGTTCCTTCAGTATCATTGTATAGGAGGGGCTGAATAACTTTACCGGATAACTCTCCCATAATAAGCACAAAGTGCTGTAAAGTCAATCTGAAAATAACAATTCGTGGCGGAGCGCTGTGCAGAAAAGCGTTTACAATAAGTTAACATCCGGCATATTGAACTCAGGTTTTGTTAATGGAAGCAAAACTGACAGTGCCACCGTACCGGAAGAAGCCCGGTTTTGCAGGTGTTTTCATACATTACATAGCTGTTGGAACATTCAACCGTCTGCAAATAAAAGCTGTTAAGGGAAAATAAGTACGCTTTTGATTTTCAATGTCTAACTTTGACGGTGGAATAAACCCTGCTCATGAGATCCGCCATCACAGCCCTTCTGTTAACATTCTCCACACTTCTGTCGGCCCAGAATAAAATGTTGGATAGCCTCTACGTTCTCTTGAAGAACCATCCGCAGCAGGATACCGCCAGGGTTGACATCATGATCCAGCTGTGCCACGCCGAGCACACTTCCAATCCGGAGAAGAACAAAGAACTGGCAGAAGAGGCCCTGCACATTTCCGAAAAGCTGAAATATACCTATGGCATTGGCCGGGCGTACAAATACATCTCGGCTTATTATTGGATCAAAGGCGACTATGAGCAGGCAGCAGCGTTCGCTTTCAAAATGCTGAAAGTGTATGAAGACTCCCACAACCACAACGGCATGGCTGATTCCTATTCCATGCTGGGCCTCGTTCATACCGAATGGAGAACGTTCGCGAAAGCGGAAGAATACTACCTGAAAGCCCTTGCCATCAACCAGAAGACCGGACGTACACGCAACATCGCCTACAACTATAACGACCTGGGCTCGCTTTGCTACAGTTTCAATAAGTATGATGAAGCTATCAAATACTACCGCGCCGCGCTGGCCATCCGGAAACAGCTGAACGATGCGTATGCCATGACCCAGTCGTACATTACCATGGCCAGTCTCTGGGTGGCAACAGGCTCCTATGACAGCGCGCTGACCTATTTCAACAAGGCGTTGCCACAGGTGAATGCTTCCGGCGACCAGTACCGGAAGTATATTGTGCTCATGGGACTCGGCGAGATCTACAAATTCACGAAACAATACCCACGCTCGGACTCAACTTTTAAAGAAGCGCTGGTGATCGCGGGAAAACTGGGTAATAAAAAGCTGAACCGCGAGATCTACCACGAGCTGGTGCTGCTGGAAACCGCGCGGGCCAACTATAAAAAGGCCCTGGACTATGCCCTGCTCGAGAATACTTTTCAGGATAGCCTTTTTACAGAAGAAAAAACGAAGCAGCTCGCCGACATGGAGGCCCGTTATGAGACCGATAAAAAGGAACAAGCCATTCAGCTGCTCGAACGCGATAACAGGATCCAGTCATTATCACGAAATATCCTGGCGGGAAGTTTGGGCGTGATCGTGCTGGCAGGCGCCTTCTATTATTCTGTGCAGCGCCAGCAGCGTAAGAAGAACCGGGAGCTGCTGAAGGCACAGGAAGCGGTGAACCAAAAGCTGAGGGAAGTGGATGCCATGCGGTCTCAGTTCTTCGCGTCCATATCGCATGAGTTCAGAACACCGCTTACGCTGATCAAAGGGCCTGTTGAAGCATGGCTGCAGCATCCGCAAGAAGTGCTGACCGAAGGCCATGCGGAGATGATCTTGCGGAACTCAAATCGTTTGCTGCGGCTGGTGAACCAGCTTCTGGATCTGTCGCGACTGGATTCAGGAAACCTTCAGCTCGATCTTAAAGATGGTGATCTCGCCGGGCTCATGAGGGTTATTGGCTCGTCGTTCGGGTCGTATGCGCAGCAGCATGACATCACGTACAACACGCAGATCCCGGAAACGCCTTTATTTGTGGCATTTGATCACGATAAGCTTGAAACGATTGTGTACAACCTGCTCTCGAATGCCTTTAAATTCACACCCAACCAGGGGAAAGTGGCGCTTAAAGCCGGCTTTGAGGATTCAGTGCTGACCATCGAGGTATCTGACAACGGCAGAGGTATTGGTTCCAGGCACCTGCCGCGCATTTTCGACCGCTTCTACCAGGCCGAAGACCAGGCAGGCTCCTATGAAGGAACGGGTATAGGCCTGTCGTTGGTGAAAGAGCTGGTATCGCTGATGCAGGGTACGATTGCTGTGCAAAGCGAGGAAGGAAAAGGAACCACTTTTACAGTACGCCTGCCCCTGAAAGTGTTATCAGCGCCGCCGGAGAAAATATCGCTGCCGGAAAGTTTGGTTCAACGGTCCCTGGCGGGAAAAGAAGCGTTGGGGAACGATAGCGTCAATGGTGAAACAGACCGGGAGACGATCCTGGTGGTGGAAGACAATACAGACATGCGCAACTTTATCGCGGAGCGCCTGAAGAACACTTATGCGGTGCGGGTCGCTACCAATGGCAGGGAAGCGCTCGACATCGCCTTCAACGAAATACCCGACCTGATCATCACCGACATCATGATGCCCCAGATGGATGGGATGGCATTTTGCGAAGCCATTAAGAACGATGAGCGCACCAGCCACATACCGGTGATCATGCTCACGGCCAAAGAAGGACGGGAGAACAAGCTCGAAGGCCTCGAAACCGGTGCCGACGATTACATCACCAAACCGTTTGATGCCCGCGAATTGCAGGTGCGCACCAGGAACCTCATCGCGCAGCGTCATCAGCTCCGGAAGAAATTCAGTCAGCAGATCACCCTCGAGCCGAAAAGTATCACCATCACCAGCATTGACCGCCGCTTTCTTGAAAAAGTGGAAAAAGCCATTGAAGATAACCTCGCGCAGGCTGAATTCGGCGTGCCCCAGCTGCAGGACCTGCTGGCGATGAGCAAGACCCAGCTTCATCGCAAAATGAAAGCGCTCACCGACCAGCCTCCGGGTGAGTTTTTGCGCAACTATCGCCTGAAGCGCGCATCGCAGCTCCTGGAACAGCAGGGTGGCAATGTTACGGAGGTTGCCTTTGCCGTTGGATTTGGCAGCCTGTCGTACTTTACCCGCAGCTTCAAAGAGCTTTATGGCCAATCCCCATCCGATTATATGAAAAGCAGGCAGATCAGCGGATGACCTGTTTTTTTGCGTTCTGAAGCTTTTCTGGAACTATTGTTAAAGCATTCGCCACTGTAGGGCAAGCGTTGCAGCGCCCGGCAGCCCACCTTTGGGGCAGATCATGCGTCGATCTGAACCCGTGCTTTACCAACTAATAACCATATGAAAACACAGAATGTAAAAAGATTAATGTTCTTCCTTACAATCGGGCTGATTGGGGTAACACAGGCCAGGGCACAGCTTAACACCAGTTATGGCACCCTGGCCCTGTATAACACTACATCCAACGGGATCTATAATGCAGCTTTTGGCAATTACGCGCTGTATTTCAACACCAACGGAAAATACAACACCGGTATTGGCTTCAAGGCGCTCTATTACAATGTGATCGGGAACGAAAATACCGCCATCGGATACTATGCCCTGCTGAAAAATACCAACGGCGTGCTGAATACGGCCACCGGATCGAACGCCATGTTTAACAACGACGTAGGGTTTTCCAATAGCGCTTACGGCGTAAGCTCGTTATACACCAACCACCATGGAAACTATAACACTGCCTCGGGTGTAGCATCCATGTATAACAACTATTCAGGAGGTTATAATACAGCCAGTGGCTACAATGCCCTCTACACCAATTCTTCCGGGAGTTACAATACTGCCATGGGAACGGGCGCACTCTACGGCAATACGTACGGCGAATCGAATACTGCGGTAGGGGCATGGGCCATGAGAACGAATGTGATCGGTTTTTACAATTCAGGTATCGGCAGCTACGCCCTGTACGATCTGTCAGGCGGCGGTAACAATACAGCGGTTGGTTACAACACCGGCAGGGGTATCGTTGGGGGATATGGCAACACCATCATCGGTGCTAATGTTACGGGCCTGCCTTCAAGCCTCACCAACAACATCATTCTCGCCGATGGCAATGGCAACCGCAGGCTGCAGATCGATGGCAACGGTAAGACCAGGATCGGCGACCCTTCGCTCACCACACCCGGCACATACAAACTGTATGTTGAAGATGGCATCCTCACGGAGAAAGTGGTGATCGCCCTCGCCAACAGCACACAATGGGCCGACTATGTGTTTGCGCCTGACTACAAGCTCATGCCCTTATCGGAAGTAGCCGGCTTCGTAAAAGAGAACCATCATTTGCCAAACGTTCCCGCAGCTGAGGAAGTGGTGAAGACTGGTGTGGACGTGGCTGCCATGAACGCAAAGCTGCTGGAGAAGATCGAAGAGCTCACCTTATACCTCATCGACCAGCATCAGCAGCATGAAGCGTTGCAGAAACAGGTAGCTGACCTGAAAGAGAAGCTGGCCAAACTTGAAACCGGTAAATGATCGCTGCGATGGATCGGATCAAAAGAAAAACAGCACGGGCTAACATATACCTGTCGGTGCTCATGTCATTGCTGCTGGTCTCCCTGCGGTCGATGGCACAAGACTGCGAAGAAGCTTATTACCTGTCGTCAGAGACCATTGCTGCGGGCCAACAGGTAGTCTACACGTCGGGCGGTGCGATATTCTGCCCGGAGGGTAAACAATTTATAGTGGAAAAAGACGGATACGCCACCTTAACAGCGGGCGGCAGGATCGAGCTCAATGCAGGCTTCGAAGTGCATGCCGGTGGTGGCCTCATTGCTTTGGTTGAAGGTTGCGGCGCTGGCGATCCGGGAGAAAGCCCTTTCAGTGTTTTCCCCAACCCAACGGATGGCGAGCTGCATGTTGAATCCAAAAACAAAATAAATACGATCCGGCTAATGGATCTGAATGGCCTTACGTTGATCGAGCAAAAAGAGATCAACAGTACATCGTTCGTGCTCGACCTTTCCAAGGTTGATCCCGGAATCTATATTCTGGAAGTGATTGACGATAAAACAGCAGAGAAAGTGAGGGTTGAAAGGAAGTAGGAAAGAGTCCACGGTCGACAGTCCACAGTCCACAGTTAGCGCGGTGAATAATTATTAACATCGTGCAATGGCTCAACGTTTTGTCTAAGGGGCACAGGAAGTTGTTACGGCACGGTACAGCCGTGGACCGTGGTCCGTGGACTGTGGACAATTTGTTTACCAGTTGTTGATTTAAAAAGAACCTGCCTGAGTTTTGTCACGTATCTTGGTCTAAACAAAACCATCAGATCATGAAAGCACTAAAATTCTATGACAAAGAAGGCACCGGCTTCGAATTGTTTGCGGATCATGAAAGACAATCCGTCATGATGCAGATCGACACTGAAGTGGAAGGCGAGACACAATTCATTGAATTTGACGATGAAGATCTTGACGACATCATCATTGCTTTTGTCGAGCTGAAAAATGAGATCATGGCGATCAGGAACGTGAACAACAATTAGGTGGTGTGCATGTTGGCATGTTAGCATGTTGGTGAAGAGCACCAACATGGGTGAGGCGATAGTCGTCAGACCACTGCGCGCAGGCCAGCGCACTAGCAGTGGTCCGACGACTGCTTCCAGACGCTGCACTCCACCGCCTGCGGTAGTTTTCAATCCGCTTACCTTTCCCGAGGCATTCCGCTCGAAATCAAAAACGCCATACGCCATGTTGCGAGGATGTTGGTGATGGCCCCCAATGCCTGATTTCCCAATGCTATCAAATTTCAGGCTTTCTGTTGTTGTGTTTTTTTCTTAACATCGAAGTAGTTAAACGCATCAGCGGAATGGCCGGTTCTTACAGTCTTTTTTTGCGGATCAGAATATGGGCCATATTCTTTGGTTTAGTGCTGATGCCGGGATACCTGTGTATGGCCCAGGAAAACATCCGGTTTGACCGGTTATCCGTGATCGACGGCCTTTCACAATCCGATATCAGGTGTATGATCCAGGATAAGTTCGGATTTCTCTGGGTTGGAACACGAGATGGCCTGAACCGGTACGATGGATTGGAATTCCACCGCTACAGGCGCGATAAGAATGATTCCACTTCGCTACAATTTAACCAGATCTGGTCGCTCACAACAGACCGGTCGGGTGATATCTGGATAAGCTCGACCGGAGGCATCAGCATCTATGATTACCGGCGCAACAGCTTTCAGAATTTTGTTCCGGCCGATCAGGAGCTGTGGGATACTGACGTCAACCATATCCTGCTGACAGGAGCGCACACGGCGCTGCTATCGACCAATAAAGGCCTTGTAAGCTTTGACCGGAAGCAGGGAAGGTTCTTTATAGACGACGACCTCCGAAAATTTAAAGGTATGCGGGTGGCACATGCCGGTTGGACGTCCGCGCATGGCTTGTGGGTTGCAACTGCCAAAGGTGTATTCGTCAGACCGGCCTCAGAGCCCGACTGGAAAACGTTGCTGGAAGATCACAGCGTTTATCGTATTGACTTCGATTCCAATGGCAAGGTTTACCTGTCGACATCCGGTGGCCTTTACAGCTATGATCAGGCGCAGCAGAAGCTCGAACAGATCGTTGCCACACCGGTTACCGAGGTGACGCGGGTGCGCAACGGAGACTTGTGGGTAGCTACCTATAAAGTGATCGTATTGGATAACAACGATGCCTTAAAGTATGTGCTGCATCACGATAAATTTAACGAGAACAGCCTCTCCGAAGACCGCGCCAGGGTGCTTTATCAGACCCGCGACGATGTGATCTGGGTGGGTACTTTCGGCTATGGACTGAATAAGTTCAACCCTGACTTGGCAAGGTTCTCCTATTTAAACGATCAGACCTCTATACCGTTGTCCGGGAATTATGTCTCGGCAATTTTTACACGTGATGACAGCACGGTGCTGGTGGGTACTTCCCGCGGTATGGACGTAGTTGACCTGAGAAAGAAATCAGCGAAACACTTCTCCAGCGATCGTGATCTTTTTCAGATCTTCAAGATCATCTCCGACCGTGATAACAACATCTGGGTATCTACCTCCATGGGCCTCATGCAGTATTCCGGCAACAAGCTCGTGAGCAGAAACAGTACGCTACGAGGCGTCTACAGTTTCGCGGAATGGGACAATACCAGCCTGATCGTGGCAACAAGGCTGGACGGTATTTATCTCTTTAACAAGACCTCGGGAGCAACCACCTTGTTTATTGCAGCAAAAGATCTGCCCGAAGAGATCTCGAGTCTGCTGGTGGAAGAGAACCACGTATGGGTTGGCTGTAAAGACGGCCTGAAACGTTATGACAGGAGCGGACAATTGATGCAGCACTTCACGGCGCGCAACGATGTACCGGGAACACTTCACGCTTCCTTTGTGAAATCGATCTTCCGCGACAGCAAAAAAGATCTCTGGGTTGGCACGTGGGGCGGCGGACTGAGCAAGCTCAATACGGACAGCACATTCACTACATACACAGAAGACAACGGACTGCCCAATAATGTAGTGTACGGCATCGTTGAAGATCGTTCCGGCATCCTCTGGTTAAGTACCAATCTCGGTCTCTCGGCTTTTGATCCGCGCCGGGCACAGTTCCGGAATTTCGACTTTTTCGATGGACTGCAGAGCAACGAATTCAATACGGGCGCCTATTTCGGATCGCCCGGGGGAAAAATGTATTTCGGAGGTGTGAACGGGCTAAGTTTCTTCGATCCCGCAGAAGTATTGAAACCCGATGTGGTTCCTCCGGTGCTGCGAACATCCATCACCATCAACGGCAAACCGCTGGCCTTTAAAGAAAGCGATAGCCTGAAAAACGTTTTGTTTACCAGTGCTGTAACTTCTGGCTGGAAAGAAAATGATGTGGGCGTAACGTTCACAGCCATCGACTTCAGGTATCCGCAGAAGCATCATTTCCAATATGCCGTCAAGGATACAACATGGTATGACATCGGGAATCGCCGGAGCCTGGAGCTGATCAATCTGCCCAGTGGACTTCATGAGCTAAAGATCCGAACAGGAAGACCCGGTGGAAACTGGAGTCGGGGCGAAGTCTTGTTAACCATAGACATCATTCCGCCTTTGTGGGAACGACCGTGGTTCCGGATCGTGGGAGCGCTCGTTTTTTTATCACTGATATTTTCAGTGTACCGATACAGGGTTGTTCGACTCAAGGCTGCCAATTCGGCGCTTAACAAGCTCGTGAACGAACGCACCATGGAGATCCAGGCTATGAATGAGGAGATCGCGTCGCAAAACGATCAGCTGCATGAGCTTGTCCAGGAGCTGGAAGCGTTCTCTTATTCAGTGTCTCATGATCTGCGTGCACCGCTCCGGTCTGTGATCGGTTACGCAAGGATGCTGGACGAAGACCTGGGCGGGACTCTCGATGAAGAATCCAGGCGGAACCTGGACATCGTTCAGCAGAATGCTGCCCGGATGAATGACCTCATCAATGATCTCCTTGAATTCTCGAAGCTGAACCGGCAGGAAGTAAAGAAGACGGAGTTTAACACTGAAAGCCAGCTCAGAAAAAACATACTACCTGAAATAGGCATCTCCATGCAGCACAAGGCAAAGATCAATGTGAATACTTTGCCGGCGGTCTATGCAGATCCCAAGCTGCTCTCGCAGGTCTGGATCAACCTGATCTCGAACGCGATAAAGTACTCAGCCAAAAAAGAAGACCCGGTAGTGGAAATAGGTTCGTACCGCGAGCAGGACCAGGTTGTTTTTTATGTGAAGGACAACGGTGTTGGATTTGATATGAAGTACGTCGACAAGCTGTTTGGTGTGTTTCAACGCCTTCACCGCGTAGAAGATTTTGCCGGCACCGGAGTAGGGTTGGCGTTGGTGCAGCGAATTGTGACCCGGCATGGCGGCAGGGTGTGGGCCGAAGGAAAAGTGAATGAAGGCGCTACTTTTAGTTTTTCGCTGCCAGACGTGAAATAAGTCCACGGTCGACGGTCCACAGACCACAGCCATGTAGCGTAACATCATAAATTTGTGCTCCCTGGAAAGTATGAGGCACAACATATGAAGTACGGTCAATTGACCTCCACTGAACCAGCCGTGGTCCGTCGTCTGAGGACCGTGGACTCTTTCACTCGTTCCTCAACGTTCTTGCCGGATCTGCATTCGCAGCCTTCAGTGACTCATAGCTGATCGTGAGCAACGCTATGGCCACGGCGCCGGATCCTGCGAGAATGAAAATGGTGACGTCCAGGGCAACTTTGTATTCGAAGGCCTGCAGCCATTGGTTCATGGCATACCACGCCAGGGGAGAGGCGATCACGAATGCCAGCAGCACAAGCTTGACAAACTCCCTCGACATCATACTCATGATCTGTGCCACGGTTGCGCCCATCACTTTTCTTACACCGATCTCTTTCAGACGCCTTTCAGCCATGAATGAAGAGAGTCCATACAAGCCAAGGCAGCAGATAATGATGGCGATCGCGGTGAAGTAGGTAATGATCGAAGAGATGCGCCGGTCTTCTTCGTATTGTTGCTGGATGTTGTCGTCGAGGAACGTGTATTCAAATGGCGCGTCTTCCACCTGTTTTTTCCAGGTATCCTCGATCAGCGCGATGGTCTCGGAAAACGCCTGGGTGTTGACACTCACGATCATGTTGCCATACCGGTCCTGGCTTTCAGGGACCTCGAAAGCGATCGGAATGATGGGATCCTTCAGGGAAGTCTGGTTGTAGTCTTCCATAACGCCGATCACCTGGAACGAATACGTCTTCCCCTGCCAATCGAAATAGAGCTTTTGGCCGATCATCTTTTCCGGCTCGACCCCGAATTTTTTGGCGGAGGTACGGTTGATAATGAGGTTGCCTTTTGACTCGTTTTCGCGGTTAGGTGAGAAAGTGCGGCCGGCGATCAGCTTGATGCCGAGCTGCTCGAGATAACCCGCATCAACATTGTTGCGGCGATTGAGAATGGCATTGTCCATGTTCCCACCTTCCAGGTAAAAGGCCATGTCGTTGAAGATATTGGAGCCGGGAGGATAGGTGACGGCTGAGACGCCCTTGATAGCGCTCATTTGTTCAAGCGAGCTCCTGAGGGACTCGTATTTCTTTTTAGCATCGGCCGTACGCAGCGGAACAATGATCTTTGCATTCGGATCGAAGCCGAGGTCTTTATCCTTCATGTACGAAAGCTGGCGCGAGATCACGAGCATGCCGCAAACCAGCACGATCGCTACCACGAACTGAAATACCACCAGCGCCTGCCGCAGCGTACCCGAAGCACTGCTGAGCTTGAACTTTCCTTTCAGCACTTCTGCCGGCTGGAAAGACGAGATGTAAAAAGCGGGGTAACTGCCCGCAGCCACTCCGGTAACAATGGTCAGGATGATCAGCGCTGCTCCGAAGAAAATGATATTGCCACCGCTGAACGTGATCTCTTTACCCGACAAATGATTAAATACAGGCAACGCTGCCTGCACCAGCAGAATGCTGATGATGATGGAGATCATAACCACCAGCATGGCCTCGCCGAGGATGAGCCGGATCAGGCTGCTGCGGAAGGCGCCCATCACCTTTCTGATACCGATCTCCGAAGCACGTTTGGTTGCCTTGGCGGTAGAAAGGTTCATAAAGTTGATGCATGCCAGCACCAGGATGAACAGTGCGATGGAAACAATAACATAGATGTACGTGATGCGCTGGCTCTTGTCTACCTGTGACTTCAGGTAAATATCCTTGACAGGTTCCAGGAAAAGGGTCTTGGTGATGCCCAGCGCCTTCATGTCTTCCGAGCCATATTTGACCAGCACCTCGTTGATCTTTTTCTCTACCGCTTCCTTGGAGTGCCCGGGCGCCAGCCTGAGATAGCCCCCCACGAAGTTTTGTCCAGCCCATTCGTTAGATGCTTCCGGATCGTTGCGAACGTAAGCACCGGAGCCTTCGCTCATAATGGAGGTGAAGAAATTGACATCCAGGAAACTTTTTGGTTTTTTAAATACCCCTGTGATCTTGTAGTTCACCGGATCACCGCCCTGGCTGATCAGGATGCTCTTGTCCAGAGCCGGCTCGCTGCCGAAGAGCTTTTTTGCCATGGCCTCCGAGATCACCACGGTGTTGGCATCGGCCAGTGCCTTCTTCGGATTACCTTCTGTGAACTCATAGGTGAGCACATCGAAAAGTGTGGAGTCGGCTACCAGCGCGTTCGGCTCGTAGAATTTGTTGCCTTCATACTGGATAAGGTTCTGGTTGCTGAAAGAGGGAACAAGCCGGGTTGCAACCTCGATCTCAGGCAGCTCTTCTTTCAACGTCATGGGTATGGGCGGCGAGACGCTGCCGAGCTTGTCGAAACCTACCAGGTTGGCTTCGAACTGGGTATCGATCCGGTACAGGTCATCGAGCCGTGCATGGTGGCTGTCGTATCCGAACTCGTCATATACATACAGTGACAGCAGCAGGCAGCAGGCTATACCCAGCGAGAGGCCGGAGATGTTGATGAGGGAGTATACCTTGGTTCGCATCAGGCTGCGAAGGGCGATCTTAAAGTAGTTATGAAGCATGGGTGCTGGATTTGTTGCCCTTTCGAGCCAAATCAGTGCCATGTGCCAGGGTTCACTTATTTGCGGGTTCGGGAGCGTCTGGTCCCGACACTTCCGGACATAAGTGACCGAAAATGGGACGGTTCCGTTAGTTTCAAGTTGGA
>NZ_JAHESF010000067.1 GCF_018598225.1 Chryseosolibacter histidinae | reverse complement strand
GTGCTGACGGAAAGTCGCTCACCAAGCAGGATGAGCTGCTCTACAGTCTCGAGCATCCTACGTGGAACCGCATCTTCCACATCTATGACGCTATCAGGCTGGGCATCCCGATGAAGACCATCCAGAAGCTCACCCGGATCGACCGCTGGTTCCTCAACCAGATCGAAGACCTCGTGGAGCTGGAGAAACAGATCGAAAAATACGACATCGAGACGCTGCCGGCGGAGCTGATGCGCAAGGCGAAGGAGAAAGGTTATGCCGACCGCCAGATAGCCCACCTGCTGGAGTGTTACGAGAGCGAAGTGCACGAGAAACGCAAGAGCATGGGCATCCGCCGCGTCTACAAACTGGTGGATACGTGCGCTGCGGAGTTCGAAGCCAAAACACCATACTACTACTCAACTTTCGATACCGAGAACGAGTCGCAGGTTACTGACAAGAAAAAGATCGTGGTGCTGGGCTCCGGGCCTAACCGCATCGGCCAGGGCATCGAGTTCGATTACTCCTGTGTGCACGGCGTGCTCGCGGCCAAGGAATGTGGCTACGAGACCATCATGATCAACTGTAACCCCGAGACCGTTTCAACAGACTTCGATATTGCCAACAAGCTCTACTTCGAGCCGGTTTTCTGGGAACACATTTACGATATCATCCAGCACGAAAAACCCGAAGGTGTGATCGTGCAGCTCGGAGGTCAGACGGCCCTGAAGCTCGCGGAGAAACTTCACAAGCACGGCATCAAGATCATCGGTACTTCCTTTGAGGCCCTTGACCTGGCCGAAGACCGCGGGCAGTTCTCTACGCTGCTGAAAGACCACGGCATTCCTTATCCGGAGTTCGGTGTGGCCACCAATGCTGACGAAGCACTGGAGGTTTCGAAAACCATCGGCTTCCCGTTGTTGGTTCGTCCTTCGTATGTGTTGGGCGGCCAGAGCATGAAGATCGTGATCAACGAGCAGGAGCTTGAAGACCACATTCTCGATATCTGGAAACACCTTCCCGAGAACAAAGTGCTGCTCGATCACTTCCTCGATGGGGCCATTGAAGCAGAAGCCGACGCCATCTGTGATGGTGAAGACGTGTACATCATCGGCATCATGCAGCACATCGAACCGGCCGGTATCCACTCCGGTGACTCTTACGCCGTGTTGCCGCCGTACAACCTTGGCGACTTTGTGGTCAAGCAGATCGAGCACTATACGCACAAGATCGCACTGGCCCTGAAAACGGTAGGATTGATCAACATTCAGTTCGCCATCAAGAACGACAAGGTTTACATCATCGAAGCTAACCCGCGGGCATCACGCACGGTGCCCTTCATCTGCAAGGCTTATGACGAGCCTTATGTGAACTACGCCACCAAGGTGATGCTGGGTGAGAAGAAGGTGAAGGATTTCAAATTCTCACCTACCAAAAAAGGTTATGCCATCAAGGAGCCTGTGTTCTCGTTCAGCAAATTCCCTGACGTGAATAAGGAGCTCGGCCCCGAAATGAAGTCGACCGGTGAAGCGATCTATTTCATCGACGACCTGATGGATGATTATTTCCTGAAGATCTACTCGGAGCGGAATTTGTATTTGAGCAGGTAGTTTTGTTTCCCGCAGATTACGCCGATCGACGCTGATTAATACATTTTAATCTGCGTAAATCCGCGCGATCTGCGGGAATTGCATTTTGCCGTCATGGACTGACTATGAACCATGGACTTTCTCACTATTCATCGTAATTTTCCTCCATGCCATTTCTCTACATCATTGCAGGCTGCAACGGGGCTGGAAAAACCACAGCCTCTTATACGGTGCTTCCTGAAATGCTGGAGTGTAAGGAATTTGTAAATGCCGATGAGATCGCAAAAGGGCTCTCTCCCTTTCAGCCCGAGACCGTCGCTTTCGAGGCTGGCAGGATCATGCTGAACCGCATTCGCGAACTGTTGAAGGCTAACCTTTCTTTTGCCTTAGAAACTACGTTGTCGACAAAAAGTTATAGATCACTGATAAAGGAGGCGAAGCAAGGAGGTTACACAGTTGTTTTAATTTTCTTTTGGTTGGAGTCTATAACATTGGCAAAAGAAAGAGTCAGGCTCCGTGTAAAAAAAGGAGGACATAATATTCCGGATGATATTATTGAGAGGAGGTATCATCGTGGATTAGTAAATTTTTTCAAGATATATTCTGTCCTAAGCGATTTTTGGATTTTCTACGATAACTCCCGTGATATTCCGTCTGTTGTAGCAAATAACAATTTCGGGCTTTCGGTAGAAAATAATGATATTTGGACTAATTTGCTTAAGCATTATGAGTAACATCGAGTCACGTCAACTATTCGAAAAAATAACCAGCGGCGTTCAGCTAGCGGTGAAGCGCCTTATCGAACAAACCAAAAAAGAAGACGGCGAGCTGGTGATCTCCCGCAACGGCAAAGTAGTACGCGTTAAAGCCCGCGATTTATAATCGTCATCTGCGTTAATCCGCGCGATCTGCGGGAAATTGCATTCTTTACCACAATAAAACCGCCCTTTTTCCGTCTCTCACCCCAGCCACACTTTCGGTTGATTCATTGGTTAATTAATTTCTGAACCTCTACCTTTGTTTTTCGGTTTCTGTACTTAAAGGCACATTACCATGTTCAAGTTTCTCATTATCCTAGGCCTGATCCTGTATATCATTTATAAAATCGGTTCTATGTTCTTTCGCGCAGGGGCGGCTTCGCAGCAATTCCGCAACCAGCAGCAACAACGCAGAAACTTTGACGCCAACGGCAACCCCACCACCGAGAAACGAAAAAAAGGCTCCAACTTCAAAGGCGGCGAATACATCGACTACGAAGAGATCAAGTAATACCCTTGCCTTTCTAACTTTAAACTTCAAATCTTAAACTTTAAACGTTCGGCCTTGAAACTGCACTTCTTTAAATATCAGGCCACCGGCAACGACTTTGTGCTGATCGACAATCGTTCGGCCAGGCATACTTTCACCACCGAGCAGATCGAGAAGATCTGTCACCGCAAATTTGGTGTGGGTGCCGACGGGCTGATGCTCATCGAAAAGCATGCTTCCCTTGATTTTAACCTGGTTTATTATAACAGCGATGGTTCTCAAAGCCTTTGCGGCAATGGTAGCCGGGCAGCGGTAAGCCTGGCAGCGTCCCTGGGAATGCTGAATGGAAAAACCCAGTTCAACGCATACGATGGGGCACACGCCGCCGAATTACTGCCCGCCGGCATCGTGAAGTTGAAAATGAACGATGTGCAAAAGACGAGTAAAACAGGGGACGATTATTTCATCAACACCGGTTCTCCGCACCACATCCGGTTCGTTCAGAATGTCAGCCAGTACCCGGTGGTGGAAGAAGGCAGAAAGATCCGCTACAGCGATGCCTACAAACCGGCAGGCACAAATGTCAATTTCGTGGAGATCCTGCCTGACAATACCATCTTTGTGCGCACCTACGAAAGGGGTGTTGAAGACGAGACCCTGTCATGCGGTACCGGGGTGGTAGCCAGCGCCCTGGCCAGCGCCCTGAAGGGATTTTCATCACCGGTGAAGATCAAAACCCTGGGTGGCGACCTTTCCGTAGCCTTCACTTTCAGCCGCTCTGGTTCTTCTGTCAGCCAGGAAGGCACATTTCACGATATTTTTCTCATCGGACCTGCCAAATTGGTCTTCGAAGGCGACTTGGAACTGTAATTGTTCACTCTCAAATCGTAAAAAGAAATTAACTTTAGGCCCCTTTCGGGGCATTAAAACCTTTTACCTTTTCCGTTATTCGCAGAATAGTGGTTCATGGGCAAAATGGCTTTAAACGGGAACCTAGAAAACGAACTAACGGCTAACGATAACGATGTTAAAACTCATTGCCAAAATCTTTGGAACGAAATCCGAGAAAGATATCAAGCGGATCATGCCCCTGGTGGAGCAAAGCAAGCAGGAGCACGAGAAGCTCAAGTCCATATCACACGATGATCTTCGCGACGAAACACGCAAGATCCAGGATTTCATAAACCAGCAGCTGAAAAGCATCGACGACAACCTGGCTGCGCTTCATCAGCGGGTAGCTGACAACCCAGCGCTGGACATCAACGAAAAGGAATCAATTTTCTCCCAGATCGACAAGATCGAGGAGGAGCGCAACAAAGAGCTCGAAAAAGTGCTGATGAAGGTGCTTCCCAAAGCTTTTGCCATTGTGAGGGAAACCGCCCGCAGGTTCAAGGAAAACGAGTACCTGGAAGTTACCGCCCAGGATTTCGATCGGCAACTGGCCGCTACCCGCGACAACGTGAAGATCGTGGGCGACAAGGCACACTGGTTCAACAAATGGATGGCTGCCGGCAACATGATCACCTGGGATATGGTGCATTATGACGTTCAGCTGATCGGTGGTGCCGTACTGCACGAAGGAAAAGTTGCTGAAATGGCAACCGGTGAAGGTAAAACCCTGGTGGCTACGCTGCCGGCCTTCCTCAACGCCCTGGCCAAACGCGGTGTGCACATCGTGACGGTGAACAACTACCTGGCCACCCGCGACAGCGAGTGGATGGGGCCGATCTACCAGTTCCATGGCATCTCCGTGGATTGTATAGACAAGCATGAGCCCAACTCTGTGGCCAGGCGAAACGCTTACAAGGCTGATATCACTTACGGAACCAATAACGAATTCGGCTTCGATTACCTGCGCGACAACATGGCCCGCGACCCCGAAGAGCTCGTGCAGCGCGCCCACCATTACGCCATGGTCGACGAAGTTGACTCCGTGCTCATCGACGAGGCCCGTACGCCACTGATCATCTCAGGACCCGTGCCCCGTGGCGATGAACATGAGTTCTACGACCTGAAGCCCCGCATCTTCAAGCTGGTGGAAGCCCAGAAGAAAGTGGTGAATGAATACCTGAACACCGCCCGCAAGCTGATCGGTGAAGGAAACGAAAAAGAAGGAGGCCTGCCCCTGTTCCGCGCCCACCGCGCCATGCCCAAGCACAAGCCCCTCATCAAATACCTCAGTGAGACGGGCATCAAGGCTGTGCTGCAGAAAACAGAGAACTTCTACCTGCAGGACAACAAACGCAACATGCCGGAAGCTGACAAGCCGTTGTATTTCGTGATCGACGAAAAAGACAACAGCGTTGAGCTCACAGAAAAAGGTATCGACCTCATCACAGGTGAAGGAGAAGATCCGAAATTCTTCATCCTGCCGGAGATCGGTACAGAGATCAGCAAGATCGAGCACGACAGCTCGCTTGACGATAACCAGAAATTCGAGAAGAAAGAGGAGCTCATCCGCGAGTACCAGGTGAAGTCGCAGCGCATTCACAGCGTGAACCAGCTGCTGAAAGCTTATACGCTCTTTGAAAAAGATACAGAATACATCATCGTTGACGGCAAAGTAAAGATCGTTGACGAGCAGACCGGTCGTGTGCTGGAAGGCCGCCGTTATTCAGACGGTTTGCACCAGGCCATCGAGGCGAAAGAAAATGTGAAGGTGGAAGATGCAACACAGACCTACGCAACCATCACCCTTCAGAACTATTTCCGCATGTATCACAAGCTGGCCGGTATGACCGGTACGGCAGAGACGGAAGCCGGTGAGTTGTGGGACATCTATAAGCTCGATGTGGTGGTGATCCCTACCAACAAGCCCGCGGTCAGAAAAGATTACGATGACCTCGTATATAAAACGGTGCGTGAGAAGTTCAACGCTGTGATCGAAGAGATCGTGAAGCTCACGCAGGAGGGAAGGCCTGTGCTGGTGGGTACCACTTCCGTGGAAATTTCAGAATTGGTGAGCCGCCTGTTGCAGCTGAGAAAGATCAAGCACCAGGTGCTCAACGCCAAGCAGCACCAGCGTGAAGCGGAGATCGTTGCAGAAGCCGGTAAGCCGGGGACTGTGACCATTGCTACGAACATGGCCGGTCGTGGAACCGATATCAAGCTTACACCAGAGTCACGTGCTGCGGGTGGCCTTGCCATCATCGGTACGGAGCGTCACGAATCAAGAAGGGTAGACCGTCAGTTGCGTGGCCGTTCAGGTCGCCAGGGTGACCCCGGAACTTCACAGTTCTATGTGTCGCTGGAAGACAACCTCATGCGTTTGTTCATGCCTGAGCGCATCGCCCGTTTTATGGACAAGCTTGGATTGAAGGAAGGTGAAGTGATCCAGCACTCGATGGTGACCAGCTCGATAGAACGCGCCCAGAAGAAAGTGGAGGAGAACAACTTCGGCATCCGTAAACGCCTGCTGGAATACGACAACGTGATGAACTCACAGCGCGAGGTGATCTATAAGCGCCGCAAGAACGCCCTGTTCGGCGAGCGCCTCGAGCTCGACATCCTCACCATGATGTACGACACCTCCGAAGACATGGTGGTCAACGCCAAAAATGCCAACGACTACGAGAGTCTGCGGCTGAATGCCCTGAGCACCTTCGGGCTCGACTACGAGATCTCGAAAGAGCAGTTCGAAAAGCTCGACCAGGGCAAGCTTACGGAAGACCTCTACGAGAAAGCACTCGATCACTATCACAGGAAGAACAAAATGGTGGCTTCCAAAGCCATGCCTGTGGTGCGTGAGATCCACAAGACCCGTGGCGCCACCATCGAAAATATCCTCGTACCTTTCACAGACGGCACGAAGAACATCGGTGTTGCAGCCAACCTCGAGAAGAGCGTCGCTACCAACAACGCCGAGCTTGTCAAGGCCATGGAGAAGATGATCACCCTGGCCATCATCGATCAGCAGTGGAAAGAGCACTTGCGTGAGATGGACGACCTGAAGCAATCGGTGCAAACTGCGGTCTATGAACAGAAAGATCCGTTGCTCATCTACAAGTTCGAAGGCTTTGAGCTCTTCAAACGGTTTATTGCCAAGGTGAACGAAGATACCATCTCGTTCCTGATGAAGGCCGACATCCCGGTGCAGGAACCGGAGCAGGTTCAGGAAGCCAGAACACAGCGCAGGGCAAGGCTGAGCGAGCAGAAAGAAGAGTCACGGTCACTGCTCAGCGGTGGCGGAGGCCCCGGTGCCGCACAGCCCCAGCAGAACCGCCCGCCGCAAGAGAAAGTGATGCCTGTAAAATCGGAAAAAGTAGCCGGACGAAACGACAAAGTAAGCGTTCAGTATCCTGACGGAAGAGTGCTGCGAGACGTTAAATACAAAAAGGTTGAAGACGATATCAAGAACAACCGTTGTATCATCATAGAGTAGTAGCAGACGGTATGAATTTTTTGCCGCTACAGGTATTTTTGAAACTTAAGCTTAATACTATGCGATTCGTTATTCTGATCTTTGGTGTGTTGTTTCTGGCAGGTTGTAAGGTGGCTACCACCACAACGGGGAGCAGCACCACTACCGGAGGCAAATATTCGGAAGACCTCTCAGTGTTGCGCACCAAGGCAGTAACGCCGGCCGATACATCAAAGCTCACAACACCAACGAAGCCCACGGATGCCAAACGCGACCCTTCACGTTATGTGGAAGCAAGGCACGCCGTGAACGGTTCACTGGACGCCGTGCTCGACAGCATTGACCGCATCAACCTGAAGAACGGATTCGTAGACGGCTTTACCATTCAGCTCTATTCCGGTATCAGGCGCGAAGAAGCACTCGACGTGAAGAAGCAGGTGCTCACCTCACTGCCCGATCTCGACGCCGATGTACAGTTCGTTCAACCCAATTTCAGGGTAAGGGCCGGCAAGTACATCAACCGCTTCGAGGCCCAGAAAGATTATATGGCGGTGAAGAAGTATTTCCCCAACGCCATTATTATTCCGGAGAGAGTACCAATCAGGTAGGGCTTGTGTCCCGCAGATTGCGCGGATTCTCGCAGAAATTCATTTGAGTAACTATCTGCGTCGATCAGCGTGATCTGCGGGAAATGCATTTTAAAACTTCCCAAATTTTAAAGTCAGGTCTAACGAAGCTCCACTGAGATCATCATCGCTCAGGCCTTGCGCTTCACTTCCGAAGGCAGCGCGGTATGAGATGCCGGGGCTGAACCTCATCCAGCGAAACACATTGATCTCAAGACTTAGGCCGGGCTCTGTAACGAAGAACCAGTTGGTGTCGTGCGGATAATCTTCAAATTGATCCCAGTTGTCATCATCCCAATCTTTGCGCATGTATTGCACGGTAAAACCGGCGCCGTTCATCACGCGGAATGAAAGATGGATGGCCTTTTCTGACCAAAGCGTATACTCCGTCATCAATCCGAACTGACCGTATTGGTAGCTCATGTCAACACCAGGCACGGTGCTGTGCTCGGGCGCAACGGGGATGTTATTGGTAACTGCGGCACCACTTACCCCCAGCAGGAACCGGTGGTTGATGTACCAGCCGCCGTAGATCTGCGCCATGTTGGCGTATTCGCCATTTATTTTTGTGAACTTGTTGGTGAGGGCTCCATAGCCACCGGATGCGTGATGGCCGCCTTTGAACAGCGTACTGATCTGATACTCCTGGTCCTGCCCGAAACAGAGGCTTACGGAGAACATCAGAATGAAGAGGATGAGGAGTTTAAATCTTATGCTCATGGCCATATTTTTTGAGTTGTTTGCTATGAGACAACCGATGCGGAACATACCCCTATTGCACGTGAAAAAAGTTCTTAACCTTCACGCAGTGTCCTGTTTAGCAAAAATTACCCGTTTTATCTTAGGCTGAATTTTATCACTTTTAATTGTCGCAACTCAAAAGCGTTTCATGATATTCTACCGAGCCACTCACCCTGCTGTTATAGTCGTCACATTCCTGTGCCTGCTTGCCTGCCGGGAAAGAAAAACAGATCACAAGGCCATCGACCGGCATGCGTTGGTAACCCGGCACAACGTTTCGCTGAGCATGCCTGATACACTCGGTGCGCTCTCGGTAGGCAACGGCGAGTTTGCCTTCACGGCGGATGTCAGCGGACTGCAGACTTTCTATGAAGATTATGAGAACGGTATTTCATTGGGTACGCAGACACAGTGGGCGTGGCACAGCCTTCCTTCGCATACAAAATATACACTGGATGATGTTGCTGTCGATTATGAATCGTGCGATGGATCGAAAGCGCCGTACGCAGTTCAGCATAAAGAGGGCAGGGCGGGTGATGCAACAGAATATCTTCGCGCCAATCCACATCGCCTTCACCTGGGCCTGGTGCGTTTGCTCATCGAAAAAAATAATGGTGAGCAAGTTAAGCTCTCGGACCTCCATAACATTCAACAGCAGCTTGACCTGTGGTCAGGAAAGATCGAAAGCAGTTACGAGGTGGAGGGCCATCCCGTAAAGGTGATTCTCTACGCGCACCAGCAGGAAGACAGGATCGCCGCACGCATCGAGTCGCCACTCATCGCCGCAGGACGCCTGAAAGTGACACTGGATTTTCCTTATGGGAAAGATTGTCACGTTTGCCCGGGATATGATTGGCAGAGTCCGGATAAACATAAATCGGTGCTCAAGGATGTCTCAGCACAAAAAGCATCGATCACCAGAACGCTCGACAGCACACAGTACTTTGTTCACGCCGGTTGGGATCATGGCGAGATCAGGGAAGCGAAGCCACATCACTTTGAGCTTGTTCCGTCACAGCAAAAAGATGCGTTCGAGTTCACGGTACTGTTCAGCCGGCAGGCAAATAATTCCGGATCAGATTTCAAAACCACCGAGCAAAGCAGCTTGCAGGGATGGAAAGATTTCTGGACACGAGGTGGTGTTATAGACTTCTCGGCTTGTACCGATCCACGTGCAAAAGAGCTTGAGCGAAGGGTTGTGCTCTCACAATACCTTACTAAGATCCAGTGTGCAGGCTCGCTTCCGCCGCAGGAAACAGGACTCACCATGAACAGCTGGTTTGGAAAATTCCACCTCGAAATGCACTGGTGGCACGCCGCACATTTTGCCCTGTGGAACAGAGCCGATTTGCTTGAAAAGAGTATGCCCTGGTACAATGCAGTGAGGGCTGAGGCACAACATACCGCGCAGTGGCAAGGTTATGAAGGAGCACGCTGGCAGAAGATGACTGATCCTTACGGGAAGGAGAGTCCTTCGGGTGTAGGTGCCTTCATCATCTGGCAGCAGCCACATCCGATCTATTTTGCGGAGCTTCTCTATCGCCACACACCTGACCGCGCAACGCTCGATAAATACAAAGACCTTGTGTTCAACACGGCTGATTTTATGGTGTCGTTTCTGCGGATGAAGGATGGGAAATATCACCTATGCCACCCGTTGATCCCTGCGCAGGAGATCTTCAAGGCCGCGGAAACGGATGATCCCGCTTATGAGCTTCAGTACTGGTACTACGGCATCGGTGTAGCCCAGGAGTGGCGCCGGCGGTTGGGCATGGAAGAGAACCAACAATGGAACGAAGTGCTGAAGAACCTCGCGCCGTTGCAGGTCGACAACCACAATTTCTATCTGCCCAATGCAACAACACCCAGCGCTTATACAGACGATCAGTATCGCAGGGATCATCCTGCCGTGCTGGGCGCTTATGGATTTCTTCCGCTGAATGAGCGGTTAGACACTGCGGTGATGAACAACACACTGACAGAGATCCTGCGTGAATGGCAATGGCAGACAACCTGGGGTTGGGATTACCCGCTCGTCGCCATGACTGCTGCGCGCCTCAACAAACCCGAGCTTGCGTTGCAGGCGCTGTTCATGGACGTGCAGAAGAACACTTACCTGGTGAACGGACACAATTACCAGGACAATCGCCTGCGCCTGTACCTTCCCGGAAACGGAGGATTGCTGGCGGCGGTGGCCATGATGGCGGCGGGGTGGGATGGCAACACCCTACCGGAGCCCGGCTTCCCGAAGAACGGTCAGTGGAATGTGCGGTGGGAAGGATTAAAACCTATGCCCTAAACCGAATTGCGGTTGATGAAGCTGAAAACATTTTTCACTTCTTCTTTTTTCTTTTTCAGGATCATGTAGGCTGCCGTCTCGCCCATTACCTGAAAATCTGTGGAGATCACGGTGATGCCCAGCAGGTCTTTCAGCGGCGTATCATTGTAAGAGATGATGCCGATGTCTTCGCCGAGTGTGAGCTTCTTATCGCGAACCTGCCTGACGAGACTCACCAGGTCGGCTTCTTCGATGGTAATGTAAACGTCACGGGGCCGAAGCTCCATATCGTGATAGATCTCGTCGAGCACCTCGAAGTCGAAATTGAAATCCGTACAAAAATTCTGGAAGCCCTGCAGTATTTCCTGCGGATAGGGATACATGGTCTTGCGGGGATATACGAGGATGATCTTCTTGTATCGCTTCAGCCGTTCATGGCCCTCTTTCAGCGCCTCGTAAATATCCATCTTGAAGTCCTGGAATACGGAGGCCACGTTGCGCTTCAGCTCCGGCAGCGGATTATCCATGATGAGCAGCTTATCTTCCGGAATTTTTCGCAAAGCTTCCAGCACTTCGGTATTATGGCTGTGGTGTAAAAGGTTGTCGTCTTTGAAGTGAGGCATCACCACATAGTGATCGTAACGCCCCATGTTCTCGTTCAGGATGTTCAACAATATTTTGGGATCGCAATGGTAGATGTTGAGGTCCACCTTGGCATTGTTGCCCATGCTGTTGACAAATGAGTTGAAGATCCTCAGCTTGTAGGAGCTGAGCTTGTTGAGCAGGAACAGCACATTGATCTTCGACGGAAGAACAGTGCGGGCAATGTAATAACCTTTTCCCTTTGCCGACACGATGATCTGTTTTTCCTTCAGGTAGTTGTAAGCTTTCTCTACCGTATCGCGCGAAAGGTAATATTCTTCACTGATCTCGTTGATGGATGGAATACGCTGACCGATGGGAAGAACACCACGTTCGATATCTTCAATGATCGAGTTTACGATCTGGCGGTACTTCGGAATGCGTGACTCGCTGTCAATACGTATTTGCTTCAAATATTCCATTTGCTGATCTGACATGGGCTCGGGCTCAAGGTATAACATGCAATCTATAATATATTTTTCTTTTGCAAACGATGCAGCGACCAGTTCTCCGCATTTTTGAAAATCATAAATTCGTACTGCTGCTGCTGGTGACAAGCGGTGATTTCCTGGTATCGCTAAAAGATCTGGATCAAAAACCTCTGGAACTGCCTGCTGTTGAACAGGGCAAAAAATGGATGCATGGGGGTGCTTTGCCGGAAGCAGTCCTGGAATCTGTTGCGCAAAAAAATGGCATTAAAAAGTGTATAAAATACCCTTAAAAAGGCCCGGTTCCATAAAAAAAGCCAGTATAGTGCAGGATGGCGCGCTGCTTTTCTGATAAAGTGGTTGACAAAATGCAATCGGTTGCGCATTTTACATATCAATTGATCCTTTAGTCCACCAACTACCCTGAACTATGAAAAACGAGAGCACCCTTACGAGAAGAAGTTTTATCGCCACCGGCACAGCACTTGCCGGCGCCATGATGATGGATCCGCTCCAGGTTCAATCACAAAGTATGATGGCCGACAGCAAAAAACGGATCGCCATCGTCGGCACCGGAAGCCGTGCATTGGGCATGTGGTCTAAAGATGTGCAACAATCTTATCCCGACAAGGTAGCGTTTGTGGGGCTGTGCGATATCAACCCCGGCCGCGTGGAATACTTCAAGAAAGCAGCCGGCTTTAACTGCCCCACCTTCACCGACTTTGAGAAGATGATGAAGGAAGTGAAACCGGATACGCTCATCGTCACCACCGTAGACGCTACCCATCATCAATACATCATCCGCGGCATGGAGCTGGGTGCCAACATCATCACAGAAAAACCCATGACCACCGATGAACAGAAATGTGAAGCGATATTGCAGGCAGAGAAGAAAACCGGAAAGAAAGTTACCGTTACCTTCAACTACCGCTACTCGCCTCACCGCGCCAAACTCTACGAGCTGCTGAGAAGTGGTGCCATCGGCGATCTCACATCCGTGGATTTTCACTGGTACCTCGATACAAGCCATGGCGCAGATTATTTCAGGCGCTGGCACAGGCTGAAGGAAAAAGGTGGAAGCCTCTGGGTGCACAAGGCTACACACCATTTCGACCTGCTGAACTGGTGGATCGAATCGGACCCATCCGAAGTTTTTGCCACGGGCACGCTTGACTTCTATGGCAAGAACAATGCATTCCGCGATACCAACTGCCGTCCCTGCCCGCATAAAGACAAGTGCAACTTTTACTTCGACATCACCAAGCGCCAGTCTTATATGGACCTGTACGTTGCCCACGAAAAACATGACGGCTACCTGCGCGATGGCTGCGTGTGGAAAGAAGATATCAACATCTATGATAAAATGGCAGCCACCATCCGTTACGCCAACGGTGTGCAGGTGAGCTATTCACTCACTACCTACTCGCCTTACGAAGGTTACCGGATAGCCTTCAACGGAACGAAGGGCAGACTCGACGCATGGATAGAAGAAAGCAATCCCATCGAAGAAAAAAATTACGACGAGATCGTCCTCAGCCAGAATTTCGGCAAGCGTGAGTTCATCCGCGTACCCCATGGCACCAGCGGTCACGGCGGCGGCGACAGGCTTTTAAAAGATAAGATCTTCGGCGGTGTGGTGGAAGATCCGCTGCACCAGTCTGCCAGCGTGAGAGATGGCGCGCTCTCTATTCTTGTAGGCATCGCAGCACGCAACAGCTGTGAGACCGGCAAGCCTGTCAGGATCTCGGAGCTCACCAGCATTCAGCCGGGTGAGAAAAGACAATTTGTAAACGGATAACCCATATGAAAAAAATACTTCTATTCATCTTCATCGCCATGGCTGCAAGGCATCTTTCGGCACAGAACCAGGTTACACTGCAGGCCGACTCCGGAAAAGTGATCATCAACAAGCACATCTACGGGCATTTCTCCGAGCACCTTGGCAAATGTATCTACGGTGGATTTTATGTAGGTGAGGGCAACACCAAGATCCCCCATACCAAAGGTGTTCGCAACGATGTGGTGGACGCGCTGAAAAAGCTGAAGATCCCCAACCTTCGCTGGCCCGGTGGATGTTTTGCCGACACCTATCACTGGAAAGACGGCATCGGCCCCAAGAACAAAAGACCAACGATCGTGAACACCTGGTGGGGTGGCGTAACGGAAGATAACAGCTTCGGCACGCACGACTTTCTGGATATGTGCGAGCTGCTGGGCGCGGAGCCCTACCTGTCTGGCAACGTAGGAAGCGGCACCGTTCAGGAATTGAGCGATTGGGTGCAATATGTAAGCTTCGATGGCATCAGCCCGATGTCGAAGCTGAGGAAAGAGAATGGAAGAGAGAAGCCGTGGACCGTCAGGTTCTGGGGCATCGGAAACGAAGCGTGGGGCTGTGGTGGCAACATGCGCCCTGAATATTACGCCAACATCTACAGGCAGTACGCAACGTTCATGACCGGCTGGGATAACAACAACAAGATCTTCAGGATCGCCTCTGGTGCCAACTCGTCGGACTACAACTGGACTGAAGTATTGATGCGTGATATTCCGCACAACATGCTCGAGGGCGTGGGCGTTCACCACTACTCCGTGATCGACTGGAGCAAAAAAGGTTCTGCTTCCGAATTCTCTGAACAGCAGTACTTCACCACCATGCAACGCGCCTTGAAAATGGAAGAGCTGGTGACCAAACACGCAGCCATCATGGATAAGTACGATCCGAAAAAACGTGTCGCCATGGTGGTGGACGAGTGGGGCGGATGGTATGACGTGGAGCCCGGCACGAATCCCGGTTTCCTCTATCAGCAGAACACCATGCGCGATGCCATGATCGCCGGCGTTACGCTGAACATTTTTAACAACCATGCCGACCGTGTGCGCATGGCAAACCTCGCGCAAACCATCAACGTGCTGCAGGCTGTCATTCTCACTAACGACGAAAAGATCCTGCTCACACCCACCTATCACGTGATGGAAATGTACAATGTGCACCAGGATGCCACACTGCTTCCCGTGAAGATCAAAACAAATGATTACACGCTCAATGGTGAAAAACTCCCCGCTGTTTCTGTTTCTGCTTCACGCGATAAGAACGGTGTTACGCACATCTCGCTGGTAAACATCGACGGCAAGAATGTGCAGGATGTAACCATCGACATCAAAGGTGCCAAGTATACAGCGGTCACTGGCAGGGTGCTGTCGTCGCCGAAGATCCAGGACCACAATACTTTTGAGAGTCCTGATAAAGTGAAACCTGCAGTTTTTAAAGGAGCTACGTTAAGCACCGGCAAGCTCAGTGTTAAAGTGCCGGCGTTCTCTGTGGTGGTTCTGGAGCTGAAGTAATGCATCGGTCTCGCGTAAAGGCGCAAGGATTTTTTAGGATGGAATCCATAAATTTTTCCTAAATTTCTTTGCGCCTCACCGTGAGGCATTAACCAGAACCTGATACGATCATGAGAATTAAATTTACCCTTGCGCTCCTGCTGAGCTTCTCCATTACTTATGCTCAAAAAGTAATTCCGCTTTATCCTGGCAAGGCGCCGGGTTCCGAGCGCTGGACCTGGAAAGAAAAGGAGATGTATTCCGATATCTGGCAGACGCAGGTGGTGTACAACGTTTCTGAACCCACACTAACCGTATACCCTGCACCTCCGGCCACGGCCAACGGAACTTCTGTGATCATTGCGCCCGGCGGAGGTTTCGCGGCGTTATCCATCAACAGCGAAGGCATCGACGTGGCCAAGTGGCTGAACACAAAAGGCGTGACCGCCTTTGTGCTGAAGTACAGGCTCAATCACACCAACTCCGAAGATCCGGTGAAGGAGCTGATGGGCATCGACCGCAAGAAACGTGATGAAGACAACGCCAAACTTATTCCGATGGCTGTTGCCGATGGGCGAGAGGCTGTGAAATACGTGAGGGCCCATGCTTCGGAGTTTGGCATCGATCCGGGCCGTATTGGACTCATGGGATTTTCTGCGGGAGGAACCGTGGCGGCGGGCACAGCATTCACCTACACGGCAGAGAGCCGTCCTGATTTTGTTGCTCCTGTTTATGCCTATACCGGCACACTGAAAGAGAACACTGTTCCTGCGGATGCGCCACCCATTTTTCTCGTGGCCGCCACGGATGATCAGCTGGAACTTGCGCCACATAGCGTGGAGCTTTACAACAAGTGGATGGCGGCGGGCAAACCCGCGGAGCTGCACATGTATACCAAAGGAGGCCACGGCTTTGGTATGCGCCGGCAATACCTGCCTTCCGATACGTGGATCGATCGTTTCGGCGACTGGCTCGAAGTGCAGGGCTTGCTGATCAAGTCGAGCCAGGGCAACCAACAGAATAAAGCAACACCCCAGCAGATGATACAACGCAAGCGTGAGTCGGAAGAGCGGTTTCGCAATGACTGGGCGAACCTGAAACGTTACCAGGGTGAGAACAAAAAACTTCAGCCGCCGGCACCCAATGAAAACCGTGTGGTGTTCATGGGCAACTCCATCACCGAAGGCTGGAAGAGAACCGACTCAAGTTTCTTCTATAAGAAACCTTATGTATGCCGCGGCATCAGTGGGCAGACCACGCCGCAGATGCTGATCCGTTTTCGTCAGGATGTGATCGACCTCAAGCCTAAAGTGGTGGTGATCCTGGCAGGCATCAATGACATTGCGCAGAACACCGGCCCCATGACCCTCGAAGAAACCATGGGCAACATTGCGTCCATGGCAGCACTGGCTAAATCAAATGGCATCAAAGTGGTATTGAGCTCCGTGCTGCCCGCCTACGACTTTCCCTGGAGGCCCGGTCTCGAGCCCGCAGAAAAAGTGATCACGCTCAACAAGATGATCAAGGAACACGCGGCGAAGAACGGTTACGTGTACCTCGATTATTTCACCGCCATGGTCGATGATCGCAAAGGTATGAAGAAAGAATATGCCTACGATGAAGTTCACCCCACGCTGGCCGGATACAAAGTGATGGCACCGCTTGCCGAGAAGGCGATAGCGGAGGCGTTGAAGAAGTAGTCGTCAGACCACTGCGCGCCTGGCCTTGCGCGTTGTCAGTGGTCCGACGACTATAACCCCCAACCCTTTGAGGGCTTTTCACGAGGTAGAATCTTATTCAGTTTATTCGCCACGTGCAAAACCCTCAAAGGGTTAAAAAGGACTTCCATTCGAAGGATTGTTCTCACTGCGGAATCATTCCAACACATGAAACAACCACTCGCCATACTGGTCATCGTCCGGATTGAAATCCTTATCGATGGTAAATGTCCGCGATAACATCTCAACGCTTTCGAAATCTTGAATTGCCAGATTCCTGTAAAGTGAGCGATTCTTGCTTTTAGAATAACCGCTCACTTGTATGCACACAAGTACCAGATCCTTATTCTTCGAATGATGCACGCCATGAGGATTGACGATCCTGTCTTCAGGCTCCCCTTTTTTATGCAGCTTACAGACCTTTCGCTCTGTACATGCTCGCCGTAATATTTCAATGATCGCTTCTGTGGTCATGGCCGCTGATAGTTTATGTTCTCATACAACCTGTACAATTTCCTTGCCTTTCATGGTAAGCCGGCCGAAGGGTTTCAGCATGTGTCCTTTTGTTTTTGCGAACGCCTCGAACGTGTCTGCCTGATCGGGGTCAACGGCAATGAGCAGTCCACCGCTGGTCTGCGGGTCGGCGAGTATGGCTTTCTGACTGTCAGTGAGCGTGCTGATCTTGTGCCCATAGCTGTCAAGGTTTCGGGTGGTGCCGCCGGGCATGCTCTTCTGCTGGATGTATTGGTCGAGAAAATCGAACACAGGAACTTTGCTGAATTCGAGTGTAGCCGAAAGGTTGCTGCCTTCGCACATCTCGCACAGGTGGCCGAGCAATCCGAAGCCGGTTACGTCGGTCATGGCGCTTACGTAGGGGAGTTTTCCTACCTCGGCACCGAAGGCGTTCAGTGTTAGCATGGTGTCGGTAGCTTTTTTCAAATGTTCGTCTTTCACGATGCCTTTTTTCTGGGCGGTGGTGACGATCCCAATGCCGAGTGGTTTGGTGAGGTAAAGGAGCGCTCCTTCCCTGGCGGTATCATTGCGTTTGAGATTTTCTTTTTTCAGTTTCCCCGTAACAGCCAGTCCGAATACGGGTTCAGGGCAATCGATGCTGTGACCACCTGCCAACGGTATGCCTGCCCTACGACAGACGTCGCGGCTTCCTTCCAGCACACCTTGGGCCACCTCCGCCGGGATCTTGTTGATGGGCCAACCGAGAATAGCAATGGCCATCAACGGTTCGCCGCCCATAGCGTAAACATCGCTGATCGCGTTTACAGAGGCGATGGCCCCGAACGTGAACGGATCGTCTACGATGGGCATAAAAAAGTCTGTGGTGCTCACAATGCAGGTGCCATCACCAAGATCGAATACGGCTGCATCGTCTTTGGATTCATTGCCTACCAGCAAGGAAGAAAAATTACCTTTCGGAGAATTGGAATGAAGGATCTTGTCAAGCACGGCCGGTGAGATCTTGCAGCCGCAGCCGGCGCCATGGCTGTATTGTGTCAGTTTAATTTGCTCCATGTGCGTAAATTTATCAACTTAACGGTTGCTACAAAGGCCCTTCCGTCTATGGCTGACAAAAAAATACCAGGAATCCATAATTATTGTGACCGCTGGTGTGAGCGTTGCGCCTTCGGCAGCCGTTGCGCTGTGTATGAGAATGAAAGCGGTGCCTCTCCCGAACAGAAAGACATTATCAACAAAGCTTTTTGGGAAAGGCTCTCCGAGAATTTTTCAAAAGCCCACAAGCTGCTGGAACAGGCCGCATCCCAATACGGTGTAAACCTGAGCTCGCTGGCCAAAGAAGTGGAACATGCACAGGAGAACGAAGCGCGCATCCGCAAAGAAAGCCAGAACCATCCCCTGAGCAAGCTGAGCTGGAACTATAGTGAAGCGTCGCGCCTCTGGCTCAAATCACAACCGGGCATGATCAAAATGCTGGAGCAGCTCAGCGACAACCTTACCCTCGGTGTTGAATCCGTGGATGCCGCGAGAGAAAAAACAGTGGTCATCAAAGATTGCCTTGCGGTGATCCAGTGGTACCAGGCCTTTATTCACCTCAAGCTCATGCGGGCCATTATGGGCAAGCTGAAGGGTGATGAAGTCGAGACGGAAGAAGATCAGCGCGATTATGATGGCTCCGCCAAGATCGGCATCATCGCCATTGAACGGTCTATCCAGGCATGGGTAAAATTATTCGAGCTGCTGCCTGATCAGGAAGACGAGTTTCTCAAGCTGCTGGCCATGCTCGAAAAAATGAAAACCATGGCAAAGACGGAGTTTCCCGCGGCAGAGCGTTTTAAACGGCCGGGGTTTGACGATTAGCCTTTGATCACAGCTGCCTTGCCGGCAACCGATAATATCTCAGCAGCAAATTCCGAAGCATCCTTTCCATCCCAGCTCATTTTGTATTGGATACGCTTTTGTTTTTTATCCATACCGTTGGTATAAGCCTTGTCGTAATAAGCGAGCAGGACCTCGATGGTTGCCGCCATATCGCCTTGCAGCAACTTTTCTCTCGCAGTGTTGAAATGCTGGCCGCCAAGTTTTTTAGTGATCTTTTCCATCGCCGCCAGAAATTGCATTTTATCTGCCGGTCCATATTCATTCACCAGCCGGCCAACACGAACATCTTTTGCTACTTCTACTTCAACAATGGAACTGGCACTCATGGTGCGCCACAAGGCTTCAGGAAGAAAGATCTTTCCTACCGCGATGGATTCATCCTCGATCCAGATCGTGCGGCTCAGGTCAAGCTTTAAGATCTCCTCGAAGAGCTCGTTCTGAAATTGTTCTGTTGTAGGCTGCGGCGGAAGCATCAATCCACCGAACACGGAGCCCTTGTGGCTTGCCAGCTTCTCAAGGTCGATCACCTGCTCGCCTTTTGCCGCCAGCGCGCGTAAGATCTCGGTTTTACCACTTCCCGTGTTGCCACTCACCACCATAAATCTGAACGGCAACCCGAACGACTCGAGCGCTTTCTGACGGTAGGCCTTGTATCCACCTTTGAGCTGGTACGTTCTGAGCCTGGCCATGTCTGCAAAATGACAGAAGTTGCCCGACCGCATACCACCACGCCAGCAATGCACCAACAGCTCTCTTTCGCGTGCTACACTTTCGGCTTCGTTCACAATGTCTATGATGCGGGGTCCTACCAGGCGGAAACCGGTTTTAATTGCCTCAAGCTGTCCTTTCTGTTTGTAGTCGGTGCCCACAGCAACGCGTTCGGCATTGTTGAGAATGGGGATGTTCGCAGCCCCGCGGATATGGCCTTCTGCATACTCTTTTTCAGAGCGCACATCCACTACAGGCAGCCTGTTGCGGAGCTCAAAAAAATCCGTGATATCGATTGTCACAACACGAAGGTACTAATCCGAGAAGTTAACAGCAATGTTGGTAGCGATGCCGATGCGGAAACCAGTATCTATATACTTGCCGTTGCGGAATGAGGCTGCGGCCTCGAGCCGGAAGATGCGCAGGATGCCGTCGATGGAATAACCGAGCTCTGTGTAGTTATGCGATGTGGGTGTCGCCAGGTAATTCACAAAGATGTTCTCCCGGATGCCAGCCATGCGCACGTAGGGAATGGTGCTCACGAGCAATTTCCGGAACCGGTAATGAACGCTGCCCACAAAATACTTGTCGGCAGTGCTGTATTGATAATAATCCAGCAGGCGGAAGCTTCCCACAGGGTCGCTGGTGATGAAAGGTGTGCGGTTGCCGAGAAAGTGTTTGTAATCCATGAAATACACTTTGTTCGCATTCACAAACATGCCGCCACGAAACGAAAGATCGACGCGGCCCCTGGCGCCCATCTTGAACTCGTGCTTCATGCCCAGCTCGAGGTGATCGAAATCAACATCGCTTTCGGAGTTCTTCAGGCCTTTCCTGTAATCGAAAGTGAGCGTTGGTGATGAGTTTGGAATCGCATACTTGAAACCATTGCGGATCCTGTATTTCAGCCACGGCCGTGCAGAGATGCCTATGGCCCCGATAATAGCAGGATGGTTGGCAAAACCAGTGTTTCCCAGCGATGTTCCGGTATCTGGTGCTTCATCGTTCGCGGGCCGGTTGGGTGTATAACCTTCGATCTTGTTGTTGTTGATCAGCTTGTAGTTTGAATTATTGAAGAGCTCCTTTCGCTGGCTCGCCCACGTCCATTGGGTGGTAACGGTTACAAAAGGATTCAGCACCCTGCGGTACCGAACATCGAGGTAATCGCGCTCGTAGATCTTCATGAGGTTCTTTTCCAGCAGCAGCGTGGTGAACGTGTTGACGAGTGGCAGAATGGGATGATCCTGGTTGTATTGCTCCACGTATCTTCCTTTTTCAATTTCCAGCCGGTATTTTTTGTTCGATACCCTGAACGTTGCGTACCCGAGCAGCTTCTCGCGCTCAAACGAATAACGCAGCACCGGCGTAATGCTCAGCCTGGTTCTGTTGGTGTCTTTCAGAACGGTTCCCACAGCTACCTTATAGATGATGTTCCAGCCTTCTACGGTATTGAATCCACCGGTAGGTGTGTAGATCCTGAAGTTCGAACGTTTACCGATCTTGTAATGATCGCCCAGCAGAATATCCCACGGCTGAAAACCTTTGTGCTTGGATTGCTTCAGTGTATCGCCTTCTTCCTTGGCGCGTTCGATGGCCGCGATGCTGTCGGCTTTTTCGTAACCTTTCACTTCTTCCCGCGTAAGCGGTATTGGTCTGATGGTGGCCCAGTACGACGAGTCCTTTTTGTAGGCACCGCTGTCGATCTTGAAAGTGTTCTCTGAAATTACTTCGGGGGCTTTCTGTTCCTTGCGTTCTTCTTTCTCGTATTCCTTAACTATGCTCTTCAGCTCCTTGCGTGTGATCTCTTCACCCGAAGCGAGCCGCTGCTGAAGCTGTTTGGTATTGTCTTCCGTTTTCTGCTTCTTCGCCTGCTTTTTCAGCGTCTGTTGTTTTTTCTCCACTTCCTTCGCCAGCGCTTTGTCTTTCTTTTCATCGATCACCTCCATCTTCTCAACATAGAGCTTGGGATTCAGCGCGATCTTGTAATTGCTCACGGTAGCCAGGTAGTTGTATTCAAACTCGAAGCCGAGGATCTTTCCGTCGATCTTGAATTTGTGCGATACCGGCAACCAGGCTTTGTCTTCAATAGGAGCGCACATCAGCTTGATGAAGACATTGATGCCGAGCTTTACGGTGTGGATGTCGAGGCTGTGAATGCTCCACGAGTCTTCCACGATGTAGATCATGCCGTCGATCACGTTATCGCCCTCCGAGCGGGGAATGACCTTGATGCGGCTCACGTCATAATCGCGGTCCTTGAACGTGCCGTGGTATTCGAACTTGTAATAAGAAAATGCTTTGGGCGAAAGGGGAGAGATGGTCTCGGCAACCTCGGGCTCGTAGAAGCTGCCGAAGATGTAGGGGTTAGGCGACGTGTTGTTGTCTTTGCCGTCGCTGCGGATGGAGATCACCTTTTCGTCGAACTTGTTGGGCCGGGTGAATTTGATGTCGCTCACCGATTCTGAAATGTAGACCCTTCCTTTTTCGATGCCTTCTTTCTGCAGTTGTTTTTTGGCCAGCCACGGATAGTCTTTCAGCTTGCCGGCGCCTTTGATGTATACACGGGCAGAGTAGCTATCGAGCAGGTTACGGTGGTAGTTCGCTTTCGCGATGGCTTTGCGCATGATGCTGTAGGCCGGGTCTTCATCGTCGGCATTCACCTCTACGGACTGCAGCACGATATCCTGCGAAACGAGTGTGATGTTCAGCTCGGTGAAACTCTCTTTGACGTCAACCACCCTCACTTCCGTTTTGCGGCCCAGGTGCTGGAACACCAGCTCGTAACGTCCTGGTGCAAGCTGGATCTCGTATTGACCTTCTTCGTTGGCGGTGGTGCCGGAGCCGAGCTGCTTGACGAAGATGGTGGCGAATGAAAGTGCGCTTCCGTCATCGGCCTTGATCGTGCCTTTGATACCGCCCTGTTGTGCCTGCAAAAGCCCCGGGATGAGTAAGAACAGAACCAGTATAAAAATGGAATGTAGAGGTGCCTTCAAATGGATCGGTATTTTTTAGTGGAGGTAAAAACCCCGGGTCCGGATCATTTCTTCCACCGGGTCGGGAACCAGATAACGCACTGATTGGCCTTTTCTGATGCAGTTCCTGATAAAAGTAGCGGAAATATCCAGTAGCGGAGCTTCAACCATGGTAACGTTAGGATGCTGTTTTAGTTCGTAAAGTTGCGCGGCCGGCCGTGGATATACATATGTCTCTTATACAAATCTGAGG
>NZ_JAHESF010000066.1 GCF_018598225.1 Chryseosolibacter histidinae | reverse complement strand
TTGTGTCGTGCGCTCGGAGATGTGTATACGAGAGAGTTGTAGGACTGGTGGTTGCCCTGGGGTTGCTCGTTGACGACAGCATTGTGGTGGTGGAGAACATCGAGCGCTGGATGCGTGAAGGCCACACGCGTCTGGAGGCTACCATCAAAGCCACCAAACAGATCGGGCTCGCCGTGCTGGGCTGTACCGTTGCGCTCATCATTGCTTTTATGCCCCTGGTATTTCTGCCCGAAGCCCCCGGCGATTTCATCCGCAGTCTTCCTATGGGTGTGATCACCAGCGTGCTGGCTTCCCTGTTCGTATCGCTCACCATTATCCCTTTCCTTTCCAGTCGCCTGCTGAAAGAGAACCATGGCCATCCGGATGGTAACATGTTCATGCGCGCGCTCAAGAAGCTCATTCATGGCAGCTACTCAAAATTGCTCGACAAGGCGCTGGCAAGGCCTGTGCTCACGGTGATCGTAGCGGGTGTGATCTTCTTTGCTTCCCTGCAGCTTTTCCCAGTGATCGGCTTCAGCCTGTTCCCGGCTTCGGAAAAACCACAGTTCATGATCGAGATCACCACACCGCTGCAATCGAACCTCACCTACACCAACAACATTGCCGCGGAGATCGAAAAGGAATTGAAGCAACATCCGGAAGTGGCGTATTTTGCTACCAATGTGGGCAAAGGTAATCCCCGTGTCTATTATAATGTGATCCCGGAAAACGAGCGCACAGACTTCGCACAGCTCTTCATCCAGCTGCATGAAGATACTTCACCCGACCGCAAGCTGCAGATCATCGAAGAGCTGCGCAGCAAATGGACTCCTTACCCGGGCGCCAAAGTAGAAGTGAAGAACTTCGAGCAAGGGCCACCCATGGAAGCACCTGTTGAAGTGCGCCTCTATGGTGAAAACCTCGACACCCTGCGCTCACTGGCTGCGCGTGTGGAAACGATGCTTGAAAAAACGGAAGGCACCATGTATGTAACGAATCCTGTTGTGCACCTGAAGTCCGACATCCGCGTGGCGATCAACAAAGAGAAAGCGCAGATGCTGGGCATTCCCACGGTGAACATCGACCGCACGGTGAGGCTGGCGATAGCAGGGTTCAATGCCGGAAAATTCTCCGACGAAAATGGCGACGACTACGAGATCGTGCTCACCAAGGCAAAAGCCGAGCACCCTACCCTCGACGCCCTCGAAAACCTTTACGTGAACAACAACCAGGGCCGCGCCATACCGCTGACGCAGGTAGCAAGCCTTCAGCTGGAATCATCGCCGCTGAACATCAAACACCAGGACAAGATCAGGACGGTATCGGTAAACGCCTTCGTGCAAAAAGGTTTTCTCAACGACAATGTGATCAGGGATGTGATCGGCAAAATGGACAACATGAAACTTCCCGAAGGTTACAATTACGAAATGGGTGGCGAGCTTGAGAGCAGGAACGAGTCGTTCGGAGGTTTTACCAGCGTGATCATTGTTACCATCTTCCTGTTCATCGCTGTGCTGATCCTCGAGTTCAGAACGTTTAAGAGCACGCTCATTGTGTTGTCAGTGATCCCGCTGGGCATCGTGGGGGCTGTTATCGCCCTGCTTGTCACCGGCAACTCACTCTCGTTCGTAGCCATCATCGGCCTTATTGCACTGGCGGGTATAGAAGTGAAGAATACAATTCTGCTGGTAGATTTCACCAACCAGCTCCGCGCGCAGGGTAAGTCGCTGGAAGAAGCGATCCGTGAAGCCGGCGAAGTACGGTTCTTGCCGATCATTCTCACGTCGCTTACCGCTATCGGAGGACTGCTTCCCATTGCAGTATCCACCAACCCACTGGTAGCACCCCTGGCGATCGTACTCATCGGTGGCCTCATCAGCTCAACGTTGCTCTCACGCATTGTGACACCCGTTGTTTACAAGCTGATACCGCCTAGGATTTAGATGTGAGATAATAACCCTTTGAGGGTTCAAAACCCTCAAAGGGCTATTTTCAGGAATTTTTTTAAGCCCGGAGTTTGTCCAGGATGCGATTGAGCTCCTGGGCTTCTGCTTTGGTGATGGTGCTGATCTGATCGAGCCATTCCTTTTCTTCTCCGTCGATCTTCTTGAGTACGGCGAGGCCTTTGTCGGTGATGGAGATGTCTACCTGTCGCCGGTTGTTTTCGCAGATCACGCGGTTCACGAGTCCTTTCTGGCGAAGCTTTTCCACCAGTCGCGTGGCGTTGCTGCTTTTGTCGAGCATCCGGCTGGTGATGTCTGCCAGCATCATCGTTTTGGGATGGCTTCCGCGCAGGATCCGGAGCACGTTGAATTGTTCGGGTGTGATGTCGTAGGGCTTGAGGCGACCGAGGTTGATGTGCCTCAGCCAACCGCTGGTAAAAATGATATTCAGAGCGGCTTTTTCGTGCTCGCTGTTAAATTTTTCCTGCTGAATATCCTGTTCCAGAGACATATGCAAATGTAATAACGATAATTGTGGCTACAATGGTTCAAAACTTCTGGTATAGATTGAAATAAGCGGTTATTTTAGCATCAATTACTTCTTTCTATGAGCAAAAAATTTCGCAGCCAGAACTGGTTTGGCAAAACCGGAAAAGATGGATTTATCTACCGCGCCTGGATGAAGAACCAGGGAATACCCTCTCACGAATTTGACGGACGACCCGTCATCGGCATTTGCAACACATGGTCGGAGCTCACGCCCTGCAACGCGCACTTCCGCGAGCTGGCCGAGTCCGTTAAACGTGGTGTGTCAGAGGCGGGAGGTTTTCCGGTAGAGTTTCCGGTGATGTCGCTGGGCGAAACGCTGATCAAACCAACGGCGATGCTCTACAGGAACCTGGCCAGCATGGACGTGGAAGAATCCATCCGGGCCAACCCGGTTGACGGTGTAGTGCTGATGTGCGGCTGCGATAAGACTACACCTTCGCTGGTGATGGGTGCCTGCAGTGTAGACATTCCGACCATCGTTGTATCAGGCGGGCCTATGCTCACTGGAAAATTTCAGGGAAAAGATATCGGTACCAGTGACGTATGGCGCTTCAATGATGCCGTGCGCTCAGGCACCATGTTGCAGGAGGAGCTTCTGCTTGCCGAGGCCGCCATGTGCCGCAGCCGTGGCCACTGTGCCGTGATGGGTACTGCTTCAACCATGGCGTCAATGGTAGAATCGCTCGGATTGTCGCTGCCACACAACGCTGCCATCCCTGCGGCCGATGCCAGGCGTAAGGTACTGGCGCAGCTTTCGGGTTCGCGCATCGTTAACATGGTGAAAGAAGACCTGAAGCTTTCGAAGATCCTGACCAAACAAGCTTTCGAAAATGCCATCATCGTAAACGCAGCGATCGGTGGTTCCACCAACTTCATCATTCACCTGCTCGCCATCGCCGGCAGGATCGGTGTTGACCTGAAACTGGAAGACTTTGACAGACTCTCGCACAACGTTCCACTGATCGCCAATCTGCAGCCTTCCGGAAAATATTTTATGGAAGATCTTTATTACGCCGGTGGATTGCCCGCCGTGCTGAAGGAGCTCGACAAATTCCTGCACCGCGATTGTATCACCGCCAACGGCAGGACTGTCAGCGAAAACTATCAGACGGAAGAATGTTACGACCGCAACATCGTTGCCACGGTCGAGAAACCGTTCAATCCACTCTCTGGTGTTGCTGTGCTCAAGGGCAACCTCTGCGAGCATGGGGCGGTGATCAAACCTTCGGCTGCAAGCCCGAACCTGATGAAACACACCGGCAAAGCCGTGGTATTCGAAGACATTGAAGATTACAAAGCACGCATCGACGACCCGAACCTCGATGTGGATGAGAACAGCATACTCGTGCTGAAGAACGTCGGTCCGAAAGGATATCCCGGTATGCCGGAAGTAGGCAACATGGGCATTCCAAAAAAGTTGCTTTCAAAAGGAGTTACAGACATGGTTCGCATTTCTGACGGCCGCATGAGTGGCACTGGTTTTGGAACGGTGATCCTGCACGCATCGCCTGAAGCTGCTGTGGGTGGAAACTTTGCTATAGTACAAAACGGCGATACGATCTCCATCGACGTTCCGAACCGAACCATCACCCTGAATGTTCCGGAAGAGGAGCTGAAGAAACGCAAGACGAATTGGAAAACACGTGTGACTTTCCAGGAACGCGGATACGTTCATATGTACCAGAAGCACGTGGAGCAGGCACACCTGGGCGCTGACCTCGACTTTTTGAGAGGCGGATCGGGTAGTGAGGTAACGAGAGATTCACATTAGGTACGAAGTACGATTTACGAAGTACGAGGTATGAGCAACGGGCAGTTTCATCAGAAGGTAGCCATTATCACGGGCGCGGGTCAGGGCATTGGCCTGGAGATCGCGCGGCAGCTGGCGAGACAGGGAGCGAGTGTGCTGCTCAACGATCTTGAAGAGTCGCTGGCCAGTGAAGCGGCGCAACTGATCCATGAAGAGAAAGGCGTCTGTGTTCCGTTGGCTGGAGATGCCTCTGACGTAGGCTTCATTCAATCAATGGTCGATAAAGCAGTGCAACAGTTCGGCAAGCTCGATATCGCCATTGCCAACGCAGGCATTACACTCTTCGGCGATTTCCTGGAATATGAGTCCGATGATTTTAACAAGGTAATGAAAGTGAACCTTGGCGGAAGCTTTTTTCTCGCGCAGGCCGCCTCACGCCAGATGATCCAGCAGGGCACAGGAGGAAGACTTCTGCTCATGTCATCTGTCACCGGCCACCAGGCGCACAAGAACCTGGCAGCCTATGGCATGAGCAAAGCGGCGCTTGAAATGCTGGCCAGGACGTTGGTGGTGGAGCTTTCGCAATACAGGATCACAGTGAATGCCATCGCTCCCGGCGCCACCATCACCGAACGCACCGCGCACGATCCCGACTACGACAAAACCTGGTCGAGGATCACGCCCATCGGTAAACCTGCCTCCACCAAAGACATCGCCAACGCAGCGTTATTCCTGGTATCGCCACAGTCCGGGCACATCACAGGGCAGAGCCTTGTTATTGATGGCGGCTGGACCAGCGTGAGTCCCTCTCCTTATTAGTTTAAAGTTTGAAGTTTAAAGTTATGCTTCGATAACTTTAGGGTTATTTGAAGTTTGGAACATCGAGTTTTTTCGAGATACGGAAAACGGCGTTGATCAATCCTACGTGACTGTAGGTTTGCGGGAAGTTGCCCCATTGCGAGCCATCGAGTCCTACATCTTCACTGAAGATACCAAGGTGGTTGGCAAAGGTGAGAATGGTATCGAGTGTTTTCATGGCATCTTCCACCCTTCCTACACAGGCAAGCGCGTCAACGTACCAGAAAGCGCACACGAGGAATGTTGCCTCCGGTTTGCCAAAATCATCCTGGTGAACATACCTGTAAAAAAGTCCCTGCTCCGTCTTCAATAATTTCTCCAGCGCTTCCAGGTGGCGTTTTGCTTTATCGCTGGCCGGATCCAGATAACCCATGGTGATCATTTTCAGGGTGCTGGCATCGAGGTGATCTGCATCCAGCGCCTGCTTGTAAACGCCCAGCGCCGGGTCATAACATTTTTCTATGTTCTCGGTGGCGATCTTTTCAAGCCGTGTGGCGCGGTAAACTAGGTCCGTGTCGTTCATGATCTTGCCGATCTTGATCGCCGCCTTACAACCGGCCCAGTGAAACAGCAACGTATAGGTGTGAACCTGCGTCACTGTTCTGAACTCCCACAAACCTGCATCGGGCTCGAAAAAAGTTTTTTCAATCCACGTTAGCAACCGGTCTACCAGTGGTTTGTAAGAATGCTTTTTGGTGAACGATAACCTTTTGTCGATAAACAGCGGAAGCAACCCTACGAGTACCTGCCCGTAAACATCGTTCTGGATCTGCAGGTAAGCTTTGTTGCCTACACGCACCGGCTGATTGCCAAGATAACCTTCCAGCGGCAGATGTGTTTCTTCGAGGGTCTTGTTTCCCGTGACGGAATAGAGCGGCTGCATGCGGTCGGACTCGCGCATGAGGATATTCTGGATGTATTCGAAATAACCTTCGAGCTCATCAAAGTGGCCCATCTCGTTAAAAGCTTTCAGCGTGTAGTACGAGTCACGGAACCAGCAATAGCGATAGTCCCACGTGCGAACGCTGCCGTGGTGCTCCGGCAAGCTGGTGGTACCTGATGCAATGATGCCACCTGTATCTTCGTATTGATGGAGCTTCAGCACGAGGGCCGACCGGATCACCTGTTCCTGATAAAGGTCAGGCACATAAGTGCTTTTGATCCACGTCTGCCAATAGCGAACCGTCTTGTTGATAAAATCTTCTACGGTAGCTTTCAACGGCGCCTCCAGCGGCTCGCCATACGTGAACACGAGGTAGCAATTCTGATCCAGCACAAAGGGCTGCTGATCCAGGATGTAGGATAACGATATATCGGTGGTCAGCCGTGCCTGCATATCGAGATTGAGGAAACGAAGGTGATTGCTTCCCATAACAGTCTCCGGAATGTCGGCACCGTATGCACCTACCGGTTGGCACTTTACTTTCACCGCCGGATTTCCCTGCAGCAGCTCGATCTTCCGCACCAGCATCAGTGGTTTGAAAAAACGCTCGAACTGGCTGAACCGCGGCGCACAATCCAGCACCCTGAATTTGCCTTGCGCTGTGGTGAACTCAGTAGCCAGCACGTTGGTATTGCTGATGTAATACTGGCGTGTTTCAAAATCACCTTCCGGGGTAACGGAGAACACGCCTCCTTTTTTGGAGTCCAGCAACGAGCCAAACAGGAATGTGCTGTCGAACCGGGGCATGCACATCCACTTAACGTTGGCCGTGGTATCGATGTAGGCCATGTAGGAGCAGTTACCCACAATGCCCATGTTGTAACGATGCACCGCCATTTAAGCAGTCAGCAGGTTAAGTAAACGGATCACTTCCATATAATCAGACAAACTGTATTGCGCACTGGTGTTGCCATTGCCGATCTTGATGGTAACGGCTTTGTCGGCCAGGGCCCTGAACATATCTTCATCGGTCTTGTCGTCTCCCACGGCAAGAATAAAATCGTATTCATGCTCTTCCAGCAGCTTTTTGGCAACGGTTCCTTTATCTACACCGGCCATTCTCACCTCGATCACTTTGTTGCCATCGATGATGTTGAGCGGTGTGTTGCGCAGCAGGTGGTGAAGGTTGTCCAGCAGCTCACGCGACCGTACGAAGCCGAGCTCGGGGTCAACGTTGCGGTAATGCCAGGCCATGGTGTGATTCTTCTCCTCGATCATGGAGCCGGGGCTTCGCTGTGTGAAGAGCTCCAGCGTGGGGCGGATCCGCGGCTTCCACGACTGGTCGATCTCGCGTTCATGTCTCCACAAACCATCGCGCAGCCTGATGGATGCTCCATGCTCCGCCACCAGGTTGATGGGCAGATCATGGAACCATTTTTCCAGTGTCTGACTGTCGCGACCGCTGATGATGGTTGCCTCTGTACGGCTGTCAGACGATAAAGTGCTCAGCAGGTTGATGAGTCCTTTATTGGGTACCGCGAGGTCTGGCTGACGCGTGTAGGGCACCAGTGTGCCGTCATAGTCGAGGAACAGATGCCGCCGCTCTGCATGCCTGAAGTGATCGCCAATAACAGCGAGCTCACGCGTAGAGAGGTGCTTCGTTGCCTGTGTGCGCTGATGCTCCTTCACTTCCTCGAGCTGCCGCAGGAAATCGTTTACCCAATGGATCACGTCATAATCAACGAGGCGTTTTTGTAAGATCTGCAACTTTTGTTTCTGGTCTTGCAGCGGCATGGTGAGACCTGTAAGGATCGCCTGCGCCACCTCGTTATTGTCCATGGGGTTGACGAGCACGGCTTCACCCATTTCATTGGCCGCGCCCGCAAGCTCGCTCAGGATGAGCACGCCATCGTCATGACGGCTTGCTACATACTCTTTGGCCACCAGGTTCATGCCATCACGCAGTGGTGTGATGAGGCCAACATCCGAAGCTTCATACAATGCGGCAAGCTCTGTGAACGACAGGTGATTGTAACGGTAAATGATCGGCTGCCACTGAAGCGTGGAGTACTTGCCGTTGAGCCGGCCCACCTGCTCTTCGATCATCTTCCTTCGTTCGTTGTATTTGGAAATGATCTGACGGGAGGGCACCACCACAAGGATGAACACTACTTTTTCGCGCCATTCAGGGTGAAGCTCCAGGAACCTTTCGAAGCCAGAGAGGCGGTGCGTAATACCCTTGGTATAATCGAGCCGGTCTACTGAAAAAATAATCTTCCGGTCATTGAAATTTTTTCTGATGGAGTTTTTCTCCGCCAGCACATCTTTGTGATTCGAAGCTTCGTGAAATTTTTTAAAGTCGATGCCCAGCGGAAAAAGATCGGCCTTTACAACGCGATCGTTCATGAGGATAGAACGATACTGGTGGTCGAAGCCTGTGACCATCTGTACGGTCTTCAAAAAATGCTGAACATACTCATGCGTATGGAACCCGATGAGGTCGGCGCCCAGCAACCCTTTGACGATCTTTTCTTTCCAGGGCCGGTGCAGCTGCCGCAGAAGCTCGTATGAGGGAAAAGGGATGTGCAGGAAAAAACCGATGGTGGCGTCAGGATGTTTCTCACGCACCATTCCCGGAAGCAACATCAGCTGATAATCGTGCACCCACAGAATATCTCCGGGCCTCAACATGGCATTGATCCGGTCTGCAAAAATTCGGTTCACCTCCTCGTATGCGCGGAAGGTGTTATCGTCGTACTCCACGTATGATGGAAAGTAATGGAACAACGGCCATAACGTAGCATTGCAGAACCCATTGTAATACCGGTTGTAAACCTTGGTGTCGACAAAAATAGGATCCACTTCAAACGCGCCGGTACGCTTGTTGCCCTCGGTGAATTTCTTCCAGCGCTTTTCAGGAAACTCCGCTGAACCGATCCACCATTTTGAAGATACCTCGCCGAGGCTGCCCTCGCCGTCAAAATAACTTTTCAGCGCGCTTACAAGACCTCCATCACTTTCCTTGAGCGTGATCTTTTTGTTCTTTTCCAGCAGCTGAAACGGCAGCCGGTTGGAAACAACAATCAATCGCCTCTCAGATCCTCCGTTCATTCAAGCAGCATTTTTAGTAAAACAATCTTTTTTAATAACCCGAAATTTTCATGCTAGGCGTTTAAGAACCAAACCCAAAACGCATATTGTGCTCTATTTTTCCGCAGCCGGTGGTCAATGTGGCGGTGGTGAAGTAAAACCATAACAGAATAGCTGCCTAAAAAATCATTCCCGCTTCAGCGGAAGTAAATTTTTTATACAGCAAAAAATATCATGCAATAACGCATACACGTTACGTGAGCTGGGAATGTTCGTCCACGACAGGAAGCACTGCCTTTAGTGTCGAAATTTCTAATATGATTTTAATCGCTTTTTAATCGGGCCAGAATAAAAAAATGAGGCGGGCAAAATCTCAGAAAAAAAAGAAAGCTGCACTTTCGATGCAGCTTTCCTGAACTTTATGTTTTCAACAATTTATTCTGATCGTTTGCCAGTAAGGTTGAAGCTTCTGAACTGGCCGAGGTTCATCGTACCTTGCATGTCGTTGTTAACGATCGTGGTTTTGATATCCACCGGCACGCTGTTGCCACCGAAGTTGGTAGTGTATGTCAGCGTTACTTCGTTTCCATTAACGGTTACACTGCTCAGCTTTGTCTCTTCCGGCATTCTTTGGGTCTTGATAGTGCCTGAATAAACGCCATTCTCTTTTTTGATCACGATGGTACCGCCACCACCTTGAGGAGAGTCGATGGTGAACGACCATGTGCCGGTAGCTTCATAGATCGTTCCGTCCGCAGGTTTCGGCGCGTTGTTCTGTGTTATTGGCTTATTGGTATTTTGAGGAGCCTGGCCGCCGCGCTGGCCTCTGTTGCCGGGCATCTGCATACCACCGCCACCCTGCTGGCCACCGCCCATGTCACCACCGCCACCACCATTATCGCCACCGCCGTCTTTCAGGTCGTCATTGTTGATCGACCTGCTGCGCCTCGGCCTGTTCTCCATAGACATTTTACCGATGCGGTAGCTGAAGTTGATGCGGAAGCTCAGGTTGTTCATGGTGCTCACACTCTTCTGACTGATGAGCGGAGACTCGAGGTTGCTCTTGATCTTGATCGACTCCTGGAGGAAGTTCTCCACACCAAGGCCAATGCTTCCTTTCTTCTCGTTGAACTCTTTGCGTACGGCGAGGCTGTACATGTAGAAGCCGCCCTGTGAGCCCTGAAGCTGTACCTGGCGTCCGCGTACAAAGCTGAAGAACTGAAGCCCCCAGCCTTTGTTAAGATTGTAGCTTCCGAAAATACGGCCACTGGCTACAAAACCTTCATTGCTGGCCTTGTATAATTCCAGGGCATTGTTGTTTGACAGTGTGGCATAATAAAAATCGCCACCGCCATTGAGCGAAAGTTTTCCGATGGAGACGTTGGCAAACACGCTCAGGCCATACGCATTCTCAGAACCGATGTTCGCATACTGTGTACGGATGGTATCTCCGCCCACCACATCACGAACGCTCTGAATAGCATTGTTGGTGTTGCGCGCAAAACCCGAGAAATTGATGGTTGTGCCTTTCACGAAGGTGCTGTACGAAAGCTCGTAGTTGTTGGTGTATTCGGGATCCAGCTCAGGATTTCCAACACTGAAACTGAGTGAGTTATTGCGCTGAACGTTGGGGTTCAGGAAACGGATCGAAGGACGTTGGATCCTTCTGTTATAAGAAGCCTTCACCATGTTTCCGCCTTTCAACTTCTTCGAAATGTTCACACTGGGTACGATCACGCCGTAAGACGGTATGGCGATGTCGTCTTCTGTTTTGGTGTAAGCGTTGATGGTGGTGTATTCGTATCGCGAACCTGCTTTGAAGCTGTAGCCAGCTTTGGTAGTGAGCGTATATGCAAGGTACGCCGCCATCACATTCTGGTCGTAGTTGAGGTTGTTGGAAAGACTACCGCTGCCGGAAGGCTCATATGGGCCGTCGCTTCCCACGGCATTAAACGATGTGTAATCGCTCACGGCCTTACGCATGATATCTTTTCCACCGAACTCCAGCATTTGTGTAGTACCGATGGGTGTCTGGTAATCCACCTGGAAGGTCGTCTCTTCATTATAGCTGTCATTCAGATTCCTGAACCTTGTAATGCTGGAGTTGGATACTCTCTCCTGGAAATTCTCATAAATATTATCGCGATTGTTGCGACTGTAAAGTCCCTGGAAGCTCAGCTCACGCTGCGGCTTTGCATACAGGTGTGTGTAGGTGAGGCTGACATCCACGTTGTTGGACTCGTCTTTGCTGAGGATGTTCTGCAACGTCTGAAGTACACCATCGCTGTATTGCTGCATGTCGTTCTGTTTGTTCTTTCCATTGCGTACACCAAAACGTACAGAAGCTGCCAGCGAATTTTTCTCGTTGATATCGTAGTCCCATCCAAGGTTATAGTGACCGAACAGTCCCTGGTTGCGGCTTTTGGCCATCTGCTCACTCAGGGTCTCTTTTTCCAGGTCACCTGCATCGTTGTAGGTCCTGGTAAGCTGTTGGTTGTTGAAGCTTCCGGTAACGTTATAGTTGGAACGGCCCCAGCCTCCCAGTGAAAAACCCATTTTGCCTTTTCTGTAGTTACCGTTCAGGCCCAGGTTGGAACCTCTCAGGCCCACGCCAGCATCTATACCCAGGGTAAGTCCCTGCAGGTTGTTCTTTTTGGTAACGATATTGATGATGCCGGCCGAACCTTCTGCATCGTATTTGGCCGAAGGCGAGGTGATCACCTCCACGGTCTTGATCTGGTCGGCAGGGATCTGCTTGAGCGCATCGGCCACGCTGCTGGCAACAATGGTTGAAGGTTTATTGTTGATGAGCACCATGATGTTGGAGTTGCCGCGAAGCGACACGTTTCCATCGAGGTCAACGGTGAGCAGGGGCACACGTTTCAGCACATCGCTGGCATCGCCGCCTTTGGCTGTAGCATCGTTCTCGGCATTGTAAACCATGCGGTCTACCTTCTCCTCGATCAGCGCGCGCTGCCCTTCCACCGTCACTTCTTTCAGTTGCTGTGCTACGGGGCTGATGGCGATCTTACCTAGGTTCACATCTTTTTTGTCTTCCACCTTTACGGTCACCGTTTTGGTTTCAAAACCGATAAAAGTGATGGTGAGACTATAGCTGCCAGGGGCAACTTTGTTGATGGTGAATTCTCCTTTGTCATCGCAGATGGTACCGTCTATGGCTTTACCGCTGGCGGGATCGACAAGCGCAACCGTTGCAAATTCAACGGGGTTGCTTGTTGCGGCATCGGTAACCGTACCGGAAACCTTGGCGTTACCCTGCGCCCATGCTACATAACTGCACACGAGGGTGAGAAAGGTAAAAAGTGTTCTCATTTACTTGGTTATAAAAAAATTTAGATTTTGCGGATCAGGCTGTCGGTGCCAATATGTTTGAAAAACGACAAACAAAGCGGTAAGTTCCCAACCATTGGGGATTATTAGATAACTGAGGCTGAGTATTCGACATATACGGCAACTAATCGACAGGGGCAAAGGTATTACAAACACTTAAGAACCGTCGATCAATTTTTTTTAACGGTCGAAAAAAGCTTGTGAACCATCCCGTAGTTCACGAGATACCCTACCTTTAATCCAGAATTCTTCGTTTTTGTCAAAAAACATGCAAGCATCTCTTTACAGGAACCGGGTGTTGCTGGTACACGTATCATTCTGGCTGGTGTACCTGTCATTCTTTTACTACCAGCTCAGCAACTTCAGGCACGGCAGGGAGATCGACTGGGCCCGTGCGTCCGTGGTCGGTTTTTTTCAGCTGGCCATCACCATGCTCATCGCCTACCTGAACTACTTCTACCTCCTGCCCAGGTTCCTGGTCCATAAAAAGTTCTGGCGTTACCTGCTCGAGCTCATCGTACCTTTCATCATCATTATTACCCTGCGGGTTCACGGGCAGCGTTTCCTCATCGATGGTTACACCTTTCAGCGCCATCATTTCTATTCCACATTTTACATTGTAGAGGTCAGCATCATCACACTTTTCATCACCATCTTCATCGGCATGGTCCGTTTTGCCGCCAACTGGTTCGAGCTCGCCGCCCGGCAAAAGGAGACGGAGAACCAACGACTCACCGCCGAGCTGAACTTCCTCAAAGCGCAGATCAATCCACACTTTCTGTTCAACACCCTGAACAACCTTTACTACCTGGCGTATACCCAGTCTTCCAACACCACGGAGGTGATCGCCAAACTTTCGCAGATGATGCGTTATATGATCTACGACTCCAATTACCAGAAAGTGCCGCTGAGCAAGGAGATCGAGTACATGCAGAACTATATCAGTCTTGAAAGGTTGAGGCTCAACACCGAGTTGCCCATCAAGCTTGAGATCGAAGGCAATCCACAGGGTGTGTTGATCGCGCCGCTCATTTTTATTACATTTCTCGAGAATGCGTTCAAGCACGGCGTGAGCAATAATTATCCCGACTCGTGGGTCAGCATCCTGATCCAGCTTCGGGGCAAGGAATGCATCTACCGGGTGGAGAACAGCAAGATCCCTTCTGCCAAACCCGAGGCTGGTGAAAAATCCGGCATCGGTTTACAGAATGTAAAACGCAGGCTTGAGCTAAGCTATCCCGAACAACACAAGCTGGTGATCGAAGACAAGACAGACCGTTACTTTGTACAACTCAACATCACGTTATCGTGACACAATACACCTGCCTGATCGTTGACGACGAGCCGCTGGCCCGCAACCTGCTGACGGAATACGTAAAGAAGGTTTCGTTCCTGAAGCTGGTGCATACGTGCTCCAATCCCCTGGAAGCGCTCGAGCTGCTGCGCAACAATCCTGTGGATATTCTTTTTCTCGATATCCAGATGCCCGAGATCACGGGAATCACCTTCCTGAAAATACTGCAGAAAAAACCGCTGGTGATCCTCACCACGGCCTACTCAGAATATGCGCTAGAAAGCTACGAGCTCGATGTGGTGGACTATCTGCTGAAGCCCATCACGTTCGACCGGTTCCTGAAAGCGGTAGATAAAGCGGGCCAGCGACTGAATACCGGTACTGCGCCCGTTGCAGAAAAGGTAGTGCCGTCAGAGCCCACGCAGCCATTTGTGTTTGTGAAAGACGGCACCAAGCTCGTAAAGATCAATTTCGACGATATTTTGTATGTGGAAGGTTTGAAAGACTATGTGACCATCCACACCAAAACACAAAAGGTTGTGAGTCTTCAACGGCTCAAGTCGCTGGAGCTGCAATTACCTGCCGACCGTTTTATCCGCATCCATCATTCCTACATTGTGGCGCTGAAAGCCATTGATGTTATTCACAAAGGCGAAGTGCAGATCGGCAACGCCATGATCCCGATCAGCGACACGTACCGCAAGACGTTCAAGGAGTTTGTGGACAGGAATCAGATGCAATAGGGTCCACAGTCGACAGTCCACAGACGGGCGGTTCATGCTACCAGTTCCAGACCATGGGAGCGATCATTCCGTGCATCAGAAATGACCCGGCTACTGCAGCTGTTCCCAAGGCACTAAATGCGTAAAGGATCTTTGCCCGAATCGATTTCAAATGCTTCCAACGCGTGTAGAGAAACCATACTCCGGCGGCCGAGAAGACAGCGAAGAAAAGCGTTCCAAAAAAAATCGTCAGCGTGACACCGTTCGGCCTCGTGAATGAAAGATAATTCGCTTCCCATTGCACCAGCGGGCTTAAGCCGATAGCCAGGCTCAAGGTGGCAAGCATGGGAAGCACTGCTACCGGGAATGCCGGTGAACGATCTCTTTTAAGGGCGATCGACACGATCGAAAATACTCCGATTAAAATGGAAAGTGTCAAGGCGATCAGGCCACCTGCGGCGAGGCTTCGTTTCAATAGCACATACGCGAGCGATGTCTTGATGATATGCGTGCCTCCGCGTGGTGCCGTTGACATCAGAATTTTATTTCCCTGCTCATCGTGACCGAAGACGTAAGATTCTTCGTGTCCAAAATGCTCCCTGAATTTCAGCTTCCCCATATGGTTTAGAACAACCGGTCTGCCCGAGAGCGTGCTCAGCACCAGTGCTTTTCCGTTCATGCTAACAGCAACGTCGCTCACCAGGTTTTGCAGAAACCCATAATGATCAGCCGCAAACGCAGGCCTGTAATAGCCCAGGAAAGGTTGAATGGAGTCGGCAGGAACTTCTTTTTCTACTCGTTCCAATGGTGGTAGGTGGCGGGTTAAAAAATCCGTAACCAGCATGGCGATGCGCGCGTCGTTGTACCCGCCATTTTTTGCGATCATCATTCCCACACCTCTTTCCCTGTCGTAGATCATGTGCGAAACAAAACCCTGTATCGTTCCGCCATGCCCATGGAAAGTACATTTGGGGTGCCAGGCTTCAATATGGTTTCCCAAGCCATACCCGTTTTTCAGCTGGTGCCGGGCAGCCAGTGTGGTGTGCACATTTTCCATGTCTGCGAGGTCTGATACCGGTAGCCACTGCGTGGTATCCGTGCGCCAGTTGTTGAGGAAGAAGCGCACAAGCCGGGCCATGTCATCGGCGCAGGAATTCATGGAGCCATGAGCGCCATTGCTGTGCAGCGCGAAGGCTGGCACTGGAACCTGCCTGCCGTCACTGGTCAGATAACCTGTTGCATATTCCGACCCGGTCGGTCGCAGCTTGAAATCGGTATTGAGCATGCCAACAGGTGCAAGAACATTCGTCTGCAAATACTCGGCCCAACCCATTCCTGATACCTTTTCAATAACATATCCCAGTACCGTATAATTTGTATTGGTGTACAACGGCATTGTGCCAGGCCTGAACCGGCAGACCATCTGATCGGCGTATAGCTTTAAAACCGCGAGGCCACTTTTGTCAGTCTGGCCAAGATTGATACTTTTGTTCATGAACGCATCGGTAAAACCGGTGGTATGTTCCAACAGGTTGATGATCCTCACCGGATGTGTTTCCTCCCAGGGATTGTGAAATGGAGCTTCGGGAGCAACATCTTTCAATTTCGTATCCAGTGTGAGCGCGCCCTGACGCACCAGGTGAAGTATGCCCATCGCCACAAGCAATTTTGTCGTAGATCCCAGCCTGAATTTTTGTTTTCCGTCAACTTTTCGTCCGGTAGCAAGGTCACTGTAACCCAGCCCTCCTGAAAAGATGATCGAGTCGCTGTTTACCATCACAAGCATGAGGCCGGGGATCTGCTCACGTTTCATCACTGCCTCGATAGCACTGAGCAATTCAGGCAACGAGCCAGGCGATGGAGGCGCCGGAGGTTGTGCAACAGTTGAAAATATCGATAAAAAGAAGAGGCAACAGGAGATCGCTCCTGCATGTAAAGATGAGGGTTTCATGGCAATGTATTGGTAAAGATTGTTTTAAGAGACTGCTACATCAGTGTTTGAATTTAATCCACCACCATGCGAAGATGACGATCCACAATAAAAGGACCACTGAAAACCCCAACAACATGTTGCCCCCGTAGGCATTGCGGATCACATAAGCGCCATAATCTTTATTGCGGGTCTCAAACAGAATATCATTCCAGGTGGGCATATGCCACACATTCAGCGACGGCGGTGAAGCGCCTTCCTGCTCCAGTGCTAACGGAACCTGTTTTTTGCGCTCGAAAGGATTTTTTAAAAGCGAAAAACGGCAGAGCATCAATACCTCCCATACAAATTTTACGTCAGCGTATCGTCTGCCGTAGCGCTGCAGCCGGTAACAATAAAGCTCATACAGATCACCCTGGATATCTTCCAGCAGCTCGGGGTGGCAATACCAACGTAAAAAGCCATCGGCCCACTTGGGAGGGTCTACTATCATGTTATAAGATTTTAATGGTGGTGCCTAAAACACGTTCATAAAGCTGAAGCTTTTGGGAAATAATTTCGTCTGTAACCTTTTTACCCAGGGGCGTAACAACAAAGTACCGCTTGCGCCTGCCACCGCGCTCTGCCGTAGCACCGCCCATTTTCGATTTTAAATAACCCTTTGATTCAAGGCGTTTCAATACAGAATGCAACGCACCGATATTGACCTCGCGACCGGTCTGCTCAAAAATTTCGTTCATGATGGCCACGCCGTAAGCATCGCCTTGCTGCAGGGAGGAGATCGTCAGAAAAACAAGCTCTTCCAGTTCTCCCAGGTAGTCGCCCTTCATAAGCATCATTTGTTATACAAAACAAAACTAATTAATATCTTTTCATTTCAAAAACAAATGCGGAATTTTTAAGGCGGCCGGCTGTGGCGTCCCGGAAAACGATTGGTAAGGTTCGTTATTACTCCCTCCTGACAGACGTGGAAACCGTTCACATCAATCAAAGCAAGGTTCGTCAAGTCTCTTTCGCACAGAAAGTTGATTTTCACATCTTGGCTTAGCATTAACCCACAAAAAGAATGAATCTTCGTTTATCAGCTATCGTGAGGGCTACCCGGATGTTGATGGTCATGGCCCTGATCCCTTTTTCTGTTGTAGCGCAGGAGCGCGCCAAGGAACCTACTCATGAGCGTACACTACCGGCCGAATCTGCTGTTACCAGCACCGGCCAGGTGACGATCAAAGGAAAACCGGTTCCTTACAAAGTTACGGCAGGTACCCAGCCCGTTTGGGACAAAGATGGAAAAGTTATCGCGTCGTTATTTTATACGTACTATGAGCGCACCGATGTTACAGACAAAGGTCGCAGGCCATTTGTCATATCTTTCAATGGCGGCCCTGGTTCGGCATCGGTGTGGATGCACGTAGCTTACACGGGGCCGAAAGTACTCAACATCGACAACGAGGGGTATCCCGTTCAGCCTTACGGTGTGAAAGACAATCCCAATTCCATTCTCGATGTAGCCGACATCGTTTATATCGATCCTGTGAACACGGGCTTCTCACGCATCCTCGAACCGAAAACAGAACGTTCAGTTTTCTTCGGCGTGAATGCAGACATCAAATACCTGGCAGAGTGGCTCGATACCTTTGTGTCGCGCACCGGCCGGTGGACGTCACCGAAATACCTCATCGGCGAAAGCTACGGCACTACCCGTGTATCAGGCCTTGCGCTGGAGCTTCAGAACGCACACTGGATGTACCTGAACGGTGTTATCCTTGTTTCTCCCACAGAGCTGGGCATCAAACGTGATGGTCCTGTGAATGATGCATTGTCACTGCCCTACTTTACTGCAGCCGCCTGGTATCACAAAGCGCTGCCGGCAGACCTTCAGCAAAAAGACCTCGATGCTGTTTTACCCGAGGCGGAGAAATTCACCATCGAAGAAATGATCCCGGCACTGTCACACGGCGGATTCCTGGAGGAAGCCAGAAAAAAACAGATCGCAGCAAAGATCGCCCGCTACTCAGGACTTTCCGAAAGTGTGGTCCTTGAACACAACCTCGCCGTGCCCACTGCTTCGTTCTGGAAAGAGCTGCTGCGCGACAAAGGTTTTACCGTTGGCCGACTCGACTCACGTTACAAAGGCATCGACCGCAAGCTGGCAGGTGATGCGCCCGATTACAACTCGGAGCTTACTTCATGGCTGCACTCCTTTACGCCAGCCATCAACTACTACCTGCGCGACGTGCTCAAATACAAAACCGACGTGATGTACAATATGTTTGGCCCGGTGCGCCCGTGGGACAACACCGATGACAAGACCGGTGAGAACCTGCGTCAGGCCATGGCCCAGAACCCTTACCTGAATGTGATGATCCAGTCGGGCTACTACGACGGCGCCACTACTTATTTCGATGCGAAGTATTCGATGTGGCAGCTCGACCCCAGCGGCAGATTCAAAGACCGTCTCCGGTTTGAAGGCTACCGCAGTGGTCACATGATGTACCTGCGTGCAGAAGACCTCGTTACTTCAAACGAGCACATCCGCGACTTCATTAAGAAGAGCACCCCTGCACCGGGGCAACCAGCCAAGTATTAACAGGATTTTCAGGATTTGCAGGATTGACAGGATTTTAGGATTGACAGGATTTTTAGAAGCAGTCGTCAAAATCCTGCGGATCTTGAAGATCATGTGAATCCTGGTCTTGAATATAACAAGTTAGTTTTCTGCGGAGTCTCCGGGTTCGGGGCTCCGCTTTTTTTTTAGGACTTTCGACCCGTGAATCAACTCAATAAAGTAGCAACCCAGGCGAATAAGAACGCAAAAAACCAGCAGGCTATTAAGGAAATAAATCCGGCAAGCACAAAAAATATAAAGTAGCCAATGGCTTTGGCACCTGTTTCAAATCCAGCAAACGTTTCTTTATAGAACGTGCTTTTCCAGAACATTACACAGAGCAGGACAAATACCGCAACCGCGCCAAAAAATCCACCAATGATTGCGGCGAACATTTCATAGGACATACCACCATGAAGCAGGATCATCTTTTGTATTTAAGTCTACAGCTTACGACACCAGTCTCCGCGAGCAAGAGTCCGGCAGCGCCAAGATCGACATAATTATCGAATCCATTGTATAGTGGCCCCATAATAGCATGAGCGGAGTTCCGGTTTCCCGAAGCCCCGCTCCTTTGTTGACGGCGTGAGCACAGCCGCGTATCAGTCGTAGACGGGAATGGTTTTAGCGTCGTACACTTCCAGTTCCGGAATGGGCACCACAAATTTTCCGCCCCACTCATCAATGAACGACAGGTTCTCCATGACTTCATCTTTCAGGTTCCATGGAAGGATGAACACATAGTCTGGTGCCGTTTCCCTGATGCGATCGGGATGGTGGATCGGGATCAGCGTTCCCGGCAGGTAATTTTCCTGCTTGTGTGGATTACGGTCAACCGTGTAATCAATAAAATCAGTACGAATGCCACAGTAATTCAGCAACGTATTGCCTTTGCCCGGCGCTCCGTATCCGGCGATGTGTTTGCCGTTGCGTTTGGCTGTGACCAGGAACTCGAGGATCTTACGTTTGGTCTCTTTTACATTTTCAGAAAAATTCTGATAGTAAGCGAGCGAACAAAGACCGGCCTCATCCTCCATAACGAGCAGTCGCATCACTTCGGGACTCAGGGTTCGCGATTCGTCATCCGCATGTTTTGCATAGATGCGAAGCGATCCACCATGCGTGGCGAGCTCTTCAACATCGAAGATCGACAAGCCATGGTACGCAAAGATCCTGGACACTGTGGTAAAAGAAAGATAGGAGAAATGTTCGTGATAGATGGTGTCGAACTGATTTCCTTCCACGAGCCTGAGCAGGTGCGGGAATTCCATCGTGATCGTACCTTGCGGCTTCAGCATCAACTTCATTGCTGAAACAAAATCATTGATGTCGGGTACGTGTGCCAGCACATTATTGCCGAGCAGAAGGTCTGCCTTGCCATATTTATCAACCAGTTTTTGTACCACACGATTGCCGAAGAACTCTACCTCTGTACGGATTCCATTCCTGATGGCCTGCGCTGCTACATTGGCGGCAGGGTCTATTCCCAACACGGGGATGTTCTTCTCTACAAAATATTGCAGCAGGTAGCCATCGTTACTGGCCAGCTCCACCACGAAATTTTCAGGTGTGAGGCTGAGCCGGTCAGTGATCATATTGACGTACTGTTCGGCGTGCTTCAGCCACGAATAAGAATAAGAGGAGAAATAAGCGTAATCATCAAAGATCTTCGCAGGCGCTACGAACTCCTCCAGCTGCACGAGGAAACACTGGTCGCATACATACACGTGCAACGGATAGAAGGGCTCCATCCGGTTGAGCTCCTCGGGCTTTACATGATCCTGACACAAGGGAGACATGCCCAGGTCAACAAAGGTGTGCGTCAATGGGGTTTTGCAAAATCTGCAACGGGGTAAGGGGATCTCTTTATCCATAAGAATTTCCATATCCATAATATAAGCGCTTAAGGTCATCGGTGATATTGTCTACAATACAGGCATTGTTTTGAGAGATTTTAGCTTTACTTCTGCAGATGTTTTCACCTGCAGCAACGGCCGGCACCTAATTTAGTAGAACCGGTTACGCGCATAACTTGTCCGGCAGTCACACCTCTTATAAGAAACAAAGGGGAGCTGATGGGTTATGATGTATCTTGCACGGCCCAATATAAAGGCCATCTCAAAACTGCCGAATGATATCGATCATCATTTCGATGCAAATCGATCATGCAAAACCGATGATATGCGTCAGTATTTGAAAGGATGACATCCTTCAAAAGGATGTCATCCTTAAATGCGGGTTTCCGCTTTACAGGATAAGCTCCATTTTAATATCGGCGGTGAGGAAAGGAGAATCCGCTACGGGCACATAGCGGAAGCCATATTTTTCATACAGGCCCAGCGCGGCCTTCAACTGATGATTGGAAAAGAGGATCACCTTCGTAGCGTTGAGCGCTTTCGCTTTTGTCAGGCATGTTTCCAGCAACAACCTGCTGATGCCTCTTTGCCGGTGCGATTCGGCTACGCCCATTTTTGCGAGCTCATAAATTCCATCGTGCTCGTGAATGAGCGCCGCTGAGCCAACGATCTGTCCTTCGTCGCTCGCCAGGCAGATAAAGCCTCCGTTGTCGAGGATGGTTTTTCGCGGATCAGCCAGGATCTCGAGGTCATGGGCTTCGGTAAGGTTGTACTGATCAAGCCATTTGATGTTCAGTTCTCTGAATGCCGGTTGATAACGATCTTCGTAATCGATGATTGTATAAGTGCTCATGCTGTCAGCGCCGATGATCTTTCAGACACACTGACTACCACATTCCCTTTTTTTCGGAACGATTCAACGTATGTATGCGCTTCCCTGATCTGACCGAGTGTGTATTTGCGGTCGATCACCGCCTTCAGCTTGCCTGCCTCGATCATTTCTTTCAACACTTGCATGTCATCGGGGTTCGCTTTTGGTTGGCCTGTTACGGAGATGTATTTTGCGTCAGGCTTCAACAGGTTCTTGCAGGCCGACTTCGAGGTTTTTCCCACGGCATCAAACACAATATCGAACTTTGAGTCCAGCTTTGTAAAATCTTCTTTGGTATAATCGATTACTTGGTCTGCACCGAGCGACTTTACAAGATCCACGTTCGCAGTGCTGCACACGGCAGTCACCGTTGCACCATAATACCTTGCGATCTGAATGGCAAACGTACCCACACTTCCCGACGCTCCGTATATCAACACCTGGTTGCCTTTCTTCACGCCGGCGCTTTTCAAAAACTGCAACGCGGTGAGCGCGCCTATGGGAACGGCCGCAGCTTCCTCGAAAGTCATGTTAGAAGGTTTGAGGGCCAGACGCTGATCTATTGGCAAACATTTGTACTCTGCGTAGGCGCCGAACTTGAATCCGCAGAACGCAAAAACACTGTCACCTCTTTTGAACGTCTTAACATCTTTGCCAGCCTCCTCTACCACACCGGCCAGCTCAAATCCCAGGATCTTTGTCCTGGAGGGTTTGAAGATGCCATTCACGATCCTTACCAGGAAGGGATCGGCCTTACGCATACGCCAATCGCCTGCCGTTACCGTTGTGGCGTACACTTTCACCAATATCTCATTGTCTTGGGGTACCGGTTTTTCAATTTCCCTTAATTCAAGAACATCGGGTGCTCCATATTTTTCGTAGACAACGGCTTTCATTTTTTTGGTATTTGTTAAGGTAATGTTAACCCGCGGGATACGTGTCACTCCAATTTAAGGAAAAGAAATTGATACACATTTCCATCTGCAAAAAGATGTAATCATGAATATGTAAAAGTTCTACCGCAGCCCATCGAAGCTGTACTTCGCATCGGCCCAGAAACTGTCCAGCGCTATGATCCGCGGTTTAAAAAAGGAGATCAACTCAGGCCACTGGTCTTTATTCATGACGGAAACACCCGGCAGCTCTTTATAGATCCTGCTCACTATTTTGCCATCGGCCAGCGGCACCTTCAATTGCCAGTGCCACTCCTCTTCCAGTACGGCGTGCAGCAGACTTTTGAACTCGACGAATTGCCGGAAATACAACTCCTGAATATCGGGGTCGGTGTGTTCCATAGAAATGGAGATAGCAGCTGAGCGTTGCCCTGCATCCATCCGGAAATACACATCTTTCAATCTTGTATGGTAGTTTACCCAGTTGGTCTTCATGCCCTCGGCCGACGGAATGGGACTCATGTACCGGCCAAAAGTAGTCCAGAATTCCTGCCTGATCCGCGATGCCTGCTCACGTGTAAACATGTGGCAAAATAAGCTTAACGGACTAGCTTTACCAGCACCCGATCATCAGCGGAACGGTCATTTCGATCGCTCACTCTTCAGTCGTTTGTTATAGTCGAGCTGAACACTGTTGATGGAAGCCTCGAATGCAGGGCGGTCGTTGAAGATCTCCGGACGGTAAGCATCACCCTCTTTGCGTTTATCATGCAGCCCGAACTGGCCGGCGTGAGAGGCTACCCAAAGATCGAACTGTAGTTTCCTTAAAGACTTCAGCGTATAGTCATAATCTTTGCCCACGTTCGGATACGCCGGCATACCGGAGATACGGGTTTGGCTAAGGATGGAAGGAATATTCACGATCAGCACTTTCCAGGAGCGTTTCTCGTCTTTGACATCGAGCATAAAACTGGTAGATCCCTTGGTGTGACCGGGATGGTGAAGCACCAGCAGCTTGGTGCCTCCTAGCTTTACCGTATCACCATCGTGTAATAACCGGTCAGCCTTCACCGGGGTGAACATGCTACCCTTGCCTCCGAAGATAAAATCGGAGCTGCCACCATCCGCCAGCACCTGGGCATCAGCTTCGTTCACCATCATTTTTGCACCGGTCTCTTTCTGGATCTGCGCCAGGCCGGCCACATGGTCGTAATGCGCCTGCGTGGTGAGCAGGATTTTAATGTCTGAAAATCTGAAGCCCAACGTTTCAACACTTTTTCGGATCATCGCGGCAGATTCCGCCAGCCCTGAATTGATCAGGATATGTCCCTCAGGGGTTGTGATCAGGTAACATGCCAGGTCATAGGTGCCCACATAGTAGACGTTGCCGGCAATGCGGAAGGGCTCATACGGCTTAGACCATGTTGGATCGTAGTAAGGAAGCGATGCGGAGCTCTGGGCCTGTGCAACAAATACCGAAGACAGGATCGACAATACGATGAGAAAGGATTTTATCATTGAGAAAAAGATTCAGCATCAAAAATAAAAAATGGTGATTCGTTTCAAACGTAATCGGCCGATTAAATTCCCGTGAGTGAAGTTGAACGAACCCGTGCTCGCGGCAGTTTAACGCTACTAATGCCGCTCATATTGAAGGCACTGATTTTGTCGCCAGATCACAGGATATTCAACTAAATAAAGGGCATCATGGACAATGCACCAATAGAAAAATTGCACGGAACCCTTCTTACCTGCTGGAATAAGCAGGATGCCCGGGGGATGGCTTCTTTGTTCACTGACAATGGAAATGTGACAGGTTTCGACGGAAGTCAGATGAACGGGCCATCGGAGATTGAAACGCAGCTGAAACAGATCTTTGCCAGTCATAAAACGGCAGCTTACGTTTGGAAAGTCAGGGA
>NZ_JAHESF010000065.1 GCF_018598225.1 Chryseosolibacter histidinae | reverse complement strand
AACTGGAGGTTGCCGAACGTCAGCGTGAGGCGCTGATCCGCGAAGCATCGGCCAGAAGATCGCAAAGTACCGTAAGCCAGCGCAATATTTCGCTCGCACAAACCATTGTCAAAGAAAGAGAAGCCAACCTTGAATTTGCCAGGCTCCAATTGTCGTACGCATACATTACTGCCCCGGTGGATGGTGTGATCTCCCGCAAAAATGTTCAGCTGGGCCAGCTCGTTCAGGCCGGGCAATCGCTGTTCGCGCTGATAGATGAAGGCGATAAATGGGTAGTAGCTAACTTCAAAGAGACTCAGCTGGAAAAAATGAAAACAGGTCAGGCAGTCGACATAGAAGTAGATGCGTTTCCCGGGGAAACTTTCACAGGAACAATAGAGAGTATTTCTCCGGCTACCGGCGCCAAGTTCTCACTGCTGCCACCCGACAATGCGTCAGGCAATTTTGTGAAAGTAGTACAGCGTGTGCCTGTCAAGATCGTGCTGCAGAAAAAAGATGCGAACAAAACACTGCGGGCCGGCATGAACGTATACGTGGATGTTCACTTAAACTAGAAAGCGATGGGCCTGGTATTGTCTCATCCCGATAGCTATCGGGACTCACGTCTCAAATCTCATATCTAACTCCCGATGCAACAGGAATCATTGGTTGAATACGGTTTTAACAGGGTGATCATCACGGTCACGGCCATCATGTGCGCCCTGCTGGAGATCATTGATACCACGATCGTGAATGTGGCGCTGAATGAAATGAAGGGAAACCTGGGCGCTACACTGAACGACGTGAGCTGGGTTATTACGGCTTACGCGATCGCGAACGTGATCATCGTACCGTTGACGAGCTGGCTGTCGCAGCAGTTCGGGCGCCGGAATTATTTTGCGGCTTCCATTATTATTTTTACAGTCGCGTCATTCCTGTGCGGAAATGCCACGTCGATCTGGGAGCTGGTATTTTTCCGGTTTATCCAGGGATTGGGCGGAGGGGCATTGCTCGTTACGTCGCAGACCATTATCACAGAAGTATACCCGCCGGAGAAACGGAGCATGGCCCAGGCATTGTACGGCATGGGTGTTATTGTGGGGCCAACGCTCGGGCCACCCCTCGGCGGATACATCGTTGATAATTTTTCGTGGCCGTATATTTTTTACATCAACATCCCCATCGGCATCATCGCCACCTTCCTCACGCTTCAGTATGTGAAAAGTCCGAACTACGGCGGCAAACGAAGTGCGTCGGAGGTCGACTGGCTGGGAATTTTCTTCCTGATCCTCGCGGTAGGGTCGCTGCAATACGTGCTCGAGAAAGGCCAGGAGCACGACTGGTTTTCAGATACGAGCATCATCGTTTTTGCAATCGTCGCAGTTCTCGGTGTATACTTTTTCATCTGGCGCGAGCTGGTGGCCGAACAACCTGTTGTGGACCTGAGGGTATTGAAAAATAAAAACCTCGCCATCGGCACCGTGTTGTCTTTTATCCTGGGATTCGGTTTGTACGGATCTACATTTGTGATCCCGCTGTTCACCCAAAACTCATTGGGATGGACCGCCCTGAAAGCTGGAATGCTGCTGGTACCAAGCTCTCTCGCCACAGGATTAATGATGCCGTTCGTAGGCAGGATGCTGCAGAAAGGAGTCTCTCAGAAATATTTGATCGCCATCGGATTTTCTATATTTTTTGGATACAGCCTATGGGCCTATACGATCATTACACCGTTCACCGGGGAAAGTGATTTCTTCTTCATCCTGATGGTACGGGGTATCGGCCTCGGATTGTTGTTCGTGCCAGTGACAACGCTTGCCCTGTCGACCTTGAAAGGAAAAGATATCGGGCAGGGAGCAGCGTTCACGGGCATGGTGCGGCAGCTGGGTGGATCATTCGGCATTGCCCTTATCAGCACGTTCATCAGCCGGCAAAGTGTACAACACCGCGCAGACCTCATCAACCATCTGTCGCCTTATGACCTGGATGTACAGCAACGGCTTACCGCGATGAAAGCCAACTTCCTCGCACACGGCTCCACCCTTGACCAGGCAACACAACAAGCCAACAAGATGCTGGATGTGCTCGCCACCCGTCAGGCGATGCTGCTGACTTATATGGACGTGTTTATCTATATCGGCGTGTTTTTTCTGCTGTGCGTGCCCTTTGTACTGATGCTGAAACCCGTCAAGAGCAAAGTTGACGTTTCGCAGGCGGCCCACTAACAGTCGTCAGACCACTGCGCAGGGAGCAGCGCGCAGGGCAGTGGTCCGACGATTACCCCGGCCCTTGTTGGTGTTCTTCACCAACAAGCAACACCAATATCCGAAGCTATCTCAAACGCACTCGTACCTTCAAGAATAGAAAACTCCGTTAGCCATTGGGGGAAACAGCCGTGGACCGTCGACTGTAGACCGTGGACTATTTTTCCCCACAATTAAAACTAAAAGCGGCCGTTATACATCATGGTATTACGAGACCCTTTTGCATGCATCTCCGATCCTTGCGAGTACTTCTTTTACTGGCCTTTGTCATGGCCATGGCGGATCACGCCTGCGCCCAGATAACCCTTACCGGCATGGTAGCCGACTCCGCCACCATGCAGCCCATGCTCGACGTGAACATTACCGTTAAAAGGTCCGGCAAAGGAACCGTTTCCGATGCCCGAGGATATTTCAGCCTAAGCGCAAATGACACCGACACCCTGGTCTTCTCCCGGGTGGGATATTATACAAAAGTGCGCCCGGTGAAATGGGTGAAAGAGGTGGTGATCATTTTTTTGACGGAAGAGCATAAAACGTTGCAGCCCGTGGTGATCGAATCTGAAACACTGATGCCCTGGCTGAAGAAATTGCCCCCTGAAAGTCCCTGGAAAAATCCCACGCTCAACAAAAGTTTCACAGAAACGCCAGGCTTCCAGGGCCTTCAGACCTTCGGACCAGGGTATGTGATGAGCGGGCCGATCTCACGATTCTCCAAATATGAAAAAGAGCGAAAGAAGCTCAAGGTAGTGCAGCGCGAGAATTACAAAGCGCGTAATTACGTTGACATTGTAAACGATCCGGAAGTAAAAGACAAGATCATAAAAGACTACAACCTCACAGAAGAAGAATACTATCGTTTGCTGGCCATCTTCAACGAAAAAAATAAAGACATCATCTACGAGCTTCAATCGAGTGAATTGATCCCGCTGCTCTTTATGTTTTATGGGGAGAATGCTAAGAAAAAGTAGCCAGAAGTAAGTAGTAAGTAGTAAGGAGCGCTTCGAAATACAACAAGTGTCAAATCATCGTCTTGTGCTCTGAAACAACTTCTTGCAGTATTCTCCTACCACCAGGTTTCAACGTCCATCCTTGCAAACAAAGTCACATTCCTCAAACGAAGCCTCCTTCTCCTTAATTCTTACTTCTTACTCCTTACTTCTTTTTTCTGCTACGAAGGCATACCTAAGACAATAAAAACCTCCGGTAAAAAGTAACTTTTAACATGAATGAACGTTCATATACCTACCATGCCGAAACAGGACAACAAAAAACAGGACATCATACAGGCTGCGCTGACGCTTTTTGCCACGCAGGGATATGCTTCCACGCCCGTAAGCCTCATCGCAAAAACCGCGGGCGTTTCACAGGGCCTGATGTATAACTTCTTCACCAGTAAAGAGGAGCTGCTCCGTGAAATGGTCAGCATGGGCGCTGCCGATATTGCCAGCTCCATGAAAAGTTATGACACCATCACCGATCCGGCGGAAGCCATCCGTACGCATGTGCTTACCACCGTGGCCATCATTGAACAGCACAAGGAATTCTGGCGCCTGCTTCATGCTGTAAGGCTGCAAGGGCAGGTGATCCGCACTGTGGAAGACCAGTTCCGGCAGATCACCACGACTGTCACCGCCGTTTTTGAAAAAGTATTCAGGAAACTGAAATACCCGAATCCCAAACTTGAAGCCATACTCTTCCTCACCCAGATCGACGGTCTGGTGATCCTGTACCTGCAGGATGAAACAACACCGCTGAAAAAACTCGCACACCAGCTCATTAACCGATACATCGAATGAACCACACGCAACCTTCATGGCTTAACAAAAAACGCTATCCCTTTCAATCGAGGTGGATAGACATCGACGGTCACTCCCTTCATTATATCGATGAAGGCAGCGGAGACATCATCCTGTTTGTTCACGGCACACCGGAGTGGTCATTCGGCTACCGTGAGGTAGTCAAAGGGCTACGGGACAGGTTCAGGTGCATCGCCATAGACATGCTGGGCTTCGGGCTTTCAGACAAACCTGCTGCTGCGGATTATACCTGCCAGGCTCATGCCTCGCGGCTGGAAAAATTCATCTCGCAGCTCGCACTGAAAAATATTTCCATCATGGCCAATGATTTTGGCGGAGGCATCGCCATGAGCTACGCCATTAACCATCCGGACAACATCAATCGCATCATACTGTTCAACACATGGATGTGGTCATTGGCGAACGATAAGCATTACACGGGTCCGGCAAAGCTGATGAGCACGTGGCTGGGCCGCATGCTTTACCTCCGTTTCAATTTCCCGGTAACGGTGATCATGCCCGCAGCTTATGGCAACAAAAAGTTGTTGACCCCCGAAGTGCACGATCATTATAAACACGCGTTGAAAAAAGGTGAGCGAACTGCCGCTTATGCTTTCTCCCGGGAGCTCATCGACGCCTCACCCTGGTGGCAGCAACACTGGGAACAGCTCGACATCCTTCGGCACAAACCTTTTTTATTTTTCTGGGGAATGAAAGACAAGTTCATCCCGCCCACCGCGCTGGAGAAATGGAAATCGCGGTTGCCTCATGCCAGGGTCGTTGTCTTCGATGATGCCGGCCACTTCGTACAGGAGGAGAAGTCTGCGGAGATCATCAGCACCGTGAAAGATTTTATGGATCTATAGACAAAAAGAAGTAAGGAGCCAGGAGTAAGGAGTCAGGAGGCCCTCGAATACGAAATGTGTTACATCATAGTCTTGTTCCCTGGCAAACAACTTTGTGGTTTGTCATTCTACCAATGTTCGAAGTCAATCCTTGAAAGCAAACCAAACATCCGAACAGAAGCCCTCCTCACTCCTTACTCCTTAATTCTTACTCCTTACTCCTTTTCTGTCCTTCCTTCTGACTACCGGCTTCTTTTATACAAATAAAATCTTGTTGCAAAACCGAAATTCCTGCATCTTTCCAAAAAAAGAGATGATGCAGGAAGATGCTCTTAACAATCTGCGGGAGGCGCTGAAACTTTCACCCGATAACATGTTGCTCAGGCTGATGCTGGCAGAAGCTTTGCTGAACGCGAAGCAGGCAGACAAAGCAGAGGCTGAGTTCAAGATCATTCTTGACAAAGATCCTTCCAATGAGCAGGCGCGCACCGGCCTTGCAAAAGCTTTTTACGAGCAGCAGAAATATTCCGCCGCCATTGTGATACTGGAAGAGCTGCTGGAACGCAAACCCAGCAATGCGCCGCTGCTGTTGTTGCTGAGCAAGTCGCTTTTAAAGAACGATGAACCGGCCAAGGCCATGCAGCATTACAAGAACCTGCTCGCCATCAATCCTTCAGCCAACGACGAGGAGCTCGACAAACATCTCAGGGGCGCCAACACCGCCGGCGGAAGTGTGGACGACATCATCGAGTCGCTGGAAGACAGTTTCGAGAAGCTCGAGAAACCGGCCATCAACTTCGATCACGTGGGTGGCATGAACAAGGTGAAGGAGGAGATTAAGATCAAGATCATTCAGCCGCTGCAATATCCCGAGCACTACAAGGCTTACGGAAAAAAGATCGGTGGCGGCATTCTGCTGTATGGTCCTCCTGGCTGCGGCAAAACTTACCTGGCCCGGGCAACCGCGGGGCAGATCAACGCAGCTTTTATTTCCATCGGCATTCACGATGTGCTCGACATGTGGATCGGCAGCAGCGAGAAGAAGCTGCACGAGATCTTCGAGCTGGCCCGCAGGCAGACACCGTGTGTGATCTTCTTCGACGAGATCGACGCACTCGGCGCAAGCCGCTCAGACATGCGGCACTCCGCCAGCAAGATGCTCATCAATCAGTTTCTCACAGAGCTCGACGGCGTGCAGGCTTCCAATGACGGCCTGCTCATCCTCGGCGCCACCAACGCACCGTGGCACCTCGATGCCGCCTTCAGGAGACCTGGCAGGTTCGACCGCATCATCTTCGTTCAGCCACCTGACGCGGAAGGCAGAGAAAGCATTCTCCGGATCCTGCTAAAAGATAAACCGCTGGGGCAGATCGATTATGCGCTGCTCGCCAAACAGACCCAGGATTTTTCCGGCGCAGACCTGAAAGCATTGATCGACGTAGCCATCGAAGAGAAGCTGCGCGAGTCCTTCGAAAAAGGAGTACCGCAGCCCATCCAGAACAAAGACCTTTTTAACGCCATCAAACAGGTGAAACCTTCTACGAAAGAATGGTTCACCACGGCACGCAATTACGCGTTGTACGCCAACGACTCAGGCCTGTACGACGAGATCCTTGACTTTTTAAAAATCAAAAAATGATCGATTCCCTGCTAGAACGCGCCAACCAGCTCATCAAGCTGAAAAGATACCAGGATGCGGAGAAAGAACTGAAACAAGCCCTCACCCTGGAGCCCAATCGTGCACAGGCGCTGGCGTTGCTGTCGATCTGCCAGTCGGAGCAGAACAACCAGAAGGAAGCCATCAACTTTATCCAGCAGGCTATCGCGAAAGAGCCCGACAACGATTTTTTTCTTTATCTCTATGCTTTTTATCTCTTCAAAGATGACAAGCTCAAGGAATCGGAGAAGATGATGCGCAGCGCCATTGCCTTCGAGCCGCACAACGCTGAATACTTCGGGCTGCTGGCGCTGATCAAGATCAACCAGCGTGAATGGCAGCAGGCGCTTGACAATGCCAACCAGGGGTTGTCTGTTGACCCTGACAACCTCACGTGCCTCAATGCGCGGTCAACTGCTTTCTTCAAGCTCGACAAAAAAGACGAAGCTTACACCACCATTCATGAAGCGCTTTCAAAAGATCCGTATAACGAAGTAACCCACACCAACCTGGGCTGGGGGTTGCTGGAAAAAGGCGAGCACAAAAAGGCGCTGGAACATTTCCGCGAAGCGCTGAAGATCAATCCGGATTTTACCTATGCCAAGGCAGGGCTTGTGGAAGGCCTCAAGTCGCGTTACTGGTTCTACCGGCTGTTCCTGAAGTATGCATTCTGGGTGGGCAACATGAAAGGCAAAGGTCAGTGGGCTGTGGTACTCGGTCTGTATTTCGGCATCCAGCTCCTGAACAAGATCGCGGCAAGCAATCCAGGCCTCGGCGTGTTCATTACACCCATCGTCTATTTATATATCCTGTTTGCGATCTCTACCTGGATCATCGGGCCGTTGTCAAATCTTTTTCTGCGTCTGAATGTATACGGCCGTTTCGCACTGACTCACGAAGAGATCCAGTCATCCAACTTTGTAGGTATATCGCTGGCTGTGGGATTAATTGGCGGAGTGTTGTTCCTGTTCACGGGTGATTTCGTGTTTGCCATGCTGGCGATCGGTGGACTTACCATGATGATCCCGCTGGCATCGATGTTCAATCCCGCAAAAGAACGCTCGAAGCGGATCCTGGTTGCCTACACCATACTCATGGCACTCATCGGATTGGGTGCCATACTCGATGCGGTTTTCCATTACGGCATCGGCATCCTGGGAACGGTCTACATCTTCGGCATCCTGGCGTATCAGTGGATCGCCAATGCGATGATCATCCGTTAACGGTATTATTTATTTCTTGCTGGCGTTGAAGAGCTTTTCCTTCTCTTCTTTGGTGAGGCTTTCGTAGCCCCCTGCCGAGATCTTGTCCAGGATGGCGTCGAGCTCATCCTGCGATACGGAGGGTTTGCCTTTTGATTTCTGCTGTGCGTCGCCCTCTTTACGGTACGATACTTTGACCCTGGCCCGCGGCTTGAAGAGATCTTTGAACCAGTCTATGGTGACGGTGATCCAGTTGCCCCAGTTGACGCCTGACTGAAGCTGCTTCATATAAACAAAGCCGATCAATGCACCACCAAGGTGAGCGATGTTGCCGCCTGCATTGGAGCCAACAGCGCTGAGAAATGAGATCACCACATAAAAGGCTGCGATGTATTTGATCCTTACCGGGCCGAGGAAGAGCAGGAAGAAAGTATAGTTCGGAAGCAATGTAGCCACTGCCACCACCACCGCATAAACAGCGGCTGATGCGCCCACCAGGCTGCTGGGTTGAGCAATGAAGTAAGGCACCGTGTTATACAGACCGATATACAACAGTCCGCCGGCAAGTCCGCCGAGCACATAAAGTGCTATCAGCTTATCGCTTCCGAGATATTCAACAAACAGTCTACCGAACCAGTAGAAAACGAGCATGTTCATCAGAATGTGAAAGATGCCGATGTCGCCAAATTCGTAGCTGAAGTAATGCGCAAAGGAATAGGTCAGTAATGTCCAGGGTTCCCTGATGAACTCGCTGAGCACTGACGGCAGCGTGAACTGGTCATAGACGAGGGTAAATAGCTGTGGCGTTCCGGCGATCTTGGCCAGAACATAAAGCACACCCATCATCATAAAGATCACCACATTGATGATGATCAGTTGTACGTGTGCGTTGTTGTACCGTTGAAATGCGTTCTTGAACTCCTCTAACATACACTATCAAAAAATAAACTCAATCGCCCCTGCCCCGCCAGAACTGGAGGAACAGAATGGCCACTACGATACCCCCCAGGTGCGCAAAGTGCGCCGTATTGTCACCAGCCTGCGGTCTAAGTCCTGAGAATATAGCAATACTTCCCAACACCATCACCATGTACTTGGCTTTAAAAGATACGGGTAGAAACATTAACCTGAGCTCCATATTTGGAAATGTTACACCAAAGGCGGTCATAACCCCATAAACAGCGCCAGATGCACCGATCATGACAGCAAATGATCCCACACCAAAGAACATATCGATCAGGATATTGAAAATACCTGCGCCAATACCGGTGATCGTATAGAAAATAAGAAACCTTTTTTGCCCCCAGAACTCTTCCATGATCGGACCCATGAAGCTCAGCAATAACATGTTAAAGAAAACATGGAAAAAATCTCCATGGCAGAACATGTACGTGAATAACTGGTAGGGTTTGAAGAGCTGCGTTTTGACGTTATACAATGCCAGATAATCTGTCAACGGCAAAATGCCCTGCAGGATAAAAACAACCGCGTTGATAATGATTAGGTTCCTGACAACCGGGGTAATTCTGAACATCTGCTACGTTTTAAATTCCTTTATTAGTACGTTACTTTTTTATTGACGGCTAAAATAACTTTCAATTTTACCCAGCTCAAAAATAAAAAAAGTCGGCCTGCCGTCTGGCGCATAGTTGGGCGTTGAGCAGGCGAAGAGGCTTTCAATTAACGACTGCATCTCTTCTTTCACAAGCTTTTGCCCGCTTTTGATACAGGCCCGCCGCGCCAAAGCCCTGGCAAGATTCTCCTTCAGCGGAAGTGACAGCTCAGACTGGTTGATCTTGAATTGCTCCAGCAAGCCCTCAAACAGCTCTTTTTCCCTACCCGATGAGAGGTTGGCCGGAATACCATTCACCAGCAGCGTATTTTTACCGAATACCTCAAAACGGAAACCCAGCGCCGTGATCTCCTGCTCCATCTCCATCACCAGCGCAAAATCTGCCGCGCTCAAAGTAATGGTTTGCGGAAACAGGCTCTGCTGACTCTCCGCCGACTTGTTCCGGAGCTGATTTAAAAAACGTTCGAAGAGGATCCTTTCGTGCATCAGTTGCTGATCGAGGATCATCATGCCCGACTTCACCGGCCTGACGAGATACCGCTGATGAAGCTGAAATAAAAACTTCTCCTCCTGCAAAGATTGTTCCGCCGCCGGGCTGTTCAGCGCACTTTCGAAACGCAGGGTCTGCACCTCTTTCGGCTTCTCCGATTGCTGATCCACTGCCGCCGGGCGCTGCTGGCCTTCAAAAAGTTTCTCCCAGTTCTCTGTATTGGACCGGTGCAGTGCGGTAGAAAAACGCTCTTCAAAATAAACGTCATTGGATTGCCCTGCCGACTGGCTTAGCTTGGAAAGGATATTGACGTCGGCATTGAAGTCAATGGCCGGTGTCAGGTTATGAGACCCGATGGCCTGGCGAACAGCCGAACGCACCACGGCATATACCGCGCGCTCATCGTCAAACTTGATCTCTGTTTTTGTAGGATGAACGTTAACGTCGATGTGTTTGGGGTCGATCTCGATGAAGATCACATAAAAAGGAAAGCTGTTGTCCGTGAGCAGCCCTTCGAAGGCGCTCATCACCGCATGATGAAGGTAGTTGCTGCGGATGAACCTGCGGTTGACAAAAAGGAACTGCTCGCCCCTCGTTTTGCGCGCAAAGTCAGGCTTGCCCACATAACCTTTAACCCGGGTCAGGTTGGTTTCTTCCTGGCAGGCGGCCAGTTGCTCCTGATATCCTTTGCCAAAAATTCCTACGATCCGCTGGCTCAGCTTTCCGGGCTGCAGGTCATACACCACCTCATCTCCCTGAACCAGCATAAAAGCGATCTCGGGATGGGCCAGCGCCAGGCGTTGAAACTCATCAATGATGTGCTTCAGCTCCACCGGGTTCGACTTCAAAAAATTGCGGCGGGCGGGAATGTTATAAAAGAGGTTTTTGACACTGATGCTGGTACCTTTCTCGCAGGCCACCGGCTCCTGCTTTTTTACTTCCGATGCCTCCACCACCAGGCCGGTGCCCAGCTCCTGCTGCGCGGGCCGTGTTCTCATCTCCAGCTGCGATACCGCGGCAATGGATGCCAGCGCCTCGCCCCTGAAACCCATGGTATGCAGGGTGAAAAGGTCTTCTGTCTTTCTGATCTTGGAAGTAGCGTGACGCTCCAGGCTCATGCGGGCATCCGTTTCAGACATGCCCTTGCCATTGTCGATCACCTGCACCAGCGTTTTGCCGGCATCCTTGACAATGAGCTTGATGCTGGTGGCCTCCGCATCGATGGCGTTCTCCATCAATTCCTTAACCGCCGACGCTGGCCGCTGAACCACTTCACCGGCTGCGATCTGGTTGGCTATGGAATCAGGTAAAAGCTGAATGATATCTGGCATGAGCAAAGCGGGGATTCAACGTGCAAATTAATTCATTTGCCCGCAGACCCTAATGCCGGAAATAACTATTTAGGTGAATTCTTGACGCCATCCATCGAAGCGGGTGCGATTCTTGCTTCTGACAATAAGATGTGAGATCTGAGATATGAGTCCCGATAACCATCGGGATGAGACATTGGAGGCATTCTTCTCAAATCTCAAGTCTCATATCTCATGTCTCATGTCTATTTTATAAATTCAGGGTCATAAAAAAGAAGATTTATGGCTGTAACCGTTTTATTTCGCTAAGGCATGGTAAGAAAGATTTCAGGGTTCATTCTGGCAATGTTTGTGGTGGCTTCCACAGCCCAGGCACAAACATCGAAAGATCAGTGGGTAGACAGTGTGTTCAGGCAGATGAGCCTTGACGACAAGATCGGTCAGCTCTTTGTTGTTCCCGTCTCGGGCGATATCGATAAATCCGACCTTGACGAGCTCAGCAGCAAAGCCGGCGCGGGTACCCTGGGAGGTGTGGTGTTTACATCTATGCACAACCTCAAACAGGCCGGCATCATCACACAGCTTCAGTCCGCCTCCCGGTATCCCCTGCTCATCGGCCTCGATGGCAGCTCCGGCCCCGGCATCCGGCTCGACAGTGCCCTTGCCTATCCGTTGCCCCAGGTATTGGGAGCCGTTGCCAACGATAGCCTGATCTTTTTTATGGGCAATGAAATGGCCCGCCACATGAAGCTGATGGGCATCCACCTCACATTTATCTCCGCCAACCTTGCCATCCAGGAAAACAGGGAAACGAATTACTCATTTGGTGAAGATCCGCTGTCCGTGGCTTCCAAATCGCTGGCGTTCTGGAACGGTCTGCGGTCAGGTGGTGTGCTGGCGGGCGCAAAATATTTTCCGATCCAAGGACTGAGAGTCACCGAAGTGCAGAAAGGGGTCCCCAACGTGCAGCTTACTGTGGATTCGGCGCAGGCCTATCCGTTTAAAACACTGTTCAAAAACCATCTGCCTGTGTTGATGCCGGCGTCGGCACACCTGCCCATGTTCTATTCAGAAAAGAAAACCGCCATCAAAAACCTGTTCACCGGCAGCAGCCTCTCCGCGGCCTTTGCCGGCGAGTGGATCCGGGAGCACATGAACTACGATGGCCTGATGATGGTGGATGTTGAAAAAATGATGGAGTCACCCGGCACCCTCAGTGCGGGAGAAGCCGAGATATTTGCGTTTCAGGCCGGCAATGATATGTTGGTCACCTCTGCCAACGTGGCTTCTGTGATCCGGAAAATGAAAAAGATGCTGCGCACGCAGAAGGAGTTCCTTCCCCAGCTCGACAGCAGTGTAAGAAAGATCCTGGCACTGAAGTACGACGCCGGACTTTCTAAAAAACAGCAGCCAACAGATCACCTCCATCCGAAGCTGGTGACCACCGAAGCGCGGTTACTGCAGCATAAGATCTATAAAGCAGCACCTACCGTCATCGCCAACCAGCGCAATACACTGCCCATACATTCGCTGGAGAACAAGACCTTCACCTGCATCATTACGGGCGATAGCCTGAAAGGAACGGTCTTTTCAGAGCGCGTTTCAAAATACGTTCAGACCAAACAACTGAACGTGACGGAAAGATCAGACACCGTGCGGCTGCCGGAAACCATCCAGGCACAACAGCAGGTGTTACTGGTGGCGGTTTTCCCCGACACGAAAGAAAAAACACTGCTCACATTGTTGCCTGTGCTCAGGGAGTCGCGCATCAATCGCGAGGTCATTATCTGTGATTTTGGCTCAACCATCTTCAGGGCCTATGCACACCAGTTCCCTGCGGTGATCACGGCCTACACAGACCAGCCCGAGATGCTCGAGATCATGCCACAGATCATTTTCGGAGCACTTCCCGCCGAAGGTGTGCTGCCTGTTGCCTTCGGGCAGATCCGGGCCGGAACGTCAACCCGCACCCCCGCGCTTGACAGGCTCTCGTATTCGTTTCCCGAAGATGCCGGCATGGACGCAAAAACACTCGACAAGATCGAAGCCATCGCGCAGGAGGCCATCAGCACCGGCGCCACCCCGGGATGCCAGATCCTCATTGCCAAAGAAGGAAAAGTTATTTACGACAGGGCCTTCGGATACCTCACGTACGAAAAACAGGCGCCGGCCACAGACGAAACCATCTACGACCTGGCATCGCTGACGAAAGTGACAGCCACGTTGCAAACCACCATGTTCCTTTACGAGAAGGGCCTCATCGACATCAACAAAAAAGCATCGGTCTACCTGCCCGAGCTCAGGGCTTCCAACAAAAAAGATTTTACGCTGAAAGATATCCTCACCCACCAGGCGGGGTTGTGGCCTTTTCTTCCCTTCTGGGCGCACACCATGAAAGATACCACGTACCTGCCGGAGTATTACAGTCACAAGCTCTCGCCCCAGTATCCGCTGGTGATTGCCGATCACCTGTATGGCTCCCTTGCCATGAAAGACAGTCTCTGGAGCTGGGTCGTCAAAGCCAGGATCAGGGAGAAACCAGACCGCACGCCGTACGACTATCGCTACAGCGACATGGGCTTTTATATACTTCAGCATCTGGCAGAAAGAATGTTGAATCAGCCGATGGATGATTTCCTGTCGCAAAACCTGTACGAGCCGCTGGGCGCCTATACCACGGGTTATCGCCCGCTGCTCCGGTTCCCGATCCGGCAGATCGCGCCCACGGAAAATGACAAGCTCTTCAGAAGGTCGCTGCTGATCGGCAACGTTCATGACCAGGGTGCCGCCATGCATGGTGGTGTTGCCGGGCATGCAGGCCTGTTCAGCACCGCCAATGACCTTGCCAAGCTGGGCCAAATGTTGCTGCAGGAAGGTAAGTACGGCGGGCTGCAATATTACAAACCCGAAACCGTGAGGCTTTTTACCCGCAGGCAGTTCGAGAACAGCCGCAGGGGACTCGGGTGGGACAAGCCGACACCGGGCGAATGGAACGGGCCAACTTCCATGCTGGCATCACCCAAGACGTTCGGCCATACAGGTTTTACCGGAACATGCATGTGGGTGGATCCCGAGTTCAATGTTGTTTACATTTTTCTCTCCAACAGGGTGCATCCCGACATGACCAACAATAAACTTTTAAGCGCCAATATTCGTTCTCGGATACAGGATGTGGTCTACCAGTCCATATTTAACTATTGTAAGACGGCTGAAAGCACTCCGGAGAAGCCCGTGAGCGCTCCGGCAGATACTTTTGGCAGGTCACAATAAATAATTTAGCTGGGCGACTATGGAGTAGAGGGGCCGGTGAGTTGTTAAAAAATTGTTAAACCTTATCTGTGGATCAAATAAAAATCGGTATCGTCTGCTATCCTACGTTCGGGGGCAGCGGTGTGGTAGCTACTGAACTTGGAAAAGCGCTCGCCAAAGAAGGGCACAAAATCCATTTCATCACGTATTCTCAACCTTCGCGTCTTGATTTTCTGAATGAGAACCTGTCTTATCATGAGGTAAACATCCGTTCTTATCCGCTGTTCGAATATGCCCCTTACGAGCTGGCGCTGGCCAGCAAGATGGTAGATGTAGTGAAGAATGAAAGGCTCGACCTGCTGCACGTTCATTATGCCATCCCCCACGCTTCGGCTGCCTACATGGCCAAGCAGATCCTGAAAACCCAGGGCATCACCATACCCGTAGTCACTACCCTTCACGGCACAGATATCACGCTGGTAGGCAAAGATGCATCGTACGAACCTGTGGTCACGTTCAGCATCAACCAGTCTGACGGTGTCACGGCAGTGTCTGAAGACCTGCGGAAAGAAACCTATCAGTCTTTCAGGATCACCAACGATATTGAAGTGATCCCGAACTTCATCGACCTTGAAAAATTCAAAAAGCAGAAGAAAGATCATTTCAAAAAAGCGATCTGCCCCAATGGCGAGGCGCTGGTGGTGCACACTTCCAACTTCAGGAAAGTGAAGCGCGTAGGCGATGTGATCACGATCTTCGCCAATATTCATAACGAGATCCCCGCCAAGCTGCTGCTCATCGGCGATGGCCCCGAGCGCGTGCGGGCAGAAGCACAGTGCCGCGAGCTGGGTATCTGCGACGATGTGCGGTTCCTGGGCAAGCTTGAAGCCGTGGAGGAAGTGCTCTCTGTGGCGGACCTCTTTATCATGCCCTCGGAAAAAGAAAGCTTCGGTCTTGCAGCGTTGGAAGCCATGGCCTGCGAAGTACCCGTGATCTCTACCAATACCGGCGGTTTACCTGAGCTGAATATTCAGGGTGGTACAGGTTTTTTAAGCAATGTGGGCGACGTGGAGGATATGACCAGGAAGTCGCTTTTTGTTCTCGACAAGAACAATTTACCGCGGTTTAAAGAAAATGCCCTGCGCCGGGCGAAAGAATTTGATATTTCGCGAATCCTGCCGCTCTATGAATCGTATTATCAGCAGGTCATGGAGAAGACAGCCGCAAAGTCGACTAACCTGACATAATTCCCCCCAATGAAAAAAATGTTTGTTTTAAAATTTGCGCAAGCACTTTGGTTATGGATCATGTTACTGGTTTACGGAACGAACGCAATGTTCCTAAAAACAAGGGCTCTAGACAATTATTCAAAAACCCGATTCTAGAAAGGTTATCACGGACGCACATTGCCGTTCCGCTTACAATTTTTTTCACCTATTCCGCCGTACTGCTCTACTGGAGCATCACCCATACATCGCTTCCGGTATGGCTCACGGCAGCGATGTTTATGCTGGGGGCGCTCGTCTTCACCTGGGTGGAGTATATCACGCACCGCTACGTGTTTCACATGGGCACCTACACGAAGCTGAGAGAGAAGATCCAGTACACCGTGCATGGTGTTCACCATGAGTTCCCCAAAGACAAAGAGAGGCTGGCCATGCCGCCACTGCTGAGCATCACCATTGCTACACTGCTGTTGCTGCTGTTCAGGCTCATCATGGGCGACCTTGCATTCTCATTTCTGCCAGGTTTCCTTTCGGGATACGCACTCTACCTTTCGGTGCATTACATGGTGCACGTCTACCAGCCGCCCAAGAACTTTCTGAAGGTGCTCTGGATCAACCACAGCGTTCACCATTACAAGCATGGAGAATATGTTTTCGGGGTCTCCTCACCGTTGTGGGATTATATTTACGGAACAATGAAGGAAAAGAAAAAACATACGGCCGCTGCCTGATCATTTCAAGAACTGGCAGCAGGACGAACAAAAAAAGCCGCGGGGAAGCGGCTTTTTCTTTTAAATGTGTTGCGGACTACATTTTCACTTCCCCGCGAGACGGTTTCTTTTCCGCCTTCGCGTAGGTTGCACAGGTGTAATAAGAACATGAAGAAGCAGTTACGAATACCACCAGCAACAATACCGCCATTAATCTTTTCATGTTATTCGTCATTATTTGATCTCTCAAAGTAAAAACGTTGATGGCGATCTTTTCTTGTTTTGGCAGGCCCTTTATTACATCCGTTCCCAAAAAAATCAAAAATGAGTGGCTTAGCCGAAACAGATTTCAGAAATTAATGGTTTATAGGGAGATAGACCAAAGCCATGCTGGGATACCGATTTTCTAAATACACCCCTCCGCCTGAAAAAGGCAAAAGCGACTTCGATAAGCTCCTGAAAGTGTTCATGCAACTGGTTTTAATTACATCGGGAAACGTTGCCGAAGCGTTGCAATGGCTCACCGAAGTGGATCGGCAGCATAAATTGACCAACGGCGAGTATGGTATCGGTGATTTCATCGAAGACCTCAAGCGCAAGGGATACATCACGGACGAAGGTCCGAAGGGAGAGTTTAAACTAAACGCCAAAAGTGAGCAGAACCTGCGGCAATCTGCGCTCGAAGAGATCTTCGGCAAGCTGAAAAAGACGCGGTCAGGAGAGCACAACACCTCCCATAGTGGCCGGGGCGATGAGCAGACCACAGAACGGCGTGATTATGAATTTGGCGATACCCTCGAACAGCTTTCGGTCACCGATTCGCTGAGGAACGCCCAGATCAACCACGGCCTCGATAACTTCATGCTCACAGAAGATGATCTTGAAGTGATGGAGAGCGAGTTCAAAACGCAGACCTCGACCGTGCTGATGATCGACATCTCACATTCCATGATCCTGTACGGCGAAGACCGGATCACGCCTGCAAAAAAAGTGGCCATGGCGCTGGCGGAGCTGATCACTAAAAAATATCCGAAAGACACGCTGGACATTCTTGTTTTTGGAGACGACGCCTGGCAGATCGAGATCAAGGACCTTCCCTACCTGCAGGTTGGTCCGTACCATACCAATACCGTGGCGGGGCTGGAGCTGGCCATGGACATTCTACGCAGAAGGAAGAACTCGAACAAACAGATCTTCATGATCACCGACGGTAAGCCTACCTGCATCAAGCAGGGCATCCGTTATTATAAGAACGCTTTCGGGCTCGATGAGAAGATCCTCAACAAGACGCTGACCCTCGCCAGCCAGCTGCGGAAGATCAAGATCCCTGTGACCACCTTCATGATCGCTACAGACCCTTACCTGAAAGCTTTTGTAAGGGAGTTTACCAAAGCGAACAACGGCAACGCTTATTACAGCAGCCTGCAGGGATTGGGAAACCTGGTCTTTGAAGATTTTAAACGCAACAGAAGAAAAAACCTATAGTTCACAAGCAACGCAATGACAAAAAGTAAAACACTCGGAGAGCTCAAAAAAACGGGATACAAACCCAAATCCATCAAAGACGAGCTGCGCGACAACCTGATCCAGAAACTGAAAAATAAAGAAACTGTTTTTGAAGGAATATGGGGATACGAGGAAACCGTTATTCCTGACCTTGAAAGAGCGATCCTTGCCGGGCACGATGTGAACCTGCTGGGATTGCGTGGTCAGGCCAAGACAAGGCTGGCACGACTGATGGTGTACCTGCTGGACGAGTACGTTCCTGTGATCGAAGGATCGGAGTTGAACGACGACCCGATGGACCCATTGTCACGTTATGGCCTCGATAAAGTGAAAGAGCTTGGCGACAACACTCCCATCACGTGGCTGCACCGCGCCGAACGTTACACCGAAAAGCTTGCGACCCCTGACGTGTCCGTTGCAGACCTGATCGGCGATGTTGACCCGATCAAAGCGGCCACACTGAAGCTCCCGTATTCAGACGAGCGCGTGATCCACTTCGGGCTCATCCCAAGGTCCAACCGTTGCATCTTTGTCATCAACGAGTTGCCAGACCTCCAGGCCCGCATCCAGGTAGCGCTCTTCAACATCCTTCAGGAAGGCGACATCCAGATCAGGGGTTTCAAGATCAGGCTGCCGCTCGACATCCAGTTTGTTTTTACAGCCAACCCCGAAGACTACACCAATCGCGGAAGCATTGTTACGCCGCTGAAAGACCGCATCGACAGCCAGATCATCACCCATTATCCCAAGACGCTGGAGATCGGCAAACGTATCACACAGCAGGAGGCACGGCTGAAGGAAGCACAGCGTTCCATCTCCGTTCATGAGATCGCCAAAGACCTGATCGAGCAGATCGCATTCGAGGCGCGCAAGAGCGAGTACGTTGACGCCAAGAGTGGTGTATCCGCACGCTTGACCATTTCCGCATATGAAAATCTTGTGGCGGCCGCCGAACGCAGAAGCATCATCAACAACGAAAAAAATACGTCGATCAGGGTTGCTGATTTTATCGGTGTGATCCCGGCCATCACGGGCAAAGTAGAGCTCGTATATGAAGGTGAGCAGGAAGGCCCCAACATCATCGCCCAGAACCTTGTAGGAAAGGCGATCCGCACGCAGTTCATCAACTATTTTCCGGATCCTGACAAGTTCAGGAAGCAAAAGGAAAAAAGTCCTTATAAAAAAGTAACGGACTGGTTTGGCGATGGCAACACCATTGATGTGCTGCATGACATGAACCAGGCGGAGTTTGAAAAAAAGATCAGGAGTGTGCCAGGGCTGACGGAGCTGATCCAGGACCTGCACAAGGCACAGGATGCCGGCACCAAGCTCTTTTTAATGGAGTTTGCGCTTCATGGTCTCGCAGAATATAGTTTAATTAGCAAACATCATCTCACGGCAGGGCTGCAGTTCAAAGACCTGCTCAGCAGCATGTTCACGCTTCCCAGGCCTGAGGCGGAAGATGATGATGAAGATGATATCAGGGGAAAGTATAACTGAAAATCCAACACATGAACAGGCCGCAGGAATCCGTTTCTTACAATCCACGGCAGGTTCAGGAGCTCAGAAGGCTTGTAGCCCTCGGCGAGAGCGGTACCCTTGAATTCAAGCGGAAGGCGGCTTACCCTGAAAAGATCGTTCGCGAAATGATCGCCTTTGCCAACACCAAAGGTGGTACGCTCTTGCTGGGCGTAGGCGATGACGGAAGCCTGCCCGGATTGAAGTATCCTGAAGATGAGTCGCACGTGATCCAGGAAGCACTGAAAAAGTGCAGGCCGCGCCTTCCGGTGCAGGAGCAGTTCATTCCCATCGGCAATGCCCGCACCATTATCCGCTACGACATTGAAGAGAGCGAGAAGAAACCTCACTACCTGACAGCGGGTGGGCAGCAGGAGTCTTTTGTTCGTGTGAATGATCAAAGCATCAAGGCCAGCCGCGAGGTGAAGGAGATCGTGAAACGCGCACGAAAGAAAAAAGACATTCGCTTCTACTACGGCGAGCACGAAAGATTTCTCATGCAATACCTCGACGTGCATCCCGCCATAACGCTGACAAAGTTCATCGAGCTCAGCGGACTCAAGAGATTCTACGCTTCAAAAAAACTGGTGCTGCTCGTGCTTGCCGATGTATTGAATATTACACCACACGAAAAAGGTGACCTCTACTCGCTCGCCTTCGGAAAAAAGTTAACCCAAAAATAATCATCCAAAAAGTACAAGCTTTCCGATTGATTCATTACATTTCGTAAACCAAGTTCTTTGTGAAGTATGTCTAAAACCAAGAAGGAGAAGAAGATCTTCGTACTCGACACGTCTGTAATTATTTATGAACACAACTCCATCCTTAATTTTGACGAACACGACGTCGGTATTCCGATAACCGTACTGGAAGAGCTTGACAACTTCAAAAAAGGGAACGACACTAAAAATTTCGAAGCGCGGGAGTTCATCCGGCTGATCGATAAGCTCGCCAAAAATCAACTGCTCCACCAGTGGAATCCCATCAACGGAAAAGGCAAAGGCAACTTCAAAGTATTGATGGATACCCACAGCGCTGTGGATGCCAACAAGGTCTTCAACGAATCGAAGGCAGACCACCGCATCCTCAACTCGGCGTTGCAACTTCAGAAGGAGGAGAAGAACAAACGCATCATTCTCGTTTCCAAAGACGTGAACCTGCGTCTCAAGGCGAAGTCGCTGGGCCTGCAGGCTGAAGATTACACCACGGGAAAGGTTCAGAACATCTCTTCGTTGTATTCCGGCAAAACCATCTTCGAAGATGTTGATGCCAATGTGATCAACCTGCTTTACGAAAAAGGTTACTGCCCTCCGCAAGATCTGCTGGGCAAGAACGAAGCGCTCAAAAATCACTACTACATTTTCAGAAGCGGAAAAAAATCAGCGCTGGCGTATTTCAATCCGCTCAACAATATGCTCGAGCATGTGGAGAAACGGTCTGTCTATGGGGTGAAGCCACGCAATGCAGAGCAGACCTTCGCCATTCACGCAGCGCTTAAACCCGAGATCAAACTTGTATCCATTCAGGGCGTTGCGGGCACGGGAAAAACCCTGCTTGCCCTCGCTGCTGCCCTTGAACAGAAACGTGAATACAAACAGATCTATCTCGCGCGCCCCATCGTACCCCTGAGCAACAAAGACATCGGATACCTGCCCGGCGATATCAAGTCAAAAGTGAATCCGTACATGGAGCCACTCTGGGACAACCTGAAGTTCATCCAGAATCAGTACAGCGAAACCGACAAGGAATACTCCAAGATCACCGAGATGGTGAACCAGGAGAAGCTGGTGATCACACCCCTGGCCTACATTCGCGGCAGGAGCTTGTCCAACATCTGTTTCATTGTAGACGAAGCACAGAACCTCACACCGCACGAAGTGAAGACCATCATCACCCGGGCCGGTGAGAACACCAAGATCATTTTTACGGGAGATATTTACCAGATCGATACACCTTACCTCGATTCACAAAGCAATGGCCTTTCAACCCTGATCGACAGGCTGAAAGACCATGAGCTCTACGCGCACATCACCCTTGAAAAAGGAGAGCGCTCGGAGCTTGCCAACCTGGCGAATAACCTGCTGTGAATTAGTTGACAATTGACAAATCCCGATAAATATCGGGACAATTGACAATGGTTCCGTCAAAGGTTTCTTCATTTGAAACATGTATTGGATTGTTATGCTGCGCGTGTTGTCAATTGCCATTTGTCAACTGTCAATTGGTTTCTCTTTTCCCATTTCAAGAATATTCCCAGCTACAAATCGTGTTTTTGAGCTGATTTCAGCATCTTTTTCTGCTGGCCTGATAAATGAGTTACTCTCAGAAACTTTTCTGAAGTATGCTCCTCAAGTTATTATTAAGTGTATTCAGTGAATCGATGCAGGCCAGATTCATGAAGAGAAGGGGTATTATACTGGGAACCCGCAGAAAGAACGGGCGCGAGGTATATACCTATATGTTCCATAGGTTGTTCGCCGAGGTCGTGTATAAAAATGACGACCCGGATGCCAGTGCTGAGCACGTTAGGTTGATCGTAGGATTGAAGAGACTACAATACTATCTGGAGAGGGAGGCAAAGCAGTACTATGAGCACCACTGAACAGGATAAGCAGAGATGACATCCGCCAGCGGGCAGATGTCATCCCTGAAAAATTATTTTTTCGACAGTACTTTAACCATTGTTTCACCAATCTCGGCCGGAGATTCAACAACGTGAATTCCACATTCGCGCATGATCTTCATCTTGGCAGCAGCGGTGTCTTCTGCTCCACCGATAATGGCGCCGGCGTGGCCCATTCTTCTTCCCGCGGGCGCGGTCTGGCCAGCGATAAATCCTACAACTGGTTTTTTGTTACCTGATTCTTTGATCCAGCGTGCTGCAACGGGTTCATAGTTACCACCGATCTCACCGATCATGACGATCGCTTCGGTTTCAGGATCGTTCATCAGCAGCTCCACGGCATTCTTTGTGGGTGTACCAATGATGGGGTCACCGCCGATACCGATGGCTGTGGAGATCCCCAGGCCTGCCTTCACGATCTGGTCGGCAGCTTCATAGGTAAGTGTACCTGACTTTGACACGATTCCGATCTTGCCTTTCTTGAAAACAAATCCGGGCATGATACCCACTTTGGCTTCGCCGGGCGTGATCACACCAGGACAGTTAGGGCCGATCAGTACCGCACCTCTGCTTTGGATATATTTTTTGGCCACCATCATATCCTTTACAGGGATACCTTCGGTGATGGCAATAACAACTTTGATCCCGGCATCAGCGGCTTCCATGATGGCGTCGGCAGCAAAGGCCGGCGGTACAAAAATGATGGAAACATCCGCTCCGGTTTTAACCACCGCTTCCTTTACGGTGTTAAAGACCGGCCGTCCCAGATGCTCAGTTCCCCCTTTGCCAGGAGTTACACCGCCAACAACGTTTGTTCCGTACTCGATCATCTGACCTGCGTGAAACGACCCTTCTGAACCGGTAAAACCCTGGACAATTACTCGGGAATTCTTATTTACTAAAACACTCATGGGATTTATTTTCTTGTGAGCACAAAAATAGAAGAATAATGCTTCCGGCCAAACTGAAGAATAGGCAGTAGGCAAAATGGCAGTAGGCAATGAACCAGTAGGCAATTGACAATAGGCAGTAGACAAAGTGCGGGCGTTGAGATACAAGGCAACCATGCATCCGAGGCGTACCGGAATTGGCTGTAACTCGTCCTTTGCCTACTGTCCCGATCTTGATCGGGATTTGCCTACTGCCTACTAATACTGAATCTTATTTCTTAACAGGGACCTTGATTCCAGTCCTGAGCAGGAAAGCGTCATACGCCTCCTGATAAGCTTGTACGCCGGGCTCCAGTTTGATGGCTTTTTGGTAGGCGCTAACGGCATCTACCAGCAGTTTGTTCTGCTCAAAGAAGCCGGCCTGGATCAGACTGTTCAGCGCGGTTTTTTCAGCGGTCTGGGCCTGCACATCGGCAAACGCTGACCTTACCTTCTCTTTCTCTGCCTTCGAGAATTTTCTCAAGGTATGGACCTCGGATTCTTTCTTGTCTTTTTTGGAAGTGACTTTGACCATGATATCATTTTCGTTGGCGAAAACGGCATCGTTCAGGTTGATGGAGACGCTGTTGTCAGAGGTTTCCACCTTGTGAAGCTCATCGCCGAAAAGACTGGTGAATGTAACAACAAAGGGTGCGCCCATCGCTTTATCTTTCTCCCACTGGATGGAAACGGTATCGTTATACACATAAGAAGAAGAGCGGGGCAGATACACTTTTATGTTGTCAACACCACGGTGAACCGCTCCCGTAGCAGCAAGGTTATTGTTCTTTTTCTGGGCCGAGCTGAGAATGAAATCAGTGTACTTGTTGAGCACGCTGGCACCGGTGCCCACTTTGGCAGAGAGATCAGCCACACGGTATCTTCCGGCGCTCTTCACCTCCAGGGGTTTGCCGCTGGAGTGGATCAGTCCTACGTATGCATTGTCCGTGACCTTGAGCTCGTCGGCAGTCTTGAGGCTTGCACCTACTTTAACGGGCTCCCAGTTCGCTCCTACTTTGACTTCGTTCTTTCCTTTGTTGACCAGCACTTTAAATGCGTAATCCTGGCTGTAAGCAGTGGTATAAACAATCAACGCAATCGCAATGCTGAAAAATCTCATTTTCATAAGGTTGGTTTTTTTTGACTTCAAAAGTATATCAATATGAACGTGCTGAAAAGAATAAAGCCGCAAAACCGCGGCCTTATTCGCTCAACTATCTTAAAGGACTTTTATTTCTTCAATCCCTGCCTTAACATGAATTCGTCGTAGGCTTCTTTATAGGTGGGTACATCGGGTGCAAGTTTCACCGCTTCTTCGTATGCGGTGATCGCATCGATGAAAAGGTTGTTCCCTTCATAAAAACCTGCCAGGATCAATTTGTTGAGGGCGTTCTGCTCCTGCACTTCAGTGCTGATCTCACCCAACAGTTTCTTGATCTTTTCCTGATCGGCAACGGAAAGTTTTTTGATCAGGTAAGGTTGTGAAACCTGCTTCGCATCGGTTTTTGAAGATACTTCTACAAAAATCGCATTTTCAGAAGAGATCTTGGGATCAGAAAGGTCTATGCGGATGCTGTTCTCAGGTGTCTCGATCTTGGTGAGCTCATCCTCAAACATGTTCTTAACAGTGACAACATATGGTCCGGCTACCTTGGTGCCATCCCAGTTCACAATGGCCACGGGGTTGAAGATGCTGGAGTATTGTTTTTCAGGAAGGTAAACTTTGATGGCTCCGGCTTCACTGTCGCCCCGGTGTACGGCTCCCGTTGCGCTCAGCTTGTTCTTTTTGGCTTCCGCCGAGTTGCTGCTGAGGATAAAGTCAGTGTATTTATTGAGTACGCTGCTGCCGGCACCGATCTTGGCTGCAAGCTCAGAAACTTTGTAGTTACCCGCTTGTTTCAGCTCCATGGGTTTGCCGCTGGCGTGAACGAGTCCGATGTAGGCGTTATCAGCGAGCTTTACTTCATCAGAAGAACGCAGGCTGGCTCCGGTTCTGAGGGGCTGCCAGCTCTCGCCTGATTTTACCTCGTTTGTACCTTTGTTAGCCAGCACTTTAAATGCATAATCCTGGGCCAAAACAACGGAAGAAGAGGCGAAAAGGAGGAAAATAAGGGTCAACTTTCTGGTTTTCATGGTATTGTTTGATAAAACGGGCCGTCTAAATTACGAAATTTCCTGTTCCTGCGGTGTTAATACAGCTTTCTTACGTTTGGTAAACCACTTATCCCTAAAGTAACGCACCGAGGTCATCAGCACACCGTTGTAGATCTCAAAACAGGTTCCAACCAATGCCACAACGGCCAGC
>NZ_JAHESF010000064.1 GCF_018598225.1 Chryseosolibacter histidinae | reverse complement strand
ATCCGGGGGGTCAACTTGCAGCAACAGGGGGTCAATCAAAAATGGAATGAGGGGTCAATGCTCGCAGGAATAGCTATCCGAGGTGCTAAAAGAAAAGATTCCCGAGGAGAGAGCGGCAAGGATGATAAAATTTAGGCTTTTCATAACAATTTTTTTTGATCATTTTAGAACATAATACTTAACTGCTATAAAGACACCCCAGTATCGAATATCCGGACACGGAATATCATTTTAATCCTTGGTCTTTGGCGGAGGAAGCATCACCAGCAGGCAGGAAATGGAGAGCAGAAAAACGGCATTGCGTTAGGTCTTGAACACCCCATAACTATTGCGATAGATTTTGCCTTTCCTGGGATGCGTAAATTTTAAAGCTGACCAGGTAGCGTCAAGACTGATCGCTTTGCTCTCCACAAGGCCATGATAATAGCCGGTCCTGATCAGGGATTTCATCGTCAGGTCGGTGTCTAGCTGGCCGGCTTTGGGCCACGATACCCAAAGCATTCCAGTTGCTTGAAGATGCTTCATCAATACGGGGAACCGCCGGTCGAGATCCGCTAGTGTTTTGGTGAAAAAGTGAATATAGTCGAAATGGCCTGTCAACCTGGATGCGAGATCCAATGCCGGTAGGTGAAGGGTTGTATGAATATCGCCAGGCGCATTGATCAATATACCCCTGGAACCTTCTTTTATACCCATTTTTGCAGCTGGGGATTTGATGGCTTTCATTGACAAAACACGGTTAAATTTCATACCTGGATCAATAGATCGCGCTCTGAAGTGGTGATCAGCACACGAACTGGAAAGAGATTGAATGTAAACCGTTGGACCAAAAAAGTACTTCTTAGTGATAATGCGCCTGTAAGGCAGCTGTCCTTACAAACAATGAGGGATAATCGGCCACAAAACCTGATTCATCAACTGTTATCGTTGCCTCGAAATCGTTCGGCACATTTTCGTAATGATACGCTACGTTTGACAAGCAAGTGTATCGCTGACGAACCGCGCTTACCCGTTGTGAGAGCACATCACAATAGATCACCTGAATCTCGCGAGACTGGTTTGGATCCATTTTAAGCCTGCTGATAGGCAACGTATTTGTGAATGGCGTCACTGGTATATCGACGTCTATGCATCCATCGAATTGATCCGCTTTGTTGCCGTTAAATATCCAATGCCCCTTTCCATCTCCTTCTAAACGTATCGATTCCGTTTGATTACTGTGACGGCTGTTGATCTCAAGCAAAGTGGTTTCCCAGTGTTGATTTGTTTTGATCCAGTATTCTACCTTATAAAGCTTCCCTTCATAAAGCCCGATGATGGTGGATGTTATTTCCGAACCTGATGCGGTTGTTGTAACAAGACAGTTCTCGAGAGAATAGTATTCGCGGCCCGTCCAGAGAAGATTGGTTTGCATGATACTTTTAGATTTTAGTCCTGTACTGTTTTCCGATCAACTGATGTAAGCCCATGTACAGGTAAATGTAAAAACCATGCCGACCTGACATCCATTCCAGGTTTTACCTTCCAGGGTCATTTGATAAAGCTGCATCGTGGTTGCGGCTTATACTTCGGGGAATTCACTTCTTAAAGCCTGGGCCAATACAGAAGTTGCAACATGCTAAATAACTGATAGCCTGTTTAATAACTTTAAGTCCAAATATAAATGGTTCGAATTTTTACCGGTTACCCTGCTGATAAAAGCCTGCGGGTTTCTAAAATTTGCAGGCTTTTTTGGGAGCAAGCCGGCAGGATTCGAACTATCGCGAATGCAAATCAAAATTCAACCTTTATTCCTTCCTCAAAGAATCCACTGGGTTTGCCTGAGCAGTAGTAAATGTCTTTTGGCTGACTGTTAATGCTGCGATGATTATTAAAATCAACGCTGGGATTACAAAAAGGTCAAGCCCAATATGAATTCGTGTGGCGTAATTGCTCAACCACAAACTTCCCCAATACCATATCATAGGAATGGCAGCGAGAATTGCCAGGGAAATAAGAGCGACATATTCCTTCGATAATAGCAATACCAAATGGCGAGCATCGGCTCCCAGTACTTTCCGAATACCAATTTCCTTAACCCTTAAGGTTGTAGAGAAAGATACCAAAGCAAAGAGTCCTGTGCATGCTATGAAGATCGCCAATGCCGCGAACGAAAAGAATATTTTTCCAAACTGAACTTCAGATTGATATTGACGATTGAAAGCATCGTCTGCAAAAAAATATTCAAAAGGTTGATCGGGATAAAGGGCGCGAAACTTAGATTCAACCTGCGCAAGAGATCCAGCAAGATCGGACACACTCATCTTGAGTGAGATGTAGGGATTTTGTCTCACATTCGTAAGGCTGATAACATACGGGATATGCGGTTCCTTAAGTGAGTGCCAGTTAAAATTCTCAACCACGCCAACTACTGTTCTTTGTCGGCCTCCTAATACCAGGTTTTGCTGTATCGCATCTTCAGGAGAGGCGAATCCAAAGGTGTGAACGGCTGACTCATTGATGATTACCACCGCTTCTTCCTTCATGCCTTCAGTAAACGGACCGCCTGCAAGAAATTTCAACCCATACGTCTCTGAAAAACCTATTCCTGCAAAAATACTTCTTGTATAAGGAGTAGCGCTCTCCGGTTGCCCTAACCTTCGATAAGAATTTACTCCAAACTGACCGGGTACTACCGTTGAGCTAGTGACCGCCGAAACCACATGCAGACCAAGCATTTCATTACAGAATAATTTAAACTTAGACTGTATGATATTCGTGTCGATGGCTACTTGCTGACTTCTTAAAACCAATATTTTTTCCAATTCTATGGTCAATTCCTGGCCCTTCATAAAGGATGTTTGTTTATAAACGAGATAAGAGCCTGAGATGAGCAATAGGGATGCAAGAAATTGAAACACAATGAGGCTCTTTCGCAGATTCACACTTCCAACCTGGACGGCTTTGCTACCCTTTAACATGCTGATGGGTTTTAAAGAGGATAATACAAAAGCCGGATACAATCCTGAAAATAATGAACCAAAAAGAACAATAGCTAAAAACCAAACCCAAAACATAGGATTTTGTATCAGACTTAGTTGTATTTCCTTCCCGATGATGTCACTTAGGAACGGCAACAGCAAGAAAGCAAATCCAATAGCAACGAGTGCAGATATTACATTGACCAAAAGAGATTCGAAAATAAACTGACTGATCAACTGCTTTCTAAAGGCGCCAATCGATTTTCGTACCCCTACTTCTTTTGCCCTTAACATAGATCGTGCAGTAGAAAGATTGACGTAATTGGCCCACGCAATGAAAAGCACAAATAAGGAAATTATGGAAAAAACTCGGATGTTTTGCATGTTTCCCGTGCTGCTGATGAATCCCGCATCAGCATAAATGTTGGACTTCATATAAATGTCTGCTATCGGCTGCAAGATCACGTTCTTGACGATACCATTATCATTGTGTTGGGCAATTAACCTGTTTAGCTTTTGACGAACCAAATCAGGATCAGCCGATTCGTCCAGCGTAAGATAAGTAGCTACTGAAAACCCATTCCAACCTCCTTGTTTCTTAACCGCACCACCCCAGCCAAATTCAATATAATTTTCGATGGGGATCAGAAAATCAAATTGCAGGTGACTGTTCAACGGCAAATCTTCCAATACAGCTGTGACAGTATAATCGCCCGGTGATGGAGGACCATTGATCCTTAACGTCTTGCCGATTGGTTCATCGACACCAAAATATTTTTTGGCAGTCTTCTCCGTTATAACAACATTGTATTTGTCATCAAATAATGATTTTTGATTCCCTTTTTTTAGGGGAAAATTGAACATTTGAAAAAATGAATGATCAACGAAAAGAAGGTCATTAATTTCTTCATGAAAGATCAATTGGTTGGCGGGATTTGTGACAATGGCACCTCGGTTGAAGCGTTGCTGCCGCATAAAATGCTTAATCTCAGGAATATCTTCCTTCGCACTCACACCAAACGAGTATCCGATAAGTGGTGAAGTTTCCTTAAGATCGGTATTGACTTCCTCGATGATTACGCGATACGTGTTTTTATAGTTGGTATGAAAACAATCGTAACTCAGTTCAAAGTAAATGTATTGGCAAATCACCAGGCAGACTCCCATACTTACAGCCAAACTCAATATATTAATGATGGAATAAATTTTAGTTCTGGCCAGATTTCGGATGGCGATGAGCAGATAATGTTTGTGCATAATAGCGGGGTTAGTTCGCCTTTTGAATAAATTAAAAGAAGCAAATCCTATTACTAAATGCAGCACATCAACCCAGTACATCAATGTTGCATAGACCTTTCCCTTTGTCGATATTCTGTATTCATATATTTCTTTCAGGTCGCCAAAAAATTCTTCTAACAAATGCGCATCGATAAACCTTGAGGCGAGCCAGTTGGCCATTGTTGGTGTTTTCTTTTTTTCGCGCGACTGCATCCTATCTAATTAAATTGTGGGATCAGGCTCCACATGCTCTGACGGACCTCGTGTGCCATTCGTAGTTGCCTCATTCCTACTTCGGTGATTCTAAATAATCGCTTTCTTCGGTCACCACGTTTATCCGAATTTCCGCCCATTTTAGATTGAAGAAGTCCCTTGTCTTGTAAGCGATAGAGTGTGATGTGCACCGCTCCGAGAAGTATTGATCGCCTCGAATGCTTTTCCACTTCTCTCTTAACCGATATGCCATAGGCATCTCCTTCAAGAATACATACGGCCAGGAGTACCAACTCCTCAAATTCCCCCAAGCTCTTGTTTTCCATTAATTATACAATGTATGTTATACAAAGTTATAAGTAATATTCACAAATGCTAAAACGGACCAAGGTCATTTTTAAAGGCCTGATAATCTGTATTATAGGTTGAATCGTGGTGTCAATGGTTCGAACTCAATCCGGTCAGGCCGACTGATAAAAAGCCTGCAGTTTTTAAAAAACTTGCAGGCTTTTTTTGCGCCTAGGGAGGCCGATTCGAATTCCTTGTTATCTGTTTAAACATCGCTGTCGAGATCGGCAATCTTGGTCGCCCATCAAATACGATAAGCGAATGCCACAACCCTGCGTGTATTGTACTGTAGTTAATTTTCAACCTGTGATTCGATCACAAATTTGTACCGGACAGGTCACGATAATAGGTGATCCCGTTATAATTATGTTGGAAATCCGTCGTATTTTAGGGGGAAACTTGCCTGGTTATTGGCTTTAACTATGCACCCCGCTAAACACTTCCCCCTCATCCTTGTACTGGTCTGCCATACGTTGGTGGCACAGGACTGGAAAACATTGTACGATCAAGGCAAACAGGCCTATGATGCCGGACAGTATGACCAGGCTTTGGCCAACACCGAGAAGGCCTATGCGCTGGCAAAAAATGCAGACGCTAAAACTTCGGCCTACACGTTGCAACTGCTCACGGTGATCAGCCTTGACGGTGGCTTTGCAAACAAGGCCCTGGCATGGTCAGAAGAAGAGATCAAAAAATTTCTAGAGCTCGAAGGAGCGAACAGCCGGCACTACTATGAGGCGCTTCACAAGCAGGCCCAGCTCATTCAACTGTCGGGCCAGTTGCCCCTGGCTATAGAAAAACATGCTGCGTTACCACCACTGGCAGGCAAAATTTACGGACCGGAATCATATGAGTATTATTCTGCTTCTTCCGCCTATGGCCAGGTGCTGATGGAGGCAGGCTCGTTTGCACAGTCGCAGGAGGTTTGGAACAAGTGCCTCCCCAAGCTCAAACAACTGCCCGATGCAGGTGAGGATTACTTTTACGGTCTGTACTACGCCGCCTTTGTAGATCACAAGCTGGGTACCTCGCAGGAAGCCTATCGCAAATGGACAGAGTTTGTATCGGTAGCCGACCAGAACAATCTGCAGAACCTGGAGGAATACAAACAGGCAAAAACTTTTCTGGCAGAGCTGCAGCGCAAAGGACTGAACGCCAATACCACTTCATCTGACGGCAAGTCCATCCAGCAACACCTGACAGCAGCGCTCGACTACCAGAACAAAAAGCAGTGGGACCTTGCCGCCGCCGAATACGCGTTGGTGGAGAAGAGCCTCTCCCCTGAAAACATGTACAGTCTTCCTGCCTTTACCCACTATCTCAACTTCGGCAGGCTCCTGTATCAGCAACGACGATATGCAGATGCTTCGCTCCGGTTGAATGAGGGCCGGAAGATCGCAGAAAAACTTTTCCCGCCTACCGCGCCGGAGCATGGATACCTCCAATACCTGGAGGGAGAGCTCAAACTTGTAGAGGGCAAGGCAACGGAAGCGCAACAGCTCTACCTTAACGCCTTCGCCAATCTCAAGTCTGCTTCGCCTGAGATCCAGGCCACCTATCTGATCAATGCGAGTCGCGCGATGCTTACCGCAGGACAACCGCAGTTTTCACTGGCACTGCTGCAGCCTGTAGCTACCGCGAATGGAATACCCGGCGCCGATGAAAAGCACCAGCTGGGTATCGTCACCACCTACTGTGACGCGCTGGAGCTGCTGAACCGGAACGATGATGCCGTCAGCTACCTGAAAGGAAAGATCGCCACGGCCTCAACATCTTCAAAAGCCACCCTGCAAGTGAAACTTGCCGAGGCGTTGAAGGAGTCCGGACAATGGCAGGAAGCTGCATCCCTGGTACAAGAGGTTCTGAAGTCACCATCATTGCCAGCAGAGATCAAGGCAGAAGCAAGCTATCAGCTTGCGCGCACCCAGCAGCAACTGGGACAGCATGTACCGGCGGAGAAAAACTATCTGGCTGCGTTGGAGCTCTATCGCCAGGTGAACCCGGAAAATGCTTTACAGGTATCCAACTCACTGGCTACATTCTACATACAACTCGGAAATTACGAAGCCGCGGAAAACATTTATATCAATGCGCTTAGCTCCGTGCCGGCGAATTCCACCTTCAGCAATACTTTGAAGCAAAACCTCGCGGCCATCTACCAGCAGACCAAAAAACTGAAGGAAGCGCAGCAGTTGCTGGAAGCAGTGGTGCAATCTGAAAAAAGCGCGGGAAATGTTTCTCCGGAGTATGCCATCAGTCTTCAGAACCTGGCGGCACTTCACCAACGTGCGGGCGATTATACAAAAGCCAAAACACTCTATGAACAGGCGCTCGATATCGACCGGAAGTATTCAGGAGAGCAGAGCCTGAGCTACGCCACCAAGATGGCCAACCTGGCCACCGTCTGCGCTGAAACCGGGGAGCTTGCCAAAGCCAGAACACTCTATGAATCGGCGCTGAAGATCAGGGCTGCGAAGCTTGGCACCGAACATCCCGACTATGTTTTCAACGAGTATAACCTGGCCGTGCTCTATCACCGGATGCAGGAGTATTCGCTGGCCAGACCGTTGTATAAGAAGATCGGCGTATCCTATATTCAGCAGATCAATGAGCTGTTCCCTGCCATGAGCGAGCAGGAAAAAACGGCCTTCTACAACAAGATCCAGGAAGTGATCACTGCATACGAGGATTTTGCCGTTGAGTTCGCCAGCACCGACAAGAACATTCTCTCCGAGCTGCTCGACTTCAGGCTGCAGACCAAGGCGCTGCTGCTCAACGCGTCTGCCGGCATGCGAAACAGGATCCTGGCCAGTGGCGACCCCATGCTGATCGAAAAATTCACACAATGGCTGCAAACCAAAGAGCAGCTGGCGCTTATCTTCTCATTGCCTGCTGAGGAAAGAGCCGCCCGCAAGCCGATCGCCGACGCCCTGCAGCCAAAAGCCACCACCGCAGAGAAAGAGCTGTCTGCAAAATCGGAGCTCTTTGCTTCGTCCACCGGGAAAAAATCTTCATCGTGGAAGGAGCTGCAGGTTCTGCTGAAGCCCGGTGAAGCAATGATGGAAATGATGCGGCTCAGGCTCAACCTGAAGAACGACTCCGTTATCTATGTTGCGCTTATTGTCAAACCCGGTACGCAGGTACCCGATATGGTCATCCTACCGAAGGGCCGCGCCATGGAGCTGCGCGAATTTGCTTACTATCGCAACAACATCCGCTTTCTGCTGACGAACGAAAGATCATACCAGGTTTACTGGAAAGCGCTGGAGCCATATCTCGCCGGCGTCAACACACTTTACCTCTCCCCTGACGGCGTCTACAACAAAGTGAATGCATCAACGCTGTTTGATCCTGAAAAACAACAATACCTGATCGATCGCATTTCTGTCAAGCTGGTGAGCAACCTGCGTGATCTTTCCATGAAACCCAACCCAATGGCTGCTGCCCCTCAGGCAGTGCTGATAGGTTATCCCGACTATCTACAGAATGCGAAGGAAGATCATACGTATCTGACAGCTTCAGCCGGGAAGTCGTCTACGGCCTTTGAGCTGGTGCGGGGCGGTCTCGATCCGCTGCCCGCTACAAAAATGGAAGTTCAAAAAGTGGAGAAGCTGCTGAAAGACCATCAATGGAATGTTCGTCTTCACCTCTTCGAAACCGCTACTGAGGAAGTGATCAAGGCACAACGCAGTCCTGCGTTGCTGCACGTGGCCACTCACGGCTTCTTCATCAATACACCGAAGAAAGAAGGTGAAGTGGTCTACAGTCAGAGCGTGCTGCATGCCGAAAGTAATCCCTTGCTCCGTTCGGGCCTGATGCTGGCGGGCGCTGAAAAAAATCTCGTGTCGCAAGTGATCGGAAAACCGGGGAACACTACTTCGGAAGACGGCGTGTTCACCGCGTACGAAGCCATGAACATGAACCTGCAGAATACTGACCTCGTGGTGCTCTCCGCCTGCGAGACCGGTGCGGGGGAAGTGCGGAATGGCGAAGGTGTGTATGGCCTTCAACGCTCGTTTCTTGTGGCGGGTGCCAACAGTGTGATGATGAGTCTCTGGAAAGTGAATGACGAAGCAACGCAGGAGCTGATGGTGCTCTTCTATTCCAACTGGCTCGCCTCGAAAGACAAGCGTAAAGCTTTTTATCAGACACAACTGGACTTAAAGAAAAAATATGCGGCCCCTTATTACTGGGGTCCTTTCGTCATGATCGGTCAGTAACCCCTTAAACCCCCTTATTGTCTATGAGTAACAATTTTACGGCTTGTAATCTTGCTTTTCTATTCACATTGTTGCTGGTACCCCCTGCGCTCAACGCACAGGCACCCGCAACGGGACGGACATTGGTTTCGTCAGTAAGCACTTCCAAGTATACGGAGTTCGCTCCCACCATCAGTGCCGACGGCAAAACACTGATCTTCGAATCGAACAAGAACAAAGTCAACCCCGTTGACGAACACTGGGAGCTGTTCGAGTCCAAGCTCGACGAAAAAGGTGTGTGGGGTGAGCCACGTCCGCTGAAAGCCATCAACGAAAAATGTAACTTCCTGGCAGGCCCAAGCCTGAGCCACGATGGCAACACACTCTACTTCACGGCCTTCATCGAAGGTACTACCACCAGCGAAGACATCTTCTACTCAACTCGCCTGGAAGACAAAAGCTGGAGCGCTCCCATCAGCATCGGAAAAACCATCAACACAGACGAATATGAAGGCTTCCCTTCCATTTCTGCCGATGGCAACTCCTTGTATTTCCTGCGCATGAATGAAGCCAATGTCTATGACAAGAAGAACAAGGAAAACTGTTTCCTGATCTATGTGGCGCGTAAAAGTCAGGATGGCACCTGGAAGGCTCCTGTAGCGCTGCCACCGAATATCAATGCAGGCTGCGAACGCGATCCTAAGATCATGGCTGATAACCATACGCTGATCTTCTCTTCGATACGCAATGGCAACAAAGGCAAATTCGACATGTACCAGTCGCGGATGCAGGCGGATGAAAGCTGGTCTGATCCCCAGCCACTGGACTTCATCAACTCCCCCGATAACGATCAGTCGCCCTGCATCTCGGCGTCAGGTGATGTCATGTACTTCTGCAGCAACAACGACATTTATGCCATTCCCATTCCAAAGGCAGACCGTCAGATGGTCAACACGCACGTGCAGGGTGTGGTACGTGCAGCCGACAACCAGTCTCCTCTTGCAGCCGACATCCGTGTGATCAATGCCCAGACGAATGAAGTGGTGAGCACTTTCAAAACCGATGTGCGAAACGGGTACTACAGCCTGATCCTCGGATCGAGTAATCCTTACCGGATCGAATTTGTCCACAAGTCGTACTTCGCCACCAGTGTGGATTTCGACTTCAGAAACCAGGAAACCTACAAAGAGGTGACACGCGATGTAGTACTGGCCGGAGACTATACTGCTAAATTCGAGATCAAGGACAAGGATCTGGGCTTTGCGCTCAACAGCTTCCTGATCGTAGCCGATAATGATGGCAAGGTACTCTATAAAGACTCTGTTCGCGCAGCCGACTTCCCGCTCAGTCTCAAGATGAGCTCTACCAAACAATACGCGATCTCAGTAAACGCTCCCTTGTATGCGGCCCATAACCAGTCCGTGAAATTTGATGTCGCTGTTTTTGGTCCGGAGATGCCCTTCCCCATCGCACTGGAGCATGAAAAGGTGAAGTTCGCTACAGAAGTAACGGACGTGAACTCGAAACAAAAAATGCGCACCAAAGTGTACTACAACAATGAAACCCGTAACGAGGTGATCGTTGCTGAAGACGGTGAAGCAGTTTATCTCCGCAAGGGAGACCGTTACCAGGTGATGACCAGCAGCGATAAGGGATATTTATTCTCCAGCGCTTCCGTTGTGGCAGGCGCCGAAGCAACCGGCGGCGGTATACCCGGTACGCTTGCCTTACACGTGACACCGGTACAAGCAGGCGCGAACCTGACGTTGAATCACATTACCTTTCCCAGCAACTCAGCCGAACTGAAGCCTTCGTCGTTTATCGAGCTTGACCGCGTAGCCGATCTGCTTACCAACAATCCCAACATCTCCATCGAGATCTCGGCCCATACCGATGATGTAGGCAACGACGATTACAACAACACGCTTTCACAAAAGAGGGCGCAATCCGTGCTGGAGTATCTCAAGAAGAAAAAAATAAATCCGCAGCAGCTGATCACAAAAGGCTACGGTGAGACGAGGCCCGTGGCGCCAAACGATTCAGAAGAAAACCGCGAGCGGAACCGCAGGGTTGAGCTGGTGATCTTAAATGTGGGATAAATCCAGTTGCCAGTTTCCGGTTGCCGGTTGGGGAAGGTGTGCGTCCACGGCTTGCCTGCTCAACATACAACTGTCTACCTATTAACCGGTGCCAATGACAAATCTCATTAATAAAAAAAGGAAAGGTTCTCTTTGGACCTTTCCCTGCCAACTATATACAGAATTAAACCTTCGAGGTGAGATCAAACATTTCAGGTGCCGGGGCAGGTTGCCCATTTGAATATTAACCTAAACTGTTATGGGGGGAATTTTACCTGAGATAATATAGAAGCCCTATCTGAAATTCCCCGGCCCTGAATGTTTGCAAGTATTATTTTCCTTTGGTATTCTTTCCTTCCTGGAGAGCTTTCACTTCAATAGAAAAATCAATTTCATTAGGCGGAAGACACATAAAGCTATTGCAGCCCATAAACTCTATTTTACCCTTCACTTTGGTACTCGATGTGTTGACCTGCACTCTCTGAGAAAAAACAACCTTATTCTTAAACCATACTATTGGCATCATGAATACATTGTCATACTCTTTTACCGGGGTGCTTTCTTCATTTACCTTTCCCACCAGCGAATAAGAGGGATCCGGCACGAATGTGAAGGTTGTCGGTAGCGGCCCTCCCTCTTCCAGGAACTGCGAATAGATATGCCAGCCGTCTTCCAGGTTGCAGGTAAAGACCAACTGCGCTTCGTGCTCATTCAACCGTAGTGCGGAAAAACTCCACTTCAGCGGATTGGCCTCCGGAGATTGTGCAAAAGTTAAAGAACAGCAAAGCAGTAGGAATTGGACGGTAGTTATAATAGAGACTTTCATTGCGGATCAGATTAATGTGAACAACAACGGCATTCCTTTATATACAGCCTTTTCCGAGATCGAATGATCAATTCGTTTTCAAAAATATTTGTGTGTGGAAATAACGGGACAACCAACCGTAACACGTCGCAATTTTGTCAAAATGGGAATAAAATACTCCTGATCTCATAAATCAAACTTCGGAAAACGTAAACGTCCACCTCCATTGAATGCGGATCTTCACCCGTAGATAGTTGGAGTTATGAGAGTCACCAAATTTGAATTAAGTCCCGAAAAACCGGGGTATCCGGTTAAGGGAAGGATGTTGTACCTGTCATCGGTACTGGAAGAGGACACAACGTATGCGTTTGTACCCGAGCATGATTTCTTGGGGTTCTTTTATTGTCTTCATGGCAAAGTACCGTACACCATTGACAACGTGTCGGGTATGCTTCAGAAAGGATATTTCAACATGGCGTACTTACCGGCCGGCAGCTGCACCGTTGCGCTTTCAAAGGGAAGGTACGCATCGTTTTGTATGGAAGTAGATGCCGACTACCTGAAACAACTGCTGCCCGGTGTTCCGATCCTGGAGACATTTTTAGACAAGATCGGCGGCGCGGAACCGGTATGGATGTGTCCGAATCATCCGCTGATCGCACCGCGGATCGTGCATAGCATCTACAGCGTGATCGGCAATGGTTTTGAGGGAGAATTGCAGAGCCTCTACCTCGACTGCAAGTTCGTTGACCTGATCATCGCATCACTGCACCATTGCCAGCATTTCAAGATCGGGTTAGACGAAAATGACGTCCGGAAGATCAAGGAAACCAAGGAATACATCGAGCAAAACCTGAAATTCAGGCTCGACGTAAATTATCTAGCGGACAAAATATCGCTCACCAGAAAAAAATTCGAGGCCGGCTTCAAACAACTCTACGGAACTTCGGTCTTCGATTTCATCACCAATGAACGTATGCAGCAGGCGAGAGTGATGCTGCGCGACTCGACGCTTACGATAAGCGAAATATCGGTATCGCTAGGCTACACGCGCCTGAACAACTTTTACAAAACGTTCAAGAGAAGATTCGGGTACTCTCCCGGTGAACTGCGCAAAAACGACGGTGAATGAAATGAAATACTCCCGATCGCGTAACCCCGCGGCCACTTTGGGAGAATCGCCATCTGTACCTTTACATCAACATCAACGGAGCTCCTGCATAGACGGTGTGGGGCCAATTCGGTTAAACAGCCTTAAACCGTGACCAGGAAAGCCGCTCTGCCCTGGTCACGCTTGAGGCTCCGGGACAAGTGAAGTTAAGAAAGTGAGTTAACCTAAACCTACGAGCGGAAATTTTACAGGATCTGTGCTACTGCTCAGGGTGTCGGGAAGACCTGAGCGGTGGCTGGGTTCTGTGGGATAGGCAAATGATATATTAAAATTTACGTTCTTCCCTTATCAGAACTATTGAATCTATGAAAAAAAATACTGCCGTCGAAGTTATCTGTTTTCTGCTTATACTCCTATTTGTTTATGCTGCTGTTAACAAGTTAATGGACGTCCAAAAATTCAGAGTGCAAATAGGGCAATCCCCTTTTCTTAGCCAATTTGCCCGTTTCGTTGCCTGGTTCATACCTGTTTCAGAAATTATAGTTGCGATTATGCTTGCCTTCCAACGAATCCGAGTTGTGGGACTTTATGCCTCGTTTAGCTTGATGGTAATGTTCACAGCATATATCGTAGTCATTTTGAATTTTAGTAGCCATGTTCCATGTTCCTGTGGTGGCATTCTCGAAAAAATGGGATGGACGGAACACTTAATATTCAATATTGTTTTTACACTTCTCGCTTTGCTTGGAGTAGTCCTTTCTTCCAAACGAGAGATAACTAATCATAAAGAAATTGCAGCAGCTTGATTGCATTTGTTATTATAAAAAAATGAACATAAGACCAGCCATCCTTTTAACAGGTTGCTTTACGCTTAGTGTGCTTATCGTCTCTGTACTGTTTGCACTCAGTGAAGATAAGACCCAAAGGTTATACGACTTTTCGCGTGTATTCCCCCCGAGGGTGATTACCGAGGATACGGTAATAGATTTGCAACGAAGGTCCTATTACGTTGCGGGAGCCGCCGCTGACAAGATATACTTGGGAAATGTATGGGCGCCTCTTCACTTGATCGAATGTAGTAAAGACCTACGGGATACTTCACACATCAAACTTCGTCTTGATGACCCCACCTTAAGATTTAAGTCGATCCAAGTAAATATTGACTCACCTTACTTCTTTATCTCTGAAGGCACTCAGCCCTATCTGCTTCGCGGTACTTTAAACGAATGGTATGGCAAGCGCTTTATGCATGATAGCGCATACTTTTCGCTAGCAGTCCCTATATCTCCTTACTCCTTTGCATTAAGGGTAAACAGTGCAAAAACAAGGGAGGACATGCTAGCCAAGGAAACTAAGGGTGGAGTGAAACTATTTCCCGAGCTACTTGAAAAACAGTTTGATGGCGTCTTTTGCGTGGATGGCATGTTGCATTATAATAAAAAGCTAGAAGAAATTATATATATATACTACTACCGAAACCAATTTATCGTCATGGATACAAGTATGAATACCATCTATAAGGCAAACACAATTGACCCGATAAGCAAAGCACAAATCCAAGCGGATAGTTTTATATCAAATGGGAATAAAACCTATACTATGTCCGCACCTCCGCTTTCTGTTAATAAGAAAAGTTGCACCTATGGAAATTGGTTATTTGTAAATTCAGCAATACGCTCAAAAGACGAAAAGACATCAATGGAAAGAGCATCCGTAATAGATGTATATGATTTGAGAAATGGAAAGTATCAGTTTAGCTTTTACATTCCGTTGAGCGCGTACGGAAATAAACTTGATGGTCTTTACCTCTACGACGGAAAGTTGTACACTATGATTGATAACTATTTATGTAGCTACAACATAGAAAGTAACGTATTATCGAAATCTATTGGAGAGAAGTTCTAAAGAAGTATCCTCTCTGCTTCATCACAAGAATGGGAATCGTCATAAGAGACGCTATGACCAAGCCTAGAATTTGAGACATGAAACACCAGCTCGAAAACTATATAAAAATCAGTTTATGAAAAAGTCAAGTCATCCTTGTCCTTACCTCATCACTGTTTCTTATTTATTGCTGCTGAACTTGTGCGGCAAGCCCAAGCTTTATTTTATGCTTTTGTTCCTTAATCGATTTAGGTATAATGGCCTTTTTTCACCTGCAGTTTAGGAGGCCAAACAGGGGATGTCGAAAACCTGGAAAAGAGTAGGCGTGTGTGGTAAACATAACCAATTATTTTATGAAATCAATTAAATTGATCCTGCCTGTTATCGCGTTTACGATTGCTATTGTAAGTGCAGTTGCATCAGATGCCTTGTTAATTAGTGCTAGAGGAATAAATCCCAATACCTCCGCTTGTGTTACTGGAACTTTAGTGGATCCACCTACTGGCAAAACTTGTAACACGAGCAACACACAAGTTCGTTGCCAAGTTACAATTTCAGTAAGTGGTGTTCCTACACAAGTTGGAGCATTTACTGCTGATGGAACATGTCAATCAAGCGAAGCACTGTTTTACAACAACTAAGACAATGATAAAACTAATTGGAGGAGGTTAACTCCTCCAATTAGTTTTTTTTAACCAAATACATTCAAGTATTCTAATAACTTATTTGTTCTATGAGCACATTCAAAGCGACTTCACCTGTTATCGCATTTTCCCTTGCTATAATAACTGCTTTTGCGTCGGATGTACCCCAAATTCATGCGAAAGGAAAACGGCCCAATGGCACCTGTATTACAGGTAGTTTGTTGGTACCTCCCGGCAAAACTTGCAGCACGAGTAACACTTTTATGCGGTGCCAAGTGGTTATTGTAGTTGCAGGTGAGACAGTTATGGTTGATGCGTATGAAGAAAATACATGTCAATTAGCATTGTATTTCAACTATTAAGAAATGGATTTTATTCTAGCAAAGACGGCAATTTATTTGAATTCACGCTGATTTTCACTTAGATGTTTATCAACCTTAGCATCCATGACAACGAGAACATTAATCTTTCTTTCCTGAATGCTAAACTGCATTTTATATTTTGCCAGTGCGGAATTTAGTTTTTTATAATCCGCGAACATTTCAGCATAGTTCCCCTGTGTGATATTACTTAAGATCAAGTCAAGCCCACCTACAAAACCAGTTTCATTTACAAGCGGATAGCCGTCAAACCCAGAATAAATATTGTCTTTTCCTCCAATGTACTCAGTCAAGTAACCGAAGAGATTATTAATTGTCACGTCACTTAGGAATTGAATACCATCCCTAAAGCCATAAGTTGGTTTCGCTTTAATTTTTCCGTCTCCTAATAACGTTGTATCCTCTGCTGTAAGTACCAAGCATTTCTTTTTGATTCTTTCCCATTTCATCTCTAATCCAAAATATTTGCTAATATCATCTTTCATAATTCCCTTTAACTGCTTAATTGTTTGGGGTTCGTATGATATCAGTTGATAGGTATAAAGGTTATTGGTCGCAACAACGCCATCAACAGAATTGTCCAAAAGCCTTTTAGGGTCTTTTACCCGAAGCTCAATTTGAGTACGCGGAAGGCGTATTAGATTCACTAGGCTATACCCAAATGGTCCCTCACTATATGCACGCATTATTAGATCTATTATTGGTTTATGTGTTGCGGCGACTACATATCCTGAGGAATCTGCCCACATCATTTCCATTCCACTTCTTACTTTAGGTGAGTATTTCGAAACAGTCGAATACCATAACATCTGTTGGCCACTGCCACCATTTCCATCAATAAATAGTGGCTTTGTAAGATTTGTAACTGAAGAGTTAGCGATCAGAGTTTGGATACTTCCTTTATCATTTAATACCAATTTAAGATTTTCTTCGTTGAGGTCTGAACCGCTAGTTGAAGCTCTATAAAACCCATCAGGGTCAATCCAAATAATCGACGGATAACCAGATGGTGGCAAGACTTTGTGCAAAATAGTATCACCTGCTACGGAAGGAATTGAAAATATTTCCCTTCCGCTCTTATTTCGCCCTTTAATAAACTCCTCAACTATCGCTTTATTCTGCATATGATTAACCAACATGATCTGAATCTTATCGCCGTACTTCTCTTGAAGATTCATAATCTTTGGAAATGACTGTATACACGGTCCACAGCCGGTAAACCAATAGTCAAGGATCAACCACTTTCCTTTAAAATTCGATACTGTAGTACTTGGTTTTGAGTAATTGATCAGATTGACAAGTGGCAAATCACCAGGAACTTCGTCTCCTATGCCAATGCGACTAAAATCATATGTCTTGGGTTGCGCGTTTAATGCAATGTTTAAAAACATTACAAATATCGAAATGTAAATTTTACGCATTTTCATAAGCAGTGTTATTGATAACCTTCATTTTGGGGTAATAGATTTTTATTCTTATCGATTTCATGCTTGGGAATCGGGTATAAAACGTCAGTCAGCTGCCAATCAGGTTTTAATTGACCGAGTGTTATGTCAGCCTTATTCATTCGTTTTAGATCGAGCCATCGATGACCCCACTCAGAAAACAACTCAACTCTCCTCTCCTGAAGAATGGCATCCAAAAATTCCGTTTGGGTAACAGCTGCCACCTTGTTTAAGCCCGCTCTGTTCCGTACAATATTCAGATCTGATTCGGCGCTGTTATCACCTGTTAGATTGCCTCTTTGTGCTCTAGCTTCAGCACGGATTAAAAACTGCTCGGCAAGTCGGAAAATCGTGTTATACTCGGTTATGGGTTGGTTTAAAGATGCGACTTTGTATTTGAATGGAAAGTAAGTTATCACTGTTGCGTTGCTATTTATCCAACTACTTGTCCAATTGTCATAACGGGAATCGTTTGCCTCAAAAGAATTCAAAAGCTCGTTTGTTAACGACAAGCCACCACTACTACCACGCGTAATATAATCTATCTCAAAAGTATTGTAGCCGGGATTCACCGGCATTAGCTGCCAAATAGCTTCTTTGCTGTCAGCTAAGAACACCCTATTTAAATCACCTTCAAGTTGATATTTACTATCATTAATCACTTTTGTCGCCTCAACTTCTGCATTTGACCAGTCTCCAGCATAAAGGTAAACTCTAGCTAACAGAGCTGTCACCGTTCCACGGTTAGGCCTAACCCTGCCATTAGTTATGTATGCGTCACTAAGGTTCCTTTGCGACTCTAATAAGTCCTGAATTAATTTATCATATACTTCTGCCTGGGAATTTTTAGCAACAATGGCATTTACACGATAATCTGTAGATGTTATGTAAGGAATGCTTCCGAACAAATTAGTCAGATAAAAATGACAAAATGCGCGAATAAATTTTGCTTCTCCAAGAAGTTGAATTTTCACTTCTGGTGATACTCCGTTTGAATTGGCGAGACCTTCGAGTACCGAGTTTGCATACCAAATGTAACGATATCCTGGTTCCCAAAACGAGCTTAATAGCGCTTCATTCAAAGGAGCAAGAGAATTATTTTGAAATTGAATTTGCTCGTTACTTGATATCAATAACATTAGGTCATCGGCAGACATTGCGCAATAAAAGCCAATGTCAAAACCTGCAAAAGCAGATGTACTCATCATTTGGCTGTAAATTCCGGCAATAGCCGAGGTAGCGGATCGATCATCAATGAAAACGGTTTCGCTAATAATCTCCGATACAGGGGGATCAATATTTAAAAAGTCCTGACATGCGTTGCACAGAAATAAAAAGAGAATGAATAAAAGTGTTCCTGAAATATCCCTACGTTTCATGGCTTTAAAATGACATTTGCATACCAATAGTAATTGTTCGAAGAGGAGGTAGTCTGCTACTATTCTGGCTTTCCGGATCAAGCCCTATATAATTCGTGATTGTTATCAAGTTCTGGCCCTGAACATAAATATTTGCGCTTTTTATTTTTACACTATTAATCCATTCGCCCGTGAGTTGATACGATAAATGAATATTCTTTAATCTTATGTAGGAGGCATCAACCATATAACGATCGCTTATTATTTGATTATAGTATTCGGAGTTACCTCCCGTGGTAAATTTCTGAATTTCCCTTATCTCTCCGGGTACTGTCCATCGCCCCATTACTAAACTTGGTTGGTTTGAGTTGTAACCAAGTTGCCCAGGGGGAGGAAACAATACGATGTAACTATAGCCAGTTTGCCTGACGGCTTGAAAATGAAAATCAAGTTGCAATCCTTTGAATTTTATACTATTCCCGACTCCTAAAAAAAATTCAGTTCCAAGTTTACCAAGAACCTGGTAATCATCGGATGTAAGCCTGCCATCCGCGTTCACATCTTCAAATGTGTAGTAGCCTGTTAATGGATTAACTCCAGTATAACGTAGTCCTTGAACTACATTTAAAGGCTTACCAATGACCAGACGATAAGGCGAATTCTCTAAGTCAGGGTATTCCACGAGTTTATTTTGCGGCGCGGTAAGATTAAAATCAGTTGTCCAGGAAAAGTTTCCTTTCACATTAACAGTGTTCAGTTCAAATTCCCATCCAGTATTTTCAACCGTAGCTGGGAGATTTCGCTGCACAGATAGTTGCCCCGTTATTGCCGGCAAAGCATAACCGACTAATTGATTAGAAGATCGGTTTAAATAAAAACTTGTTGAAAAAGTAATCATATCTTCTACTAGTCCAATTTCAACTGCAGACTCAAATTTTCTATTGGTTTCCCATCCGTAATTAGGATTTGCTAGTCGCGTGGGAACCAATCCTGTTGTACCTTGATAAGGATTTTGCGTTGGCCCATATGAATCTAAATACTTATAATCACCAATATTGTCACTTCCAGTTGTTCCATAGCTTACGCGTAATTTACCAAAGCTTAATAAGCCAAACTGATCTTTGATGAATCCCTCATTTGAGAATATCCATGCTGCACCAACCGCCCCAAAATCTCCAAATTGATTGTCAGGCCCAAACCGGCTTGAGCCGTCCCTACGAGCAGTTAAATTCAGGATATATTTATCCTTTAGGCTATAATTGAATCTTCCGAAAATCGAAGTATATCGATATTGATAAAAATCAGAAAGAGTAAATCTAACGTTAGTAGCAGCCTTAATATTTTCCAACAGTGCGTCGCTCGTAAATCCGCTAGCCATTTTAACTTCGTTGGTTTTCTTTGTTTCCTGAAAGGATGTACCGACTAACATCGTTATGATCCCTTTTCCAATTGATCGCTTATACTCTATTTGCGGTTCGGCAATCCATGTTTTTATCCCTCCACTTCCGAATATGCTTGTGGCTTGAAAACTGATGAGCCTATCGGGTCGCGCTGAAGAATAGGGCGTAGTGGAGAGCTGTTCTAGAAATCTCTTATTATAACCCAAATTCGTTTTGATATTCAAATCCCTAATAATTTCATAGTTGATGCTAGCATTGGCGGTAAGGTTATCTCCCGCTGCTCTGTATTTCGGTTTTAAATAGGCGGCCATAGGATTAATCCATGTGTTGTTCTCCCAATTGATGTCGCCATTTTCATCAAATAAGGCAGGAGCTGTTGGCGCCAAGGAAATCGCCTGAAAAGTAAGATCGTCCTTAGGTAGTTCGTTATTATCGACGGTATAGTTGATTGATGAGGAGAACTTAAATTTTTCATCGTTTGAGGTATGCGTTAGGCTCGAAAGAACTGATCCTTTCTGATAAATAAAATCTCCCGGAAAAACTGAACCTTCCCTATAATAACTCCCACTGAATAAATATTGAGTTTTAGCAGCACCACCGGACAAGGATATCCGCGCGTTAGTTACTTTGGCTGTACCTCCGATAAATTCTTTTTGCCAATCTGTGTATCTAGAAGTATCCCATAGAAATACTTCTGGATAAAGTGAATAACTGGAAGGATCCACAGGCCAACTTGAATTATTTTCAAGTGCTTCTCTTTTCATTTCCAGATATTGAGAAGAACTTAATAAATTCATGGTGTGGCCAACCTGGCCAAATCCGCAAGAAAAGTTCGCATCAATTGATGTTTTACCTGCTTTACCTTTTTTTGTGGTAATCAGTACTACACCGTTTGCCCCGCGGGATCCATAAATAGCAGTGGCGTCAGCATCTTTCAGTATTTCAATACTTTCAATATCAGAGGGGCTGATACTGTTAATGGGGCTAACATGGTTCTGCATAATACCTCCGAATCCCCCTCCAAAAGATTCAGAAGAAAATGGTACGCCGTCTACCACATAGAGTGGTTCACTCCTTATATCAGGATTTATACTATTACGACCTCTTATCTGAATCGAAAATTGTCCACCGGGCAGGCCACTAAACTGTTGTATATTTACTCCAGAGACCCTTCCTTGCAGCGCCTGTAATGGATTTGAGACAGGTTGTTTTGCAATATCCTTCTCATCCAATTTTGCGATGTTACCCGTTTGCTCTCTATCCTTTACGTTATAATAGCCCGCATTCACAACAACTTCTTGCAATGCAGCTGCTTCTATTTCCATTATCACATCAATAGTTGATCTCCCCGCAACATCGGTCTCAAAAGTTTTGAAACCTATAAAAGAGAACACCAGGGTTTCATTTTCCGCGGCAGCAATCGAAAATCTCCCGTCACTATCCGAACTTGTTCCCCTTGTAGTGCCTTTTACAATGATGTTTACACCTGCCAAAGGGTGCCCGGTAGAACCATCGGTAATTCTTCCTGTAATCTCAAACATGGAAAGGATTCCCGTTGATACTTTACTGACCTCCGTCTTACCCTTCCCAGCGTCCCTTTCGTAGATAAAAACGGTATTGCCTTTGATGTGATAAGTAAGCTCCGTACCAATCAATACCAAGTCAAGCACTTCCTTAACTGAACGTTCTGCCAATGGTAAATTGATGTTTCCATACCCTTCAATCTGTCCAGAGACCAAAAATGACAAACCCGCTTGAGCTTTCAATTTTGTAAACAATGAATGGAAATTCTCATCCCTCATTTCAATTTTGGTCATTCGTTTTTCCGGTGGCTGACCAAAACTTGAATAAGCCAAGAGTAATTGGCCACTAGAAATCATCAATACGATGTAAAAGAAACACGCTCTCATAATAAACTTCAGTCTTACAGGATGCCATTCGAATATCCCACGGAAATACCCGTGTGGTTTCGATACAATAAAATTCATAAATTGTATTGTTTTAACGTTAGAGCAAATTGTTAAGACACCCTTTTAAGACCATCCTCAGGCCGGAATCCTGAGGTGGTCTTTCTTCATTTTATCTCATACAACACCTACATTGTTAATCTTTTATGCAGCGACAAGCCGCTCCATTCGCTCGAGCAAAAATGGACAGTGATGTTCCAGTACCATTAATAGAAGCATGTGTGACCCAAAAATCGGCAGGATCTGGAATAGTAGTCGTCCAGTATCTACCAGTATTGGACTGATAGAAACCATCATCATCGCCTGCATGCAGGCCGGAAAGCGTAATTTTCAACTTGGCATATGCCTGCGAGATGGTACCGAGATTTTCAGCTGACCATTCTGCCGCGGTGGGGACACGCCATCCAGAGGGACAGGGGTTGTTAATGCCATTTACCCCTTGCCATAAATTGTTGTTTTGGGGAACGCGCCAATCAAAAGGACCATCCCAATTAATGATAAAAAGAGAATGATTAGGAGTATTGGTAGAAGATGTCTGAAGAGGATTAAATGATGTACTGCCGTTTATGGCGTGGATATTCGCATCATTGAGTCCATCCCGCGTCACTAACTGATGACCATCCGCAAGACGTCCCCATTGAAACAAATCCCCATAGTTGGCATAATCGTCAAATGCTGAAGGGGCATTTGTCGCTCCTAAATTGCGATCTAACCATTTCCGCCCGGTCGAACTATTGATGATACCATATGTAACTTCATGTCCATTATAGGTGAATGTTACTGTTGTTGCTTCCCCTACAGGCCCAACGAATGCAGATTTAACCTCTTCGCCTGCTGCATTTCCTGTTGAGGCTTTTGGAGTTACTCCAAAGCGAATGTATTTACCCTGCTCCGAAGCCTGGACTGTATAGGTAATGGCTGTCGCACCTGCAATTGGAACCTCGCCTGCCCCAGTGCCATCATTCGCAACATACCATTTGAATAAACTGCCACTCTCCACATCATTTTCCGAATCGCTATATGTATAAATTCCCGTTAGACCTTTGTTTACTTCTGGCGCACCATTAATCGAAACTGCGCTAGCTACAGGTGCAGCATTACCGGTCGTAAAATCTACCACCTCACCATAACCAGTGCCTTTACCATTGATTGCATAAGCACGCACATGGTATGTGGTACTTGAACTCAAACCATTCAATTGACTTGTCAGCACACCAACCGTTGCTGTTTCTTCAGTAAAGCTATCCGCCGCCAAAGTTGGCGTCGCATTGGTGCTGCTATAAACAAATCCACTTGCAGTAATATTTGGGCCACCATCATTAATAATCTCACCCGTAACTATTGCAGTAGACCCAGTTATTGCAGTAACAGTTCCTGTTGATACCGTTGGAACTGTATCAGGCTCTTCTTCGTCACACGACGACGGGAAAGCTCCTGCAAATCCCACAGCTAATGTGACCACCCATAGTTTAAGATTTTGTAGCGTTGATTTCATTTTCTTCGGGTTAAGCTTGTTCAATAAATACTTTACTTATGATTCTCGTTTTATTAAGGCAATAAAATCCCAGCTCGTTTTAAAAACAGTTTTTTTTTTTTACGGGACAGAATTATTTGGCTTAGCGTATATGCTTCAAAAAGCAACGCATCACGCGTCAATTGCAGATGTACAAATCCTTTTCATTTTGGGTATGTGTAAGATTTAAGCCTATAAACTATTTACACAGTCATGCATCGTTGGAAATTTTAATGTGATGGTTTGCACCCGTCCCCTCCTTCAATAATTATTTTGTTCCCATTGATGGTCGCCGTCGCTTGTTTTAACATACTCAAATCTTCCACTACTTTATTCACATCTTCATTATTGAAAAACCAAGCACTAACAATGCAATCCTTCAATGACTCGTTGCTGATTGTGACCTTTACGTGGAATCTTTCTTCAATTTGCGCGATAGCTTCAGCAAATGTAACTTGGTCAAGAATAAAGAAGTTTTTTTGCCACGCAACAGCATCCTCTGCATTTGTTTTCTGCTTCAAAAATTCATTTGTTTTAATATCGACCGCCATCTGTTCATTGGGTTTGATCTGACCATAGACTTGATGTTCGTCACCAACTTCAACGAGGCCACGTAAAACAGTAACTGTGACTTTCTCCTTATCCAGGTAAGCATTAATGTTGAATTCAGTTCCCAACACCTTCGTATTGACCTTACCTGTATGCACCACGAAGGGCTTAGACGAATCATGCACAACATCAAAAGTTGCTTCCCCAATGAGGCTGACTTCCCTGGTATCTTTTCCGAAACTGGCTTCGTTAAAATTCAACTCGCTGTTCGCATTGAGTACAACCTTGCTTCCGTCGGGCAAATTCAACACCTGTTTGCCTGAATATTTCGCTATCGCATCTTTCTCTAATGAACTTGATAAAGGAAACCATTTTGTGCTATCGGAAATAAGCCATAGTCCGGCGACAAGCACAATAGTGAGCGTCGCTGCAGCAGCCAACCAAACACTCGACCTTCTGAAGCGAACAACCCTGGCAGGCTGGGCCAACGGCACAGCGTCCAATTTTCCGAATACCATCTCCACGTCTCTTTCGCTGGCCTCAGAAAGTTTTTCCTTGCCTGCAGAATCCCTAAACTCCCCATCCATCAAGCCCGACAATTCCTCAGCCTCCTCCGGAGTTGCCGTATTATTCTTATAGCGTTGAAGCAAAAATTCTAATCTATCCATATTCACTTTTTTAAGACCTTTTCCAAACTGGTCATGGCCTCAAATAAGAACGGTGACGACACTGTTCACTCGTTCCATATCTACAAGAGCCTTAAAAGCCGACCAATGATCAATGACAATGATGAAATTTTTAAAGAATTATTATGATAACGTTATCGAGTGGAAATATACCATGCAAAATCAGGCAGTGGTGCAAGAATCTTGAGGATTGGAGAAGATCGAATTTGATGCAGAAGATCAGAATAGAAAACTACCAGCAATGATGAGCGAGGCGATGTGACGAAGCACGTGATCGTGAATGGATTTTACCGCGAGCCCCAGGTGCCGGTTTACTGTGATGGGTGAAAGGTGTAGCTCGGTGGCCGTCGCCTCATGGGTGAGTCCTTTTTCTCTCACCATAATAAAGACCTGCTTCTGCTGTGGCGGCAATTTTTCAACTGCTTCTTGTACCAGCTCGGCGTATTCTTTTTCATGGATCAGGTCGTCGAGGCTTCTGGCGGAGGTTTCTTTCCGAAATAAGTACTCTTTTTTTGCATCATGCTCGCGGCTCAGCTCTTTCAGCTTTCTCAGGCAGCTGTACTTAGCCACATTGAAGAGGTAAGGCGCAAGGTTATCGGCATTACAAAAGGGGGGAGGGTTTCGAAGGATCGCCGTAAAAACATCCTGCACAAGGTCTTGTGCCAGCCTGTCTCTTATCCACCTCTGCCGCTGCCGACGAAGTTGGCTGTGT
>NZ_JAHESF010000063.1 GCF_018598225.1 Chryseosolibacter histidinae | reverse complement strand
CCCACTGAACAACCTGAGCCTGCGACACCGTAAAGCCAACCGAAAAGAGGAGGGGTAAGATTCTCTTCATGCAACTAAAAGACAGATTAGAAATAGGGGGTAAACATAGGCAAAAAATTTAAGAAAATGCCTGGAAACAATACATGAAAGGTGGAAAGCTCGATTGCCGTTTTATCTGGCATTGATTGCCGTTTTGCGCAATCTATTCAATCGAATGTTTATTGTAGAGCAGAAAACCTACATGCAGCAACACACCCAGTTGATTGTCTTTGTCATCGTAATAATTGACGCTGAGGCCGATAGGGCCGATGGGTGAATGAAGCACCAGCCCTGCCATGCCGGCAAAATACAACGCCCGCAGGTCAGTCACTTTTCGTGCTTCCTGGTTGGTTCCCTGCTGCAGGTAATCGATGGGTTTGAAAAGGTATCCCTCCACGCGCAGGTCGAGGCGGTTTCTCAGCGTAAACACATTGCGTATACCGCCCCCGATATAATTGAATGCACGGAAATTCTCCAGCAACAAGGTTCGGCTATCCTGCAAAGGAAGAAAAGCTGGCGCATTCACCAGCGTACCGAAATAGTTTTGGAAGAAGGGCTGGTTTGAAAATACGGCCTCTGCAAAATATCCTGGCTTGTACCATCCCGCATTGAAGTACTGTTCTGCCGACGCTCTCAGCCTGAACCATTGGTGCGCGGCTTTCACAGGCGCGTCTGCGAACGACGTGTTTCCCGGCGTATAAAATTCCCGGAGGTTGAAATACTGCGCAGAAAAAGTATACGCCTTTCCGAGTGACGCGTATTGTTTTCGGTTAAGCGTGTTGGCGGAAAACGTGAACTCGGTTTTCAATCCCCTCAGCCTCAGCTCGTCAAGTGTGTCGGAGCTCACAAAAACACCACCGTTGGCATAGCGGTCAATGTTGTTCACGCCGCCTACATACAACGTGCTTTTGAAAAGATTACCCACAGGTATGCCGACGTTGAGACCATACTTTCTATTGATGCGCCGCAGCACGGTGTGGGTCTTGATCTCTTGCAACAGGTCGTCTGATTCCAGAAAATCCCAGCTGTCGAATGCGATCTCGGGCTCGAGGTAAAGCTGGAACGGGAAATCGATGCGTGTGCGCACCACGGCCGACTTATAAAAATTACCGGTCTGAAATCCGCCGTAGACGTGAACAAGCTGGCTGCCGAAGTTGTAAAAGTTAAGTCCCAGGAAAATATTGCTCACATCGCGTGTAGCGATCACACCTCCGAACTCTACCTGGAAATTCTTTTGCGGCCTGCGTGTGAGCTGAAGCTGAAATCCACTTTTGGCAGAATCGTAGAGGATGTTGGGATATACGTTGGTGAAATAATTCTCAGACACCATCTTGAAATAGCTACTCTTGGCGCTGCCGATGTAAAAAGGTTTGGGATTGGTGTTTTTGAAGTGGAAGAGTCTCCTGATGTATTTTCGTTGTTTCGAATTAAAACCTTTGAGCGTAAGGCCCGTGAACCGCAGCGGGGGGTTGTTGTCGTTGAAGAGATTTCGCTTCGCAGCCACTTCATCGCACGTAATGCTGGTTCCCACCTTGCTTTTGATCTCATCCATTTGCCGGATCGTTTTGGCATAACCACTGTCGATGAGGCTTTTCACCTGGGCAAAATCGAATGATGTATATCCATCGAGGTCGGGCTGGATATAAACGCCATTGGCCGGCACGCGGGCGGGATCGGATTTATCAAGCAGCAGGAAGAGCAACGATTTGGCGATGAGCTTTTCGTCAGTGTTGTAGGGATAATCATTGTAGATCTTGGTAGACACATTTACGCCGATGACCACGTCGGGTTTAAAAACACGCTGCAGCACATCCACCGGAAAGTTGTTATACACGCCACCATCGAAGAGATACTTGCCATCTACCCTGATGGGGTTATAAAAGAACGGAACAGTTTGCGTGGCACGGAGCGCGTCGCTGAGGTTGCCTTTTGAGAGCACCACTTCATTTTGTGTGAAGATATCCGCGGCCACTACCCTGAGCGGTACAAAGAGGCTGTCGAAATTATTACCTGAGATCGCCGAGGCCAGCGCCAGCTTTTCGGCCAGTGCAAAGTTCAGCGATACATCGTTTGCCAGGCTCGTGTTCAGCTGGAGGTTGAGGATAGAATCAAGTGAAAGGTTGAGCTTGATGAAATTGGGCGTCTCTTCGCTCTGGTGATAGTAGTAGTTGTAACCTCGTTCCGGAAGGCCGTTGATCCAGCGCAGAAAATCCTCCGAAAGCACCATGTCTTCGATCTGGCCGGGACTCATGCCCGCAGCATAACAGCCAGCAATGATGCCGCCCATGGATGTGCCAACAACGTAGTCTATGGGGATGTCGTTCTCTTCAAGTGCCTTCAATACACCCACGTGCGCCAGACCCTTGGCAGCGCCACCGCTCAGCACAAGACCCACCTTCTTTTGCGCAAAGGTGGGCATGCATAGCCATAAAAATATTAGGATCAGTGCAGACCGATTCATGCAATGATTGATAGCTCGTTTCTTTAACCAAAAAAGTTAAAGAAAATTATCAATCTATACGCTTACGGTCGAATAAAGATTTTCTTATTTGATAGAAGCGATGGTCTCTGCGGGCTCTTCAGCGAAGGGGATCGCGCGAAGTTTCTCGGTGAGGTTCTGTTTCACCGTTTCAAACGATTCCATCATCTCCTTTTTCACAGGTTCTGAAGGGGGAAGCTCTGCGCGAAGGGCGTCTACCTGCTTGCCATTCTTCCAGAAACGGTAACAGAGGTGTGGTCCTGTGGCTAGCCCGGTGCTGCCAACGTAACCGATGGTCTGACCCTGGCGCACCCGCATGCCCGCATGTACACCAGCTGCGATTCGTGACATATGGAGGTACTGCGTGGTGTATGTTCCGTTGTGCCTGATCTTCACGTAGTTTCCGTTGTTGGATTTGTATTGCGCTTCGAGTACGATACCATCGCCCACTGTACGGATGGGGGTGCCTGTGGGCGCGGCAAAGTCAGTACCGAGATGCGCCTTCCATCTTTTCTGTACAGGGTGGAAACGGTTCATGGTGAAACGTGAGCTGATGCGGGTGAATTCGATGGGATATTTTAGCAAGGCCTTGCGCATGCTCTTTCCGTTCTCATCGAAATAATCGAGGCCATCGCCCTGATCGAAGGGAAAAGCATAGTATTCGCTGCCGAAGTGTTCAAAGTAGATACCGTCGATCTGTTTGATACCGATAGAAGTGCCTTCAACCTGGTTCTCCTGGTAGATGAGCTTGAACTTGTCGCCTTTCTGTAAGCGCTGGAAATCAACCTGCCATCCGAAGATATCCACAAAACGGTTGGTGAGATCGTGCGAGATGCCCAGTGCTTCAATGGTCTCAGACAGGTTGGAGCGAATAATGCCCGAAATGGTTTTTTCAACGGTAACCACTTCACGTTTGCAAACATCAACGGAAAGTGAATCGCCGAACCTGAAGATGATGTAGTCGATGGCGTTGGGCTCGTAGACCATCGCTTTTGCGCGGGTCAATGAATCTTTATCGCAGATCAGCGTATACTTTTTATTGGCAGCGATCTTGCGCGGATCGAATATTTTTCTCGAAAGGGTTGAGAGCTCATGAATGAGGTTAGCCGGAACGTTGTACTGCATGAGAATGTCTCCCAGGCGCTCGTTGCGTTTGATCTTGTCTTCAATCACCAGGTGGTCGTCTTGCACCACCATGCCGTAAACCACTTTGGGTTCTTTGACAGGCACCGACGCGGTCATTGCCGAGTCAGGACGTGTTGTGTTGTTTTCTGAAACTGCCAGTGTGGGAATGTAATAGGCATTGATCAATGCCACCCCACCGGCCATGGTGAGAATGAGGAAAAATCCGAGATAACGTTTAAACATGGTGTTTGGAGTAGTTTAAAAAATGAGCGCGAACAAAGATAAGCGGTTTAAAAAATTTTCCAGACTCCAGTTTCCGGCAAACCACTTAGTATTCAAATATATAACTAATCTTATTTATACAAAAGCTATAACCGTATACCATATAAAAAACCCCGTTTTCAGCTTCTGTACCTCAGTTTAAGTAAAGCTGACTGTAAGTTTTTTTACCACTTTCCAGAAATTTTATGAAGTTTTCTACGCTTTTGTCGTAGTCCTGCGGGGGCACCAAAACTTTTTCGTCTTCACCCACCAAAATATAGAATGGCTGAGCATTGTTGTTGAGCCTGCGGATCTGCAGATCGGCATTTTGCTTGCCGATGGTTTTCTTTACTTTATTATCGTACGTGGAAGTATACCACTCGCTTTCAGGCAGCTCTGTTTTATCATCCACGTACAGCGCCACCACCACAAAATCGTTTCGCAGCCTTTCCAGCACTTCTGGCGCTGACCATACGTTGGCTTCCATTTCACGGCAGTTGGTGCAGCCGTGGCCGGTGAAGTCGATGAACAGCGGCTTGTTCTGCTGGCGTGCGCAAGCCAGGGCCTGGTCGTAATCAAAGTATCCTTTCAGGCCATGCGGCAGGTGGAGGAAGTCGGCATATTTAGGTTCGTCACAGATCTCGTTGGTTTTCTCATCGCGCAGCATCGAGAGCAGGTCGAAATCGTGCGTATACATAGGAGGAAGATATCCTGCCAACGCTTTTAAAGGTGCGCCCCAGAGGCCCGGAATCAGGTAAACCACAAAGGTGAAGGTGATGATGGCCAGCGATAACCTTGGGATGCTCACGCGCTTGTCTTCGGCGTCTTTGCCGGTATCGCCGGGAAGGCGGAATGCTTTCATCAGGTAAAGCCCGATCAGTACCGTGATCACGATCCAAATGGCGATGTTGATCTCACGGTCAAGAATGCCCCAATGGAACGCCTGGTCTGCGATGCTCAAAAATTTGAACGCCAAAGCGATCTCCACAAAGCCCAGCACCACTTTCACGGAATTGAGCCAGCCACCGGATTTGGGCAGGCTGTTGAGCCAGTTCGGAAAGAAGGCGAATAACGTGAAGGGTATGGCAAAGGCGAGTGAAAAGCCGAACATGCCCACGATAGGTTTCAGGAACTCACCACCGGCTGACGATACCAGGATGCTGCCAACCAGCGGTCCCGTGCATGAAAAAGAAACCAGCACCAAGGTGAAGGCCATAAAAAAAACACCGGTCAGGCCACCTTTCTCTGCCTTGCGGTCCATCTTTGTAATGAAGGTTCCCGGCAGCACGATCTCGAACAACCCGAGAAAAGAAAGACCGAACACGATAAAGACGAGGAAGAAAATGAGGTTCGGTAGCCATTCCGTAGACAGGTGGTTGGCAGTTTCTGGCCCCATGAGCGGAGCGATGGCTGCTCCCACAACCGTGTAGATGGCCACGATGGAGATGCCGTAGATGATAGCGTGAAATTTTGTTTTTCCCTGCGTGAAGAAGCTCACGGTCATGGGGATCATAGGAAACACACAGGGAGTAAGCAGCGCTGCGAGGCCTGCGAGAATGGCCACGAGAAAAAAGCTGAGAAAAGAGTTGTTACGCGCGTCCTGTTTTACCAGCGCTGGGTCCAGCACCGGGCCTTGGTTCTCGCCGTATTGTTTGGTTGCTTTGGGTGTATTATCGGCGGCTACTGCCGCTTCGGTTTTTTCAGGTTCGACGTTTTTTGCTACCGATTCATTTTCAACTGCGGGCTTTGCGCTCGCTTCTTCGTCATTTGTTTTGCCAGCGGCTTTCTGTTCTTTCGCTTTGCCGGTAACGGCGATATCAAAACTAAAATCTTCATCAAACGGGATACACTTGCCGTCTACCTCTGTGCAGACCTGCCCCTGAATGGAGCCGGAGATCTTCAGCGGACCGCCAAGCACTTTTATTTTTTGCCTGAACTCGCCATTCTTCAGAAACACCTTCACGTCGCAATCGAATATCTTGTCGTGTTTTAAGGTTGGTTTGATGGCAATGGTTTTCCCCACCAGCTCAAAGTTCTTCGATGCCTCAAACTGCAGTTCTGTGAGCAGGGGTCCGCAATCCGGATCGAAGTCATTGGCATACATGTACCAGTTGTTGTCGATCGTGGCTTTGAAGATGAGCTCTATCTCATCGCCTGCGCTGACATTTTGTTTCGAAACCGCTGTGGTCCACTTCGCCGGCTGCAATACCTGCGCATGCGCGAAAAACGAGGACAGGAGAAGAATGAGCAATAACTTGGGGGCAATAAACTTCATAGGCCGCTTTTATAAAAGGTGCTAAAATAACGAAGTTAGTTTCAAAATAGTTAACAATCGGTTGTTAACAGTTAGTTAAAGCCTTAGCGGGTGGGCAGCGTTTTTAATCCTGCAATATCGGTAGGACTAATAGTAGGCAGTAAGCAATCCTATCGCAGGCGATAGGCAGTAGGCAAAGGTTTGTGTAAGCTTTCACGGGCGTTTGCCACTCAAATTGAAAAACCAAAAGTGACGGTAATCCGCTCATTGCCTACTGCTTTTGCCTACTGCCTACTTATAAAGATCGGGAATAGTAGGATCAAATATCGATCTCCACCTGGTGGCGGAGCAGGTCTTCAAAGGTTTCGCGTTCGCGGATCAGTTTGGCCTGCCCGTTGATGATGAGCACTTCGGCAGGTCTGAACCTTGAATTGTAGTTAGACGCCATGGAGAATCCGTAGGCACCGGCATTTTTGAGCGCCAGCAGATCGCCTTCCCTTACTTCGCTGATCATTCTGTCGGCGCCGAGGGTATCGGTCTCGCAGATGTATCCCACCACCGTGTATTGTTTTTTCTCGCCGCCCGGATTGGAGACGTTGATGATGGTATGATAAGCGTCGTACATCATGGGCCTGATCAGGTGATTGAGCCCTGAATCAACACCCACAAAAGTAACGGTCGGCGTTTTTTTCACCACGTTGGTTCGCACCAGCAGATGTCCTGATTCACTCACGATAAACTTGCCCGGCTCGAAATGCAACTCAAGCTTGCGGCCGTATCCTTCACAGAATTCATTGAATGCTTTGGTAAGCTTCTGGCCCAGGTCGTTGACGTTTGTTACCACATCACCTTCCTTGTAGGCTACCTTAAAGCCGCTGCCGAAGTCCATGAACTTGAGGTGCGGGAAATTTTTGGCAAGCCCGAAAAGGATGTCGGCCATTTTCAGGAACACATCGCTCTCGGTGATGTCAGACCCGGTGTGGATATGCAGGCCGTTGATCCTGATGTTATGTGCTGAAACGGTTTCGAGGATCTCGGGCAGCTGGTGAACGGAGATGCCGAACTTTGAATTGCTATGCCCTGTGGAGATCTTGAGGTTACCGCCCGCCATGATGTGCGGGTTGAGGCGGATGGAACAGGGATAAGTGTCTCTGTACTTTTTGCCGAACTTGGCCAGCGTAGAAAGGTTATCGATGTTCACAGTGAGGCCCAGGTCAACGCACGCGATCAGCTCATTGAAGTCCACGCCACTGGGGGTGTACATGATCTGCGCCGGTTCAAAGCCCGCGCGCAATGCCAGCTGCGCTTCCTGGATAGAAACTACATCGATGTCGGAGCCTGATTTTCTCAGAAGCTTCAGGATCGAAAGGTTCGTAAGCGCCTTGGCGGCATACTTGATCCTCACATCCGAGGCTGCAAATGCCGTCTTGAGCGTCCTGAGTTGCGACACGATCTTATCCGCGTCATAAACGTACAGCGGACTACCAAATTCCTTAACCAATGCATGCGGATCAATACCCTGGATCCTGTAAACACCTTGTTGAAGTTCCATCGTTAAAAATAAAAAGCCCCCAATATAATATCAGGATTAACAGGATTTGCAGGATTTAACCAGGATTATATGATTCACGGGGATAAACATCATTAAAGGCAGACCAGGGTTAGTAGGATTTATCGGATTAACCATGATAAATGCAACCAATTCTACAAATCCTAACAGTCGTTCATTACCGGGATTAATATGATTCGGGATTAATGCAGCGATATTTTACTAAGGGTTGCTGACCTTTTAGATGGGCACCATTTAATCCTGTTAATCCAGCGAATCCCGTAAATCCTGGTTATGTTTGAGGGATGAAACTTTTTTATCGAGAGCTGGGGCAAGGGCAGCCCATGATCATCCTGCACGGCATTTTTGGATCTTCGGATAACTGGCTCACACAGGCCAAACTGTTTTCGGCGCACTACCGCGTCTTTTTAGTCGACCAGCGCAATCATGGTCAGTCACCGCACGATGATGCGTTCGACTACCCTGTGATGGTGGCCGACCTGCTCGAGTTCATTGACGAGCACCGGCTGGAGAACCCCATCATCATCGGGCACTCCATGGGTGGCAAGGTGGCCATGAACTTTGCTGTGGCCTATCCTGACAAGCTTGAAAAACTGATCGTGGTGGACATCGCCCCGCGACCTTATAATCTCGAGCACTACGTGATCATAGACGGGTTGAAAGCGGTGCCCATCCAGCAACTTGCTTCACGCAACGACGCTGATGCTGCGTTGGTACCTTATGTGCCCGAGCCGGATGTACGCCAGTTTCTCTTAAAAAATCTGCAACGCAAGGCTGAAGGCGGCTTTAGCTGGAAGATCAACCTGCCTGTGATCGACAAGAACCTGAGCAACATCGGTCTCGATCTTCAGTTTGAGGGCACCTTTGAAAAACCGACGCTGTTCATCCGCGGCGGCCAGTCAAAATACGTACGCGATAAAGACATGGCGCGTATCCTCGAAGTATTTCCCATGGCCATCATGGAAACGCTTGACACCGGGCATTGGGTGCAGGCCGAGAAACCAAAAGAGTTTGTGGAGGTCGTTGAAAAATGGTTGAATAAATAGTCCACGGTCGACAGTCCACAGACCACAGCCGTCTCCCTTCGAGAAACCGTAACCCTTCCAGGGCTTTTCAAAGGCCTGCATAACCCTGGAAGGGATGTTTAGTCAGGCAGTGGTAAGACGACTAGGTCCTCGCAAGAAGCAGGCTTGCCCACGTTTCACGTTCATCGCGGCGAACTTCTTTCAGTCCGTGACCTGACGCTTCCCTTAAGAGATCAGGAATATCGTGGGTGTAAAATCCGCTGAGCAGCAAAAGGCCTCCCTGATTGAGGTAGGTGCTGTAGATCTTCATCTCATCGAGCAGCACATTTTTATTGATGTTGGCCAGGATAATGTCGAATTTTCCCTGCAACGATACTTCGGTGATCTTGCCCTGCTGCAGGTGGATGTTGTTGCATCCGTTGATGGCTTTGTTCTCGTCGCCGTTGATCACACTCCATTCATCGATGTCGAAAGCCTCCACCATGCTAGCGCCCAGCTTGCAGGCCATGATGGAAAGAATGGCGGTGCCGCAGCCGGCATCCATTACCCGTTTGTTCTGGTGATCGATGACCATCTGGCTCTTCACCATGAGGTAGGTGGTCTGGTGATGGCCCGTGCCGAACGACATCTTGGGCGTGATGACGATCTCGTAAGAATATTGTTTGACTGGCTTGTGGAATTCCGCCCTGATGAGGCAACGGTCTTCTACGTTGATGGGCTCATAATTTTTCTCCCACTCCTCGTTCCAGTTCCGCTTTGCTATCTTATCGAAAGAAAAAGTGAGCGGCGTTTGTGCGCTGTATCTTTCACGAATGGATTCGAGCACCGCTGCATCGTACTTCTCTTCCTCCACAAAAGCTTCGAAACCATTTTCGGTCTCCATAAATGTATCGAAGCCCGCCTCGGCCACCTCGGCCATCAGGATCTCGGTGTATTCGGGCACGCAGTGTACCTGTAGACGTGTGTGGTGCATTCGAAGAAAAGGCTATGGTCAGAAGGTTAGTGAAAGCCGCGAGCTGCCAGAAGTTACGGGCTACCCTCGAAGCTCGCAGCTCGAAACTTAAGCAGACTTAATAATGTCAGTGAACTCTCTTGATTTCAAGGAGGCTCCTCCTACAAGACCGCCGTCCACGTCAGGACAGCTGAAGAGCTCTTTGGCGTTGGCGGCGTTCACACTTCCACCGTAAAGGATGATGATGGTGTCGGCAACGGCCTGTCCGAACTTTGAAGCCAGGTGCTTGCGGATCACGGCGTGCATTTCCTGTGCCTGTTGTGCGGTGGCTGTTTTGCCCGTGCCGATAGCCCACACAGGTTCGTAGGCGATCACTATCTTCTGAAGTGAAGCGGCGTCGAGGTGAAAAAGGCTTTCTTCAACCTGCTGCTTCACCAGCTTCTCATGTTCATTTTTTTCGCGCACTTCAAGCGGCTCGCCACAGCAGAAGATCGGCGTAAGCGTATGCTTGAGGGCCATATCGATCTTTTTCGCCAGCAGCTTGCCGTTCTCCCCGAAATATTGCCTGCGCTCACTGTGACCGAGGATCACGTAAGGCACGTTCAACGACTTCAGCATCAGCGCCGAGGTCTCGCCGGTATAAGCCCCTGACTCGTGCTCGCTGCAGTTCTGCGCGCCCACAGCTATCCGCGCGTTGTTGCCCAGCAGATTCTTCACCGGCAGCAGGTAAGGAAAAGGTGTGCAGAAGATCACTTTTACATTGCCCCTCACTTCGTCAGCCACCATGCCCATCACCTCTGAGGCGAGTGCTGTTGCTTCTTCAAGGGTCTTGTTCATTTTCCAGTTACCGGCTACAATTTTCTGGCGCATAGTTTCTAAATTTTTTAATGGCGACAAATATAGTGTAGCTGCGAGTTATGCGCTACGGGTTGCGAGAAAAGTTTGGGCCTGGGACTTCTAAGGATGACATCCTTCGTTAAGCATTATGCTGTTAATTCAAACGTTTGAAAAAGGATGTCATCCTTTGATGTTACTCCTTCGTCAGCTTCGGCGCATACATGTAGTCAAGCGTAACATTCAGCATCGCTTTCACGCCCGTGAGCATGCTGGCTTCGTCCATCATAAAATCGGGCGTGTGGTGTGACGGTGCTTTTGCAGGATCGGTATTGGGAGGGCAGGCACCTACGAAGAAGAAGAGGCCTGGCACTTTTTTCTGGTAGTAGGCAAAGTCTTCGGCGCCGGTATCGGGGTTGATGCGTACAACATTCTTTTCTCCCGCCGCGCGCTGCAAGGCAGACACCATTCTTTCGGTCAGCGCCTGGTCATTATACGTAACAGGTGTTTTCGAATCGATGGTCACCTCTGCGCGTGCGCCTGCACTCTCGGCGATCTTGATGGCTGTGAGCTTGATCTTCTCGTGGATGATCTGCTGCATCTCCGGATCGAACGTCCTGATGGTGCCGGCCATCTCCGCGTATTCAGGGATGATGTTCTCGCGGATACCGGCATTCATTCTTCCTACTGTGATCACCGCGGCTTCTTTGGTAAGCTCCGTCTGCCGGCTGATGATGGTCTGCAGTCCGTTGATGATCTGCGCCGACACCACGATGGGGTCTATTCCTTTCCACGGCGCTGAACCATGCGCCTGCTTGCCGTACACTTTGATGGTGAACCAGTCTGACGCGGCCATGAACCCGAGGGGTCTGTATTCGATGCGGCCTACGGGCGTGATGGAACGCACATGCAGGCCGAAGATCACATCTACTTTAGGATTGTCGAGCACACCTTCTTTCACCATGAGGCCGGCGCCACCTTCTTCACCTGCGGGAGGTCCTTCTTCCGCGGGCTGAAAGATGAACTTGATGGTTCCCTTCAGGTCGTTCCTGTTCTTGGCGAGGATCTCTGCAACGCCCATGAGAATGGCAACGTGCGCATCGTGGCCGCAGGCATGCATCACCCCAGTTTCCTGCCCGTTGAAAGTGGTTTTCTCCTTCGAGGCGAAGGCCAGGCTATTGCGTTCCGTTACAGGGAGCGCATCCATATCGGCCCTGAGCGCGATCACCGGCCCCGGCTTGCCACCTTTCAGAAGTCCCACCACGCCAGTCTTCGCAATGCCTGTCTGCACTTCTATACCCAATGACTTCAGGTGTGCGGCAACTTTTTCGGCGGTTTTGAACTCGCGGTTCGATAATTCGGGATGTTCATGAAAGTACCGGCGCCATTCGATCACCTTGGCTTCGATTTCTTTGGCCATCTGATCGGTCTTTGCCTGGAGCTTGGGATTTACCTGTGCCAACGTGGTGCTAAAAGCCAGCGTCAGGCACAGCACTGTATACAAGAAGTTGCGCATGATTAAAGTTTAAAAGTTCGCTTTCAAGATAGAAAAAAAGCAGGATTAGCAGGCTTAAAGGATTTACTGGATGCACAGGATACATGCGGGGTCATTATGTTCAAAAGGGCCTTTGATGTGATGCTACCGGGTGCGGAAACGGAGAAAAATGAGTCGAAAAATTACATGACCGCATACGGGCATTTTATCCTCCGGGCTCCGGTATTTTTCAAACCGTGATCTGTCGGTTTTCAAAGCATTCCATCGCCGAAAGGCCCATATTTTACAGGGGTTCCCGGTTCCCTTTCATCCTTAAAGATGATTAAGGATACCTGATTGAAGCGGGGCCTGTGATTGCCAAATTTTATTTGGTGTGCTTTGATGATGGCTCCTTCCTATTTGATTTTCCTTTAGTTAAATTTAATTTCTTACATAATACCTAATCCATACCCAAGCATGCAAAGGACTACCTTATCCGTGTTATTCCTACTGCTGTGCGCTAGTGTCCATGCACAGAAAGTAGCTGTTAAAAAAGTAGAGCTGGCAGGAGAAAAGATCGTTGTACACTATGATCTTGAAGACAGCAATCCCAGCAACGAGTACCAGATCTACCTGTATTCTTCCCAAAACAATTTTTCAACAGCGCTCACACATGTGAAGGGTGATGTTGGCAATGAGGTGAAATCAGGTTCGAACAAGAAGATCGAGTGGAGCATCCGCGAGGAGCTCGGCCCATACAAAGGAAAGCTTGCGCTGGAGTTGCGCGGCAAAGTCTACGCTCCATTCGTGAAGATCCAGAGCTTCGACGTGAACAAAAAATACAAACGCGGCAAAAGCTACCCGCTCAACTGGAGGATCGGGAGCTCCAATCCCATCCACATTGAATTGTACAAGGGCTCCGAGCGCGTGGTAGGTGAGCTCAACCATCCCAACAACGGCACTTTTTCATTGTCTGTGCCCGCCAATTCGAAACCCGGCAAAGACTATCGCATCAAGATCACTGACTCGCGCAACAGCGACGAGGTAATTTACACAGGTTATTTCCAGGTTACGCCCAAGGTTCCTTTTCTGCTGAAGGTGGTGCCTATAGTTGCTGTTGGAGGTGTGGTAGCGGTGCTGATGAGCAGTGGCGGAGGAAAGACGCCGGGAGGTGGCAACAACAATACCGGAGAGATCGAGCTGCCGGGATTCCCTACCGGTAATTAATGAATGCTTTCCCAATAAAATCAAGATCCAAAAATTAACGAAGGTGAATATGAAAATTCGTTTACTCATTCTGATAACACTGCTCAGCATCGAATATATCCAGGCGCAAAACCCGGTGGTATGGCAAAAGAAGAATGGCCCCACGGGTGGACAGATCGTTGATATTGAAGTTGATGTTGCCAACAACAAGATCTACGCCATCGCCGGCAGAAATAAACCTTATGTTTCATCGGATAACGGTGTTACCTGGAGCAGGGTGATCTTTAGCGGCGCTGATAACTACTTCTATGACATCGAGATCACCAACAACACCATCTTCCTTGTTTCGAGCTACGATCTGTACGCTTCTACAAATGGCGGTACCAGCTTTTCGCGGAGAAGCTCAACTGATTTCAACAGCCAGTACTCCAGTGGCTACAAGCTCAAACGCCTCTCAGGCGGAAGGCTGGTGGTGCTGGGCAGCAACAGCATTTATGTTTCTGATGATAATGGTATAAACTGGGTTCAGGGCTACAACTATGTAAGCGCTGTGAGCAGAGATTACCTGGTGGTGAATGCAACCGATCAGATCTTCATTGTTCAGAACAACAGACCTTACCGCTCCGTTGACGGCGGCGCTACCTTCTCTGATTTCTCGGGTGGTGTTATTCCTGCCGGAACTGCGCAAAGCCTCTCTGCCACCAATAACGGTTCAGCGGTATTTTGTGTCGCCACCGGTGGCATCTACACGTCGGTAGGAGGCGGCGCCTGGACCAGCATAAAAGGTGGAAGCATCTCTGAAGCTACTATTTCCGGCGGCGTTCCCAGCTTCCTGGAGTTTACGGCAGACGGGCTTGGCATGTATTTCATGGACAACTTCAATCACAGGTTGCACGCAAAGACGGTATCAGGCGCTTCTACGACATGGGCCCAGCAGCAGAGCCCCTTTCCCAGCGCTACCGCGTTTGTGAATTGTGCCAGTGCTAAGGATTTTCCCTCGCCCAGTACTTCTACTGCATTTTTCGGAACCATGGAAGGTATTTACAGGACCACCAGCGGCGGCGCTTCCATTACTGCCTCCAATTCAGGCATCGGAGGCGTAGAGGCCAGCAACATAGCGGTAGATAACTTCAACAACATTTTTATGTCTGCGGGATGGGTTGGCCTGCTGAAGTCTACGGATGGAAACACCTGGAACAAGGTGGCTAACCTGGCAAACTATGTCGAGGACGTCTTCACCAATCCTCCGGGAGACGTGCTCTATGCACGAACCACTCCAAACGGTGGCGGCACAAATACTTTTTCGCGTTCATTAGATAAGGGCGTGAACTGGACAGCATTGACGCCACCTACCACTTTTATCTGGATGGGATCAGCGGGAGACAACGACAAACTTTTCGGTCTGAGCAACAATTATAACCCTGCCACCTTTTACTATTCTGCAAACCAGGGAACGACCTGGAGCGCTGGCCCGGTAACCATTGGGGGATTACCTGCAAGCTTTTACATCGATGAAGACGATGTCTACTTTGCTTCACCAACGCTGATGTTTCTTAAGCTACGCAACCCTAGCAACTCCAGCACAGAAGAGCTCTGGAAGATCAGCATTACTTATTCGGGCACTGCGTTCTCCAGCGCCACGGCGACTAAGATTACCTCTCCGATTACCGAGCAGATCGACAAGATCTACGCAGGCAATGGAAAGCTCTACATATACTCCAACGACTCGGTAGACAAGATCGCCGTATCATCCGATGGTGGTACAAGCTGGAATGTGTACACCGTGCCCGATAGCCGTACGATGACCGTTGCAAAGAATGGTTACATCTTTATCATGAACTATTCACAGAAAGTGTATATCTCTAAAGACTACGGTGCCTCGATCATCGATACCGATCTTTCAACGGCTTTTGCCAATGACGTTACGGATGCCGAGATCGACAACGCGGGCAGAGCCTATCTCTCATTCAATGGCAACTTTGTGCACGCCACCGCCAGCACCATTGTTCTGGCCGCCGCACCCAGCGCTTTAACAAGCGTAGGCGTGGGAGCCACATCGGTAGCGTTGAAATGGAAAGACAATAGTAATAATGAAGACCGCTTCCGGATAGAGGTTTCGGCCAACGGAACTACGTTTGCAGAGGTAGGCGAGCTTCAACAGTACAATGTTTGCAATAACACATTCGGATATTTTGTGGTGCAGGGCCTGCAGCCGTCAACATCGTACACGTTTCGCGTTACAGCAGTTAATGCCGCCGGCGCTTCCGCACCGGTAACACTCGTACAGGCAACAGCCAGCGCATGCCCGCAAACAATTCCCGATAACCGCAGCTGGAGCGCCGTGAACGCCGGAACGGTTTATGCACCGGTCGGTTCTCCGAAGATTGTTTCCATCAGGAATATCAGCGGCAGCAGGTATTCCATCAGCGATCTTTCGCTTGGCCTGCTCGGATCACTCTCTACCGTGCCTGCAAGCTTTAATGTAAACTGCGCGCAGACCTTTGTGGTCAACGGTGATAATGAGCTGCAACCCAATGGCGATGGTGCCTGGAACGGAACAAATCAAATCACTTTAAAGTGGTATGACTGTGGGGGAACTGCTGAACAAACGATCACCCTGACACTTCAGGCCACTGATCCGGCGCCAGCCATACCCACCAATCTCCAGGCGTACGCACTGAGCAATTCGACAATAGAAGTGAGCTGGACCGCGGGAGACTATGACAAGAAGTACTACATCGAACGTTCACTGAACAACGTCTCTTTCAGCCAGGTGGGCACCGTCAATTATCCCACAACACGGTTTGTGGATAACGGTCCGCTCACTGAAGGCGTTACCTACTATTACCGTGTCAAGTCAGAGAATGCAAACGCTTCACCGCTGCAGTCGGTCTTTTCGGCTTCCAAATCGGTGGTGTTCAAAAAGCCAACGTTCATCGTCACGGCCACGACTTTGTCATCGTACATAACGGCCTCCATAGGCGCATACTGGGCCGACTTTAATAACGACGGATTGGAAGACTTTGCATCCGTGGTGCTCGATCCGATCTTACAACGTGGCACACCGGTGATCTTCAAGAACCTCGGCACCGGCAACTTTGAAAAGATCGATCCTGCCGGTATAGAGAACAGGGCCTATTTCTTCCTGTATACCGTAGACTACGATAACGACAACAAAACTGACATGATCTTCACCGGAGACGAGAACTCCGAGGTCTTCGTTTATAAAGGCAACGGCGATTTCACCTTTACGAAAGTGGCTGATGCCGACCTCGGCGCCCTGGCCAATATACCGGTACACCTTGAAGTAAGCGGCGTTTCGTGGGCCGATATCAATAATGACGGTCTGCTCGACGTTCTTTATGCCACGTATGATCCGCAGGAATCAGGATCAGCGGCAAGGTCCATGACACTGCTGAAACAGACCGCCTCGCATAGCTTTGTCAAGGTGGCGTCGCCCGGCGATGTTGCTTCAGACACCGAACCTGCCATCACAGGCGTATGGGCAGATTATAATAACGACGGCTACCAGGATGTTCTGATCGCCAACAGTGACGGCGATCTGAGGCTTTACAAGAACAACGGAAATGAAACGTTTACCAGGACCAGCGGAATAGGCTTCGATGGCTCCGATGCCATTGCTGTTTCATGGGGCGATTATAACAATGATGGCAACCCGGATATTTTCACATCCACCAGCAGTACATCACCGCCGTTGGTAAATGCGCTCTACAAAAACAATGGTGATGGAACTTTTACCAAGGAGCTGGCTTCAGGTCTTTCAGAAAATACCGCCGCCATTGCAGCCTCCTGGGGTGATTACAACAACGACGGGTACCTGGACCTTGTCTGCACAGGTTTTGGCAGCGTGCCCACGCGTCTTTTGCTGAGGGATGCCTCCACGGCACCGGGCAACGTTTCTTTTATCAAGCTCGTGAATGAAAAAGTAAACGACATCACCGTATCACACTATGGTGCTGCCAATGCAGACTTCAACCAGAACGGTTTGCTGGACCTGGCGATGTCGAGCTTCACGTTCTCGCAGTCAGACGATCTGGGTGTTGTGCAGCACAGCTTGTTTGAAGCCAATGCACCCACCGGTAACTGGAGCGAAGTGAAACTTGTGCCCGTGAACGGTAATAAAAAAGCGATCGGTGCAAAGATCATCCTCACAGCAGGTGGTGTAACGCAAAGTCGCGAGATCTCAACATCGTCGGCCATCGTATCCAAAAACAGCGGCGTGGTTCATTTCGGTTTAGGATCCACGTCAAGCATCACCAACATACAGGTGAAGTGGAGGAACGGTGCTGTTCAGAATTATCCGAACCCTGGTATCAATCAGGTGCTCACCATCACTGAAGATCTTCAGGCGCCGTCGATCACTGCGCGCGTGCCTGCTCACTCAGCCACGGGTGTAGCCACAAACACTACCATCGATGTTACGTTCGATGATGCAAATACTGTTGCAGTAGCAGGCAAGAAGCTCATTGTATCCGTTTCAGGTGGCAGTGCTGTTGCCAACATCGATGCTGCTGCTGCAACCAAAACGGGCAGCACTTTCAGGTTCACACTTCCCGCTGCCCTGCAAGGCAACACCGATTATGTGGTGACCATTGAAAGCGGTGCTTTCCGCGATATTTATGCGAACAACTTTGCCGGCGTCAGCGCAGGCACGTGGAACTTTAAAACCGTAGACCCGCCGGATGCCACTGCGCCGGTGATCACATTCACTCCGGCAGCCACCCTGCCAAAAGGTTTCAGCGCTGCCTCACCGTCGATCACGGTAACAGATAATAAACAGGTAAGCACAGTTGTAGTTTCTATCAGGCCTATCAGCGGCACCACCTATGCTACTGTGAACGCCACAGCAGGTGCAACGGCCAACACGTGGAATGCAACACTGACAGAAGCCACACACTTCGATGCCATCGGAAGCGAATTTTTCATTACCGCCACCGATGCTGCCGGCAACAGCACGCGCAGCCCTGAGGGAACAGCAACTCACAAGGTGTTCCTCACCTACAACGAGAACGAATCGAAGATCCCGTCTGACAGGCTGGGCTTCGGCGGACAAAAAGCAAACTGGAAAGTGTTTGCCATACCTTTCGAGCTGGGTAACAACAACGCGGTAACTTCCATCTTCAACGAGTTCGAGAGCCTCACCAACAAAGTTGATTACAGGCTGATCACCTATGGCAGCGAAACAGCGTGGTCGGAATATCCTACCGGATTTACCACCATTGCCCGTGGAACTGGATATTTCATCAACATTAAAGAACCTGTGGAGATCAAGATCGGCAACAACCTCACGGCCCCGACTAACTCGCGATCGAGCCTCTTCTCGATCAGCCTGAAGCAGGGCTGGAACATGGTGGGCAACCCGTATCTCACTTCCATCTCGTGGGCCGATGTAGCTGCCTACAATTCGCTCACAGGCACCACGGCGCAGCTGAAAAAATTCGCCAACGGCGCTTACAGCAATAACCAGAGTCTCTCGTCGTACGAGGGAGGTTTTGTTTTCGCCAGCGCGGCAACTACTGTATCCATCCCTTTCCTGGGGCAGACCACTGCTGGAGGCCGCGAAGGTTTCAGGGATCTTGATACCAACATCGACGCTGAAGCCTGGGCCTTGCCGATCGCGCTCAGCCAGGGTGAACTGAGCTATGACCTTGGCGCTGTAGGCATGTCGCCCGACGCCAGCGTCAGCTTCGATCAGCACGACGATGTAACACCGCCGCGTTTCTTCGATTACCTGGAAATGAACTTCAGCCACCCCGAGCACTTTGCCAAACGTTTCACCCGCGATGTGGTTCCCACGCAGAATGCCTACACCTGGGCCTTTACTGTGGATGCAAACCAGCATGGCCAGGCAAGGCTGATGTGGGATAATATGGCCCTTGCGAACGCGCAAAACGATATTTTCCTGCTGGATATCACCCTGCAAAAGCTTGTGAACATGAAGGAGACGGGCAGCTATTTCTTCGATCCGAAAGAATCTACTAACTTCAGGATCTATTTCGGGGGCAACCTGAAGATCGCTCCCGAAAGTGTATTCCTTGGCAAGGCTTATCCTAACCCGACCAGCGGTCTTACAACGGTAGCTTTCTCATTACCTGAATCGGGCGGATTGAATCAACAGGTCTCACTGGATATCATAGACGCCATGGGCAAAGCCGCAGGAACCATCTCACAGGGAAGTTATGGGCCCGGATACCATGAAGTGAGCTGGGATGCCAAAACCCTCAGCAGCGGATTTTACACTTACCGGTTAACGGTAAACGGCAAACACGGAAAAACTACTCAAGTCACTAAACTCATCATCAAATAACAACACCATGAAAAGCAGGTCCTTCTTGTCTTTCGTGCTGCTCGTTTCGGGCGTCACCACGTTGATGGCCCAGAATGTGAGCACACGTACAAACGAATTTGAAGTGGACTTCAGCGATCCGAAGAAGCTGGTGAGCACCACCATTCCCGTGATCAACTGGGTAACACCGGTAGCAGAGACCAACTACGCGCAGGAGAACAAATACAAGATCAAGGTTGAGGTTGAGTCAGACAAACCGATCAAGAGCATTACGATCTATGTGAAAGAAGACGAGGCTGCTGCCAGTCGCGGCATGACCTCCATGAAACCCGATGCAGGGCAGGAGCTGAAGATGGTGGTGGAAAAAAGCATCACGCTGATGGAAGGAGAGAACTTGCTGGAGGTAGTTGCCGAGAACACCGATGGCCAGAAGACCATCAGCTACCGCAAGGTGCATGTGGGCAGCACGGGCCTTGCCGATGCGGGCAAGCTCGACCGCACAGACTATGCCCTGATCTTCGCCACCGATCAGTACGACAACTGGTCTGACCTGGTGAACCCTGTTTTCGATTCAAAGACCATCGCCGAAGAGCTGAAGAAGACCTACGGCTACAAGGTGGAGGTGATCGAAAACGCTTCGCAGTCTGACGTGCTGAAGAAGATGCGTGAGTATGCTGAAAAGAAATACAAACCTTTGGATCAGCTGTTCATCTTCTTTGCAGGCCATGGTACTTATGACCAGACCTTCGGTGAAGGTTTTGTGGTAACGAAGGAGTCGCAGCTCAACGACGAAGCGAAGACCAGCTATCTTTCGCACAACCGCCTCCGTTCTATCGTGAACAACGTTCCATGCGAGCACATCTTTTTGGCCATGGATGTTTGCTTTGGCGGTACCTTCGATGCTGCACTGGCCTCTTCACGCGGTGCCGGCGCTGAAGAAGTTTACAAAGAGCAGGGGCAAGCGGAGTTCATCACCCGCAAGCTCACCTACAAAACGAGGCGTTTCCTGACATCCGGTGGCAAGACCTATGTTTCTGACGGTATCCCTGGCAAACACTCTCCATTTGCGAAGAACTTTCTCGAAGCGCTGCGTTCACGCGGTGGCAAAGATGGCGTGCTTACTTTACCGGAGCTTTACACTTACGTAGAGCGGCTGAAGATCCAACCACGGTTTGGCGAGTTCGGAGACAATGCCCCGGGAAGTGATTTTATTTTTGTTGTGAAGTAAATCGGTTGCCAGTTGCCGGTTGCCAGTTAGCCGGTTTCTGTGAGTGTTAGCTTGAACTGATCGTGCTACGGCTTAAGGGAAGGTGAATACAAAAATGTGTTCACCTTTTTTTGTTTCCAGTTGCCAGCTTGCCGGTTTTGTGAGCGTACACTTTCACTTTCTGTGCTTAGCTTCTGGAAAGGGATGTCGAAACGCATTTTGAGAAACTACATACTCCTTGAAATAGAACTCAAAACTAGAAATCAAAGCTGTTCCTGAACTGGCAACCGGTAACTGGCAACCGGCAACCATTACTGCTCCAACTTTAAACCTTAAACTTCAAACTTTAAACCCTCCCCAACCGGTAACTGGTAACCGGCAACTTTTTCCCTATCTTCGACGCTTATGGAATGGGTGAGGATTTTTCCAAATGAACAGGAGGCGCGGCGGCGGATCCGGAACGATAAGCCGCAGCTGGTGGCCATCTATGGCAGGCGGATCTGCCTGGCGTTGCATGATGATCAGTTTTTTGCCGTTCAGGATGCCTGCAGCCATAACGGGGAATCGTTGAGCAAAGGTCATATCAACTACCTGGGTGAGATCGTCTGCCCCTGGCATGGCTACCGGTTCGAGCTGCACACCGGGAGACCCTGCGATTCTTCCTCGCCTGACCTTGCCACCTACCCCGTGAAGGTCGATGAAACCGGTTTTTACATCGGTATTCCCTGAAACTATTTTAGATTTACGACTTAAAATTTACGGTCTGCAACACCGTTCTTAAGTCGTACATTGTAAAATCTGTCCCGATAGGTAATCGGGATTGTAAATCAAAAAGATCGACATGCCCTTCAAGGTATTCACTTTATTTTTCGTATTGTGCTCCATGGTGGCAACAGCACAGCTGCCGCTGAACGACCAGCAATTTTTTTCAAGGATCAAACCCGGTGGACCGCTGCCAGAAAAACTGCTGGCAACACGTACGGCAGTATTCTACCCGCATTTCATCGCGGCAAAAGACCTTGAAACCATGCAAACCTCGTTTCAGCGCGCAGGTATCGACGCCGTGATCTATTTCGAGAACGACCTGCTCATGGCCGGACGCGATGTTTCCATGGCCACCGCCCAATACCTGATCACCCGCGAGATCGCCAACCTCGTGTTCGTACAGAAAAAAGACAACATCTATTCGCTGCTCATCACTACCTTCAACCAAAAAGCAAATTTCGTTGAGCAGGACCAGCCCGCCTGGGACGTGCAGGACGTATCGTTGGAAGAGCTGCTGCGCAAACTATACAGGGCCGCCGTTGGCAGCCTCAAAAAAGAGAATTTTCTCATCAACGATTTTCCTGAGACCAGCCTCAACATTGAACCGATCAAAGGCAGGCGCTCGGAGTTCTTCGGCATCGACCTGAAGGTTGACCCACTCGCGGTGCCCCGGTTCAACGACGCTGCAATGGACACGGCGCTGGCGGCCATCATGAAAGAGTATCCCTTCAAATACAAATTCACCGATCCCAACCTCGCCGAAAGCGACCTGAGAAAACAGGGGCTGCTGTTTGTGCTGCGCTTCGTTCATGCCCGCGACAAGATCGCAAAGACGGTAATGGGTTACGATATGACCAAGTCTGAAAGCGCGATTGTTTCCATTACCTATCCGGGCACCCAATCGCAGGTAAAAAATATTCCCGCCGACACCGAAGTATTCAAATTCTATTTTAAACACATCGACTCCGGCAACGTTTACCTCGGCACCAAATGGGACGCCGATGACACCTGGCAACAAGCCCTGATCAATCAGCTGAGGGGACTCAAAGCGGAGATGAAAATTCCGTAGGGAGTCCACGGTCCACAGTCGACAGCCACGGCCGTGCAGAACGACTACCTGCTGTGGTCTGTGGACAGTGGACTCTTCAGACAACCAGCCGGCTATTCGTCAGCTCAAACTTTCACAATTCAGGTTGGGAAGCATTAATCCTTTCATCCCATGAATCCTGTAAATCCTGGTCACATGTAAGAAGACACGCCCCTTTCAACGGACTCAGTCGGGAAATTTCACGTACTTCGAAATCAAATCCTCCTGCTTATGAAATCGCTGCTGTTCCTGGCCTTCCTTTTTTTATTTGTGGTCAATGTTCAGGCACAATCTACGGGCACATCCGATACTTATTCACTGACGTGGAGCCGGGGAATGGTGGTGTTTCCGGCGGGCGATACCGTTCATTGCACCCTGCGGTACAACCAGCAGCTGTCTAACGGCACCCTGCAGGTAATGGAAGGCGACGAGATCATTGCCCTGTCGGCCCGCGATGTTGCTTCATTTACGTTCTACGATTCCAGCCGGCAAAAGACGAGAAAATTTTCGGTAATGCCAGTGGATCAGCGGAATGATGCCGGGCAAAAATTCTTCCTGGAATATATTTATCACGACCAGCAGTTTTCCATTCTCAACCACAGAACGGTAGATGTGCCTTACGAATACATGAACTACAGCCGTTTTGTGAGCAAGCCCGCCCGTGTCAGCAAAAAATATATCCTGAACATGACCACCGGCGAGCTCATGCCCCTTTCAAAAGAAAATACGCTCCGGCTGATGGAGCAGCGAAGAGAGGAGATCATGTCGTTCATTCAGGACCACCACATCCGGTTCAAAAAAACGGCCGACTACATCACCGTATTCCGGTACCACAGCTCTTTGTAATTTCCTGCTAATTTTTTCATGTTTTTTGGCTGTTGACATAGGGTTGACACGATCCCAGCTTTCTTAGTAGCGGATTTCAACTTTATAAAGCGTTGACTTATGGCCGAACCTCTTAAAAACATGTACAATGCGGCGTTCTTTGAGAAGCTTTGCCCCATTCTAAGACGAACTATTCCGCAATTCGATTGTCGCGATTTTACGTACAGGGTCTTTAACAACTCGTGGCCCGATCTTGAGCTGAAAGAACGTGTACGACACATCACCCTTGCGCTCCATCATTTTTTGCCGAAAGATTTCAACACCGCAGCCATTTTGCTGGTAGAGCTCTCACGGCAGCTCCGGAAAAACGACGTGCGCGAGCAGGGTTTTGAAACGATCTTTATTCCTGATTACATCCACGTATACGGCGAAGCGCACCCCGAGGCATCGCTGGCCGCCATCGAAGAGATCACCAAGCTGGTAAGCGCCGAGTTTGCCATACGGCCCTTCCTGCTGCGCTACCCTGACATCACCCTCCGCAAGATGACAGACTGGTCAAAGCACACCGATGCCAATGTGAGGCGGCTCGCCAGCGAAGGATGCAGGCCACGCTTACCCTGGGCCATGGGCATCCCTGCGCTGAAAAAAGATCCTTCAGCCATTTTACCAATCCTCGAAAACCTGAAGGCAGATCCTTCTGAGTACGTGAGAAGAAGTGTTGCCAATAACCTCAACGACATCGCCAAAGATCATCCGCAATTGGTGCTGAAAATTGTGAAGCGGTGGCAGGGCACCAGCCCCGATACAGACTGGATCATCAAACACGGCTGCAGAACATTGTTGAAAAAAGGTGATGTGCATGCGCTGAACCTCCACGGCTTCAATCCCAACAGCAGGTCTGAGGTGCTGGCTTTTACGTTGCCGAAAACAAAAGTGAAGATCGGCGACTCCCTGGATTTCACGTTCGACTTTGTCAATCACGAGAAGAAAGCCACCAGCTTCCGGCTCGAATACGCCATCGACTACCTTACTTCCACGGGAAAAACGTCGCGCAAGATCTTCAAGATCACCGAAACCGATTTTGTTCCCGGCAAGCCTGTGAACATCCGCAGAAAACAGTCGTTCAAGAATTTTACAACCCGCAAACATTTTAAAGGAAAGCATCACCTCACCATTCTCGCCAACGGAAAAAAACTTGCGGCAAAAGAATTTATGGTGTTTTGAAATCGTTACTTTGTGACACCAGGGATGACAGCTTTCAAAAAACATGTCATCCCTCCTGAACAACACCATGTCACGCACGAGTCACGCCGATCTTCCCCTGCATTACGGACGGGTTCCTCCCTGGCTGGCAGAACGTATGACCTTGCTTGGCGGCGCTATCACGGAAGCCATTCTGCTCGAATACGGCAAGTCAGAAGTGCTCAAACGCCTCAGTGATCCGTTGTGGTTCCAGGCATTCGGATGTGTGCTGGGCATGGACTGGCATTCGTCAGGCATCACAACGTCAGTGATGGGCGCACTGAAGCGGGCCATCAATCCAAGATCAAAAGATTTCGGCATCTATATCTGTGGTGGCCGTGGCAAACATTCGCTCAAAACACCGGACGAGCTGCTGAAAGTTGCAGAACAGACTGGCCTTAACGGCGATGCGCTTGTGCGGTCAAGCCGGCTGGTGGCCAAAGTAGACAATACTGCCATTCAAGACGGCTTCCAGTTGTACCTCCACAATTTCATTCTCACCAGCGAAGGCGAGTGGGTGGTGGTGCAGCAGGGACTCAACGACGCCTCAGGCATGGCCCGCCGTTATCACTGGCACTCCACACAATTTCAGTCTTACCTCGATTCTCCTCACGCCGGCGTTACAGGAGAAAACCAGGGATTGATCCTGAACCTGGCCGATAACAACGCAGGCATCACACGCAACGGCATCGTGAGAATTTCGGCAGTACAACCTGACCGCATGTTGTCAGAGATCCGCAAGATCGTGCTGCCACGTCACCATGAAGTAATGGCAAGCGACGTGAACATGAAACGCCTCGGCGCCGTGCTCACCCTGGCACATGAAAGAGAAGTAAACAATTTTGAATCGCTTCTGCTGCTGGAAGGTGTTGGGCCTCGTACCGTGCAATCATTAACACTGGTGAGCGAGGTGATCTATGGAACACCTTCACGGTTCACGGATCCGGCAAGGTTCTCATTCGCGCATGGCGGTAAAGACGGGCATCCGTTTCCCGTGCCCCTGAAAGTATACGACGAAACCATTGAGGTGCTGAAGACCTCCGTTGAAAAAGCAAAGATCGGCGCCACCGACAAACAAATGGCGATCCGTCAGCTTTCCGTTATGGCCCAGCACATCGA
>NZ_JAHESF010000062.1 GCF_018598225.1 Chryseosolibacter histidinae | reverse complement strand
CGGCAGCGTCATATGTGTATAATAGACAGTTTCGTGCCGTCGCTCAAACACCGTGATCTTGTGACCTCTCCTGGCAAGATAAATGGCCAGCAATGAGCCCACCAATCCCGCCCCTACGATGGCAATATTTTTCTGAGGAATCATATCTAAGTGTTAGTTCGTCGTCAGACCACTGTGTGGCGGCCACTTGCGCAGGCCGGTGGTCCGACGACTAATAGTCAAAACTAAAAGAAAACGACTAAAAGCGGATGAAGGGTCGCTGGTATCTCAAGAAATATTTCTCTTTTCAATAGTTATTATCTCGTTCTGTGTGATCTGAGGAATAAAGGCCTAACCCACATGAAATTTCAAGCCGATAATTTTTACCATGTTTTTAACAGAGGTAATAACAAACAGGTGATTTTTCCCCGAAAGGAAAACTACAATTTCTTTCTCAAGAAGCTAAGAATGCTAATTGTCCCGAATTGTAATGTAATATCGTATTGCCTGATGCCTAATCATTTTCATCTTCTTATTCACGTCACCACGCGAGGTAATCAACTACTATCATCATCGGGAAGAATGCAAACCCTGGAAAGGAAACTGGGAACACTTCAAAGCTCTTACACCAGGGCCATCAACATTCAGGAATCAAAGACAGGCTCCCTTTTCCAACCTAAGTGTAAAGTCATTGAGTTAGACGAAATACATCTGGTTGCGTGCTTTCACTACATTCATCAAAATCCTGTAAAAGCCGGGCTGTGTTCTAAATTCGAGAACTGGAATTTTTCCTCCTATCGCGAATACTGCTCGGAGTTCAGTGAAAACATTTGTAATCGCGAGATTGCTTACGATGTTTTACAACTACCCCGGAATCCGGAGCAGTTCAAAAAGAATTCAATGGACGTTGTTGTTGATAGTAAGGTGATCGAAAGATTGGAGTTATAGTCGTCAGACCACTGCGCCGGAGGCCACTCGCGCATGGCAGTGGTCAGACGACTATTTGCCTGAGAATGTCGCCCAACCGCCACACATCTTCAAAAGTATTATACAACGGCACAGGGGCCACCCTGATCACATCGGGTTCGCGCCAGTCGGCGATGACACCTGCTGCCGTAAGCTTTCGGAAGATCTTTTTTCCATTCTGTTTCATGAATACCGAAAGCTGGCAGCCGCGTTCTTTTGGATTAACGGGCGTGAGCAGCTCGAAATGTTGCCGCGCCGGATCGATCTCACGCAAAATAAATTCGAGATAACCCGTCAGCAGCTCACTTTTGGCGCGCAGGTTTTTAATACTGGCTTCCTCGAAGATCTCCAGCGACGCAAGCAATGCAGCGCTCTGCAGAATGGGAACGTTGGAAACCTGCCATCCATCTGCGCCAGCGATGGGCTGAAATCCTTTCTTCATCTGAAACCGTTCTGCTTCATTATGCCCCCACCATCCGGCAAACCGCGGCAACGCAGCATTTTTTGCGTGACACTCATGAACAAAAGCTCCGGCAATGGCACCAGGCCCGGCATTCAGATATTTATAGCTGCACCATACAGCGAAGTCGACATCATCTTTGTGAAGGTTCAATGGTACGTTGCCGATGGCGTGCGCCAGGTCGAAACCAGCCATGGCACCTGCGCGATGGGCGGCCTCCGTTATTTTTTTCAGGTCGAAGAACTGCCCCGTATAATACTGCACACCGCCGAAGATCACCAGCGCGAGCTGCGGCCCGTGTGTGGTGATGGCTTCAAGAATATCCTCCGTTCTCAGCACCGTTTCTCCGGGCCTTGGCTTGAGCTCGATCAGCGCTTGTTCGGGATCATGCCCATGGAATTTCAGCTGCGTTTCAAAAGCATACTGATCTGACGAAAAAGCACCGTGTTCGGTCAGGATCTTGAATCTTTCTTTTGTAGGATTATAGAATGACACCAGCATCAGGTGGAGGTTCACCGTCAGCTGATTCATGGCTACCACCTCAGAGGGTTTTGCGCCTGTGAGTCGTGCCAGCGCTTTTTTGGTGAACTTGTGATAATACAGCCAGGGCCTGCGCGCGTGCACGTGTCCTTCCACGCCCAGCTTGGCCCAGTCTTCCAGCTCTTCGTTCACGAAATTTTTGGTGGTCTTCGGTTGAAGCCCCAGTGAATTACCTGTGAAGTACAGCGCCGTTTTTCCATTGACGCGGGGCAGGAGAAACCTGCTCCGGAAAGATCTTAAGGGGTCTTGCTGATCGAGTTTTCTGGCGAAGGAAGATGAGTTCTCAAATTTCATTTAAAAGGATTGAGCCTGAAAATAAATACAACGCTTAGAATAACCTGAGCTGTTCTGAAAAAGCGCCCTCATGTTGCAGCAGCCACGTTTTGTTGTCGAGCCCGCCGCCATATCCTACAAGGTCACCGTTCTTGCCGATCACGCGATGGCAGGGAATGATGATGGCGATGGGATTCTGATTATTGGCGAGACCCACGGCGCGGATGGCCTTGATGTCGCCAATGCGGATGGCCTGTGCCTCATAAGAAAGTGTTTTTCCATAGGGGATGTTCAGCAGCTCGTTCCATGCCTTCAGCTGAAAATCCGTGCCGACAGGAGCAAGCTCAACATTGAAGAACTTTCTGCCTTTGAAGAAATATTCCTCCAGCTCCTGGATGCACTGTTCGATGACGGGAGTGATCGTCTCTTCCGACTTTCCTGTTTTCAGGAAACTCACCAGGGTGATCTTGTCGTCTTTGGATTCGATCAGCAGGTCACCGACAGGAGAAGCGTAGTATGCGCGGCCTAGCATGGACATCAGACAAACCGGGGATCGGCTTCCATCACTGTTCCGCATTTTTTGCAGGTGCGCAGCTCTTTCGATCCATAAAAATCGCGGAAGCGTGGTATAAAATCCTTTTCGATATTGGTGAGGTGGAACTTGTACTCGTGCAGCTTGTTGTTGCATTTCTCGCAGAACCACATCAGCCCGTCTTCTTCACTGGTATTGCGTTTACATTCTATCACCAGGCCAATGCTGTTGGCTGGGCGGATGGGGGAGTGGGGAACCTTTCCCGGCAGCAGGAACATATCGCCTTCTTTGATGGGAATATCCACCGCTTTACCGTCTTCCTGGATCTTAACGTTGATATCACCTTCCAGCTGATAGTATAGCTCCTCCGTTTCGTTGTAGTGGTAATCTTTGCGGGCATTGGGACCCGCCACGATCATCACAATATAATCGCCGGCATCGGCATACAGATTTTTGTTGCCAACAGGAGGTTTGAGAAGATCACGGTTTTCGCTGATCCACTGCTTCAGGTTAAAAGGTCTGCGAACTGGCATATATATGTAATTTAATTGGCCACTTCAAGTTATGGAATGTCACCGGATTGGTACACTTTTTTGTTGCTCAGTTGCAGCGTACTACCGCTGGCAGCGCCTCAGAATCCGGCCGATCCGGTAAAATCATGGTCAAAACTAACAAACTTTGCGCCTATATTTACATCACAAAGTGATTAAGAAATGGATCTGAACCTGAATGGTAAACGGGCTCTTGTATGCGGCAGTACGCAAGGCATCGGAAAAGCTTCAGCCATGGAATTGGCGATGCTCGGTGCCAGTGTTACACTTGTTGCCCGTAATGAAGAAAAACTGAAAGCAGTCTGTGCGGAGCTGCCTCCTGCAAAAGGGAAGCATGATTACCTTGTGGCTGACTTTGATCTTCCGGAACAGCTCAGGCATCAGGTGGATGCATACGCCCAGAAAAATACCGTTCATATCCTGGTCAACAATACCGGTGGGCCCGCGGCGGGTCCGGCGGCGGATGCCAGGCCTGAAGAATTCCTGAAAGCTTTTTCGGCGCACCTGATCTGCAACCATATACTGGTGCAGGCGCTGGTTCAGGGCATGAAAAAAGAAAAGTACGGGCGCATTATCAATGTCATTTCTACTTCGGTGAAGATGCCCATCAAAGGACTGGGTGTTTCCAATACCGTACGCGGTGCCGTGGCCAACTGGTCTAAAACACTTTCAGTTGAGCTTGGCCCTTATGGCATCACCGTAAACAATGTGCTGCCCGGAGCCTCGATGACAGGAAGACTCGCATCCATTATTGAAGGCAAGGCAGTCAAGACAGGCAAAAACGTTGCTGAGGTTACACAGGAGATGATAGCGGAGATCCCCGCAGGCCGCATCTCGAAACCTGAAGAGGTCGCGGCAGCGGTGGCATTCCTGGCCACACCCGCGGCAGGTTATATCAATGGTATCAATTTACCCGTTGACGGAGGGCGGACTGGCAGTTTGTAGAGGGGTGCCTATTGACTATGACTAGACTTACACTGATCTTCTTATTGTTCACAACCGTTGTCAGGGCGCAGCTGCCCGTGATCGTCCACGAAAGTTTTGATGTGAACACCTACGGATGGCTCGAGCATGAAACCGCGACACACAAGGTCATGTTCCAGAACGGCAAGTATTTTATGGAAGCTCCCTCGAACGGGTGGATGTCTTGCGTGGCGCCTTATGTGGACGACAAAAAAGATTTTTCATTCGAGGCAACGTTTACCCAGGTAGACGGCGAAAATGACAATGGCTACGGATTTGTCTGGGGCCACGATGGCAAGAACTACATGAACACGTTCACCATCACGGCCAACGGATTTTTCAGGATCCTGTGCCCCGAGCCTTCACTGGGCATCAATGACAACTGGCGGGAAGCAGACAACGTGCGGCCCATGGGTCAGCCCAACAAGCTCAAAGTAGAGCAGCGCAAGAACATGCTTTATTTTTACCTCAACGGAAAGCAGGTAGCCACAACCAAAAGTTTTCCCTGGCATGGGAAGTATCTCGGCTTTGTTGCTTACACGAAAATGAAATTGGAGATAGACGATTTTATCCTTTCTCATGATATCGATATCATTCTTCCCATCAGGGTTGAGCCGCCGGGCAACAAAGAGAACCTGGGGCCGAATGTGAACTCCAAATACGACGAAGTAAGCCCCAAGATCTCCGCCGATGGCAAGACGTTATACTTCGGGCGGAAGTTCAGCCCAGAGAATGTGGGTGGTGCGCATGACAAGGAAGACATCTGGGAGAGCAGGACCACCGACGGAAGAACCTGGTCTAAAAGCCTGAACCTTGGCGCGCCTGTGAACACGCCGGCTACCAACAACCTGATCGCGGCCAGCACGGATAACAACACGCTGCTGTTCCATGTGAATGAAGGTTTTGCTTTTATGCACCGCACCGCTACGGGCTGGTCTGCGCTGGAAGACCAGGGCATCCGGTTCAAGAACGAATCGCCTTACCTTGAAGGATGCCTGTCGCCCGATGGCAAGGCGATCGTGTTCGTGGCCAAGTTCAAGGCCAACGCCTTTTACAGGTCCGGCAATCCTGAACGCGATATTTATGTCTGTCTCAAGCAGGCAGACGGCACCTGGAGCCCGCCGATTCATACGGGCAAGGTTTTGAACTCGCCAGGAGACGAGTATTCACCTTTTCTTTCTGCCGATGGCCGCACACTTTATTTCGCCAGCAATGGCCGCCCCGGCTACGGTGATGCGGATATCTACATGTCTAAAAGAATGACTGACGACTGGAAGCAATGGTCTGAGCCGGTAAACCTCGGGCTCGGTATCAACACGGCAGGGTTTGATGCTTATTATACTTTGCCTGCTTCAGGCGATTTTGGATACATGGTGAGCAACACCAACACCATTGGTCTGGCCGATATTATTCGTTTCAGATTGCCGCAAACAGTAAGGCCTGATCCGGTGGTGCTCGTTTCAGGAAGAGTGCTGAACGCCAAAACGCAGAAGCCCCTGGCCGCCATGATCAAGTTCGATGATCTCAATACGGGCAGGGAAGTGGGAGAGGCTCGTGTGAACCCGCGCACCGGTGAGTACAAGATAGCGTTGCCTGCAGGAAAGAACTATGGTTATCATGCCGCTGCCGCGGGATACCTATCGGTGAGCGAGAACCTCGAGCTCATCGATCTGCAGGAATACAATGAGCTCAAGAAAGATCTGCTGCTCGTTCCCATCGAGATCGGTGAATCTATCCAGCTCAAAAATGTGTTCTTCGTTCAGAGCAAGTGGGAGCTGCGGCCCGAGTCTTATCCGGAGCTCGACCGGTTGGTGAAGATCATGAAAGACAATCCTACGATCGAGATCGAGCTGAGCGGTCATACCGACAACCGTGGTGTGCCTTCTGCCAACCTCGAGCTTTCGGAAAGAAGGGTGGAGGCAGTCAGGCAATATCTGATCAACAAGGGAGTGCCGCCCCGGAGAATGACAGGAAGAGGTTACGGCGGTGCTAAACCCATCGCGCCAAGCACCACAGAAGAGAACCGGCAAATGAACAGGAGGGTTGAGTTCAAGATCGTTAAGAAATAAACAGATTTTTTGTAAATTGAGATATGATCTCTGAATTGAAAAAGGCAATCGAAAAAGCTGAGAAATTATCTGAAGATAAACAGAGAATTATTGCAGACCTGATCATCAATGAGATTGGTTGGGATGATTCTTTGAAACAATCCTCGGATAAACTTTCCATGCTTGCAGAGGAGGCGTTGGAAGAATATAAAAAAGGGAAAACCAAGCCACTGGATCTGTAGTGGAATCTGTTACCACAGAAAGGTTTAGGAAGGCTTATAGTCAGCTGCCCGAATTAGTCAAACAGAAAGCCCGTCTGGCCTATAGACTTTGGAAGAAGAACCTTTTCATCCCGGGCTTGCATTTAAACAGATATCAACCCATCAGTCAATCTATTCTGTCAGGATCGGTTTATCTTATCGTGCGCTGGGCATCAAAGAAGGCAATTCTGTTGTCTGGTTTTGGATCGGCTCACATGAAGACTATAATACTCTGATCAAACAGTTTTTGAATTATGCAGAAGATCCAGAACTACATCAATGGTGAGCTAACTGCTCCGGTTTCGGGAAAATATCTTGATAACTACAATCCGGCAGAGGGAAAAGTATACAGTCTCATTCCTGACTCTGATGGTGTTGATGTGCAGAATGCCGTTGAGGCGGCCAATGAGGCATTTGCGTTATGGTCATCCATGGCTGTCGAAAAACGCGCAGATATTTTACAACGCATTGCCACACTGATAGACCGTGACCTCGACAAGTTGGCGCTGGCAGAAAGTGTTGATCAGGGTAAGCCGGTGAAGCTTGCCCGGTCGGTAGACATTCCAAGGGCTTCGGCCAACATGCGGTTCTTTGCTACAGGCTCCATGCACTTTGCCAGTGAAGCACATATTACCGGAAGTGAAGCGGTCAATTATACAGCGCGCGCGGCGGTAGGCGTTGCTGGCTGCATCTCGCCCTGGAACCTGCCGTTGTACCTGTTCACCTGGAAGATAGCCCCGGCGTTGGCTGCGGGCTGCACGGTTGTTGCCAAACCTTCCGAGCTCACACCCATGACTGCCTTTCTTTTTTCGCAGCTCTGCATCGAAGCAGGATTGCCCAACGGTGTGCTCAACATTGTTCACGGACTCGGACCCAGGGCCGGGCAAGCCATCATCGAACACCCTGAGATCCCCGCGATCTCGTTTACCGGAGGCACAGTTACGGGCCGGAAGATCGCGGCCACCGCGGCACCGATGTTTAAAAAACTTTCCCTCGAGCTGGGCGGCAAAAACCCGAACATCATTTTTGCGGACTGTGATCTCGAGCAGGCGCTGACTACCTCCATCCTGTCTTCATTTTCCAACCAGGGGGAGATCTGCCTGTGTGGCTCCCGCATCTTTGTTGAACGCGGCCTCTACACCAGGTTTGTGGATGAGTTTGTAAAACGCACGCGACAAATGACGGTGGGCGATCCCCTGGACGAAAAGACCAATATCGGTGCGCTCGTCTCAGAAGCGCACATGAACAAAGTGCTCTCGTATATTACGCTGGCACAGGAAGAAGGTGGCGAGATCGTTACCGGTGGAAAAAAAGTGAAGGTTGCCGGGCGTTGTGAGGGTGGATACTTCCTGGAGCCCACCGTGATCACGGGCCTGTCGCACCAGTGCCGCACCAACCAGGAAGAGATCTTCGGGCCGGTGGTCACCATCATGCCCTTTGATACGGAAGAAGAAGTGCTCGCGTATGCCAACAGTACCAGCTACGGTCTCTCTGCCACACTCTGGACCGAAAACCTGAAACGTGCGCACAGGGTTTCTGCGCAGCTGAAAAGTGGTATCATCTGGGTGAACTGCTGGCTGTTCCGCGACCTTCGTACACCTTTTGGAGGAATGAAACAATCCGGCGTGGGAAGAGAAGGCGGATGGGATGCGCTCAGGTTTTTTACCGAAGCAAAAAACGTCTGCATCCGGCTCTGATGTTGTTCAAGATCAGAATTTCTCTGACGATCCTTCAGATCTTGATCGAACAAAAAAACCGGCTCATCACCGGTTCTTTATCAATTGTAATATCTTGTTCTCAGGCAAGGGCCTCTACGGCGTAAACTTCATCAGGCATCATGCGCTTGAAGAGGTTCTCGATGCCGGCCTTCAGTGTTACCATAGACGAAGGGCAGCCACTGCATGAGCCCTGAAGCCTTACTTTTACGATGCCATCGCGGAAGGAGTGATAAGTGATAGCACCGCCATCCTGCTCAACAGCGGGACGGATATATTCTTCCAGGATCGTTCTGATCTTCTTAACGGTCTCGGTCTCTTCTTCGGCTGGAGCTTCGGGCTCGTTCACCTCGATGATGTACTTTCCGGACTCCAGGAAATTCTTGATGTGCTCTTTGATGGTGCCCTGGATCTCCAGCCACTCTACATCACCCTTCTTGGTTACCGTGATGAAGTTGCTCATGTAAAAGACGCGGTCTACGAAGGGATATGCGAAGAGCTCTTTTGCCAGGGGCGCCTCTGCTGCGCTTTCTGCCGAAGGAAAATCGAAGCTCAATCCTTCCGGAACCAGCATCTCGTTGACCACGAATTTGAGTGAATTTGGATTGGGGTTCGATTCCAGGTAGATATGAACGTTTTTAGGCACTGCTTGAAGCATAGTTCTGTGTTTTATACGGAACAAAATTAAAGAAATTAAGTTCCGGGATCGTTTCCCGTTTAGGATTTTAATCGCCCGTCCGTATTTTAGATGCTCTCAATGGTTAAATACTTTATATTCGCCCCCTAAATCGATTGCATCGTGTCACAAAAATCGCTCTACACGCTTATTTTCATTGGTTTTACCATCGCTGTCATCCTGGGACTGGTCGATTACTATGAAGTGGCCGAAATCCCTGATGGGGTGCACAGCGGTGTGCGCTGGCTTACCCTGCTCCTGATGGTAGTGCTGGGGTTCATGAGAAAGTCACTGACCACCTGGATCGTCATCAGCATGTTTGTGGGTGTGGAGCTCGGTTTTTCGCTGCCTGGTTTTTCAAAGCAACTGAATGTACTGAGCGGAATCTTTCTGCGCCTGATCAAGACCATTATTTCACCGCTGATCTTTGCTACACTGGTGGTGGGCATTGCGGCGCACTCTAACCTGAAGCAGGTTGGCAGAATGGGCCTGAAGGCGATCCTGTATTTTGAGATCGTTACCACCGTTGCACTGTTCATCGGCCTGGCGGCCATTAACCTTACCAAAGCGGGAGAAGGGGCGCAGCTTGTGCAGGTCGAGACCGCGCAGGTTGACAAGGCCGGCCAGCTTCTGAAGCAGGAGAAGAAAAATCACCTGCTCGAGATCTTCCCTGAGAACCTAGCCAAAGCAGTTGCGGAAGGCCAGGTGCTGCAGGTGGTGGTGTTCAGCGTCATCTTTGGCATTGCGCTGGCCATGCTCAATGAAGAGAAGAAAAAGCCTATGCTTCATTTTGCCGAAGGCCTCTCTGACGTGATGTTCCGGTTTACCGATATCGTGATGTACTTTGCGCCATTTGCGGTATGCGGTGCGTTGGCGTATTCCATCGCTTCTTTCGGCTTCGAGGTGCTCAAGAATCTGGCATTGCTTGTGGCTACGTTGTATGGTGCATTGCTTGTTTTTATACTGGCCGTGCTGGTTCCCATCGGGTTCATCATCAAGCTTAACTTCAGAAAATTCATCCGCGCCATCTCCGAACCTGTGGCCATAGCGTTCTCCACCGCCACCAGCGAGGCAGCGTTGCCCAAGGCCATGGAGAACCTGGAAAAGATGGGCATTCCCCGTAAAGTAGTCGCTTTTGTTTTGCCCACAGGTTACAGCTTTAACCTCGATGGCAGCACGTTATACCTTTCTCTTGCTTCTGTATTTGTTGCCCAGCTGGCCGGTGTTGACCTTACTTTTGGCGAACAGCTGCTGATGGTGCTTACGCTGATGCTCACCAGCAAAGGTGTGGCGGGTGTGCGGGGCGCTACCTTCCTCATTCTGGTGGCAACGGTCTCTGATATGGGCATCGACCCCCAGAAAGCTTTTGTGATCCTGGGTGTGGATGCCATCATGGATATGGCCCGCACCACCGTGAACGTGATCGGTAACTGCCTGGCTACTGTTGTTGTTGCCAAGTGGGAGGGAGAATACAGCGACGTTCCCGAAGCCGTGAAAGCTTAATCCTAATCTTAAACCAACCCTCAAAGGGTCCTAAACCATTTGAGCGCTGTTATTATTTGAGGGTTATATATTTAGAAGATTACTTGCAATAGTTATCCAGCTGGAAGCGCGCTTTGGCATCTCCGAACTCCACTGCTTTCCGCCAGTCGAAACAAGCTTTGTCTTTTTGCTGCATCTGGTAATAGAAATTGCCACGCTGCTTGTAGTATGATGCGTTCTTTGGATCGATGCGGATAGCTTCGTCCATATCGGATACGCCGGCACCATAATCTTCAAGCTCGGCTTTGCAGGTAGCCCGGTTATAGTGCGCAATAGCATCGTCAGGGTTGAGATTGAGCACCTTGTTATAATCACTTACAGCGCTTTCATAATCCTCCAGCGCCTCTTTCACCAGGGCCCGGTTAAAATAAGCGTTGACGTTCTTCGGATCGAGCTCGATGGCTTTGTTGAGCGCTGTTAATGCTGACTTGGTATCGTTGTTCGATATGTGGGCACGACCCAGGTTCAGGAAAAGCTGAACGGTATTTTCTCCTGCCTTCATCGCATTATCAAAGTCAAGAACGGCCGCCGCATAATCTTCATTCTCCAGCTGCATGAGGCCGCGTTTGTAATAAACGTCTTTGTCTTTTACACCCGCCGCCACAAGCTTGTCAAAATATTCCAGCGCCGCTGCATATTTTTTTGTGTTGTAGTAGCTGTCACCCAACAGGCGGTAAAGGCTTACGTCAGGTTTTCCGGTTTGCTTTTCAACATTGCGGAAATCTTTCGCAGCCTCTTCAAATTTTTCGATCTTATAATACGCCATGCCCCTGTTCTCGTACGCCTTGGTGTACTGCGGATTTCGGCCAATGGCTTCGGAGAAGTCCGGGATCGCCGTTGTATAATCCTGCTGGTTGAAGTACGCTTTGCCGCGGTTATTGAACAGCACCGGATCTTTCAATCCCAGTGTCACAGCTTGTGTGTAATCGCCGATAGCTCCTGGCAGGTTGTTCAGGCTGAACTTGGCATCACCCCTGTGGAAGAAAGCAACGGAGAGCTTGGCGTCTTTTTCGATGGCCAGTGTAAAATCGTTCAGCGCATCTTCGAAGCTTTTGTTGTCGTAACGGCAATACCCGCGCATGTCGTAAGCCAATGCATCGGCGGTGCCTGTGATGATGGCCTTGTCGATATCAGGGAACGCGCCCTTGTAATCTTTCAGGTGAAATTTCGCGGCACCACGCTTGTAGTACAGCTCTGTTGCCGTCTCACCCGACGAGATCGCCTTCGTAAGGTCGGCGATGGATTTTTCATATTCCTTCAGCTCGAACAGTGAGCTTCCCCTGGCCACGAACACCTTCGCATCACTGGCACCGGCTTCCACTGCTTTGTCAAGGTCAGGCACAGCGCCCGCGAAATCTTTCGTGTTGAATTTCGAGATGCCGAGCATGGTATATTCATCGGCGCTGGCTTCACCCCGTGCCACCACAATGGCAGCATCGGCGATCACGCCTGCGTAGTCTTTCAATTGATATTTTGCGGCGGCCCTGTTCTTCAGCGCCTGCACATAGTCTTTCCGGATGCCCAGCGCCCTGTCAAAATCAGGAATGGATTCTTTGACGAGGCCGGCATTGAATTTTGCTTTGCCCCGGTTGTTGTAAATGATCTCATCGTTGGTGCCCAGCGCGATGGACTTGTCGTACGCCTCGATGGCACCGTTGTAATTGTTTTGTTTGAAACGGGTATTGCCCAGGTGATAGAAGATCTCCTTGTTCTTGCTGTCGAGCGATGCCGCCTTTTCGAGGTGAGGGCCTGCCTCTTTTTCTTTCTGGCTTAAAATGTACGATAAGCCGAGCGCCTCGTAGGCAGCAAGATCGGCCTTGTTCTTTTGTACCGTTTTTTCAAGATCGGTAACGGTGGCCTGGTAGTTCTTGAGCTGATAGAAGGCTTTACCGCGCTTCAGGTAGAGGCCGTCTTCTTTTTCACCGGCAGTCTCGGCGGCCACCAGCGCTTCGGTTGCGCCTTTGAAGTCGTTGCCCTCATAGCGGAGGTATCCCAGATAAAGCGCCACCTTACTTTCTTTATCACCAGCCTTGAAAGCCTTTTCGAGGTTCGAAGTGGCCAGGTCTTTTTTGCTCAGGTTATAATAGCCGATACCCAGCATACGCAACAGCTCCGGAGATTCGCCTTCGGTAGTCTTCGCCTTTTCAAGGTCGGCCGTGGCACCGGCAAAATCTTTCAATCCGTATTTTGCTGTGCCCCTGTTCAGGAATGCTTTTGAATACGTTGCATTGATCTGGATGGCCTTGTCAAAGTCAGCTACACCACCTTGCAGGTCGTTTACATTCACCTTCGCTTTACCGCGGTTGTTGAACAGCACGGCGTCGTTGGTGCCCAGCGCCACAGCCTTGTCATAGTTTTTGATGGCTGAAGCAAAATCGTTCTTTAAAAAATAAACGTCGCCGATGATCTTGTAGGCCTCCACTTCAGCGGCACCGAGCGACACCGCTTTCTCGAGATCCTTCAGCGCGTTGTCGTTGTCGCGCTGGGCAGATTCGGAATATCCTTTGTAAAGAAAAACTTCCTTGGTGCTGATGCCGGCATTGATCGCACGACTCAGCGACTCGATCGCGCCAGCATATTCTTTGTTCTTGTACTGGCAGGTGCCGAGCTGGTTGAACACGTCTTTGTCTGTAACGCCCAATGAGACCGCGGCTGACAAGCTCTTTACGGTTTCCGCACAGTTGCCGAGCTGTGCGTGACTCAATCCGAGCATCGAGAAAACTTCCTTGTCTTTCACACCTTTCTGAACCACCTTGTCCAACGCTTCAGCGGCGCCCTTGTAATCCTTGAGCGCGTATTTGGCGGTGCCGGCTTTCTGCAGGAATTCTGTTTCTGTTTTTCCTTTGGCGATGAGCTTATCGAGATCGGTGGCGGCGTTCTTCCAGTCCTGGGCTTTGTAATACGCTTCGGCCCGATTCTCGAGCGCCTTGTCATAATCGGCTTTCAGCTCCAGGGCCTTGCTGAAGTCGGCGATCGCACCTTTCAGATCCTGCAGGTTGAATTTTGCTTTACCGCGGTTGTTGAACACAACGGCGTCTGTGGCGGCCAGGGTGATAGAATTGTCGTAAGCCTTGACGGCGCCGGCAAAATCGTTTTTCAGAAATTTGAGGTCGCCGGTATTTTTGTGGGTCTCAGCGTCGTTCACACCCAGCGCGATGGCTTTCTCAAGATCCTTCAGGGCGTTGTCGTTGTCTTTCTGCGCAAGCTCGGCGTTGCCCTTGTAAAGAAACGCTTCCTTCGTATTAACGCCGGCGGCGATGGCGCGGCTCAGCGATTCAATGGCAGGGGCGTATTCCTTGTTCTTGTACTGGCAAGATCCCAGCTGATAGAAAACATCTTTATCGCTTACACCCAATGCCACCGCGGCCGACAACTGTTTCGAGGCTTCGCCACACTCGCCCAGGTTGGCCAGGCTCAGCCCGAGCATCCTCGAAACTTCTTTGTCCTTGACGCCCTTCTGCACCACCTTGTTCAGTGCCTCGACGGCGCCTTTGTGGTCGTTGAGATTGAATTTTGCTGTTCCGGCTTTCTGGATCAGCTCCGTATCTGTTTTGCCCGAGGCCAGCAGCTTTTCCAGGTCTTCAAGGCTTCCTTTCCAATCCTGGAGCCGGTAACGTGCTTCGGCGCGGTTCTCGAGTGCCTTGTCGTAATTGGCTTTCAGCGAGATGGCCTTGTCAAAATCCGGTAACGAGCCTTTGAGGTCCTGAAGGTTGAATTTTGCTTTCCCCCGGTTGTTGTAGAGCACGGCATCGGCCTGGCCTGCGCTGGCTGCCTTGTCGTAGTTGGCAATGGCTTCCTTGTAGTTCTCCATCCTGAACTTGGCGTTGCCCAGGTTGGCGAAGGTCTCATAACTTTTTGCGCCAAGGCTTACCGCTTTTTCAAGATCGGTAGCAGCGCCCTGGTAGTCGTCCAGGTTATACCGGGTGTTGCCCCTGTATTCGAACAGCTCCGCCGTGTTGATGCGGGCTTTCAGGGCTTCATCGAGGTCGGTTTTAGCCTTGTCATATTCCTTGAGCTGGTAGTATGCCACGCCCCGTTTTACAAAAACTTCTTTGTTGGTAAAGCCCGAGTTAATGAGCTGGGTAAAGCCCAGGGAGGCATTGCTGTAGTCTCCGGCATTGAGCTTCTTCAGGGATGCTTCCCATTGAACCTGGTGCAGTGAATCGGGTTTCTGCGCATGGGCTATCAGGGATAACAGAAGCAGTACAACTATCAGGCTGGTAGGTTTCATATTCGATAATATTGTCAGGGTAACAAAATTATCAAATATGAGCGGGATTTTAGTCGGAAATTAAGATCTGAATCAGTCTTGTAAGAAATGCCAAAGAAAGTAGAAGACGCTAAAAACGGTCAGCGCGACAACAATGTAGCCAAAGATCTTGGCCCTAACGAAATATCCGCGCATGGGGAATATCTTTTTCAAAGGGGTATAGGTTTAGTTCTCAAAAATTTTTCAAATGTAATGCTTTCACATTTACAGGCCGAGAAAATATGCGATCAGCGCGCTGATGATAATGGCTGTCACAATGATCACGGCTCTTTCATAGTAGGAATGAACGGGCAACAGTGTTTTCATAATGCATAAGCTTTAATTACCCTCATACAAAACGAAAATTATGTACCAATAAGGTCCCAGTTGATACGAATTTCTGGTTAAGCGGCTGTTTTATTACCCCTTTTCGACATTTCCGGCAGTCTGCATGGTTTCGAGCGATGGGGAAGATTTTCCACCTTTGGGCTCGACGGTAACAGCAAATGTTGTGGCTCCTTTGCCGATATCCTTCATTTTGATCAGTCCTTCCTCATTTCCATCGAACATACCGGCATCCACAGGTTTGCCATCGATGATCGCCCAGAGCTGGTACTGGTTGTCGCGCGCCAGTGACCTCATGCGTTGAATGCTCAGGTAAACCTCCCTGGAAGCCTCATTCCAGTACACATAGGTCATGGCGTCAGGAGCGTTGCCGGTGCCTTTCATCATCACCCTTTTGAACTCGGGGTTGTTCATCACCTTCATGTCACGCTCGATGCGGTCCATGCGTTGGTTTACCTGGCCATAGTCCTGGGCTATACGCTGGTTTTGGGCGATCAGTGTGCTGAGGTCAGAGGCTGTGCTTTTCCATTTTGTGCGATAATCGTACGCCAGGTAAGAGGCGATGAGGGCGATGGCGACCGATGCCGCGACGGCCAGCTTCCAGGCCCTCAGGCTCCGGTCAGGCTGAAGCTGAACTACTTTGCCGCGCTGCGCACCGTTGATCCTCTCGAGTAATTGCGCTTTTGCTGTCGCCGGAGGTGCGATGGCGGTTTGTAAAAATAGTTTTTCCTGGGCTTCTTCGATCAGTGCCAGCTCCTGGCGCAGCTCGGCGTATTGCGCCAGATTTTTTTCAACATCGGCGCGTTCATGCGGGGCGAGCTCGCCAAGCACGTAGGCTTCCAGAATACCGGACGATATGTATTCGCTGATGTTCACTTTACTCCCAAACTTGATCTTAATTGTTGCATGGCAAGCCGCAGCCGGGTCTTGACAGTTCCCAGCGGAATATTAAACTCTTCCGCAAGCTCCGACTGTGTATAACCCTGAAAATATAATTGCTCCACCACAAACTTTTGTTCCTGTGGCAAACCCTTCAGCACGTCCCGCACGCCGAGGCCCTCGATGGGTTGCTCGACATAGGTTTCGCTGTCTATTCTACTTACGACATTCTCGATGCCTCCGGTTTTTTGTTCTTTGCTGATTTCCCTTGACCGGGTTTTGTCAATAGCCTGGTTCCTGGCGATGTTGAGCATCCAGGTGAATAATTTGCCTTTTACGGGGTCGTAGCTGTTGAACCGGTCCCAGATCCTCACAAACACATCCTGCAAAACCTCTTCGGCGATGGCTTCTTTTTTAACCACGCGGAAGATGACGCCGTACAGCGCCGCCGAGTAACGATCATAAAGATACTCCAGGGCAGACTGGTCTCTGGCCTTCAATCTGCTGACAAGGTCAGGTTCGCTGATATGATGCTTGCCCTGGCTGATAAAAGAATACTTTGATCCAAGTAAGGGAAATGCGCGTGAATTGCCAAACCGGGTTTGTTAACAGTTTTGGATCTTTTAAAATTTGAATTAACCTGACTGGCGATCACTTTCTCACTACCAGAAAAAGATCCAGCGCATCGGAAGCATCGTCTACCACAATGTAATCTTCGTGGCTGATGTTCCTGACCAGCTGGTTATCGGCCGATTGCAGCTTGTTCCGGTTCCAGCGGTTCAGTATTTCGTAAGGAATGCGGAGCAGGGATGCCGGGAGGCGGTATTGAAGCTTCAGAAAATCCCACCGGGTGAAACGTTCCACCGATCTTTTGTTCTCGGCATAGTAGGCCATCACCTTTTCGTTGCCGGTAATACCTTTCATCTCAACGTGCGGGAAGATTTTCCGGGCCAGCGCTTCGAGCTCCGTGGCAAGATATTCGCGCACATGCCAGGGGTTCCGGCTCAGCGACATCTTGCGGTTCGGCGTGGTGATCAACGCCACCCCTCCGGGCCGGAGCACGCGGTGGATCTCCTGCAAGAATAGTTTGTCGTTATCGATGTGCTCGATCACCTGGAAGCTGGCCACCACGTCGTACGCATTGTCGGCCAACGGTGTGAGTGGCGGAATGTTCATGCTGATAAAACGGCCGCCGGGATATTTCTGCTGCAGCGACTCGATCACCGGTTTGATCTTGTCAACCGCGGTGAAACTTTTGGCCGACGCCATCAATACGCCTACGCCACGTCCTTCGCCGCAGCCTACCTCGAGCACGTCGCCCTGAATATAACCTTTCGCTGCAACATAGGCTTTAAATAAACGTTGGTGAATAGGATTATCAGAAGTAATTTGCTCGCTCGTGATCTCGGTTGTAAAAACTTTAGCCATAAGCCGCAAAAATAAGCATTTGGCCGATGGATCAGATTTGTCTGCCACAGTTTTATTAACCTTTAAGATCGGGTTCCAGGGCTGTCAGGACTTCTGAAAAACTTTTAATTTCACTGTTGTTTCCATTATGAAATTTCTTACCGGAATTCTTTGCCTCTTCCTTGTTCTGAACCTCAAAGGACAACCCCTCAGGGATATCAACTACAACTATCTTTATAACCCCGGCGAGCTGTTCTCTTTCGATCTGAAGAGCGTACGGCAGTCCAGTGGCTGGATCATTTTTTACAAGCTGCACGTGCGCGATACATCCCTGCGCGCGGACGATTTTACCGTGCAGTGGGAGACCCGCCAGACCCTGAGCGACAAGGAAGGCACGCCCCTTACCTCAGCCATCGAAGTGAAAGAGACCAGCCGTGGCAACACAGGTTTTGCGGGCACCATCACCGTGGCGCCCGCTTCGGCTCCCAACATGCTCGTGGCAAAAGTGGTGCGCGCCAGCCTCAACCGCGCGTGGCTCTTTTATGAGGTGCTGGAGCCGAACAGTCCTGTGAGCACTTATGCAAAATCAGGAAATGAACCGGTGACAACACCTTACGTGAACCTCGCCAGCAGGCTGTCAATAGCGGGTGATGCAACCCAGATCGTCTCGTACTACAATGATAACTTTCCTGCCGCTTTGCCGCCTTTTGCTGAAGCGCAGGGCCGCGTATCGCCGGGCATGAAAACAGATTCTACCTTCACGCTGCCAGCCGGGCAGGAGATGGGTTTTTCAAAAACCGGATTATACCTCGTGCAAACGGACACCAATGCAACGGAAGGATTGGCATTTCGCGTGGAGGACGATTACCCGAGACTGGGTAAGATACCGAGTCTCGCCGGTCCGCTGATGTACATTTGCACCAAGCAGGAGTACGATCGTCTTGCGCTGGCGAAGAACGACAAAAAAAGTTTTGACCGCATCATCCTGAGCATCACCAACGACACAGACCGTGCCCGCAAGCTTATGCGAAACTACTTCCGCAGGGTTGAGCTGGTCAACCAGTATTTCACATCGTACAAGGAAGGCTGGAAGACCGACCGCGGAATGATCTATATTATTTTTGGCCAGCCTGATGAGGTCTACAAATTCAGCGACAGGGAAGTATGGAGCTACAAGAACGATCTCTATAAAGTCACCTTCAACTTTGCGAAGTCGAGCAGCATTTTTGATCCTGAGAACTACGTGCTCATCCGCGAGAAAAAATATCAGGAAACCTGGTATGAGGTGATCGATCTTTGGAGAAGCGCACGGTTTTAATGTGACGTGCGGAGGAGATTCGCACTTATTCGGTGGATTTGACTTTATTTGCGGGGATTTTTGACAGACCGATGTCCTGAATCAAAAAAGCTCAACACAACAGCGATGGAAAAAACAGACATGATTTATGGAACACGGGCAGTGATCGAAGCAATCCATGCCGGTAAGGAGATCGAGAAGGTGATGATCCAGTCAGGCTTGTCGAACGACCTGATCAAGGAGCTCATCACGCTGGCGCGGGAGAAGCAGGTGCCCTATACCTTTGTTCCTGCCGAGAAGCTCAAACGCCTTTCGTCGAAGAACCACCAGGGTGTGATCTGCCTGTTGTCTTCCGTCAGTTATGCCTCGTTGGAAAATATCATCGACAAAGCTTTCAGCGAGGGGCGTGAGCCTTTTCTGCTGATGCTGGACCGTGTTACCGATGTTCGCAATTTCGGAGCCATTGCGCGTACGGCAGAATGTGCCGGCGTGGATGGCATCGTGATCGGCGAAAAAGGAAGTGCGCCCGTCACCAGCGACGCCATGAAAACTTCTGCGGGCGCGCTGAACTATTTGCCGGTGTGCCGGGAAAAAGATCTTAAAAAAACGATCAAACTTCTCCGCGACAGCGGCATCCGTGTGATCGCCTGTACAGAAAAAGCAGCCAAAAATATTTACGACATCGAGATCGCCGGACCTGTAGCGCTGATCATGGGCTCGGAAGAAGACGGCATAGACAATGCGTTGCTGCGCGATGCAGACGAGCTGGCCAAAATTCCTATGAAGGGGAAGATCGGGTCACTGAACGTGAGTGTGGCAGCGGGGATTGCGATTTATGAGATACTAAGAAGGAGAGTCTGAAGTCCATGGTCCATGGTCGATAGTCCATGGACGGACGGTGTTGCCTTGACGTGCCTACCCGTCGATAAAAAGGTTAATCGGGGCAATCGAGCACTGCTATGGACTATGGACCATCGACTATGGACTCTTACAGAAAATCGTTCGCGTTCTGTTTCGACTTCACATCATTCACAAATCTCCTGAACTGTTCTTCTTTATCTTTTTCACAGACGATGAACACGTTTCCGAATTCACCGATGAGGTAGCCGTTCAGTCCTTGTGCAACGATGAGCTTATCGCCAGAGCCCTTAACAATGCAGTTGCGTGTTTCATAGGTGAGCGCATTGGCCTGGATCACGTTGTTGTTCTCGTCTTTCTGCGAGATCTCGTGGATAGAAGCCCATGAGCCGAGATCAGACCAGCTGAAGTCTCCGAGACAAACAAAAACGTTGGTGGCTTTTTCCATGACGCCGTAGTCGATGGAGATATTTTTACACTGCGGATACACGATCCTGATGGCTTCCTTTTCTTCTTTCGTTCCGAGCTTGGATTTGATCTCTTCGAACGACTCGGCCATTTCGGGCAGGTAGGTCTGGATGGCTTTGATGATGGCCTCGGCGCCCCAGATGAAGATGCCGGCATTCCAGACGAAGTCTCCGCTCTCCAGGAATTTTTTGGCCAGCGAAAGCTCCGGTTTCTCGGTGAACGTTTTTACTTTTTTGGTAAAGCTTTTTTCCGTGTGATACTGTATATAACCGTAGCCCGTCTCGGGCCGTGTGGGTTTGATGCCGATGGTGATGAGCTTGTCCTGCGCTTTGGCCTGGTCTGCTGCTTTTTTAACGATCTCCCTGAACTCGTTCTCTTTGAGGATGAGGTGATCGGAAGGACTCACCACGATGATGGCTTCTTTGTTCTTTTCGTGGATGGTGTAGCTTGCGTAGGCGATGCAGGCCGTTGTGTTCTTGCGCATAGGCTCTGCCAGGATCTGGTGCTCTTTCAGCAGGGGCAACTGCTCTTTCACCAGGGCTGCGTGTTCTTCATGTGTGACAACATAAATATTTTCGGCAGGACAAATCGGCAGAAATCTTTCGTAGGTGGATTGCAGAAGCGTTTTTCCGGTGCCCAGCACGTCGAGGAATTGTTTGGGTCTTGAATTACGGCTGTAGGGCCAGAAGCGTACTCCGACCCCACCGGCCATCAGTACGACATATAAGTTTTTGTTCATTCCTGTTGTTAGAAGTAAAACGTTTTGTAAATGACGCGAGGTACGAAATTTTTTAAAAGAAAATTCAGAAAAAACTATACAATTCCTTCTTTTAGAAGATCGTGCAGATGTACAAATCCGGCTATTTTCGTGCCGTCCATCACAGCCAGCTGCGTAATATTATTTTCCTGCATCAGATGTAAGGCTTTTACCGCAAATTCATCTTTTTCGATTTTTTTGGGATTAACTGTCATGATATCGGACGCCTTGACCTTTTCCAGCTGAATTTCTTTCTGCAGCATTCGTCGCAGATCGCCGTCTGTAATTATTCCCAGCAAATTTTTGTTCTCATCCACAACGGAGGTGCACCCCAGTCTTTTCGATGAAATTTCGAGAATAACTTCTTTGATCGGCGTATTTGGAGTGACCATCGGCAGCTGGTTGTGTGTGTAGATGTCTGACACTTTCATGTAGAGCTGTTTGCCGAGGGAGCCACCGGGATGATATTCGGCAAAATCACGGCTGCTGAAGTTTCTGAGCTCGAGCAACGATACCGCGAGCGCATCGCCCATCGCAAGATGTGCCGTGGTGCTCGTGGTGGGTGCAAGGTTGTGTGGACATGCTTCCTCTGCAATCGTTGCATTCAATACGAAATCAGCCTGTTGTGCCAAATATGAATTTGTATTGCTGACAAGGGCAACAAGCTTTGATCCTCTACGTTTGAGGAGAGGGACTAGCACTTTGATCTCCGGCGTGTTTCCGCTCTTGGAGATACAAATGACGATGTCGTCGCCTTGAATCATGCCGAGGTCGCCGTGAATAGCGTCGGCAGCATGCATGAAGAGAGCGGGTGTTCCGGTGGAATTTAACGTGGCCACAATTTTATTGGCGATGATGGCACTTTTGCCAATGCCAGTTATGACAACACGACCTTTGGCAGAATATATTTCCTGCACGCAAGATTCGAAATCGTTGTCAATGTAGTTCGTTAAATTTTCTATTGCTCGGGATTCATTTATTAAAACATCTCGTGCAATTTTTTTAATATTTTTTACTAAATTCAATGCCTTTAGAAAATTAGCTTTGTCTGAGTACAAAGATACAATTTTAGGATTTATCAAGACGAAGAACCATGTTGGTTGAAGAGAAAGACGCATTAAAAGAAAGACTCAAAGAAATTTTCGGATACAGCCAGTTCCGCGGTAACCAGGAGAGAATTATCCGGAACCTGCTGGACGGAAGAAATACGTTCGTGATCATGCCCACCGGCGCCGGTAAATCCCTGTGCTACCAGCTGCCCGCCATGATCAATGACGGACTTGCTATTGTAATTTCACCGCTCATCGCACTGATGAAAAATCAGGTAGACCAGATGAATGCGTACGGTGTCAACGCCAGATTCCTCAACTCCACCCTCAGCAAGGGAGAGATCACCAGGCTCAAGAAGGAATGTATGAATGGCAATGTGAAGTTGCTCTACGTTGCACCCGAATCACTGAACAAGGAGGAAACCATCGAGTTCCTCAAGAAAGTAAATGTATCATTCGTCGCCATCGACGAAGCGCACTGTATCTCCGAATGGGGCCACGACTTCCGCCCCGAGTACAGAAGGATCAAATCCATGATCCACAACCTGGGCGAAATGCCTGTGATAGCGCTCACCGCCACGGCAACACCGAAAGTACAGATCGACATTCAGAAGAACCTTCAGATGGAAGAGGCTGACGTGTTCATGTCGTCTTTCAACAGAAAGAACCTGTACTACGAAGTGCGCCCGAAGAAGGAAACGAAAAAGCAGCTCATCAAATTCCTGAAAGACAACAAAGGAAAATCCGGCATCATCTACTGCCTCAGCCGCAAAAAAGTGGAGGAGATCGCCCAGCTGCTGAACGTGAACGGCTTCAAAGCTGCGCCGTACCACGCCGGGCTCGATCCCGATGTGCGCATGAAGAACCAGGACGACTTCCTGAACGAAGAGGTTGACATCATCTGCGCCACCATCGCCTTCGGCATGGGCATTGACAAACCTGACGTTCGTTTTGTTGTTCACTACGATGTGCCCAAATCGCTTGAAGGATACTACCAGGAAACCGGCCGCTCCGGTCGCGATGGCCTCGAAGGTCACTGCCTGATGTTCTACAGCCACAATGACCTGAGCAAGCTCGAAAAATTCAATAAAGACAAACCCGTTCAGGAGCGTGAGAACGCGCGCATCCTGCTGCAGGAGATGGAATACTACGCCGAATCTCCCGTGTGCCGCAGAAGACAGCTGCTGCACTATTTCGGTGAAGAGTTCAAGGAAGAGAACTGTGGCATGTGCGATAACTGCGTGCATCCACGCGAGCGCTTCGACGGCACAGACTATGTGCAGCTTGTGCTGAGGTCCGTCAAACAAACCAACGAACGCTTCGGCCTCAACCACCTGGTGCATGTGATCCGCGGTGTGGAAGACGAATACGTGAAGAGCTATGGTCACTTCGACCTGGAAGTGTATGGAAAAGGCGGCGATGAAGATGCGGACTTCTGGAAGTCTGTGATCCGTCAGACGCTGATCTTCCAGTACCTCGAAAAAGATATCGACAACATCGGTGCGCTGAAGATCACGCAAAAAGGAGAGGAGTTCCTGAAGAACCCTTACGCCATCGAGCTGGCCCGCGACCACGACTTCACAACGGAGATCGAAGAGGAAGAAGAGTCCGCAGAGAAGGCACCTGTATCAGCCAAGTCGTATGACGTGAAGCTGTTCGAGCTGCTGAAGAACCTTCGCAAGAAGATCGCCAAAGAAAAGAACCTGCCGCCTTATGTGATCTTCCAGGATCCGTCACTGGAGGAGATGGCCACCACCTATCCAACCACCAAGGAAGAAATGGCCCAGGTGAACGGTGTGGGTATGGGCAAGGTGAACAAGTTCGGCAAGGAGTTCCTGGAGGTGATCGAGAAATATGTTGAGGATAACGACATCGAGACCGCCAGCGAGGTGGTGGTGAAGTCGTCAGTCAACAAATCGAAGACCAAGATCTCCATCATCCAGCAGATCGACCGGAAGATCGACCTCGAAGAGATCGCGGAAAGCACAAGGCTCACGTTCGAAGACTTGCTCACGGAGATCGAGAACATCTGCTACAGCGGCACCAAGCTGAACCTGAATTACTACATCGATCAGGTGCTTGACGCGCACAAGCAGGACGATATCCACGATTACTTCATGAGCGCCGAAACCGACAGCCTGGAGCACGCCCTGAACGACGACTCCATCGCTGACTACTCCGAAGAGGAGATCCGCCTCATGCGCATCAAGTTCATGTCGGAATACGCGAATTGAGAAGAAGTAAGGAGTAAGAAGCCAGGAGTAAGGAGGAAATCCCTGCTCCTGGCTTTTGCTTTGATCCTGATTTTAGCCCTGATACGCTGAATTAACCGGCTGTAGTGTTAAATGCCAAATTCTTACTCCGTACTCCTTACTCCTTACTCCTATTTCATAGTATCGAATTCGCGGTTATCTTTGGGATTAAACCAAAAAACCGGAATAAATGAACATCCTGATCATTGGCAATGGGGGCAGGGAGCACGCGCTGGCTTGGAAGATGAGCCAAAGCCCGCTTTGCGATAAGCTTTTTGTGGCCCCCGGTAATGCAGGAACCGCGCTTGTGGCCGAAAATGTGGATATAGCGGCCGAAGATTTTTATAAGCTCGGCCGGTTCTGCCAGGAGCAATCCATTGAAATGATGGTAGTTGGACCCGAGGCACCCCTGGTGAACGGCATCCGCGACTACTTTGAGAGCGATCCGTGGTTGAAAGATGTGCTGATCATCGGTCCGGGTAAAACCGGCGCGCAACTTGAAGGAAGCAAGGATTTCTCCAAACAGTTTATGGTGCGCAATGGCATCCCGACTGCCAAGGCAAGAACTTTTGGCGTTTCAGATATAGAACAGGCTTTCGACTACATTTCTACCTGCAAGCCACCCATCGTGTTAAAGGCCGATGGTCTGGCAGCCGGAAAAGGGGTGATCATCAGCCTGAGCCAGGCGGAAGCCAAAGCCGTGATCAAAGACATGCTGGTGAACAAGAAATTTGGAGCCGCCAGCGCCAAAGTTCTCATCGAAGAGTTCCTGAACGGCATCGAGCTTTCTGTGTTTGTGCTTACCGATGGTAAAGACTATGTGATCCTGCCGGAAGCAAAAGATTATAAGCGGATCGGCGAGGGCGACACAGGTCCCAACACCGGCGGTATGGGCGCTGTTTCTCCCGTCAATTTTGCAACACCTGTTTTTATGCAGCGGGTAGAGGAACAGGTTGTAAAACCGACCATCGCAGGACTGAACCGCGAAGCTATCGACTATAAAGGATTTATTTTTGTGGGGCTGATGAATGTTGGCGGTCATCCCTATGTTATCGAGTATAATGCCCGGATGGGAGACCCGGAGACCCAGGCTGTGATGCCGCGCATCAAGAACGACCTGGTGGAGCTTTTTGAAGCAACCGCTAAAGGAGAGTTGAAGCATAAAAAGATCGAATTTGACGACCGTTATGCCGTCACCATCGCCCTGGTGAGCGGAGGCTACCCCGGAGAGTACGAGAAGGGCAAGAAGATAAAAGGATTACAGGAAGGAAATAAGACCCTTGTGTTCCATGCTGGCACCAAAAAGCAGCAGGAGCATGTTTTAACCGACGGTGGCCGTGTGCTGGCCATTACGGGTAAGGGAAATTCACTGGAAGAAGCCCGGGAAGCTGCGTACTCCCGCGCGGCCGAGATCCAGTGGGATGGCTTATACTTCAGGAAAGATATTGGAATTGATCTATTGAATTATAAAGGAATATAAACGATGGCATGTTCATGCGGATCGGTATCGGCTAAAGACGGAAAAGTTTCAGGCTGCAAAAACAACGGAGCCTGTGGAACCGGTGGCTGTAATAAAATGAATGTTTTCGACTGGCTCTCCAACATGGATATGCCTGCCGTTGACAAATTCAACATAGCGGAGATACGTTTTAAAAATGGCCGCAAAGAGTTTTTCAGGAATACAGATAACCTGAATCTCACCACAGGCGATGCCGTGATCGTGGAGGTGCCCAACGGCCACCACCTGGGCTATGTATCGCTTCAGGGCGAGCTGGTGAGACTGCAGATGCAGAAGAAAAAAGTGGCGAACGACGGCGAGATCAAAAAGATCTACCGCCTGGCGCACCAGAAAGACCTGGAGAAGTTTGAAGAGGTGAAGAAGCGCGAGCTGCCCACGCTGTACCGCACCCGCGAGATCGTTCGCAACCTGAAGCTCGATATGAAGCTTTCGGACATCGAATTCCAGGCCGACAATACAAAAGCAACTTTCTTTT
>NZ_JAHESF010000061.1 GCF_018598225.1 Chryseosolibacter histidinae | reverse complement strand
GAGTAAGGAGTAAGGAGTAAGGAGTAAGGAGTAAGGAGTAAGGAGTAAGGAGGGGAAGCCAGTGGTCAAAGGTTGAGAGAAGTTATGTTGAGGATTTATCCAGCGCACTGTAGTGACGGTGGTATATTGTGTGTCTCATGGCATGTCAGCTCCGGATGGAGCTCCCTGTTTATAGAATGGAAGGTGGGTCATATTCGGCTCTGTAGGAGCCTCCTGAGCGTACGTCATTAAAGACGAGATGAATATGAACAGATTTTCTTTTTTGAGAAAGGGATGACATCCACCAGCCGGCGGACGCCATCCCTGAGAGGGTTGTTTGGATCGTTTAATAAATATAGTTTCTCAATACAGTTTCGATCTCTTTGTAAAAGAGCTTTTCGTTTCCTTCCGAGAGCGAAGCACTGCCGGTAGTGTGGTAGTCGTCGATGATGGCCTTATACCAGTTGATGTCTACGGGTGCGATCAACAGATTTTTCAGGTCCCGTTTGATAAACTCGATCTTGATGGCCGAGAGCTCCATCACCCTGAACTGTTCCGACAAATAGACTATCAGGTTCCTTTCGTCAAGAAAATCCTTGATCAGGTCGTTCCGCAACTTCCGGATCACATCAATGATGTCGACCGATTGTGATGTTGTAAAAGTAGCAGGGGGTTGTTCTTTCATCGGGCAATAGGTTAAAAAATCAGTTATCGTTTAATATTTTTTTACAATGTATTTCAGCAGGTTTCCCCACGTATCAAAATAACGGTCGCGCTTCAGCACTGCGTTCAGCACCGGGTTGATAAACTCCATACCAAAATCAACGAACGCTTCCTGTTCCGGCACATTGTGCGCTCGTTTCTGAAGGTACTCCACGTATTCTTTCTTCCACTTCTTGATATTGAAGCAAAACTTCTCTTCCAGTAGCTGCCACACCCGCGCCATGTGAACAGCAGAGAGATCATTCTCCACATTGCGCGGGAGCTTGTGATACATCATGCGGTTCTTCTGATTCTTCTCCATCGCGGAATTTTAAAAAGCTTTCACGGGCGACAAATTTTTTCACTTCACCAGTTCAGTTTTTTTCAAACCGTTCACCGGCTGGTTATTTTGCGTTCCTAATTATTTTAGTCATGACAAACCTATGAAAACTAATATCATTAGTAAAGATAATTTTCACTTTTTTAGTAACATGCTGATCTTGAAGTGTTTTTTGCTTCTTTTCGGCCTGGATCCAGTGTGAATACTATAGCATACGTGAGATAGCCAATGCGTTACGCTCCAATGCTGTTTACATCGATGGGCCTTGTATGCATGTGATCCTTACAGCAAGCACTTACAAATTAATCCGGACAACGAAATGCCGGGTTAGACGTCGAACGGTCGGTATACTCCACAGCCGGTTCAGGTTTCTTAGAAAGGCAGACCAGTGAAAACCAACGCGTTTTATTCATATATGAGGTGGAAAATTAATACTTCTTTGTCTTCCTTTGCATTTCTAAAAGCGCATCCAGATTCCATGTTCGTCCTGATCGTAGATGATGATAACGAAGATCGAGAACTATTCGAAGAAGCGATCGGCGTGGTGGATTCGTCCATCAAATGCTTCTCGCTGAAGGATGGACGTGAGGCGATCCATCATCTAACCAACGAGCTGGTCGTTCTGCCGGATTATATTTTCCTCGACATCAACATGCCGGTCATGAACGGCCGCGAATGCCTGATCGAGATCAAACGGAACTCGCGGTTGAGACACATTCCCGTGATCATGTATTCAACAACGTCTGACACCAATGAGATCAGGCAGTTCTATAACCTGGGCGCACACGATTTCCTGATCAAGCCCAACAATTTCAAAAAGCTCATCGAAGCACTGAATTCGATCATTATGCTGAAGAAAAGCAAAGTGAAGTGATAACAGCGCGCGGCCAGCATTTACTGGTTGATCAGCCTGGCGTTCACTTTGGCATCCAGAAATGCCCGGAAGCTCTCCGGTCCTGCTACCCGGATCTCGTCCATCAGTCCCAGCACAAATCTTCCCGCACCTTCAAAGTTTGCCACCGGACCGTTAAACAGGTAGCTGTTCTCCTGTTTCTCGATGTAAGGTACGGCCAGTGGAAATTCTTCACGCAGCAGGAGATAGGCACGCAATGTTAAATGCAGTGTGATCCACGTGCTGGCATCGCCGGTGAACCCGAAGATGTCTGCCTGATTTTTCTGGTGCAGCGACTCGAACTCGAATGGTTTGTTCACCTCTAGCACCTCGCCGATACGATCGAGCTTGAACTGTTTGCAAACCTTATCGGAAGTATCGAGCGCCACAATAGACTGGTAGTTGTCTCCAAAGTGCACCGGTTCCACAAGCCTGTCGCGGATCTCGTTGCTGTGCGCAGAGTGGTAGTTCTTCAGCACAACCTGTTTCCGGTCTTTGATGGCTTCGGCGAGCGTATCGACAAACTTACCGATCCTGGCCCTGACAAACAGTCGCGGCACACTGTCGAGCTCGGAGTTGAGTGAAAGCTTTTTCAGCAACAGGTTTTTGAGCGGGTTGCCCGATGCGCCCGACTGGATCAGGTTCTTGATCAGCTTGGTCTCTTCCATGGAGAACTGCGCCTGTGTGGGGTCATCATCCGACGTAACGATGAAATAACGGTTATCAAAATCCTTCTCGATCAGAAAGTCGACTTCTTCCAGCAGGTTGATGTACCGGTAAATGGTACGATCACTGGTATCGAAACGATCCGCGAGCTGCCGGATGGTCCAGTGCCCTGACTTCAGCACGGCAATGATCTGAAAAAGCCTCAGCAGTTTGGCCTGCGGGATGATGGAGTCTTTCTTTTTAGTGGCGGTTTTTTTGGCGGCGGTCTTCTTTTTCATAAGGCTTCAAAATACCCAATTTTTATCATTCTCACCTTTTTGACAGAAACTGTCACTGGTGCCCTATACTTTGGCGTAAATATAATTTTTATGGATGTGCTTCAAACAACGGCATTGCTGGTAAAATGTCCGCATTGCGGAAATAAATTCAGCCCCGAGGAGGCGATCGGTCATGATATACGCCTGCAGGTGGAGAAGGAGTTCGAGTTGAGGATGGCCGAAAATTCCAGAAGGTTGGAGGAGAGGATCAGGAAACAGGAGCTGGAGAAGTATGCGTCGCAGATCCGCCTGCTGGAAGACGACCGGAAGGTGAAAGCGCACCGGCTCCGGGAGCTGGAAAACGCCGCGGTTACTTTGCAGCAGCGCGAACACCAGATAAAGGAACGTGAAGAACGGGCGGAGATCGAAATGAAAAGGAGATTGCTCGAGCGCGAGAAACTTATCCGCGAGCAGTTGGAAAGGACCGCCCGCGAAAAAGCGATGGTGGAGATCGAGGAACGGGAACGCAAGCTGGCCCGCGACCGCGAAGCGCTTGACCTGATGATGAAAAAACGTGTGCAGGAAGAAACAGAAAAAGCGCGCGAGGAAGAGCGTATGAAGATGGCCGAGGTTCAGAAAAAACTTGACGACCAGATCAGGCTTGTGAACGAGATGAAGCGCAAGTCGGAGCAGGGCAGCATGCAGATGCAGGGAGAAGTGCAGGAGCTCGCCATCGAATATTACCTGGCCGCGGCTTTTCCGAGGGACGGCGTGGAAGAAGTATCGAAAGGGAAACGCGGCGGCGACTGTGTGCATGTTGTCAGGAATGATTACAAACATGTCTGTGGGCGCATTCTGTACGAGAGTAAACGCACGAAACATTTCAGCCACGAGTGGATCTCCAAGATCAAGGACGACATGCGGTTGCAGCAGGCAGATCTGGGTGTGCTGGTCTCTGAAGTGTTGCCCGAAGGTATGACGCGGTTCGGAGAAGTGGATGGTATCTGGGTTTGCACGTTCGTGGAGTTCAAGGCGCTGGCCCTGCTCTTCCGGCAGCAGATGGTGCGCATCGGCGAGGTGCTGGCATCGCAGGAGAACAAGGGCGACAAAATGCAGATGATCTACAGCTACGTTACAGGCAACGAGTTCAAGCAGAAGCTTGAAGCGGCCTTTGAATCATACCACGAGATGCAGGAAGACCTTGTGCGTGAGAAAACCCTGTTCACCAGCCAGTGGGCCCGGCGGGAAAAAAGACTGCTGAAAGCCATGGAGAACCTCGTATCGCTGTATGGCGATGTGCGTGGAATTGCGGGCGGCGCTGTACAAGAGATCCGGTCACTGGAGATGCCGGCGCTCGACTTATTATCGGAAGATTAACGTTTTGCCATACGTTTTCGGAGAGCAGCTTTCAACGGCTGCTTTTTTTATTTATAATTGGTTCGGGATTTCGCTGCTTGCTTTTTCCCGATGTTGGTCACCGCTTAACAAGCATACATGCCGATGAGCATTACAAACCTTCCGCCACAGGACGACCTTGAAGCCAGACACTCCAGGCTGGACAAGATAGTACGGGTCAGCTACAATGAGATCTACCTGGTGCACGATGCAACACTGACTTTTGAATATGCGAACCTGGCCGCTTTAAAGAACCTGGGCTATACGGAAGCTGAGCTGAAAGCAATGCGGCTCACGGATCTTTTTAATTTCCCGGATGAGATGGCACTGGGCGCGTTACTGAATTCATTGCGCAGGGCAGAGACAGATCACCTGCAGCTTCAGCTTAAGTTCACACGCCGCAATGGATCACACTACGACGCCGATGTTGTGATCCAGGTGCTGGAGAAAGACAAGCTTCTGCTGCTCATGGTCACCGACATCACCGATAAGCTCGTGACGGAAAAAAAGCTGCTGGACACCATCCGCGAAAAAGAAACGCTGATCAAGGAGATCCACCACCGTGTGAAGAACAACCTGCAGCTCATATCCTCCATTCTCTACCTCAAGCTTGTGTCGCTGAGCCAGTCGGATATCCGGAATTTTCTGGAAGACACACGCCAGAAGATCAGGTCTATTGCCCTGATCCACGAGCGTTTGTTGCAAACTGAAAAGCTCGACAAGGTGGAGATCTCCGATTATCTCGGCAAACTGATCCACGACCTGCAGGTAACCTATCACAGGCAGGACCTTGCCCTCGACATCAGGACCCATATCAGTCAGCAGGTGATAGGCCTCGATACCGCCATCATTTGTGGGCTGATCGTGAACGAGCTCGTGACCAACGCCATCAAACATGCGTTCAGTGGTCGTTCGAACGGCTTGATAATCATCGAGTTTCAGCAGTCGGGTGAAAATCGTTTTATATTGAGTGTCCAAGACGATGGCGTTTCACTTCCCGCGCACATCGTGCCTGGATCGGAAGGTTCGTTTGGCATGCAGCTCATCGATGTCTTTGTGAAACAATTGGGCGGCAGCTTTGAAATATTTAGGGAAAAAGGTACTAAATTCCAGATAAGCTTTTAATACATTGGAGTTATGTCGAAAGCTGGTATACTCATCGTTGAGGACTCCTTTATCGTAGCATTTCACCTTCGCAAAACCCTGGAGAGTGAAGGTTATGAGGTTATGGGGATTGAAAATTCAGGAGAAGCTGCTATTGCCTTTATTGAAAAACAACGTCCTGCGCTGGTGCTCATGGACATCATGCTCGGCGGCAGGCTGGATGGCATTGAAACCACCCGCACCATCCGCTCGCGTTATCACCTGCCGGTGATCTACATTACCGCACTCACCGATAAGGAGACCATTCAGCGCGCCAAGATCACCGAACCCTACGGCTACCTCACGAAACCCTTCGAAGACCGCGAGGTGTTTACGGTGGTGGAGATGGCCCTGTACAAGCATGAGATAGAATTGAAGCTCCGGCAAAGCGAAGAAAAATTCTTTTCTACCGTAAGGTCCATCAGCGATGCCGTGATCATCATCGATGAGCAGTATCGCATCACATACATGAATCCCAGCGCAGAAGTGATTACAGGCTGGGTGTTGCCGAAAATGAGCGGAAGAGCCTTACAGGAAATTTTTCTGCTGCGAGATTCCGTCACCGAAGAATTTCCGGTGAACCCGTTTCAATGTGTGCTACACCAGGGAAAAGCCAACACGTTGCCGCCCAACCTCGTGTTGCTGTCGGGCAAAGGTATTGAGCGCCCCATCGGCGAAGGAAGCATGAGCCCCGTGATCAACGAACGGGGAAAATTTATAGGCATGGTGATCATCTTCAAAGACCTGTCTGACAAAGTGGAGCATGAAAAGCTCGTGAAGGATTTCGAGAAACGGCACATGGCGGCGTTGCTCGAAGGACAGGAGAAGGAACGCAGCCGCATTGCCAAAGACCTGCACGACGGCCTCGGCCAGACATTGAATGCCATCAAGATGAACCTGAAGCTGCGCGGAACAACGGGAGATGAAATGGATACTTTAAGCCAGCTCATCGACGAGGCCATCCAGGAATCCATCCGCATTTCCGAAAATTTGCTGCCCGCCAAGCTGAAGGATTTCAACCTCGCTACCTGCCTGCGGTCTTTGTGCAACAACATCGACAGAACGTCACAGGTGCCGGTTTCATTTGAAGCATTGGGCAACGCCGGAGACATCGATCAGTTGCAGAAGATCAACTTCTACCGCATTGCGCAGGAGGCCATCAACAATGCCATCAAACATGCGCAGGCCACAGCCATCACCGTTCAACTTAACGAAGAAGACGATAGAGTTCAGCTTACCATTGAAGACGACGGAAAAGGTTTTGAAAAAAATACCACTTACGATCAGTCGCTGCACCACGGCCTTGTGAACATGCGCGAGCGTGCCGAGATCATGGGCGGCAAGCTTACCATTGAATCGGATACAGCCCGTGGCACACTGATCATTGTGGAAGCCCCTGTCAATAATCTAAATGTTGTTTATGCAAAAGCATAAGATCCTTATTGCCGATGACCACGCCATGGTTCGCGATGGCGTAAAGAACCTCGTTCAGCAGAACAAAGACCTCATTGTGATCGGTGAGGCGCGTTCAGGCAACGAGACCCTTGAGCTTTTCGACAAGCTGCAGCCCGACCTGCTCATCATGGACATCTCTATGCCCGATATGAATGGCATGGAAGTGTCGCGCACCATTCTGGCCAAGAACCCCGGCGCCAGCATCGTGATCCTTTCCATGTACGACGACGAGGATTATATCAGCCGGTGCCTCGAGTACGGCGTGAAGGGTTACGTGGTGAAAAATGAAAGTGGCAGCGAGCTCGAATATGCCATCCGGTCGGTACTGCAGGGAAAGAACTATTTCAGCCGCCAGGCACAGGACGTTATCTTTAAAAAATACTCGCAGAACGTTGCCCGCAAAAAAACACAAGAGGAAGAGATCAGTCTTACCAAACGTGAGATCGAGATCGTGAGACTCATCGCCGACGGGCTCACCAGCCAGCAGATGGCAGACCGGTTGTTCATCAGTCCCCGCACCGTAGAAACGCACCGCGCCAACCTGATGAAAAAAATGAGCGTTAAAAATGCGATCGAGCTGGTGAAGAAGGCACAGCAGCTTGATTTACTTCAGTGAGCAATTGACAAACAATTGACAGTTGACAATTAGAACAATTGACAACGCCTGAGACAATTGTTACCACCCAGCTATCGATTTGAAAGGTCCACAGTCCACGGTCGACAGACCACGGCAGTGACGAGTATGGTCGAGGTTTAGGTGCATTGCTGTGGACAGTGGACCGTCGACTGTGGACTTTTGTTAACCATCCCCTACGTATTTCTACTGACATCCTCCAGTAGAAAGCAGTAAATCAAAATACAAGCAATCTCGGATTGAAATGGCTTCGGTCGAAGGATAATTTTACTGAAAAATATTCCTTATGGCCAGGCAGGTTTTCGCAGCTGAAATTAGTCACGAAGATACCCCTTTGTTTGTGCGGGAGCAGCTTGCCGCCGATGAAGACACTGTGAAACGCCACCTGGCAGACCTTAGCGTGCTGGTGGATGAAGTATTCATTCTTTCTTCCTGCAACCGGTTTACGGTGTACGCCATTAGCGACAACATCGGTCCGTTGACGGCTTTTTTTGCCCAGTACCCCGGCCTGAAAGGATACGTTCAATTCTATTACAATACAGAAGAATCGGTCACGCATTTATTCGCGGTAGCGAGCGGACTGCTGTCGCCGATCAAGGGAGATCACCAGGTGCTCGACCAGCTGAACCAGGCACACAAGCTGGCGCTGGAAACCGGCAGCCTCGGCATCACGCTCGACAATATGCTGCGCGAAGCAATACGCATCGGCAAACGTGTAAGAACGGAAACCGGCATCGATAAATTCTGCTCTTCCGTGGTAGATGCTGGCATCGAGCTTCTGTATAATCGTCTTGACAACCTGCACGACAAACAATTCGTGGTGGTGGGCACCGGCAAGATCGCCCGCCTCGCCCTGCGGTATCTTTATAATGAAGGCATCCGCAACATTGTGATCGTAAGCAAAGATCTGGATAGAGCCAAACAGCTGTCAGAGCTTTATGGCACAAAGGCTGCGGGCATCGAAGACCTTCACCACCATGTGAAGCAGGCCGACGTGGTCATCGGCGGTACGCACTATGAGGTGTCGTTGTTCCCTGAATCATATCTCTCCGGATTTTTTGAGCTGGAGAAGACCTGGTTCATCCTGGACTTTGGCATGCCGCGCAACTTTAACGCGAAGCTGGCCGAACATTCAGCCATTGAATTGTATAACCTCGACGACCTGAAACGCCTGCACAAATCTCCGCTCGACGCATTCGGTGGCATCGAAGCTGCATGGACCATTGTAATGCGTGAGGCAAAAGCATTTATGGAAATATTAATGCAGCTGGAATTTTCTCCCGTGCTGGTAGCGTATTGGAACCGCCTTCAATACATCAAAAACCGCGAGCTGAATGTGCTACTGCCGAAGCTGAACGACCAGCTTTCGTCACGGGACCTTGAGCGTATTAAAAAGCAGGCCCAGAAGCTGATCCGGAATATTTCCGGCGACCTGACCAAATGCACGCGTACGCTTACCAATAACTGCAAGGCCGAAAACCCTGCTGAGCTGATCCGAAACACCGATTCATCATCACAGATAAAATTCAACCTCTCCCTCAACTGACCTTTAACACCAGCATTCTGCCATTCTGTAAATAGTCCCTTCTGCCCGGAGACCATACTAGCCTTAAAGCACTGCTTTATGATAGGAGGAGAACCCCAATCTTCGGGCGAAGTGGACGCCAAATCAGTTGACAATTGGCAATAGGCAGTTGACAATGTGTGAGAACCTTTTTCACTATCCGACTGTCGATTCAGGGCTCTGTTTAGACCGACTCAAACCTGTTCACCAACGATTGCCCCGTTGTCAATTGCTTCCTTTGTCAACTGTCAATTATCCCCGCATTCGATTGAAAACCCGCAACAAACGCTTGTTTGGGCCTTTCTTTGTTAAATAATTCCTAAAAATTTCCTGCCGATTTGATTTTGGATGAAATTTCTTCTAATTTCGACCAAGTTGGTAGACATTAAAATCATTAACCTCCGATGAAGACTTTTAACACTTGTATGATGATGTGCGCAATGCCCGCCATTCGCTGGTGTTGTAAGTACATGGATGATGCAGGAAGGTTGGATTCTTAAGCAATTGAAAAACCAAAGCAATATTAAAAAGAGCCTTCCCCGCAGAAACACAGGGAGGGCTTTTTCATTTCCACCAAAAAAACAGCAACAATGCAAAGCTTTCGAACAGAACTAGAGGACTTGAACAACCCGGTGGTGGCGCGCGACATCGTTGACCTGGAGAAAAAGATCAGGTTGTTCCGCAACGGCGAGATCGATGAAGAAAAATTCCGCAGCTTGAGGCTCGTTCGCGGTATTTACGGCCAGCGACAGCCCGGCGTGCAGATGGTGCGCATCAAACTGCCTTTTGGCAAGGTCACCACCAAACAGCTTCGCAGAATTGCTGACATCTCCGATGAATACGCCAGCAGCAATCTTCACGCAACCACCCGCCAGGACATCCAGATCCATTTTGTGAGCCTAGACCGTACACCGGAGCTCTGGACCAAGCTTGAGCAGGATGAGATCACCCTGCGCGAAGCTTGCGGCAACACCGTGCGCAACATCACGGCCTCAGCTACAGCAGGCATCGACCCGAATGAATTGTTCGACGTTTCTCCCTACGCTTACGAGGTATTCAAATATTTTCTCCGCAACCCTGTTTGCCAGGAGATGGGCAGGAAGTTCAAGATCGCGTTCTCTTCCAGCGACGACGATACCGCTTACGCATTCATTCATGACCTTGGTCTGATCCCCCGCATCCAGCAGGGCAGGAGAGGCTTCAAGGTAGTGATCGGTGGAGGCCTGGGTGCCAATCCGTACCTGGCGCAGACCGCCTACGAGTTCCTGGACGAAGATCAGCTTATTCCTTTTACCGAAGCCGTGCTGCGCGTGTTCGATCGCTATGGCGAACGCAACCGCAGGATGAAAGCACGCCTCAAGTTTCTGCTTGACGAGATCGGACTGCCCGAGCTCATGAGACTGGTAGAAGAAGAGAAAAAGGCAACCAGGCATAAGTCCTATAAAATTGATTACGAATCGTATCCAGCGCCCCATATTCCCGAGGCGATACCTGTGCAAGAGATCACGGTGGCCGATGAGAAAAAATATCAGCGGTGGCTCGATACCAACGTGATCAAGCAGAAGCAGGAAGGATTTTTCGGAGTGTACGTTAAACTTCCCGTAGGCAATCTTTCTTCAGACCTCGCCAGGAAATTTGCCGACGTTGTGGATGCGTTCGCTTCGCACGAGATGCGCATCACTGTGAACCAGGGTTACCTGATCAGGTTCGTGAGACCAGAGGTGCTGAAGCATCTTTATACAGCGCTTGACAAACTTGGCCTTGCAGAGCCGGGATTCGATAGCGTAGGCGATGTTACAGCATGCCCCGGAACTGAATCGTGTAACCTCGGTATCTCTGACAGCACCAAGATCTCGCTGGAGTTTGAACGTGTGATCAAAGAAGAGTATCCCGACCTTATTTACAACAGCGACATCAAGATCAAGATCAGCGGATGCCCTAACTCATGCGGTCAGCACGGGCTCGCCAGCATCGGTTTCCACGGAAGCACCATCAAAGACAAGCAAGGCAAAGTGCTGCCGGCGCTGGTGGTGCTGCTGGGGGGTGCCAAACTTTCGGGCGGCGATGGCATTATCTCCGACAAGCTCGGCCTCAAGATCCCGAGCAGGCGTGGTCCCCAGGCGTTGCGCCTGTTGCTCGACGACTACGAGACCAACGCGCTGGAAGGAGAATACTACCATGACTACTATAAACGCCTTGGCAGGAATCATTTCTACGGCCTGCTGAAACCACTGGGCGATGTTACGGCGACCTCTCCGATCGAATATATCGACTGGGGTGAAGAGCACAATTTCGTTTTGCACACAGCCGTGGGCGAGTGTGCGGGCGTTATCATAGACCTTGTATCCACCCTGCTTTTTGATTCAGAAGAAAAGCTCGGCTGGTCGAAAGAAGCACTCGATAAACAACTATACGCAGACTCGATCTACCACAGCTACAGCGCCTTCATCAATACGGCGAAAGCCCTGTTGCTGACGGTAGACGTGAAGCCGAGCACCCAGATCCAGACCCTCAATGATTTCCAGACTCATTTTGTGGCAACGGGTTTGTTTGCTTTCGATAATTTTAAAGAATACGTGCTGCGGATCAATAAGAATGAGCCTACTGAAACTTTTGCCATCAGCTACCGGGCTGATTCGAAGAAGTTCATGGAGGATGTTTTTGCATTCAGGGGCAGTGAAAAGGAAACGATATCAAGATCATGACCACCATTTTTTCATTTCATAAAGAACCGAGGCTGACGCTTGTTGGTGCCGGCCCGGGCGATCCTGAGCTCATTACCCTGAAGGCCATCAACACGCTGAAGGCGGCAGATATTGTTTTGTACGATGCGCTCGTTTCTGAAGAGATCCTGGCGTACATCCCTGTAGGAACACCTGCATTGTCGGTAGGAAAACGTGCGGGAGAACATTCGTATACACAGGACGAGATCAACGAACTGATCGTTGAATTTGCGTATCTTTATGGACACGTGGTGAGACTGAAAGGAGGAGATCCTTTCGTATTCGGACGTGGGGCTGAAGAGATCGAATTCGCCGCACGCCATGGTGTCACCACTTCCGTAGTTCCGGGCATCAGCAGCGCCATCGCAGTACCTGCAGCCATGAACATTCCGGTGACCTCACGGGGCGTAAGTGAAAGCTTCTGGGTGGTAACCGGCACAACCATGGCGGGGGCTATCTCTGACGATGTTGCCCTGGCAGCCCGTTCAACGGCTACCGTTGTAATATTGATGGGCCTTAACAAGCTCGAAGAGATCATGACCATTTTCAGCGCCAATGGAAAAGAGCAAACGCCCGTAGCCGTGGTACAGAACGGAACGTTGAAAGACCAGCGTTCAGTTACCGGCACCGTTTCAACCATCGTTGAGCGTGCAAGGCAGGAGAAGATCGGTGCACCCGCCATCATCGTGGTAGGTGAAGTGGTCCGGTTCTCGGCATTTGTAGAAACGCTGGCTTCCAGAATGCAAGGTCAGGTCTCCGCTTTTCAGTAATCCTTAACCATGGCAGCAGTGGAAAATTCAGAAGAGCGCAATAACCTCTTCCCGATCTTTCTGAAATTAGAGGAGTTGCATACCCTCATCGTGGGCGGAGGTAACGTGGGACTTGAAAAGATCTCCGGACTGTTGAAGAGCAGTCCTGCGGCGCGCATCACCGTGGTGGCGGAGAAGATCAGTGACGAGATCAGGAACCTGGCGTCACAATCCAAGTATATTTTTCTGAACGAGCGCAGCTTCCGCATCCGCGACCTTCAGAACAAAGACCTGGTGATCCTGGCTACCGACGACAAAGCATTGCACGAGCGCATCCGCATTCAGGCAAGAAAGAAAAGAATACTGGTGAACGTGGCAGACACACCCGACCTGTGCGATTTTTACCTCGGCTCGGTGGTAACCAAAGGCAACCTTAAGATCGGCATCTCCACCAATGGCAAATCACCGACCATTGCCAAACGCATGCGCGAATATTTCGAAGAAGTGCTTCCCGACAACACCAACCAGCTGCTCGACAACATGCAGAAGATCCGCGACCGTATCAAAGGCGACTTCAGGCGTAAAGTAGATGTGCTCAACGAGATCACCGCTTCGTGGCTGGGGAAATCAAGCAGTGACTAAGTTCGGTATTAAGAGAAGAGCTTCATTAGAATGGAGCACTGTTAAAATGATCACAAACACGAAGGCCTGAAGGGCCTTAATATCAATAGCCACGGGTTTCAACCCGTGGCTATTGTGTATTTGGCATTTTTCACGTGCCATAGGAAATCGAGCGAGCGATGCAATTTTTGGCACGTAACATACGCTCTTTGATCATGGTGCCTGCACTATGCGCCATGACAGGACATCACACGGATTTACGATTGAAGCGTGGCGCATTTCGCGGTATTTCCTGATAGCCCGCGGCTTCACCGCGGGCTATCTATATTAAGCCCCGTTGGGGCTTTTTGAGAATGACTACGCTCCGCCCTTCAATTTCTTCAGCTCCGCCTCATACACATTCAGGAACTGCTTCTGATTGTCAGGAATATTTTTGATGGCAAGCTCCCAATTCTTGATCGCATTTTTGGTGTCGCCTACCGCAGTATAACCCCGTGCGAGCCCAACAATGGTGGTGAACTTATCGTCGGGGTTGCGTTGGCGATTGAGCTTGAACACTTCAAGCGCTTTTTCTTTTTTACCTTCCGCCAGCAGGCTTCTTCCATATTGATGTACAGCCTGTACGTTGGCGGTAGCGTGGTTGATCGCTTTATCCATCAGGGCTTCAGCTTCGGCATCTTTTTTCAGCGCGCGCAGCACGGTGGCCTTTGTCTGGAACGTTCCGAATTCTTCGCGGCCCAGCGGCGGGTTGATGGCAGCATCGGCCCATACCAAAGCTTCATCAAGGTTTATCTTGTTCTGCGCACAGAACTGCGCTGCAGCCTGGATGTTCCTGTAATCAAAACCGACACTGTTGCGCAGCTCGTTACGCATGATGCCCACATAAAGGTCATTGATGTTGGGCACGTCTATCTTGAAAGGCACGCGTTTGTTTTCCCATTGCAGGTAGGCGGTGGCTGCGTTTGCTTCGCGGTTGTCGAATGCAAAGGTGAGGTACTCGGTGTAGGTTGCATCTTCGGGTGAGGTCTGCACACGCAGCGCATCTTCTTTCGGATCGTAGTAGTAGCTTCCCCAGCTCTTGGCGTTGGTGGAGAAGATCCAGGTCCATGCTGCGTCTTTTTCAACGTCGAGGAAAAGTCCGTACGTGCCGGCTTTCAGATCCTTGCCACTGATCTTAACGTCGTGCGAGAAGGTGATGGTGGTGTTCTCGTTGGCACCTGCCCGCCAGGGTGCAGCTTTCGAAGAACCGAAGCCCTGATCTATAAAACCGTAGTGAACCAGCTCTCCCCAGATATGTCCTTTGCGGTCGTCGCCGTTGGGTGCATGCACATTGGGGCTGCTGTAGTTGATGGTCACTGAAACAGGACCGATCCATTGTGTGACGCTGGCTTTCTGGTTGTCGCCGCTGGGGGGCAGCGTAAGACCTTGCGTGAAACCCTTACCTGCTACGAAGGCAAGGAGTGCAATAGCTAAAATTTTTTTCATATGGGTTAATGGTTGGTTTACCCGAAATCTAACGGATTTGGCAAACGAAAGTCTTAACCCGCCAGGTGGTATTTTGAGGAGGATTTACAGCACTGGTCTAATACTGCGTTTACTGGCCGGATGTGATCTTCAGGGGGTAAGCGTATGCCTGGGCACCAGCATCTTCAGGGTTCGCGGCAGAAGCTCGATGTTAAACTGGTCGTTGGTGCCGCAGGGCTCACCATCGATGTGATAGGCCACCGGTGACTTTAACCGGATGGTGAGCTTGTCGGTCTCAACGATCTCGCAGTAAGCGGTGCGGTGGATCTTTCCTGCAAAGAAAGCATAAACAAAATCGAGCCGGTACGCGGGTACTTTTTTCAGGATGCTGATGTGGAGTAACTGGTCGCATACAGAGGCGGCGGGAGCGATGCGCGCGTTGTTGCCGTACTGTGAGGAGTTGGCGATGGCCACTACAAATGCTTTGCGGCTGAGATGCTGTTTGGTTGTATTGATCTCTACTTCAAACTCCTTGAATTGAATGAACTCGTTCAGGGCATGCTTCGCATAACCCTGCAGTCCTCTTTTCTTTTCTTTGCCGAAGAGGTTGGCGATGTGGCCGTCGAAGCCGATGCCGGAAACATTCAACGACAATTTTCCATTCAGCAGAAAAGTGTCCATGTCTATCGGCTGGCTTGAGAAGAGCGACTTCAGCGACGCGGATAAGTTCATGGGAACGCGCAGGTGTCTTGCCAGTCCGTTGCCGGAGCCTTTGGGAAGGATGCCCATGGCGGTGGATGTTCTCAGCAGTCCCTGTGCTACTTCGTTAACGGTGCCATCGCCGCCCACGGCAACTATATATTTGAATTGGTTGGCAGCGGCGGCCTGGCTGGCGAGCTCGGTGGCGTGACCACGTCCCTGGGTAAACTCGATGCTGCATTCGATGTCCTGCTGTTCACAGGCCTCGATGATCTTTCCCTCCACTGATGGCTGATATCCAGTGCCTGAATACTTATTGACAATGAATAATACCTTGTTAACTTCGTTCTTCACAACTCAAGGTTAATAATTTTTAGGGACATGGATTTTTTTACACCCAGAAAACTGATGTTCAAAGCCTGGAATAAAGAAACGAAACTTTTGATGAGGCTCAACAGCATCGACTGTAAAAAAGGTGAATTGTTCAAGAAAGATCATGTGCTGCTGCAGTTCACCGGCTTGTATGACAAACAACAGGACGAGATATACGAGATGGATGTGATGCTCATCGGGTCTGAGAAGTTTCTGGTGATGTGGGATGAAACGCGCAATGGCTGGAACCTGGCGCTGCTTACAAATCCGTCGGTGGCCAAACCCTTTCTGAAAGAGAGCTCCGGAAAGGCTACGCGCCTGTGGAGTTATTTTGAATCTGAAAAAAAGCTGTGATTATTTTTTAATCTTTTCCTCGATGTATTTCACAGCCTGCCCAAAGGTCTGAAGCTTTTCAGCATCATCGTCGGGAATGCGTATGTCGAAAGTCTGCTCGAATTCCATCACAATTTCCGCATAGTCCAGTGAGTCAATCCCAAGATCCTTAACAAAATTTGCGTCAGGGGTAATTTCTGATTCTGCAATGCCGAGCTTTTCTACCAGTATTTCGGTTACTTTCTTAGGGATTTCTTGCATAGCGGGGTATAAATTGCGGTAAATGTATTAAATGGATTTAACCCTTCCAAACCCTGGTTGGGGGTTCTCTTTTGATCATAAAACGCCAGCTGGGGGCTTTCCGTACGTCGGTCCTGGGTAAGATCGGTCCTTTCCTCAGGCTTTTTTCCAGTTTGAAGGATCAACGCGCCAGGCCTTCAGAGAAGTGATCTGCGATTCGGTGATATACTTTTCGTTGAGGGCCTGGGTGAGCAGGTGACTGTAATCGCTCAGGCTGATCAGTGATACATCGGCTTCGTAAAAATTGCGTGTGGCGATATCGAACCCGTAGTTGAAAATGGAGACCATGCCCAGCACCTTGAAACCTGCATCACGCAGCGCGGTAACAGTTTTCAGCGAGCTGCCTCCGGTTGAAACCAGGTCTTCGATCACTACTACCTGCTGGCCCTTCGTGATCTTTCCTTCGATCAGGTTTTCCATGCCATGATCTTTGGGCTTAGGCCTCACGTATAAAAAGGGCAGGTTCATGGCATCGGCAATAATAGCGCCCTGCGCAATGCCCGCGGTAGCCACACCGGCAATGGATTCAGCTGTGAAAAAATTTTCCCGGATGGCGCTGATCAGTCCGGCCTTGATCACATTGCGCACGTCGGGATAAGACAATGAAAGCCGGTTATCGCAGTAAATGGGCGATTTCCAGCCCGAGCTCCAGGTGAACGGTTTTTCCGTATTCAGCTTGATGGCTTCGATCTGTAAAAGCATTTCCGCCACTTTGCTGGCGGTTTCTGACTGAACTTTAATGATTGGCATACCGGCCCAAAAATAGACTTTAATCTCCTTGCAGAAAAATTTATCGTGCAATCGAACCGTTGAAGCACAGATTTTTAGCGGAATCTGCCCCCAAAAATTTTATAAAGTACTTGCCAGCTTAAGAATAATTTGTTCTTTTGTGACTGGGGATCTTTAGCTCAGGGTGAATGGTCATTTTTGTTAACGACATTCCAGTAAAAATTTTCAAGGCTGGTGACAAACCAGATTCCGGCCGTTTTAATCATACTATAGACGCTGCAACAGAGCCTGTTACGCAGGCCAAGCTCATCCATCACGTGTGGGTGAACAATGCGAGCGTGCAGGATTTCGATACCCTGATGGGTTTTCTCAACTCAAAGGTGCCTACCAGCCTGCTTACGCTGATGGTTTCTGTGCAGGATGACCAGGCCATTAAAAGTTACCTGCGCAGCAAATTCAAAGTGGTGAAGGCGGCAGGAGGGCTGATCCGCAAAAAAGATAAGTTCCTGATGATCTACCGCCTCAAGAAATGGGACCTCCCGAAAGGCAAGAAGGAGAAGAACGAAAAGTACAAGCAAACTGCTGTGCGCGAGGTTGAAGAAGAATGCAACATCAACGTAAAGCTCGGCAAGAAGATCTGCACCACCTGGCATACCTACACCATGAACAAAAATGCCATGCTCAAAAAGACGCGGTGGTATGTGATGGATAGCATTGACGACTCACGCATGAGGCCTGAGTTAACGGAAGATATTGAAGAGATCCGCTGGATGAGTCCCAAGGAAGTTTATCATGCCCTCGAGCATTCTTATAAATCCATCAACTACGTGTTCGAGCAGTTCTACGAAAAGATGGAGGTCAAGTCTCCCCGCTGACCGTTACAGCTTGTACGGTAAAAAATCAGCCACCTCGCCGCCATAGCGGTGCACCTCACGGATAATGGAAGAGCTGATCCATGCAAACTGCGGTGAGGTGATGAGAAACACAGACTCAAGCTCGCCATAAAGTTTACGATTTACCTGCGAGATCCCGTTCTCATATTCGAAGTCGGTGGTGTTCCTGATGCCCCGCAATAAAAATTTTGCGTTGTGCTTTTTTGCAAAGGAGGCTGTGAGCTCGGCATACGTTTGAACCTTGATGGAAGGAAGATGCGCAAAAGTTGCCTTGATACGTTCCACCATCATATTGATCTCGAAGTAACGTGAGCTCTTCTGGCTGTTGTAGCCGATGGCAATGACGATCTCATCGAACATCTGAAGCCCCCTGAGCACAATGTCTTCATGCCCCTTCGTGAATGGATCGAACGATCCCGGAAACAACGCAATCTTCTTTTCCGCCATCAGACTATACTAACTTTAAACCTGTAACTTCAAACTTGTAACCTTAAACCTGTAACATCAAACTTCAAACCTCAAACTTCAAACCTCAAACTTTCAGTTCCCCACCAGCTGCATATTGTAAAGATCAAAGAAGTGATGGTCCTGCACCTCGTCAAACATGTACCCGAACACGAGGTGCTTGGGGCGGTGACCATAGATCACGTTGTTGATGTACTTGTAGAATTCGTGATAGTGCGGCGAGTTCTTTCCGATGTATCCCCACAGCATCACCTGGCTGCTGCTCTGGCTGAGCTTCAGCGACTTCATCACAAGCATGATATACTTGATGTAATCGGAGAATTGTTTGATGAGGAATTGATTGTAGTAGAGAAGCTTTCCCTGTTTGCACGAGAGGATGTGAAGCTTGAAACGGTCCACGTAGATGTACAACGGATCGTCTTTCCTGTTCCTGGCAAATTCCGTGATGCCTTCGATCAATACGGCAGACTGGTGCATGAACACCGGCGTGTTGTTCGGGTACAGCTGATGGAGCCACTGCCTCAGTCCGGCCTGAACAGCAAACACGGTAACGGCCCGGCTACGCTCATTCAGTACGGACAACACTTCTTCATCGGGCTCGAGGTATGCGTTGAACTTCAGGTACTCAGCTTTCGCTTCTTCAACGAACAAGGCCTCTGGCACCTGAATGAATTTATTATTCTTGACGGAGATCTTGATGCCTTTCCAGAAGGCAGCTTTCAGAAATGCGTGTGCATCGAACAAATGATCGAGGATCTGGGGCAGCTCCTGAGATGAGGCCTGCACAGGGAAAACATAATCTTCCAGCAACAGCATTCTGTTCTCCTGCGAATCGACGACGCCCACCTGAAGGTCGCGCTGACCGATATGAATGAGCAGGTAATACTGGTGGATGAGGTCTTCATCAAACCGCTCATCTTTGATCTTTTTTATAAGCTTGTAATTGAGCGCGGCTGTCTGCAAGTCTTGTTCGTTAAACGGATTTTGCTATATCTTACAATTATAGAGATTTTATGGGGTATAATGAAGACACAGAGCCCTTTATATCCTGAAAAAACCCCTTAAACTCTTTAAATCGGCAGGTAAGTCGATCAATCTGAAAATACCGTGAAGCTCCTGGTCTGGGATCATCCCGATCTCTTCTGCCGAAAGAAAACGCACGTCTTTGATGATCTGCACCTCCGGGTCGTGGCCAGTTTTCAGCGCTCCGGAGTAAGCCTTCACAGCATAGAACAGCTCGATGGAGTGGAGTGGCTTCTCGATGTACTCACAGCCGAACAGGAACTCCAGGGGTGTGATGTTCAGTCCTGTTTCTTCCACAAATTCCTGTTTGAGCGCCTCTTCGATAGACTGCCCGAACTCTACTCCTCCGCCTGGAGGGGCCCAGAAATCTGTGGGGGTCAGCGAGGCGTGGTTCACCATAAGAAGACGGTCGTCCTGCCAGCAAACCCCGCAGGCCCTCACCCTCACCTTGTTACCGTAAATCCTGGCCACTTCCTTGTCCATATCAGGTTACTTTTTATACATTTTGCCTATCGATAGCCACCATAATCTCCGTTAAAAAGCATATTTCCAGAGAGATAGCGTTGCAACGGAGCAAACCTGGCAGGTAAGTGTTTATGGCTTAATTGATTATTTTTGTGCCGAAATTCTGGTTAAATTTGAAAAAAATTGAAAGTATGAGAAAGTATTTGTTTTTGGTTTTTGTCATTGGTCTTGCAGGCCAGGCCCTGGCTCAGACCACCACACAAACGCCGGAGAAAAAAGATGGCGCTGTGATCACCTTTGAAAAGAAGACCCACGATTTTGGAGATATCATCCAGGGCGATAAAGTCGAGCACACTTTTTATTTTACCAACACAGGCAATGAGCCCCTGATCATCACCAATGTTCAGGTTACCTGCGGATGTACCACACCCAAAGGCTGGCCCCGGGATCCCATCCCTCCGGGCGGAAAAGGTGAGCTTACCGTATCTTTCAACAGCGCGGGCAAGAGCGGCAGACAAAACAAGCCTGTAACCATCATCTCTAATGCCGTAAATGCTGACGGAAGCCAGATCTCCTTTACAACCAATGTATTGGAGAAGAACACGAATCCTCAGCGATAAGATATTCGATATAAAAAGGATGACATCCTTCAAAAGGATGTCATCCTTCATCCTTTTTTGCTCACCGCCAGAAAAAGGAAGATCCAGCCCAGGATAAAAAGTACGCCGCCCACCGGCGTTACGGCGCCCAGCACAGTTATTCCGGAAAGCGACAGCACATACAGGCTGCCGGAAAAGAACAGGATCCCCACAGCAAAGAACATGGCCGCGTAACGGATCGCCGAAGAGCGGTACGAGCCCATCAGTAACCCCGTTATCAGCAGGGCAAAAGCATGATAGAATTGGTACCTGACCGCGAGCTCGAACGTATCGGCCCTGCCGGTTCTGGCCAGCAGTTCTTTCAGGCCATGCGCTCCGAAAGCACCGATAGCCACGCCAAGCCCTGCCATAAAAATCCCCGTAAGGATGGTTGTTCGCTGATTCATCTTGATGATGGTAAAAGTTATAACTTATTTCTTTCGCCGAAGATGGCGCTGCCCACCCGTACCATGGTGCTTCCTTCTTCTACAGCGATCTTGTAATCTCCGCTCATGCCCATAGACAACACCTCCAGCTGAAACTGGGCGGGCAGCGTTGTGGCCTTCAGCTTTTCGAAAATGGAACGCAGTGTTCTGAACTCGCTTCTTACCTGACCGGTATCATCGGTGAAGGTAGCCATGCCCATCAGTCCCATAATCTTCACGTTGTGCCATTGCGCCAGCTGGGCAGACGAAGCCAGCTGTGAGATCTCTTCTTCTGAAAAACCGAACTTGGTCTCTTCACGCGCAATGTGAACCTGCAGCAGGCATGGAATTATGCGTTGCACCTTGCGTCCCTGCTTGTCGATCTCTTCCAGCAGCTTTACACTGTCAACGGAGTGTATAAGGTGCACAAAAGGAGCGATGTACTTCACCTTGTTCGACTGAAGGTGTCCGATCATGTGCCACTCGATGTCTTTGGGCAGCGCCTCGTATTTGGGCACCAGCTCCTGTACTTTGTTCTCGCCAAAGCTCCTGTGGCCTGCGTTGTATGCTTCGAGCACCTTCTCGACGGGTTGTGTTTTGCTGACGGCAATAAGCCTGCACGTGTCGGGAAGATCTTTCAGGAGCGCTGTAATATTTGACCTGATGTTCATGAACCGGCTTTTAAAGTGTAAGTTTAAAGTAATTTTAGTGTAATACTAAGCGACTTAATGATTTGGGTGGATAGATATTTCCTGCCTATTTTTAACCCCTCAAAGTGCTGAACAACATATATGGCGATCCTTGGAACATTGCTTAAAAAGGGAATCCGTATCCGCGAAATGCTGGAACAGGAGTACACGTCACCTTTTGACCTGCAGAAAAAGGAGCTGAAAGAACTTCTCATCACCGCCAGCGCAACCGAGTTTGGCAAGTATTACAATTTTCCGGAAATACTCAATGGCTTCCGCAGGGGCGACAAGGATTTTTACAAGCGTTTTAAGAGTAATGTTCCCATTCACGCGTACAATAAAATGTACAACGACTGGTGGAAGCTGGCCCAGAAAGGTATAAAGAATGTGTGCTGGCCGGGCAGGGTAAAATATTTCGCGCTGAGCTCCGGTACCTCCGAGGCCGCCTCGAAGTACATCCCCGTCACCAAAGACATGACGAAGGCCATTCAGAAAACCAGCGTACGCCAGATCCTGACCTTATCCAAATACGACCTGCAGCCCGAAGCTTTCGAAGCCGGCATCCTCATGCTGGGCGGAAGCACGCACCTCAACCACAGGGGCAGCTTCTTTGAAGGCGACCTCAGCGGCATTCAGGCTGCCAGACTTCCATTCTGGTTTCAGCATTTTTATAAACCGGGCAAAAAGATCGCCAAGAACCGCAACTGGGATGTGAAGCTTGACCAGATCGCCCGCAACGCCAACGAGTGGGACATCGGTATCATCGTAGGTGTACCCGCATGGATCCAGATCCTCATCGAGAAAATTCTGAAGTATCACCGGGTGAAGAACATCCACGAGATTTGGCCCAACCTGATGGTTTATGTACACGGTGGGGTTTCGTTCGACCCATACCGCAAGGGTTTTGAAAAACTGTTGGGCCGTCCTATTTATTACATCGAAACGTATCTCGCATCTGAAGGCTTCATCGCTTTTCAGGCATATCCCAACAAACGCTCCATGAGACTGGTGCTGAACAACGGCATCTTTTATGAATTTGTACCTTTTGAGGATAAGAACTTCGATGCCAACGGAGAGATCAGGCCCGAAGCCGAGTCGCTCATGATTGATGAAGTGGAAGAAGGCAAGGAGTATGCCCTGCTGTTGTCTACCTGCGCCGGGGCATGGCGTTATCTCATCGGCGATGTGATCAAATTCACTTCGTTGGAAGAAGCCGAGATCGTGATCACGGGCCGGACCAAACACTTCCTCAGTCTTTGTGGAGAGCACCTGTCGGTGGATAATATGAACAAGGCGATCGAGCTGGTTGCCAACGACCTGAACATTGCTATCCAGGAGTTTACTGTAGCCGGCATTCCGTACGATTCGCTGTTTGCTCACCACTGGTTTGTTGGCACCGATGATCCGGTAGATGCGGCAGTGATCAAAGAAAAGCTCGACCATCATTTGAAAGTGCTGAACGACGATTATGCGGTTGAACGAAGCGCAGCCCTGAAGGAGATATTTGTCGATGTTCTTCCTGTGAAGACCTTCTATAGCTGGATGGAGTCGAAAGGCAAAGTGGGCGGACAAAATAAATTCCCCCGCGTGATGAAGAAAACCCAGCTGGAGGAGTGGAAAACCTTCTTATCAGCAAGATCTAATGGAAAGCGTTCTTAAAGGTATCGCCTCCGGCATCGTGCTGGCATTTCTGATCGGCCCGGTCTTCTTTACCATTTTGCAAACCAGCATCGAGCGCGGTTTCTGGAGCGGCTTTTTTGTAGCCATCGGCGTTTCACTGAGCGATGCGTTTTACATCAGCGTTTGTTACCTCGGTGTGTACCAGTTTTTCGATCAGGGAAATTTCAAGGAATACCTGGCGTACTTCGGCGGCGGTGTGCTGCTGGTGATGGGTTTCTATTACCTCGTGATCAAAAGCCGCAAGCTGGCACATTACGACCCGCAGAACGTACAGGCCAAAAGCCCCTATAAGCTGATCGTAAAAGGTTTTATCATCAACGGACTCACGCCCATGGTACTGGTCTTCTGGCTCGGCACCGTTGGCGTGGCCACCACCAAGCTCGGCTACGTTACACCCGGAAAGGCGATCCCGTTCTTCGTGGCCATTGTGTGCACCGTTTTTCTTACCGATGTCATCAAGGCCAAACTTGCCGATAAGCTGCGCCAGGCACTGACGCCCCGCTTCATCCGTACTATGAACCTCGTGCTGGGCCTGGTCATGCTCATCTTCGGCGGCCGCCTGATCTTTATGGCGGATAACTTCCACGTGTTGTAGAAATGCAGGTTTCCCGCTGATCCCGCAGATTTTCGCAGATTAAATCCAACAGACGATATTAATTGACAATACCTGGGCAGTGAAAACCGTTGAAAGGTTATCGCGTCTAATAGCGACCAAAGTTGTAGATCCGTAAAATTAAATCTGCGTTGATCCGCGTAATCTGCGGGAAACCTTTCGTGACGCTAATCCTGCAGCACATTACTGATGAACGTCGACTTCAGCAGCAGCCACAGCAGGAAGAACGATACAGCCCACTGCAGGTAGATGAAGTAATAATCAGAAGTGTCTTTGAACCGCGTTTCTTTGATCTCCGCTTTTTCGTATTGATCGATCTTGGAGAATACCTGCACCAGCGCCTGGTTGTCGGTGGCCCTGAAGAACTGGCCTCCGCCGATGTCGGCCATCTTGCGAAGCGTGGTCTCGTCAACGGTGTTCTCGATCATGTTGGGCCTTCCGAAGAAATCCTTTCCATAAGGTACCAGGCCTTCTTTGCCTACCACGATGGTGTAAACCTTGATGCCGTAAGCTGAGGCGAGCTCGGCGGCGGTGATGGGGTCGATGTTTCCCGCGGTGTTGTCGCCATCGCTCAGCAGAATGCATACTTTCGATTTCGACTCGGATTCACGCATGCGGTTGGTGACCACGGCCATAGCGCTGCCGATAGCAGTGCCCCGGTTCTCGATCATCTCAAAATTGATCTCGTTGATGTACGACCGCAGCAGGTCATAGTCGGTAGTGAGCGGTGCCAGCGAAAATGCATCGCCGGAGAAAACCACCAGGCCGATCCTGTCTTGCAACCGGCCCTTGATAAAATCGAGCGCCACTTTTTTTGCGGCTTCCAGGCGATTGGGGGTAAAGTCTTCGATCTGCATCGACTGCGAGATATCGAGGGCGATCATGATGTCGATACCCTCCGTCCACTGCTCTACTTTTTCGTTTGTTTTCTGCGGGCGGGCCAGCGCTGTGACAATAAGCATGAGCGCCAGCATCAGCAGGAATTCCGGCAGCAGGCGGATGAGGTTGAGCGGCGACGCGGCCAGGTCTTTTTGTGATACGGCTACCGGCAGCTTCTGGTTGAAATAATACCGCAGCAGCCAGCGCACCACAAAAAGCAACGGTACGGCCAGTAGCAGGTAGAAAAATATCGGGTACTCCCACGAGAAGGCTTTCAACGTGGAGGGCATGAACCACTCCAGCGTATACCACGGGTCCATAAGCTCACTGTCCATGTTTCACCTCCGTCAGTTTTTTCGCGAATTGCTGATCTGCGAATGTTCTCAGGCTTTCCAGCGCGCCCACCACCGATGTATCGTGCCCATAGATGGCTCTGTCGATGGTGCGCAGGTTGTTGGCCAGCCCTTCATCGTGGATCAGCCCAAAGGTCTCTTTGGTGGTAAGCTTGGTATAAGGACGTGACTCAAGCTGCTCCATATATTTTTTCCAGGCAGACAGTGCAGACTCCGTTGTGATGGACGAGAATGTGGACTGCAGCTGCGTGAGCATGATGTTGTAAGTATTGACGAACTGGAAATGTTTTCGCCTGAGTCTTTTTGCCAGGAAATAAGCGCGGATCTTTTTGCCGTAGAAGATCCAGACCACCACACCGGCCACAATGAGCACCGCGGCGATGATCAGCAGGATCCAGAAATTGAACTGAAAAAAAACTTTCTGATAAGCCGTGTTCATCTTCAGCGGCAGCTTGTCGGCAGACACCGTATCGGGAACATGCGCCACCAGCTGCGTGATGAGCACACTATCTCGTGGCGACTGAAACACCGTACAATCCCGAGCCTGCACTACAAATACGGGAAGCTCGAGAAACTGCGCCCGGTCTACTTCAAAAGTGGTGAAATAATACACGGCGCTGTCTGCGCTCACGCCATTTTCAGTGCGTGTAGCGAAATAGTTCCGCTTCTGGTATTCGAAGGGTTTAAAGTCAAAGGTCGAGTCAGGGAATAGCACATTCAGGTCGCTGGAATAATGTGCCGAAAGATAAAAAGCGGTCTGCTCACCGATCATCAGACTGTCTGACAAAAAGCCTCCGCGCACTTTTACATTCTGCGCCCGTACGGCTGAGAAACAACTTATTACCAAGATAAGTAACAGCGTACTTCGATTCACCATTTGCCTACCGCTTGCCCGCCGAAGCCTTGGCGAAGGTGGGCTTGTTGCCAACTGCCTACTGGTACTCATGTTGTTTTCAATGATTTATTCCTCACTTTAAACAATTTCAGGAGCTTCGGCACATAGTCTTCGTCCGTATCGAGTGAGATGAAGTTGATCTGGTGCTTGCGGCTGAATTTTTCCAGCTCCGCTTTACGGCTCTCGTACCGCTTCACGATCTTGTTCCGGAAATCGCCGAACGAAGTATTGATCCACAACGTGCGGTGCGACTCTTTATCTTCGATGGGAATGATACCAAGCTTGGGCAATCCTGTTTCCCGTTTATCGCTGATGTGGATCACCACCAGGTCGTGCCGGCGGGCAAGCGATTTCAAATTGTGCTCGTATTTCTCATCGATAAAATCGGAGATGAGGATCACCACACTTCTGCGTTTGATGGTATTGAGCGCAAAAGAGATCGCCTTGCTCAGGTTTGTTTTGAGCGATTTGGGTTTCAGCCGTGCAATGGCGGCGATGATCTCGTAAGCCTGCGAATGCCCTTTGGCGGGCTTCAGGTATTTTTCTTTGATGTCTGAGTAGCAGATGAGGCCCACGTGGCTCGATTCTTTGCCGGCAGACAACGCCAGCACGCCGCAGATCTCCTTACCGATATCGGCTTTGGTACGGCCCGGGCTTCCGATATCTTCAGAAGCGCTTACGTCGAGGATGAAAAATACCGTTTGCTCTTTTTCTTCCCGGAAGGTTTTTACAAAGGTGCCGTGACCTTTGGCAGAAACGTTCCAGTCGATGGTGCGGATGTCGTCACCGTACTGGTAAGGCCGTACGTCGTCGAACTCGAGACCCGAGCCTTTGAAAATAGAATGAAAATCGCCCTGCATCTGGCTGTTGATAGCCTTGCGGATCTGGATCTCATACTTCCTCAGCTTCTTCAGAATGTCTCTCAAAACGTTGCCGATTTATGGTTCGATCTTTGCCATTGACCTGGCGAAACGGCCAAAAATAGGATAAATATGAGTATTTTGCGCCACCCAATCGGGAGAATAGTGATTAAAAGCTGGTGAACGGTGTTTTGAAATTTATGTGTATCAGATATGGGATCCTGCTGTCCCTTGCCCTTGTTTTTTCGTGCGGCGGGGCAGATAAAAAACCGGATGATATTTTGTCACAGGACGAAATGGTAAAGGTGCTAGCGGAGATCTATATAGCCGAAGAAAAGGTGAACAGCCTGGCGCTTGCCCGCGATTCTGCCGCACAGGTGTTTGACCTGGTACAGGGAAAGGTCTTTGATGCCACAGGCGTGCCTGATTCCGTTTTTAGAAGATCCATCGATTATTATACTGACCGGCCGCGTGAGCTGGAAAAGATCTACGGCATGCTGGTCGACTCCCTCCAGTTGCGTGAGCAGCGCATATCCCCGTCATCTTCAACGCGATGATCTTTCCTGAGACCCTTGAACAGAAATTAGGTGTTGACCAGATCCGTCAGCGGCTGGTATCGTATTGCCTTTCAGCAGCCGGTGCGGCGTGGGTAGACCGCATGCGCTTCAGCACCGACCCCGAGTTCATCAGGATCTTGCTCCGGCAAAGCCTGGAGTTCAGGCAGATCATGGAGAAAGGTGAAGGGTTTCCGTCGCAGCATTTTTTCGATGCCGAAACGTGGCTGAAACGTATCGCCCTGGAAGGCAGCTACCTGGAGGCTGAAGAATTCCTGAAGATGTCTCAGGCGCTGGAGACCATTCTTGCGGCGAAGAACTTCCTGATCAAATCAAAAGAGCTTTATCCGCAGCTGCATCAGTTGTCGGAGCCCGTTGCCATTACAGGGCAGCTTCCGCAGCTGATCCTGTCGAAGATCGATGACAAGGGCATGGTAAAAGATTCGGCCAGTGACGAGCTGGGCAGGATCAGGAAAAGATTGCGTGAAGAGCAGAACCGTCTTCGCAAGCTGGCAGACCAGCTCTTCAGAACGGCGGTGGCAGAGAAATGGGTGCCGGAAGGAGCGTTGCCCACGGTGCGTGAAGGCAGGGTGGTGATCCCCATCCATGCGGAGCACAAAAGAAAGATGAAAGGATTTATCCTCGACGAATCGGCTACGGGCCAGACCGTTTTTATGGAGCCCGCCGAGATGCTCGATGCCAACAACGAGATCCGCGACCTTGAGC
>NZ_JAHESF010000060.1 GCF_018598225.1 Chryseosolibacter histidinae | reverse complement strand
CGGCCTTGCGGATCATGGCCATTTCCTCGGTGGTTTTGATGCCACGCAGGCTGCTCATGAGGCCATCGAGGTCTGTGGTATTGAGGTTGTTTTTACCAGGCTCGCGGTTCACGCTCAACGATCCGTTAGCAGACGGGTAGTTTACTTTCACCTTGAATTGTTCGATCAGATCGTGAAGGTCAGCCGAGTCGTACTGCTCATTGCGCACGTCGTTCTGAAAATCGAAGAAGAGGATCTGCGCAAACTTCGAAAAATCGACGTTGTATTTTTTAAACTCCTTGTTGGTGAAAGCCTGCTCCAGGCCCAGTCTTGTTTTAACACCTTCGTCACCCAATCTGCGGCCCGTCCACATTTCGGCGTTGGGGTTGCGTGGCTGCACAAAGATGATCTCGTCATACTGGGCACCGTTGTTAGCGGTCTGCTTGTCTTTGAAGATAAAGAGCACAGCGTTAGGCTCTTTATAGCCGGTCAGGTAATAGAAATCGGGATCCTGGTGGTAGACATAGTCAACGTCGTTTGACCTGTTGCGCACCGGGTTTGCAAAAAAGACAGCCAGCGAGTTGGCAGGAAGTTTCTCCCGCAGCTTCGTCCGGCGTTCTTTGTGAAATTCTTTGGTAAGGAAATCTCCTGGCATGTCCTCCGCAGGTTGTGCGAAGCCCGTCAATGTCGACAGGATGAGTAGGAAAATGAGTAGGCGGTTCATATTGAAGTTAATAAGCTATTTCATGCTAAAATGGCAAAAATTATGAGAACGGACCGCGATTTTTTGGATTAACGGGATTTTCAGGATCAAAACCAGCAGAAATAAAGGCCTTTTTAAGTGCAATCTTATAAGAACGAACGCCGTCATTATCGAAACAGTCGTGGGAAGGCACGTCTCCACGGTACGTTTGAGGTATAATTGAATCTATTTATGACAGAAGTTATCAAAACCGAACGTACCGCAAAATCAGGTATCGCCAGGCGAAACGACCTCGACTGGCTGCGGCTGATCGCCATCACCATCCTTTTATTTTTCCATACGGGAATGCTGTTCAATCCCTGGGATTGGCACATCAAGAACAATGAGATCAGCGAAAGTTTTCGTTACTGGATGGTGTGGCTGCACGAGTGGCGTATGCCGCTGCTGTTGTTTATTTCAGGCGCCGGCACGTACATGGCCCTGGGTAAAAGAACCTCGGGACAATACGCCCGCGAACGTTTCAAGCGGCTCTTTATCCCCCTCGTTTTTGGAATGTTTGTGGTTGTCCCACCCCAGATCTACTTCGAGCATATCAAAGAATACAACAGCTATGGCGACTTCTATAAAACGGTGTTCAACTTTGTACCCTATCCGCAGGGTAGTTTCAGCTGGCATCACCTGTGGTTCATCTGTTATCTTTTCTTTTATTCGCTCCTGGCGCTTCCCTTTCTCGTTTTCCTCAGGTCAGAACGGTCTGCAGCTTTCAGGAAAAAAGTTTCTGCAGTACTCTCAACCCCGGCCGGCATATTGCTGGTGCCCGCGGTATTCATTCTCATTACCCAGGTGATCCTTCGCTCTTACTTCCCTGATGAAACCCACGCCCTGATAGACGACTGGGCCTATTTTACATTCTACTTCCTCTTCTTTTTGTTTGGAATGTTGTGCTACTCAACGGAGAGCCTGTGGGAATCGGTGGGCGCCAACAGGACTTACCTGCTGATCGCGAGTGTTTTTGTGCTGATACCTTTCTATGCCACGTACCTTCACCTCCAGGAGATCATTCACTTCCCCTGGAGCTTTGAAAAGATAGAGACCACCTTTGATGTGTTGGCTATTTTTGTAAGCTGGTTTTGCGTGATCACCGTCATCGCCTATGGACAGCATTACCTCAACAAACCTCATCCCTGGCTGAAACATTTCAATGAAGGGCTGTACCCGTTCTACATCCTTCACCAAACCGTGATCATCGCTATCGGCTACTATATCTGCCAGCTCCCGTGGAGCATCTTCGCCAAGTTCTGGACGGTAAGTTTGCTCACGCTTATCAGCTGTGTGGCATTTTATTTCGTGCTGATCAGGCCGTTTAATGTGATGAGGTTTCTGTTTGGAATGAAGGTGAAGCAGTTGACAGTTGACAAGGACCGATAGTCATCGGTCGCAATTGACAACGTTTTGTGTGGGCATCACGTTCATGTTCCAATTGAAACGGAGCATGCGCGTGATGCTTTCTCGGTTATTGTCAATTGCCCTGTTGTCAACTGTCAACTGTTTTCTATCTCTTCCAGCATAAAATCCTTGCCCTTGCCGTAGTGGATGAGCTCTTTGAGGCGATAGCGTTCGAGGGTGAGCAGATCTTTTACTTTAAAGTCACCGTTGGCCAGAACGTTCTCCACGATAAACTCATGTGTTTCGCCGAAGTTGATGAGGCGATATTTTTTTCCTGTGCGAAGAACGTCGAATGAAAGGCCTGCCATTGCTTGATTGTTTTAAATATACACCAGGTTCACATCATAGATCTTCTTCTCTCTCCAGCATCAAAATCGATGCCTGCGGAACGATATAATACTTCTCGTTCTCGTAGATCACTTCTATGGCTCCTTTCTGAAGGAAGATGGCCAGGTCGCCTTCCTGTGCTTGAAGCGGCAGGTATTTCACCTGCTCGTCTTTGCCTTTCCATACCTCGTCTTCGTCTGCCGGCAGCGGCAACGGATACCCCGGACCGACCTTGATCACGTATCCGCTTTGGATCTTTTCCTTTTCCTGTACGCCGGGCGGAAGGTACAATCCACTTTCGGTCTTCTCAGATTGTTTGGCAGGTTTTATCAGCACGCGGTCACCCACCACGATCAGCTTTTTAAGCTTGTTGTCAGCGGTTATTTTCATACTTTCTATAACTAAAAAATGAGCGCAAGTGTTCGTTTTTATGGCACGCGGCTGCAAATCTCGCATAAAAACCTTTCCACCAAAATATTCTTTAATCATCGTTTATAAATGCTTATTTTCAGTATCACAAAAGAATACTGCTATGAAAACGTTAGCCGGTACGCTGTTTTTATTGTTGTCTGCCGTTTTGATCACGCTGGCTTCAACAGATCCGGTACCGCTGGAGATCGGAAGCACCGCCCCTGACTTTTCATTGCCCGCCACCGACGGAAAGACCTATTCATTAAAAGATTTCCAGGCGTCCCGCATCCTGCTCATCGTGTTCACCTGTAACCACTGCCCCACAGCCCAGGCGTATGAAGACCGCATCAAACAGCTCGCTTCTGACTATAAAAGCAAAGGTGTTGCCGTGGTGGCGATCTCTCCTAACGATCCCCTTTCGGTTCGCCTCGATGAGATGGGTTATACCGACCTGGGCGACAGCTTCGAAGACATGAAGATCAGGGCAAAAGACAAGCAGTTCAACTTTCCCTATTTGTTTGACGGAAAGACCTCGGAAGTATCCATGAAGTACGGCCCCCAGGCTACACCTCACGTCTTCATTTTTGATGCACAGCGCAAGCTCCGTTATACCGGAAGAATTGATGACGGCGAAAAACCCGGCACGGCAAAAACGCATGATACCCGCAACGCCCTCGACGCGCTGCTGGCCAACAAACCCGTGGCCGTGGAAAAAACAAAAACATTCGGTTGCTCCATCAAGTGGCCCTCCAAACGCGACTATGCCAATGCAGCATTCGATGAATGGGCCAAGGAAAAAGTAAGCCTTGAAGAGCTTGATCCCGATCAGCTTAAAAAACTGCTCGCCAATGAAGGTGTGAATTACAAGCTCATCAACGTGTGGGCCACCTGGTGCGGGCCGTGTGTGGTTGAGTTCCCCCACTTCGTAGACATGAACAGAATGTACCGTAACCGGGAGTTTGAGATGGTAACCATCACGCTCGACGACCTGGCGCGTAAACAAAATGCGCTCAACTTCCTCACCAAGAAACAGGCCTCCACGAAAAATTATATTTTCAAAGGTGACAAGTACGCATTCATAGAGCAGATCGATAAGAAATGGGAAGGCTCACTGCCCTATACGCTGTTCCTGGCGCCAGGAGGAAAAATATTATACAGCAAACAAGGTGTGATCGAACCGCTCGAGCTGAAAAAAATGATCGCAGAATCTGTAGGAAGGATCTACTGACCTATTCGAAAAGCTCCGCCTGATCTGCGGCGCGGTCTACCAGTCGCTGGTCAACGTTCTTCACAGGTTTTATTCCCAGTGTCTTAAAACGTTCGATGCTCTTCACAAGGTTTCCGTTGCCGGTCGACAGCTTGCTCATCGCGCCTTCATAAGCCGTTTGTGTTTTCCTGATCTGGTTGCCGATATCGATGAGGTCATTGGTGAAGGCTACAAATTTTTCGTACAGCGACGTTGCATGCCGGGCAATCTCGGCTGAATTGCGATTCTGGTATTCCTGCTTCCACACATTCTTGATCAGCTGAAGGGAAGGGATGAGCAGCGAGGGACTCACAAAAACGATCCGCTTCTCCAGCGCATCTTCATACAAATTACGCTCACTTTGAATCGCCAGGATGTAGGCCGGCTCGAGCGGAATGAACATGATGATAAAATCGAGGTTCCTTTCGGAGATGCGGTGATAGTTCCTGTCAAAGAGTCCCCTAAGATGCTGACGAATGGAAACGATGTGCGCTTTCAGGGCAACCACCTTTTCATCGTCTGTATTGGCGTTGACAAAATTATCGTAGGCAGTAAGACTTACTTTTGAATCGATGATCACCTGCCTGCCTTCGGGGAGACGAATGATCACATCGGGCCGCTTCCTTCCCTCTTCGGTTGTAAAAGACTCCTGGATGGTGTATTCCCTGTCTCTTTCAAGGCCGGATTTTTGCAAAATATTCTCGAGGATGAACTCACCCCAGGCACCCTGTGTTTTGCTGTCGCCTTTGAGGGCCCGTGTCAGGTTCTCGGTTTCACGCGTCATCAGCAAGTTGAGCTTCTGCAGGTTCTCGAGCTGCTCCTTTAAAGCAGAATTCTTGGCCACATTGTCTTTGTGTGCCTCTTCCACTTTCTTTTCAAAATCGCCGATCTTTTCGCCCAGCGGTTTCAGCAGCTCGAACAGGCTTGACTTGTTCTGTTCGGTAAACTTGCGGGTCTTTTCTTCCAGGATATCGTTTGCAAGATTTTTGAACTCCATCGAAAATTTTTCACGAATGGTTTCAAGCTCTTTTCTCTGATCGTTGAGCTTTTCCTGCAGGTTGCGATAATCCGCTTCAGTGGCAGCAAGGCTGTTGTTGGCCTCCAGCACTTTGGTGCGCTCCAGCTCGATGTCGCGTTTCATTTCCTGCAGCATGCCTTGCAGGGTTTTGTTCTTCTCCTGCTCCATCAACGCGGCGGTGGCAGCGCCCTGGTGCTTCGCTAAAAATTTTGAACGAGCTGCTACCCATGCTATTCCAGCCCCTATTCCTATTCCGATGATCAACCAAACAGCTTCCATGGGGTAAAGATATTTTAATTAGTCGACAGCCTGCAAACTATTTTTCAGGATAGAAAGTGACATGCGCGTTCCCGGCTTGAGATCACAAATTGTGATGTCAGGTTTTGAATTCCTTCGGCGGTCAGGAGATGGACATCTGCTATTAAAGATAACCTTTTTAGGCTTTTTCAGCGCTTATTTGATTAGCTTTGTAAACAATCATCGATCATTTTATTTTATGTTGACAGCGATTCATTCCAGCCGTGAAGCCATTTCGCTGGAAGAAAAATACGGAGCACACAATTACCATCCGCTGCCTGTGGTGCTCACCAGGGGCGAGGGTGTTTTTTTGTGGGATGTGGAGGGCAAACGTTATTATGATTTTCTTTCTGCTTACAGCGCCGTGAACCAGGGACATTGTCATCCGCGGATCATCAATGCGCTGATCGGGCAGGCAAAAGAGCTTACACTGACCTCGCGGGCTTTTTACAACGACAAGCTCGGTGTGGCAGAGAAATATGTTTGTGAAACTTTCGGTTATCACAAAGCGCTCTTCATGAACAGTGGCGCCGAAGCCAATGAAACTGCTATCAAGCTGGCGCGCAAATGGGGATATCTCAAAAAGGGTATCCCTGAAAACACAGCCATCATTGTTGCCGTTGCGAAAAATTTTCACGGGCGCACCACCACCATCATCTCCGCGTCAACTGACCCTTCAGCCAGAAAAGGCTTCGGACCTTTTATGCCAGGTTTTGAGATCATCGCTTATGATGACGTGGCCGCGCTTGACAAGGCATTGTCGAATCCGCATGTGTGTGGTCTGTGGATCGAGCCGATCCAGGGCGAGGCTGGCGTTTATGTGCCGCACGAAGGCTATCTGAAGTCGGCTGAAGAGCTCTGCCGCAAACATAATGTGCTGCTCATGATGGACGAGATCCAGACCGGCATTGCACGCACCGGTAAGATGCTGGCTTCGGAACATGAAAATGTGAGGCCTGACCTGCTGATCCTCGGCAAAGCGCTTTCGGGCGGAACGATGCCGGTGTCATGTGTGCTGGCCGATGATCACGTTATGCTGCTGCTCAAACCCGGTGAGCACGGTTCTACGTTTGGGGGCAACCCACTGGCCGCTGCGGTTTGTGTAGAAGCCCTGGAAGTGATCAAGGATGAAAAGCTCGCCGAAAATGCCGAAAGACTGGGTGTTGTGTTCCGTGCACGCATGCAGGCGCTGATCAAAAAATCGAAACTGATCAGCCTTGTCAGGGGCAAGGGATTGCTGAATGCCATCGTCATCAACGATTCACCTGAGAGCGATACTGCGTGGAACCTCTGCGTGGATTTTGCAAAAAATGGTCTGCTGGCAAAACCAACACATGGTAATATTATCAGGCTAGCTCCTCCGCTGGTTATTACAGAAGAGCAGGTACATGAGTGCTGCGATATTATTGAACGCAGCGTTCTGAACTTTACGAAATAAACCTTAAACCAAACCTTTCAAAACAAAAATACCCCTGGAATTCCAGGGGTATTTTTTATGCTTCGTCCGAACATTTTTATTCGTTGCGCAGCGCATCCACCGGGTTTGCGATGGCTGCTTTTATAACCTGGAACATAATGGTGAGCAGCGAGATGATAAGCACACACAATGCGGTAGCGGCAAACAGCTCCCAGCGCAGGTCTGTGTGATAGGCGTATCCCTCCAGGAACTTCTGCATCAGATAATATGCCACCGGGCAGCCAATGACCGCGGCAATGATGCTCAGCTTCATAAAATCGCCTGACATCATTGACACAATACCTGCTACAGAGGCGCCGAGTGTTTTGCGGATGCTGATCTCCTTTCTCCTGCGCTCAGCGGTATAAGCGGCAAGCCCGAGAAGACCGAGGCCGGAGATAATGATGGCCATCACCGTGAATCCAAGTGCCAGTGAACCGGTTATTTTTTCGTTGCTGTAGAGCTTTTCAAAATCATCTTCCACAAATGAATATGTAAAGGGATATTGGGGGTTGAATTTTTTATAAAGCTTCTCCAGACCTTCAACCGCTTCTTTCGTTTTTGTTCCTTCAAATCTCACGAAGGCCATACCTGTCCACTCGGGCTTGAGCATAAACACGATGGGATCTACTGCCTCGTGCATGGACCGGCTGTGAAAATCGCTTACCACGCCGATCACTTTTCCGGGATTTCCCCACTGCGTGATCTGAGTGCCCACCGGCTCCTGCAGGCCCATGACCTCCACCGCGCGTTGCGTCAGAATAAACGTGCTGGTATCGTTGAATTCTTTTTTGAAAAACCTTCCCTCCTGCAGCTCAAGTCCCATGGTTTCGAGAAAATCGTAATCCACCACAACAGTTCTGAAGAATATCTGGCTGTTATCGGGTTTGCCGGGCCAGCCTACGGAACCGTTCTGGTTTTCCACCTGCACCAGGCTGTTGTTTGCCTTCGACACTTTAACAATGCCTGGAAGCATCAACGCTTCATTTTTAAAGGTTTCAAAATCCTTTCCAAGATTTCCCCGGGCGCTGAATGAAAGTACCGATTGGCGGTCATAGCCGACGTTCTTATTGCGGATGAACTCAATCTGGTTGTAAACCACCAGTGAGCTGGCGATCAGGATCACTGTAAGGGCAAACTGAAATACCACCAGGGCCTTGCGCAACGAAGCGCCGCCCACGTTTTGCGAAGCACCGCCCTTCAGCACCTGCACCGGCTGATAGGAAGAGAGGTAGAATGCCGGATAACTTCCCGCAAGGAAACCGGTAACCACAATGATCAGAAGCACCATTGAAAGAAAAGCAGCATCGGCTATGCTCACGGTGATCTGTTTAGACACCAGTGTATTGAACATGGGCAGCAGCAGGTATACCACGGCCAGCGCAAGGATCATGGACAGCAGGCTGATCATTGTCGATTCTGCTATGAACTGAAATATCAGCGACTTCCGCTGGGCACCCACCACTTTGCGCACACCAACCTCCTTGGCACGGTTGGCGGCTTTGGCAGTAGCCATGTTCATAAAGTTAATACAGGCGATCACGAGGATAAACACTGCCACGATGGAAAATATTCTCACATACTTGATGCGTCCGCCAACGGGTTTTCCATTCTCGAATTGTGAGTACAGGTAAGTCTCGGTGAACGGCTGCATGTAAAAACGAACATTGTCCCGGTCCTTATCGGAGATATTGATCACACGATCGTTGATCCTTGCATTGATCGCTTCCACCTGTGAAGCATCGCTGAGCTTCAGGTACAATGGATGATCGTAGTTACCCCAGTTGAATCCGTCGCCACGGCTCTTTTTGTACACTTCGAAAGGAAGGACGTAACTGAACTGCAGGGAAGATTCTCCTTTTACATCGGCAAACACGGCGGTGACGGTATAATCGGTCCGGTTGTTCACCTTTACAACCTTGCCGATGGGGTCTTCATCGCCGAATAATTTTTTAGCCAGCGTGTTTGAAACAGAAATAGAGGTGATGTCTGTGGAGTCTGTATTGGGTTTTCCTTTCAGGATGCGGAAGCTGAAAAGCTTGAAGAAATCCGGGTCGGCATAATAGCCGTTCTCCATAAAGCCTTCGTCTTCATATTGAAACAACTGGTTACCGGTAGTCATGGTGCGCACGGCCATTTCAACGCCGGGAATATTGTCGCGGATATCTTCTGCCAGCGGACCCGGTGTGATGGGCCAGGTCAGGATCTCGCCTTTATTGAATTCAAGGTTGGCTATAACGGAGAAGATCTTCTCACTATCGGCGTGAAAGGTGTCTTTGCTGGTCTCGTCATGTACCCAGAGGTAAATGAACAGCGCACAGCTCAGGCCTGATGCGAGCCCGAAAACGTTGATGAAAGAATAGAGCTTCTGCCGAAGAAAATTACGGATGGCAACCGTAAAGAAATTTCTGATCATGATAACAGTATTTTCAGTAAGGATAGCAAATTAAGCATGAAGTTGCATTGCCTCCTCCTGAAATTACATGAATTCGCAGTACCGGTGCGCTCAGTTCAATAACCCGATCTGGGTCAGGTGTGCTCTGAGCTGCTGGGGGTTCTGAAATTGAATGGCGGGAAGCCCGATCTTCCGGGCGCCTTCAATGTTCTTGATGTTATCATCGATAAAGATCGCCTTGGAAGGATCGATCTTATACCGGTCGAACAGGATCTGGTAAAATTCCGGGAACGGCTTGCGCGTTTTCTCCACGCCTGAAACCACGATGCCTTCGAACCAATGTAAAAACTTAAAATTGTCAAGGGCCCATGGAAACGTTTCCGCTGACCAGTTTGTGAGCGCATAAAGCCTGTAGCCGTTCGATTTTTTGATCGCCTCAAGGATCTCTACGGTCTCCTGGATCGGTCCGCTGATGGTTTCCTGCCAACGGCCATACCAGGCGGTGATGGCTTCTTCCCATCCGGGGTGTTTCCTGATCAGCTCGCGGGTTGCCTCTTCAAAAGATCTGCCTGCGTCCTGCTCGTCGTTCCATTCGCTGGTGCAGATGTTTTGGAGAAACCAGTTCACTTGTTCCTCGTCTTTCAGGATCTTGCGGTATAAGTATCGTGGGTTCCAGTCGATCAGGACTCCGCCGAGATCGAAGATTACAGTTTCAATTTTTTGGGGCATCGATTTATCAGGAAATTCTTTGTAGGATTTTTTCGGCTATGTTCTCTGCTGTGATCCTGGTAAGGCAGGGGAATCCTCCGACATAACAGCTTTCCCTGCCATACACAGAGCAGGGTCTGCAGGGCAGCTCAGTGCGGCTGATCTGAATGATACTTTCTTCACCTTTCCCCAACGGTCCGAAGCCCACATCAGGATTTGTTCCTCCCCAGACCGATAACAGGGGTACACCCGCCAGCGCAGCCAGGTGCATGTTGGAAGAATCGACACACAACATGAGGTCAAGGTTCTGCATGATGGCGATCTCCTGCCTGATCTTCAACTGGTCGGCCACCACTTCACAGTGACCGGGAAACTTCGCCTTCAGGCTTTCAAAATATTTTACCTCACGTGGTCCGCCGCCAAACAGCAAAAATTTGGCAGGCATCTTCTCCAGTATTTTTTGGATAACCGTTGCGTAGTTTTCAAGGGGCCAGATCTTGGATGCGTGCATGGCGAACGGTGCTATGCCGATCCATTTCTCTTTCTTCTCCAGGCTCTTCTTGGCCAGCCATTCATTGGCCGTAGTTCTGATAGACTCGTTCAGGTTGAAGTACGGCGGTGGCAGCAGGTCAAAAGTAAAGCCCGCCTTCTCGAACGCCTTCTTGTAACGTTCAACGGTGTGGGGCAACGGGGCCACTACCTTATTCTCTTTGCGGGCGAATGCCTTTTTCTCGTTACGGCCTTTGTTAAAGACCACCACTTCGGTGCCGAAGATCTTGAATAACGTTCTCAGGAAGATCGTCCTGATGTGGTCGTGCATATCGATCACCAGGTCGTAATCGGCTTTCCGGATCAGTGTGCGAAAAAGATCGCGCATCCCGAAAATGCCATTATAGGTGTAATCTACGTCTGCGGGGAAGACCACCACCCTTTCCATATCGTAAAAAAAAGGTGCAAACTTCGGGCGTGTAACAACGGTGATCTCAACTTCGGGGTTGGCTGCCGTAAGCGATCGTATGACCGGCACCAGCAGCACCACATCGCCCATGGCAGAAAAACGAAGAATTAAGATTTTTTTCAATGACACAGATGAAGGTAAAAACGGATCAATGGAAGATTATCATACGAAACGTTAAGCGGCTGTTATGGTTTACTGGCCGTTCTTTTTCTGGTTGTACAACATCGGATTCAGGCTTGTATCATTATACATCTTCATCTGACGGTACACTTTAAATTTCCTGTTTCCGTTCAATACATCCTCCAGCAATTCGTCATAGGCAGCACGCATGTCATTTTTTTGCTCCAATAACACGCTTAGCTTCTGTGTACACCTGGCGATGTGATCGGGCGAGGCATCTTTCCGCTCGGTCTGTTCTTTCATGTGATAGATCTTCAGCATCAGAATGCTCATGCGGTCTAGCAGCCAGGCCGGTGTTTCTGAGTTCATTCTCGCCCCCGGCTTCGGTTTCACATTCCTGAAATGTTCGAGGAAATGGTCGTCTACTTTTTCAACTGTATCGGTGCGGTCCTGGTTCGACCTGTCGATCCGCCGTTTGATCTCTATACCGTCATAGGGGTTAATATCGGGTTTCCTGATAATGTCTTCCAGGTGCCATTGAACAGTGTCGATCCAGTTCTTGTGATAGAGCAGGGCTTCGAAGCTGCCGTCCGGAAAGGGATTTTTGATCGGTGCGTCAACATTGTCGTGCACATGATAATCATCGATGCTTTGCTGGAAAACCTTATAACACTGATCAGCCGATAACATAGGTGTAAAATAGGGCGCAATTTAAAAGAATTAACCTATATCAGGTACGAAGTACGAAGTACGAGGTACGGAAATTCCGCTTTCAGTAGCACAAGCTCGGTTTTTCTTCGTACTTCGTACCTCGTATTTCGTATTTCCACATGTCTTCTCATCATTTTGTTAAAGAAGGCCAGGAACCCGCCCTGCTGATCATGGATGCGCTCGGCCTGCCGCTGATAGAACCGCTGCTGGAATGGGCTCCGCAGGTGATGGTTTTTGAAAATGCGCTGGACCAGGTGCTGGACTGGGGTATCAAGATCGATGTTGTGATCGCAAAACCCGACTCCGGCGAAATTCTGGCCCGGAAACTTGAATCGCAGGCGCCGGTAAAATTCCTGTCGGACAATGCCGGCGAGGATGTTGATCTGGCCCTGTACTTCCTGATCAGTACCAGGCAAAAGGCAGTATCGATCGTGACCGCCAACGCTGATGCGCTTTTCGATAAGCTCGACACTTTTTTGCCACAGCTGGGGATCACCTTACTGACCGATACCGTAAAGTGGTCTGGCATCGCTTCCGGATCGTACAAAAAATGGCTTCCGGCCGCAAGCAGGCTTCTGGTGCACGGCTATGCAATGCCTGAACTCCCTGACGGGTTGAAAAGATCGGACGGGGCTTACGAAGTCTTGCGTGATGGCTTTGTGACCATGGCCCCGGGTACGCCATTTTGGGTGGGAGAGGTCATCGGAAATTAATTTATTTCACCGTAGGGGTTAATCATCGGGCAATTGTCATAACTGAAATACCCGCAAAAACGTAAATTACACCGATTTTAAACCTAAAAGAATCTAAAACGCGGTGAGTTTACCTGAACAACAGCAAATTGAAGCGCTGACAGCGGGCGATGAAACTGCTTTTGAGATGATTTTCAGGACTTACTATCAACCTTTGTGCAGCTACGCCTACACCTTCCTCCAGGACAAAGAGGAAGCTGAAGAGATCGTACAGGGCACGTTCTTGTCCGTGTGGGAAAAACGTGATACCCTGACCATACACACCGCCGTGAGGCCTTACCTGTATGCCATGGTGCGTAACGCCTGCCTTAATGTGATCAAACACGAAAAGATCAAGCAGAAACATGCCGTGGAAGAAGTTGCGCTGGCGCCGCATAGCCATGACTCTGTGACCCACGCCGTGGCCTCATCAGAGCTGGAGGCAAAGATCCAGGATGCCATGGAAAAACTGCCCGAGCAGTGCCGCCTGGTCTTCAAGCTCAGTCGTTTTGAAGAATTGAAATACGCAGAGATAGCTGAACAGCTCGACATCTCGGTTAAGACCGTGGAAAACCACATGGGCAAAGCGCTGAAGATCATGCGCGAACAATTAAAGGATTACCTGCCCTTACTCCTTGTTTTGATGAACGGATTTTTGAACTAACGTGGAAAGCACTTCTAACCATATTGATGAACTGATCGGCAAATACCTGTCGCACGAAGCTTCGGCTGACGAGCGTACACGGATAGAAGCCTGGCTGGGTGAAAATGATGCTAACCGGCGCTACTTCAACCAGTTCAAAGTTATCTTCGACCGCGCTGTGACAGTGAAAGACCTGCCGCAATTTGATACCGATGCAGCCTGGAACAAGGTGAGGTCAAAGCTTCATCAGAAGCCTACAGCTAAGACGGTAACGATGCAGCCTTCGGGCATTGGCCTCGTGTGGCGCATTGCTGCGAGTGTGTTGCTGGTAATGGGCGTTGGGTTCTTCGCTTACCAGCTGCTGAAACCTTCGGCACCGGTTTCCATGGAGGTTGCCACCAATCAAAAATCGGAAGCGGATACCCTGCCCGATGGAAGCGGTGTATACCTGAACAAGGAAACGCAGCTCGCCTATACGTTCGACAAAAAGAAAAAGGCGCACGTGGTAAAGCTGAAAGGAGAAGCCTATTTCAATATTCAGCACAACGATGACAAGACATTCATTATCGACGTTGACGGCGTGATGATCAAGGATATCGGCACTTCATTCAACGTAAAAGCCTACCCCGAATCGAACACTGTTGAAGTGGTGGTGGAAGAAGGCGAGGTAATGTTCTATACCGAGAAAGACTCAGGCCTTTATCTCAGGGCTGGCGGCAAAGGTGTGTACAACAAGGTCTCCAAAACTTTTACCGTAGAGCAGGCCGATCCCAATGTCACCGCCTATAAGACCCGGTTCTTCATCTTCAGCGATACAGACCTTGCCACGGTGGTGAACGAGCTCAACGAGGTATACAACAAGAAGATCGTAGTGGGCAGTCACCTGGAGCAATGCAGGCTTACGGTGTCGTTCAACAACGAGACCATTGAGGAGATCGCCAACGTCATTGCTGAAACCCTGGGGCTCACCACAAAGATATCTGGTAACGATATTGTGCTGGAGGGAAAAGGCTGTGAAGAATAAGACCACTCCCCTGTTTGCAGCGGCATTCCTCGCACTGATGCTCTGCTGCGTGGCGGTACGTGCCCAGAACAGCACTCCTTTTCTCGAACGTACCATGACCCTGGCGTTGCACGACGAGCGCCTGGACGATGTGCTCAAAAGAATTTCCCGGCAGGGCGGATTCACCTTCAGCTACAATCCCTCCATTCTGCAGGCAGACAAGATCGTGAGCTACAACTTTGTCAATAAAACCGTCAGGGAAATACTGGATCAGATCTTCCAGGGCACCATTCAGTACAAAGCGCGGGGCAAGTACGTCATCCTCACCAAAGGCATCGCCAAGTCTTCAACCAAAGAACCTCAGCTTTATTCAGGCTACGTGGTGGATGAGGCTACTGGCGAAAGGTTGAAGCACGTGAGTATCTACGATCCTGTAACACTCACATCTACGGTCACCGACTCGTACGGATATTTCGAGATCGAGATCGATAAGCCTTCCAAAGACCTGCGGCTGGCCATCAACAAACAGAACTATACCGATACACTGCTGGTGATGCCTTCTTCGTCAGGCAAGCTGCTGAACATTCCCCTGAAGGTGAACACCGAAAAGATCGCAACGCTGGCCGACAGCGTGGGCGAAAAGCTTCGGCGTTTCTGGAAAAAGACAAAGATCTTCTCGAAAGAACAGGCCAACATCGCCAACATCAACGATACACTTTACCGGAAATCGCAGGTATCGCTTGTACCTTTTGTAGGAACCAATCATGCGCTGAGCGGTAACGTGATCAACGAATATTCTTTTAATATTATCGGCGGTTATGCCATGGGTGTGCGCAAGTTCGAGCTTGGTGGTGCATTCAATATCATCCGCGGAGATGTTGAGGGCGCACAATTAGCGGGCTCATTCAACTTTGTTGGAGGCGATGTGAAGGGGGCGCAGATGGCAGGTATCTTTAACGCCAATTACGGCACCACGGAGGGTGCGCAGCTGGCGGGGGTGTTCAACTTCAACTGGGGCGAAGTGCGAAATTTTTCGATGGCAGGGGTCATGAACTTTGCCACGCATGGTTCGCGGGCCGTTCAGGTGGCCGGCGTGGGGAACATCACCGCAGGGAATCAGGAAAGTCCGCATCTTGCCGGACTTTTTAATTTATCAACCGGCAGTGCAAAGGCGCAGATTGCGGGCAATTTCAATTTTGCAGCAAAGGATGTGCGCGGTGCTCAGGTTGCCGGGGTGATGAACCTGGCCGGAAAGAATGTTAACGGTGGCCAGGCTGCGGGTGTGCTGAACTTTGCAGCGAAGGAAGTGAAGGGTGCCCAGATCGCCGGTGTGCTCAACGTTGCAGGAAAGAAAGTGAGGGGCGCGCAGATAGCCCCCGTGTTGAATTACGCCACCCGGGTTGAAGGCGCCCAGGTGGGATTGTTCAATGTCACCGACAGCATCAAAGGTGTACCTGTGGGATTGCTGAGCATCGTTTTAAAAGGTTACCACAAGCTCGAGGTGTCGGCAGACGAGGTCTTTTATACCAACGTAGCGTTCCGCACAGGGGTGCGCCAGTTCTACAACATCCTCACGGCAGGCGCCAGGCCATCCACGTTCAATGGTGAAGAAACGTTGTGGACCTTCGGATACGGTATCGGCACCGCGCCCAGGCTAAGCAAAAAATTATTCCTGAATGTTGATTTGACCAGTAGCCAGATCGTGCAGGGAAACAACCTCGATGCCATCAACATGATCAACAAGGCTTACCTCGGTGTTGATTTTCAGATGCTGAAACATTTGTCAGTGACCGCAGGCGCCACCTTCAACGCTTATTTTACGGATCCCACAGCAGAGGGCTACAAGAATATATTCACCGATTACCAACCGAATTTTCTCTACAACAAGAATGCAGACCCAGACCTGAATGTAAAGATGTGGATCGGGGGTAAGATCGGGATCAGGTTTTTCTGAAAACATCCGTAAATCGCCACCTGTTGCCGGATCGCCTGTAGCAGCTTTTAAGGGCAACGAACCGGGTACAAACTATAACGCTCCTACCGTGCGCAATTCAAAGTGATCCGGCCTGCCAAATCACATTGGCATCATTTGTTACTATCTATCACTCAGGGGACCAGTGTTTATTATTTTAAGCAATTTTATAGTCGATACTGCCTGTTAAAAAAAGCACGATATGGCTATAAAAGGAGAGGGCGTAACAATTCTGATCGTAGATGACAATGTCGACTTTCACACCATTGCCACCGCATTGTTCAGGCGATTGGGCTATTCTGTTAAATCGCTTTTCGTGGGAGATACGTTGCTGGTGTTATCAATGGCAGCTTCATGTGACATCGTTTTGGTAGATGTAGACCTGCCTGGTGACAGCGGTGTCGACATCTGTAAATCGATTAAGGCCGATCCGCGCACTGCAGGTATTCCGGTTATCCTGATCAGCGGCAACGCAGATATTGAAATACTCTGCCCGCTGTCAAAATCAGATGCCTGCTTACTTAAGCCCTTTTCCTCAACTGATATCGCAGAACTGGTGAAAAAGCTGCTTGGAAAGGCGATCGAGACTGAACATTAAATACCAGGAAAACAATTCCCCACAACGTTTTTGAGTTGAGCCAGGCACTACCCCAGAAATGATTTTAAGGATCTGTGCCTTGAGGAGTATCTTAACCTACGTGTAGCCTTCTCTTTGATCTGGCGCACCCGCTCTCTTGTCAGATGCAGTCTGTCACCGAGCTCCTCGAGTGTCATGGGCGCGTTGCCATCCAACCCAAAATACAATGTCATCACTTCACATTCCCGAGCGGTTAACGTGGACAGTGCCCGTTGAATTTCCGTCTTTAATGAGTCGGACAGCAATTCTGAATCAGGCATTTCATACTTTGTGTCGGCGATAATATCCAGCAGAGAATTTTCCTCACCTTCATGAAAAGGTGCATCCACAGATACGTGCCGTCCCGAATATTGCTGGTTTTGGGCGATCTCCTCTGCGTTTACTCCCATTGCCTGGGCCAGCTCGTCAGTGGTTGGATCGCGCTGGTATTCCTGCTCAAGCACTGAAAATGTTTTCAGCAGCTTGTTCAGCCCGCTTACCCTGTTCAAAGGCAGCCTCACGATCCGCGATTGCTCGGCCAGGCTTTGCATGATGGATTGCCGGATCCACCACACAGCGTATGATATAAACTTGAATCCACGCGTTTCATCAAACCTTTTTGCAGCTTTGATCAAGCCCAGGTTTCCCTCATTGATCAGGTCGCCAAGGGTCAGGCCATAATTCTGGTATTGCTTGGCAACAGAAACTACGAACCTCAGATTTGCTTTGGTAAGCTTTTCAACGGCAATAAGGTCTCCGCCGCGAATACGCCTGGCAAGGTTTACCTCTTCTTCTGCTGTGATCAGACCGAGCTTGCCGATTTCCTGCAAATATTTATCAAGAGACTGCGTTTCGCGGTTGGTGATCTGTTTTGAGATTTTAAGCTGCCTCATTCTCATTCAGGGCTGTTAAAGGATTGGATTTTTACTGGCGGGGTAATGAATTTCGACAGAGAAGCACGTATCAATTTAAAGCAGGCTCCCCGTAATAATGCGCCCATATTTCGAACAACTTTTCGTCTATCAGCGGATTTAGCCGAATAAGGTTTCCGCTTGTAAACATTTTTTCGTGCAACACCTTCAACTCGCCGTTCTCATTCTCCCAGCGAACATCGCACAACACTTCATCGCCAAAGTTTTTCACAGGCACTATCAGTGATTTGGCAGACGGAATGTTATAATGCACGTCGTATCGCTTTTGTTTAAAGTCAATGATCTTATCAAATGGATGTTCATAGATTTTGTTTTTAAATGTTGTTTGTCATGAACGCGATCACAGGCTGTTCCGATCAAGATGTCGCTTATCACTTCAGGACAATTATCAATAATGTTTATCCCTGTGGCCTGGACGGTTATATTCTTCTTCGCGGAAATTATTCACCCACCAGGTTGCGAATTTTGAAGAAGGAAACTCCTTCGCAAGCTCAAATGCAAAGTGCGTGACCGCCTCCTCAATGGTTGTACCTTGCAACGAAAAACGTTTGTCCTCACTGGCAATGTAGAAGTATCCGCCTCTTGAAATTAATGTAATGCTGATGTCAAGATCACTATCGTATACGTGCTGAAGCACTTCCCCTACATAACTCCTATCAATAATTCTCTGCGCCATACGTCAACGGTTTAATGATATTGCTAAATGCTGACCGCTTTGGGGGAGTGAAAGCACTAAAGGTCAGTGAATTGAGGAGAGATAAGAAACCACTTTTCCTGGGGCAGGAGTCCTGGCAGTGAATTATAAGACCGCAATTGCTTCTCTGAAGGTACGGACAATATTACCGGAAACCTATTTTTAAAAAATCAATCGAGAACTTTATCACCGGCAGCTGTGGTCGCTGCGTTAGTTGCCGGAGTAGCCAGTTCAGGTCAGACCATCTATCTCATGTCCTCTTCGAACAAAACACAAAACGTGAAGGCGTGGACTCACAGACCCGGCAACAGGCAACCGGTAACCGGCAACAACTTTAAACTTTAGACTTTAAACTCTCCCCCAGTACCCTGTGCAGGAACTTCACATCCACGCGCTCTATCGGGTGGGGTGTTTTTTCGAGGGAAGCAAATTTTCCGTGTGGGAGGGCTTCGGCTACTTTTTTAGAGAACATCAGGTCTGCCATGTCATCCTGGTCTCCCAACAATACTGTTACATCGTGGGTAATGGTTTCCAGGATCTCCAGCGTCAGCAAGGGCTTATGGCCAAGCGCTGTCATCATGGTGGCGGTTTTGTGAAGGAGCTCTTTCCAGTCGTTGGGGGCGTGGCGATGTTGTAATATTCTCGCGAACGCAGGGATCTTCTCTTCGATCTTCTGCGGATCTACTTTCTTTACTTCTCTTTCGGCGGATTCGGGTGTCCAGTCGAACTTCGTTCCCAACGTCACGATCCTGCCTATGCCTGACGGATGTTGATGCGCCAGCCAGAGGGCCACATAACCACCCATGCTGTAGCCAAAAATGTCGGCGGTCTTCAACTCCTGTGCCTGCATAAAACGCAACACATCATCGGCAAAGGTCTCGATGCCGAAATCCTTTCGGAAAGATTCGCCACTATGGCCTGAAAAATTGAGGGAATAGACAGTTCTGCCACTTGCTTCCAGTGCCACTTTCAACGGATCGAGCTGTGTCTTCGACCCCAGTGCTCCGTGAAGAAGCAAAACAGGATTTGTCATTTAATAGCCGGCTGTTACAGTTTGAGGTTGCAGCACCGGTTTTTCACCCAATTGTTTCAACAGCTTCGCATGGCTTACCAGCGCCCCGATAAAGGTAGGCTCTGATTTGTATGGAAGCCCGAACTCATGGGCAGTATCTCTTACGATAGAAGAGATCTTCCGGTAATGTACGTGACAGATATTCGGGAAGAGATGATGTTCAACCTGGAAATTCAAACCGCCCACATACCAGTTGAGCACGCGGTTGTTGTTCGCAAAGTTTGTGGTGGTGAGCAGCTGATGGATCGCCCAGCTGTTCTCCATTTTTCCGTGCTCATCGGGCATCGGATACTCTGTGCCGTCGATAACATGCGCGGGCTGGAAGATAATGGCGAGGATAAAACCGGCAATGTAATGCATTACCAGGAAGCCGAGGAGAACCTGCCACCAGACCAGGGAGAGGATCACCGCCGGCAACACGCCGATGTACAGCACATACAACACTTTGGTAGCGATCAGGATAGCCCACTCCGCGAAGATGTTGGCCTTCTGTTTCTTCACCATACCGTCTTTCTGATAGCGGATGATGCGCACAAAATCTTTCACTACTACCCACACCAGGGTAAGCAGTCCGTAAAAGAACCACGCGTAGATGTGCTGAAAGCGATGGATGAATTTCCAGTCGCCGTAAGGTGTCATGCGCAGGATGCCGCGCGGGCTGATGTCTTCATCCACGTCATGAATGTTGGTATAAGTATGATGGAGCACGTTGTGCTGCACTTTCCAGTTAAAGGCGTTGCCACCCACCAGGTTCAGCGAGAACCCGAGCAGGTTGTTGACCCATGGCTTCCGTGAATATCCGCCGTGATTGGCATCATGCATCACAGACAACCCAATACCTGCAATACCAAAGCCCATCACCACGCACAGACCGAGCATCACCCACAGGTTTGTCACCACGCCCGCCATCATGAGGATATACGGTGTAAAATAAATGGCAAACATCGCGAAGGTTTTGAACTTCATCTCGTTGTTGGCGTAACGACTGATGTTGTTCGATTTGAAGTACTCGTTAACGCGCTGATTCAACGTTGAAAAAAAGTCAGCACGGGCCGAAGAAAAGCGGATGGGGTTTGAATTCATAAAGAGCTAGTAGCGTAAAAAGTCTTTCTATAACGGGTTTACAACAGAAAGATTCTCTAAAGCTATGAATAAATAAAAAAATAAACGAGCGTTAGGAGTGCAAATACAGGATAGTATGTGTACTATTCTACGTGGATTTACGCAGATTTTAATCCAATTCTGCAATTATGGTGCGGCCACCTTTGGTCACATCGCCCACCTTCACAACGATTTTGGCATTGAGCGGGAGAAAAATATCCACCCGGGAGCCGAATTTGATGAACCCGAACTCCTGTCCCTGGTCAAGCTTATCACCTTCTTTCACATACCATTTGATGCGTCGTGCCAGCGCACCTGCGATCTGGCGGAAAAGGATCTCTACACCATTGTTCATTTTCACAGCAATGGTAGTGCGCTCGTTCTCCGTGCTCGACTTCGGATGCCACGCCACCAGGTATTTACCTGGATGATATTTGAAGAAGCTGATCGATCCACTCACCGGCATACGGTTGACGTGAACATTCACCGGCGACATAAAAATAGACACCTGCTTTTTCCTCTCCTTGAAGTATTCGGTTTCTTCTGTTTCTTCGATCACAACCACTTTGCCATCGGCCGGCGCCAGCACATGTTTTGTATTCTGTGTAATGGCAAACACGGGGTTCCTGAAAAACTGCAGGATCAGAATATAAAAGATAACGCTGACGAAAATGACGGAATTCTGAATGAGCACGCTCCCGGGGAAATAAAAATAGATGCCGATGTTCAGGGCAAAAAGAACCAGCAGCAATACAAATAATACGATGTGCCCTTCACGATGTATGGTCATAAATGAGAAGAATTTAGAATATAGAATTTAGGAGTTAGAATGATACCGACGCAATTTAAGAGCGTAAATTTAAGAATTTAGAATATAGAATTCAGCAGTTAGCATAAATACAAAAGCAGGTTCCATTACCTGCTTCCGTGTAGGGTTTCAGCCATTCTAATCCCGATAGCTATCGGGGCTAACGCCTATATTCTAAATTCTTTTAATAGCCTCCCCGGTATTTGTAGGTCTTGGCTACCTTATCGATGGCCACCATGTAAGCAGCGATCCTCATCGGCACATTGTATTCTTTCGAAGTTTTGTAGACGTTGATGAAGGCATCTTTCATGATCCGGTCAGACCGGCGGTTCACGCGGTCAGCGGTCCACTTGTAGCCCAGGCGGTTCTGCACCCACTCAAAGTAAGAAACAGTAACGCCACCTGCATTGGCGAGGATGTCCGGCACCACCATGATGCCTTTTTCATTGATGATATTGTCGGCTTTCGATGAGGTGGGACCATTGGCACCCTCCACGATCAGTTTTGCCTTGATGTTGGGAGCATTCTGGCCGGTGATCACATCTTCTGTGGCGGCCGGTACTAACAGGTCTACGGGCAGGGTCAGCAGGTCGTCGTTGGAGATCTTCTGTGCGCCGCCAAAGCCTTCAAGCGAGCCTTTGTTCGCCTCGCGGTACTTTGAAGCAGCCTCGATGTCGATACCCTTTTCATTGAAGTATGCGCCGGAGATATCGCTGATGGACTGCACCAGCAAGCCACGTTCGCTCAGCAGCTTTGCCGCCCATGAACCCACGTTTCCAAATCCCTGCACGGCACAGGTAGCCTTATACGGATTGATCTTCAGCTTTTCCATGGCGGCCATGGCAGACACCATTACACCGCGGCCTGTTGCTTCTGTTCTGCCCAGTGATCCACCGAGCACGATAGGTTTTCCAGTAACCACTGCGTGGGTTGTCATACCCTGCACCCTTGAGAACTGGTCCATCAGCCATGCCATTTCACGCGGGCCTGTTCCCATATCCGGAGCGGGAATATCGCGGTCAGGACCAAATACATCGGCCATCGCCTGCGTATAGGCACGCATCAGACGTTCAATCTCACCGGCCGACATCTCACGCGGATTGCAGGCCACGCCACCTTTAGCGCCGCCGTACGGAATATCCACCACGGCACACTTCCAGGTCATCCACGCCGCCAGGGCTTTCACTTCGTCGAGGTTCACGTTCACATCAAACCGGATCCCTCCTTTGGAAGGACCCAGGATGGTGGAATGAATAACGCGATAACCTTCGAATACCCTGATGGTTCCGTCATCCATTGTCACCGGAAGTGAAACGATCACCTGCCGTGCCGGATTCTTTAAAACATTGTAGATCTCGTCTTCAAGTCCCAGGATCTGTGATGCTACCTGGAATCGTGACATCATGGCTTCGAAAGGATTTTCTCTGTCTTTCAGCGGGGCCGGTTCGATATATCCCATAGTACGGATGAATTATGCCAGTTTTGAATGATAAACTTTAATGCCAGCGGGTTTATGATGCTGGTTTTTTAATGATCTAAAACGGTTGCAAAGATAAATAAATAACACTCAGGCAGTCGGTTTTTAAACGAAAATGAGCTACGGCCGAAATGACATAGAACATTTTACTTACCAGCCGAATATTAAAATTTATTTCTGTGATTGAGCCAATCGTCAAGAGAAATTTTTCCCGCACCAAAGAATAAAAAGAAAGCGGAACCGAAAAGCATCATGAGCGCTTCAAAAGATTGCTGAAAAGTAGTGCCCTGGTGAGCGATGTACAGGGCGCTGATAAAATTAACGATCATCACCAGGGCTGCAGGTCGTACAAAGGCACCCAGCAGGTATAAAATGCCACAGATGAACTGCGCATAAACGGAGACATGGGCTGCGGCAAGGGGGTACGGTACGCCATGCTGCTCCAGGAAATTCCTGAACTCGATCATGCGCTCCCAGCTGAATACATTGTCCTGCGTTCCATCGATCAGTCTCCAGCCAATGATCAGCCGGAGAAAAACGGCGCCATAATCTTTGCGCTTTTCAAAAAACCGGTCGAGTTTGCTGAACAGTGACATAGCAGGGTTTGGTGACGGTACAGGGATGACATTCTTTTGAAGGATGTCATCCCTGGAACTAACGATGTTAAAAGATCTCGATGTAAGCCACGATAAAAGGCGCGGAGATCAGCAGACCATCAAAACGGTCGAGAAAACCTCCGTGGCCGGGCAGTGAATCGCCTGAGTCTTTGATCTCGATGCTTCGCTTCAGCAGTGATTCAACCAGGTCGCCGAACGTACCCCCCACAATGATGATGAGACCAACGATGATCCAGTCGATAAGCGAGAGCGTGGATTGCTGACCGATAGATTCAAAAAAGAATGGTAGTCCAACAGCAAACGCCATGGCCAATGCCGCGCCTCCGAAAAAACCTTCCCATGATTTTTTGGGGGAGATCCGCTCGAACAGTTTCCGTTTCCCGAAAAATGTTCCGGCGAAGTAAGCACCGGTATCGCTGGCCCAGAGAATGAAAAGACAACCGAAGATGATCTGGTAATGGTAATGGCCATTCTCAAAAGCAGCAATATTGAGCAGCGCAAAAGGAACCGCTACATAAAAGATCCCCAGAAAAGTGAAGGCAATGTTTGTAAAAGGTTTGCGCTCGAATTTTTTGTAGAGCTTGATCATGTACACAAACGAGATCAGCGGAAAAATGAGGAAGTAATACCGGTACGAGACCAGCTGCATTTCGATGAGGAATGAAAGCACAAAAACCAGGATGCCACAGAAGGTGCCGAATACTTTCTGAGGCGCCAGTCCATCAAGGCCTGCCAGCTTGTAGAATTCCCACAACGCCAGGGTGCAGATGAAAAAGAACACCGCGAAGTAGGTCCATGGGCTATAACAGATCGCTGCGATAATGCCGGCCGAGCCAAGTAAACCTGTAATGATGCGCTGGGTAAGGTTACTGTATTTTTTCAGGGAAGATGTCACGATCAGGAGATAGAGGGTTTACGATGCTGGAAATATCGGTGGAAATAAAATAACAGTGCCGCCGTCATTAAAGTACAAATAATCACCACGGTGATAGGCGCAGATTCCGTGCTCTCCATATCGTATTCAAAGGCGCCCTGCTGATAAAAATACATGGCCATGACGGATACTCCGTTGTTCACAAAATGCGCCAGGATTGCGAGTGTAAGGTTTCCGGACCAATAGTATAAATATCCGAACAACGCACCCAGCAGCACACGGGGCACGAACCCGAAGAACTGAAGGTGGATGGCACTGAAGAGCACCGCCGCGATCCAGACAGACGCGTGAACATTTTTGGTGGCGCGATGCAATTCGTTCTGGATCAGCCCCCTGAAAACGATCTCTTCGCCGATGGCCGGCAGCACTGCGATAACGATTATGGCGATGAGCAGCTCTCCCTGTGACTTGAACCGGGTGAGGAATTCCGTGAGCTCGGCGGCTGTATCTTCTTTCTCCCGCGCCCAGGCTTCAAACTTGCGCGCAAGCTCAAAATCCGGAAACTTGAAGTTGCTGTTCCATTCAACAAACACGGAATTCACGGCCATAAAAATGACCACCACAAACACCGTGATCAGTATCGGTACCCATTCCGTTTTTTGGTTCCGGAAAAATTCCGCCACGGCCCTGCCACTCCGCGCCATAAACAATGCCGGCACCACGATCAAACCGATCAGCGTGGCAAATCCCTGGATGATATAAATCGGGACCTTTACTTCCGGGTGATTGATGGGGTCCTGGATGGCCGCAAAAAGCTCTTCACCGCTGCCATTATAGAACGGCATGGCTGCGAAATACCCCACAACGGGGCCTACGAAGACGAACCCCAACCCCACGAGCCCCAGAATGATGATCAGGTTGGCGACAGGGTGTCTTTCGGGGCGTTGACTCAAATCATTTTCCAGCATCTTAAAATTGGCTTAACTTTGCGTCTTGCTGTGGGGACAGACAGCGGCAAATATGGCGAAAATTGGTAATATAGACTTAGGTGATTTTCCACTCCTGCTGGCGCCGATGGAAGATGTGAGCGATCCGCCTTTCAGAGCGGTATGCAAGGAGGGTGGTGCTGACCTCATGTACACGGAATTCATCTCATCGGAGGGGCTGATCCGCGATGCCGTTAAAAGCCGCCAGAAGCTTGACATTTTTGAATACGAGCGGCCCATTGGCATCCAGCTGTTTGGTGGCGACATTGGCAATATGGTGCAGTCCGCGGAAATTGCGGCTGCTGTAAACCCGGATCTGATCGACATCAACTACGGCTGCCCGGTGAAGGCCGTGGCATGCAAAGGTGCCGGTGCCGCGCTTTTACAGGACATTCCCAAGATGGTGAAAATGACAGAGGAGATCGTGAAGTGTACCTCCCTGCCTGTTACCGTTAAAACCCGCCTGGGTTGGGACGACAACTCAAAGAATATTGTTGAGGTTGCCGAGCGGCTACAAGATATTGGTATCAAAGCGCTGACGGTTCACGGCAGAACCCGCGTGCAGATGTATAAAGGCTCGGCCGACTGGACGCTGATCGCCAGGATCAAGGAGAACCCGCGCATGCACATCCCCATCTTCGGCAATGGTGACATCGACTCGCCGCAAAAAGCGCTCGAGTATAAGAACAAATATGGCGTTGATGGTATCATGATCGGTCGTGCCGCCATTGGCTACCCGTGGATCTTCAACGAAGTGAAGCAGTACCTGAAACATGGTGAGCGGCCCCTGCCTCCTGATGTGGCCGAACGGATCCGCGTAACAAAAAAACATCTTGATTTTTCTATCCGCTGGAAAGGCGACCGCCTCGGCATCTTCGAAATGCGCCGCCACTACACCAACTATTTCAAGGGCATGCCTGATTTTAAACCCTACCGCACCAGGCTTGTGGAAGCGGACAATGAAAGTGAGGTGAATACTATTCTGGATGAGGTGAGCGAGAAGTATGCGGGGATTATGGTTCCAACGGAAAGGTGAGTTTTTGAGAAGAGATCTTCGGAAGGAATTCGGAAAGAAAAGAAGTAAGGAGTCAGGAGCTACCTGATAATTCGAATAAAATATACGGCCCATCTTCTGACACCGCCTCCGATTTGGCGTGCCATTGATTGCGTTCATAAAATTTTATTGCCGATACATTGCTTTTCAGGCACTTCAAAGTTATCGGATACTGAAGTCTGCACACCATCTCTTTCAGTAGTTTGGTTCCGATGCCGTTATGCTGGTATTGATTATCAACATACAGGTGATGAATGAAATTGTCAGGTATCCAGGCCGATATAAATCCAACTATTTTATTACCAATTTTTGCTACAAGAATAAGCTCATCTTTGGTATCATCGTCAAAAGCGCCAAGCTTGAAACGAGATGTATCCAACCAGATAAAACTGGCTTGTCGCACCTGAAGGTACAATTTCTGTAGTACGCTCCTGTCTGGTTCAGCAAATGGGAGAATATCCACCAGGTTCAACACTGTTTCCATACAAGCCAGGTTCTTCAGTTCGCTTTATTTGCTATTCAATACCTGAACTTGATCGCATAAATATTCGGCCACAGCTTACCGGTGACGTATACGTTGCCAGTGGCGGGATCGAGCGCGATGCCGTTCAATTCCAGGGCGTGGCTGTTCTTTGACCGGGCATCCTGTACAAGTGAGGTAAGGTCGATGCGGCCCACCACTTTACCTGACGGATCTATCTTCACAATATAGTGGGTGGTGTACACATTCGCATAGATAAAACCATTGATGTATTCCAGCTCATTGAGATTTGCTACCGGCCCCTTGTTGTCAGAGACATTGATCGTTTTTACGGGCTTGAGCGAAGCAGAGTCAAGATACGTGAGGCGGTTTGTGCCATCGCTCATGATCAGGTGCGTGCCGTCAGTGGTCATGCCCCACCCTTCAGCGCTCGGAAAGTTGAACTCACGAAGCTGCTTAAATGTACGGGCATCGTACACAAAACCAACTTTGGTTTGGTAAGTAAGCAGAAAGAGCTTGTTGTTCAGAAAGGTGATGCCTTCGGCAAAGTACCGATGTTTATCGAGGATCACCTTCTTATGAATAACACCTTCCGTCAGGTCAACAATACCTGCTACCGAGCTTGTCTGTGGCAGGTCATCCGGCGCACCGGAGCTCTCGTACAGATCTCCTCCATAAACCTGCAATCCTTCCGTGAACGACGTAACATCATGCGGATGCGTGGCCACAACGCTGTAGTTGATGGACGCAACAGCATCTGATGGCGATTTCACTGTGCCATTATCTTTGTCGGAGCGTTTATCACAGGCTGCGAGCAGGCACAACGTGATGGGTAACAGGGTACTATTTCTTAAGGCGCGTACGGAGTTCGAAAAGTTCAAAGTTTGGAGTTTAAAAGTTTAAAGTTTGAAGTTTAAAGTTTAAGGTTCAAAGTTTGGGGGAGTCAGGCGGCGATCTGTTAAAATAATGGGATGCAGACTAGCTGATGATCCACATGATTTCCCGGTAGTAGATCCGGTCGGAGATGGGGACCAGTCCATTCTTCGTGGTTTCAAGGTCGCGCTTCTTGCGGGCGAAGTCATAGATGATCTGCTCGGAAGAAAGAGAGAAGCCCGGCCTGGAAAAGACCACGACACTATCGAACTCTGTTTTCTTGTCGTATGCTACTTCAACATTCCACGCGTTCAGTTTTTTGAGTCGTTTCCGGAGGTCTTCATCACGCAGCGTGTCGATGTTCAGGCGCCTGATCTTCTTCTCCAGAACGATGCTGGCGGTTTCGCCAATCAATTCCTGATTTCTGCTGGCCTTACCTTTGGTGATGTGGCTGATGGAACAGCTTACCAGGAAGCACAACACCAGACCGGGAAGCAATATCTTTTTCATGGTTGTCAAATATACCAAAATAGTCCACAGTCGACGGTCCACAGACCACAGCCGGGTAGTGATGGGCTTTAATCGTACCTCGTATCCCGATAGCTATCGGGACGTACCCCGTACCTCTCAGAGACAGGAAGCAAGCAGATTTAGCACCCACTGTCCGTGGACTGTTGACCGTGGACCGTGGACTAATCCGCAAGATTCCGGTTTGAAATACTGCCCGGTTTGCCAATCTTTGCCCGCTCAAATCCGTACACGCTGGCATGTCAGTTCCTGAAAATAACAAAACAACGTCTCTTACGCTCCTGATCCTGCTCTCGCTGATCTGGGGCACTTCGTTTATCCTGATGAAACGTGGTCTGCTGGTGTTCTCACCGGGCGAAGTAGGATCCATACGGGTGGTGGCGGCTTCCATCTTCCTGCTGCCCATCGCCATCGTTCACCTTAAACAACTCAACGGCAAACATTACCTGCAGCTTCTTGCGTCAGGACTGATGGGTATTTTCATTCCTGCTTTTCTTTTCGCCACGGCGCAGACCCAGCTCGAAAGCTCTGTTACGGGCATCATGAACAGCCTCACCCCCATCTGTACCCTGCTGGTCGGGGTGTTTCTATTCGGGCAACCTTTTCGTACACAGTCACTGTTCGGTATCATCATCGGCCTGGCCGGAACGGTCGTGCTCATCTTCGCAAAATCGGGTGGCAGCATCGGCGGCATCAATCACTATGCCCTCCTGGTGATCACGGCCTGTGTGCTCTATGCGCTCAACCTTAATTTCATCAAATACAGGATCACCGAGCTGAAGGCCCTGACCATTACCAGCGTTTCCATCATGCTCATCAGTCCGCTGGCGCTGACCTATCTGCTGGGATTTACAGATTTTACCCATAAGCTCACGGCCGAACCGGGGGCATGGCAGGCGCTGGGCTATATTGTGCTGCTGGGCATCATGAGCACCTCAGTGGCTACCATCCTTTTTAACCTGCTGGTGAAGATCAGCAATCCGCTGTTCACCAGTTCGGTCACCTACATCATTCCCATTGTAGCGGTCATGTGGGGCCTGCTGGATGGAGAACAGCTTGTCATAGCCCATTTCATAGGCATGGTGGCGGTGATCGGAGGTGTTTACCTTGCCAACAAAAAATAATTTCTGCGCAAAACCGCACTATCACCGCGCACCCACCTGCTTATTTGCATCAGATTTGCTTGAATAATGCATTTTATTGACATTAACCGGGATTGATTTTTTATTGCATATTCCCGGAGCACCGGAAAGCTTTTCGCGCATGAGAACAGGCAGGTTTATCGTTTTTTTAGCCGTTTTGGCCCTGCCCGGAATGCTTTTCGCGCAGGAGAAAAAAGATACCGTCAGCCAGGATACCACCAAGGTTCAGCATGTTATTGAAAACATCAAGAATGCAAAGGTTCCGAAGAGGCTTCTGAAGTCGATCACCCGCAAAAGCCAGACAAATCCCACGCAGGCCGTAAAAAGTGAGGACGCTTTTATTCCCTTCGAGGGAAAGATCATCCGGCACATTGAAGTTCGTCACATCGGGTTTGACCGCACAGTCTACGACACCACCCGTAACATCAAGAACACGGTGAGCCGCATCGGCAATGCGCTTCACAGCAACTCCAAGGAGTGGCTCATTCGCGACAACCTGTTTATCCGCGAGAACAAGGCGCTCAATCCTCACAAAATGGCCGACAATGAGCGATACC
>NZ_JAHESF010000005.1 GCF_018598225.1 Chryseosolibacter histidinae | reverse complement strand
AATCCGGGGGGTCAACTTGCAGCAACAGGGGGTCAATCAAAAATGGAATGAGGGGTCAATGCTCGCAGGAATAGCTACGCTCTGTCATGAAATACTACGACGTCCTTGCAGCAGCATGGCAACAGCACCCTGCCATTGCAGCCACCACATCATGCAACGCGTTGCCTACCAACATATCTTCGAATACTGTAATTAACGACGAAGATGGTAGCGGAGCGGAAGACGACCTTGTTATCTATGAATGCAATGTGAATGATAATTTTCTCGGCGTATTCGGGATACCGCTCGTAGCAGGCAGAACATTCTCGAAAGACATAAAGACTGATGCTGAGCAAGCGGTACTCCTTAACGAAACCGCGGCAAAGGCGCTGGGGTGGAGCGCCCAAGAGGCGATAGGCAAACAGTTTATACATAATGGGCCAAAAACCGTGGTGGGGGTGGTCAAGGATTTTCACATGCACTCTTTGCACCTGACCATTCAACCCCTGCTTTTACGATTCGATCCCACGTGGTCTAACTACATTGCGGTGAAGATCCAACCCGGCAAAAGCGCTGAAGTTATCGGGCTACTGGAATCGACTTTGACGAAATATTCTCCCTACCCTTTCGATTACCGGTTTCTCGACGACCATTTTAACAAGTTGTACAGTACCGAGCGTAAACTCGGGGAGATGTTCGGTTTCTTTACGATCGTGTCTATTCTCATTGCCTCTCTCGGCGTATTCGGCCTTGCGGCGTTCTCTACCACGCAACGCACTAAGGAGATCGGCATACGCAAGGCACACGGCGCCACGGCCAGCGACATTGTGATTCTGTTTGCGAAAGGCTTTGTATACCTCATCATTATCGCTTTCTTTCTATCCGCACCGCTTGGCTGGTATCTTATGGAAACCTGGCTTGAGAACTTTGCCTACCGTGTTGATATAAGTTGGTGGATGTTTGCATGTGCAGCGTTGCTGGCTTTAACCGTGGCAGGCTTGACTATAGCTTATCAATCTTTTAAGGCATCGCTTACTGATGCAGCAACCACGCTTAGGAATTAAATGAAGCCACATCAGCGGCGGGCAATGTTCGAATGTATTGCCGCCTTCGCTGCCGCCAAACATTACTACAAGATCTGCTATTAGTATTCTCGGTAAATAATTTAAATTCAATTTTTCCATAGTTCTTTGGCAATTGCCCGGAACAATGGAGCGCTGCGGTCAATAACAATGCAGAAAATGCTAAAATTAAGTTACCCATGCTTTCAATTACATAACGTTATGATTCTTTCTTTAATGTCCAAATGATGATGCTTTGCGCTTTTATTCCTCCAGCGCATTGATGAGTTCATCAATTTTTTTCAGGTTGGATGTGATCGCCATGCTCACCCACCATTTACTTAGAAAAAAAACTGTAACTCCCAGTGTAATGCAGCCAACACAAAGGGCAATAATGCCGGTTGTAGCAAACAGAGGTGATTCCAAAAATCCAAGGAAAAATAAAATACAGACAGCTATTGCGGGTATAATAGCCCAATAGACCGCGGTATCTATTAATCGTTTTTGACCAAGAAGAAAGATCCTGGTCTTATAGAGATATTCCGAATAGGTACCTGTAAGATCTTTTGGCTCATTTTTCTTTGCTTTACGAAGTTGCATAACCACGTTTATGGCAAAAAGGACTGCCAAACCAGAAGCTATTTTGGATAGGATAAACGGAATAATGTAAATATAAAACATGAATACGAGGAGTATTATCAATGTTACTACCGTTGCCCTTCGATTGCCAGACCTGATCATCCCATGAAAGCGATCCACGGTTTTCTGCACCTCGACCATAAGGCGTGATCTCTCAAACTTCACACGCTCGCGGTTAGGAGACGATTGCCAGATTTTTATTAAATCATCTTCCATCACGATCCTTTATTTATACAGTTCAACAATTTCATTTTAATTCTCCTGACCTTAACCGCCACATTGTTTTCTGTCAAGCCGGTGATGTCAGAGATCTCTTTGTACGATAAGTCCTCTAAATAGAGTGTCGTCACGGCCTTATCCGCATCGTTTAACTTTTTGATGCAGCGCTTGAGCCTGATCAGTCGTTCCTGTTCTTCCTGATTGGGCTCATCCTCGCTTATGTTTTCGATCGTCATACTGTCCAACTTTTGGAAGCGCGCTCGTTTTTTCAGTTGCTTCATTTGCTGGCGAAGGCAAACGTTGAGTGTAACCCGAAACATCCAGGTACTAAGCGAAGACTTCTCCTCAAACGAGGCCATCGACTGCCAAATATTGATCAACACCTCCTGAAAAAGGTCTTTCTTGTCTTCGGCATCTTCGGCATAAACAGAGCAAACCCTTAACAGCTTCTGCTGATTGTGTTCTAACCCCTTCAGAAAGGTGATTTCAAGATGATCCATTCAAGTTCTTCGGTCTACCTATTTAGTTACAAGGGTTTAGAAATTATGACACCCGGCCGAAAATAAATTATCGAACTAAGCCCAGTTCAACAGAAAGTGTGCTCAAAGCTCGCTGACCGGGACTTGCTTAATAATCTATTTGTCTAATACTTTGAGGAATTTGGCTCTTGCCATATGGTGTTCGCCCTCCGGGTAAGTAATTTTCACTTAAGTTAAAATGAAGCTAAAATATCGTCACTACTTTTGCCTGGGCGAAGTGTACATAAAAAACTTGACCCACCAGTTAAATTTAATAATGGCCGATAAACATTTACCTTATACTACTGATTTCCCGCCTTGCCGGTAGCTTAAACAATGGATATGAGCGATAATTTTGACGTGTTAAAGGCGCATCTCAGCAATTTTGCTGCGCTGACCAGCAAGGACCTGGATGCGACGCGACCGTTCTGGAAAACGAGAAAAATCAATAAGGGTGATTTCTTTAATATGCAGTACGTAGTTTGCAACGACCTGGGGTTGGTTATTAAAGGTATCTTCCGGATCTATTATGCCGACCCTGAAACGGGTGCCGAGAAAAACCTCTATTTTTTTTCAGAGAATCAATTTCTTGTATCCTTCCGCAGTTTCATTACCCGAAAAGCCTGCCATTATTTCATACAAGCTATGGAAGACTCTGAGATCGTTTACATTTCTTACAGCGATCTGACCAATCTATACAATGCACATTCCAACTGGGAAAAATTCGGTAGACTGCTTGCTGAGTTGTTTTTTACCTACTCACAATCGCGGGCTGAAGAATTGCTCTTTTTTACCCACGAACAACGGTACATTCGTTTGATCGAAGAGCATCCCAACATTATTGACCGTATTCAGGCATATCACATCTCATCATATTTAGGCATAACCAATCCTTCCCTGAGCCGCATCCGTAAAAGGATAAATCGATAACTTTGCTCCGTGCTGCTGTTGCTCAACAGTTATGTAACTGAGCTAACTTGTTTGACCTTTGAGCAGAAGTGTTTGTCAATGCCTCTCATGCAGCTAAGCAAACTCAGGTAACGACGTCAAGCCGTCACCCGAGGCACTCTCAGTTAAATGAAAAGGTTAAAACAACCATGGCTCAAGATGGCGCTTAACGTGACGGTGTGTTCCGGTTGATTTTCCTTTGCCTGACAACTTGATAAACGGTTATCCCAAGAAAGACAATAAAAATCCCCAACAACGATTTGGCAATGACGGGGTCCGTTATGTCTTTAGCTAACGGTTGCGCGATTGGGATCCGTGTTAATGTTTCGTTTACAGTTGGGATCAGTGATAGAAAAAGACTGAACGAGAAGAGAAAATTCTCAAAGTAACGAACTGAATTATTACCACTTCGTTTGTAAAAAAGAAAAGACGCTATCGCCACCACGATAATGATCAGCAACGAAAACGCATGCCCGGGATTAAAACCGCCATGCCTGGAAATACCCAAAGCGGTTAATGATGTGATCAGCGTTCCGTACAAATAAATTTTTCCGGAGCGCGCGGCCAGATTGATTTTGGCGAATTTCACAAAGGATGTCAGCGCAGCGCCGATAGCAATAACACCGATTGTTGTGTGGAAAATGCCGAGATTGGATAGTGCCATATATTCTATTTTTTTCCACAAATCTTTGAAGAAAGAAACAGGGGCAATTTCACTTAAGTTAAAATATCAGATTTTTCTAAAAAATATTTTTACTTCATTGCTACCGCCTGCGGATACTTGGCAGATGGCATGCGCCGCACTTGCCACATGTTCGGGCCGGATCAAACTAGGCAAAGCGGTTATGGAGCTAGAGGAAGATGTGATGGATGAATTTCTTGAATAATTTTAACACAAAAGCGAGAATGGATTTAGATAAAATGTCCCAGCATCATAGAGACCGAATAAGTGATATGGCCGTTTTCTTTGTTGTGCCTTCGTACCGGAAAGAAGTTCTAAGAACTGATCACGAACATAAATTCCATAATAACAAAGAACATCGTTCCGATAAAGAACAGAAGCAGCGCAATCAATACGTATATGTAACTATCCCTTTCCATTGACACAATCTTTATGATGTTACCACCCTGGACTAAAGTTCAGGCCCAATGTACCTTTGGCGAATCGGTCGCCGCGCCATGGAAAGGCATAGTAAGGCTCAACAACCAGCAGGCCAAAAACATTTACACGCAACGATATGCCTGCACTCAAAAATGGTACTCTTTGATTGGATGATTCCGGATCCGATTTCAATTGTGGTTTTTCACGTGCCGTCCATGCAAGACCTGCATCGGTAAACAAGGCCAGTTCGGTAAACAACAATTTAGATCTTATTGGAGAGAGTCTTTCCGGGCCTGTCAGGGTTATACGCCATTCAGCATTGGCAACTGCTATTCTGCTTCCATAGATCTGATTTATGGCGTATGCATCACCCTCTTCAGTCGAATACCCTGTGATGTTGTCAAGACTGTTACCTCTTGTCAACGTTGGATAAGCGAAGCTTAATGGATAAATTCGCTCACTTTCAGCATCATTACCGAAGCGTCCGACGTGGAGGAATCGAAAAGCTATCGATGTAGGATTTAGAAAAAAATATCGCCTGTAGTCGAGCGTTATGGTATGATAATCCAACGCGTCATAAGTTTTTTCCAGCTCAAGTCTGTATCGGCTGCCGCGCATGGGCGAAGCAATGCCAAAAAAAGCGTTGTCAAAGACATAGGCAGCATAGGTGCTTCCAAGCCTGTAGCCTTCAGGCGCATCCAGTTTTTCCCTTTCCTCTCGTATTCTGTAACCACCTGAATAATGATTATGGTAACGGTCAAGACGGAATGAGAAAAATGAGTAGCCTGATCCAAGTTCGAGGCGCCTTGTAGTTGAAAACGGCAAATACACAAACCCGCTGATATTTTTATCAAAGGCCCGGAAAACATCCAGCACCAAGTTGGTAGTTGATAGTGTGTCTTGTTTTATGTAGACGGTATCTTGTTTATACCCCAGGACTGCAGAGCGGTAAGGCGTATGAGAAGCGGTAAAGCCCCAATTGATCCTGTTTTTTTGATTCAAGTAGGTGGCCTGTCCGCCAAAGTCATAGATCTCTCCGTTCAACGCCAGGGTCGTAGATACTCTGTGATAACCCATCATGTCACCGAACAACATATCTACGCCTCCTGACATTCCTGTACGCGTGCCGAATGCACTTGTAGAAACGCCAATGCCTACCTGATTGCCAATGTATTCCAAACTCAATTTTGGCCTGTAGGGATGATCTTCACTTTCAAGGCGTTTAACACGTGTGAATTCAATTTCTTTAACAGTCCCGGTTATGCTGTCCTCCCTGCTTTTTGGAGGAAGAATGCCAGCTGAAAAATCTACATCCAATGGATTAATCTCACGTCTGTGAAATTCATCGGGGCGGGCTAAAAATATAGCATACGAATTATCTGAATAATAGCTATAGGTTAAATTCCCGGTGCGGGATGAGACGCTGAGTGCAGGAGAATAGGCAGTGATACCTGTAATACCTGTAACGTAATCTGTGAGCTGGTAAACCTTACCATTCTCTATTGTGTGCAAATACAGGTTTCTGAATCCATCGCGGTTTGACAGGAAATAGATGGACTTTCCATCAGGTGAGAAGGCAGGATTGAGATTTTCAGCGCCGTGAAAAATATCCAACACAATAACATCTCTTTGTTGCATGTCATAAAGAGAAAGTTGCAAGGCTTTGCTTTTATAACTCTTACCTTTTGCCGGGCGGTCTGAAACAAACAGGATGAAACGGCCATCTGGTGACCACTGGGGCTGAATATCCGAATACCAGTCGTTGGTGAGTTGTGTTACTTTTTTCGTTCTTATGTTGTACAAGTACAGATCGCCCTGGCCATTCACCATCCCTGATATCACAATATGATCACCATCGGGCGACCATGAAGGATTGCTGAAGTAGGGCACCCCCTGAATGTTTACGGTCGTGGTTTTACTTTTTGCGTTCACATCCATCACCGAGAGCACGCTGCTTCCCTTGCTGAAGCCCACAAATGCAAATTTGTCACCTAAAGGAGACCATGTTCCGGTTGACTCTATGTAACTAAAATCGTCAATGTGGCTTACACGCGCTGTTGAGGAAAGGGTCTTAATAATTTTGCCGGTCCGGGCATCGGCCAGGAAGAGGTCGATTCCAAAGATGTTTCGCTCTGAGAGAAACGCCACGTACTGGCCATTGGGACTTATTACAGGCGCGATGTTAATTTTGCCGGCCTTCTTTCCGATAAGTAAGTTTCCGGCAAGGCTATCCGCCTTCAAATCACAGTACTTGCTATAGTATTCCGTAAGGTTTCTTTTCCATGCTTCGGAGAAAGCTTTCTCATCCAGCCCGGTTAGCGCTTTGATCGCGTCGTTATATCCGAGCTTCGCAGTTTTTCGGAACAATGGATAAACGATAGTATCTCCGAACACGCCCGTCATAAAAGACCAGAACGCCTGACCATAGCGATAAGGAAAATACTCGCTGTTCCGAGTCATTTCTTTCAATGTAGGAAACTTTTTTTGCCGCAGGGCGTCGCGCATCCACATGGCCGTATGCGGATCAACGTTTCCAATTGAAAGGAACTCCGCCAATCCCTCTACCATCCAAAGCGGGAGGTTTTGAATGTCGTTAAGCGATAGCGAGTCCTCTTTGTTTTGGAGCAGCTTATACTGAAATGCATGAACAAGTTCATGACCCAAAACGTGATTTGTCTGCGAGTAGAGCTCCATCACAGGCATCACCACGCGATTCCTCAGCGCTTCGGTAACACCCCCGGTTCCAATACCCACGCTCCCTAATATGGCATTCGTCTGCCAGAAGTCTGCATGATTTGAATACAGGATAACTGGGTTCCGCTCGGGAAAAGTATCCCTGAAAGTTTTTTGATGCGCCTGATACCAGCTTTCACCGGCAGCAGAAAACGTCTCGACCAATGAATCGTTTTCGAGGTAGTGGTACAGCTCGAAATGCGGGCTCTTATGAACTTTGAAATTGAATTTTTCATAGTTGGGCTTATTCCTTCCAAACTGTTGAGAATAACCGTTGTCGCACAGGACCATTATTAACAAGATAACCCATAACACCAAACCTAGATTCCGTGCCATAATTACCTCCTTTGTAAAATATGGTTAGCTCACTACTATCCCTTTTTCATACTCATGCAAATTGAGGTTTCAGCATCTCCTTAAGCCTGCGCACCATCTCCTTCTGTTCCGAAGAAAGAAATGTCGGCAGAACAACGTTGATCTTTACATACAGATCACCAAATTGTCCGGGCTTTCGATATACCGGCATGCCTTTCCCTACCAGCCTTAACATCTTTCCATTTTGAGTTCCTTCCGGTACAGCAAGCTGCACCTTGCCTGACAATGTAATGATCTCCTGTTTGCCGCCCAGCAGAGCCGTGAAGAGATCGACAGACAGTTCCATGTAAAGATCATCACCATCTCTCCTGAACACTTCATGTTCCTGTACGCGAACTGTCAAGTAAAGATTTCCGGATCTTCCTCCTGTTGCACGCTGCTCACCCTTGCCTTTCACTTTTAATTGCAGGCCATCATATGCTCCAGGCTTGATAGATACGCGGATCTTTTCACCGTTAATGTCAACGATCCGTTTCGTGCCATCATATGCTTCCTGCAAGGTCAGCAGTAATTCTCCAGCCAGGTCGCTTCCAGGATTCGCAAAATCAAAATCGGATGCAAAACCGGCGCGCCTGTTTCCACCGCCCTTTCCAAAAAAGGATTCGAAGAAATCAGAGAAACCCGATTGATCAAAGAACCCGGACGGATCACCGCCAAACTCATAGTGGTACTGTTGCTCCCCTGGCGTTGAATACTGGTGACCTGCTCTGTCCGATCCCTGAAAGTTTCGCCAGTTCTCTCCCAGTGCGTCGTATTTCCTTCGCTTCTCAGGATCACTCAGTACATCATATGCTTCGCTGATCTCTTTGAAGCGTTCCTCGGCTCCTTTATCACCTGGATTCTTATCGGGATGAAACTTTACAGCAAGCTTCCGGTATGCTTTTTTGATTTCATCCGGACGCGCTTCTTTTGCAACGCCTAATATTTTATAGTAGTCCTTGTAGTCCATCGCTCCTGAATCATTCAATCACTTTTTTACTTGGATAGGGATGTGCTGCAAGCCTTGTGATTACACCCGGCAAGGCTTGCAGCTTGTCAGTCGGATCAAGAATCACACTCCGAATGCATAGTAGTATGTTCCGCTTCCCGCTTCGTAAACGCCTTCGAGCATGACCCCTTCGCCATCCTTTTTAGATCTCAGCTTCGAAGAAAGCTCCTGGATGCTATCCACCTTTTTACCATCCACCGCAGTGATGATAAAGCCTTCCTTCATTCCGGTCCGGCTTAGTTTTCCAGAGAACAATTTTGTCACCTCCACACCACCATCGATGCCCAGCCTCTGGCAGGTTTTTTCGTCAGCGTCCCTCAGCGCTGCGCCAAGTGACGACAGCACAGGCGGCAAATCCTTTCTGGAAGTTTTAGATTTTCCTTCCGGGCTGGTAAGGGTGATAGTAAAGTCATTCACCTTTCCAAAGCGGTCGACTTTGAGCTTCACTTTGTCGCCGGGATGATGGCGCGCAATAAGCTCACGCAACTCAGAGGATGTGCGCACTTTACGACCGTCCACTTCCAGGATCACATCACCAGGTTTTACACCAGCTTGTCCTGCAGCGCTGTTCTCAAGCAAACTGTCCACATAAACGCCGGTGGCTACTTCAAGGTTTTTTTCTTTTACAAGGTTTCTATTTACATCGGTAATCATGATACCAAGTGCTCCGCGCTGAACCTCGCCATACGCGAGCAGGTCTTCCACCACTTTTTTCACGATATTGGTGGGAACGGCAAACCCGTACCCTGCATATGCACCGGTTGGGCTGGCGATGGCCGAGCAAATACCAACAAGACCACCCTGTAGATTTACCAACGCACCACCGCTATTTCCCTGGTTAATAGCAGCGTCTGTTTGGATGAAAGACTCTACTGCCGATTTATCATCAAGTATGTTAAGCGTACGGCCCTTCGCACTGATGATACCCGCAGTCACGGTGGAATTAAGATTGAAGGGGTTACCTACGGCAAGAACCCACTCACCTACTTTTGCGCTGTCAGAGTCAACCAATGGCAGGGCTTGCAAATTTTTCGCGTCTATTTTAAGCAACGCCAAATCGGTGGATGGATCTGTTCCAATGACATCGGCCTTGAACATCCGGTTATCATCGAGGGTGATCTCAATGTCATCGGCCTGATCGATAACATGGTTGTTCGTTACAATGTAACCGTTCTCATTGATGATCACGCCAGAACCTGTGCCGATCCTTAACATTGGGCCGTTATTGCCATGTGGGCGTTGATGCCAGAATCTGGGCCCAAAGAAATTGTCGAGCATGTGATCATCGAAAAAATCTCTGAAGGGATCCGGCAGTTGTCTGTGTTCAAAGGTCTGCTCAGGTCCGGAAACGCGTGACTCCGACTTGATATGAACAACGGAGGGCATCACTTTCTCGGCAACGGCTGTGAAATCCATGGGATCGACCTTTGTTGCCGCAGCCCCTTTTACGGAAACGTTTTTTACTGGCGTAGAATTTATATACTCTATTTTTACAGAATCGTCCTTTTCAATTAGCTCGAGAATGCCAACGGTTGTGGCACTTCCCAGGACAGCTGATAAAATGATTGCTAAGATTGTACGTTTCATAATTGCCTCCTTCTTTAGTTAGTCTGTCATCTAATTAAAAATTGAGTAATCATTACTTGGGTTTACGATCGCAGAACCCTTAGCAGTGCCTTCGGCAGCTGGACTTTTTGCGGCCATCAAACTACGCGCCAGAACATTTTTTCAATTCTGGCGGCTATGCCTGTGCTGTCATTTTTTTGGCTGCAGCCATTTCAAAATGTCAGAATGACCCTGTATCAGAAAAAATTTCAGTTATCATGCCGGCACAATAACGTGTTACAGACTGGCATGTTTGGTGGCCGTGGTTTAGTCTGCTAATGTCTTAAGAAATCAAAAAGGAGGGTTTATATGATTGCGGTGGCGGCCGATGGTCTGTCGACAGCCTGTTGAAATCGGGCCCGGAACAAAGTCAGAGTGCCCATCGTGAAATTCATCATTCAAATTTTGGGGAGCAATAGTGAGGCGGGGTACCCCGCCTCTCAGCTATGAAACTTTTATTTGTTTCGCTGGCTTAACCTTGGCCTCTTCTCTTTTGGGAACGGTCACGTGAAGGATACCATCAACGTAACGCGCAGCTATTTTATCACCTTCAACTTTGTTTTCCGGCAACGAGAAGCTCCGCTGGAACGATTGATAGCTGAATTCTCTCCGTGTATAGTTTCCATCACTGTCTTTTTTTTCACGATTATCTTCACGTTCAGAAGAGATCGTAAGCACGTTGTTGTCCAGCTCCACTTTGAAATCATCGCGTTTCATCCCGGGGGCGGCAACCTCGATGCTGAAATCGTCATTTGTTTCCCGCACGTTGACAGCTGGCAATGTAGCGCCGGATGATCTCCAGTTTGCCAGCGATGAATCAAACCAATCGTCTGTTAAAAAGTCATTCAACAAAGACGGAATGGCCGGAAAAAGATTTCCGTTGGTTCTAACTAACGTTTTCATAATTAAATCCTCCTTTCTGAGTTTGTTAAACATTTTATGATCGTAATGGGTCGTTACGTGATATTGATTTGACGCGAGCGTTTTCCTTTTGCGTCATCCTTTTTCGGAATGATGACATGCAATATGCCATCCTCATATTTTGCCTGAATTTTTTCAGACTCTATCGTTTCCGGCAAAGAGAAGCTCCTTGAAAATGAATGATAATTGTACTCGCGTGTGATGTACTTCCAATCACGCCTTGCACCTTCGCGGTTATCTTCGTGATCGTAAGAAATTGTCAAAACATTGTCCTGCAGTTCCAGGTGGAAATTTTCCTTCTTCATGCCAGGTGCCACCATTTCCAGGCGGAAATCATCGTTTGTTTCGATGACGTTCACAGCTGGAGTCGAAACGCCTGTACTGCTGAACGAAGGGCGGAATAAATCGCGTGTGACAAAATCATCGAACATACCCGGAAGATTGAAACTATTCTCTATCCATCTATTTCTACCATCATTCTTTGCCTTGTCTCTTCGCACTTTCATAAAACAATCCTCCTTTCTACATCGCTTTTATGTTTATGTCAAAGATCCTTCGAGTCTTTCCATGCTGCCGGAAGACAATCTCCCTGATCTTATCGGCCTTTTGCCTTGCAAAAAGACCACCTGATTTTGAAACGCTGCTCATGGCGTTTTTAATTTTATTTACAAAATCCGGCTAACAATAATTATGCAAAAGTCACAAGATTGTAAACCAAACGACCTCAAGGCACTTGTTGTTCACAGAATACTGTCAAGCTGTCGGCCGGAAGATGAAAAAAATTCAGCTTGACATATTTCAACATTATGTTTCATAGTATTCCCGTTCATGTTCCTTCCGGCCGGTTCGTTTTAGCGGTGTTTCCATCAATCGTTTCTTTGCATCAGGAAAAGAAAAACTATCCGGAAGGACAGCATACGACCTTTCCTTCCGTGCATTATTCCCCATTGGCAATTGCTGATAGTTCCAGGATGGAAACGAATGATTCCGAATTACCGGTCCTTCAGCAGCCATGCGCCAATCGTTACTCCTGACCGGATCATAAGAAACCTCATTCTTGAGCCGTGACTCAACGAAGTATTCATGACGGCTACGGGCTACCCTTGTTACATCTTGTTCCGTTGGAACGTAGCAATGTAACATTCCCGTTTCGGACTGGCGTGTGCCGCTGGGTTGTTGGATTAGATTCAGAAACAAGAAAACAATTGTTGCCAATTTCATAACTCCTCCTTTCCCTCAAATCCAAAAAAAAGGCGGGTAGTCCCCGCCTATTCTTAAGCCACTGCTATCTGCTTAGCGGGCTTTTTCCTGGCATCTTCCGTTTTCGGAACGGTGATCCGCAGAATGCCATCAACATATCTTGCTTTGATCTCTTCGCCCTTCACTCCGTTTTGAGGAAGTGTAAATGAGCGCTGAAATGATTGATAGCTGAATTCTCTGCGGGTGTAGTTACCGTCCTTCTCCTCGTGGCTATCCTCCCGTTGGGAAGAAATCGTGATAACATTGTTGTCTAATTCGATCTTAAAATCATCCCGCTTCATGCCAGGAGCCGCAACCTCGATCTGATAATCGTCATTGGTCTCCTGCACATTGACAGCCGGCATCGTGGCCCCAGATGTTCTCCAATTAGCCACAGTGGAGTCCAACCAATTCCTGCCAAAGAAATCATCTAGCAACGAAGGAATGGCCGGGAATAAACTGCCATTAGATTTAACTAAGCCTTTGTTCATCATAGCTCAATCCTCCTTTCTTTTAAATCTTGTTTTCGTTTCTGCCTCAACTTTTCAAATTCTGTGCCTGTTCAAATCTGTTGCATCGGCCGGTCTACTGTCAGTTTTTTTGCGACGTCTTTTCATTTATGGAATGAAATTTTGACAGCTACTGCCGGCAGCGAGGCAATTGCTGTAGTGTTTTGATCCTTTTATTACCTGGGAGAATTCTTTATGGTATTCCGCTTTACAATCAGATCATAGATCCTGCCAGAAAGCTCTTTAAGGCGCGGCCTGACTTTTTCTTCCCGCACAGGCGTAAAAAGCGCGATCACATACTTTATCCTTCCATCATCCACAATACCAACGTCATTCGTGTAATAGCTCCACCAGCCAGTCTTGTGATAGAACATGGCTTTCGCTGGCAAACCGGGAGACAGTTTGGTGTTATCGAGCTGCCGTCCGAGGAGGGCTTTCATTTGCATGCTCACCCACGGACTTACCAGCTGGTTGTTTTGGATCTTGTACATGAAATCAGCCGCATGCAAGGCACAGGTCTCCGTGCTTCTGACTGTATCATAGCCAGGATCTTCACGTTTTCTGCTCAGAAATTTCCGCGTAACCTCACTGCCGGCCCATCGGTAGGCTGCCATGGTCTTATTGATGTTTGGCCGGCCCGCGATATCGATCAGGCAATTCGCCGCTGAGTTGTCGCTGCGGGTGATCATGAGGTCCAGTAAATAATTGACGGTAACCGTGTCGTTGTTCATGATCAACGGCCTGGGATCGAAGCTTATTTCACGCGAGCGGTCAACATCGTTGGGTGATGCTACAATGTGCGGATCCGTTAAAGCATATTTACCATTATCAACTTGTTTCAGGATCTCCATGGCAACGTACATTTTGTATACCGAGGCCGGGTAGATGAAATTGTCATAGTAAACACCTCCGAAGACCGGTTGCTTCCCATTAAGGTCGATCACGGCAAGCGAGATCTTCTCGGTGCCATCGTCCCCAACATTAAACATACTATCGAGGCCCACATCGGCAACAATTTGTTTCAGCTCATCATTGAATTTTTTGTCGGTTTTGTAATAACCTGGCAATGTTGTCTGGCCTTTTGCATAAAAAACAAAACAGCTGCAACCCGCAACAATGACTATTACTTTCAATCCCTGTGCCTGTATGGCGTGGCAGGCAGACCTGATATAGCTGAGCAAAAACATTGACTTATAGTGTTTTGATGTTATAAGAAACAGGTTTCCTTCACAAGAAAGTGACCCATAGCAAAAATGAATATTATTACCGGAAAAACGCTCACTGGTTTCCGTGACTGCCTGGGTACCCATACGGGCATCGACTACAGGCAATTTCGCAGGGCTTCTTGCAGTTGGTTAGTGATGTATTTACTTCCCGGGCTGTTCCAGTCTTTTTATCAACACATCTGTTGGGGTCTCGTGTTGATTGATAATATACAGTTGTGTTTTGTCGTTAAGAAAAATGTTAAAATTAAACTCTTCGTCGGCTTTATACTTCCATGTTTTTAGCTCCGGAAACTTTCTTTTAATGAGTGATAATTGTACAGCATGACTTTTAGAAACAATAATGATCTTTGTCAAGGGGGTTTCTTTTATCCTCTCAATACTGGCTTCTGAGACCGGCGTTGCTGCTTCATACGATGTGCAATACGGATATAAGGCTCTGAATGACCTGAAATCCTGCCGGTTTTCTGATAATACAAACCTGTAAGTCATTACATGATCAGGTTCATTGATCCAACCTGAATAATTTTGCTCATATAGTTTGATATAGGCATCTACAAAATTCTTATCAATGGCTTTCTTTCCTTTTATGTAGTCTGAAATTACCGGGTAAACCTGTTTGGCCATCAGATCTATATAACGCCAATTGTACCATGTGCCGGTATCGCGCGCCTTATTCAGATTTTCAAAAACATACCCATTCCCTAATGCGGTGGCTAAAACTTCATTCAATAACAAATAAGCATAAGTACTACACTTTGATGAACTCTGCCTGAAAATACGCATCAATTTCATTTTTAACTTTTACCGATTGCTCGTCATAAAGTATGTGGAATATTTCGTGAAGCATGACACTCAACAATACATTGAAGTCAGTTAAGTCTGTTTGGATTGCACTCACCGAATTATTGAGGAAGGCTTCTGCCGTGAAGCCTTTTGAATTCGGCAAAGGATAAAAAGCAATTTCAAAAGGAATGGAGCTATCCCAAACTGTATTATAGAAGTTAATTCCTGTTTCAAAATAGCCCGGGATGTTTTCAGTAACTATAAAATTTGAAATAGCTGCAAGTTGAAGTTCGAATTTTGACTTATTGGGAAGATAAATTAACTCGTTGTAAACGGGCATGAAGGCTGAAAGTATATTCGTGAGCTGGTTAAGCGACGAATTTGGAATCAGTCCTACGGAGCGTAGTTTAAAATCCGTTAAATTATCAGAGGCAATTAAATTCTTTTTCAGGATCGATTCTGTCATTCCCCGCATTTTTGAACCATAGGGATATTCTGAAAATTGATAGGTATAGTTGATCCCCAATGTATCAAGCTGTGAAATAAGCCTTTGATATTTTTCTGTAGCGTATTTCGATTTCTTAAACTCCGTCTTGAATGGATTGTCGCCGTACCCTGCAGTCAGGTTTTTGGCAAAAATGTAGGTTGTTAAAAGCTCTGAGTATCTTACATTAAATACCGGTTTTTGCCCGGACGCCAGGGTTGTAAAAAGTGAAAATGCCAACAACAAGAGTCTTTGTTTCATAGCGTTATTGCTTTAATCTGTTTCGCAATATGCTCAAATCCATTGCGTATACCCACCATAAAGTCAGATATTCATTTCAGGATCCATTCAAACAATCTCTTCCCCGGGGTTCAGAATCTGAGCCCGGCAAGTTATCTTTTAGGCAGAAAAACACCTGGGATATTTACGCTATGGAAAAAGGACGTGAACAGCTCAATGCCGAATGGGAAAAGTTCAGGCATTTTTTTAAACGTGAAGAAATACCCACCAAAACAGTTTTATTGAAAGAAGGCCAGATCTCTGAACGAATGTTTTACATAGAAAAGGGTTGCATCAGGCTCTCTTTTAATAAGGATGGAAAAGACATAACCTTTCAGTTCTTCTTTGAAGGAGAAGGGGTCTCGTCTGCCGAGAGCTTTCGCAATGACGAACCGAGCTTATTTTCGATCGAGACCATTGAACCGTGTATCCTCCACATACTACATAAAAAAGACCATGAAACGATGATCGAAAGCTCGCCACTGATCAAACAGGAACTGGAAAAGCAGACCTTTCAGCGATTGATGTACTATCAAAAATTGTTTCTTTCAAGAATTAAGAACAGCCCCGAGGAAAGGTATAAAGAGCTATTGGAGCAAAGCCCTCATATCCTGCAAAGAGTGCCCCAACACTATATAGCATCGTTTCTGGGCATCACATCCGTTTCATTAAGCAGGATCAGGAACAGAAAGTAGCATTTCTTAACAATTGTTATCGCTTTACGCAGGCATCCCGAGCCAACTTTGTTCTAAACAAAACCGAAAAGCGATGAAACAATTCAAGATCCAGATCCCGGCACAAGAGATCGAGTACCTGAACCAACGACTGTCAAACACGCGCTGGCCCGGCGAAACGATCAACGAAGGATGGAAAAAGGGTGTACCGACAGACTATTTAAAAAAACTGGCAGATTACTGGCGCCACCAATTCGACTGGAAAAAACAGGAGGCTTTGTTAAATCAATATCCCCAGTTCATCACTGAAATTGATGGCCAGAACATCCACTTCCTTCACATCAGGTCGGGCGATCCCAACGCAACTCCGCTCATGCTGATTCACGGCTGGCCAGGTTCCTTCGCAGATTTCGTCAACGTAATTGAACCCCTTACCAATCCGCCTGCCGACAAAGGAACCGGCTCATTTCATTTGGTTATCCCTTCTATTCCAGGGTTCGGTTTTTCAACGCCCGTGAAAGAGAAGGGATGGAATATGTTCCGGATCGCTGCAGCCTTCAGCACGCTGATGGAGAATTTAGGATACTCAAAATTTGCTGTGCACGGTGGCGATATGGGCGCGGGCATAGCAAGCATCATGGCAGCAGTAGCAGCCCACAAACTGACCGGAACACACATAAACACTGACTTCTATTCCGTGGCAGGCCTGGGTATGTTTCCATCGGATACTTCTTTTTTGTCTGACGAGGAAAAGCCAAGGCTGGAACGAATGAAAGAATACAAAAAGAACGGCACCGCCTATCTTGAAATACAATCCACAAGGCCACAAACCATTGCGTATTCCCTCTCAGACAGTCCGGTGGGACAACTGGCATGGATCGTTGAAAAGTACAAAGAATGGACCGATGAAGACAAGGAATTGCCAGAGAACGCCATCAGCATAGATCAGATCCTGACGAATGTTTCCTTGTATTGGTTTAATAAAAATGGCGCTTCGAGCGCTGATGTACTGTATGAGAACATGAGCATGGCTTTCAACTGGGGAAGTGAGGGCTCGCAGGCTTCCAGTCAATGGACACCACCCAAGGTGCGCTCTGCCGTGACAGTGTTCGGCAAAAATGCTGATAAGACCCTCTTTAAAAAACTGCTGTCTTTCACAGGTGAACCAGATCACTATATCTTTCATGAAAAGGGAGGCCATTTTCCAGCCATGGAAGTTCCTGATCTGTTGGTGAAAGACCTCAGGGAAGTTTTCGGCCAGGGTGGTTCTTGATCACTCCTCTGACGCAACCTACACCCGTTCAACAAAAAAAGCCTGCGATTCATTGTAGTCGCAGGCTTTATTTTTTGCCTTAAATCACCCTGGTCAGAAAAAATCTTTTCGGCTCATCATGGACAGGGTGTACCATGGGCAGCGCGTTGGTGATCGTTATTAGTGGTGTTGATCCTGGCGCGGTCTGCTGCCGGGAGGTTACCAAATGCTGCAGTGCCCTCGAGTCCTCCCCAGGAAAGATCGATGGATGTCTGCACATCGAGTGAAGGATACATTTGCCGCAGCATTTGCGCCATCTCCTGAATGACGTCTGGCTGCGCCATAAAATCATGACTATCTGCGTTGCTCGAATGGGCAGGATCCATCAGCAACATATAGGTGTGGTACATCTCATGGATCAACGTAGACGTAATAAATTCCTGGGATGCATGGGGCAGTGATTGTGAGTTGAGCGTTGTCACGATCTTAAAGTAGCCATTCGCACCTGTTTGTTTGCCCGTGTTCGCAAAGTCGTGGTTTAAGCCTATAGGCAGCGGAGCGTCTGCGAACTCCATGTCGAAATCCGGGCTATTGCCAAACATATAATGCAGGAAAGCGCTGCGGTCGGACAGGTTTTGAGTCAGGGCATGCAGGCAAGGATCCACAACGTGGTTAAGGACGTCTGTCGGTTCCTGCGATGAGCAGCCTCCGTTGTAGTTTACACATACGGGATTGCATTCATCGTAACACGGCTCGTCGTCGCCGCCGCAGTCGTTGTTACAAGTGCAGGGGTCGCCCGTATAGTTCACACAATTGCTGTCACATTCATCATAACATTCCTCATCTTCCCACCAGCAGATCCATTCGTATCTTGTTTCGCAGGTAACATCTGTAACCTCGCATTCGCCGTTCGTGCATGCCTCGGTATAATAGCAGTATTCATATTCCTGCTCAATGCATACCTGGCCCGTGGTTCTGGAAAGTGGGTTTTGTTTTTCCGCCGCAGGCAGTTTTCGGATGGTGAAGCCTGGTGAATTATTCTTTTTATTCAGTATAGTGCGGTCAAGGGCTTTAAAATACACGCCAGGCGGCACGGGTCCTGTGGTAATACGGGCCTTCTTTTTTTTGAAGCTCCTTCCGGAAAACCAACTCATATTCAATTGTTTTCTTCTTGTTTTTATACCGCACTACGACCACTGCCTTGATGCGGTCACCCTTTTGATTGGCAACCGGGATCAGGATAGAAGGAGTGCCTTCGAGCATGAGCGACTGGCTTTCCTTCCACAACGGTTGCCCGGCAAGCTTTGTCTGAAAGCTGGTGGCATCCGGCATGTTTTCCAGGTCTTTAACAACTTTTGAGAGCATGTTCTCTTCACCCTGGTATTTCCAGTAATCGGGTGAGGGAACATACGGTTGCGTGGCAGGTTCTTCTGAACAGCAGACAGCGATGATGGTCAACGCAAGCAACAAGGCTTGCGCGAATGAGCGGTTTATTTTCATATCCTTTATGGTGTTAGGTTTGGATAACTCTTAGTATAGACGCGATGTTATAACTGTCACCCTACACTACCTAAGGACATTTGCGTGTAGCCATCCGGTAAATCGGCAAAATCAATGGTTGAACAGCAATGGCAGTGGTTTATGGCCTTATTAGAGCGGCAAGCTTCTTTTTAACCCTTTGTTTAATGACCCTGGCTTCGTAGCGTTGAATTTTCACTGGCGTAACAAGGATGTGACGCGCCCAGTAGGCAGCGCGTTCTGGCCGACCGGTTCTGAAGTAGAATTCCATCAGATCTTCCTGCGGGCGAAGCCGTATGGGCATCATATAGTGCGCTTTCAGATACATTGCTTCCGCCGACGGGAGCCGTTTAAGCTTTTCGTACGCAGCGGCGAGTCTTTCAATGGTCTTGCGGCTTGTGTACGTTGAAAGGCTTTCTTCCATCAGCTTAATTGAGCGAGGAAGATCAGTGTCATAAAGAAATGATCCATAGGCGTGCAGGAATTGCCCATCATGGGACAAGTACCGGTGCGCCAGGCTGAACCTGACCTGGGCCTGCGTTGGGTCGCTGTATTGAAAGGAATGTGCTTCACGCCAGTATCTGGTGCCAACATAGGTTCTGGCGCTTCGGAACAACGTAAGTCCAGCAATAACAACCATCAGCACCGCCAATGGAGTATTTCTGATATGAAAAATGGAGGTACGGCTGTTGGCTGATATGATGGCGACCTGATTCAGCAGCAGAAGTTTTATACAAAGGAAATACAACGGATATGAAAACTGCGCAAACAACCCAAAGGCCACCAGCAAGGCGATGGAAGAGATCCAGATAAGATCTTTTTGCATCTGCCTGAGAATGTTCATCAGTGCCAACAGCGATACCATCAGGAGGGCGAGCCCGGCGATGCCATTCTCCACGACCAATTTCAGGCCTTCATTGAAGGCATGGTCAACATCGCCGGCAAGCCATATTTCCGCGGGAGTGGCCGTTCCGGAGGCAAAATACGCGGCCTGGTAGTTGGGGTAATCTACCCGGAAAAAATCATGTCCCGAACCCAATACTGGGTGCTTTATAAAGGCCTGCAAAGATACTTTCCAGACCAGTAAACGACCTCCGGCAGAATCCAGCGTGCTGCTGAATATCACCAGCACCATCATGGGAATGATCAAAAGAAGGAATGCACGTTTACGCGGAGCCTTGAACCTTAACGCGGCAATACAAACGGCGATGCCCAGCAGCAAAGAGAGCAAGGCAGCCCGGGACTGGCACCAAAAAATAACCAGTATAAAAAGCAGTGCGGCGCCGGCAAATACAACACATTGCAGGCGGTTACAGCGATAATGTTGAAGAGCCATCAGCGCTGCCATGGGAAATACGATCGATAAAAAGCCGGCCAACGGCCCCGGGTTTGAAAAATTTCCGGTTAACGGCCAGCTGGCATTCTGCGATTCTGCCACACCGAAGAATTCGAGGGAAGCATAGATGCATACGCCGGTGGCGGTAGCAACTACCAGGCTATAGTACAACGACACATTGCCTGTCGTCCAGCGGATGCTCCTCACTGCCAGATAGTACAGGATCAGCTGCAGCAGCATCAGGCTTTCAAGGTCGGGCACGTAGCCGAGCCGTAAGGTGCGCGTGATGAACTGGCAGGCCAGGAGGCCAATGATAGACAGGTCGAGCATATTCACATGGATGTCTTCCCTGGCCCATAAACGGACGAGAACAGTAATGCCCAGGATGGCAACCAACTGGTAGCAGGGATTCAGCAGGGTGCTCCAAAAGCCGCCATTTAAATTGAATATCAGGCTCAGGCAGAAAAGCACCGCGATGGCGATCAAAGCACGCTGGCTACCTTCTGACCGAGTAGTAGGTTGTGATGGGTCAGAACCAGACTTGATGACCATCGTCATAGGTAAATATACGTTCTTCCTTGCCGCGTGAAAGATTATGCAATACATACAAGCCCCCCGCCGGCACTTGTTTGTATCGCAGCAAGGGCTCGTTGGCCACCTGCCTGCCCATGGATTGCCAACCACCGTTTAACCATATGAAAAGCTCGTACGTATCGCCTTCAACTATAAAATTGGTGTCGCTCCGCGGACAATAGCTAATGGAAGTAATGTGCTGCGGGGTGCCCAGATCAAGTCCTGCCCATCCATATCCGTTTTTAGCGCCGCCCTGAAAATATGTTTCCAGCTTACCATCGAACGCCTCGTGGTAAAAGTTGCCGATGTGCGGTGATACTTCCGGGTAGCCGATGATGCGGCCGTGCAGTTTTGTAGTATCGGTTTTTTTGCGGCCTCCAAAAAATGCGAGCTCTGCAACACAGGCCCTTTTGTTGTACGGGGAAATATACCGGATGTAGCGATAGGTTGAAGTGCTGCTGACCGGCGTAACCGTGCGGTGGGCCGGAATGGTGGTGACTGTAAAAAGATTTACGGAGTCGCTGAAGTCGGCTTTGTTTGCGCCCTGAAACCGCCCTCCGATCATCGTCTTCAGATGCTCTTGCGTGGATGGGAAACATGGAAATTTCCGGGTGAGCGTCATATCCTGTTTTAACGAAGGGGATGCGCTCAAGTACCGAACCGCCCCATTCGTGTCTATTGTGAAAGGGTTGCTGGCGGGAGAAAGTACGCCATCCTGTAAATACATGGCCAGGTAAACTATGCCGGTGCCCATATTTTTAAATACAGCGTGCTTGCCTTCTATCCTGCCGAAGTCGAGGGGCTCCCACTCCCTGCTGTCAAATGTACAGATCAAAGCGTAACGTTTTTCTGCGTCTGGCAGCTGCGTTAATTCGATGCGCACGTCATACGTCTTTGTGTACTCAGCGGTAACATCTTTGTAGTATGGGTCCAGCAACGCCACGGGAATATCGTCTTCAGGGTTGCTTTCTTGCGGAGGAAGGCGCTCTTTCTGAGAAGCAAATGTCATTCTGAATACTTTGGCAGGCTTATATGGGTATTCACGGATGCCACCAAAAGGCGTTCGCGCGGCATCGAAAGGAAAATGTTCGCCATTTTCCTGGAGCAGCACATTCCACTCATGCCCTTTGCTGTGATTTCCCCAGCGCGGCACCATATCAATACCAACGGGCAGGCCATTTGCCCGCATCACCATGGCAGTGTAAAATACAATATGTTTGCAGGCGCCGCGTTTTCCCTTTTCCATTTTGCTCACGGGCACGTCGAAGGGATATGACCATAAGGTATGATTGGTATATAAAAACGATTTTAAATGGGTATTGATCGCCTCAGCGATCTGCACCCGGCTTTTACCCTTGAGGCTGTCTCGCAGTGTTGCGTACTGCCAGCGAAGGTGTTCCCGCCAGGGTTCCAGTCTTTCAGTGCCAATCCTGTAAGGGAGAATGTATTCGCAAAACTGGTCAAAGTCTATATTTTTTGCATCGTCAGCTTCCTGCCGCACTTTGAAGGCCTGCTCAATGCTCTCGATCAAATACCGGGATTTAATAACGCGATGGTCAGGTACGGGATGGGCTTGCGAAAGTGACGGTGCGCCATAGATGCCGGTGAGCGAATCCCAAACGTGCTGAACCACCGGAGAAACCGGTAGAATTCTTACCTTGTTTCGATGCAGCGAATCCAGTATTTCAAAGATGATGTCATAATTTCTGACGTGCTTTCCATCCAAAGCTACTTTATCTTCCATGTTTTCGATCAGAAAATAGGCGGCTTTCAGCTTTTCCTCGTCTCCGCTGCGGCTGAAGTGCTCAATGACCTTTTCCAGCTCCGGGCGGTTCTCGCCAGCTTTGCGCAGCACCCCCTGTACGCCATCCGGAGGGCCTCCACAAGAAACAAGTACCAATAGCATTAGGGTTGCAAATTTCAATCGGAATAACATCAGCTTTTAATATTGTGATTGAATAGAGGCCTGATTTAAAAAAGACGCTACCGTGATAAACGCGCCAACATGTTATTGAGAAGACGCCGAAAGTCAGGCCTACCCCTAATGAGGGGGTTGTATATATATGAGTACTGTCAGCTACTCGGGAGTCACGTTCACCGGAACACGTTTCAGAAAGTTAAACTCATCACCGGGCTTGAGCCAATAATACCAGCCGCTCTTATACTTTGTGTTGTTGTAAATGGCTACTCTTCCTTTTCCAAAGACCTTTCCAATACCGTTTTGAATAATGAAGCCGGTATCGTCATCAATGCCAACACCCAGCAGATCAGGATATGTGTCAATGATGGTAACCAGTTCGTTTTCACGTTTGGCGCTGCTCAGATGGGGATTGATAGCCACTGCTTTTAGAATTCCCAGGCCACGTTCGCTGCCCTTCGCCATGAGCACAGGCTTGTCAGGGTTGCCTCTTATCGTGTAGGAGCCTTGCACAATGGCGCCGGCGGATTCACCGGCAAGGATCCCTCCACGATTAAGGAATGCCTCAAGCTCCTTCGCGAACAGCGTACCCAGGTAAGCCGCCATAAATCGTCCAGGGTTGCCACCGGAAATCCAAACAGCCTTGGCTTGCCGCAGTGGCCTTACAAACGCTTCACTGTTAGCCACGTTACGGTCACGCGTGTGCAGAACAACGACGTCGTTAACCTTGAAGCGTTTCATCAGCTCACGCCTGAATTCCATTCTGTTTTCCTCCTGATCAGGGTTCCAGATCACCCCAGAGTCAGATCGCAGTGAAGATGCCGGCGTGGGGATGAAGATCACACTGGCGTCTGGCCCTCCCAGCATTTTTATAAAAAGCGAGTCAGCAGTTTTTCCACCGCTTGTTATAATAAGGGTTCCGGAATTTTCTACTGCACCTGTTTGCGCGGAACAGAAATTAAGAAACAAAGTAGCTGAACCGATCAAAAATGCTTTCTGTAGTCTCATGCGGTACGGTGTTGGAGTTGAAGTAAAATTTATTTGAGGCTTGCAACTATCGCTAAAAAGTCTGTTGCGTTCAGCGGCGGAGGTTGCTCGAACGTTATGTAACCATTTGTCTCTCGGCAAAAGTCCATTATCTTCTTTAGCCATTCATCCGCCTCTTCGTCATTCGCGATGCATGACAACCCTAAAATCAAATGGCCGTCATTCGTAAAGAACAGGTCGATGTTATGAAGACCTGTGCTCCTGTCTTTGTTCCTCCAGGAAATTGAAAAACGGTCCGTAGGATTGGCTATCAAATAATCGATCAGCTCATCTGTCGAATTCATGCGTGGTCACCTCCCTCACATAAGGCACTTCTTATGCGTCTGACAGCGCCTCTCTATCCGGAGCAAAAGTGTTCAGGTAACGGTAAGCAAGTTCTTTGGTTCTGGTGCGCGTCAATACATAACAATCGCAATACATAATGAGGAATCTGATGTTTGGGCCTGGTTTACGTCCTTAGCTGCAAGATACTTACACCTATGCCAAACGGCAACGGCCCATAGATTATATCAAATTCCGTTCTTTTAAAAGGGCTTCCAATTCCTTCTTATTATACTTTGAATTATTGATCAATTTATACGAAAGGAACAAAGGGATTAGTGTAAGAAATCCCAAGCTGTTTTTCATAATACTGTAGAACACAATTCCTACCAGAAATCCAACCAGCACCGCATTAGTGATGGAAGCTGACTTTATTTTTTTTGCCTCTTGTAACAATTCCTGGTCTGTTAGTTCTGATAATTTTTTCCCGTTCTCCTTCATGATATTTTCAGTATCGTTTTTTCACAATAGGCGCCAATAACGGTCAAATTTCACTAAAGTGTTCTTATAGTGTATATAAGACTTTAAGATTCAATATAAAATGTGCTAATTTTTACGAGGTACCTCGCCTGGCGCAAGTCTTCCAGCAAAGGCATGCGCGCAAGCAGGACTTGTGCCTTTCACAATGGCAGTCTTCTGACTGTTGGTTTTATGAGTAAACGGAATCAAATGCGCAAAAAATTATTCTCACAACTGATTAGTTATTGGTCGATTTTTAGAAATGAGATATTATGTATTTCGGACTCTCAGGGAACTAGTCATACCCATGAAAGATGGTTTTTGGTAAGTAAGTACAAAGTATTGACGCCAGTTCTGTATTACTATCCAAACAATAAAGTACCAATTAATGCAATTGAGGCTCAAACATAACTTTGGTTTCAGTCAAAGAAAATCTAATTTTATACGTAGAGGAGCCCATCACTGCCATCAAAGAACTGGCGGATGATGGGCTTTTGTATTTACTCCACCTAAACCCCTTTCGCTTATGCTCCCCACAAGTAAAAAACAAAGGCTTATAGCCAGCCTAAAAACATTTCAAAAGAAATACTTCGGCAAAAAACAGCTTGGCGACCTGGACGAATCAGGAACCCGGCTACTCGTCAATGATCTTCTCAGCAATGTGTTAGGTTTTGAATCGCTTGATGAAATCAAAACGGAGTACATGATCAGAGGCACGTATGCCGATTACATGATCCAAACGAAAGGGACACGCCATTTCTTGGTTGAAGTCAAAGCCCTGTCACTCGATCTCTCCGATAAACACCTTCGTCAAGCAATCAACTACGGCGCGAACGAGGGTGTAGAATGGGCGGTACTTACCAATGGAAGAGAACTTGATTTGTATAAGATCCTGTTCACTAAGCCCATTGAATCCAAACTTGTTTTCAAAGTTGATCTCAGCGATAGCAGCAAGATCAAGGAAAGCGTTGAACAGCTTCAATATCTGTGCAGAGATGGTGTTATCAAGAAAAGCCTTGACTTTCTCTGGAACCGATTCTCAGCACTAGAAACCTACACTATCGCTGGATTGTTATACCACAACAAAGTGATCAATCTTTTAAGACGTGAATTAAAAGCGAAGTACAAAAGCAAGTTTGAAGAAATTGAAATCAAGAATGCACTCAACACAGTAATCTGTCAACCAGTGAATCTTGAAAAGATCAAGATGATCGGAGCAAAAAAGACGAAGTCTAAAATCAAAGCGGTTGTACGTCCTCTTCCGGCTGCGCCGGAAATAGACTTACCTGTTATCACCGAAGCGCAAAACAATTAGAGGCATAGAAACAGCCGAATCTGTTGGGGTAAATGAAGTCTAAAAGACTTTACAGAAGATCAGGCACAAGTCACCCGCCTGCCATCGCACAAGCCAAAAGACTTGCGCCAGGCATGGTTTGTAATAACGATCTCAATTCATGTAGTGGATGTGATGTCTGTAGACCAAGAGAACTAGAAACCGGCTTCGTTGTTGTAAAATAACACGGATACCAAACAACTAAAAGATTTGAGCACATGAGTAAGATTACAATTATTGAACTAAATCCCGGAGGGGTTTCAATAGTTCAATGTCTTTCCTGTGAAGGAACAGGAGGAAGATCCTGGCCGCACTGGCATGAGCCATGTGGTGGAACTGGAATACTAGCAATACAACATGAAGGTCCATTAATGGTCTGCAGTGGCTGTGATGGAACAGGAGGTAAAGCCTGGTCGCACTGGCATTCGGCTTGTGGAGGAACAGGTATCGTACCTGCTTATGGGCCATGGAAAATACTTCCGAGAAAACTTGAGAAATAACCGAATTTTCCTGGCGCAAGTCTTCCAGCAAAGGGCATACGCGCAAGCAGGACTTGTGCCTTTCACACCAGCAGTCTTCTGACTGCCGAACCTGTTGGGGTGAACAAGTCTACACACGTTCCCCGCTCTCGACTTAGTCGTGCTATTTCATTCCATTGCTAGCGATATTAATCGGAAGTCCTATACGAAGGCCTATCTGAAAATCGTCTCGTTCAATTTCATTAGCGATTTCCGGATTGTCAACTGCATTAAGATTTGCGAACCGCATATACGGTGCAACGGACAATGCGCTTTTACTTTTATCAGGTGAGTTGATATTGAATGGAAACCCGAATTCTATCACAGAGACATTATCATTTTTAAGAACCTTCGATTGAGTAATGTCATACTTGACATATACGCCCGGAAAGAAGTTTCGTTTTGACAAGAACAGATACGCTTCGATGGAGAACGCAATTCCGAAATCGCGATCAAGTGTCATACCAGTATAACTCACGCCTTTCTTTTCCGAATAAAGATATTTGCCTTTGTCGGAGGTGAGGGAGTCCCGCTGCACGTATTCGACTTTTGTAAAATCGGTCAGGTTGTTGGCCCGAAAGAAATCGAGGCCAGCTTTCCAGTGAAACAACCCGGTTCGCCAATCCACCAATTGATTGAATCTTATTCCTAGTCCGAAGGTGACGCTGGAGGTATCAGTTCTGTTCAACGCACTTTGATCGAACAACGAAAATCCCTGACGTCTCACAAACGGAGTAAAAGTTACCCATTTCAGATTCTTAACCGTCCAGTACTTTTCCGCCAGCGCAAGCTGATAGTTCACATTTTCATCACGCCCGCTGATGATTTTACCCATGGCTCTAATAAGATCTGCAAGCATTAAGTCAGATCTTGCTTTTGTCAAGGAAAGTGTTTTGTACATGAACACAAGCTTGTTTGTTTTTATTTCCGGCACATAACGCTTGGCAAGATCGCGAAGGAGTTGCTGTTGTGTTGATGATAATTTCACAGTATCCTCGTCCTTAAATCCATCAGATGTTATCTGATCTTCGTTGGCTATGATGCTTTTTATATATTTGATTGCGTCGTCATATTCCTCATCCCCCACCAGCTTAGAATCAAGCAATTGTTCATTGAGGTAGTCCGTTGCAGAAAATGGATACAAGTTTCCGTTACTGTCTTCAACTTTCAATTTATTCGCCTTTATAATCAAAAGCACAGTCAACAACGAATCTGTCTTGTTAGTATACAGATTTGTCTTGAAAATCTGCCGGGATGTTCGAACGACATCGGCAATCTTAGGGTACATTAATGCGGAGGACCACCGCGGAGTCCAAACAAAATTCACTGTGGCATTGAAATCCGAATGCAGGTTTTTGTAGCTATCGAATATCGCAGCACTTCCCTCCGTCACGCCCAAACCTACATCGATCAAAACATCAAACCCTTTTTCGTTAATAATGTATCCTGTAAGCGTACCAGTTGCCTTTGCCAGATCGACTTTTATACCAGCCGTAGGATTTTGTTCACCAGTAATTGCATAGGTGATATACCGGGAGATCATTTTATCAAAGGCTACTTCTTCGACAATGCCCTTGCTATTTTTTTCCTTGTATAGTTTCCTCTTAGTGTCTTGTGAATAAAGGCCAAAGTGAATCAGCAGGATGCAACAGATAGTGATTAATCTCATAGGAGTTTCTTTAAACGTAGATGTTATTGCTTATTTGGCTTAATAATTTGTTTCCGGTCCATGAAATGAAAAAGCCCACTCATTCCTAGTCCTGTATTTAAAGACCGGAATGATGGGCTCACCCCAAAGTATCTAAATTAATCGAGATTCGAAATGGCTCATGGGAATTTTATAATTCTTGAGCCAGTAAGTCCCAGTGCACTCCACATGAACTATTCCCCCCTCCCACCGCCAAAATCTTAGTGGATCACTAACTTAAACTTAACATAGAGTTTCATTTCCGCTCTCAATTCCTCTTTTATTTTGTATTTTTCATTAGGCCTGGAGACCAGGCTAAAACAATCATTCATCTTATAACCTTTAACGCCTTATTCAATGAAAACTTTGTACCACCTGCTCCGTCCGGGGAGCCAACTGCGAGCACTCAGTTTAAAGTGCTTCCTGGCAGTGGGATCGTTATCCCTTGCCTGCCTTCCGCAACATGTACTGGCAAAAGACCACCTGTATCTGCAAGGGCAAACAGTGACAGGAAAAGTAAAAGATGCAGACGGCGTGGCGATGCCTGGTGTTAACATCCACGAAAAAGGCACGACAAACGGAACCGTGAGTGACGCCGAGGGCAACTACAGGATCGTTGTATCATCGTCAAATGCCGTTCTGGTTTTTAGCTTTGTTGGTACTGAAACACAGGAAGTGACGGTAGGAAATCAGTCAGAAATTTCCGTGTCGCTCGTCTCCAGCGCCCAGACATTGGCAGAGCTTGTGGTGGTAGGTTACGGTACACAGAAAAAATCTGATGTAACGGGTGCCATCACTTCTTTAAAGAGTGAAAGCTTCAACCAGGGCGTTGTTACCAACCCCGGGCAGCTTTTACAGGGAAAAATTTCAGGTGTAAACGTGACCAGCACGAGTGGTGAGCCCGGTGCTGCGCAAAACGTTATTATCCGTGGCATCGGAAGCTTGCGCTCCGGAACACAACCTCTTTACGTGGTGGATGGCTTTTTGCTCGACAATTCAACGCAGGGCGTTGACACCAACCCCCTGAACTTTCTTAACCCCGCCGATATTGAAAGCATAGACGTGCTGAAAGATGCCAGCGCTACAGCCGTATATGGTGCCAGGGCATCGAATGGGGTTGTGGTTATCACCACGAAGAAAGGAAGATCCGGAAAAACAGAAATGAATTTCTCTGCTTCCGCGGCATGGTCATCCCTGTCTAATAAAATAGATGTGTTCAGTGCCGACGAGTTCCGTCAGCAGGTAGTGGCCGCAGGTGGAACTTTGACCGACCTGGGGGGAAACACCGATTGGCAGGATGAATTGACTCAAACAGGCCTTTCAAAAAAGTTCGACTTTTCCATCGGCGGCGCAGCCACAGAGAAATTCTCCTATTATGCATCCGTCGGCGTTCAGGACCAGGAAGGCATCCTGAAGAAAAGCGACCTGAAACGTTATTCCGGCAAGCTGAACATGAATCAAAAAGCGATCAACGGCAGGCTGAATATAGACTACAACCTCACGGCGTCTCACACGGAAAATTTGCGCCCGAGCATCAATTCCACGCTCAGTGACATGATCAACCTGAACCCCACCATTCCGGCATATACCGATGGTGAGCCTACCCTGTTGCCTACCAATGCCCTGAATCCCCTGAAAAGGTATCAGCTCTATAGCGATGAGGCCATCAATAACCGCATTCTGGCGAGCATCGCACCGTCTGTAGAAATACTCGACGGCCTTGTTTATAAGCTGAACCTCGGCGTTGACTACTCCGCTACCGTCAAAGACCAGCAGTACAAACCCTACCCGGCTGTTATCAATGAGTCTAATGTTTCAAACGGCACACTTTCCACGCTCATCGCCTCCAACACCAATAAGCTGGTAGAGAATACACTTACTTATAACTGGCATAAAAGTGTTCACAACGTTACGGTATTGGCCGGGCATTCTTACCAAAACTTCTTGGAAGAGAACAGGACGTTTAACTACAACGGCTTCGCCAATAATAATATCGACCCCAGGTACCAGGACCATACCAGTCCAACCACGCCTACCCCAAGTAATACACCTACGTCAGTGACCGCCTCTGCCGTTAAGAACGAGTTGCAATCATACTTCGGAAGACTTAACTACGGCTACGACGATAAGTACCTGTTCACGGCAACCCTTCGCGCCGATGGATCTTCGAAGTTTGGCGCAAACAATAAGTATGGTTATTTCCCTTCTGTTGCGCTGGGCTGGAATATCAGCAATGAAAATTTCATGAACGGCCCGCTTTTCGACAACCTGAAGCTGCGTGCAAGCTGGGGTCAAACGGGTAACCAGGAGATCCCCTCCAAGATCACAAAAGGCAGCTATTCGGAAGACCGTTTAGCAACAGGTACCTCAAGCTATAACACGTATCCCATCGATCCCAACGCCACTTCTATTGGCGGTTACCCGTATGGAATAGTGTTTACACGTATAGCGAACCCCGATCTGCAATGGGAGGTATCTACTCAAATAAATGCAGGCGTTGACTTCGCGATGTTTCACAATCAATTGAGCGGTAGTGTGGATTACTTCAATAAGCAGTCATCCAATATCCTCCTGGAAGTAGTGCCTGCCGATCCTGTTCAGCCTACCGCTACATACTGGACCAACATCCGGGATATGAAAATCCAAAACAACGGCATCGAGCTCACGTTGGATTATAATGGCAATACACGCGGAGACTTCTCCTATAGTATAGGCGGTAACATCACCTTCATTCAAAACAAAGTAAAAGACTCTCCCTATACGGTGCTGACCACAGGCGTGGCCCAGGGCGCCGGCCAGACTGGCGCCACCATCAATGGCTATATCAACAACGAGCCAATAGGTGCCTTCTATATGAAGGAATTTGAAGGTATTGGTGAAGACGGCTTCAATAGGTACAAGGACAATGTTCCGGATGGTGCAGACCTCGACAACGACCGGAGCGTGGTGGGCAGCGCTATTCCCAAGCTCATGTATGCTTATCACCTGAACCTGAAGTACAAAAATTTTGACCTGGGTATCAACTTCAATGGCGTGGCGGGAAACAAGGTATACAATCATACGGCCATGAGCCTGTTCACCAGGCCACTATTGACCAAATCCAACAATACCACGGCTTTTGCGGTTCAGTATCCTAATGAGGCAATTACAAACGCCAATACCGTATCCACACGTTATTTGGAGAGTGGGGCTTTCCTGAGATTGAATAACGCCACACTGGCATATAACCTGAGCGCATCCAAGATCGGCCTGTCAAACGTGTTCCAGAATGTGCGCCTGTCAGTAACCGGTCAAAACCTGTTCACCATAACAGACTATTCCGGATATGACCCTGAGATCAATACAGGAACAACCTCAGGAGGTATTCAAACCTTTGGCGTAGACTATTTCACTTATCCAAAGGCAAGAACTTTCATGGTCGGTCTTAATGTAACCTTCTGACAGGAAAACGAACGATTCTCTTCATAACACTTAGAAAAAGAAATCAGATGAAAAATATAAGATTTAATAAAGCACTGCCGATAGGTATATTCTTACTCGCAGTTTTCGCTTGTACCTCCCTGGAGGAAGATATTCTCGACGAGTCTCTGACCGGAACAGGCCAGGCAGAAGTTGTCAGCGGATCGATCGCGCCCGTGTATGGCCTTCTCCGCCAGGTGTGGATGCATACGGTAAATTTCGGACTTCAGGAAGTTGCTTCCGATGAGGCGATCCTTCCTTTCCGTGGCGGTACTGACTGGTATGACGGCGGCAAGTACATAGCGGTTCACCAGCATCTTGTGACCCCCAGCAACGCTTTGGTAACAGATGCCTGGACTTACATCACAATATGCCTGTCGAGAGCGGTAGTTGCAGAAGACAAGTTAAAGGAAGAAGTTGGCAAGGGTAACCAGGCGGCACAGCATGCGCTTTATGAAATGGTAGCCATGCAGGCATACCTCAACATGCTGGCGCTCGACAACTGGGGTCTTGTTTTCAAAAAAGACAATCCGAACCAGACGTCCGAGCTTCTCAGGGGGCAAAAGGCAGTCGATTATATTGAAAGTAAGCTTCTGTCGGTGGTGGATGTTATGAATAATGACAACGGCTCCGGCAGACTTAACCAGGACGCTGTACGCGCTTTGCTGGCCCGTTTATACCTGAACGCTGCCGTGTATCGCGATCCTTATGGCGTACCTGATTTTAAGAAAGAAGATATGGATAAGGTGATACAGTATACAAGCAGCATTATTTCAGGGTCTCATTCATTGTCACCCGAATACTTCGATCTGTTCAACGATAATAACCACACGAACCCGGAAATTATTTTTGCACAAGACCAAAGAGGTGTGCTTGAAACCGAGCACAGCAGGTGGGCTTATTGGTCGATCTCCGGTGACCAGGTTCCAAGACCGGAATTTCCAAGCACCAGGGGAACCGATGCCGCGGCAGCCACTCCTGATTTTATTCAAACCTGGGTTGATGCTTATGGCAGCGCCGATCTGGCCGAGACAGATGCCCGTTTTTATCAGAAGAACACCGTTATACCTGACGCCCTCAAAGATCTTACAGGCGTAACGCCTCTGAATGACGCGAATCATTACTATTGTGTGGACGCTACCAAGTTTGAGATCGACAGAGGAATTATTCGTGGTGTGATATGGGGCCCCAGAAAAGATGCCACCGGTAAAATTATGACCTGCGACGATGGAAAGGTAAGGATCTATCCCGTGATCAACAGAAGAACCAGCGGCGCAAACCTCCGCTATGTAGATCATACGCTCAATGTCGATTTTACGGAACAGGGAAGTCTGCACAACACAGGTCACAGGTTTTCGAAATACCAGTTCAGCCATACCGCTACCAATTGTTGCTCTTACAGCAGCGTAGACATTGTGTTGATCCGGTTGGGAGAGGTCTACCTGATGCGTGCCGAAGCCAAGCTGAGAAATGGCGACAACGCCGGAGCGCTGGCGGATGTTAATACGCTGAGAACTTCCAGAACCGCGCGGCCTGCGCAAACGCCCAAAGCTTTGACTTCTATTGACCTGAATACGTTGTTCCGCGAATCAGGATTCGAGCTGTACTGGGAAGGCCTGAGACGGACCTATCAAATACGGTTTGGCAAATACGAAGGGATCTGGACAGGCAAGACCGATACCGATGTGCGCAAAAGGTTGTTCCCGATCCCTCAGAGAGCAATCGACGGTGCTTCCAATGAAAAAGGATACCTGGTGCAAAATCAGGGATACTAGAAAGTTGTCAGCCGATTAAAAAAATAAGCTGATCATGAAAGGTCGAAAGCTCAGTGTAGCCTTCGACCTTTTTTTACCTCATCGTACATCACCTATGAACCACTTACATAAACACTTTACTTTAACAGTAGTATTCGTTTGCCTGTCGTTTGCCGCATTGAGAGGCCAGCACTCCGGGGGCGCCGTTCACCTGAAGATGAACCAGGTGCAGGTCATCGGCAGTCATAACAGTTACAAGATCGGTATCGAAAAGCCGCTGATGGATTTGATCCTGGCAGAACGTCCTGAAGCAAAAGGATTAGACTATGCACACATTTCCCTTACGGAACAATTAGATCTTGGCTTGAGAGGTTTGGAGATAGATGTGCTCTACGATCCGGAGGGCGGTCGGTTCTCACATCCGAAAGGACTTGACATGCTCAACGCCCAGGGCGTGCAGGCCATGCCTTACAACCCGGAGGCCATGAAAGATCCTGGCTTCAAAGTGCTTCATGTGCCTGATATCGATTTCAGAAGTCATTGCGCTACCTTCAAGGCGTGTCTATCTGACATTAAGGACTGGTCGCAGTCACATAGCGATCACCTTCCGATCATCATTACCATCAATCCCAAAACCTCAGGACTTGACAAGCCTGGTTTTGCAAAAGTTATCCCGTTTGATAAAAAAGTATTGGACGCACTCGATAAGGAAATTCTTAAGGTCTTGGATGTGGATCATTTGATCACGCCGAAACAGGTAAAAGGAAAACAAAAAACGTTAAGAAAGGCAATCGTGGATAAAGGCTGGCCAGATCTTGCCGAAGCGAGGGGAAAAATACTTTTTGTACTGGATGCCGGAAAAGATCTCACGGACTTGTACATAACAGGAGATGAAGCCTATGCAAGACCCATGTTCGCCAATACCGACTCAGAGAATCCACATGCGGCTTTTTTCATCATGAACGATCCCATCGAGCAGGAGAAAGATATCGCTGCACGGGTAAAGCAAGGGTTTATGGTACGCACCCGTTCTGATGCCGACACCAGAGAGGCGCGAACCGGAGACAAGCGCAGGTTTGAAGCAGCCATCCGTTCTGGCGCGCAAGTGATCACCACAGACTATTATCTGAAATCACTGAGTCCCAACAAAGACTTTGAAATTGTTTTTGATGGTAAATACAGCCGATGCAATCCGGTGTTTGTAAAATCATCGGCATGTGAGTTGAAGTGAGACCTTCCCAACATAGCCAAAAGATTTGCCCCAATGATGGGGCTTTTTTTGAGTTAAGGTGAGGTTACAAAAAATTTATGCAACATCGGGACTTGCAACTTCGCGATGTTGCCTGCCATTCACTGCCACGAGCGTTAACACCACGGAGATCAGCAGCGCTGAAGCCATGAAGTTATAAGAGGCACCGAAGCCTCCGGTGGTCCCATTCAGGTAACCGACGAAGTAAGAACCGGCGAACGAGCCCAGGGCGCCGAAGCTGTTGATCAGTGCAACCGCACCGCCTGTTACATGTTTCGGGAGAGATTCAGTGATCATGGCAAAGAAAGGCCCGTAAGGTGCGTACATGGCAGCGCCCGCGACGGTGAGCAATGTGAATGAAAGCCAGAAATTATCGCCGCCAATAAGATAGGATCCGTAAAAGGCAATAGCGCCGATCAGGAGACAGGTCCAGATAAACTCCTTGCGTCGCTGAAGCTTATCAGAATAATGAGATACCACCAGCATGCCCACGATGGCAAACACATAAGGCAAGGCGGATAGCCATCCCGTTTTGACGATATCCATAGCGGGAGCCGCTTTGATGATGGAAGGAAGCCACATCACAAATCCGTAAACCCCTACACTCCAGAATGCATACTGGAGCGACAAAAGGATGACCACACGTGAGCGAAAGGCCTCCGCATAATTTTTTACCGGTTTGATGTTCTGCTGTTCCTGTTCCAGGACCTGCTGAAGTTTTGCCTTGTCGTCGGAAGTAAGCCATGTAGCCCTTTCAGGTGTGTCATCAACAATACGCCACCAGATGAAGGCCCAGACGATCGCCGGTAAGCCCTCCAGGATAAACATCCAGCGCCACCCCATAGCGTTGATGAGATAGCCTGAAAGAATGGACATCCAGAGAATTGTAACGGGGTTACCAAGGATCAGGAAGGTATTGGCGCGTGAACGCTCTGACTTGGTGAACCAACGGCTCAGCAAAATGATCATCGCCGGCATCACGGCACTTTCCATAACGCCAAGCATAAACCGGATCACGATCAGCACCCTCACATCGTTGATCATACCGGTTGCCGTTGCCAGCGCTCCCCATAAGATCAGCGACCAGAAGATCAGCTTTTTGGCGCTTCGCTGAACGGCATACAACGTACCCGGGATCTGAAAGAAAAAATAGCCCAGGAAAAAAAGCGAGCTCAGCAAGGAAGAGGTGCGTTGATCGATACCAAGATCTGTGGCCATGCCGCCCGCCGTACCAAAACCGAAATTAGCGCGGTCGAGATACGCCAGGCTGTAAGTGATGAACGCAACAGGGATCAGACGATACCAGCGCGACGGTACAGTAAGTTTCTCCATTGGGTGAATATAATGGAACTGTTTGAGGAAATGAAGTCTAAAGACTTTACGGATTTTCAGGCGCAAGTCACCCGCATGCCATCGCGCAAGCCATAAGACTTGCGCCAGCCACATGATATAGAAGGTGTTTTCAAAACACGCGTCTGGCGCAAGTCTTCCTGCAGAGGTATGCGCGCGAGCAGGACTTGTGCCTTTTCATCATTGCAGTCTTCTGACTGCTGAATCTATTGAGAAATGAAATCTAAAGAGCGCCCCAGTATTTCTATTGACAGCCAAAATGTCCTGAGGCAGTGCTGGAAAGATTGTTTCCACTGTTCTTTACCACAACAGCAGTAAAATCTAAAACAGGTCGGTTATTGACATACGTTACTGTAAGTGTGCCTGATTGTCCTTCTTCAGCGCCTGTATTTTTGGTCTCTACAACAGCTATCGTGATAACGACTTCATCAGAAAGTGGCAGCGTATTCGGCGGTGTGGCACCTGCAACAACTTTATAGGTTCCCGCTACCGGCAAGGTACTATTACTTCCAAAAAATTTCACATCACAAAATGAGTACCTTGACTCACTGGGAAGTCCAATAGAAGCTTGTATTAAATAATAAGAGGACCTGACATCACAGCGTATCGCCTCTGCCGCATATACCTTTGAATTAAATGTAAATGTGTTTTGAGACTTGGTGTCAGGATCTTCCTCGCAAGCAACTAACCACAATGCAGGCACCATTGCAATTAACCAATTTTTGATAGCCATAAATTTTAGGGTTATGTAAGGAAGATAGGTAGAATTGTGTTGTAAAACACTAGACTCACAAGATTTAAGTACCTGGGTTCATGATTATTTTTAATGGACTGCACACCCGGGCTAGATACACTCTCCTCACCCACCCAGCTGGCGCAAGTCTTCCTGCAGAGGTATGCGCGCAAGCAGGACTTGTGCCTTTCATGATTGCAGTCTTCTGACTGCTGAATCTGTCTGGGAAAATGAAGTCTAAAGACTTAAACGGAGCTCAGGCACAAGTCACCCGCATGCCATCGCGCAAGCCAGAAGACTTGCGCCAGGCATAGGTATACCCATTCCCAATACTTCTGATGCAAGTCTTCGAGCAAAGGGTACGCACAAGCAGGGCTTCCCTGATAGCGCCAGGCGCAATGGTTTATTATTTTTTACAATTGATTTTTTTGCTATTTCCCCATCGCACGAGCGGGGTACGGGCATTTGTGAAGTCGGCATTGCGGAGTATTGCATGTGAAAAATCAGCGTTATCAAGTTTGGCATTCCTGAACGAGGTGCCGAATTTTGCAGTCATGGATAATGCCATATTTTTCAACACCTCAAACCCATGATCGCCATTGAGTGCACGCTTGCTGATTTGTGCACAGGCTATGGCCATCACTACCGTACCGATTCCGCCACCCAGGCTTCTTCCATAAACCGAACCGAGCACGGCAACGACCCAAAATATCAATACAGATAATGAACCGGCCAGTGCGCGTGCAACGGTTCCAACAACAAACATGGCAACGATCAGCACCAATGAGAGGATCAAATAGCGCATCGCATGACCATCTCCGAGTCCTGTGAGATAGCCAATCGCCACCAGCGCCATCGCGGAAAGTAACACCGGAGCGATCAATTGCCTGACGGCATATCCAACACCACGCCAGGTTGAAAACACCGCAAAAACAGTGATGATCACAGCTGACAGGTATCCGGCTATGCAAACATTTTGTTTGGGTGATTGGATCATGGATTGAATCAATTGGCCGGTAAGCATTGCTATGTATCCCGAGAGCAAAGACACTCCCAACACAGCGATGAATATAAGCACCGTGTATAAGGGCGTAATTCCCGTTTTCGCCCCTTCAAATTTGGCCCCGGCCAGGTTCGCTCCGCTAAAATCTGCGCCGCGCAAGTCGCTCTTAAGAAACAAAGCATTGGGCAAGTCAGCATTTTTGAATGAAGTATTACGGAGGTTTTTTCCCGAGAAATCGTTGTTCACCGCCCGCATTGTCTTACCCATAAGCTTCCGCTTTCATTTTTTTATCAGCACCCGGAAAATCACATTCGACTCCACATCCTCATATTTAATATGCAGGAGTTGCCGCCCATGTATAGTTAGATCAAAAATTTCCTGGAGCAAAGTAAAATACCGTTATATGCCGTAAAACATACCGGTCTTCATCAATCAGCGCAACGGTTTTAGCTATCATTGTTTGTCAATTAATTAAATCAAAATAATTATGGTACACACCTTAAAAGATGGCTGGGCAACGCCCGCCGCACTTTCTATTCCCAAGGAAGGTTATTTTGAAAAGGAAGAGGGTCGTTACGGTCCCGTTTTTCCGCAGACACCTGCCAACTATGGCTTTTCCGTCATTGCCAAGGTTAAACCCGGCAAAGAGCAGGCTATTCGCGACTATGGCAAAACCATTGAAGAGGCCGTCAAGGCGAGTCCTGATGTTCTTGCGCCCCTTAAGCTTCACTACCTGCGGTGGGTTTTATTTGATGTAGGCTCTGGTTTACACTTTATGTACCAGGGAATTTTTGATACCGATTTTGATAAATACATCGAAGACGCCGTGGCCCTCTTCAACGCCACAGGCATCACCACTGTGTTCGTTAACCTGGAGGGGTGGCCTGAAGATTGGAGAACCAACGTTAACGCTGTGATCAGCTTTTTCCGCGAGCATCATTGCCCCAGCTTTTTGGAGTATGGCGAATACCCTTATGTTTCGGCCGATGAAGTAAAAAAAGCGCTGAAGCTGAAAGAAGCGTTTACAGAGATGCTGGACCAGATGCAATAAACCCTTTTAAAATAAACACAATGCTCGAACTGGAAGATATCCAACATTATCTCCTAACACGTCCAAACGCTTCTATTGCGCAATATAATTTTATGACTTTTCGCACCGCTGCCGGTGGGCGCAAATGGATAAACGCTTTGACTGATATTGTTGGTACCGCCAGGGCCGTGATGGCCGCAAACGAATCTGACATGCGGTGGATAAGCCTGGCTTTTACCTTTGAGGGCTTGCGCAGGCTGGGACTTGACGAAGCTTCGCTTGCAACATTTCCGGAACCATTCCGCCAGGGGATGGCCGCCCGTGCATCAATTCTTGGTGATACCGGCATCCATCATCCTGATCACTGGGAAGACAACATCACCAGTAAAGATCTCCATGCAGTAGTGATACTCTTTGCTAAAGACAAGGAGGAAAGAAAACGATGTGTCACCAGGCATGACGCTTATCTTAAAGATAATCCCGATGTACAGATACTTTCATCGCTGCTGCTGGAAGCAGTACCTCCTTATGATTATGTGCACGAACACTTCGGTTATCGCGATCGCCTCACCACTCCTGTCATCGAGGGAATGGGAATCGAACCGACACCCGGGTCGCCGAAGGCAAGTAAACCCGGAGAATTTTTTCTTGGATACCCTGACGAAACAGGCCTGATCCCCGATCAACCCCGGCCGGAAATTCTTTCAAGGAACGGAAGCTTTCTTGCCTATAGAAAGATGCGCGAGCATGTTGGGGCCTTCCGCGAATTTCTGAGGGCCAATGGAAAAACAGAAGAGGAGCAGGAACTGGTGGCGGCAAAACTGATGGGCCGGTGGAGAAAAACCGGAGCGCCACTGGTGTTGTCGCCAGAAAGAGACGATCGCGCATTGGGATTTGATGACAGAAGGAACAACAATTTTGACTATGAAAAAATGGATCCGCACGGGTATGCCTGTCCCATTGGTGCGCATATCAGAAGAATGAATGTACGTGACACCAGGGTATCGAGGATCATGGATCGAAGGCTCATCATCCGAAGGGGTGGCACTTATGGTCCTTATCTTCCTGACGATGCTCCTGATGACGGCGCCAACCGGGGTATTGCCGTTTTCGCGGGCTGCGCCGACCTCTCCAGGCAATTCGAGTTCCTGATCTCTGTGTGGGCCAATGACCCGGAGTTTGAAGCGCTGAACGAAAATGATCCCTTTGCCGGAAGTGTAAACGGTGCGTTCGAAATGACCATTCCAAAACGGCCCATTAAAAAGAAGGTAAAGGGCCTCAACGCTTTCACTACTGTTACGGGAGGTGCCTATTTCTTTTTGCCGGGAATAAGGGCGCTGAAATACCTTGCCACGCTGAAATAATTTAACAACCGATCTCATGAGCTATCCATCACCACGTGCTTACAACGGCATATTTAAACCACGCAAGTATAGCAGCGGCAGAAAAAGATTTAGTATCTACTGGACATGGAGCTACCCGTGGGAAGCGAACAGGGATGTAACCGAACTTGACAATCGTTTTTCAACCCTGACGGAAGTGCGCAGGGTTGGATGGCCTTTGTATGAATCGGAAGAATTTTCCGAAAAACAATTTTTACAAGGTATTGCAGGAACATTGGAGCTTTTCCATCTCAGCATCGTAAGATTTCAGCAGGTTATTGAGAGCATCACCGGCTATCCTGTTCCCGACTACCAGCGCATCGACCAGGCCGGCCAGCGACTGCCGATAGATGAACGTATACTTGACGACACGGATACACTCCTTGTATTCGGCCTTGATCACGTGCTAACAGAACAGGAAGCTTCGCAGGACGAGATCGACGCACTAAAACAATTCTTAAAAAAAGAAGGCACCTGCCTGATCCTCGGCCCGCACCACGATGTAGGCTTTTGTGAAGATCTAAGTCAGCGGCAATTGGAATACATGCATCATGGCGACCCGCTGGTGCCACGCCAGCAACGCTTTGGAAAATACACCAGATCGCTGATGAAAGGGTTGGGCGTTCCTGTAGAAAACAGGTTTGGCCTAAGGCCGGCAACAATGAAAGGAACGAAAAATCAACTGGTACCACTCTCGAGGCAACTGGACTACGATAAGCGCGGCTGGCTCGAGGGTGTCAGCACTTTTAATTTTCACATGCATCTTCCGCATTATGCTGTTACAACCGACGACCCTGGGCTCATTCACGTGCTTGCCCGCCAGCCGATAGACATGACGCACCCGCATCCTTTTATAGAAGCAGGCAACCGGGAGTTTAATATGTTTTTGTGGATGCCTCCCAATGCAGAAAGAGCGGGTGATATTCTGTTGGCCGACTCTACCATCTTCACTACACTTTTCGGAGGAGACCAAAGCCTTGAACGTTTCTGGAGAAATCTGGCCACGCAATAATGTCATAACTGAAGCAATGATCGTGGCAACAAATCGGTGCAAAACCCTCGGGGTTTACATTTTGGCTTCATTGCTTCCGTTTTTTGGTTTTACGCAAAACGATCAGAACAGCTTCGAAGTATACGGATATGTGTTGACAGATGCAGGTTACAATTTCAATACCATTGACCCGGCATGGTTCGATGTGATGCGGCCCACCAAACTACCCGGGCACAAAGGTGAATTCGCACCCGCCGGAAATTATTTTATCAGTGTAAGGCAAACAAGAGTTGGTGTAAGAAGCGTCACCAAAACATCGCTGGGTGATCTAAAAACACAATTCGATTTTGATTTTTTTGGTTTCGGAAAAGATGCCGGCCAAACCACCCTTCATTTAGTGAACGGTTTCGGTCAGCTGGGAAAATTCCTGGCAGGCCAGACCCCTTCTACCTTTATGGATACAGATGTGTTTCCCGTTACGCTGGATTACTGGGGACCAAGCTCCAGGATCTTTTTTTTGAACATACAGCTCCGGTACACACCCGTGCGCACAACCACCAACAGGTTTGCAGTTGCACTCGAAAGGCCAGGAGGCACAGCAGACAGAACTGATTACGCCAACACGGTAGACATCGCGAATACCAGACCGCAGTTTCCATTACCCAATGTGGCATCGCATTACCGGCACCAGTGGAGATGGGGCTATACACAAATGGCAGGCATTGTAAAATATCTCCGTTGGAAGGATCAGTCAGACACATCGGCCTATCATTTAAGCGGGAGCGATATCGGGTGGGGTGTCAATGTCAGTACCGTCATCGATGGAACCAGGCGCACAAGATTTAAGATGCAAGCCGAGCTCGGAGAGGGTTTTGAAAATTATATAGCTGATCCGTCACCCGATGTGGCTTTAGAGAACAATTCCGGAAATTCTACATCGCCCGTAAAAGGTAAAGCGCTTCCTGTATGGGGATTTTTTTTGTTCACCGAAATTGACTGGGCGCCAAAGCTCAAAAGCTCCATCGGTTATTCTGTGCTGACCATCACAAATTCAGACCTCCAAGCCCACGATGCTTTTAGAAAGGGACAATACATACTGATCAACCTGCGGTACTACCCGGTTGAAAACGCCCTGTTCGGCATCGAATATCAATACGGAAGACGAGATAATTTCAGCGATGATTTTCACGCGGTGGCCAATAAGATCCAATGTGCCTTCAAATTCAATTTTTCACACAAGGTGAAACGGGCGCCGGACCTAAGACAATGAGCACCAACTTTCCGGCTATACTTTTTTTATCGAATCTGTGGCAACACCAAAACAATGTGAGTGACCGTCATCGTCCGTAACAAAGAATTCGGATTGGCCATAATCTCTATCTTCGATGGCCGACACCTCGAATCCAAGTTGCGTGAGGCGACTTCTCATCTCATGGATGTCTGCCGGTGTCCAGTAAAGTTTGATGCCGTCATAGCCCTCGGGACTGACCGTTGTTCCTTCCCGTTCGTTGAGCCAGAAACAGGTGTGTTCGTTGGAGACCATGCAGCCGATCAGTCTGCCGTCGTGTCGCATTGGCCGATCCATCGTAAGACCAACGCCCTCAACCCAAAAATGCAGGCTTTTTTCCAGGTCGGCGCTGGGAATTACGGGTATACAAGCTCTTACAGTCATAAGTGTATCGTTTATATAATTTAGATAAACGCTTCGACAAAATTAAATAATTTGACATTGCTGTACTGTACAGTCGGCAAGGAACTCCTGAACAAAACCATTCAACCATGAAACCTAAAATTACCGTGATCACCCTCGGTGTCAACGATCTGCGCAAGTCTTTCGCCTTTTACAAAGAGGGAATGGGATTTCCTTCAAAAGATGGCATTCAGGGCGATGGAGATCTGCAAATCGCATTCTTTCAACTGGAAGGCACCTGGCTGAGCCTGTTTGAAAAAGAAAAGCTTGCCAAAGATGGAAACACCAAAAACGATGGAACAGGATTTCCAGGATTTAGCCTTGGCCATATGGTAAAAACCCCGCAGGAGGTTGATCAGATCATAGCGCAGGCCGTGACTGCCGGGGCCACTGTTTCCGATCCACCGCATCGAAGGGATTGGGGAGGCTACAGCGGTTATATAAAAGACCTCGATGGTTACTATTGGGAGATCGCTTTTATGGACAATCCCTTTCCGAATGTTTAAATACGAAAGACAACCACTACTTCTTTGCCAAAATAATGTGCGTTGCATCCTCGCCATTTATTTTCTGAACCTGATTGAAACCCAGGGCAGTCAGATCCAGTCCTGAAAATAAGTGTTCGCCGGAGCCCAGAAAAACCGGAGAGATTGCCAGGTGCATTTCATCGATATAACCTGCCTGCAAACATTGACGGATGGTTGAAACACCACCACCAATGCGTATGTCTTTACCGTTGGCTACTTTTTTTGCCTCTTCCAGCGCAGATCTGAGGCCTCCTGTAACAAAATGAAACGTGGTATCGCCTTCCATGTCAACAGACTTTCTTGGATGATGGGTTAAAATAAATACGGGAACATGATACGGTGGTTTTTGACCCCACCAGCCTCTCCACTCGTTGTCAGGCCAGGGTCCGCGAACCGGTCCGAACATATTGCGGCCCATGACCCACGCCCCGATATTCTCCATCGATCTCTCCGCGAAGTCATTGTCCACTCCTTCCCTTCCGCCGTCCCTGCCACCCATGCGATTAAACGTTTTTGTTCCAACGATCCACGTGTGAAGCTCCTCACCTCTTACGCCGAGTGGGTCTTTTAAACTTTGTTCCACGCCGGCTCCAAATCCATCCAGGGAGACTGAAAATGCTGCTACTTTAACCTTGCTCATACACTACAATTTTAGATTTATTAATTACCGGTTTCGCCGATCTATCCGGCCTTCGTTTCAAAATTCAGAAGAATATACACAAAACATAGGGTGTATAAACGGCATTTTAGAGAGGGATTTGCGCCATCTGAATAGCAAGATCTGGATTGTATTCATCCGAAAGGATGTACTAATTCGCCAACCGGTTGATAGTTAATTACGTTTGACGATTATGTCTGATAAGATCGTAAACTACTACAGGATTGAAAAAGCGATCAGCTATTTATCCGAAAGCTTTACGGAGCAACCGGACCTGGATACGATCGCCGGAAAGGTGAACATGAGTCCCTTCCATTTTCAAAGGGTCTTTACGGATTGGGTGGGCATCAGTCCCAAGAAATTTCTGCAGTATCTCACGCTTGATTATTTGAAGCATAAGATCAAGGAGACTGAAAACATGATCTATGCCGCGGAGCTGGCCGGTCTCTCCAGCCAATCGAGGGTGCATGATCTGTTTGTGAAGATAGAAGGTGTGAGTCCGCAGCAGTACAAGAGCGAGGGAAGAGACCTCGAGATCTTTTACGGGTATCATGCTTCACCTTTCGGGATGTGTTTCATAGCGGTTTCATCAAAAGGCATATGCGCCCTGAAGTTCATCGATGAGGAAAAAAGCAGGGACGAGTTTGAGCTGTTCGCCAGGCAATGGAAGCTGGCGAAGCTGGTACACAAACCCAGTTACACGCAAGGTTATATCCACCGCATCTTTGCCAGCGGGCCGGCTCAGGCAGGTGATGCTGCCCACGACAGCCTGCAACTATTGGTGAGAGGAACCGATTTTCAAATAAAAGTTTGGGAAGCACTGGTGAAGATACCTTTCGGCTCACTGGCTTCTTTTCAGCAGATCGCCGAGATCATCGGGCAGCCTCATGCTACAAGGGCTGTTGGCTCAGCTGTTGCCGCCAATACCATTCTTTACCTGATCCCCTGTCATCGCATCATCACCAAAGAAGGCTCGTTGGGCAACTATCATTTTGGCAAAGTGCGCAAGCTTGCCATGATCGGTTGGGAAGGAGCCAACATCAGCAAGAACTGGATTGCCGGCTGACGATTCCCGCCACACCTTGCATCAACATAATTCAACAATATGAAAGCGCTCATCGTCATTGATGCACAAAATGAATTCTCCGATAACGGAAAAAGACCTGTACCCAATTATCTTTCAGCGATAGAGGCCATTAAAAAACATGTGAGCGAGGCGCGCGTGGCAAAAACCCCGATCGCCTGGGTGCGGCATTTTAACAAGCCAGAAGAATCACTTGCTTTTGTTCCCGGCACCTGGGGCGCGTCATTCTATGAGGGCCTGGGTCCATTGCCTGAGAATGACCTCGAGAAGGAATTTCACAAAAATGTCTATGGTGCTTTTACCGGTTCGGACATTGGCAACTGGCTCAGCGCTTTCGGCACTGACGCTGTGCTCATCGTTGGCTTCTATACACATGGGTGCGTTTCCACCACGGCGCGCGAAGCCATTATGCGTGATCTTCATGTTTCACTGGACCCGCATGCTACCGGTGCCTGTGCTATCATGCACGCTTCGCTGGGCGCATTGACGGTAGAAGAAGTTCGCTTAAGTGCCTTGCTGCAACTCATGAACATGGGCGCAACCATTATATGAGGCGAGCTCGGCTCACGCTTTAACTACTCATTCTTCAGCACCTCCGCCGGGTTGGCGTTGGCCGCGGAAAATGACTGGAAGCCAACGGTGAAGGCTGCGATCGACATGGCCGTGACACCTGCGGCCATAAACACCCAGATATTGATCGGTGTTCTGTAAGCGAAGTTGCTGAGCCAGTAGTCCGTTGCCAGGTATGCAAGTGGTGTTGAGATCACAATGCTCAGTGCCACAAGCTTGGTGAATTCTGACGAGAACAGGAACACCAGCTGACGAACGCTGGCGCCATGCAGCTTCCGGATGCCCAGCTCCTTCTTTCGCTGATCGGCGGAGAATGCAGCCAGTCCGAATAACCCCAGGCAGGCAATAACGATCGCCAGCACGGTAAACAGGTTCAGGATGACGCTCATCTTTCGCTCTTCACGGAAAGTGTTGTCGAACTCTTCATCCATAAAACTGTACTGGAACGTGACGGCGGGATCTACCTTCGCGACCTCTGCCTTGACTCCGTCGATGATCCGCTGAAGCTCGTCTCCGCTGCTGACCGAGCCAGGGTTGAGCCGCATGGACAGGTACGAAGGAAAACCTGCGCCGTAGCTCCAGTGTTTGTCATTGTCATTGCGCATGATCAGCAAGGGCCCGATCTTTTGCTTCACACTGTTGAAGTTAAAGTCTTTGACCACACCGATGATCTGGAGCTTCTCTTCCGAGCCGAACGACTGCACAACGGATTTTCCCAATGGCGAATTCTCGCGCCATGTTTCTTTCGATCCGTAGCCCAGAACCTTGGCAGCTTCTTCGTTGATGATAATATTGTATTTGTCCGCGGCGTTGGCAGGATCAAAGTTCCGGCCGATGATAAACTCCGCCTGGAGCAACGGCAGGTAATTTTCGTCACAGCGCATGTAGTGGAGATCTACCACGGGTTGATTCGGACCTTCTGCCCTGTAACGGTCGCCCGTCCAGACGTTGGGTGGCAGGAAACCCGATTTGGCTACCACTGTGAAGGCGGGATTGTTTTCGAGCCTTGCCTTCAGCACGTCAGCGCCTTCACCCAACTGATGCATGTTGTAAAGCTGCAGCACGTGGTCTTTGGTGATGCCTACATCTATGGTGCGCGTGTAGTTCAGCTGTTTCTGAACGAAGAAAGTGCAAATGATCAGCGCGATGGAGACCGTGAACTGAAACACCACCAGGCCATTGCGGATGCCGGTGCCTTTGAAGCCAGCCCTTAGTTTTCCTTTCAGGGTTTCTGCGGGTTTGAACGCCGACAGGTACAAGGCCGGATAACTTCCCGCGGCAAGCCCAACGATCAATATAAAAGCGATGATGACCCCGAGAAAATACGGACTGGTAAAATGTGGCAGCAACACTAATTGTTTTTCAGCCAGGGTATTAAAAGCATTCAACGAAAGTTGTACAATGGCCAATGCCGCCACCGTGCCCACCGTCACAAACAAAACCGATTCGACGATGAACTGCCGCACCAGTGTATTTTTTTCCGAGCCCAGCACTTTTCTCACACCAACTTCTTTGGCCCTGTTGCTCGATCGTGCCGTGGAAAGGTTCATGAAGTTAATGGACGACAGCAAGAGCACGAGCACGCCAATAGCACCGAAGATCATCACAAACTCCGGGTTGCCTGAAGGACCAAACCGGTTGAAGGTTGGCGACTTCGCCAGGTAGATATCCCGTAAGGGCTGGAGATAAATTGTCCATGGCTGGCCTTTTGTGAATTGCTCGAATGTTTGATTGAAGACTCCCTGCGTTGTTGGCTCAGCCCACTTGGGAGGAAGCGCCTGAAGTTTCTTTGTCAGCGCCGCCACATCCGTTCCTTCCTTCACCATTCCGTAGGTGCCGAAAATGGTCCAGATCCAGGTTGACCGGCCACTATCGAATCCTGTAACAGAAGCCAGTGAGCCGAGCATATCGAACTGCAGGTGTGATTGCGCGGGAACATCGGCAAGCACGCCGGTAACCGTGAAGAGTGCATTTGTACCGGTTGGGGATTTAACATCGATCAGCTTACCCATGGGGTCGGCATCACCAAAGTACCGTTTGGCCGTTGAAGCGGTGATCACCATGCTGTTGGCTTCTTTCAACGCGGTGTTGGGATCGCCCTTCAGGAACGGGAAGGTGAACACCTTGAAGAAATTGTCTTCGGCCATAAAGTATTTCGCCTCATTGAAGTGCTTTGCCTGATCGTCAATGGTCACGCTCATCAGCTGTTCATCTGCAAACATAATTCTTGTCACCTCTTCGAAGTCGGGTATCTCGGCTCTGATCGCCTCGGTGATGCCAGGGCCCATACAGGAGAGCTGCTCGTTCCAGTCGCCCCAGATCATGGGTTGATTGATCCGGTAGATCCGGTCGCCATTGACGTGAAAAGAATCGTAAGTGCTTTCCTCGTAAACATACAGTCCGATGGCCAGGCAGGTGGCGATGCCCAACGTGAGGCCTAGCAGGTTAAGAATGGTGAATTGCTTTTGACGCACCGCGCTACGCCAGGCGATCTTGATCATGTTGCCGATAAACATAGAATGACTTTGTTGTTTTTCCGTTGACGAGAAGCCGAAGATCAGATGGATGCTATCGACCCAATACATTGCTTCGGCGATGAATTTTCCCCTTGCCAGGCGATCTTCATACATTTCATCGAGGTCGCCCAGAAACTCCTCGACGTATGCGCGGCCCACCCACCGTTCAATCAGTGTGCCGGCCAATCTGCGTGCGAATGATCTTTGGTTGCTCATGACCCAGGTTTGAGTTGCGGGATCAGGCTCCACATTTTTTGCCGTACCTCCTGCGACGCCCGCAGCTGTACCATTCCTTTTTTAGTGATCCGGAAGAGTCGCTTCCGCCGGTCTCCTCTCTTTTCAGAGCTGCCGCCAAGCTCTGATTCCAGCAGACCCTTGTCTTGCAGGCGGTAGAGCGTAATGTGCACGGCACCCAATAATATAGAGCGGCCCGTGTGGCGTTCCACTTCCTTTTTTACTGAAATGCCGTATCCATCACCTTCCAGGATCCAGACCGCCAATAGAATAAGCTCTTCCAATTCTCCAATAACCCGGCTCATTTTTCATTATTTAAGACGAATATACAAAATTATAAGTAATATATATACAAAATTGTAAGTAATAGAGCATTCGAGAGGCTCTTGCCCGGAGTTACAGGCCGGCGTGCATGGCAGGCAAAATGCCTGGAACGGGAAAAATACGGTATGCACAAGGGGAATTTTACGCTAACCAGGGTTAACATAGACTGACATCTTTGTTCATGATTTGCGCCCATCCGGTGGCCGCAGAGGCAAAACAAAAATTCAATCCTAACCAACACCCCTATGGATGATCTTATTATTAAAGTACCACTCACCGCTCAGCAGACAAAAAAAATCCTTGTGCTGCTAAGAGCCTCCGCTACGGCAGAGGAGGACGTTATCATCAATTCCCTTGCAAACGCTCTTCGCGCCGAGGAAATGCGCAATGAAATATTGGACAAGGTCAGGCGCGTATTGATGGGCATAAAGCCGAAGATCACCGACCCCTCCGCGATCCTGGAAAGGCACTACCTCATCGCCAACATCGGCCTGTCATCAGACCAGGTCAGGTATGTGCTGCCTGAAAAGTTCAACGGCATCCTTGCTTCTTATAAGGATCCTGACAGGGTATCAGGGTCTGAGTGTGGCAAGTGCCAGACGGTTAAAGATTGTGTAGACCTAATCCATGGAAAACTATGAAAAATGCTGTACACCTCATTGCGGCGGTCTTCATCCTGGCATCTGCAGGTACCATTCAAGGTCAGGTAGCCGTAAAGTTGCGGAAGACCATATTTGAAAACACAAAAGAAGCCGAAAAACCAGCCAGCGTCACAGCCACTTTTCCAGAAGAAAAGGATGAGTTTATTGCCATCCATGCGGCACTGGGTATCGGAATAGAAAATCAGACCACCACATTTATGCCCATGGTGGAGTGGCACTACAACAATATCATAGACAAACCACAGAATAACGTAAAGGCCGGACTGATGATCAACGGCGGACGTTTCCTGAACGCAATTGTCGTTGACGCAGCAACAACCTGGAATAATGACAGGATCAAGGAGGAGGAAAAACTACAGGGCATGCTCACGGTCTTTCCCGTGCTGGCAACCAATGTCATCGGAGGTCTGACACCCAATACGTGGCACGCTCCCGGAGCAACAGGTGGCATCATTTCGAATGGCGATTCCCGGTATTTCTGGAAACCCAGCATAGGCTTCAATTATGACAGGATCTATCAAGCGTCGCCGGAAAGTAAAAACGGGAACATTGCCCGGTACGCCCTGATGGTGGTGTTTGAAGCTAACTTCCTCCAGCATCAGTACGCTGTCAATATATCAGGCACCCAGCAGAACGTAAGCTATTCGTTGCTTGGCACCAGCATTTCGTTCCAGTATCTCAAAGATTTCCATAACAACATCGAGGAAAAAACAGATCACCCCCTGCTAAACGCTACGATCTATGTGAACCTCTCCAAAGACCGTGAAGCCACCTCAAGGCTGGGGGTTGATTTTGTTCGCGGGCGCGACCCACTGACGGGCCTTGCGTGGCAGCAATACTACGCCGTGTCGTTCAAAATTAAAATATAGCAGTTTCAACAAGCTGGTTGCCAGCCTGCATAAATGCACCGGCACCGTCAAAAGTACACAACCTTATCCATAAAGACTATGAGCAAAATTAAATCCAACAACAAGAACATGAAGACGCTCGATCAGGTACTTGAGCTGCAAGAGATCATGGCACGTCTTGCTGTCAGGGACCACCTTCCCACAGAGCCCAGCACTCCCTTTCCACGCTTCGCACCAGAGCCTTCGCCGGAACAGAAAGGTATGGGATGGCTGCGTGAGCTTCCGGACTGCCGCGATTTCAGCATCCACACCAACATCGAAGAAGTGAGCGCCAACAGGCGATCCAGGGGCGTGAAGCGATCTATCAGGGACATGGCAAACCAGATGGGCATCCTCAAAGATCCGCAGCTTCCATCTTCAGTCAACCTCGCCGCATGGTTCCCCCCGGTAGAAGATCAGGGAGCGCTGGGCTCATGCACTGCCAACGCAGGCGTGGGCATCCTGGAATATTTTGAACGAAAGGCATTCGGCACACATCTCGACGCCTCGCGCCTTTTCTTATATAAAGCTACGCGCAACCTTCTTAACTGGACCGGCGACACCGGTGCCTACCTGCGCACCACCATGGAAGCGCTTACCGTTTTTGGCGTATGCCCCGAACGGTACTGGCCTTACCGCATCAATAACTTTGATACCGAACCTTTGGCATTCTGTTATTCATTTGCCCAAAATTATCAATCCATCAGCTATTTCAGGCACGATGCACAAGGTGTGACTCCCGAAGCATTACTTCAGAGCATTAAAACGTGGCTTGCCGCGGGGGTACCGGCCATGTTCGGGTTCACTTGTTATTCATCCATCGATCAGAGCAACGCAGACGGAAAGATCCCTTACCCTGTTCAGGGTGAAACGATCGTGGGCGGCCATGCTGTAGTAGCGGCAGGCTATGACGATACTGTTACCATCGTGAACAGGAACAATGGGTATACCACCACGGGCGCGTTGCTGATCCGCAACTCATGGGGTACTGGATGGGGCAACAAAGGTTATGGTTGGATCCCCTATGAATATGTGCTACGCCAGCTGGCGGTAGACTGGTGGTCGCTTCTGAAAGCGGAGTGGATAGATACCGGAGAATTTGAGATCTGATCTTATAAACCCCTTAGCAGTTTAAAGCCGGTGCGGGGATGGGCTTGTAGGTTAGCCTGTTCCCCTTCCCGGTTTGCCCATACAGGCGCTGATACATCAGTTCACTTAAAATCAACATTATGGCCATTCAAAAATTCGAATGCAAGTCGTGCAAGGCAGACGTGATCTATGATCCAGGAGAAGGTGTGATCGTAATACCCTTCCTGAAAAAGGTCGGCAACTCCATCTCCATGACAAAATCAGAAATGGAAATGCACAATATATCCACCATTACCTTGAAAAAGGTTTACCTGAAGTGTACCGGAAATCCCCAGCACGAGCATATCTATTACGTAAACGAGCTGTCATGAGCACCCCTAAAGACGATGAATACTGGTTCGAGCTGGGAGCCGGGCTGGTATCTGGCGCCATCACAAAACTAGAGACCACCGCAACCCAGCTGAAAGACCTGAGCGTCTGGCTCTGGGGGATCTATGCTGCGGCCACCATTACCACTTCCGTTTTTGTTCACCTCACGTGTTGGCACTGGCTTTTTTTTGCGTTACCCTATCTGCTGTTGATCGCGTCGCATGTATACGCCTCCAATGCGCTTTTCCCCGAGAACATTGAATTTGACTACAAGGCACCGGGCAGCATCAAAACAACCTATGTAGCGGCGCTCGCGAGTAAAAAGAAAAACCTGGATGTGGCTCGTACAATCATCAGCGCAACGGCAGCTTACGTGGCCATCGTGCTGATCGCATCGTTTATCTATTCAAACTACCACGCGCCGCGCACCGATAGCTTTGACGGGCTGCTGGTAAAAAATAAACGCGGAGCAACACTCGTTATCACCGGTAACATTGGCAAGAATAAAGCCATCGTGCTGAAGGTACAATCGTTCAAAGAGCATAAGACAAAAGCTGCGGCTGCGGATACACTATATATGCTTACAGGCAACGACGGTTATTTCTCCACCTCCATAAAAGTAGACTCCCTGGCCGCATCGCATGCCGCCACCGTTGAATGGAAAGAAGAAGAATACAAAAAGATGCTGGTGAAGGAATTCAAACAATAACATCGTGCGCTACCAGGGCGTTATCACAGCAACCTTTGTTGTTATCCCTTCCCTGACAACTCGATCGTTGTGCCTTTTCCGGGAATTGAAATAATATCGCATTTGAACGCGATCTGTCCCGCCCTGTAACGGATGCTGGCGAGCCCTTTACCGGGCACTAACGTTCCTATGTTGAAACCTCTTCCGTCATCTTCCACTTTGAGTGTAAGAAGGTTTTTTGTTTGAATAAGTGTTACACGAATATTCTGGCAGGCGGCGTATTTGATGGCATTGTTCACCGATTCCTTGGCAATCAGCAGCAGGTTCCGCTTCGCCTTTTTGGAGACCAGCATGCCCGAAGCAGCATCTACTGAAGTAACGAGGTTGATGCTATTGACCATACATACAGGCAGCGCAAATTTTTTGATGCGCTCCATCAGCTCGTAGAGGGAGTCCTGGTCGTCATCAAGCACCCAGATCATATCCCGGAGGCTGACGGTAGCCGTTGAAACAGAACTTTCGATCTGAAGAACATGCTCTTTATTGTCCGCATCATGCTGGGCAAGGTGTGCAAAGATCTTCAGCGAGTTCAATGTGCTGCCAATATCATCGTGCAGGTCATTGGCTATTTCCCTCCTGATCTGTTGTTGTTTTTTTATCTGGCCGATCCGGTATAACTGAATACCGTAGATGACCAGCCCTCCTGACAACAGCAGGAGCAACCTGAACCATATTGTCTGATACCACTTTGGCAGGTAGGTCATGGTCAGCTCCAACGGCTCGGTGCGTATGCCTTCTTCGTTCGAAGCCCTGACCTGGAACCTGTACGTTCCGGGGCGCAAGCCGATGAGGTTCACAAAATCCTGGTTGCCGATGTCGATCCATTCGTCGCCCAGCTCATCGATCCTGTATTGGTAACTAACCCGCCGCGGATTCCGGTAATTGAGCGCGCTAAAGTTGAGCGTTGTTTGCAGCACGTTGTTCGGCACAACGATCTCGCGGATTGCCAGGTTGCAGGTGTCTACCGCTCCGGCCTGCGTTTCGATCCTGATGTTTTGCATGTATAAAGCAGGCGCGCTTCTGTTCACCGACAAATATACCGGGTCAATGATGGTAAATCCGTCAGCGCCGCCGGCATAGATCTTCCCGTTCAGTGTATAGCCGCAAAGCTGCTCAAACGCGCTTCCATGCAATCCATCGGCTTTGAAATATTTATCGACATCATAGTTGCCGGTGTTGATGATCGATAAGCCGTTGTTAGATGTTGCAATCACAGACCGGTCGTTGTAATTGAACACCCGGTATATACAATTGTTACTCAGCCCCTGCTTCACAGTGATGAAACCTTTTGGATTGAGGTCTTTATCAGTTTCAACCAGTCCGGCGCCATAGGTTGCAAACCAATAGCTTCTATCAGTTTCACACATGTCCATCAGGTTAAAATTCTCCTTTGATGACGGGCTACCGATCTTATGAACACTATGCACGCCTGTGACAGGATTGAAACGCACAACCGATTTTTCGGTGAGCACAAATACATCGGGGCCGGCGCCCCTGAACAGGTAATTGATGATGCTCAGACCGGGAATGGCATGGCGGGCAGAGTCGCCATGAAAGGTTGTAAGCAAACGCGACTGACTATTCCATACATAAAGGCCTTTCTGAATAGCGCTGGCAAAAAGAATGAGTGAGTCGTTGTACTGCAGGCCGCTGCTGAGGAGATCGCTTTCAAGACGGTGCAATTCCGGGAAGACCTTGTGCGCTGCAATAAGCTTTTTGTTGCGGACCAGGTGAAGACCGCTCAGGTTGGAAAGGAAGATGTTTTTAGCAGCGTCTCCGAATAGCATAAAGTTTCCGCTGCTGGTATCCATGCGCACGATCTCGCGCGTATGGGTATCAATCCAATAAACACCGTTCTCGTCGCCGGCGTATACTTCACGGTCTGAGACTGGCAAGACACCATACAGATGTTTGATCTTTGTACTGCTGACGCGTGATTTTGAAAAAGCCTGAAAAGCGCTTTCCTCAAGTGTAAATGCGCTGAGGCCCGATTGAGACCCTGCCCAAATCTTTCCTGACAACGAATCATAGTGCATCTGGAATACTGACCGCAGCCCCGTATTGTCAGGGTTCTCATCCTCGATCTCCGTGATCTTTTTTACACCCGTGTCAAAAGAATATACGCGCGACGGGGTTGAGAAGAGCAACGTAGACGGCCCGGTAAATACAAGGGCCCGGATCTCGGGCTGGTGAGAAAGGCCGGGCATATTCCCTTTTGTAAAGAACGGGGCGTTGTTTTTTTTTCCACTATTGAAAACAAACAGGCCGCGGCTTGTTGCAGTATAAACGGCATCGCCGTTGACAATCGCCTCACGGAAGAGTAATTTCTGCTGAGTGGGGCTGGAAAACTGCGCTTCATTGAAAGACCTGACCGGCTTCAGGTCTTCACCAATCACCACCACACCATAGCCCTCGCTGAACAACCACATCCTGTTGCTGTTGTCACGAACCATTTTTGCAATGTTGCATTCTCCCTGCGCGGCCATGGTCTGCAGCAACGGGCCTGTATCGAGGAACCTGTCTTCCTCCACGTTGTAGGCCGATATGGTGTTGAGGCCGCAGATCCATAGAATGTCGCCCTGTAACTGCAGGCATCGGATCCATTTCTCTGAAAATTTTTTCCCTTCGCCATCGTGTGAGATCTTTTTTTCAACGATCCGGGTGGCAAGGTTGATCGCACAGACGTCGCCATAAGACGTGACCACCCACAGCAGCGATCGCTTCCTGTCTTCCACAAGGTCGCCAATAAAACTACCGCCAATGTTGTGCTTTTCGACCGATTCACCCGAGAAGATCCGGAACCGGATACCATCAAACAGGTTAAGTCCTTCCTGGGTGCCTACCCAAAGAAAACCATATTTGTCCTGGACGATTTTTGTAACATAGTAACTGCTCAAGCCCTCGTTTTGTGTATATTGAATTACTCTTACCGTCCTAAGGGGCTGCCCTAATATGGCCGATGTGCAGAAGACCAGGCACCCGATAGCGATATAGTTCAGGTTTTTTTCCAATCAACATTAAAATAAAAAATAACCCACACAATGGAAAAGGAATGGACAGTTTTCTATCTGATCAAGGCTGTCGACACCGACACGATGAGACCCCTGGTGCAGATGCTGCGCAAGCTTACAACCGTAGTTCTACCTGACAACATTGCTATTGTATTCTGCATCAATTTCTTCAAAGGTAATCTCGAGGCTATCCTGCAAACGAATCCTGATCTTGTTATCCCTGACCGGGACATGAAGAACTTCACAACCTATTTTTTTGAGCTGGTAAACATCGGGCGCACCAGCGCGATCAAGATCATTGAAGAAAGGCCGGGGCTCCTGGTCACAGAACCTGACGACCTGCAAAATTTTCTCGTCCTGAAAACTTTATCAAAGTATCAGGCCAATCGCTACCTCCTGTTTACCTGGGACCATGGCAATGGGTTCGGAATATTCTCCGGTGCGACGGGACCGACGGAAATAATAAAGTCCAACGTCAACGTGCCTGTGCTTACCATGGAAGAGCTTAGCCAGGCGCTTTCGCGGACCATGGGAGAAAGAAAAATCGACCTGATGATCATGATGAACTGCCTGATGCAGGTGTTCAATACAGGGTACACGCTGCGCCACAACGTGGAGTACCTGATCGCTCCACAGACATTGCTTGGTTTTGAAGACTATGATTATCAGAAGCTATTCCAAAAGCTGGTAGATGACCCGGGCATTCCGGCCGATGCACTGGCGCTCTATGTCATACAGTGTTTTACAGACAACGAAAATACCCGCGGTCCCTTTCCTGTACGCCTGAACATGCGGGCGGTGTCGGCCTGTAATCTCAATCATTTTGATAAGCTGGGGGTATTGCTGGCACAGCTGACCGTGAAACTGACGCACAGGCTTCCCACCATTTTTTGCGAGCTGCGGAGGTCTTTCTTTCAGTCACAAGGTGTGTACTTGAAACCAAAGCTGGTGGACCTGTTCTCACTCCTGAACAACCTGCAAACTACCGAGCAGGATGAGCGCCAATGGATAGACGAAATGCTTGCGCTGGAGAAACAATGTGTGCCCCGGCTCTTCCGTGGTAAGGGACTTCCTAAGAGCGCTCCACGCCTGACCTATCATGGCATCTCAATCTCCAGCCCGATAGAAGTGCCGGTTGCAAGGTATAGCCTGATACAGAAGATCATGCGTTTTTTTCCGCGGCAACCACAAAAAGATATGTTATTAACTTATGAAGCCACCGATGCCTGGAGCACGCTTGTAAAACAAATGGAATCAATGGAATCGGCGGGTGCGGCCAAGAACTGCCCATAAGCACCCGCCGAGCCTGCTTAAGCCACCTTGCGGCGTTTGAGGAGAGTCATGACCCCAAAACTGGTGTATGGAAGCTTAGGGTCGATGTCTGCGCGGATGGTCAACGTCGAGTCACCGGTGATATTCTTAAGGTCGTTCTTTCTGATCTCGACCTCACAGACGCCACCTTTAAGGTGATTGTACGCCGGGTCGATTGAACTCCGGCAATTCTCTGTGATGTTGTCGTTTGCCAACGCCTCCTGAATTTCATCTCCGGAATTTTCTCCGGGATACGGCTGGGATTTTTTTATCTTCACCCTGAGAACGAGAAACAGGTCATTACCCTCCTCGCTGAAGGTGAGACTGTTGGTTGCATGGGCCTCGCAAAGGCCTTTGTTGAGATCAAAGCGTACTGCCATAGTAATAGGGGTTTTAAGGTTGAGAAAATTATTTTAATTCAAACAGTAACGATCTTTCTCCTGATAGCTTCCATGGCCATTCCCACGCGGCTTTGCACGTTGAATTTTTCAAATAAAGCTTCACGATAACCATCGATGGTGCGCTCCGCCAGACTCATTTCAGCCGCGATCTGCTTGTACGTGCGGTCGCTGCACGCCAGCTTCAGGAACGTAAGCTCCCTGTCACTCAATTTCACATGCTCTGCCGAATGCCCGTGCAAGAGAAGCCGCCGGTAGCGGATGTTGGCCACGTCGGCATTGTAAAAGCCTTTCTGATGTACCTCTTCCAAAGCCTTCTCCAACTCATTGGGATGGATATCTTTCAGCAGGTAGGCGCAACAGCCCGCTTTCAGCATATTGATCACCGTGGTATCATCATCTTTCATTGATAGCGCAACGATCTTGATACTGGGATACCGTTCGGCAATCAACCTGGCCGCGCCGATGCCGTCCATTACTGGCATATTCACATCCAGCAAAATAATATCAGGCTGGTGCTGCGCGCTGTTCAACCGCTCCAGCAAATGCTCGCCATTCAACGCATCGACCACTGTCTCAAAATTCCTGAAACGATCGATGAGCTCGCCCAACGACTTAACAAATAGCTGCTGATCGTCAGCAATACCGATTTTTACTTTCATATATGTGATTCAGTACCCAATGCCGTAAGCCAATGTGTTGTTGCATTACCTAATATAAATATCTGTTTGCTGATACAATATTATAGGCATTTGAATTTTATTGTAACGGGATTTTCCCCCTTTTATCACCGTATGCGCCCCGGGGGAATTTCTCCGCTGAACATCACGATATGTCTTCAAAAAGATCCTCGGGCACAGGAATGCTGCCGCAGCTTTTTCGGCATATTATTCACGGAAAGTCGCCAGTAAAACAACCCAAAGAACCTTACTTCATGTATGTAAATCACCATGAAAGCGTTTTTTACGTCTGTAATAATGGCGTATCTTCACCGTCAAACCAATATGACCATCGGAACATGAGAAACCTCTTTTACGCATTCCTTTTATTGTTATCTCCCGCATTGCAGGCCCAGGTGACCCAATTCGGCAGCTTCAAGATCTCGGATGGCGAAGTCATTTATCAGAAGGTATTCAATGAAGACTCCATCACGGTTGATAAAATGGTTAAATTCCTCAAGACCGTGCCCACCATCGGCAACATTCAACCCGGCGACGGAACAGTTACCGCAGACCTTCTCTTCATGACAATCGATTTTAAAAAACTCAAAGTGGCGTCAGCGACGACACCCACCATCATGCAAACCGGAAACTTTACAGGTCAGCTGATCTTCGAGATCAAATCCGGGAAATACAGGGCCAGCCTGCGGAACATCAAAATGAAAGGGGACACCGGCACCAAGAAAATTACTGAACCTGAAAACATGACCGGATGGTGTACCACCGATAATGGCACTGCCCTGCAACCGGCATGGTGTAAGCCTACTTGCCTGGGTGTATTAGAACAACAGATCAGCGACAGGATAAAATATAAGAAGACCGATACCGACTGGGAGTAATGGTCTTTCCTAGTGATTATCTACTTAGCCGGTACGACTGCTTTCATTGGAAAGTACTCGTACCGGTTAATTTTTGCTGCCGGGTCATTGGTTATAAAGTCCTTTACTTCCTGTTCACTGTCCACGGCAATAATTCCCAGACCATAAACTTCTTTCGGGTCCAACACCGGGCCAAACGCCACCACCTTGCCTTTGTTCATAAGGTCAGTCCAGTAGCCCACATGTTTCATCATAATGGCCCGTTCTTCATCGGTCATTGTTTGGGCAAAGTCGGGCCGTGAAGGAAGGAGGTATAGTGCGAAATATTTTTTATCCATTTTATTATTTCTTTAATCGGTGTCTGCCTAGTGAAATGACAATACTGCCAGCACTACAATGGTGAAGCCCACAAAAAAATTAAGCATGCCAAACGGTTTGAGCCTGGCGAGCATGGCCGGGTTGTTCTGTCGTTGCGCTTTTTTGGCGATGACGGTGATGATGGAAACCAGTATCACGAGAAGTGTTACAAAACACAGCTTGGCAATCAGCGTGGGCATGTGTCCCAGTATTTTCCAAAATGGTGTGATGAGATAAAATCCTGAGATCAGCAGCAACCCAAGACCTATGTGGCCCATGCGGATCAGTACCAGGGTTCTGAACATAAAGGGGCCACGTTCGGCAGGTTCAAGCTTGGCGGCAGCCATACTCAGAAAGAGGTTGGCGAAGCCCGTACCCAAGGCCATCGACAAACCAATAAAGTGAACCATCAGCATGAGATCTCGCATAGTGTTAGTTTAGGGGTTAAAATTATAGTGTTAAAGATATCAGTTTCCACTTTAAAAAGCCTTCTGCCCGCTAAAACTACTCCGCAGCTCAAAATTACACAACTAATTTATTTAGTTTTTATAAACTAACAATATTAGTTAAACATACTATATTTGTAAAAATAATTCAAGACCCAATGGATTATCGGAAGGGAATGGAACAATGGCTGCGCTGGTTTCAAATAAGGTGGATATGCGTTCACAACTGCAAAATGAAATCCTTCTTTTGCAGGGCTTCAGGCCATTGAACAGCGCGGCCGTAGATCTGGGACTCGGACCTGTGAAAGATGCTTTTCCGAATGCTTCATTTCCATTGGGCGCTGTACATGAGTTTTTATCACCCACAGCTGAAAATGCTGCTGTTACCAGCGGTTTTATTGCAGGCCTGCTTGCTCCTTTGATGCGCAGCGGCGGAACGTCGCTCTGGATCAGTACTTCCCGAACGCTCTTTCCGCCTGCTTTAAAAAATTTTGGTATAGCGCCTGACCAGTTCATATTCATCGATGTAAAAAGAGAGAAAGATGCTTTGTGGGCGATGGATGAAGCGCTGAAATGTGGCGCGCTGGCAGCGGTGGTGGGTGAAGTGCATGATCTAAGCTTCACGGCATCGCGGCGGCTTCAGCTGGCCGTTGAGCAGAGCCGGGCAACAGGTTTTGTTCTGAGGCGCGGTGCAGGCAACGTAGGCACTACAGCCTGTGTCACGCGCTGGAAGATCACCTCCCTTGCCAGTGAGCCCATTGACGATCTGCCCGGTGTTGGTTTTCCGCACTGGCAGGTTGAGCTGCTGCGCGTCAGGAACGGCAGGCCTGGTGCCTGGAACCTCATGTGGGAGCGCGGAGCATTCAGGCCTGTTTACAAGCTGCCTCCTTTCTTCCACGAACAGAAAAAGAAAGCAGGATGATGATGTATGCGGCGCTTTGTTTCGATATGGTTCCGTCACCTGGCTACGGACTGGTTCACCCTCCGCCGGCCTCAGCTTCGTGTGATGCCTTTTGTACTGCGCGCGCCTGTGCAAGGAAGAATGATGGTTATGGCTGCCAATGCCTGTGCCCAGATCAAAGGTGTGCACGCAGGCATGGCGTTGGCTGATGCGAGAGCTTTTGTTCCCGACCTGGAAGTGCTTGACGACATGCCGGACCTTGCCGGTAAATTACTCAAACGCCTTGCTGAATGGTGCATCCGGTTCACACCCCTCGCTGCAGTTGATCTCCCCGATGGCCTTCTGCTGGATGTTACAGGATGCGCGCACCTTTGGGGCGGAGATGCACCTTATCTCGCCGATATCGTCAGGCGATTGAACATACGCGGCTACGATGTTCGTGCGGCAATAGCCGATACACCGGGAGCCGCGTGGGCTGTGGCGCGTTTTGGAAAAGAACCGCTTGTGATTGACAGTGGCCGGCATATTGAAGCGGTGCTGCCCTTGCCACCCGAGGCACTGCGCCTGGAGGCGGAAGTTGTTGAACGTTTACACAAGCTCGGGCTTCGGCGCATCAACCAGTTTATTCAAATGCCACGCGCCTCGCTCAGGCGTCGTTTCGGCCAACACTTCATTATGCGCCTGGATCAGGCTCTCGGCCATGAAGAAGAACCGATCCAGCCCGTGCAGCCCCTGGAGCCTTACCAGGAACGGTTGCCTTGCCTCGAGCCGGTGACTACGGCAACAGCAATAGAAATAGCCTTGCAGCAATTGCTCGAAACATTATGCCTGCGGCTGCGCAATGAATACAAGGGACTGCGTGCAGCAGTCTTCAAAGGTTATCGTGTAGATGGAAAAGTAGTGCAGGCAGACATCGCCACCAGTCGCCCCTCGCATAATGTGAAGCATCTTTTCAAATTGTTCGAGATTAAGCTGCCTACGCTCGAGCCGGCGCTGGGCATTGAGCTGTTCCAGCTGGAAGCGATTAAGGTGGAAGATCACTTTCCACGGCAGGACAAGTTGTGGGAAGGCGGCGGTGGACTGGAAGATGAGCGACTGTCAGAGCTGCTCGATCGATTGGCAGGCAAGATAGGCGCAGAGTCTATCCACCGTTATCTGCCTACGGAACATTACTGGCCCGAGCGATCATTTAAACCCGCTGCATCGCTCCAGGAGAAACCCACCACCATTTGGAGAGACAAGCTTCGCCCGATTCAACTTTTAGCGGTGCCTGAAAAGATCGAGGTTAGCGCCCCGATACCCGATTATCCGCCGATGCTGTTCAGGCATCAGGGAAAGGTGCACAAGATCGTGAAAGCTGATGGCCCCGAACGCATCGAGCAGGAATGGTGGCTGCAGCAAGGTCAGCATCGCGACTATTATCACGTTGAAGATGAAGAAGGGCGCCGGTACTGGCTGTTCCGGCTCGGGCATTACGATGATAAAACATATCAGTGGTTCCTTCACGGATTTTTTTCTTAACGAAGTGAGATATGCAGTACACGGAGTTACAGGTTACCACCAATTTCAGTTTTCTGCGCGGCGCTTCGCATCCTGAAGAGCTTGTGGAGCAGGCTGCAGCGTATGGTTATACAGCGATCGCCATCACAGACCGCAACAGTTTTGCCGGAATTGTGCGCGGGCATGTTACCGCGAAAAAGCTGGGCATACGCATTATCCCGGCATGTCGTCTCGATCTGCTGGATGGTCCGAGCCTGCTGGCCTTCCCTACCGATGTTGAAGCTTACGCGCGCATATCGGCATTGCTTACCACGGGCAACCTGCGCGCCGAAAAAGGGGAATGCCATTTATACAAAGCCGATGTATACCAGCATGCGCAGGGATCAAAGTTCATTGTACTGCCACCAGCCACACTGGATGAAATGTTCGACTTCGGCACCGACTTCAAAGAAGCGCTAGAAGAATATCGCGATACTTTTGGCAAGCACCTTTACCTGGCGGCCTCACGCGCATACAATGGTGATGACGCCAAGCTATTGCATCGGATCTGGCAACTATCGGCAGCGTTGCAAATACCGATGGTGGCTACGAATGACGTGCACTATCATCATCCCCTGCGCCGAGAGCTGCAGGATGTTGTTACCTGTGTACGGGAGAAATGCACCATTCATACAGCAGGGTTCCGGCTCCATCCCAACGCCGAGCGTTACCTGAAGCCCAACAACGAAATGATCCGCCTCTTCAGGCAATACCCCGATGCAATAGCGCGTACAGAGGAAATTGCAGATGCCTGCCAGTTCTCCCTCCAGGAATTAAAATACACATATCCGAAAGAGCTCACCACCGATGGCCGCACGCCGCAGGAAGAGCTAACGTTTCTCACCTGGCAGGGAGCGCGAGAGATCTATGGTGCAGCAATACCTGAAAAGATCAAAAATTCCATTCTGTATGAGCTGGCCTTTGTGGAGCAGAAGAACTATGCTGAATATTTTCTTACTGTCCATGATATTGTAAGGTATGCGCGGAAGCAAGGCATTCTTTGCCAGGGGCGCGGATCGGCAGCAAACTCCACGGTCTGTTATTGCCTGGGAATCACTTCTGTAGATCCATCAAAATTTGACTTATTGTTTGAACGCTTCATTTCTTCCGCGCGCAACGAGCCTCCGGATATAGATGTAGACTTCGAGCACGAGCGCCGTGAAGAGGTGATGCAATATATCTTTAAAAAATATGGTCGTGACAGGGCGGCCATCGTTGCCACCGTTACCCAGCAGCACCACAAGGGGGCCATCAGGGATGTAGGCAAAGCGATGGGCCTCTCCGTTGATACCATCAATCGACTCGCCGGGCTCATCTGGGACTTTGCCGATGAAGGTTTCGACAGGGCCAGGATCATCAGCCAGGGAATAAACCCGGATGACCCCACCATCAAAAAAGTGCTGGAGCTCACGGCACAGTTCATGGGCTTTCCGCGTCAGCTCGGGCAGCACACCGGTGGCTTTGTGATCACCCAAGGCAAGCTGTCGGACCTTTGCCCCATTTTGAATGCACGTATGGAGGACCGCACGTGTATTGAATGGAATAAAGACGATATTGAAGCCCTCGGTTTTCTGAAGATCGACGTGCTGGCATTGGGCATGCTCACCTGCATCCGCAAGGCTTTTGACCTCGCCAAAAAACATCACGGCCGCCATCTTACGCTGGCCAACATTCCGCAGGATGTTCGTGAGGTTTATGAAATGATAAGTCATGCCGATACCATAGGCGTATTCCAGATCGAAAGCCGGGCGCAGATGTCGATGCTGCCACGGCTCAGGCCGAATTGTTTTTATGATTTGGTGATCGAGGTAGCTATTGTGCGTCCCGGGCCTATACAGGGGGATATGGTGCATCCTTATCTTCGCCGGCGTAATAAAGAAGAGGATGTGGAATATCCTTCCAAAAAACTTGAAGAGATACTAAAAAGAACATTAGGCGTTCCGTTGTTCCAGGAGCAGGCCATGCAGATAGCCATTGTCGCTGCAGGGTTTACGCCGACCGAAGCAGATGAGCTTCGCCGCAGCATGGCCACCTTCAAGGCAAAAGGAAAAGTCTCCTATTTTGAAGACAAGCTCATCAGCGGCATGATCAAAAACGGTTACAAAGAAGATTATGCCCGGCGGGTCTTTAAGCAGCTTGAAGGCTTTGGCTCTTACGGTTTCCCCGAAAGCCATGCCGTGAGCTTTGCCCTTCTGGTGTATGTGTCATCGTGGCTCAAGTGTTATTATCCCGATGTTTTTGCCTGCGCCCTGCTCAACAGTATGCCTATGGGTTTTTACCAGCCCGCGCAGATCATTATCGATGCAAAAAAACATGGCGTGGAAGTTCGTCCCGTGGATATCAATTATGCTGACTGGGAAAACCAGTTAGAAGAAAAGAATGGTAAATACTGCGCCGTTCGTTTGGGCTTCAGGCAGGTAAAAGGCCTTCGTGAAGACGACATGAAGATACTGGTGAACGGCAGAAAAGACGGGTATACATCCATTCGCCAGCTTCGCGACCTGGCGCTGCCAGACACCGTACTCGAAAGATTAGCCGATGCAGATGCTTTCAGGTCCATCGGCCTCGACCGCCGGCAGGCGTTGTGGGAAGTATCCACCAAAGACCATCCCAAAGCACTTTTCACGGGCCAGCAATCCAAAGATGCCGCCGCTGAGAAAATCATGCTTCCTCCCATGACGCAGGGAGAGCATGTTGTGTATGATTATGCCACCACATCGCTTTCGCTCAAAGCACACCCGGTGAGCTTTGTGAGAGAGCAGCTGGACCGACTTCATGTGCTGCCCCTGTCAAAGCTGGCTGACGCCAAAGACGGAGACCGTGTAAAAGTTGCGGGCCTTGTGCTGGTACGCCAACGGCCCGGCACCGCCAGCGGCATCTGCTTCATCACCATTGAAGATGAAACAGGCAGTGCCAACCTGGTGGTATTTCAAAGCCTGTTCAACCAATACCGTAAGGAGATCATACAATCAAAGCTGCTGATGGTAGAAGGGCAGCTGCAGCGCGAGGGTGAAGTGATCCACGTGGTGGTGAAGCGTTGTCATAATTTGTCCAGGCTGCTGCGTCAGCTCACAGAGACAAACGGAGAAGATCTGTCTTTGAAACCAATGTCGCGCGCGGACGAAACCACTTCTCCATTTTTGAAGAAACCACAGGCTGGCGAAGTGGAGATCATTCAGGGAAAGATCTTCCACGAGGGAAGGAATTTCAGGTGATCACGCGTTAGTGACAACGCCAGCCTGTTTATTGAAACGTGTCTTGTAGTGCCTGATGGTGCGGAGAATGAGCATCGTACCGACAACCGATGGCAACAGCCAGAGCACCCATTGATATTCCGGCAGCTGGATGTTGGTCACAATGAACGCGGTTAAAGCCGAGATATAGCTGCCACCCATGCTGCTGATGTGACCATACCACCAGTGCATCTTTTCCTGCGGCGGGCGAACAAACTGCCTGATATCTTTGCGCACAAACAAACTACCGATGAAGGCAAAAGCAACCGCTACAATACCCATGTTATGGCCCAGGGTCAGCAGAAATATACCCCAGCCTGTCAGCGCTAAGATAAACAGTCCGGCCAGCCCGGTGATCAGCCAGTCTATCACCATAGCTTTCTGACCGGCAGGCAGGTTCTTCAGGTACAAAATCCGGTAACCTCGCACGGTCAGGTAGTAGCTGAAGAAACCTACCAGCAACAGGAAAATATTATCCTTGGCAAGCGAGAGAATTACGGCGCTGATGAATACCGCTGACATGCCCCAGCAATAAATTTTTCCGGCACGGCGGTGTGCAGTACCCCCTTTACGGGTCAGCATGGAAATAAGGCCACTTACCAGGGCAGTGGTACCACCTGCGATATGAATGATGAGCAGGATGCGGAGGAAAAGGGAGAAGTTCATAGTTCGGTTATGGATTATGGACGAAAAGTAGTCAGTACCCCTTCTCTACCATAATTTTCCTTACCGGAATGTAACCTGGCGTTGATGAATTGTCATATTTCAGCGCTGTAGCTCCAGGCTAAATACTACAGCCTCGGGTTATTGGGTTTTACAGGCTTCTCAAAATTATTGGCGCCTTTTACTTTTACCTTTCTTCTGAACACTTTGTCGTGGCAGGTGACGTACAGGATATCGAAACCCGGACCTCCGAAACAAAGATTGGAAGCCTGGCCTTTTGTTTTTGGAACAGGGATGATAGCGTTTACCCTGCCGAGCTGATCCATTACCTGAATTCCACTGAGGCTGGTCACGTAGATCCTGCCATCGCGGTCGCTCTTCAAACCATCGCTCCAGGCGTTCTCATCCACATCGCGCACATGCAGCCATCCATACTTTTGTTTGTGCGATAACGTGCCATCGGGTTGTACCTGGTAAACCCACACCCAGTGCGTAGCCGACTCTGTTACATAAAGTTGTGTCTGATCGGCGGATAAGCAAAGACCATTGGCAAACTTCAGCCCTTCATCCACCACACGCTTTTCGCCATTGGGTTTGATCAAATATAATTTACTGGGGCGCTCCCGGCCATCGGGCGAGGTGACGTAGGTGTTGCCGTTGAACGCGACTGTAATATCATTACCCGGTGTTTCATCAGCTACCACCTCGTAAACGCCTGGTGTCTTATACCGGTGTACCTGCTTCGTGGGTGGCTCTGACCATCCGCCTGTGATCGTGATCATGTCGCCTGAAGTTGAGAACGTTGTACCGCTTGCTTTTTTTGAATCGCTGATGTACAATTCCGGTTTGCCGTTCTGCCCTATCTTATAAGTTTTTGCGTTCGGAATATCCTGAAAAAAAACTTCTCCCTTTGCATTTACCGCGATGCCTTCTGTAAAGCCATAATTTTCACCTACCAGCTCCCAGCCATTGCCTTCTGCTAATATATCTGTGAGAAACTGATTTTTGCTTTGCCCCGCCCTGACAGGATTAGGATGATCTCTCCACAACCAACGCATGGCCTGCGGGAACACAGCAGTACCATGCTGGCCGTTGTGCCCGCCATTACCCCAGACGTGATCCACATCATAACCTGCAAAGGTCAAAGCGCGCTCCATCGACTCATTTGCTTTCCACCAGTCTCCCGCGTAGATGTTGAGATCGCCTGAACCGTCCTGCATAAAGACACGGATGGGCTTGGGCTCATATTTCCTGACCAGGATATCATAACGGTCGGCCCCACGCAGCCCCACATAAGTACCGATGGCACTGAACACCCTTGAAAACTGTTCCGGCATCTCCCATGCAACTGTAAAAGCGCATACAGCCCCGCTGCTGGAGCCGCCAATGGCCCGGTCGTTGCCATTCGTTGAAAGACGGATCGCCCTGCCGTCAGCTGTCTTTTGACTTTCCACAAAGGGAAAAACTTCCTCTAATAAAAATCGCGCGTACCTATCTCCCAACCCATCATACTCAAAACTTCTGTTAAAACGGTCAACGGCTTCGTTGTTCGGTGCCGGCACCTTACCCGGCGAAACAAAAACACCGATGGTCACAGGCATTTCGCGTTTGGCAATCAGGTTATCAAAAACAGTAGGCGCCTTCCACTGAATGCCATCCTGGTTTACATAAACACAAGCCGGGTTATCTGCTTTGTATTGTGCCGGAATGTAAACACTGATCTCCCGGGTTGTGCCTGGAAATATCTTAGAGTCTGTAAAGGTGAGCTTCAGGATCTCACCTTTGGGCACGCCGGCATGTTCCTCAGAAGCCGGATCGACAGGATAGGTTTCAGTATTTTGCTGTGCGATTACCCGTACGAAAAACAGGAGAAGCAGAATTAATAATTTTCCTTTCATAGTTTTAGCCTGCTGATTTTTTGAAGAAACCATGTAATACAATTTACAGAAAATATAAAGGCTGGCCTTATTCAATCCCGATACTTTTTAATTAATTAGCTGCACTGAAACGTGAACTTGACAACACATGCGATGAAGAAATTCAAAGAGTCGAAGAAGAGAACCGTAACTCTTTATTTCAATTCATGGGATTCCCAAGACCGATAGAGGCTGAGCTCGATACTGACATCCCGGTTCCGGCTTTCTACAAACTTCAATTTTTATAGTGGCCTCTGGAGCCAGTTGATCATGAGCGATATTCAAAAAAATACTTTGGAGATCGTGAAAGAGAGAAGCGAGCGGGATTGAGATTATCTTCTGTCAGTCAACGCCACTTTTATTCCGAGCGCTACCAGTGCCATTCCACAAATTTTGTTGATATATCCGGCAGCCCTTCTGTTTGTTTTCAGTTTGCTGAAGATCGCTGCTGAAAATGTTGCGAGGATCAGGCACCAGATCGTTCCTGTAGTTGTAAATGTTGCTCCCAGCATCAGGAACGGCAAAATAGTATTTTCCATCGCAGGGTCGATGAACTGTGGCAGGAATGCCATGAAGAATAAAGCGACCTTCGGGTTTAAAACATTGGTGATAACACCATCGCGGTAAATCGTGGTGTAATCAACGGCATGGGTTGGGATCACGTCCGTATGAAGGGACGCTTTCTCAGTAATCATTTTATAACCGATATAGATGAGGTAAACAGCGCCCGCATATTTGATGGCCGTAAACAGTACAATGGATTGTGTGATGATCAGCGAAAGCCCGAAAGCAGCGAGCATCGTGTGCACGATGTTGCCGGTGCCAATACCCAATGCGGAGATCACGCCTGCTTTTTTGCCCTGGCCTATGCTGCGGGTGAGAATAAAGATGGTGTCGTTTCCGGGAGTGAGGTTAAGCAGGATGCAGGCCAATACAAACGCTTCATAGTTAACAATTCCGCTCATGCGTGGTGGGGTTTTATTTGTCAATCACGAAAGCGAAATTTAAGAAAATCAGGACGCAAAGCAACGAATCAACAAACCCTTTGAGGGTTTAACAAGTAGCCCGCTTTATATAAGAACCACCTGAAAACCCTCAAAGGGTTGTCATTATTCATTCCGCAAAGCGTTCACCGGATTCGAGTGAGCGGCTCTTAACGCCTGGGTGCTCACGATCACCAACGCAAAAATAAGGGCAATGGCGCCGGTCAGGGGGAAGATCCACCATGCAATTTCTGTTCTGACCGTATAACGTTCAAGATAACTGTTCATGGCCCACCACGACAATGGCGCGCAGATCGCGAATGCAATGATCACCAGGAAAGAAAAGTCGCGGGAGATCAGGTTCACAACGCTGGAGACAGACGCACCAAGAACCTTACGGATGCCGATCTCTTTTGTGCGTTGCTCTGCGGTAAAGGCGGCGAGCCCAAACAATCCAAGCCCCGTGATCACAATGGCGAGCACGGCAAACAGGCTGGCAAGGCTGCTGGTGAGGTTAATGGTGGTGAACTTCTTCTGAAACTCGACATCCACAAAAGTGTACTCGAATGGATAAGCGGCACCGTATTTTTTGAAGACGTTTTCAACGGTCTTCAGGGACGCTTGCAGATCCTTCGTCGGTTTTAACCGGATGGTGATGGAGCCCCACCAGTCGTCGAGCACGGCAAACATCGGTTTCACTTCATCGTACGGAGAGCCCATGAGCACATCATCGCAAACGCCGATGAGCTTGCGTTTCTTTCCCCACAGGTCCAGCTCCGTGCCGATGGGATCTTTCAGGCCCATGATCTTGACGGCTGCTTTATTGACCACGATGGCCATGCTGTCTGATTTGAAATCTTCAGAAAAATCGCGGCCTTCGATCATTTTCACGCCCATGGTTTTGGCCCAGTCGTAGTCGGTTACAATGGTGGTGAAGATCACTTTCAGGTCTTCAGGTTTGCCGGGCCAGCCAACAAAATTATTGGAGTTAATGTCGGTGATAGCACTGTTGACGCGGACCATCGACTCCACTGCGCCGGAAGCCAGAAGCTCCACTTTCAGATGCTGCAGGTTATCGTGATAATCTTTGTTGAGCGGAACGGTGATGAGGTTCTCCTGCGAGTAGCCGATATCGCGGCCTTTGGCAAGCTGGATCTGGTTGTAGATCACAAACATGGAGATGATCAGGAAAATAGAGGCGCCAAACTGCAGCGTCACCAGGATCTTTCGCGGGAGGCTGGCACCTTTGCCTACGGTAGGTTTGCCTTTCAATACTTTCACCGGTTGGAAACCGGACAAATAGAAGGCGGGATAACTTCCGGCGATAACACCGGTAAAGAATATCAATCCAAGCGAAAACATCCAGAATTCTTTGCTGGTGTAATCGATAAACAATTTCTTCTCGACGAGGGTGTTATAATAGGGCAGCAATAACTGCGCTGCGAGTATGGCAATGACAAATGAAATAAAAGCTATGATCATCGACTCGCCAATGAACTGGAGTACGAGCTGGCGGCGGCGTGAACCTACACTTTTTCGAACACCGACCTCACGTGCTCTGCGTTCGCTTCGTGCGGTGGCCAGGTTCATGAAGTTGATACAGGCGATCACAATGATAAACACGGCGATGATGGTAAAGAGCTGAACATAGTCGCTCATGCCACCCTGCTCTACACCGTTTTCAAAATTGGAATACAGTCTCCAGCGGAGGAGCGGGTAAAGGAAGAACTCGTGCTTCATCTCCTTGTCTTCACCATGTTCGCCAAGCATGCCGCGGATGCTGTTTTCAACCGATGCTTTGTTCTTCGCGTCGTTGAGCTCTACAAACACCTGGAAGGAGTAGTTGCCCCAGTTGGTTTCATTTCGTCTGACCCATTCGTTGGTATTATGCCAATGCTTGTAGGGCAAAAGAAAATCGAACTGGAATGATGAATTCGGAGGGATGTCTTTGAGTATGCCGGCAACTTTAAGGTCGAACTGGTTGTCGACACGAATGACCTTATTCATGGGATCTTCATCGCCGAAGAGCGCTTTGGCCGTGGACTCGGTAATAACGATGTTGCTGGCGTCGTCCAGCACCTGTTCGGCATTGCCGGCGATGAGCGGGAACTGGAACATTTCGAGGAACTCTTCACCCACGTTAAAACCTCGTTTATTCATCCGTTTATCATCCGTTGTAGCGAGCAGGTGGTCGCCACCCCAATCGGTAACAGCTGCGCGCACAATGTTGGCATTGGCGGGTTTCATGGCATCGGCCGTAGGCAGGGGAACGGAGGTCCAGGAGTTGATACGACCGTCGAAATAGGCATTTGCCCACACCTGGTACAGCCGGTCTGCCTTGGGATGGAATTTATCAAAGGAGGTTTCATCGGCTACCCAGAGGATGATGAGGATCGAGCAGGTGATGCCGATACTGAGGCCGGCGATGTTTATAAATGAGTAGAAACCGTTCTTCCGCAGGTTTCTGAAGGTGACAACCAGGTAGTTTCTGAGCATGGCAACGGGTGGTTATATCAACTAGGATACTTTATTATAAAAAAAGGTTACAGGGAGAACGAAAAATAATCGTTCACTGGCAATGACTTGACTGGCTTGCGGAAGGTTGCATGGGCCTGGAAAAATAACGCCTTGATGATAAGCGGGCATCCCTCCCACCCTGAAGATTGCGCCAGCTATGGGGACACTCAAAACTGGCGCAAGTGTTGTGCACGAGCCAGCGCGCAAGGTCACTTGTGCCTCTCACAATGGCAGTCTTCATACTGCCGAATTAGTGGCTGTACATTGATTCGAACAATGTTTCATAACTGGTTTTAACCGGCATAAACTACCAAGGTAGAGTGGTGGGATTCGAACCCATTCAGCTATGGTTTTGCCATTAAACTAACAACCCTGTAAAAAAGCAACCGGATGGCAAAGCGTAAGTAAACAGTTTTGGGCAATTAACGACTAAGAAGTCAAATTGGTTTGTTAGTTCTTTGTTATGTAATAAAAATCCCGCTCTAATTCATACTTCATTCTGGACACACTTCTTCGCATTACAAAATAGGGAATGCCTAACATCAATGAAGCGTGCACTAACATAAATGGAAACATGAACCACATTAAAGTTCCAGCGGTATTATACAGGGAGAAAGAGACTGCGGCTGTTACATATAATAGCAAAAGTAAAACTATGAATGGTATGAAAATGCTCCGGAATCCGCTGATGGTTGCCTCTATAACCAGCAGGTTTTCCTTTTGCCTGAAGGTTCCTTCAGCGATGGCCAGGCTTCTGTTCATGTCGAACATCTTTCGCCGCCTTCTTAACTTAAAGGAGTCGGGCGTGACCGTGCCTTTATATTCATTTTTACTGGAGCTGAATGCTTCGAAGGCAGAAAAAAATGTACCTGTATCGCCCTGGTCTATGTTCTTTTTTAACTTTTCAACAAATTCTCTTTTATCAATTGAAATTTCTGTAGTCAAATAGTCTACGAGCTTCAGCCGTTCCAGGAGTGACTTCATTGGGATCAAGTTTTACAATGCTTTTACAACCTCAAATTCGCGCAATTTAATACTTTATTCCCACGTTCCTCATCAGACTGGCGCCAGCCTATTATAAGTCTTCGGGCTTTCTCTCCTCTTTTGGTTCGGTTGGTTTGGGATTGGGTGTTGATACCGTTTGGGTCTTGCGAAAAGAAGAATAGAGACATTATTGAACACGCATCTCCCTCAGTTCACGGCTTTGTTATATTCGGTCAGGCAGTCGTGAAGCGGTTTGCCCTGGTTATAAATGCAATCACAGAATGCTGCGCAGGCCTTTGGATCCTTGTTGCCGGGGCATCCGTTTATACATTCCTCCGGTGAATTGCCAGGCCGAATGTCATAGAGATACATGTTAATAATTATTACTGCGGCTATCACGGCAACAACACTCCCGAAAAACAGGAATGGAAATTTGTTACGCAACAGTTTTTTCCCTGCTGCGCTGTCAGCCTCCTCAACTTGTTTGGATGATAAAGTATATTTTAAAGAATATTTTATACGATCGTAATCCCAGCACAATAAATATAAGTTAGCCAGTAACATGAATGTAGTGACACGCGTTCCTTCGAATCGAACAGCGTACGTCAGGATGCAAATGTTGAGAATCACCGGAAAATACATCAATGCACCCAATAGTGCTGTTCTTGGAATAAGTAACAAAACAGCAATGAATAGCTGCGAAATTCCGATAAAGGTGTAGTAGTATCCTGTCTGGTGTAGCGATTCAAAATACTGTCCCAGGGGGTGGTTAGCGGGCAGACCGGCGGCGAATCTTTCTCCGTTGACTTTTACAAGCCCCGAGATAACAAATGCCAGGGCCAACATGATGCGACAGAAAACGGCAAAATAATGATACCATTTGTTTGCCTTTGCTTCGTAATATACATGGTTAAGCCTGCTTGAAATACTCATAAACAAAAGTTGAGTTACGGCACGATTAGTTTACCCTGTCTATTGTCCTCCTCAATAGATGAAAGGGTGAAAACGATATAAATAAAAGTACTTTGTATTTCAAAGTAAACAGAAATGAATTGCATTTCAAAGCGGATTGGAAATATTCTTGGGTTGCAACTTTTTAAAGGAGGAGATAACTTTATTTCTCATCGAGAACTTTTTACATCCCATCCTCTTGTGCAAAAAAACTTCTTTATCCTTGTCATATAAATCCCGTCCTTACAGACTAACCGGTGTAAATGTCGAATGGATAGAAGGCAGCTTGAGGAGTTACTGGAAGATACGCACAGGGATGCGTACCTGTGGGCACGGCAATGCTGTAACTATAACGACGACCTGGCCAGGGATGTGCTGCAGATGGTGTACCTGAAGATCTTTGAAGGTCGCGCCCGGTTTAACGAAAGATCGGGCTTCCGCACCTGGTTGTTCTCGGTGATCCGGTATACTGCCATCGATAGTCTGAAACAAAGTAATGCCCGGGCCCACGCCCCCCTGGAAGGTGACCTGGCGATGCCCGCAGACGACCCGGCGGAAGAAGACATGGATTACAAAGCCCTGCTTCAGCAGCTCCCCGAAAAGCAGGCCGAGGTATTGTTACTGGCCTTCTACCACGGCATGACGCTGGAGGCGATCAGCACCGTGATGGAGATCGGTCTCGGCACGGTACGAACACACTACGACAGGGGCAAGAAACAATTGAAGACCCTGATAGAAAAAACAAAAATTCAAAACCATGGAGGAAGATAAGATCGAGGCGTTTTTCAGGGGAATGAAGAAGTCGGATGAGCAGCTGGTGATCCCTCCTTTCGTAAAACAGAAAAAGACCCGGAGGCTACCTTCATTTTTATACGCGGCAGCCGCAGTGGTAACGGCGCTCGTGGTTGTTGTTTACCTCGTGCGGCAAGGCAGCGTTGAGCGTGTACAACCCGGTGAAGTTATCATTCTCGTTTACCAGGATGCCCCCAGAACCCATTCGCTGATGGATGTGCAGGAGCAATCGCTATCGGACTGGGAGTCGCCTACGGACTATTTATCAGAAGATCTTGAATAAAAATTGATACATCCAATGAGGAAGCTATTATTGATCATGATGGTTGCTGCGGCCAACACCTTGCTGGCACAGGACATTTTTCAGCAAAAGTTATATGCCCCTGACCTGGTGCTGAAGTACCGGGAAGAAGCCAGCCTCTCTGCCGACCAGGTGGAAAAAATAAAGAGCATTTACAACGGTGAGCTGGCAGCTTACAACAGCAAGAAGTGGGACCTCGATGCCATGATGGTGAAGCTCGAGCAATTGATCTCCGTCAGCAAAGTAGATAGCAAAGCAGCGATGGCACAGTTGGAGAAGTCGCTGGTGCTGGAAGCCGAGATCAAGAAGATGAAGCTCGACATGCTGCTGAAGGTGAAGAACCTGCTCACTCCCGCACAGCAGGAAAAGCTGGATGTGCACAAAGATGAATTTGTAAACGAAAGATCCATCACGGCCCCGCTGAGCGACAATCAGCGCGTGTCGTTGCGGGTGAAACCGGGAAAAGACCCTGATGCAAAACCGTTGTACGTGATCATTGATGGCGATGAAAAAAGGATGACAGGAGAGCTGCCGGCCGATCTCGATCCGAATACCATTGCGAGTATGGAGGTGCTGAAAGGAACCACGGCCACCGACAAATACGGCAAACAGGGAAAAAACGGTGTGATCATTATCAACCTGAAGAAAAAATAGGAACAGTTTATATTAGGTAAACTGGGGTCACCTGAGGAAGGTGGCCCTTTTTTGTGTTAAATTTCGGCGAAGACAATACGCTACGGATATGTTTGACGGGTCGGATTTCCCTAAATCGCTTGATGAAGAGGTTTTTAATGTTTGGTTAGAGAACGGCAGACTGAACAAAATAGGATACAATTATTTACTGGTGGTTTGGGACCGGTACGAATCGGCATACCGGCCCGTTTATGCAACGCATCGCGACGAGATCGGCGAATATGAAAGTTACAGAACATCGTCCGGCCGTGAATCGCTCGTAGCGGCATACGACCTGTATTCGGAGTCAAGAATTGTTTAAACGGTACTTGGCGTTACAGCAACAAAACTTCTAACAGATGGGACTCATTGACCTTTTCAAAAAAAGCAAAAAGAGATCTGCAACCACTGATAACGGAGTTTTGGGGCCAACCTATCTCGATGGATTTACCGAACAGATCAGCGAGCCTGAAGATCTTCAAAAGCATGAGTGGCGGAGAAAGCTTAGGACGGCCTCCGGGCAAACAAAATTCAGGATCAGGTATTTTGGACAGTTGCATACCCATCATCGGAATCTGATCGTTGGCACGGAAGAAGCTCCTTCATTGGTTGTAGCCGTCGACCCAGCCAGCGCGCAAGAGATCATTCTATTTGACGGCTGCAAGCATGGCTATAATGCAATGTTCTGTGAGCAGTATTCAGCGGAACAGAAGAGCCGGGTCGCCGGCACATTTTATAAAGATCCGAACGGCAATGACACGTTTGAAATAACGCTCTCGACTTACAACGGCATCGACTACGATGACGAGTTCGCAGATAAGGTTGATGCGGATGGATACATCACACTTATTGACGGAACCAGAATGGATTTCGGAACAGTAAAAAGGAATGGGTTCGACACGCTTCAGATCTCCGGCTTAACCGAAGCTGGCAAGGTGATAGAAATTGTCTCTGAAGAATTAGCTTAGAAAAGAAAACCCTATCTCGGTCTTTTTGCGGTAGCCTTTCACGCTTCATATAAGAATATCCCTATTCAGCTCTCAACGTCTTCACCGGGTTCATTGCTGCTGCCAGCATGGTGTGCCAGCTTACTGTAATGATGGTAACGATCACCGTACCTGCTATCGCTGCCGTAAAGATCCACCACGAAATGCCGACATGATACGAATAATGTTCCAGCCACGACGACATGGCAAAGTAAGCAAGGGGTATGGCAATGACGCCTGACACCAGCACAAGCACCACAAAATCGACGGAGATCAGTTGCCACAACTGGAACACCGTGGCGCCCATCACTTTCCTGATGCCGATCTCTTTCATACGTTGCTCAGCGGTAAACGACGACAATCCAAAAATACCCAGGCAGCTGATGAAGATCGCCAGGGTTGTAAACATCGTAGACAGTGTTGCGATACGCTCCTCGTCTCCAAACTTCAGGGCATAAGTTGTGTCCATGAACTGATACGAGAACGGTACCTCCGAATTATATTTTTTATAGGCTGATTCGATCTTCGCTAACGCATCGGTAGCGCTGACTGCAGGGTTGATCCGCAGGATCCAGTAACTGTCAGACCAGGTGGACAAGTAATATAACGTTGGTGTTACAGGCTCGTAGGGCGAGCGTGTGATGATGTCTTTGATCACACCAATCACCGTGCAAGGCGTACCCGACCAGCGAATGGTTTCCCCAATAGGATTTTTCAGTCCCATGTAATTGACAGCAGCTTCGTTCAGGATCAGCGCTGTGGAATCAGAAGGATGATCGCGGGAAAAATCACGGCCCATGATGATCTCCCACCCTACCGTGGCACCGTAATCGTAAGAACCGCCTCCGGTAGCGAAGTCCACTGACAGGTCCGGGTCTTTTCCGTTCCAGTCGAGCTGGCTTGTGCTCGATGACTGGTCTGTGGTGAGCGACGCAGACTCTGCCATTGACACGATGGCGCCAGTCTTCTCAAGCGCGTCTTTCACCGCATCAAAGTGTTTATGCACTTCATTTACCATCGGCACCGCTACCAGCCCGTTGGTGTTGTAACCGATCGGCCTGTTCTTTGCATACTGGATCTGCTGGTACACAATGGTGGTGCCGATGATGAGCACAACGGAGATGGTGAACTGCGTGGTGACAAGGGTTTTGCGGAAGAGCGATGAAGACCGTCCCGCCTTATTAACACCCTTGATCGCCTTGACAGATTGAATGGACGACAGGTATAACGCCGGGTAGCTTCCCGCAATAATTCCGATCACGATGCAGAATCCTATTCCTGCACCCCACCACAGCGGGTTGAGCCACTGGAGCGTTACTGCCTTGCCGGTAATGGTATTAAAGGAAGGTAAAAGGATCATTACAAGTAAAACCGCCATGGCCAGCGACAGGAACGCCGTAAGAATGGATTCCGTGAAGAACTGATTGATCAGCTGACCACGGAAAGAGCCAATCGCTTTGCGGATACCAACTTCCTTCGACCTCTTTTCAGAACGGGCCGTGCTCAGGTTCATGAAATTGATGCAGGCCATCAGCAATACAAAAGCGCCTGTTATGCCAAACAACCACACGTACTGGATGCGGCCGCCGGTTTGAATGCCGTTATCGAATTCTGAATATAAATGCCATTGGCTCATCGGGTGAATGAACAGGGCAGGTTTCTTCTTCGCCAGCGCTTCATTCACTTTTTTAAGCTTGGCGTCGCGGATGCGTGCAGAAGCGCCTTCAAATGTTGCGTGGTCATTCAGTTGTACATAGATATCAAACGCGTTTGGTCTCCACGGATCGCCTATGGTACGGATCCAGCTGGTAGCGCTGGCTAAAAGATCCCAGGCTGCAACAAAATCAAGGTTGGCAAACTCCGAATTGGAAGGCATGTCTTCATATACGCCGCCAACTTTAACGGTCATCTTCTGATCGCGGTCAATGGTAAGCATGGCTCCAATGGGGTCGGCATCGCCAAAAAGCGCTTTGGCGGTAGATAATGATAATAGCACGGATGCCTGGTCTGTCAGCGCGTCGGCTGAACCCGCCTGCATTTTTAATGAAAAGACCGATGAAAACTGTGGCTCGGCAAAGAGTCCTCTTTTATTCAGTCGTTTTTCATCGGCCGTGGCAAGCAGGTGCGTGTTGACGCCGGAAGTAAGGACCACTGCTGAAAAATCTGTTCCATAATTTTTGCGCAGCTCATCGGCCAGCGGCCACGGCAGGCTCCACCATGTTTGTACCTCCCCGTTATTGGTTACATTCTGAAGCACACGGCCCACCCGTGAATAGTTGTCGAAATGTTTCTCGTACGTCATTTCGTCAATGATCCAGAGCGCGATGGTGATGGTCACGGCCATACCTACGGAAAGCCCGGTGATATTGATGAAGGCGTGGAGCTTGTTTCGCAGCATATTCCGGAGAGCCGTTTTCAAATAACTTTTGTACATGGGATATGGATTTACGTAATGCATTGTTGCTTTGCGAATGGCAAATGGCCGCAGGTAGTGCATGACCTCATACCAGATGACGAGCCGCGTCACCAGCCGTGATCTTTTTTTACGGGTGAGTGCATACATTTCCTGTAAATCGCCGGTGACCTCATCGAGCAGGTCTTTTCTGAGGAACAGGCGCAGAAATGCCAGGGCAGCTTTCGGTATTCGGTCGGGTTGTTCCAAGTGTCAGATGCTCATGTTGAATTTTCCGCTGAATGCAGGATATTGTTTCCACAGGGCTACTTTGAATTCCATGGACTCTTTAATAACACGTTTGCCCAGTGCTGTGATGGAGTAGATCCTTTTTTTACGGGCACCTCTGTCGGAAGCGCCTTCGCGCAATTCAGACTTCAAAAACCCTTTGTTCGCAAGCCTGTCGAGGGTCGAGTGCACGGCGCCGATGGAGACTGGCCGGCCGGTCTGGTCCTTAAATTCCTGCGCGATCCGGAATGCATAGGATTCATCTTCTCCCAGGATCCCGATGATGAGCATCAGCACTTCTTCAAAGTCGCCGAGTTTTGTTTCGATCATTCATTACTAATTTGTAGAACCAAGGTACGGAAAGAGTCCGTTCATTCTACATTTTAGTAAGGAAAAAAGATTACCCGCTTGTTCTCAGCCGATTTTTAGATATTTCAGCGCACAACAACCTTCAATCATTGATCAGTCGTTTCACATACCCTGTTGATTTTGGTTCAAATCCCATTTTAGGGTAGAATTGATGTGCCTGTCGTCTCTCCTCACGGTTGCCGCAGTTGAGTATGATCAGCCTGGCGCCGAGTTGCCTTGCCAACATTTCAACCGTCTCGACCAGTTTCTGTGCAATGCCGAGCCGCCTGTGTTGCTGGCTTACCACCAAAGCCTGAATTCTTATAAAACATCCATCCTGTTCCCAGAAGTAGTTCTTATTGACTCCCACGTACCCAACAACTTTGTTATTAACCACAGCAACAAAAGTCCAGTAATCAGGAAGCAACAGGATTGTTTCCATCCTTGCCTTCATCTGTTCAATGGTGGTAACATACCCCAATTCATTGGTCAGCCCGGTCAAACTGTTTAAGTCTGTTGGTTGGAAGTTCCGTATCGTTACGCTGGTTTCGGTCATTATTCAATCATTCGGGCTTTTAACGATCTTCAATTTGACATACTGTAGCTGGTAGGGCAGCGTGTTTCTGTGATTCGTAAAACCGGCATGATAGGAAACAAGCTTATAGAGCCGGATGATCACCTCATCGTCAGCGATCCAAAAGCTGTCATTTTCAGACGAGGAAAAAAAGAACGGGAAAGGCAGGTGAAACGAAGGTCGAGCCATTACCCCGTTCTCTCTTTTATGATCACCCTGCTGTTGTCGCCAAGCTCTTCAACGACCGGCGCCGTCAGGGATGGTTGTGCCCTTACATTCAAACCATTGGCGCTATTGACATAGCTGGTACTTTGGAAAAGAAGGGTCTGCAACAATTTCCTGATCGCTACACTGGATGGCGTTTTTCCCCGAAGCAGGTCATTGCCACGTTTATCAATGAACGACAGGCGCATCTGCGACGTCCGTCCGTCGTTGCCGTCATCCAGCTCATATGAATTGATGGAGGCATTAAACTGGATATCGAAAAGTTGAGCGCTCCACTCCTTTCGCACAACATTTTTCCAGGTCAGCGATATTGACTCCGGTGCCTCACCGGTTTCTGATGTTTCTGAACCTGATACATCATGCTGGTCCTGATACTTTCCAAACTCACTTTGCAAACACCATACGACAAATCCGGCATCCTGGCCGATCAGCTCAACCGGACTCTTGTCCGGGCCATGCAAGCTTCGGAGCGGGTACGCATAACTTTGGGCAAGGCTGTCTGTTGCACAAAGATGAATGAAGAACAGGATCAGCGTGTTGTAAAACAGCGTTTTCATTGGAGGGGTTTTGATCTTTATTAGTGATGGTACCGGAATGCCTTACCGGTTTACACCACTCACAGAAACATTGTTTGTTCTTTTTACGGTCTGTAATATAAAGAATACGGCCGCAGCTGCAAACAGGTGCTTGATGGTATGGCCGCTCAGCACCCCGCCTGAGTTAAAGATAATGGCATCTCTGTCCTCAAAGAATTTAGCGATGGCATAGAGGATAACCGCTGCGATCACGTCGATGCGGATGGCCCGCGGCGTGGGATACATGAAGATCAGTAGCGGAATGGCCAACATGGGAAAAAACTGAACGAGTATGTAAAGTCTCAGGTCGCCATGCCCGTTCACTTCGCCATAATACCAGGTGACCACGCTGAGCACACCCATGATGAGCAACAACAACAGGAGCATAAAGCTCCACCGTTCGTTGATGTAGTTACCGATGATGATCACAAAAAATGACATGAAGGTAATGGCCATGGGAATCCTGTCCCACACCAAAGAAGCATTGGAGGGGTGCCAATGATAATAAGCAGAACCGAAGCCAATACCCGTTACACCAATGAAGAGGGTAAGAACAGCAAGTGAGGTTGCAGAGAGTTTGTTGTTCCTGAAAAAAACGTACAAGCCAATGATGCCCAGTACCAGGAAGGGAAGGTTTGACATCACATTATAAAAATTAGGAATGGCGAAGATGGTTCTGTCATCCGCAAACTGGTGAAACGCCGGGTCCTGCGAAATGGGTGGCAGCAGAAACACACCAACGATGGCACAAAGGGCAAGCCCGATCAGAATAGCGCCTCTTAGGTTCATAAACGATCAGTGATTTTTATATAAAGATAAACATCAATTTCCATCTGCTTCAATGTAACCCTCTGATGTATTGGGTTGGTTGTTGGTGAAGAACACCAACAACGGCGCATGAGAACATCAACAACGGCGCATCAAGGCACGAAGACCAGCAACGGCACATCAAGAAATTACCTGCTGGGCTATCACAACAATCCTGCTGAATCCCGAAATCATGGTCAAAATCCCGAAACCGAACAACATTCGTTCACCTGTGACAGTACACAACAATGGAACGCTGTTTATTTCCCTGAAATTCCGGCTTTTTTTAACGGGCACTTTAGTTGTATGGGCAGGAGCTCAAACCTGAATCCTATGCTCATCAGTTATTTTACCATCGCCCTCCGCAACCTGCTCAAGCATAAAGCCAACACTTTCATCAGCATGTCGGGACTACTGGCCGGGATCTCTTCGGCGCTGGTGCTCGCGCTGTATGCCTACCAGGAGCTGACCTTCGATTCAATGCATAATAAGCAGGACGTTTACCTGGTCTATAAAGAACGGATCACACCTGGCGGCAATCAGCTGGTGTACGGAAGCTGGGTGCCGATGCTTCAGGCGATGAAAGATGAGTATCCCGATGTGAAGGACGGAGCGCGAATCTTTGAGCAACGGGGATTTCTCACCATCGGCGACCGGCAATTTTCGGAATCGGTGACTTTTACAGACCCTTCGCTGTTCACTGTCTTTCACCTGCCCACGAAGCAGGGCGATGGGCACCGCATTCTTCAGAACAAGTCAAATATCATTCTTTCTCCTAAAGCGGCAACACGTTTGTTCGGCGCGACCGATCCCATCGGCAAACCCGTGCGTGTAGCCATGAACGGAAAACTCTTCGAGCTCACAGTGGCCGCAGTGCTCGAGCAAGTGCCGCCCAATTCTTCGGTAAATCCTGACATCGTGATGTCATTCGAAATTGCCATGGACATCGACTGGGTGCGGCAGGCGGAATGGGACGAAGCCTTTCTGCTCACCTTCATCACAACGGATCATGCCGCCAACGCTGCGAAGCTGGAGACACTCTTTCCGGCGTTCGTAAAAAAATATTTCAACGAAGAAACAGCGCAGCGCATGATCTTCAGGCTGCTCCCGCTGGCGAATTATCACAATCAAACCACCGCGTCTAACCGCACCGCCTACAGCATGTTGTGCGTAGCCTTTATCATTGTGCTGATCGCCGTGGTCAATTACATCAACCTCACCACCGTACGCTCCATCGAACGGGCCAAAGAGATCGGGTTAAGAAAAGTGCTGGGGGCATCGCGCGGCACCCTGATCCGCCAGTTCCTCAGCGAATCGCTTGTGCTCACCACCGTGGCGTTTGCCGGAGCCTGCGTCGTGTTGCAGCTTGGCCTTCCGTTTGTAAACCAGCTCCTCGGTATCACCATCCAGACGGAATTGCTCACAACACCACGTGTATTGCTGCTGATGCTGGCAGCTTTCATCCTGATCGGGGTATCGTCAGGCAGCTTCCCGGCGTTCTTTATCTCCCGATACAAAACCGTTGAATCGATCAAAGGCAAATTGAAGAGCACGCCCACAGGAACGGGATTCAAACGTGTGCTCATCGTTACGCAATTCTCGCTCTCCGTGATCCTCTTCTTCGCCACCATCGTGATCTACCGCCAGGTGCAGTTCATGAAAACGCACGACCTGGGACTGAACAAGGAGAACGTTGTAGTGATACCCACGGACACGGACAACATGATGGACCCCGAAGGTGCCCGTGTGCGTGTCGGCAGCCTGAAACGGGAGCTGTTGCAGGACTCGCGGATCTCGTATGTGTCCGCTTCGGATATCGTGCCTTCGAACACCTCTACAGCGAGCTGGACCATGACGCGCCCCGACGGATGGACAGAAGAGCAGCCCTTCCGCATCATGAAAGTTTTGGTGGACGAGTCTTACTTTAAATTATACGATATAAAATTCATTGCCGGCGAGAACTTCAATGACGAGATCATACCGGTCGATACACTGGTGCGAAATTTTGCCATCATCAATGAGGCCGCCATGAAAGCTTTTGGCTGGAGTGACATTGAAGGCAAAAAAGCCGGACGGCGTACCATGGTGGTAGGCGTTGTGGAAGATCATCACTACGGCAACCTCTCACGTGCCATCGAGCCGATCATGTTCGTGTATCGCACGCCCGACAACCAGGCGAACAATTTTCTATCGATGAAAATATCCGGCCACCCCTCCGATGTGCTTCCACTGATCGAGAAAAAATGGAAGACGCTCGATCCAACGAGGCCTTTCAGCTATTTCTTTGTCGATAGCAACTTCGACACGTTGTACCGCAGCGAAGAACGCAGCATGAGCATCATCACCTGGTTCGCAGGCCTTGCCATTGTGATTGCCTGCATGGGTTTGTGGGGGCTCATATCGTTCACCGTAACCCAGAAAGTGAAGGAGATCGGCATTCGCAAAGTGCTGGGGTCTTCCGTGAGCAGGATCGTATTGTTGCTCAACCGCGAGTTCTTCGTGCTGGTGCTGGTGGCACTCGTCATAGCACTACCGGTTGCCTACATGGTGATGAACAGCTGGCTTTCCGACTTTGCCGTGAAAACCGACATTCCGTGGCTGGCCTTCGTCATCGTTACGGCTGTTACGGTTACGCTCGCATTTACGGTTACCAGCCTGCGGATCTGGCGCGCGGCTAATATGAATCCGGTAGACTCGCTTCGAAGTGAGTAATCCCTTCTGGCAAGGAGTCAGAAGCCAGGAGTAAGGAGCCAGGAGGATACATCAAGACTAATTGAGAAACGGAGCTATGCTTCGGGCGTGTGGTTGAGAGTCCACAGACCACGGACCACAGACGTGCCGTCTTGGTTGTTTATTTTACCTACCATTCTTGCTTAATGCGTCACATAAGATAGAAGGCACAATAAGTTGATGTGACACTACTCATCTGTGGACCATGGACTGTCGACCGTGGACTATTTATTCGCCTCGATCCACCGGTTGATCTTTTCTTCCAGCAGCTTCATGGGGACACTGCCTGTTTCCAGCACCTGGTTGTGAAACTGTGCAATGTTGAACTTGGGTCCCAGGGCTTGCTCGGCTTTTGTACGCAGCTCACGGATCTTGAGCTGGCCGATCTTATAAGACAATGCCTGTCCCGGCCCTGCCATGTAGCGTTCGATCTCTGCAATAATACCCTCCTCTGTTTCCGCTTCATGGTCTTTAGAGTACTGGATCGCCTGCTCGCGGGTCCATCCCTGCGTATGCATGCCCGCATCCACCACCAGGCGGATGGCACGGTGCATCTCGGCGCTCAGCATGCCCATGTACTGGTAAGGATCGGTGTACAGTCCCAGTTCCTTACCGAGCGACTCTGTATACAAGGCCCAACCCTCGGCATAGGCGCTGTAGGTGAGTATTCTCCTGAACTGGGGAAGCGACGTATCCTCCATCTGCAGCATGATCTGGTAATGATGGCCGGGGATGGCTTCATGCAAGAACAGGTCTTCATCTGAAAGAACATTGTAGTGTTTCACATCCGGTATCGGCACATAAAAGATCCCGGGGCGTGAGCCATCCTGCGAACCCGGATTATACTCCGCACTGGCCGACGCCTCCCGGAAAGCTTCCGTACGCCTTACCTCGAAACCCGTTTTAGGTGTTTTATCAAACAGCTTCGCCAGGTTGGGTTTCATTTTCTCGTGAATGGCATTGAAGTTCTCGATCACCTGCTCCGGGCGGGTAAAAGGCATCAGCTCCTTCTTTGTTCTCAGGTGATCGAAGAATGCTTTCATATCGCCTTTGAATCCAACCTGATCTTTCACCTTCTCCATCTCCTGTGTAATCCGGTCTACCTCACGTTTACCCAGCGCGAAGATCTCATCGGCAGAAAGATCGGTAGTGGTGAAAAGCTTGATCCTGTAGGCATAATATTGCTTGCCATAGGGAATGGCATCGACCCCTGAGCTTTCGCGGCAGGCGGGAATGTATTCTTTCACGAAGAAATCTTTGAGGCGCCTGTGCACCGGAATAACTTTGGTTGCCACGGCATCTTCATACGCTTTGCTGAGCCGGGTCTTATCTGCTGCTGAAAAATCAGCCGGCATATTCTTCGCAGGCATGAAGAAAAGATGATCTTTCACAGGACCATGATCAAAGCTGGCCAGCTGTGGCACTACTTTCTTTGCCAACGCTTTGGGAAGCACGTATCCGGTTGCCATACCTTTTTTCATGTTCACGATCGCGGTATCGCACCATGCAACGTATCCATCCAGGCGTTTCAGCCAGTCTTCATAATCTTTCACGGTTTTAAAAGGCTGAATGCTCTGGCCGCTGGTGAATTGGGCTATGTAAAGATTCATGGAAAAGATCTGGTTGATGGGCATCAGCTCTTCTTTCCAGCGGGATCCTTCCAGCGCTATGTCGCATTCCCAGGCCAGCACATCGTAGCTCAGCTGGTCTTCGGCGGAGAGCTTGCTGCGGTCTATGGCAGAAAGGTTTTTGCGATAGCGCTCGTTGAATTCTTTGAACTGATTGATGTATGCGGCGGAGATCACGTTCGGGAACAGGGCGTTGTAGCGGTTATCTCCCGCCACGGTAGCCTCCAGTGGTGACAACGGGAGCCGCTCTTCGTGGTAGGCATTCAGCAGGCTGTCGAAAGTGCGCTTGATGCCGGCGGTGTCTGTTTCCTTTTTCTGATCGGTTGAACATGAAAAGATGATCACCGACAGCGCAGCGATCGTCAGTACATTCTTTTGTAAGAAGCTCATATTGGGTTGGTGAGTTAAGGTCCAGTGCGTCGTTGTAAGATACGAAAATTAATAAACGGTGTCGTTCCTTGTTTAGTGTGACCGTTGAAGCAGGGCTAAATTTTTCAGGGACGTTTATCAACCCTTCTAGCGCGGAAGTTATTTCCGTGCGCTTTGTTCCACTTTTATCATAGCACCACTCTTAATGTGGAACTTAGTTCCACAACCGGGTTCGGTTACGGAAGTAACTTCCGTATCGGGGACTGGACTTCGTTCATCGTGTCAAAGAAGAGCCGGAAGAAACTTCCGCCCCAGAGAGGACTTCGATTCACAACTGAGATATCTTGTGAGCAATAATAGCCCTCTAGCGCGGAAGTTATTTCCGTGCGCTTCGTTCCACTTTTTATCATATGTGGAACTTAGTTCCACAACCGGGCTCGGTTACGGAAGTAACTTCCGTATCGGGGACTGTACTTCGTTCATCGTTTCAGAGAAGGCCGGAAGAAACTTCCGCCCCAGGGAGAACTTCGATTCACAACCGGGATATCTTGTGAGCGATAATACTCTTGTCGCTGGCTGATTTTGCCAAAGCCATTGCCTGCTGCAAATGGTGCAGCGCTTTTTCATTGTCAACGCCATGGTATAGCGCTCCCAGCAGGGAATGATACAAATGATTGTCTTTGAGGTTGATCTTTTCGGCTTCCGCGATGGCTTCTGCTTTTCCGTTTGCTTTTGACAACGCATACGTTCTGTTCAGCGCAGCAATGGGTGAGTACTCCAGGAAGAGCAGCTCGTTGTAAAGCTGCAGGATGTTCTCCCATTTCTCTTCGGTGTCTTCCCTGATGGTATGCCAGTAGGCAATGGCAGCCTCGAGGTGAAATTTAGAGAGCTTGCTGCCGCGAGAAGCCAGGTTCAGAAAGTACTCTCCTTTTGCGATCAGCTCCTGGTTCCAGCGGTCACTGTCCTGGTCATGGTACAAGATCGTTTCGCCGTGCTGACCGAGCCGGGCATCGAACCGCGACGCATGAAAACACATCAGCGAAAGCAAAGCATTCACTTCGGGTTTGTCCGTCTGCGGGTACTCCGTAAGCAGGTACGTCAGTCGCATGGCTTCCATACACAGCTCCCGGCGCAGGGTCACATCCTGGCTGGCGGAGTAATATCCTTCGTTGAAAAGCAGGTAGAGGGTCATGAGCACAGACGAGATCCTGTTGTCGATCCCGGTGAGCTCGGGTGACTCGATCTTTATTTTTTCTATCCGCAGTTTTTCTTTGGCGCGTTGCAGTCGTTTGTAGATCACTTCCCTGTTGGTGAGAAATGCCTGGGCGATCTCATCCACACCGAAGCCGCAAAGCAGGTTCAGGGCAAGCCCGATCTGCGCTTCGGCAGGATTGCAGGGATGGCAGATCACAAAGATCATGGCCAGCTGGCTGTCGGTGATATTCTTGTCTGAAAGATCAACCTCGATCTCTTCACTGGGGAAATTGAGATGCTTCAGCTCCTTCGAAATATTCTGGGCAAAATTCGCGTGGCGCCGCAGGTAGTCGATTGTTTTGTTCTTGGCGGCTGCGTAGAGCCACGCCGTGGGATTGGGTGGCGGTCCTTTCAGTCCCCACAGCTCCGAAGCCTGCAAGAAAGTATTGCTCACGATATCTTCCGCAGTTTCGATGTGGTCTATACCGAATAACTTGCAAAGCACCGCTACGATCTTCCTGTACTCTGTTCTGAACAGGTGGGGTATGAGGTCTGACTGCTCCATGCAAAAAACAAATGCCTTTGCAAGTTACAAAGGCATTTTGCTTAGATACAACTACAGCGCTGAGATCTCCCGCACCTCCACATTACCTCCGAAATTGAGGATGGGGCATCCTTTCGCCAGCGCGGCAGCCTCTTCGAGCGAGTTTGCCTTCACGATGGTATAACCCCCGATTGATTCTTTGATCTCCATATATGGACCGTCGGTGATCACACTGGCGGGCTTCACCACTTTTCCAGTACCGGGTACAAGGCGGTTGCCACGGTCTACCAGGTTACCCTGTGCGCCGATGCCGCCAATCCAGTCCATCCACCGTTTGGACAGCGCCTGCATTTCTTCCGGTGAACCTTTGGGCATTTTGCTGTAGTCAGTTCTGAATACGAATAGGAAATCTTTCATAAATAGTGAATTTTTTAGTTTTATAACCCCTTATCGAACGGGGTCAGGGGATTGGACAAAACTTTTAATATTTTTTCCAGCCACATTACCGTATCCACAAATATTCAAAATTCCCTTCTATTCTGTGCCATCAACCTGCGGCATCACCTTTTTCGCCTGTTGACGTAACCTAATCGCTAAACCGATCATCATGAGCATGATCACAATCCATCCCACGCCAATGGTTTTCACCATTCCACTTTTTAACATCGGAAAAAGGAAGAGGTCAACCTTAAAGGACCCGACAATCAAAGAATCGGCGGTCTGTGGATTAAAAACGCTGGCAGGTATTTTGCTAACGTGTACGTTCAAAAACATCAACCTCTTTATAAAATATGAAAACCACCCTGATCCTTCTCCCGGCATTATTTTTCCTGGCAGCCTGTTCTGATGACGATACCAACGGTTTTCCCCGAAAAGCGGACATCGAGATCGTGATCGACGCATACGACAGGCATAGACTAACGGAGGTCGAGACGATCGTATACGGAACGGACCTGGAGCTCAAAACAAACTCGTCTGCGAACGATCACCTGCCTTACAAGAGAACCTATCTGAACCAGGAGATCCCCTATCTCACCATGGTCAACGTGACCTTCAAAGACAACTCCCTTGTACAGATCGGCGCCTCGTTTGTACCTTACACCATGCAAATTCAGGTTGAAATTAATGGGGAGGTTGCCCTGTCGGAGCAACACACCATAGCGGAGCAAGGCCAGGTTGTGTCCACCAACCTGTCGCTGAACGAATACTTCACACATTAACCTCCTGCCTATCTGAAAATCGTTTTGCATGTAATATTTTGAAGGACATTCCACGCAATGCCTGCAGCCGGCTATTGTGAAATGGTTACCTTTGTCGCTCAATAATCCCTTTCACTTTAAACAAAATTTGTATCAATGAAAATCACAAAACTTTTACTGATCGGTCTTGCGGTCATTTTTTTTGCTTGTAGTGAGGATGAAGATCCAAAGCCCACGAGAGAGGGCCTGCTCGGAGGGTGGACGGTGACCGCGGTTGATTATGCGGGAACCACCACCACTACTGTTCAGGGTATTTCGGTTAAAAGCGATTTTACTGGTAAAGGAAAAGACATGGCGATGGCTATCACTTTCAATGATAATCCCGCCACGTTCACCAGCACAGGGAGCTACACGGTGACCCTGACGAGCACTACCGCAGGACAGACCGTTACACAAGACTATCCCTTTGAAGGTTTTATGATCGATGGCACCTGGGCGCTGGATGGCAGCACCATCACGATCACCAACGCCAATGGTACCCAGAAGGCCACCGTTGTTGAACAGACCAGCACCACCCTTAAAATGAAGTGGGATTATGACTATACCATGTCGCAGCAAGGCGCCTCGGTGGTCATGAAAGTAAAAGGCACTTACGCTTTCAAAAAGAAATAATCTTTGCCCTGATCAACCATCGCCCGCCGCTGCATGAATGTGCTCCGGCGGGCGATCTTTTTTTGGCCATGGTATGTCGTCCCTAACGGGACTTGCCAGTCCTGGCGCTGGAATAGACTCTAACCTGCTTTGGTCCGTGGACAGTGGGACCGTGGACTATTTTTAATATCTTTACCGGAACAACCCCACTCGGTCTATGTCTTTGATCCTCTTTGACCTGCGAAAAGCGGCAACGCTTCTCATCATACTTCTTGTTTTGGTTTCCGGCTGCGGTGAAAAGAAAGATTTCACCATCATCTCTGACCTGGAGCTTGGTGAAACGGTTACCAATCACCCCACGGTATCGTCACTGAAGAAAGCAATCACTCCCCTGGGTGTAACCCTTAACTTCAAAAACGCTTCTATTGAAAAAGAGGCCGACATCATTGACCTGATCAATACGGGGAAGATCGATTTCGGTATCGTCAAGAATGACGTTGAGATGAGCAAAGGTTTTAATAACGTGCGCACCTTGCTGCCGTTGTTCCCTGACGTACTGCTCATCCTCTCCCGGAGCGACTCCACGCCGTCTATCCAACATCTGCTCACGCGCAACAAGGCCGCCGTGATCCTCGATAAGGAGGAAGAGATGACGGTGGTAGAAAAGTTCCTGAAGAAAAATGGCACCTCATCGAACAACATCGGCACCATTCACGCCTCCGATACCGATGGCATCACAGAAGCGCTGAACGAATACGACGTGCTCATCCTCTTCGCGTCGCTCAACAGCCAGAGTGTGCGCAATATTTTACGTTCGTGGAACGGCACCATTTACAGCCTCGACGATCCTGCACTTATGGGAAAAGGTTCTATCATAGACGGGTTCTGTATGGCGTACCCTAAGGCGGTTCCTTTCATTATCCCGAAAGCCATCTATGGGCAATGGCCACTGAAGCCCGTGCTTACCTTTGCGGTCTATGATGTGCTTGTTTGTCACAAGGACCTGGACCCACATGTGGTGCACGATGTGGTGCAGAGCATCTACGATCACCGGCAGTCACTTTCAGAAGAGAATTTCGAGTTCGGAATGCTGGACGATGATTTTGAATCGCACAAGTTCTCTTTCCCGCTTCACGCCGGCACCGTTAAATACATGACCCGCGATCAGCCCACTTTTTGGGAACGCGAGTCTGAAGTGATCGGATTGCTCGTGTCCATCCTGGTGCTCACCAGCGGCGCATTGACAACGCTGTTCAAATACTTGAAACAAAGAAGAAAAGACCGCGTGGACAGCTACTACCAAAAGGTGCTCTACGTTACCAATCACGCACGCCAGACCACTGACCTGGAGAAGAAACGCAAATACCTGGCGGAGCTGTTCCTCATCCGCAACAATGCGTTTGAGCAGCTCATCTCCGAGAATCTGGATGCCAATGAAGCTTTCACCATCTTCGTCAACCTGCTGAATGGCGCGATCCATGAGCTGGAAGGCGACATCCGGGGTGCCCATCCACAGAGCATCCCGGCGTCGTTTGAGCAACAGCGTTAAGTTGTATGCAACAGGACCTGTCGCAAGACTACTTTACACTTTTGAAGGTCAGGTACGGTCCATCCACTTCCGGGTGATCGGAAATAGTCAGCTCGTCATCACTGATCATGTAATCATATTCAACATTGTTGAGCACAACCTTACCAGATTTTACATCAAAGGGATATTTGCCTTCTTTAAAAATGGGCACTATTGCACCAGAAATATCAACGTTGATCTCTACGGTAAGTTTCTTCTGTGAATCGAATCGCCAGATGATGTCACCTGCCTCGTAGATGTCAACTCCGGCAAGACCCTTCCCAAAATGGGTGAGGCTCCACTTACGTTCTATACCGACATCTTTACCTTTTAAGCTGACTTCGGGATTGATGTTCTCATCCTGCTCCGAACAGGAGACAAATAAACACAACAGGATGGCTACCGATGCAAATTTCAAAGTTTGTTTCATAATTCTTTTAGTTCGTTTGTGTGATTCATTTACTAAATTCTTACGCGCGCGTCACCATTAAGACACACCCGGGTAAATTTTGGTTGGAACGCAGAACAAAACGAAAGTAACAACAGCTGATTTTACATCATCTTGCACGGCTGTTCTCCGCTTCACCTGTTGACTTATTTTTATACGATACTTTTTTCAGCTGACCGACGGTGCAAATAAGGGCCAGCCTGAAATAACTCGTACTGAATGACCGGTCGTAGCGCACGAAGGTTTGTCCAACGGCATAGCTGCCAGCGGCGTGGCTGTTGAAAAAAATGTCGTTTGCCGTGAGGCTGCACTTCAGAAGCTTGTGAAAGAGATCTTTCTCCACACCTACTGTGACCACAGACCTGCTCTGATCATAACGCAAGCTATAATATCTGCTGCCGAGATACCACGCCAGCACATGCACCGTGAATGCATTGCCTACGTTGATCTTGTTGCTGGTATAGGCATACACCTGCGGCTTCGATCCTACCTGTTCATAGTCATATTGACCGGGCGTCAGCGTGCCATAATTTATGCTCACGGTATTCACGGAGCTGAGCCAGCGCGTGTTGACGGAAGCCGACACCGAGGTAAAATAAGAATGGCCCTTACCGAGGTTGATCCTTTTCAGCACATAACTTTTTTCATCGGCACCCCGTAAGGCTGCGCCACTCAGGGGATCTATCGTGTAATTGTATCCTGCAACAAAGTCAAACATATTGAAAGTGGCGCCCACTTCCAGGGCGTGCGTCTTTTCGGGGAGCAGCTTTGGATTGCCTTCGATGGACGTATACCTGTCCTGGTAAATGAGCGAGGGACTTAGTGCCTGGTACGCTGGCCGGCCAATGCGGGAGGTATAGGCCGCACGAAGCTTGAACTGCTCAGACAACGTTACGTTTACCTGCGCATTGGGAAACAGGTTTAGATAAGAAGACCGGAATGTATTCTGCCCCTGTGCAGTAGTGTGCAGGTTGTAGTGTGTCCACTCGCTTCGCAGGCCCAGACCATAGGTTACGTTGCTGTTAGCGATGCCATCATATTGAAGGTAGGCTGCAGGTACGGTTTCTTCGTATTCAAAATCGTTGGAGCGTTGCGTGTCAATCGTGTAGTCTTCGCCGGCAGCCCTGTAAAACCTCTGGTCTGACGTAGCCCTGGCGTAGCTGAGCTTGGCGCCGATACCCAGCTTGCCGCCGCCAGAAAAAACTTTTACAAGATCGGCCTGCGGATTAACAATGATGATCTCACTGTTCTGCCGGCTTCTCAAAAGTGCGGAAGCTTCTTCTCCGTTCACCACATTATTTTCGGTAATGTTGTCGTTCGCAACAAACCGGTAATGCGAGAACTGGCCGCCGGCAAAGAACGACGATCCCAAACTATCAAGCATCGTATTCAGGTTCATGGTCACGGCATTGTTACGGGTCAATCCCATCCTGTTGACACGGCTGGCATACAGGCCATTCTCATCAGCGGTTACAATATGGTTACGGTTATCGGTGGGATCTTGCATGTTCTCATAAGAGCCATTGTACTGAAGTGAAGCATAACCTTTTCCATTGAGGTCGTACGAGGCACCGAGACTATAATTGGATACATTTTTATAATCCCGGCGCCGGTCCCAGAGCACCTGTGAGTTCAGGTAATCATCTTCGGCACTGCGGACCCGTGATGTAATGAGCTTCTCGCGGTCGTTGCCAAGCCTGAGATCGTACGTGCCGGCAATGTCGATCTTTCTCTTCTTGTAATTAAGATTGAGCATGGTGCTGGTCATGGCGCCGGCGAAGTCAGACCACGTTGCCTGCTGCTGGACGGTGGCCCTGTAGCCATCCTGCAGATCGTCTTTGGTAATAATGTTGATCACGGCCCGGCCTTCTGCATCGTAGATAGCCGAAGGGTTGGTAATGATCTCGATGCTTTTGACCTGGCTGGCGGAAATAGCCGAGAGCCGTTCTGGCGGGATGCGTTTTCCGTTCAGGTAGAGGATGGCCTGTCCCTTGCCAAAAACGGAAATGCCATCATCGTCAGCAGTCACGTTTGGTGAACGGGTAAGGATCTCGTTCACCGAATTACTGGTAGCCAGCACGGTATTGGCAACGTTGACCTGCAAAACACCATCGGGCCGTGTGTTGAACAAGGGTACGGAGCCTTCGATCTCGACTGCTTCCAGCTCCTGCGCGCCATCATTCACCATGATCACGCCCAGGTCTGCAGACGCCTTTTCAACAAATGACACCCTGAAAACGGTATCTTTAAATTGCAGCGAAGTCAGTTTCACCAGCACTTCTTTTGCGTTCAGCTCCAATAGCTCAAAGTCGCCCGCGATAAAACTGTTCCCTTTTATAAAGCTGGAATCTTTGACCGAGAGCGCCACCACATTCCCCATGAGGGGCTCACCCTGCCGGCTCAGCACCCTGCCGCTGACCTTATTCTGCACCTGTGCCTGGCTGGCGAGGGGCAACACGGCCAGCGCCAAAAATAAAAATTGTATCCCCGCTGTAAACTTTCCCATTGATCGATCCATATCGTTTTTAGCGCAAGGATCTCACAAACGAGCTCAGAATCCTTTAATAAACATGATCCTTAAAGCGAAAAAGCGTGAAAGAATACCTTTTGTGGGTGATCAGGCCGCGCTGAACTGGTTGCGGTATTGTGAAGGGGTGGTGCCGGTCTCAGCCTTGAAAGCCAGGTTGAAGGAGGTAACGTTTCCAAAACCACAGTCGTAGGCAATGGTCTCGATCTTTTCCTGCAGGCGGGCCGGGTCAGCCAGCAGCACCTTTGCCCTGGCCACCCGGTAATGGTTTACAAATTCAGAGAAGTTCATGTGACCATGCTCGTTGATGGCCTGCGACACCTCTCGGGGGCTGGTGGAAAGCTTCTCCGCCACCACTTTTAACGAAACGGTGCTCTCGAGATAAATTTCTTTTGTCTCGAACAGCACTTTTATCCGCTCCAGCAATTGTTTTGACGTACCGGGGCTGATGGCGGAGTTGCCGTATTTCTCCAGCGCAAAAACATGCCGCTTCAATAAAAGGTACGAGAAGACGTAGATCAGAAATGAAAAGAATACGGCACCTAATATATAGAGGGGAATGATTCCGATAAAAATGCCAACGTACAGAAACCAGATCACGGTTACGCCTATCACGATGCTGCGGTACCACGGCAGAAGCCTTGAGCCCTCCGGGTTTTTGATGATGAGACGCCAGCAAACGGCCAGGTAAACGCCCAGGTGCAGAAATACCACCGACGCGATCAGGTAAGATGTAAAATCAGCGCCGTTGGGAATGGCCCAGCACAACAGATCGAAAACAACGAATGGAATTAAGTGAAATAGTCGATGGTCCATAGTCCATGGTCCATGGAAGCGTTGTGCGGCGAAGGCAGGGCCAGCTTTGAAATTGCTTTTTGAAGGTTCCTTTTTTTCAAACAGTGATCTACCGTAAAGCCAGAGGCAGGGGCCTATCATCAAACTTCCTGAAATGCCGAGCACGCGGAGCCACGAAGGCAGCCCCATGTAATTATTAAGCACAGACTTGCCCACGATCATGATGAGTCCGAGCAGCGTCAATGCCAGGAACATATTGCCTTTTTTTTCCCTTACGGAGAACAGATAAATACATATGAGAACGGCCTGCACTACGCCGAGACAGCTAATAACAAGGACCAGGTTTTCGACAAACATTTTTCACGAAGTAATGCTTTGCAGCCTATATTTATTGTTAAATAAAAGTCAAGGTAAAGAAAAAGTCACAACGACATTCACACATCAATCTTCAACCATGTGGTATAACACAAAAACAACAAAGTTACTGGACATCAGTTATCCGATCATGCAGGGACCTTTTGGCGGCGGTCTTTCTTCGCCGGCGCTCGTGGCAGCGGTATCGAACGCGGGCGGCCTCGGCGGCTTTGGCGCTTATACATTCAGTCCGCAGGAGATCTATGACGTGGACAAGCAGATCAGGGCGCTCACCAATCGCCCTTACAACCTGAACCTCTGGGTATCGGATACAGACGCATCCGGTGTTGTGATCAGCGATGAGCAATATGCGCGGGCCAGGCAAATGTTCGGGCCGTATTTCGAAGAAGCGGGACTGCCTTTTCCTGAAAAACCGGCACCGTTCCATTCGCGGTTCCAGAACCAGCTACAGGTGATCATGGATATCCGGCCGAAAGTATTCAGCTTTGTATTCGGCGCGTTGCCACCCGATGTGATCGAGCAGTGTCAGCGATTGGGGATCAGGACCGCCGGCGCGGCCACCACGCTTGACGAAGCCATTGCTTTGGAGAACACAGGTGTAGACATGATCATTGCTTCGGGCTTCGAGGCAGGTGGTCACCGTCCCTCCTTTCTTGCGTCGGCTGAGTCGTCTCTCACCGGAACGTTTGTGCTGTTGCAGCTGATCCGCGAAAAAGTAAAGATACCGGTGATCGCGGCGGGAGGCATCGCCAACGGACGTGGCATAGCAGCAGCCATGACGTTGGGTGCGGATGCTGTGCAGGTGGGCACTGCCTTCCTGGCGTGTGAAGAATCGAACGCGCTGCCCATTCACCGGGAGATGTTGTTCTCGCAGGCTGCCCGAAAAACGATGCTCACCAGAGCCTTCACGGGCAGGCTTGGCCGCGGCCTCAGCAACAAAATAGGCGAAGCGCATGCGGGTAAGGATAATCACCTGCCCTTTCCACTGCAGACCACGTTGATGTCGTCACTCAGAAAAGCTGCGCTCGATCAGAAGAAATGGGACATGGTATTTTTCTGGGGTGGCCAGATCGCACCGTTGCTCAAGCATAGAAATGTAAAAACGCTGATGGAGTCGTTGGTGGAAGAGGCGGCGGAGTTACTTTAAATGCCCGCAAACGAAAAGCGGTGACCGCACCCGGACGAAGTGGAACGATGCCTGCTGGTGTCATTTTCAAAATCCTGTTTGTAAAACGTTGTTTTTCATCTGTTTAAGATAACGCCTTATGGGGTAGCAATAAACTGGCTGCCTTTTTGCAAAACAGGCGCAGCCAGATGCGCTGAATAAAACATTATCGACATGATTACCATCCTGACAAGGGCTTACCGCAGTTTTTTAAAGAACAAATTTTTCGCTTCCCTCAATATCCTGGGACTTGCTACGGGCATGGCCGTGTTCATGCTCATCTCGCAGTATGTTAAATTCGAGAACAGCTACGAAGACTTTGTGCCGGAGGTGTCGACCCTCTACAGGCTGAACCTTGATATCTACAGCAACCGCGAGCTTGTGAAAACCACCGCCGAGAATTTTCCGGCTGCCGGGCCTGCGTTGAAGGCGGCATTCCCCGAAGTGACGGGTTACTCGCGGCTCTATAATATGGGTTACAAGAACAACGTGATCATTACCTATGACGATGCAAAGCCCGAACCTGTTGCTTTCAAACAGCGCCGGTTCCTCTATGCCGACTCTGCCTTCCTGCCCATGATGGGTTACAAGCTCATGGCCGGCGATGTGAACACTGCGCTGGCGGAACCCAACACCGCTGTGATCACGGCCGCCTATGCCAAACGTTACTTCGGCAATGAAGATCCACTGGGCAAAACGCTGCACCTGCAGGACGATGACAACAACAACGAGCTGGCAAAAGTTACCGGCGTGATCGAAGCTGTACCGGTCAACACGCATTTGAAATTCGACATCCTGTTCTCTTACAAAACCCTGTACGCCAGGCAGGGCACACGGCCCAACTACGGCATTGTGCGGTATGATCAGAGCTGGCGACGCAACGACATGTATACTTTTATCCAGGTGGCACCGGGCACCGATGCCAGGGCACTGGAGTCAAAGTTTCCCGGGCTTGTTCACAGGCTGAACCCCGACCTGGAAAAAGCAAACCAGGATTATGTATTATCACTGCAGCCACTGGCAGACATTCACCTGCATTCAAACCTTGCTGAAGAACCCGAAACAAATGGCGACGGCCGCACCGTGAGATTCCTGGGAATGATCGGGTTGTTTGTGCTGGTGATCGCGTGGATCAACTACATCAACCTGTCAACAGCAAAAGCAATGGAACGTGCCAAAGAGGTGGGCGTTCGCAAAGTGATGGGCGCCTTCAGGTTTCAGCTGATCAGCCACTTTCTGACGGAAGCTGCGTTGGTGAACCTGTTTTCCATCCTCGTGGCGCTGGCCATTGTAGGTGCCGCGCTTCCATTCTTCAACACGCTCTCAGGGTTGTCACTGGACGCAGGCTACCTGCTTCGTCCCTGGTTTGTGGTGCTCGTGGTTTTATTATGGATCGGCGGAACGGTGCTGTCAGGTTTTTATCCTGCCATTGTGCTGTCATCTTTCCGGCCCGCGGTCATACTCAAAGGTAAATTGAAGAACAGCAGCCGCGGCATCGTTCTGCGCAAGTCGCTGGTGGTATTCCAGTTCACCGCTTCTGTGGTGCTCATCGCCGGTACGCTGATCGTTTACAACCAGCTCAACTACATGATGAGCCGGAACATCGGTGTGGATATCGAGCAGGTGCTGGTAGTGGAACGTCCTGGTATCGGTCCTCAGCGGGAAGGGTTCACTTCAGAGATCGATGTATTCCGCAACGAGCTAAAAAAAGATCCCTCTATACAATCGGTTACCGCATCGTTCACAGTGCCTGGTGTACAACGCGAATGGAAAGCGCTGGTAAAAAGATTCGGCGCCAGCGATGATCAGCTGGTAAGCGTGCGGTCTAACAGCATGGACTATGAGTTCACCGATGTATTCAAAATGAAACTGGTGGCGGGCCGCACTTTTTCAGAAGCGTACACGAGCGATCCTGACACTGCTGCCATCATCACGGAGTCGGCCGCAAAACTTCTCGGCTTCAAAGATGCTGCCGCTGCCGTGGGAGAAACGCTGAACATTCCTGAATGGCCGTGGAGTCCCATCGTGGTGGGGGTGGTAAATGACTATCACCAGGTGTCGCTGAAACGTGCGATGGATCCTACGATCTTTTTTTGCACACAATACGAAGGAGAATTCTACTCCATGCGCATCAGCACAGGTAATCTTTCTGAAACAATAGACCACATCAAAGCATCATGGGAAAAAGCTTTCCCCGGAAACCCTTTCGATTATTTCTTCCTCGACGATTACTTCGATCAGCAATACAAAAACGAGCACCGGTTCGGCACGTTGTTCACTGCCTTCGCCGCCGTAGCCCTGGCTATCGGTTGTCTCGGATTGCTGGGATTGTCAGCCTACACGGTAACACAACGTACAAAAGAGATCGGCATCCGCAAAGTGCTCGGCTCGAGCGAGGGTGGCATTTTCGTGCTGCTGTCTAAAGAATACATCAAGCCTGTGATGCTGGCGATCGTGCTGGGTATGCCGCTGGTATATCTGCTCATGAACGACTGGCTCAACGGCTTTGCCTACCGGACACCCATCCCAGTATTTGTATTCATCGCCGCCGGCCTCACGGTATTGCTGATCACCCTGCTCACGGTGAGCTTCCAGACCTTGCAGGCGGCACGGGCAAACCCGATCGACTCGCTGCGGTACGAATAATTATTGGAGCGCGGCTTCGCGGTTGTATTTGCTTCTGTATTCCAGCGGAGACATTCCTGTGATACGCCTGAAGATCTCGCGGAAAGTTTTTACATCGGAGTAGCCCACGTCGTACATTACTTCGTTGATGGTTTTGCGGCTGGCTTCGAAAGCTTTTTTGGCCGATTCGATCTTCACTCTCTGCGCGTACTCAACGGGCGTGTTACCCGTAGCTTTGACAAACCTCCTGTCGAAGTTGCGCCTGCCCACCGAGAACCTGGACGACAACTGCTCAACGGAGATCTTCTCCTGCAGGTGGCTTTCGATATAGGCTTGCGCTTTTATTACCATTTCATCTCCATGCGATTTCTGGCCCGTGAAGATTGTGAAGGCCGACTGATTTTGCCGGTCGATGTCGATCTGAAATACCTTGGAACAAAAGATCGCAGCCTGCCGGTCGTAATATTTTTCTACGAGGTAGAGCATCAGGTTCAGGAAGGAGTATGCGCCACCGTTCGTATAGATGCCATTCTCGTCAGTGATCAGCCTGTCGGCCTGCAGGTTCACCTGCGGGAATTTGGTTCTGAAAGTGTCGGCTGCCGACCAGTGCGTGGAGCAGCTCTTGCCATCCAGCAAACCTGACGAAGCCAGCATAAAAGCCCCGGTGCAGATACTGGCCACCTCCGCCCCGTTCTTATATTGTTTTTCGATCCAGTCGATCAGCTTTTGGTTATGCTGCACTGTTTTTTCATAGTTGTGATTCAGCGAAGGAATGATGATGAGGTTCGTTTTTTTGATCGCCGAAATATGGGTCTGCGGTGTGACGGTAAACAGTCCGTTGTAAAAATCCACTTTCTTTGAGATGCCTGCCAGCTCGATCCGGAACAATTCTTTTTTACCGGCCTTCTTCCAATAGTCGTTGGCCCTGGTAAAGATCTTGTAAGCCCCCACGATGCTGCTGAGATTGTTCTCTCCATCGGGAACCAGTATGGTGAGATGTTTCATTGTTTTCGTTTTTTATCAAAGATAGGGATTAGTCCACAGTCGACGGTCCACAGCCGTTCGGAGTTGCCGACAGTGCCGGGTCTTGATGTCAAAAATTTGATAAAAAAGAATGTGGAGATCAATTCTCTATCCTGCCGCGGTCTGTGGTCCGTGGACTGTGAACCATAGACTCACCGATTACCAAGCCGGCCATCAATGAGCTCCGTCTTTACTTCTCGCAGCATGCTAACCAATCTGCTATAATCGGAAGTTTTTCTGATGAATCGGTCGGCACCGGAGGCCAAAGCTCTTTTAGCTTCATTGGGGTTGGGTGTGGTAGAGTATACCACCACGGGAACGTTTGAAAATTTCGGGTTGCTCCTGATCTGTTTGAGAACTGCAAACCCATCCATTACCGGCATGTTGATGTCAAGGAAAATGCAGATGGGTAATTTTTGAGTTTTGGCAAGAACAGACAAAGCGTCAACAGGGCTGTGAACGCAGTGGCATTTGCATTCGCTTACCTGGTTGGCAGCATCACAAAAGATATCGCAGTCATCTTTATCATCGTCAATCAACAATACCATAAGTCTTCTTATTAAGGGTTTTTGCAATATTACCGGCGCCTTCATCCAACATGGTGTCAGCCATTAAGTGATGTTTAGCCGTAATGTTTTTTTTAAGAAAGTCCGCAGCTCAAAAAAAGTTTGTAGGCGCGTTTACATTGATGCTTGCCAAACTGACCGCCTCACAGCCAGACCGTACATTAGATGTGCTTCGCTTTGTTTTTCTACCTTCTAATCGCGAGTTCATAAGGACTTTTTCGTTGGAGCCCACCAGCTATAAATTAAAAAATATGCAGGGCTCAGCAGAAGTAAATATATACAAATGTCCTAAAGCAGTTCAAAAGTAATGTGTAGATAATTTACCCCGCGCACGTTCAGGCCGTTAGTTCTTCAGGGGCGGGTGATGGATCAATGGGAAAGAGCTGATCTTTAATTATTTGGATCAAAGAAGTAAAATGTCCTGTTTTCCGTATGAAGCTGTGTACTCCCAGTCTTTTGCACGCAGCCATTTCCCAGTCGCTCATAAAGGTTGAATACATGATGATCCTTGAAACCTTAAAGCACACACTTTTAGCTAACTGCTCCACCACTTCCAATCCGGAAAATTGAGACATCCGGTATTCTAAAAAGATAAAATCAGGACAGGGGTCCACCTTTTCAAAAGCTTTTCGGCGGTTAGCGGTGATCAGGCATTTGATCTCAGGGTCAATTCTTTTTACCGCTTCGCAGAAAATCTCTGCGTCATCAGCGTCGTCATCGATATACAGAATTGTCATGACCTGCTTTCTCCCTTCATTATTTTAACATTCAGCCGCTGCTAATCGTTACAGTGTGTTAAAATTATCTTTCGAGATGTCCCGCCGCAATTATTTTAAGCACATACTGTTAACATTTTATCAACGAGATGGCCGTCTGCCGGGGCAATAACAGTATAATTTTCAGACGAGATATTAAAAGAGGAAGCGATGTTCAGCGAAAGATTTCCTGACCGAAAAGCTAGTTTGAGGCTGTGTGCTGTGTCCGCTGCCAGTACCGTAAGATAACTTCTACGGTTTCGCGTAGCTCCTGCCAGCTATTGCCTTTCTGGAAATAACCTTGAATGTTCAGGCCTCCTGTTTGCGCTACAAACTTTGCCGATGTCGACAGGAAGACAAAAGGGATATGTCTTGGCTGCAGAATTTTACAACTTTCGATCTTCTTTTTAAAGGTTATTCCATCCATCCTGGGCATGTTGATATCAGACACGATCATGAATGGCCGATCGCCTGACTCATACAGGAAATTTAAAGCCGCTTCAGCAGTATTGAACAATTTGATTTCGTGATCAAAGCCAAGTTCGCGCAACACGAGTAACAGTAGTTCCTGATCCTCCTTGTCATCATCGACAAGTACCAGCGGCCTTTGAGCAGACATTTTTTTGCGTTTCAGTTTTCCACTTAAACTCCTGTGTCAGTGCAAAAAGTTCCTGTCAACGCATCAAAAAAAAGTGCTTCGTTTAAGAGCCGCGAAGTGACCGAAGACTCCATTGGGGATTGTTGCCAGACTATCATTGATTGCAACCGGCTGTTATCGGCAACCCGGTAGCTACTGCTGACCTGTACATGAACTGGCAACGGAATTACTACCAGTATTTTTCAAGATGCTGCTTCATGAAGGCAGCGCTGTCTGAAATGCTCTGCATGGAATCTTTGGCAAAATTTCCGCCCTGCTCAATGTAATAGTATTTCATCCCGGCAAGGGGAGCATCCGGAAGGATGACCTTATAGTCAATGGAGCCATTTCCCAGCTCCGTGTAGTCGCGCGTCTTTTTATCCATATCCTTCACATGCCACATCACAAAACGTCCCGGCTGCTTCAGAAATAACTCGTGCGGACTCAGGGGCGAAGAATGCACAGCCCAGTAGAGGTCAATCTGCAGCTTCACCAGTTTTGGATCGGTCTCATTCATAACGATGGTGTAACCATTCTGACCGCCATGATCGATGAACTCGAAATCGTGGTTGTGGTACGCCAGGGTAAGTCCAGCTTTCCGGATCTGTTCACCGATCATGTTGAGCTTCGTGGCAAGCAGCTTGAATTTGTCGATCGACCTGGAATCGGGATCAAGCCAGGGCCAGGTGATGTACGGTTGCCCGAGTGTATGGGCTCCCTGAATGCATTCATCGACATAACGCTTCAGGTTATCGTCAGGAGCGTTGAGAAAACGGAAAAGATCGTAGTGTCCGCTGGTGGTAGTGAGCTGAAGGTCTTCCAGCAGTTTTTTGAAGTCGCTGGCGGGGAAGCCATAATACTTCTGGTTATTGGAGTCGAAGCCATAGGTTTCGAGGTCCTGGTAGCCCAATGCAGCGATGGTTTTCAGCGTGCCCTTTGCATCACGGGCCATGGCATCGCGAACGGTAAAAAGCTGCAACCCCATTTTGAACTTTGCCTTCGTGCGGGGCGCGAGCGCGGCGAGTCCAAAAGCCGACGCGGAAACGAGTGCTCCGGTTTGTAAAAAATGTCTGCGCGTGATGGCGTGAGGTGAAGCTTGCTTCGTCATGGGGTGGCTGGGTTAGTGAACAAAAGTACCGATTTTTTTTTAAGCGAGCCTTGATCTGGTGCATGCGCTACGCGCCAGATCAGAAGTACCCCGATCTGGAGTACCTATGGCACGTGAAATACCAAATACACAATATCCATGGGCTTTACCCATGGATATTGACATTCAGCCCCTTCAGGGCTGGGGGATTGTTAACCTTTAGTTGATTTCTTAACTAATGACGTCGCCCTAACCGGGACTTAGCGTATGTGAGTTCAGGCAAGAATCACCCGTGACTAATTCACTTGCTGCACATCTATATATACCGTTGCTTCATTGTATTCATGGTGGATCTTTTTCAGCACGCCGTTGCCGAAGTACAGGGTAACGTTAGATCTGCCGCGGACGTTTGGGCGTACTTCTGTCTCGAAGGAAAAATTCCATTGCTCGTAGTTGGCCATGTCGGGATCGAAAGGTTTGTTCAGTGTCTTGTTTGGCAAATAGATCTGGTAGTTGCTGTAGGCAGGCATTTGATAGATCGTCACCAGCTTGTCGTACAACACATCCAGCGGATCGCCGCCGAGGATGCTGACACCATCGGAAACCTCCAGTGGCCATTGAAACACTTCTTCAGGCATTCCGCCACCTGCCTCGATCCTGCTTACCTTGTCCTGGTCCAGGTAAAAAATGGCCCGGTCGATCCGCCCTGACGCGGGATTCTGGAGGGTAATGGAGTTATAGAAAGGCAACAGGTCGCGAACCTGCTCCGGTTTTGAAAACGAGTTCCGGCCAACCACGGCCAAGTCAAACACTTTGTCTATGGCAAATTCCTGGAGCTGGCTGTAAACCTCTTCAGGTGTGCTCCCGATCTTCAGGGTCCATTTACCACCCTTCGTGATGTTTTCGATCCGGGGGAATGCATCGTCATCGAGACAGGAGAAAAGGAGCAAAGCCGGGATGATCAGCACAAGTATTTTTTTCATAGGGTTTATATCGTGTGTACCAAGATGCGTTTTTGGCAAACAAGATCAAACTAAAGAATCGGCCAGCGGAAATTTTGGATGATGGAACGGTGAAGACTCTCCGTTCCACCTGGTGCCTACCGGTTCATCTTGAATACATACTGACCGCCAACACTTTTAACACGTCCCCCGGGAGGAGCGTACTGCATCGCCAGGGTCACCGTTGTGGCGGTAAGCTCTTTGACAGCCACCACAACGTTATCGTCGCGTACGATATTGAACAGCGCGTCCGCATCAGAGGGTTGCAGTGTAAAGCTTCCGGATTGGGGCCAGAGCGATGCCGCCGGGTTCGTTACGTTATAGCTCATATCTTTATTAAAGGTGATCGCGAGTTCTTTGAATGCGCCTGTTACGTCCACATCATTTACCGTAACTCTTCCGCTGCGCAGGGTCCATGATCCTGCGAGCTTGTCCATAAAGATCTCCTGCGCACCGGGCTCGTCGCCGCCATCACAACCGGAGAGGTACACCACACTGATCATGATTGCCAGCATGTAAACAGACCTGCGCATATATTGCAATTGTTGAATGTAGTTCATCATTGTTAAAAAGATTATGGAAGCAGCAAACATCCTCCGCTCACTGCTTCCTGCCTGACTTTATTTTTTAACGATACGTTTGGAGACGATACTTTTTCCTGTGCTGATGCTGAGGTAATACACGCCGCTTGTGAGGCTGCCAAGGTCCAGCGTATGCTGCTTTCCGTCAGAGAGCAAAGCGCTCGGGTTGAGCACCACCTTGCCGGTGACATCGCGCACGCTGAAAATATTGTCAGGGCCATGGCTTTCTACCGTGATGTGGTCGATCACCGGATTGGGATACACTTTTACAGCATTATCATAACCTGCTTCGATGCCCGTCACCAGCCTCACAACCAAAGTCTGACTTACCGGGGTGGCAGCGTCGAACTGCGCATTACCCTGCTGCGTAGCCGTGATGGTGGTCTCTCCTGCGCCACGCAAGGTAACGGTGTTTCCAACTACCGTAGCCACGGCCGGGTCGCTGCTCGCATAGCTGATAACAAGCCCCGATGAAGTAGTGGCTGCAAGCTGGAAGTCTGTTTCACCCAGGATCTTTTCAGTAAGCGCCGAGAAAGTGATCGACTGTGTTCTCTTACGGACTGTCAATGTTCTTTCAACGCCCTGGGCACTGGCATAACGTGAATCGCCGGACTGGTTTGCTTTGATCACGGTAGTACCCGCACCCACCAGGGTGATGGTGTTGCCACTAACAGTAGCCACCGCAGGGTTGCTGCTCGTAAATGTCACAGGCAAGCCCGAAGAAGCAGATGCCACGATTGAAAAAGTGCGCTCACCCATCGTACGCTCCTGCAGTGCATCAAATGTGATCGACTGTTGTTTCGGGGTCACGGTAAGGGCACGCTCAACATTGGCCGCCGCGCCATGGTTCTGATCTCCTGCCTGGATGGCCGTGATCGTCGTTGTTCCGGCACCCACAAGGGTAAGCTGATTGCCGCTGACAGTAGCCACTGCGGTATTGCTGCTGGTGTAGGTCACCGTTGCCCCTGATGAAGCGGTGGCGTCAAGTGTAACGGGTGCATCACCAAAGGTTCTTGGGGTAAGCGCATTGAAGGTGATGGATTGGCTGGCTTTGGCGATCACGAGTGTTTTACTCACGGTGGCCGCATAATTGGCATTCTCCAGTTTTGCTTCCACTTCATAGCTGCCGGCATTTACGGGCTGCGCTACAATGTTTCCATCCTGCCTGAAGGTCACGGTAATGTTTTCGAAGTCTGCCGGACCGGAAGTAACTGTTACTGTTTTTGCCATGCCATCGTAGACATATTCCAGCCCGCTTACATTCAAAGTTGCAGGAGCTTTGTTGATCGTGAAAGTTTCAACAGCCGTACCCTCGTAGTTATTATCCTGGATGGTGGCTGTCAGTTCATACGTGCCGGCATTGTAGACACTTACTTCCTCATCGTTCTGGGTATAGACCTCTCTTACGGGCAGGCCTTCAGGTGTGGTGATAATATCGGCCCATTTCTCTTCACCATCATAGGTATGAACGAGGTTCTCAAAACGGATGGTCGCCGTTGCTTTGGCAATGGTTAGTGTACCAGTCTTTATACCGCCATGGGTGGCATCATCGATCACCACCGTCACCTGATATACACCGGCATCTGCAGGATCGCTGACGTCGTGTCCATCCCTGTTGTACGATATCAATGCCGTGAGCCCGGCAGGTTCCGTAATAACATCTACATATTTCGGGGTGCCATCATAAACAGTTGATGTGTTTGTAAGTGCCACAGAAGACGTCAGCCTGAGCAATTCGTATGCACCCATGTTCACCGTGGTGTTCACGATCCTGTTATTACCCAGGATGTCCGTTGCGATACCTGCGGGAATCGCAGCATTACTTCCGGTATTGGCTGCGGGAGAATCACTCAATAAAGCCAGACCGTCATCCAGTGTGAACCACAGGTTGTCGTATCCATCGGCATCATCGCCCTGAGCAAAGGCAGGGTCGGCGTTGATGTTCCCTGCGCCGGTGTAACCTCCCTGCACATCAGAATAAGTGACGTTGACCGTAGCGCTGCCCTCATTGGCAATGGCTTGTGCGCCGCCGCCGGTGTTGCCCCAGATGATGGCGTTTTTCAGGTTGACCGTGCTGGTGTTCCGCATATACACAGCGCCGCCGTCAACGTAGGCATAATTACCGGTGAACGTGCTGTTAACGATCAGGGGACTGGAGTAATTGAAAATATACAACGCACCACCCTGGTAGCTCGACTTGTTGCCTGTGAAAACACTGTTGGCAATCACCGGAGAGCCGTGATCAAAATACATTGCACCACCATAGCTGTTGCTTACACTGTTATTTGCAAACACACAGCCGGTGATAGCAGGGTCTGAATAATATAATTGCATGGCGCCGCCACCGAAGCCTGCATAGTTGTCTTTAAAGATACAACGCGTCACCGACAGGTTCGTGTTCACCTGGCTGCAGATGAGACCGCCACCGTACTGATGTCCGTAAGACATACCCAGAAATGCCGCGGTGAGGTTGGCGTTGCCGCCCTTAATGATGAAGCCATCCAGTACCGTGGGCGATACAATGCCACTGGCCGTCGTGACGTGATAAACATTTTCGCCATTGTTGATAAAGTTGCTTTCATCATTGTCCCACATATCGCCGGTGAGCACGGTGGGATTAGCCGTAAAATCTCTTTCGTTGAGCGTTGACTCCAGGCCCGCGAAACCGCCATAAAGCTTCACGCCGTTTTTGATCAGGAAGGTTCTGGTGCGTGCATCGGCAGGAAATCCGGAGCCGGTGATATCTTTCGTAGGTTTGTATGTTCCGGCTGCCACCCAGATCTCGTCGCCACTCACGGCAACATCAATTGCGCTTTGAAGGTTGTTGAAAGTATTATACCATGATGATCCGTTGCCGTTTACCCATGCCGATCCGTTGACATAGTAACGTACCGCGGGAAGAAGTGCTTCATAAGCGCCCATGTTCACTGTGGTATTAAGGATCCGCGCATTGCCAAGAATGTCGGTGGTGACGCCTGCAGGGATGGCGGCGTTGCTTCCCGTATTAGCTAAAGGTGAAGCAGCACGCAGCGCCAATCCATCATCTGCAGTGCGCCAAAGGTTGTCTGCGCCGTCAGCATCCGAAGCGTTGTGAAAAGCAGGATCTATGTTGATATTGCCAGTGCCTGTGTAACCGCCCTGCACATCAGAGTAGGTGACACCGATCACGGCAATACCCTCATTCGCAACGGCTTGTGTGCCGCCACCGGTGTTGTTCCAGATAACGGAATTCCTGATATCAACGGTACAGCTATTTCTTACGTAGATCGCGCCACCGTTCACCTTGGCATAGTTATCGGTGAATGTGCTGTTGACGATCACAGGATCGGAGTAATTAAAAATATACAGTGCACCACCCTGGTAGTCTGACTTGTTGCCCGTAAAAACACTGCTGGCGATCACGGGTGATCCATGCTCAAAATAAATGGCGCCGCCATAGCTGTTACTCACACTGTTCCCTGCAAACACACAACCGCTGATGACGGGCGCCGAATAATACAATTGCATGGCTCCGCCGCCGAAACCTGCATAGTTGCCTCTGAAGATACAACGTGTCACGGCCAGGTTTGTGTTCACCTGACTCGATATGAGACCGCCGCCATACTGATGCCCGTAGCTCATACCCAGGAACGCCGAGGTGAGGTTGGCATTACCACCGGTGATGATAAAGCCGTCCAGCACTGTTTCAGTAGTGATGGCATTGGCCACCATCACGTGGTACACATTTTCACCGTTGTTGACAAAGTCGCCGCCATCGTTGCCATTGATATCACCGCTGAGGATCGTAGCGTTGACGGTCTCATTTCTTTGACCCAGTGTGGTCTCTGTTCCCGCAAAACCACCATAGAGCTTTACACCGTTTTTGATCACGAACGTTTTGGTACGCGCATCGGCAGGCGTTGTGCTGCCCGCCATGTCTTTAGAAGGTTTGTACGTTCCAGCCGCCACCCAGATCTGATCGCCACTCACGGCAACATCGATAGCGCGCTGAAGGTCTGTGAAAGCGTTGGTCCAGGAGGTACCGTTGTTACTTCCCGACGCGTTCGCCTTTACATAGTACGTACTTTGCGCACTGGCGGAAAATGCCAGCAACAAAGCCGCAGCCCATACCCCGCAAAGCCTGTAAAATTGTGTCATAAATGATAAATGTTAATTGCTTAATCCGTAGTCTATACGGAAGAGCATGGCCGGGGGACCGCCGAAAAAGGGCCGTTTTGGCGGAATGGGCTTCCGGGTTGATAAGTGCAGGTTGTGAGGAATAAGTGATGAACTGGAAAAGTCCATAATCCATGGTCGATAGTCCATGGCCGGGAAGTGTGGGTTTTTAGGGACGGGTTATTGGCCAGGGAGGTTAGCTGGTGTATTTTTTAATGGCTTCGAGGAAGGAAGCCTTTTTTCGTTGCGAGATGGGCACTTTGCTTTTATCGCTCATGACAACGCTGCCACCTTCGGCTTTTACGTACATGGAGACTTCTGCGAGGTTGATCAGCGAGGAATGGTGAACGCGCAGGAAGCCCATGGATTCGGGCAATAACTTTTCAAACTCACCCAGGTTGGTGCTGGTCACGATCTTGCTGCCCTCTTTAACGTAGATCTCGGTGTAGGCGCCGGAAGCCTCGCAGCGGATGATGTGATCGGCTTTGATGAAGATCAATCCTTCGGCCGATGCAATGGCTATTTTCTTATCACCTGCAACGGCGCCTGAAGGAGATGCAGGTTCGGCGCCTGTGCTCTTCTTTTTCTCCATCACTTTTCGCACGGCACTTTTGAGCTCATCGCTCACGATGGGCTTCAGCAGGTAGTCAGTGGCCTGCACCTTCACGGCTTTGATGGCATATTCTTCGTGCGCTGTGGTGATAATGATAGCCGGTAGTGGCTCCACGAGCGACGGAAGCACATCGAACCCGAAAGTATTTCCGATGCGGATGTCGAGGAACAGTATATCGGGATGGTGGCTGTTCACCGCTTCAATGGCTTCGTCAACCGTAGCGGCCAGTGCCAGCACTTCAACTTCGGGGCAGTGCACCTGCAGCAACTGGTTCAGCAGCTCACGGCCCCGCCTTTCATCGTCTACAATAACAGCGGTCAGATTGGTCATGCGGATTGTCTTACTTTTAAAGGTACTTCCAACGTCACCGTGGTACCTGCCTGGGCCTCCAGGACACAGTAAAATTTCCGCGCAGTTAAAAACAGGAACCGATGCATAGGTACAGGTTTCAGAATCTGTAAAGATAAGCAACGGGAGGAGTCATTTTATGAAAATCTTCACCCAGAAAGGGTGATTCCTTACGGCAGTACGGGCCGGCTGAAGATTCAGTCATTCAGCGTGATGAAGATCGATTTCCTTGCTTCGGGCCTTACATTCTTTGTCCGGTGCCCTTTCCCCGTGGTGTCCTCCATCAGCAGGATCTGGCCGCCCCTGAAATTGCGTTTATGCCCGAGCGAAGTTTCGATCTCGATCTCGCCATCGAGCAACACGATATATTGCCGCTGGGGCGCCGGGTGAAAATCCCAATCATAAGAAGGAGCAACTTCCCTGAAGATCACCGACCGCGCGCTCACAGGATCAGACAACCGACCTACGATGCCTGCATCTTTCAGGGGGATCTCCATGTCTTCAAAATGACTCTCGCCCCTGGCGTCGCTGTAAATTCTGGTGACCGTAAACATATCATTGAAAGATCAGCGTGTTAGCAGTTTCGATCTCGTCCTGGTCGATGGTGTGGCCCATGCCCGGGTAGATCTTTTCGGTAACAGCAGCATTCATGGATTTCAGGATGTTGGTGGTGGCATACACCCTTTCAACGGGAACATGCGGGTCAGGATCGCTGGTACCAAGAAACACGGGTGTTCCCTGAAAATCTCCTTTGTAATTCTCCGGGTAGATCTTGTCACCGATCAGCCCGCCGGTGAACGCTGTAACGCCGCCCCATCGCCTGGCGTTGCGGGTAACAAACTCGAGCGTGAGACAGGCGCCCTGGGAGAAGCCGAGGAAGTATATGTTCTCTGACGCGATGCCCGCCTTGTTGACGTCTGAAACCACGTCGCCCAAAAGCGCGAGCGCTGACGACAGCCAGGGTTCGTTTTGCCTGGGTGGCATCAAAAATGAATAAGGATACCAGGTATAATTGGTGGCCTGTGGTGCCAGCAGCGCGAAGTCCTTCACCTGAAGGTAGCTGCTCAGGCCTATGATGTCTTCTGCCGTAGCGCCTCTTCCATGGATCATGATCAGCGCCTTCTTGGCTTCCGTCAGTTTTTTTCCAGCCGTAACGATCTCTTTCTTATGCATATCATTTATACTTTTCAAAGTTCAGTGCAACGGGTGTTACACTTTTTTCAATTTTTTCACGATCGGGCTCAAACCACGCTGGCAGCTTCAACGCCTCGCCCAGGTGAGCCTTGTCTTCATCTTTGGTGAAACCGTCATCTGCTGTCGCCACTTCAAACAGCACACCACCGGGTTCCCTGAAATAAATGGAACGGAAGTACTGCCTGTCCAGCACCGGCGTTGGGTTCAGCATCCTGCCGTTGATCTTTTCTCTCACGGCCAGCTGACTCTTGTTGTCGGGTGTGCTGAACGCGATGTGGTGCACGGTGCCGCTGCCACTCCTTCCTTTAAGACTATCGGGCGCACACAGTATGTCAACATAATTTCCCGGCGTATCCTGCGCGGCAAAACGAAAGCGGTTTCCATTCTCGGCGATCAGCACGTGATCGAGCTGCTCCGTAAGCAGGGCCGCGGTGCGTTCATATCCTTCTTCCCAGATCTCTACATTGTTAAAACCGCGTATGGAGTGTGCCACGGGAATATGGCCGTAGGTAAAACCTTTTCTTGGATCGCCTTCCACAAAGACCAGCTCCAGTCCGAGTCCATCCGGATCTTCCAGGTACACCACCACTTCGCGTTGAAACCGCTCCTGCGGATGCTTGAAATTGATGTCGAATTTTTTCAACCTGGCCATCCAGTAATCGAGGGAAGCCATCGGAAGCGAGAAGGTGGTGGTATTTAAAAAACCTGTCCCATGTCTTCCCCTGATCAGGCCGCTGTATGGAAAAAATGTAAGGATACTTCCCGGGTGGCCGAGCTCGTCGCCGTAGTAAAAATGATACACGTCGGGCGCATCGAAGTTGACGGTCTTCTTTACCAGCCTCAGGCCCAGGATGCCTGCATAAAAGTCGATGTTGCGCTGTGCATCCGAAGCGATGGCCGTAACGTGGTGGATACCGGTGATTAACTTTTCCATATTTGTAACACTATGTTGTTCTCGGGCATTGGGAATCCCGATAGGATCGGGAGGGCATTGGGCATTGACACTTTATCTTCCAAGTCCCCAATGCCCGATACCTTTTTCTATTACCGGATCTTAGTTCAGCACAGGTAATACTTGTTCTATCTTCGCACGGTGACTTTCATATTGTTGCGGCAGCTTCAGGTTCTTGCCCAATTCGTTCACCGGTTCATCAACAGCAAAGCCCGGGTTATCTGTGGCGATCTCGAAGAGCACACCACCCGGCTCGCGGAAGTAAAGCGAGAAGAAGTAGTTGCGATCGATCTTCGGCGTAATGCTCAGGCCATGCTTCACAACTTTTTCACGGAACGCCATTTGTGTCGCTTCATCCTTTACCCTGAATGCAACGTGGTGGATGGTGCCTCCCGCGTTGATCGCCGGAGCTTCGTCAGGCGCCTCGATCAGGTCAACAACTGAAGCATTCGGCACGGCATCGGTCACATACCTGTAACGGTTACCCTCTTTGCCCTGCAGTGTGTAACCGAAGATGTTCGTCAGCACGCTGGCAGTAGCTTCTACCTTGCGCAGCTTCAGCGTGATGCTGTGAAAACCTCTTGTAGCAGCATCAGCTTTTACCTCGCTCGTTTCCCACGGCTTGCGATCGTCTGCTGAAGCGGGAACGATCAGGGTGAGTGACAGTCCGTCGGGATCCTCGAAAGAGATGTAATCTTCGCCAAATCGTTTACCAGTATCCGTGACCTTCACATTGTATTTTTTGAAACGCTCTTTCCAGAAGTCGAGGCTTTTTCCGGGCACGGAATATCCGATGTCGGTTGCCATGCCGGTGCCTGTCTTTCCTTGCTGAATCCCTTCCCAGGGAAAGAAAGTGAGAATGGTGCCGGGCGTTCCTGTTTCATCGCCGAAATAAAAGTGATAGGTACCGGGGTCGTCGAAGTTCACTGTTTTTTTCACCAGCCTGAGACCGAGCACTTTGGTATAAAAGTCGAAGTTGCGTTTGGCGTTTCCGGCAATCGCTGTTATATGATGTATTCCTGTGATCCTGTTTTCCATGATTCGTAATTTTTTATTGCTACGTTGATAACGTGAAATTACTCCCGGAAGATCGCCAAAAGCCTTGAACTAGGTTAAGAAAGCATTGCTCATTTGAGCTTACCGGCCATTCGCCTCCTGATCTTGCTCAAAAATTCAGGCGTGATGCCCAGGTAAGATGCAATGCTGTGCAGCGGCGCACATTCCAGGATGAAAGGATACTTCTTCATAAAAAAACGGTAACGTTCCTCGGCGGTAAGGCTTAAATTATTGATGAGGCGCTGCTGGCTGGCTACAAGCGAATTCTCCACCAGGATCCTGAAAAACCTTTCGAACTTCGGCACCTTTTCGTAAAGCAACAGCTGGTCCTGCTTGGAAAGCAATAACACTTCCGAGTCGGCAATAGCCTCGATGGTCAGCATACCGGGTTGTTGCGAGATCAGGCTGTACATGTCGGCGATCCACCAGTCTTTCAGCGCAAAATTGATCACGTGCTCGCTGCCATCCTTGCCCACGGTAAATCCTTTTAAGGCGCCATCGACGATAAACGTTGAATATTTACAAACTTCACCCTGCTTCAGAATGACGTCCTTCTTTTTCAGATGCCGTGCTTCCAGCATGCCGGTAAACAAACGTTTTTCTTCTTCCGTCAGGGAGATATGTTTGGCAATATTCTGAAGGATCAATTCCAGGTTCTTCATAGGCCGTTCAGGCGATAACTTCACCACCCGGTAAATTTGGTCAACATTCATTGAAAAACAGAATCGAAGACAAAAGAAAACCGGATCTTTGGATCACAAACTCCCAACACCAAAGCACGCGCGATGAAATACATACTGGAAACCGAAAGACTGAGGCTGCGTGAATTCACGTACGACGACTGCGACTTCATCATCGAGCTGCTGAACAGCCCGGGCTGGCTTCAATTCATTGGCGACAGAAATGTAAGGAACCGCGAGCAGGCACAACATTACCTCGAAAACGGCCCGTTCAAAAGTTACCGGGTAAACGGTTATGGGCTGTATATGGTAGAGAAGAAAAATGGCATGGAGGAGAAATCAGCCTTGTCAATTGGAATGTGTGGCATCCTGAACCGGGACACGCTCGATTGCCCCGATATCGGGTTTGCCTTGCTTCCGGATTTCGGCGGAATGGGTTATGCGCTGGAGATAGCCAGGGCTACGCTGGTATATGCGAAAGAGAAACTAGGATTGCAGAAGATCGCCGCCATCACGCTACCTGGCAATGTCAGGTCCATCCGCCTCCTGGAAAAACTGGGGCTGAGCTTCAGGAACAAGATCCACTCCGCCAGTGGCGACGAGCTGCTTTTATACAGCAATTGATCTACTGACTGCCGAGGCCCTGGACACAATTCTTTTCTTCAGTGTCAGCGCCTGGTTCCACTCAGGATTCAGCGCCAAACATTCCATCACCGCGTGAAGCGCCTGCGGATAATCCTTGCGTTCATGGTAGCAATGCGCAAGGCCAAGCCAGTTCTCGGCGGAGCGCTTCTGCATGCGCAGACCTGCCTTGAACAAAAGATATGCTTTCCCAATGTTACCCAGCGCGAGGTGGCAGCATCCCATCTTGAACAATTTCACAGGCGCCGGTGTGTACAAATAACTGAAGATGCACGTCTGGTACTTCGATGGCAGGGTAGGCAACAGCCGATGATAACATGCCAGCGCATCGCTGTAATGACCTGCGGCAAAATGAAGATCGCCTTTGACAAGCCACGCCAGTGACTGATCTTTTACGAACGCGAAGCTTTGTTTCAGGAAAAGCAGGGCTTCATCAGGTTTGCCATGGTGCACGTAGAGAGATGCGGCATGACAACAGGCAGTTGCCCTGATATTGGTTGGTATCCATCCTGAGAGGGTAACGCGCAGGTAAGTTGCCAGCGCTTCACCCGTGCGTTCAAAGTACCATTGTGTTTTAGCTTTGTGCAGCAGCATCCAGCCATCATCACCATCTCCTGCGAGGTAGGACTCGATCATCTCCAGGTATTTCTTTTGCTTGGCATCGATGTAAGCGCGTTCCGATAAAAAGATCCGGTGATGCAGTCTGGCACGTTTCAGTATACCGATCTCAAATCCGGCTTTCAGTATAGAAGCATCCACGGTTTCATGAACGGTGTACTCAAACCGGACCTGGGCATGGTTCCTGAATAGCCGCACCAGGCCGATGGGCACGGATTCGATCTTGCCGGAGTCTTTGTGCCTGAAGATCTCCGTACGCTCCATGAGAAAACCTCCCGTCTTTTTTCCGGTCAGGTAACGAAGCCTGAATTTCAGCAAGGCGGCGTTGTGCAGTGTTTCGTCGGCATCCAGGAAGAGGATCCATTTGCCCCGGGCCTGTGCGATGAGCGTGTTCCTGGCAAAAGAGAAATCCACCCAGGGCTGCTGCGTCACACGGCAACCCGCCGCAGTAGCAATCGCTACAGTGTCGTCTGTTGAATAAGAGTCGAGAACAAGGATCTCATCGGCAACACGTTTTACACTGTTGATACAATCGCCGATGAACTGCGCTTCATTTTTTGTGAGGATACAAACAGAAAGAAAGATGCGCGAAGAAGATGACATGATAAAAAAAGTTGTCTCAAAAACACATCACCACATTGCAGTGACGATGGCCTTGAGACAACCGGTCTTAAGAATGATAAAATGAACCAGGTTTCTCCTGTTGTACAACCACACCTTTATCCGCCTGGTCAGCCTGGCCTGCATCTGACAAGCCAAAAACTGAAATGAGCAGTGAGATTAAGAAATACATAAAAATTAATTTTATGAAAGATAGTGGTTTTCAAGTATCCCTGTTTCAGGGAAACACAATAAAAAATGCATCTACTCCTTTTTGAGTAAGTAGACGATGCTTTATCGGTGGGGTCAGTTTTTGCGAGTGATTTCTCTCGATCATCGAGCTTGCTGCTATGCGCCATGATAAAGTTACGCACCGATCACGATCGAGCGTGACGCAGTTCCTCATCTCACCCATAACCCGCGGCTTCACCGCGGGTTATGAATATTAAGCCCCTCTCGGGGCTTGGGAAATGAGCATCGAAGCGGCGAAGTTTGAATCAATAACCACACACCATTGACCTTCACCGTTAATAACCCGATTGAAACGCGAGAAGCGAACAAAGGCCTGGAGGGCGTTAATGTCAATATCCACGGGTGAAGCCCGTGGATATTGTGTTTGGCATTTCACGTGCCACAGAAATTTGGATCGAGGGATACAATTTCTGGCACGTAACGTGCGCTCTTGATCTGTGGACGGATACTTTTTTAAGCCACCAGCTCTTCAAGCGCACCGAAGGCGTGATCGATCACTATCTTCCAGGTGCCATCGGGTTGCTGACGCATGACCTCGATACCTTTGGCACTTACTTTCACTTCTTTGCCATCGGTGATGTTCCATTCAGACCTACCCACGGCGAGGTTGCCTGTCTGGAGACAATACACGGTTTTGATCTCCATCTTTCCTTTAATGGAGAGGATCGCTTTTACGGCTTCTTCAAATTTTTCTTTGCCTGAAACCGATTTGCCGGGCTCGGGTACAATGATGCCGTTCACATCATACATGCTCAGTACGGTGGCTACGTTACCGGTGTTGAAGGCTGCTGCGAGTGTTGCATGCGCATCTTCTGCGCGTTTTGGTAAATTCATGGTTTTTGTTTTTATGGTTGAAAAATTGTGTTTCAAAGACTAGAAGCCAGGAGTCAGGAGTAAGGAGCCAGGAGGCCTTCGATCGGAGACCTGACTCATACCTCGTTCCCGATAGCTATCGGGATCGTACTTCGTACCTGTCTTGCTGGTGAAAGAAATTCTTACGAAAAAAGTGGCGCAAAACTTTTGTCCGCGAGAACTGCCTGTGAGAGCTCACCTGCTTGAGTATACACCTTATTAAAGAGGAACGGCCCCATGCTTGCGCGTTTTACACCCAGGCCGTTCAGGGTATCGAGGCAGGGAAGCCCGGGGATACACATGACATTGAGTGGTAAGCTGGTATTGTTCAACGCTTCTGTGATATCCTGCGCATGGCTGATGCACGGCAGAAAGATCCCGTCGGCACCGGTGTTCCCGTATATTTCCAGACGTGCCGCAGTTTCCTGCTGTTTATTCTTAACGTCCAGGATATACGTGTCGCAGCGGATGTTGACGAACAGGCCTGTTTTCCTTTTCTCCAATGCGTTCTTGATGGCTTCTACGGTTTTTGCGAATGTATCCGCTTTCTGTAACGAACGTTTCGATCCGCTGATGACGGAGTCCTCGATGTTGATACCTGCCACTCCCATGTCGGCAAGCTTTACTACATTTGCCGCGATCTCATCGTTCGTGCGGCCATAACCGGTTTCGAGATCTACGGTCACTGGAATTTTTACCGATGCCAGAACGCGACCGATCACAAAGAGGTAATCTGAAAATTGCATCTGCTCGCCATCCTCATATCCCAGGCTACTCGCGACCGCGGCACTCGAGGTACCTACGGCCTGAAACTGTTTCTCCTGGAAGACCATGGCGCTCTTCGCATTCCACACATTGGGCAACACAAACAAGCTATCCGCCTGATGGAGGGCTTTGAATTTTTTAAACTGTGACGACATACCGTTTTGTTTTTAATTTGTTAAATATTATTCACACAGATCCATACAATTCAGAAACAACGATAGGCATCGCGCAACTGAGTGCCTGGCGTACAGATCACATCATTTGATGATCTCTTGCTGTGTGTGAAACAAAGGTAGAATGCCATGGAGGGCATTCATTGTACAAAACGGAACTGCTTAATTATTTACGAGGGCAACGGTGAGCGGAGAATTTTCAGACGCATAACCTGAAGGTGTAAGGCCTGTAAAAGATTTGAACTCCCAGATAAAATGTGATTGATCAAAATATCCGCAGTCGTAAGCGATGGAGGTAAGCGATGAATCCTTTCTGGTGACCAGGCGGAGGCTATTCTGAAAGCGGTTGATCTTGCTGTAGAGCTTCGGAGTGAGTCCGGTATATTGTAAAAACAATTTCTGCAGGTAACGTGAGGTGATGCCATACCGTGTGGCGATGTCTTCGATCTTGTCGAAAAAATCTTCACGTTTGATCTCGTGCATGATGTCACTGACCATGGCTACCTTGTTATGTCTTCTTTCTACCGGCGAAAGCTTCTGTAATAAAAATTCTTCAACAAGGCTGATCCTTTTATTCCATTCGGCGGTTTCGAGCAATCTTGTATGGAGCGCGTTCACCATACTGCCGGAAACATCCATCAGATCAACGATCTGGTTGTTGAACTGTTCGATGTTCTCTTTCAGGAAATAAGCCGCGGCATGTGGAAAGAAACGGATGCCCAGCATGGTGTTCTTTCCGACAGATTTGACCATCAACGGCTTTGTGATCTGGCCCCACAGCTCAATGGAGGGCGTGGTAACAAAATCGCCAGCGGCAGCGGTCTGCCAGTGGCCCGTACCCAGGTTGAAAATGATCTCCATACATCCGCTGGGAAAAACGGTATCCTCGAACGACGCCGTGGAATCAGCCTCGTAGATGTAATAACATTTCACATACGGCTTCAGCCTGCTGCCCGGCACTATTTCCTGGTACTTCATAAACGTGCGATTTTACTGCAAAACCTGATAGCGGAAAACAAAGATACAAAAATGCGTTGTCTCAAACTTATGCAAGCGATCCCTGCCGGAATTGTACAAAACGGAACAAAGCGAAAAATAAACTGTACGGGTAAAAACAAGATTTGCTTTGAAGCATATGGGGTTTTGTTCCCGCTGATTGCGCAGATGAGCGCAGATGGTAATTGAATTTAATCAGCGTGATCTGCGGGAAAATTTTCAGGATTTTGAGAAAGTGGTGCTTCTATTTTGGCCTTACGGGAATCCAGAACTCTTCTTCAGAAGCGGGATCGCCGTTTTTGTATTTCTCGCCGAGCAGCTCGAAGTGCGGCCGGTTATCGAGCACGTAATCTGAACCTGGCAACCACGTGCCGAAAATATACTGAAACACCTGGGGGCCTGTGCTGGCGTCTCCTTTGTGAAAGAATACGGCGTAAAGTCCTCCCGGCAAAGTCACAGTCTCCATACCTTCGGGCACTGTGTTATGATCAACAACCTCTATCGCAGCCCATTTCTGAAACTCGGTGGCCGGATTAAAATTCCGGAAATAAGAAGGATCATAAATCTGCATGGAATAAAGCTCCGATCCGATATTATTTGTGATCGATCTCCGGTTCTGCATAAAGCTGCGCCACAGCTCACCCGTTCTGTTATTGGATAACGACATCCGTAACTGTTTGCCGATCAGCTTCTTTTCTTTGAGGGTTTCGATTCTTGGTGTCATCGCAGGTTGAATAAGTATCAGAAGATGATGTTTGTTTTACCGGTACAACACCGGCTGGGTCCATGCCATCTCCACTTCATTTTCCCGGTAGGGATTTGGTTTCATTTTGCTGGAAGTAATGCGCGCGCGAACAAACAGGTGTTGTGCCGTGAGCTGAAAACTTGCTTTCGTTCCCGTGACAGTTTTGAGCACCTTTGCCTGTTCGTCATCCGTTGTAGCGCCGATGAACTCAATGGTATACGTAACGCCGGCCTCCCCTGCCACTTCTACCGAAAGTGTTTTCTTCTGAACCGATACATCTTTCAGGGTCACGCCTGACGACGAATAAAAATCACCACGCTCCATCGCCTCTATCAGCGCGCCGGCTTCAAGCGAAGTGGCGTACACCATCACCCACCCGCGGCCTGCATTACTGTAAGCGGTACCAAACTGATGGTAGCTGTGGCTGTCATCACTGCCCAATCCCAGCAGCAGGGGTTGTTGTCTTTTGAAATAAGCGACGTTGATCTCATCCCACATCTGCTCCGTGCCGGGGTGAAGCGAATCGCCCTCGTTGTGCACCAGCGGATGGCCATTGTATACTTCAAAGAACCGTTCGCCGTGCAAGCCGATCATATCCTGTGTGGTGATGGCGTAATAAAAGTTAGGATGGTTGATGTGCGGAAACATCGGGATGCCGGTCTCCTTGCGCTGCGCCAGCACGGCATCTACGTTGCGCTGCATGGTCTCCATCACACTGCTTCCACCCTGGGGCGGCAACACATTTTGTAGATTGGTAGCACAAAGGTGGATCGGCTTGCCTTCAAAACGGTCCGTGATCTCTTCTGCAGGCACGATGAGAAAATTTTTATCTTCGAAACGTTTCTTGTATTCGGGATACGTCTTGAGCTTCACATGGGTACGCCCCGAGTCTACTTTATAGGTCACCCATTCAGGACCGAACTTGGCGAGATACCTGTCGAATGCTTCCGCATACATCCTGCTTTTCACAACCTTGATCCACTTCTCGCCACGGGCCATGGTGTTATGATCAGAGAGCGCCACAAAATCATAGCCATGCGTTTTGTACCAGTCCAGGATCATCTCCGGAAATTCATCGCCGTCACTCCAGTAAGAGTGGGTGTGCAGATTGCCTTTAAACCAACGCTTCGTTTGACCAGGATTTTGACCAGGATTTTTAGGATTAACAGGATTTTCAGGATTGGTGAGGAGTAACAAGGTGCTGAGGAGCAGTGATAAATAGGAAGTTGTCATACGGGCAAAGTAAATGCCTGACAATATAGTGAAAAGTCACTACCCGCACTTCGTACGTCGTTCCCGATAGCTATCGGGATCGTACCTCGTACCTTCTAAAAGGGGTGGAAGCGAGCCGCTTGTAACCCGCTTCCCCCTTAACCCAAAACGCTTATTCGGACCGCAAACGAGTCGCGGGATTCACCATAGCGGCGCGAACTGACTGGTAGCTCACGGTGAGCAATGCCACCAGCACTGAAAGCAGGCCAGACAAGGCGAACACATCCCACGTGATGTCGATCCTGTAAGCATAATCTTTAAGCCACTCCTGCATCAGGTACCATGCGAGGGGCGCGGCCACCACAAACGAGATCAGCACCAGCATCACAAAGTTCTGGGTCAGCAGCCTGAAGATGCTGTTGACAGATGCACCCAACACCAGGCGGATGCTGATCTCTTTGTTGCGCTGCTCTACCATGAAGGCAGAAAGCGCAAACAAACCGAGGCAGGCAACAACAATGGCCAATACAGCAAAGCTGGCGAAGATCTGGCCCATGCGCTGAACGTCGTCATACATGCGTGCGTAACTCTCGTCAAGGAATGTGTAACGTATGGGCTGATGGGGCATGACTTTGTCCCATACGTTGGTAACCTGTGCGATCATGCCGGCCATATCTTCCGTCTTTACTTTTACGGCAGCAATGGATCCCCATCCACCCCGCACAAAGGCGAGCGGACCGATCTCTCCTTTCATTGATTCAAAGTTAAAATCTTCCACCACGCCGATCACCGTAAAAACTTCCCAGGTCATGATGCGCTCACCGACAGGGTTCTTGAATCCAAACTCTTTGGCCATGGCCTCATTGATGATAATGGACTGTGAATCGGATGCCATCTCTTGCATAAAATTCCTTCCCGCCACCAGCTTCATGCCCATGGTGCCGATAAAATCTTCATCGACATACCATTTCTGCGCGCCGATGGATTTTTCCTCTTTCGATTTTCCTTCTCTCCAGAAAGAGTTCTGGTCGCGTTTTGTACCTTCCACCGGCAGATAAGAGCTCACCGTAACATCTTCCACCCCCGGAAGCTTCCTCAGCTCATCTTTAAATGTCTTCTGATTGGGCAGTGTGTTCGCCCCCTGTACCATGATCACCTGCTCTTTGTCAAAACCGACCTTCGTATTCAAGATGTAGTTCATCTGACGGTAAATAATGAAAGTGCCGATGACCAGGATGATGGAAGTGGTAAACTGAAAGACCACCATGACGCTTCTCATTTTCGAATTCCGGGTGCCACGGCTGATGCTGCCCTTCAGCACATCGATGGGCTTGAAGGCGGAGAGATAGAATGAAGGATAGACGCCCGCCATAAAACCGATCACCAAAACAGAAAGCAGGAGCAGCGGGAACAACCACCATGCCGACCACGGAATAGACAATGTGCGACCAGCCAGGCCGTTGAAATACGGCATCGCGAGGCATACAATGACAATGGCAAGCGCAAAAGACACCAGGCTGTAAAGTACAGACTCTGTCAGGAACTGCCGCACCAGGTAACCACGAACGGAGCCCACCACTTTTCTCAGGCCCACTTCTTTCGCGCGGTTGGCCGATTTAGCGGTGGAGAGGTTGATAAAATTGATACAGGCCAGTGCCAGGATAAAAAAGGCAACCCCACCGAAAAGCCATACATACCTGACGTCGCCATGCCGGAGATTGTCCCAGATAACTTCCTCCTGCAGGTAGATATCGCTCACAGGCTGCAACCGGAACGAGTGATACTTGCGCACATCCTCCAGGCTCTTGTCGCCCATCTCTTTCAGATAACCGACATAGTGGGTATCCCTCACAGAGAGCAGCTTCTTCTCGAGCTGCGCGGGGTCGGCATCAGGCCTGAGCCTGAGATAGATGTTGTAGTTCCAGCAACACCAGCTGGTCTGCTCGCCCTTCCAGAATTCTTCCTGCGTGAGCGTGATGAGAAAATCATACTGAAGGTGCGAGTTGACAGGAAACTCCTTCATCACACCACCAATGGTATAAGGTCTTGATTTATCCTCGTTAAAGATAACGGTCTTGCCAACGGGATCTTCACCCGGAAAATATTTGTCGGCTTTACGTTTCGAGATAACAATGGTGTTCGGTTGGTCCAGCGCATGACGCGGATTGCCATAGACCAGCGGGATCTGCAGGATGTCGATGATCTCAGGATCTGCATAAGCAAAACCTTCCTCGTATGTGCTCTCAATCTGGTCTTGTCTCCTGAAAAGATTGTTTCCGGCATTGTACCAATTGTACGGGATCAGCCTGCCTGCCTTCTCGATGTCCGGGAAATCGGTTCTGAGGATCTGGGCAACAGGTGCAGGAAAGGATGTCCAGTTTCCGCTGTCGTCACCACCCTTATACTGGTTGTACATGCGGAAGAGCCGGTTGCTGTCGGTATAATACTTATCGTAGCTGATTTCATGCCTGATAAAAAGGAAGATGATCATGCAGGTAGCCAGGCCGAGGGCAAACCCTCCGATCTTGATGGCCGTGTACATCTTCTGCCGCGACATGGTCCGCCAGGCGATGATGAAATAATTTTTGAACATAGCAATATGATTGATTGTGGAATGTGATCTTTTACGGATAGCAAACGGCTGCAGGAAATGCAGCACATTAAAGATGAAGAGCAGGTCTGCTCTTTTTTTGCCCAACCTGGAACGCCGTCGCCTGTACAGCTCGAGCATGTCACCCATTACCGCCTCGCACAGGTGATCGTTGCAGTACCAGTAAAAAAAGCGGATAGCCCACCCGGGAGCCCCTTCGTTATGCAAACGCCTCTGCTTCATATTTTACCGCCCTCCCAAACGATCTTCGGAACCTGCTTCCACATGCTGTTGCGCATTTCACGCGACTGGTTCAGCACCTTGGTGCCTGCCTGCGTGAGGGTGTACAGGCGTTTGTCCCTGCCCCCGCGGGTTTCGGTAGCACCGCCCATGCGTGACCGCAGATAGCCTTTGTCTTCGAGCCGCACGAGCGCCTTATGCACAGCACTCATCATCACGTTGCGGCCGGTTTGCTTCTCCAGCTCGTCTACAATGGCCAGGCCATACGCATCGTCGAACAAGATCCCGACGGTGAGCAGCACCAGCTCTTCGAACTCTCCTATGTAGGTTCCTTTCATCGTATTTGTTTCACCTTTGCCTAAATATACCCGGCAAACCGGGAAAGGTTGCATGATGGATAAATATTTTTTTCTCAGCGTGGGAAATCTCTCTCTGGAATCTGCGAAATCATGCTGATAACAAGGGTTTTACGCTGTTGCGGAGCGTTGTGGAATAAATTCGTCAGCCCGGCACGCGATGACCTCTACGATAATTCGCGCGATTATATTAATTTAGGTATTCCAGTTTTCACGTCAGGCCTGTTGGACGACGTCTCAGAAAGAATCCCGAGCACTTAACAACGTATTATGCAAGATGAAAAACAATTGAAGATCCTGATGCTGGAAGACAGCAAGGACGATGTGTTTCTGATCGAACGTGTACTCCGCAAAGACAACCTGTCTTTTGTTAAGGAATGTGTTGACACCCGCGATGAATTCAACGAGGCCATCCGCAGATTTCAGCCCGACGTGGTGTTGTCAGATCACGGCCTGCCCGGGTTCAACTCGCGCGAGGCTTTGAAGATCTGTTTAAAGGAGCGATCCTCCACTCCATTTATATTGGTGACCGGTACAGTTTCTGAAGACTATGCCATTGCCTGCCTGCGCGACGGCGCTGACGACTATATTCTGAAATCGAACCTTTCGCGACTTCCTGCCGCCATCAGGGGTGCCGTGAAGAAACGCAAGCTCGAAAAGTTGAAACGTGAGGCGAGGCATGCGCTGAGAAAACAGAATGAAGAGCTGCTGAAGGCAAACCGCGAGCTCGACAGTTTTGTATACAGTGTATCGCATAACCTGCGCGGACCACTGGCATCACTGATGGGATTGCTGCACATAGCCAAAGATGAAGATAAGGACCAGCGACTCGTGCAGGTGCATGACATGATGAGCTGCAGCATGAACAAGCTGGAAGATACCCTGAAAGAAATTCTGGAATATTCACGCAACGCCAGGGGTGAGCTTCAACCGGGAAAGGTGGACTGGCTCAGGACCATCGAAGCCAGCCTCTCGAAGCTCGAGTATCTCGACAAGGGTGGCAAGGTGGAGAAACATATCCGGCTTCAGACCGATGTGCCGTTCACCTCAGATGCCGGTCGCCTCGGCATCATCTTCATCAACCTGCTCTCCAACGCCATTTTATACAGGGATAAGAACAGGGACGCCGTTGTGAACATCGACGTGCTCACCTCCGAGAAGACTGCCACCATCACCATCAAAGACAATGGCATCGGCATCAAGGATGATATCAAACCCCATGTTTTCAATATGTTCTATCGCGGCACGGAGTTGAGCCAGGGTGCAGGGCTCGGCTTGTATATCGCGAAAGAAACTGTTTCGAAGCTGAGGGGTACTATTGAAATTGAATCCACACATGGCGTTGGCACTAGCGTTACCGTTACGGTGCCGAATATGAATTGAGGTTCCGACGTTTGTCACCTCGCTCAATAGCCACGGGCTTCACCTGTGGCTATTGACATTCAGCCTTTCAGGGCTGGTCGCATGCGAACGGTGATCGTCCGTTTCGAGATGGGGCAACTGTCATTTTATGATGTTTTACGCGTTCTGCGGATGTGGCATTCAAGTTGGGTATACGGTCATAACCTCACCTAAAAGAAGATCAGTATGCTCAGGAATTATTTCAAAACCGCGCTCCGGAACCTGCTCCGCCAAAAGATCACCCTGTTCATCAACGTTGCCTGTCTGTCAGTGGCCGTGGGCTGCAGCATTGTGGCGTACCTGTTCGTTGATAACCATGTTAACCGTGAATGGTATCACGCCAACGCAGAGAAGATCTTTTTAGTCGAGCGACAGGCCAGGGAAGAAGGCGACCTGTATACTTACGGCACCACGCCTACCCCGCTGGGGCCTGCCATGACTGATCTTGCTCCTGTGGTAAGAACGGTGCGCGTCGCCATTTCGCAAGCCACGATCCTTTCCGGTGGCAACGAGTTTGATGAACGCATCCGGCTGGTAGACCCGGGCTTTATGGACATGTTCACGCTGCCCCTGGTGGACGGAAATTCCAGCGCACTCCGTGATAAAAATGCTGTGTTCCTTTCGCAGGATCTGGCCAGAAAATATTTTGGCGAGGAGAACGCGATCGGCCGCACCCTTCAGATCAAACTCCAGGATCAGGCAGAACGGTCATTTGTGGTGCGGGGCGTTACCGAACATATTCCCAGCCAGAGCTGTGTGGAGTTTTCGATCTTCATGTCGTACGAGAACCGTTTTGAAACGGGCTCTACACATTCCGACGACTGGAACAACCTGACCCAGGCTACCTTCATCCAGGTTGACAACCCTGCGGATATCGCCCGTGTAGCGTCGCAGATGAAACCTTTCATCACACTGCAAAACGCTGCCGACAAAACGAACACACCTGTAAAAGCATTTATCTTCGAAAACCTGCTTGACATCAAACGCAATGTGGGCAACGTAAAAAATTCCATCGCAGGACGAAAACTCTCCTGGCAGGGTGTGATCATGTTCTCTTCCATCGCCACCTTGCTGCTGTTGCTCTCATGCTTCAACTTCATCAACATTTCAATGGCCGCAGCCGGCACCCGGTTAAAAGAAATTGGCATCCGCAAAGTGATCGGCGGCAACAAGCTTCAGCTCATCTTCCAGTTCCTCACAGAAAATGTTGTGGTTTGCCTCGCGGCTTTTATAATCGCCGTAGCCCTCACCGGCAGCTTCCTGCTCCCGGCATTCAACAACATCTTCGGCAACGGGCTCATCATGGACTTTTCGCTGCGCATCAACCTCTGGCTGTACATGGGCGCATTGCTGGTGCTGGTGGGCGTAGTGTCTGGCCTATATCCGGCACTCTACATCGCTTCCTTCAAACCCGTTGTCATCTTACGTGACCGCCTCCGGTTCGGGTCGAAGAACAGGTTCATGCAGTTCCTGTTGTCGTTCCAGTTTGTGCTCGCCTTTGTGACCATGATGGCGAGCGTTGGCCTTACGCTCAACCTGATAGACCTGAAAAATCGCGACTGGGGTTATGACCATGAGAACATCCTCGTGGTAAAGGTCAAGTCACCGGAACAATACAACCGGATGTATAAAACCGCCCTGGAGCAATCGCAAGTGCTGAGCGTAGCGGGCGCCAAACAACATGCCGGCATCTACCGCACCGAGATGAACGTAACAGCGGGTGAGGCACAATCTCACGCCATCGTTTTTGAAGTAGGCAATCATTATCTCGAGACAATGGGTTTTCACCTGACGTCGGGCAGATCTCCCGGCACTCGTAGTGAAGTGGTTGTGAACGAACTTTTCGCCAGGCAATTCGGGTGGGAAACAGGTGAAGGTCGTACCATCGTGATCGACAGCACCACGTACGCCGTAACAGGTGTCGTCAGGGATTTTCACCACGACTCTTTTCAGAACGACATCGAGCCGCTCGTCTTCAGGCTGGGCGATGAATCACAGTTCACGTACCTGGTGATGCGAACCGCACCGGGATCAGCAGCACAGGCGAGCGCTTCGTTGAACAGTGCCTGGAAGCATGACTTCCCCGATGTTGCCTTTCATTATTTTTTCCAGGACCAGGCCTTCGATGAAATGTACGAGAACAGCAACGGACTGCTGCGGATCTTCACGTTCACAACGGTGCTGGCACTGCTGATGTCATGTGTGGGTTTGTTTGGCCTGGCAGCGCAACGCGCGCTGAGCAAAATGAAAGAGCTTTGCATCCGTAAGATCTTCGGGATCCCCCAGGTGAAAGCGATCCTGCTCGTGAACGGGCATTTCCTGGTGCTGCTCACGGTGTCGGCGCTGGTAGCCACACCGGTCAGTTATCTTATTCTCACCGCGGTGCTCGACAGTTTTTATACGTACAGGATGGAGATCGGCCCGGCATCATTTATTATCGCCTATCTCCTGGTGATCGTGACGATGTTGCTGACGCTGCTGAAGAAGTTTGTGGAGATCACGCGTATGAATCCAGCGGATATTTTACGAAATGAGTGATGGGTGATGCGCCTTGATCGAGTATTCCTGTTACGTGCCAAAACGTGCAACGCCTGATGTCTTACCTGTGGCACGTAAATACTAAAAACGCAATATCCATGGGCTTCACCCATGGATATTGACATTACGCCCTTTCAGGGCTTACATGCATCTGACTTTGATGGAATTTATACTTTTGCTGACTCCGTCTCTTTAACACATTGACGTACCCTCCTGACTCCTTACTCCTGGCTTCTGACTCCTGTTTAAGCCGCGATCATTTCCCTGTTGTACTTGTTCCTGTATTCAATGGGTGACAGGCCGGTGATGCGCTTGAAGGTGGTGCGGAATGCTTTTGTATCGGTGTAGCCAACTTTGTACATGACCTCGTTCACGTTTTCGCGTGATGTTTCGAGGCTCATTTTGGCAGCTTCGATCTTGACGCGCTGGATGTATTCTACCAGTGTGTTGGAAGTGGCTTTTTTGAATCTCCGCTCCAGGTTGCGGCGGCCCAGTGCGAGCATGGAGGCGAGCTGGTCAACGGTGATCTTTTCCTGAAAATTATTCTCGATGAATTCCTGCGCCTTTTTGATGGGCTCATCTTCGTGTTCTTTCTGTCCCTGGAAGATGATAAAAGGCGACTGGCTTTCGCGCTCTATTTCGATGGCGAATACCTTGGCGTTGAGAATGGCCATCTCACGGCCGACATATTTTTCGATCAGATACAAAACAAGGTTGAGGTACGAGTAAGCACCACCGCTGGAATAGAGGCCGCGTTCATCGGTGATCACTTTTTCCGCCATCAGGTTTACTTCGGGGAACATCTTCCTGAAGTCGTTGGCCGCCAGCCAGTGCGTGGCAGCTTTCCTTCCATTGAGCAGGCCGGTAGAAGCCAGGATAAAGGCGCCCAGGCAGAGGCTTGCCACTTCAGCGCCTGCTTTATATTGTTTGGTGATCCAGGGAATAAATTCCTTGTTGGCTTCCAGCGCGGCTTTCATTTCGCCATCAACAGCAGGGATGATCACCAGATCTGTTTTTTCCACGTCGTTCAGCAAGGTATCGGCGTGGATGGTCACCAATCCGCCACACAGCGGTGTTTCTTTTTCGAGACCCACCAACTGCACCTTGAACACAGGGGGTTCGCCTTTCGCTTTGAAAAACTGGTTCACCTGCGTGAACAGCTGACGTGGTCCTTCGATGCTTCCTAAAACAGCTCCCTTGGGAACTAAAATTGAAATGTGTCTCATTTGGTATCTTAAGTTTTAGCCTGGTCTCTGTGAACCGGCGTTGCTGCCGGGGAAAGGGAACGCCGGGTTCCGTAAAACAAAACTAAAAAGATATGGTGTCGTAATCAACCCCCTCGATTGTCGCATTTGCACAGCGTTTGCCAGGACCAATGATAGTACGTTTGTAAAGTCAATCAAGCAGCGCCTTTTATGGAACCTTATAACCTGAACAACGATCCCAAAGCTGGCAGCATTTCGCTTCCCATGGCGATTAGGCCAGCTTATTCCGCCAACGGATCTGCGAAAAGCAGCTTTGCGAATTATCCGGCGGCGGTTCTGATACCTTATGGCAGTGTTTTTTTCAGTGTTGAGCGGTATAAAGCCACGGCATGAAAAAGGAAATACTTTTTATACACAGCGCGGGGCCGCAAGGGCCTGATGAAGGCAGCAGCAAACTGGTGGCCTATCTGCACACAATTTTGGATGCAGCATACCAACTCCGTTGTCCCGCCATGCCTGAACCGGAAAATCCGCGGTACGAAGCCTGGAAAGAGGCGATCTATCGCGAGCTCGGTGTGCCCGGCGGCGAGCTGATCCTTGTCGCGCATTCACTGGGTGCTTCTGTGGTGCTGAAATACCTGTCGGAAGAGCCGTGCAAACGATCCATCACAGGCCTGTTCCTGATCGCCGCACCGTATTGGGGCAAAAAAGGATGGGAGATAGATGAATTTGTGCTGCGGGAAGACTTCGTGCCGAAACTGCCTCCCATTCCGAAGATCTTTCTTTACCATAGCCGCGACGATGAATGGGTACCTTTCGGGCACCTTGCCCGGTACGCCAAAAAATTTCCCCAGGCAACCATACGCAAGATCAACGGAAGTGAGCATGAATTCGGCAACGGGCTGCCGGAAATGGTGAGTGATATCACAAGCCTGTCGGGCCATGTGATCATGAACCTCAACTAAGAAGGTACGAAGTACGAGGTACGATTTGATAGAACCCAGGTAACGACTCAAAGTTTGTAAAGAATGATAGAAGTTTTTAAGACCAATGTTAAAGACCGTGATCATGCAAACATGCTGGTGGATCAGATCCACAAGGTCTTTGAGGATTACAATGCCAATTTCGACCTGGAGGATTGTGACAGGATCCTTCGCGTGAGATGCACAACGGGGTCGGTACAGCCTTCCCTGCTGATCAACCTGCTGGAAGGCCATGGGTTCAGCGCAGAAGTGCTGCCATAAGAAAATAAAAAATGCCCTGACGGGATCTTAACCACAAACCATCACGTGAAACTGTTTCTTTATTCGCTGGCAATTTCCGCAGAGCAGGCCACCTACCTCACAAAGTTAGTCGGCAAGGACCCGGAAGACATTTCTTTCGCACTCATTGAAAATGCGGCGGATGTTGTGCCCAATTCCAGGGACTGGCTGGGAGGTTTTCGCGACATGTTGCAATATAACGGCTACCGCCTCGAGCGCGTGGACCTGAGAAACTGGCGCGGGAAGCAGAAAGCGTTGCATCAGAAGCTGGCCAGCAAGGACGTGATCTGGGTCGGCGGAGGCCATACCTATTACCTGCGCTGGATCCTCAAAGATACCGGTGCAGATAACAGCATCCGGGAGCTTGTAAGCAATGGAAAAGTATATGCGGGCTGGAGTGCCGGCGCGCTTGTAGCCGGACCTACTTTGCGGTATTTCGAGACCATGGACAATCCTGACGGGCTGCCCGAAGTGATCACGGATGGGCTCCATCTCACGCATGTGGTGCCCGTACCGCACCTCGACAACCGCGATTTTGCAGAAGACACAAAACTTGCCAACCAGCAGCTCGAGCAGGCCGGATACAATACCGTGCTGCTCGGCGACACCCAGGCGCTGATGATCGATGGGGATGCGCACACCATTCTGTAGTTTAAATTGCGACTGCCGGATCATTAACAATAAAATAATGTCGCAATTAACCCTGCTGAAAGTCGGAACTACAACCCCTGCAACCAAAAGGTTTCTTTTATATTTGCAACCATAAGGTTACATAAATATGCGAAGAGATGTATTTCAGGGAATAGCGGATCCCACCCGGCGCGAGATCCTCAACATGATCGCACATAAATCATTGAATGTTAATTCAGTAGCTGCGAATTTCGAGGTAAGCCGCACGGCCATCTACAAGCACATCAAGATCCTGACGGAATGCGGGCTTGTAGTGGTCAGGCAGCAGGGGCGCGAACGGTATTGCGAAGCAAGGCTGAAAAAGCTCAGCAAAGTATCAGACTGGGTGGAACGGTACCGCAGTTTGTGGGAGGCGAAATTTGATTCACTGGAAGCTTATCTTGGAAAGCTGGAGGCTAAAAAGAAGAAGTACGGGAAGAAAAAATCATAAGCACAGGGGCGCGAACCGTCTGTAAAAAGCAAATATTTCCAAAACCAATATAACTGATAAAGCGTATGGATATTCTGTTAGCAATTCTATTCGTCATTGCAGGCCTGATAGCACTGATCCTGATCATCGCATTGTTCTCCAAAAAAGAATATGCTGTTGAGCGACAGATCATCATCAACAAGCCACGCCAGAAAGTTTTCGACTACATCAGGTTCTTAAAGAACCAGGAGCAGTATAGCAAATGGGTGATGATGGATCCCAACGTACGGAGGGATTACCGGGGCACCGACGGAACGGTTGGCTTTGTTGCCGCGTGGGACAGTGACATCAAAGACGTAGGGAAAGGCGAGCAGGAGATCAAAAACCTGAAAGAAGGTGAAAGGATGGACCTCGAGATCCGTTTCGTGAAGCCTTTCAAGAGCATATCGCCTGCCTACATGACAACAGAAACAGTGGCGGACAGCACCACCAAGGTAAGGTGGGGGTTCAACGGCAAAATGCCCTACCCGATGAATGCCATGCTGCTGTTCATCAACATCCCCGAGCTATTGGGAAAAGACCTGGAGATAAGCCTGAACAACCTCAAAGGTGTTCTTGAAAAATAAAACGATATACCTTCAACACTTAAACACTCATACCATGGCAGCTTTAAATCCATATCTGAACTTTGACGGTAAGACCGAAGAAGCGTTCAACTTTTATAAATCAGTTTTCGGTGGCGAGTTCGACACCTTTCAGCGGATCAAGGAAATACCTGGCGGAGACCAGTATCCTCCGAATGAGCAGAACAGGGTGATGCACGTATCGTTACCGATCGGTAAAAGCGGCACGCTCATGGGATCTGACACGATGCCTTCTATGGGCCATACCTTGAACCAGGGTAACAATGTGCACCTTGCGATCAGCCCTGACAGTGAAGAGGAGGCGAAACGGCTCTTCGACGGACTGTCCGCAGGCGGCAAAGTAGTGATGCCGCTTGAAAAGACATTCTGGGGCGCGCTTTTCGGAATGTTCTCCGATAAGTATGGCGTCTTGTGGATGGTAAACTACACCTACCAAAAATAGGTACGAGGTAAGAGGTACGGGGTACGGGGGTTCGCCTTCGACACTTCGTACCTCGTTCTTCGTACCGCGTACCTTTTAACTTTTAATATGACTACCCAGAACAACACTCTTACTATTAGTAAAATATTTACCGTGATCAAGCAGTCTCTCAAGGGAGAGCAGCAGGATTACACCCAGGGCAGCATTCCCAAAGCCGTATTTTTACTGGCCATCCCCATGATCCTCGAGCTCAGCCTCGAGAGCGTGTTCGCGGTGGTGGACATGTTCTTTGTGAGCAAGCTTGGCGAGAATGCCATTGCAACGGTAGGGCTGACTGAATCGGTGATCACCATCATTTATTCGGTGGCCATCGGTCTGAGCACGGCAGCCACGGCCATCGTTGCCCGCAGGATCGGAGAAAAAAATCCCGACGCCGCAGCGCATGCCGGCGCACAGTCACTGGTGGTGGCCCTGATCGTAACGCTTCTGTTAAGCATCCCTGGTGTGATCTTCGCAGGCGACATCCTTACCATCATGGGTGCCAGCAATGAAGTTGTGGCTGAAGGTACAACGTTTGCCCGCATCATGTTGGGCAGCAGCGCGGCCATTATGTTGCTCTTCCTGATCAACGGTATCTTCCGGGGTGCTGGTGACGCCGCCATGGCCATGAAGAGCCTGTGGATCGCCAGCCTCATCAACATCATCCTGTGCCCTATTTGTATTCATTTCTTCGGATTAAAAGGTGCCGCCATCGCCACGGTCTTCGGCCGCAGCTCGGGTGTGTTGTACCAGTGTTACCACCTGTTCAAAGGCAGTGGTATTCTGAAGTTCCACGGCCGTTACTTTAACTTCAACACCGGCATCGTGAAGTCGATCGTGAACATTGCGTGGCCAGCTACCTTCCAGTTCATCATCGCCAGCGGCAGCTGGATCGTGCTCACCAGGCTGGTAGCGGAAACAGGTGGAACGTCAGCATCGGCGGGTTATCAGATCGCCTTCCGCAATTTTGTGTTCTTCATCCTTCCCGCATGGGGATTGAGCAACGCGGCGGCAACGCTTGTAGGTCAGAACCTCGGCGCCAAGCAACTGGAAAGAGCTGAGCAAAGTGTTTTGCTTACCGCGAAGTACAATGCCATTTTCATGACCTTCGTGATGCTGCTGTTCCTGTTCTTTGCCACACCCATTGTCAGGATCTTTACGCAGGATGACACCGTGGTGCGTTATGGTGCACTTTCTTTACAGATCATCGGTTCGGGTTATATTTTTTATGGCCTTGGCATGGTGATGATCCAGGCTTTGAATGGCGCTGGCGACACCAGAACACCTACAGTCATTAACTTTATATGCTTCTGGCTCTTCCAGGTGCCCCTCGCTTATTTCCTGGCGAAGGGATTAGACCTGAAGTCAACCGGAGTCTTCATCGCTATCCCGGCAGCAGAAACGGTGATTGCGCTGGTGGCGTGGTATTATTTTAAGAAGGGGAAGTGGAAAGAGGTGAAAGTTTGAATTGTTGCCGGTTGCCAGTTGCCGGGTAGCCGGTTGTGAGGCCTCAGATATGAGATATGAGACTTGAGATTTGAGACATGAGATGTTTCGTTTCTTAGGTCTCATATCTTTTTTTCTGGAGTTTGAAACCCTAAATGCTTAGTTATACCACCAAACTGGCAACCGGCAACTAGCAACCGCACCCAATTACTTCTTCGGAATGCTGACATCTCCTCCAACAACTGGTCCCGCTGTTCGTAGCGTGGTGGGTGCGCTTCCCCATTCGTCGTTGTAGTAGATCACATTGCCGATGGTTACATCGGAGGAGTTTTTCAGGCGGATGACGGAGCCGTTGTCTTTTGGGCGGATCACTTTCAGATCGGAGAAGCGGGCACCGAAAACATCGTCGAGGAAGATGGCGTAACGGCTGTCGCGCTTTTCAAAACTGAAGGAGCAATCTTTTAGTGTAAGGCCCTGAACGTGTCGCGCCCAGATCCCGTACGAAGGCTGTACCTTCAAATTGGAAACGTTGTACTGCCCCACCCCAAGCTCAGGTGGTGCCTGGGTTGTGTCCGATGCCGGGTTGCCTCCCTTCACCAGCACTTTCATATCGCTGAACACCACATTGGTAATGTAGCCTGTATGCTTACCATTGGGAAGTTTAAAATCGAGGCCCCCTTCTACCGCCGCAGTTGCCGGCAGGCTGTATCCGGCAATGATGGGGGTTGCTCTTCGTTGCGAGCCGTCATATTCTTTCCACCGCTCGCTTTTGCTTCCATATGAGCTTCCGGCATACACTTCGTAAACATCAATGCCATTGAGAATGATGTTCTCTACCTGCCCGATGTTCACATTCTTCACCAGCAGCTCGTTGTGCTTTTCGCCATTGTCAGTGAACGCGTACTTGCCCACTTCAGCGCCCAGGATGCGGCCACGGTTGGAGATGGAAATAAAGAACGGTGCAAACGTACGGTACATGACCGACCGCGTGTGGATCTTGCCGGTGTGCCCGCAGTTGAGGTGAATGTCTTTGATGTGCGCGCCATCGTTGGTGGAGATGGAGAACCCCGCTTTGTTGGCGCCCAGCACGTAAATGTTGTCGACGTGAATATCCATGATATCATCAGCGGTCTCCGAGCCGATCTGGAACAGGTTGCAGTTGGTGTCGCCGATGATGTTGCGTACTTTATAGTTACGCGCCGGCCGGGTGAAACCCAATGAGCAATCGGAGCCTGGTTTCACAATGTCGTCGGAGCTTACTTTCGAATAGATATTGGTGACGGTAACATTGTTGCAGGCCATGAAGTCGTAAATATCACGGGCATTGCCACTGTTCTCTTTGCCGAAATAAGTGTTGTGCACATGAATGCCATCCGTGCCGGTGGCGAGCAATACAAAGTGACCCGCGCGATCGATCTGCAGCATGTTGCTTACATCGAAATCTTTCGCATCGTTCTTGCCGATGTAATACGGCTCATCCTTGTCACGGTCGTACCAAAGGTCATCGCCACGGTAAAGGCCGCCGATCTCGATGTTGGTGCACAACTTGAAGGTGAACATTTTGTCAGCCCGGTTATCAGGGGTGTTGTTCATCACGCGATCTCCCGTTACCAGGTTGCCGTTGCCCGTGATAAGACCATTGCCGATAATTTTGATATTATCCTGCCGCTCCGCGAAGAACATGCAGTTCCTGAAATAATGGTGGCCCACATCCTGCTTGGTAAGGTAGTTCTCCGGATCGGCATAAGGTCCCGCATCGGTAGGAGATAATCCCGAGCGATACTTTTTATCGCTGAACCACGTAGTCTCCGGAGCATCGGCACCTTTCAAAGCTTTAATAACGGCACTTTTATCGACGTAAAGCCAGACATTACTTTTCAGGTGAACGGTTCTCACATTGTAGACTCCGGCGCTGAAGAGCAGTGTGCCTCCGCCCAGCTGCGCAAGATATTCGATGGCCTCATTGATCTTTTGTGTGTCGTCACCGGCGCCGTCACCGCTCACCCCGAAGCTTTTGAGGTCCATTCTTCCGGAATAAAAATACGCGGTGTTAGAAGTCCCTTTGCCCGCGCCATCCTTCAAGGCAAGCCTGAACGCGTACAGCTTGTCGGGCGTTAAACCTGAAACTGTTGCCGTGGATCGCTGCACGTCAATGGATGCCACGGCGGCACTCCAGCTTTTTCCCTGATCCGTCGATTGCATCAGCTGAGCACCGGAAGTCCTGTCAGCAGCGGTCCACCGGAAAGAAGCGCGCGTGTAGCTATCCGGTGATGCGTTGTAGGTGTCTTCACGATTCACCACTCTTTCAAAATCAGAAATGGTGTTCATCACTTTGAGGGTTGTTGTCTCTGCACCCAGGCCGGGACTGGTAAGGGTCTCGGGTTTCGACGTGGTATAGTTTGCGCTGAAAATATAATTGCCAATTTTCGCCAGGTTCACGCCACTGATCACGATCGTGAGGTCGGGGCCATTAGCAGGCCGCAGGTCGAGGTTGCTGAACGTAAGAACAGTACCTCCATCGGCAGCTTTTGTGATCTTCACATCGCCCACCTTGCTGTAAGTGTATTTTGTGCCAACACGTCCGATGGATTGTGTGGCCAGACCACTCAGTTTAACAGCACCACGGCCGATCACATTCACGGTAGTGTTGTCCATCGTTGGTGTGATGCCGGCGGGCAGGTATATGTTCACCGTGGCAGCAGGACTGCGCTGTCCTGCGGTGAAAAAGAGTGTAAGGTCGCGTGAAGTGTTCGCGGTGATCTCCTGTTGCAGCAAGCGAAGCACACCGCCCACGGCCATGGGTTTTACAAGGATGGTGTAGGTTTTGGTGGCTTTACCGTCTTGCGAAGTGACCACGAGCCGGTCTCCGCTTGCAAGCTCGCCTTCGTTTTTGGCAACGTCATCTTTGCCGGTGACCTGGTATTTCTGTGTCGATGCATCTTTTGCGCTCACCTGGAGGAGGAGTGCGGCTACACTGGGTTTGGTAGACACCAGCCCTTGATCTTCAGGAGTATCCACGGTGAATGCATAGGTGGTTCCGCCAACAACCACCAGGGTATCGCCCGAGATGCGGCCGATATGGGTGGCGTTTTTACCGGCGGTAATTTCAGCGGGGTATTTGGGTTTATCTCCCGTAGAAGCGGTAGCCCGAAGTATGATGATGCAACACAGTGCAACCAGCAGGAATGTCTTGTTCATAGTATGAGGTAAAAGTATGCCGTTACCCAATACAAAGACGTGTTTTTGAAAAGAGTCCTGATCGTAAGCCGGTATTTTTTCACGTGCCCTGATCAGGCGCGTGCGTTACGTGCCAAAAAATGCTCTCTCGTGTAAATCACCTGTGGCACGTGTAGAATACCAATGCACAATTACGCCCTTCAGGCCTTTATTTCACACTGAAGGTATTACTGCTATTATTTTGTCTCATTATACAAGCCCAAGTCGGCTCAATGACACCACATCTCAGTTCCAGGGAATTTACCCTCCTGACTCCTGGCTTCTGACTTCTGGCTCCTTTTTTATTCCTGTTTCAATGCATTGGTCGGATTTGAGAGCGCGGTTTTGATGGTCTGGAAGCTGACCGTGAGCAGCGCGATCATCAATATCACTATTACGGGGAGCATGAAGATCCAAACGTTCAGGCTGATGCGGGTGGCGTAGGTGGACAGCCATTGCTCCATGGCGAAGTAGGCCACCGGTAGCGCCAGCACAGCGGCGATCAGGATCACTTTGGTGAAATCTTTTGAGAGCAGGTTCACGATCTGGAACACGGATGCGCCGAGCACCTTGCGGATACCGATCTCTTTGGTGCGCTGCACGATGGTGAAAGACGAAAGTCCGAATAATCCGAGGGAGGCGATAAATACCGCCAGCACTGAAAAGCTGGCCACCACTTTTCCGAACTGCGCATCGGCCTGGTATTGCTGATCATATCTTTCATTGATGAAAAAATAATGGAAGATCGTGCCGGGAAATACTTCATCCCATACTTTCTTCACTGATGCCACGGCGCTGTGCACATCTTCTGTCTGCAACCGGATGGAAAAATAGCTCGCATCGCTTCCGTAAGGGAACACCATGGGAATGTGCGGCTCTTTGGGCGAGCGCTGGTAAAAATTCTTCAGCACACCGATCACCGTGGACGACTCTCCATTCCGGCGGGTCTTATAGGTGATCTTTGAACCGATTGCTTCTTCCGGGCTTGAAAAGCCGAGCTTGCTCACCGCCTCTTCGTTGATGATGACCTGGTCATCGTTTCGTACACCTTCCTGAAAATTGCGGCCGGCAACAAACGTCATATTGAGCGCCCTGGCAAAATCGGCATCTATAGCGATCACGTAATAGGTGTAGCTGTCGTCATTCTGCTCCTGGCCCAGCCGCCAGATGCTTGAGGTGGAGCTCAGCTCGTGAAGGCTCAATCCCGGTAAACTTTCCGACTGGGCTACGTATCGGATCGCAGGATTACGAAGCAGCTCCGTCTTCAGGCTTTGGTACCTGGCGCGGTAAAGAGAGTCGGGCATGTCAAGCTCGGGCACCCGCAGCGCAACGGTCTGGTCGATCTCCATGCCAAGGTCATAGTTTCGCAGGTAGCTGATCTGCAGGTAAACGGCAGACATACACACCATGAGTATGACGGTAGACGAAAACTGGAAGATCACCAATCCCTGGCGCAGTCGCTGACCATGTGAAGACGACCTGAATTTTCCTTTCAGTACTTCTGCGGGCCTGAACGCCGAGAGCACAAAAGCAGGATAAAGGCCCGATAACAAAGATCCGGCAGCGATCAGGCTAAAGAATAATTTCCAGAAGCTGATGTCCTGAACAAAGTCGAGTGGCAGCGGCTGTCCCGTAAGACCGCGGAATAACGGCAGCCCCATTTGAAACAACCCGAAGGCAAGAAAGGCTGCGATCACATTCACCATCACCGACTCAGACAAAAACTGAAATACGAGCTGACGACGCAACGATCCCATCACCTTGCGGATGCCCACCTCACGCGCGCGATCCAGGGCCCGTGCCGTGGAAAGATTGATATAGTTCACCCAGGCAAGGGCAATGATAAAGATGGCGATGATCAGCAGAAAATAAACCACCCTCGCGTTGCCATTCACCTCCGGCTCGTACGTTTTATTGGAGTAGAGGTGAATGTCTTTCACCGGCTCAGCTTTAAAGCGCTCATTACCGACCTTATCCTTCAGTGATATCGAGAGCTGCGCGAGCTTATCATTAAAGGCCGCCAGGTCTGTTCCCGGCTGCATGAGCAGGTACGTATATTCATTGTTGCCCGACCAGGGCTCACTCGTGTATCGCGGCCGCGTCTTCACAATGGTCTCGTGCGATAACAGCGCATTGAACTTGAGATGTGTATTGGGCGGCAGGTCGGCCATTACAGCCGTGACATGATACAGCGTACCCTGCACCTTCACTGTTTCACCTACGATGTCTGTGCGGCCAAAATATTTCTTTGCCATGGTCTCGTTTAACACGATCTGGAATGGCTCCGACAGCGCCGCCTTCGGATTGCCCTGGATGACGCTGACGGAAAATATATTGAACGCCGAAGGGTCTGCATAATAAAGGCCTTCGTCTAAAAATTTCCGGCTTCCCGCTTCCAGCTCCTGGAGGCCATCGTTGTGATACATCCTTACAAAATCGATCACCTCCGGCATCTTTTCCTTCAGCATTGGGCCCAGCACACCATAGGTCTCGCAGTCGGTCACCACATACTCAGCGCCATTGTACAGGTCGATGGTGACCCGGTAAACATTGTCTGCGTTAGGGTTGAAGCTTTCGTAGCTCCTTTCAAAACGCACATACTGGATAATGAAGAGAAAAGCGGCGATGCCCACTGCCAGCCCGGCAATGTTCACAGCGGAAAAAACTTTGCTCTTTAACAGGTTGCGGTAGGCGATGCGGAGATAGTTTCGGAGCATTGAGTTTGAAGTTTGAAGTTTAAAGTTAGACGTTTCAAGTTGCCGGTTGCCAGTTACCGGTTGCCGGTTAAACCCTTTACGAATATAGTGCCATTCGTGCAAAACGTTGAATTGGATGTAGTTACAGGCTATTATGAGATCTGGTGTTGTGCGTTAGTCTTCGCTGGTGAACAAGGGCGTCCGCAGGCGAACGGGGATAGTCGTCAGACCGCTGCGCATGGGGTCCGCGCGCGGGTCAGTGGTCAGACGACGAGGTGACGGGAACGAAGTCTTTCTTGGGTGTTTCACATACATGGCAGACGTAACTATCCGGTAGTTCTTCAAAGGGTACGCCGGGTGGAATGTTCGAGGCGGGATCGCCGTATCGTCTGTCGTAAACGGTGAGGCAGTTGGTGCATTGATAGCTGGTGACGGGTCCGCTCACGGGTGGGGTATCCGTTTTTACTTCGTGCACCTGCTCACGCTCAGGGTTCAGCTGGCGGAAGTACAGCTTGCTCAATTCTATCAGCAACGTGGGGATCAGCTCTTTCTTAACAGCTTTCGCGTATGTGTAATAGGTGATGTTGGTGGGATTAAAATTCTTCGCATACAAAATGTTGTATCGGTCTCCGGATGCCGCACCGGTCGGATTTATCTTTTCAATGACGATGGACGTAAAATGAAAAGTATCGCGGTTTGTTTTGATGGCGAAAGTGAGGCCGTGTGTGCTGATGTCCTGCTGATCGAGCTCACGCACCAGGAACCGTTTCAGTGCCAGCGCCTCTGAGTCGATCACGGGCAAGTGCCAGTTGAGCTCCAGCGATGAGTGGCGCTCGTTGATACCGAATTTACCCATCAGCTTTTCCCAGCGCAGCCGGTCTGCAGCCTTGATACCTTTGATGATAAAAGCTTTCCAGGGAATGATGTTGATGTTACTGATGTTGGTTTCCTGGCACAGCTTGCAGGCAGCGCTCATAAAATCTATATCGTACTGATTGTTGCGCCAGTACAATCCCAGCCAGTACTGGTTGTTGAGCATGGCGTTGAGCCCTTCGTAATACGGGAAGGTGGTTTCATGAAACTTCAGCTTCTCCTGGATGGGCTTGTAGTTGATGCGCACATAGTTATTCTTGAGCACCAGGTGAAGCTCTTCGGCCGTGAACGGAAGGAACTCCAGGAAGATCTTCTCAAGTTCCCGGGCGATCCTGGGAATATCCTGGCCGAAGATGAGTCGCGGCCAGCATTCGATCACGTTGCCCTTACGGGGATCACGGATGTACAGGTACCAATAGTTCTCTTCCCGTGACGCAATGAAGTTGAGCTCACCGGTAAATAGCGGCACCAGACTCTGAAGCGGGTCCACAATGTTGATCTTGAGCTTCGGTTTGTAGTCGAAGCTATCGATGAGCACGTTGTAGGTATCTTCCTTCACCCAGCTGGTGGTTTCCACCACGTTCACCGCCACGTACGAAGAAACGATGTTTTGAAATACAGACTGGTCGCTGCCGAGCTCATACTCGATGTGAATAGCTTTGAACGCATCGCTCAACTCAGACTCGTTGGCACCATGCGAGGGAAACATGATGTCCTGCCGCGAGCCAAAGAGCACGTATTTATTTCCGAGGCTGCGCGAAAGCTCCATGATCTTCAGCAGGCCTGCGGGCGATAAAAATCCTCCCTTTACAAAGGCCCTGATCAGGTCGCTTTTTTTATTTTCAACGGGTTGATCCATACCAGGCTCGGGTTCGCGCTGGTAAGTTAACTTTTTCTCCCGCTTAAAAGTATACGCCCCGTTTTTTCCGGTGACCGCGCTGTTGTGATTTGAGCTGCTCATGCCTTACACTTTCACTAAACTTTCCCTGATCATCTGCTGGATCTCGGGCTTGCAGCTTCCGCAGCCCAGCCCTGCGCCTGAACGCCGGCAGATGTCGCCCAGCTCGGTACAACCGTCGTCAAGCAGCTTCTGCAGGTTGCCTGCGCCCACCTGGTTACAGGAGCAGACCAGCTTACCCAGCATGGGCTCTGTTTTTTTGCCTGACCGCAGCAGCTGCATTCTGCGCTCGGACAGTTCGATCTTGTCTTCGATCAGCGTTTTGAACTCGGCAAACTCGCTCTTGTCGCCGATCAGAATGGCACCTACAAGCCGGTCGTCCTTGATGATACATTTTTTGTAATACCGTTTCGATTTGTCGATGAACAGGATCTCTTCATAGTCGTCATCATCTGCGGGGATCTCCGCGATGCCGATGGAGCAGAGGTCCAGGCCCGACAGCTTGAGGATGTTCATGGGCACAGCGCCATCGTAAAGGCTCTGCATATCGCCATGGATAAAGCGTGCGAGGATGTCGGCCTGTTTTTCAGCGGCCGATGTGATGCCCAGGGCCTTGCCGCGGTGTTCGGCGATCTCGCCCATGGCGAAAATGTCGGGATCGTTGGTCTGAAGATGATCGTTCACAATAATACCACGCGCTGTTTCAACACCGGCTTCCTGTGCAAACTCGATGTTGGGTCTTGTACCTACCGCATATACAATGGCGTCTATACGAATGATCTTACCACTGCGGAACGAGGCGCTGAGCTTGCCGGTGGCAATGTCTTGTTCCACGGATTGCATCTGGTCGTTGATGTATACCGTAATATTTTTCTCTTCAATAAAATCCAGCAGCAGCTGTCCGGCGAGGTTGTCGATCTGCCGTTCCATCAGCCTGCTGCCGAGCTGGAGAATGGAGACCTGCACGTCGATGTCGCGGAGCGATACTGCAAGCTCAAGTCCGAGCAATCCACCACCGATGATCAAAACCTGTCCGTTGGGACTGAGGTAATTCTTCAGGCGGTCTGCATCATACCGGGTGCGCATCGTGAAAACGCCCGGCAGATGAATGGGCGCGTCATTGGGAATGTGGGCCCTGCTGCCGGTGGCGAGGATGAGCTTGTCATAACCATGTTTCTGGCCACGCTTGTCTATGATGTATTTCTCTGCGCGGTTGATGGCCACGATCTCGTTCTCGAGCTGCATCGACACATCGAGCGCTTCAAATTCTCCTGACCTGAATTTCTGAAGTTTTTCCCACGACAGTGTATCATTCACATATTCAGGCAACAGCACACGGTTGTAGAACGGGTCTTTTTCTTTAGAGATCACCAGCAGCTCGTCATCGCTGTTCAGGGATCGGTAGCTGCACAAAAAACGATAGCTCGCTGCTCCTGCACCGGCGATGATGATCTTCTCGGCAGGTTTCCGGTATAGCTCAACCTCCACACGTGAGAATTTGAAATCGGGCTCTTTTGAGACCGGATCGACCAGCATGGTGGTGAGGTTGTTGGCGCGCGCGGCGTCTTTCATTAGCATCCGTCCCCAGTGCATGGGCAGGAAGACCACACCTCTTTTGATCTCGGCAGAGATGCGGGCACGCACGCGCACATCGCCCTGCTCGTTCCTGATCACCACAACGTCGTCTTCGCCGATGTTCCTGGCAGCCGCATCATCAGGATGGATCTCCAGGAATGGTTTATCGATGTGCTGACGCAGGCGATTCACCTTACCAGTTTTGGTCATGGTATGCCACTGATCGCGTATCCTTCCCGTAGTCAGGATCAGCGGTAGCTCCGGTGTGGGTACTGCCGAAAGGTTCTCCGCATCGATGGGATAGAATTTTGCTTTGCGCGATGGCGTATAAAATGCGTGGTCGGCGAACAGTCGCGTGGTGCCGCTATGCGTTGCTTCAGGCACCGGCCATTGCATAGAGCCTTCTGCCCGTAGACGCGCATACGAGAGTCCACTGATATCGATATTCGTTCCTTTCGTTAGGCGGCAATGTTCTGCATAGATCTCCTCCACCGATGTGTAATCGAAACCTTTGAAGCCCATGGCCTTCGCGAACCGGCAAAGGATCTCTGCATCGGGAAGCGCTTCGCCGGGAGGGTCGACGATCTTATCGAGGTGGGTAATGCGCCTTTCGGAATTGGTCATGGTACCTTCTTTCTCGAAGTGACCTGCCGCAGGAAGAATGAGGTCTGCAAACTGAAGCGTGTCGGAGCGGCGGGAAATATCTTGCACGACCACAAATTTTGCATTGGCCAACGCTGCCTCTGCACGCCGCGCATCGGGCCAGCTCACCAGCGGGTTGGTGCAGATGATCCACAGGGCTTTGAGCTCGCCGCGTTCCAGCGCTTCGATCATTTGGGTGGCGGTGTATCCCGGTCTACTTGAAATAGAATCAACACCCCAGAACTTTGCCACCTCTTCACGGTGCTGTGCGTTGGCGAGGCTGCGATGCGCTGCCAGCATCGTGGCCAGTCCTCCTACCTCTCTGCCCCCCATGGCGTTGGGCTGGCCGGTGAGCGAGAACGGACCAGAGCCTGGTTTACCAATATGGCCTGTGACGAGATTCAGGCTGATGAGCGCATGATTCTTCTTCACGCCAATAGCACTCTGGTTCAAACCCATGGCCCACAAGGTGAGAAAACCTTTGGCAGCAGCAATGTAAGACGCCGCCAGCTGAATATCGTGAATGCTTACATCACATTTCTCTGCCGCCTCTTCTACCGTGTGCTGAAACACTGAGTCGCGGTACTGCTCGAATTGTTCGGTATGACCGCGAACAAAATTGTAATCCACCTCGCCGTTTTCGATGAGCACGCGGACAATGGCATTGTACAAATAGATGTCGGTGCCGGGATTGATCTGTAAGTGCAGGTCTGCCAGAGCACACGTCTGTGTTCGTCGCGGGTCAACAACAATAAGCTTCACCTCCGGATTCTTCTGTTTGTGTGCTTCGATCCTCCGGAAGAGAATGGGATGACACCATGCGGGATTGGCTCCGGCAATCAAAAAGCAATCCGACAGCTCGATATCTTCGTACGCTACGGGTACAGCATCCTCACCCAACATCTGCGCATACCCTGCAACAGCGCTGCTCATGCAGAGTCGGGAGTTGGTGTCGATGTTATTGGTGCCTAAAAAACCTTTCACCAACTTGTTAGCCACGTAGTATTCTTCGGTGAGGCATTGTCCTGAAACATAGAAACCGACGGAGTCCGGGCCATACGTTTTGATCATGGCGCTGAAGACGGCAGCGGCCCTTTTCATCGCGTCGCTCCAGCTCACACGCTGCAACGGGTGGTTCCGGCTCCATCGCATTTCGGGAAACAGCAATCTGTCGCTCATGTCCTGCATGGCATAATGAAGGTTCATGCCCTTGGAGCACAGCATACCCTTGTTCACAGGATGATCAGGATTGCCTTCCAGCACCAGGTTGTTCTTCCGGTCTTTCCTGATCACTATCCCACAACCCACGCCGCAGTAGGAACAGGTGGTTTTGTAACTCGTATCGTGCGTTGACCTCATTTGAAAAGTTGACAGTTGACAATGAAACAGTTGACAACGTGTTGTGTATACATCATAGATTCTCCTCCGATTCGTAGCATATCCTTTTTCACTTTGATTTTGTCTGTTGTCAATTGTTATCTTGTTAACTGTCCATTAATTTGTCAATTGCCCCTTGTCAAATTGTCAACTATTTCTCAAGCTGCCTGTTCCTCCTTATACAACTCCGAGTCATCGATCACCACTTTATCCACCAGCAGGTTCAGCAGGCGTTCGCGGATCACTTTGTATTCGGGCATGTTCACGGTCTCCTTTTTATTTCTGGGTCTTGGCAGGTGAACGTTTTCTATTTCGCGGATGGTGGATGCCGGGCCGTTGTTCATCACCACGATCCGGTCTGAAAGGAAGATCGCTTCTTCGATATCGTGTGTTACCATGATGATGGTTTTACTGCGTTGCGTGAGGTTCCACATCTTCAGCAGCTCTATGTGCAGCGACGATTTGGTCAGCGCATCCAGGGCACCGAAAGGTTCATCGAGCAGCAGCACCTCAGGGTCGATGGCAAAAGCGCGGGCAATGGCTACGCGCTGCTTCATACCGCCGGAGATCTGCTTTGGATATTTCTCACGGTGATCCCAAAGGCCCACCATCTTCAGGTACTGCTCAACACGGGCATGTTTATCAGCCTTGTCTTCTGTCTTCAGCGCAGCATCCACCGCCTGATAAATATTCTGGTAAACACACAGCCAAGGCAGCAGGGAGTAGTTCTGGAAAACAATTCCACGGTCAGGGCCCGGGCCTTTTACTTTTTTTCCGTTCAGCAACACACTTCCTCCCGTGGGCTGTACCATGCCGGCAACGGCGTTGAGGATGGTAGACTTTCCACAGCCTGAGTGGCCGATGATGGAAATGATCTCCCCTTTATCAACGTCAAGGTTAATGTTCTGCACAGCAACGTATCGGCCTTTGGGTGTTTTAAAGGCGATCTCTAGATCTTCAATTTTCAGGTAGCTCATGATTTCTGTGTTAAGCTGCATACGTAACTCTTTTCTCCAACGCTGCGAATCCCCTGTCGAGCAGCAGGCCAACCAGGCCGATGATGAGGATGGCCGAGATCACTTTCTCGAGGCTCAGCGCGTTCCAGCTATCCCAAACGAAGAAGCCGATGCCCATGCCGCCAGAGAGCATTTCGCCTGCAACGATCACCAGCCACGCCACACCGATGCTGAGACGCAGCCCCGTGATAATGTGCGGCAAACTGAAAGGTATCAGTACTTTGGTGAGGTACTTCCATCGTGAAAAACCGAACGCTTTCGCCACGTTACGGTGGTCATCAGGAATGGAAGAAACACCGAACGCAGTGTTGATCAGCGTTGGCCACAGCGATGTGATCACAATGATGAAGATGGTTGCATCGGCGGCAGACTGGAATGCCACCAGGCCGATGGGAAACCATGCCAGGGGTGAAACTGGTTTCAGCACCTGCACGATGGGATAAAAGATCCTTCGCGCTATGTTGCTGGCACCCATAACCAATCCCACCGGTATGGCTACGAACGATCCAAGCAGAAAACCGGTGAACACACGGGTGAGCGAGCTCAGCAACTGAAGGGCAATACCCTTGTCGTTAGGTCCCAGATCGTAGAACGGATCTTTTACCAGGTCCCAGAACACAGTGAAGGTAGCTGCCGGCGAAGGCAGCTCTCCACCGGAAGCTACAGTAATGATATACCAGAGTGCGATCAGCAACCCGAAACCGGAAACGCTGTAGGCAAGGTTCACAAACACTTCCATCGTGCGCTTTAGCAGCATGCCGGGCTTCGGATCTTTCACAGTTTCCTTTTCTGTGCCAGTCAATGTTGTTGTTATAGCCATGATCATTACTGGTTAATGGCATTGACTGACTTCAGATATTCGCCCGGGTTGTTAGGGTCGAATTTTACCTTGTCGAGGTCAAGCACAAAAGGTTTCATGTCGTCGTCAGGTACTTTGATCTTCATGCTGGCGGCAACTTCTTTGTAGAGGTCCTGCATGATGATCTTGTCGGCCACAGCTTTGTAGTCAGGCGCTTCTTTCAGGTAGTCGAACCGTACGTATTGCGACATGAACCAGATGGCGTGCGATCTCCTGGGGAAGTTTGTTTCGCCACCGCGGTGGAACAGCATATAGTCATCGGTGTAGATCTCCGTTCCCTGGTTGCATCCGAGGTTATAATCGCCCATGAGCCTGGCTTCGATCACATCGGCGGGCGCGTTGATGTACTTGCCTACCACACCCGATGCTTTCTTGCGGTTGGCGCGGTTGTCGAGCCACTTGCACGCTTCCAGCACGGCCTTCATCACCTGCTTGAGCTCTTCTCTTCTGGCTTCGCTGAATTTTTTGTTCACCACCAGCGCTTTCTCCGGATGGTGTTTCCAGATGTCCTGCGTGGAGATCTCGGTGAACCCAATGTCCTGCTTCACAGCTACACCATTCCACGGTTCGCCTACACAATATCCATCCATGTTACCCACCTTCATGTTGGCTACCATCTGCGGCGGAGGAATGGTGATGATCTTGGAGGTTTTCTGATTGACGCCGGCAGCGGCCAGCCAGTAGCGCAGCCAGATGTCGTGGGTGCCGCCGGGAAACGTCATGGCAAACGTCACTTCTTTCTCTGCCTTCAGCTTCGCCGCTACTACGGGTGCAACTTTCGGTGTCTGTTTGAACCCTACTTTGCCACAAAAATCTTTAGAAAGTGTAATAGCCTGCCCGTTGTTGTTGAGCACCAGGGCAATTTTCATTTCAGAACCTTCTTTGCCACCCACGCCTGTATAGACTGAAAATGGCATGCTGAATAAACAGTGTGCGCCGTCCAGCTCGCCGGTGAGCAGCTTATCGCGCACGTTGGCCCACGAAGCTTCCTTGATCACTTCAACGTCTACACCGTATTTTTCAAACAGGCCCAGCTCTTTGGCCATCACCAGGGGTGCACAATCTGTAAGCGGAATGTATCCAAGGCGGATCGGCTCTTTATCGGCAACAATGGGCGCGGAAGCCGTCAGCATAAGCAGCAGCACCGGGATCGTGATCCAGCGCATCAGGCTCTTGATATTGATTGTCAATGTTTTCATGGGAACGTTCAGTTTTTGATGGAGAACTCGGGTTTGATAGAGATCATCAGGTAGGCCCACTGAGAAGTGGTGTCGGCATTGCGCACGTTTTTCACTTTAGACGAAGTGAGCGTAGCCGTAGAGAACATGGTGGAATATCCTCCTTCAATGCTGACCATTTTGGTTAGCGCGTAGTTAAATACGAAGTCGAGCTCCTGCCCCAGTGTCTTCTCAAGCACAACACCAGCTTCGTCGGTTACTGAGTTGGGCAATGAGAACTGGTGGGCATCCAGCGACAGCGTCAGGTTATCCTTCGCTTTATACTTTGTTCTCAGGTAAGCGTCCACCAATCCGTTGGAGCCAAAACCATCGGCCACATAGAAGTAGTCCATGTATCCCCAGAACTTGTGCGGCGTACCATACAGCGGATCGAACCTTTGAAATTTCTTTGTTGGATCGGAGCCATTGTTGCCCGAGGTAACATCGATGCCGGGGCCGACCGTGAGCTTTCTGCCAACCGAGTACATCGCCGAAGCGGAGAGCAGGTATTCGTCAAGCGACGTTCCTTCCCTGAACTTGCCGCCCTGGTAAAATGCGCTGGCTGTAAAAGCAATTTTCCGGAGCGCCGTGCCGGTGATGTGTGTGCCTCCCGTGAAACGGCTCCATACAGATCTGTCGTAGATGGGTGTTTTCTTTTCCACGTCAGTCTCAGCGAAATGGAATTTGCTGAAATCATCCTTGAAGGCGAGGAACGAGATGTTGCCGAAGTGCAGCTTCTTCGCCACGTACAAAAATTGCATCGACTTATACATGGCACCCAGACCGTTGGTGCTGGCGGTGTATCCTGTGGGCACACCGTTATATATTGTATTCGATTTGCGCTCAGCGTTCTGGTTGTACGCCACGCCGAGGTGGGCGGTCCAGTTGTTGTGCTCGAATTTCAGCAAGGCAGCGTCGTGTCTTCTGGCCTGTTGCAGCCAGTCGAGGTTGCCCAGCAGCCGCACGTCGTCATAGACCAGCTCCTGGCGACCGATCTTCAACGTAAAGTTCTTCACAACCTTGCCCGTGTCTACAAGGCTGATCTCGCCCCAGGCCTCATGCAACATAAAGCCATCGTAAGTATCTGTGGTAATGCGGTTGATAGAAGACGCATCCTGTCCCCACACGCGAACGTCCTGTACCGAAGCGTAGATCTTGAAGCGGTAAGCGCTGTATCCGAAATTAAGGCGTGTGCGTTGAGAAGTGAAAAAAGCGGGAACTGTATCTTTTAGGGAAGGTGTGCCCTGGCCATCGCGCAATTCTGAGCGCGTTCTGATCTGGCCAGAAAAAGTAAATTGCGCGCGCAGCTCGCTTACGCTGCAGAGGCAACAAAATACAATCAGCAATTGTATGTAAATGTTCTTCTTCATAAATTTCGAGGATTAGTGAAACAACTAATTGCTTGTCCCCTGGAAGAATTCGTGGTTCTGAAAGGGGACTTTTGTTTTAGGAATCCATTACCTGGTAACTTTTTCCCCGAGGCTGTATGATCTCTTTTTTACAGGTGCATGCGGGTTAAGGTTTACGAAGGGAAGTAACAGCCAATGACTCTTTCACGCCCAAAGTGTCTGGGTGAAATTCCGGCGACAGGATCTCCTGCGCAGATCGCCTGCTCAGGCTTAATAAGAAAGAGATCACAGACACAACGATCACTGTGACCCCAATAATGAAAAGGCTTTCGCGATAAGAGAGGTCTTCGGAAGTGAACAACATACCCGCCAGCACTGCACCCACATTTCCGCCGGCGCCCACAATACCCGACACCACACCGATGGCACGTTTGTTAATGAAAGGCACCACAGAATACGTGGCCCCGTTTGACATCTTGAGGAACAGTGCAAAGATGAGCATGGTGGCGATGGCCCAGGGCAGCGTGCTCATGTTGGAGAATATGATGATACCCAACCCTTCGAGCAGCAGGAACGCGCTGAGTGTGATGATCCTTCCCTGCAGTCCGAATTTTTTACCGGCCTTGTCTCCGAAGATGCCACCCAGTGCGCGGGCGAAGATGTTCATCATGCCGAAAAGGCCGGCGATCAATCCTGCCTCGGCGATGCCAAGCTTGAAGTTGTCGACAAAATAAAGTGTTGCAATGTTGTCGATGGTGATCTCGATGCCGAAGCAGGCGCCGTAAGCCAGGAACAAGGTCCACACCCTGTAGTCTTTGCAGACGCCCCAGAAGTTTCCTTCTTTCGAATTATCTTTTGCAACAGCTTCGGCCTTACGTGACGTGATGTTTCCTGACGGCGTATCTTTTGTGAAGAAATAATATACGAAGCCCATGATGAAGAGGGCCGCCCCTGGCACCACCATGCTGTAACGCCAGGCTTCTGCGCTGGCATAACCGGCACCGACGAATGCTGCAAAGATCAGCGGCATCACGATGAGGGTTGCGCCGCCGCCCATGTTACCCCAGCCAGCAGCAGTAGCGTTAGCCGTACCCACTACGTTAGGCGCGAACATGACAGAGGTGTGATATTGGGTGATCACGAATGAAGCGCCGATCACACCGATGGCGAGCCTGAACAGCAGAAAGGTTTCGTAGCTGTTGCTGAAGCCGATGCACATAACAGGGATTGAGCCCAGGATGAGCAACACGGAATAAGAGATGCGCGGACCGATCTTATCACAAAGCCAGCCGAAGAGCAACCGCGCAAAAATGGTGATGGCCACCGAGGCAATGATGATGTTGCCGATCTGCGTTTTGGTGAGGTTAAGGTCTTCACGCACTACAGGCATCAGGGGTGCGATACCGAACCACCCGAAAAAGCAGAGAAAGAAGGTGATCCAGGTAATATGGAAGGCCTTCATGGGGGTGGTTTTGAAGTCCAGCAGGTTGATTTTCGTGGCTTTTCCTGATTCCTGAAGCGTCATTTTACTACGTATTTGTTACGTAATAAAAGTAAGTAAATAGGTGTTTAATTACGTATTTATACGTAAAATAATTTACGAAACGGATTTAATTACGTAGAAAATCGATTGCAGATAATGGAGTGATTTCGGGGTTTTCTGCGTTTCCGGGCTGATTTGGGGGCTGACAAAGTTTCAAGGGGACCGTATTTATCTGACAGTAGGTAAATGGTAGCTGTATCGTAGCTGGCTTGTCAGGTTTATGTAGGGTTATTGGGAAGGTGTGACTTACGTAGATGCCTTTGTTCGGGACCTTGCGAGAATAGAAGACTGGCCCCTTCGTTTCGGACAACCCTTTGAAGGTTTAAAACCCTCGAAGGGTTCTACCGTTTCTGCTTTTTGTTTTGCGCTTTGAGGTATTCGTTGAAGTTCCTTGTCTGTGCAATTTCGAAATCAATGATGCCGGCCTCTCTGTTCAAGCCGTCTTTTTTCATCTGACCTGAAATGATCTCGAGGATGTTGAGAAAACTATCTTCGTGGTAAGGATATAAGTATGCCGCCTCTCTGTAGAACCGGAGCTTTTCGTCAGGTGATAATTTTTCTAAAGTTGCGCTCAGCGATTGAATGTCGACCGGTGCGGTGATAACGTTTGGGGTTATTGCCGGCACATGCTTGCAACGGATACCTATCCCATCGATGGTTTTAATGAAATAGCCTGCTTCTCTTTCTTCGTAGAGTGACCGGTAGTACTGATTGAGGTTGGTGATCTTCTTTAGCGCAAAATTCTTGTGAAGAAGCTGAATCGTCTTCTCGCGCTCGTCATCATCTCCGGACCCATGGCGAATCCGTTTTATTTCCTCATCGAAATTCATTTGCGTAACGTCCTTGAAACGGATGATCTCAGCATTCCATATCATTGTCATGATGCTGAGGAAATCGTTAAAATTCCCGGCAAAAAGAATATTGGACTGCTTGGGCCTGTTAGTGTCAAAATCTGTTGGGCTGACAAAAAGCACCGGCGCATTTTCGAGATCGGGCTGACTGGTAAAATCCGTTACGAACGCAAAATAACATCCGTCACCTCCTGTTGAAGCAAAAGGAATAATATCAACCGGTGCCGGGAAATAAGGCTTTGTAGTGTGAAGAAAGAAACCGATCGTTTCCAGGTTGACAACTTTGCGCTCCGAAAGCTCTTCGAGTTTGATCAACCCCTCGGGTTTTTCATAGCCGCCAAGTACTTGCTGCTGGGAAATTTTCCGGGTTGCTTTTTCATACAGCTCCTGGATTTCGTGGTCCTGAGAATACATGGTCAAACTGGAATTTAGAATGATGATGATGTCAATGATCCGAAAACCGGCGATAGCTGTCATGAATTTTTTAGGAATATGCTACAAAAACAAGAAGGTACCAACTGGCGGCTTCGAAGGGCGACGGAGTTCCGGAGCGTGGGAGACTCTGCTAGTACCTTTAAAACGTCACGTCAACGCCGCACCGGGTTAAAACCCGGTGCTAGCGATGACAAACCCCTGTCGGGGTTATTCGAAGCGCTCAACATGATGGCTTTGGTGGAGATCCTTTGTCCAGAGGATTGGGCTGACCTTGTGCAGTTTCATTGGCAGTTTTTTTTCTAACCCTTTGATGTTTCGGGAGTTTCGAACGGTTTTTGGCTGATATTCAACGCAACTGTAAAAAAAGTAGTCACCAACAGGATTAACGGGAGCTCATCCAGAGACAAAAAATATCTTTTATCGAACATGTACACCAGAAGGAATGACGCGGCTCCTGTTAACAGTACAAAAAGAACTGTTGCTATCACAAGATTGACGACTATCCATCTTGTTTTTGCGTATGTAAGAACGATGACGTTAATCATACAGATAGCCAACACAATGAGAACTCTGACTACCTGGTTAACCTCATTAATAAAATCGTTATGGTGAATTGTTCTAATGATATTGGCCGTAATCTCGATATCATACATATCAGGCAGTACATCCTCCTCCGCTCCATAATATGGATTCAGCGGTGTTATTCTGCAATTTTTGAAATAATAGATCTCGTCCGTTACGTATTCTCCCATATAACCGAGAAGGACAGTCTTGTTCTCCAGGTAATCGGGATCGAACCAATAATAAGAATTGTTCAGTTCGCCTTTAAGCCTATAATCCAATCTTACTCCGTAATTAATTCGTTCCCAGTCATTTCCCCTGCCCGTAAATCCTGTTAGCTGCAATTCAAAATAATCAGATCTGTCAGTCTTAAAATGTGTGACGGCATTACCGTCGCCAACGATCTGACTAAGTGCTCCGGGCTGGGAGCTATCACAATTTGCAAATATGACCCGGTCGTTTTCCCTGTATCGTGCAATAAGACCTTTAGGCACTTTATCAAAATGGCAAAGGTTGACCCCTATTCTCGGCACTCCGGTAATCAATAAGGAGTCAATTTTAGCGGCAAGCTCATCGGGTTCAAGTCGTCCGATGTTAAGTAACAACAGTGCATCGTCTATATCGGGTTCGTTTCTGACAACGAATAGCGCTTCTCTCGTCCGCTTCGTCAAATCCAGGCTGAAGAGATTGATATTAACAAAGTGGTACAACCCGACGATGACAATGGCAAAAAAAATACTGAAGATATATCGTTTCATTCCAGTTAAATTCAACTATCGTTTTCAATGTAACATCTTATTCAAGATAAGCACATTATCATACATAGCCTAGTTCACCCAAGAACGCGGAGTCCCGGAGACCGGAGACTCCGATGTCACCCGGAAACCGGCGACCCTACTTAATAACCCTTTGAGGGGTTAAGAGCCCTCAAAGGGTTTTATCTCGGTTCGTGGTTAGAGTTCTATTACTCGTTTTACATTGATCTCCTTCAGAAAATGCTGGTCATGCGACACCACGATGAGTGTTCCGCTGTATTCATTGATGGCGCCGGTGAGAATCTCCGTGTTCTGGATGTCGAGGTTGTTGGTGGGCTCGTCCAGCACAATGATGTCAGGGGCCTGGTTGCCGATGGTGAGGCAGCAGAGCATCAGCCGCATCTTCTCGCCACCGCTCAGGGTGCTGCAGGGTTTGTCCCAGAAATCTTTTGTGAACAGGAACCGGTTCAGCCTGATCTTCACCTCGTGCTCTTGTAATGCCGTGAAGTTGAATGTCAGCGCCTGGTCATAGACGCTGAGCTGATCATTGATCAATGAATAATCCTGGTCGATGTACACCGCTCTGTCCACCACACGGCGGATGGTACCGGCCGTCGGCTCCATTTCTCCCAGCATTATTTTGATCAGCGTTGTTTTGCCTGAACCGTTCGAACCTTTAAGGACGATGCGTTCGCCACTGGTTACCTGAAAGCTCATCGGCGCGTTCCACAACATCTGACCGTTGTATCCAAAGTTTATGGCGTCCGCTTCCACCAGCACCTTGCCGCTGTGAAGCGACGAGTCGTCAAAGCCGAACTTCATCTTTTCTGTGCCGGGAAGTGTGCTTCGTAATTCGTTCAGCGCCTGTGCTATGCCCTGCACTTTGTCGGCATGGGCACCTTTGAGACGCGCCGTGCTCTTTTCGGCATTGTTCCTGAACGTGTTCATGGAGATGGTAGGAAGCCCTTCTCTCTCCTGCTTTTTCTTTCCACGCGCATCGAGCTTCTGCTTTCTCTCGGCGGTTTCGCGCTCAACCTCCTTTGCCTTGCGCAATTCTTTTTCCTTGCTTCTCACGTCCTCATGCAAGGCATTGCGTTCAACCTGCTTTTGTTCTGCGTAAAAATCATAGTTACCGCCATACATGGTAATACCCTGCCTCCTGAGCTCGTAAACGGTGTCAAGCAGGTTCAGCAATGTTCTGTCGTGACTCACCACCACCAGGGTAGCGGACGCAGATCGTACAAAATTGTATAAGCGCTCGCGACTGCCGGTGTCGAGGTGATTGCTGGGTTCGTCCAGCAGCACGATCTCAGGCTGATGAATGAGGATACCAGCCAGGAACACTTTTGTTTTTTGTCCACCGCTCAATGACCCCATTTTCTGTATGAGGTCAAGGTCTGAAAGTCCCCAATAGGTTAAGGCTTCGTGACACCGCGATTCGATGGTCCAGTCATCATCGAGCAGCGCCAGGTTCGATTCTGTGGCGTGGCCGTCGAGGATCTCGTTCAGCGCCTTTAATTTTTGATCGATCTGAAGCGCCTGACCAATGGTGAGGTCGTTGAATTGTCCGAACAGTTGTGGAATGTAATACGGTGTTGAGGTTCGCTCCACCCGTCCGCCCGATGGTTGCAAAGTACCGGCAATAATTTTCAGCAGCGTGGATTTTCCAACGCCGTTGTTGCCAACGAGAGCAACCTTCTCGTGTTTGTTGATGGTGAAACTGATGTTGTCGAACAGCACATCCTGGCCCGGATGTCCGTAGGTGATATCCTGTATTGTAAGCATAATTCCTCTTTAGAAGTAAACAATGAGGGAAAGCCGTCTTGGGCTATCCTGTTATTCTTATGAGAGAAATTACATCCTACATTAAACGGACTTGTTTGGTGTGGTGCAAAGATATGAAATTTTTTGTTGTATTGGAGCCACGGTTGAAACCCGTGGCCATTGATGAGTAGTCTTCTGAATTTGAAAATGGGTGCGAGAAGGTGAATCAGCGGTTGTTGGTCCGGGCTCCCGTTCGCCAATAGCGATAACAGGAGATCATTAGCAATACGACGGTCACCACCATCATCAGGTATGAAACAAGGATGAGGATGGTTCCGGTGTAGTAATAACCGTACGGAGGATCAAGGCCGTAGATGGATACTAGGTACGTTCCTGAGAAGTAGGACGCGGCGGAGAGCAGCGCGGTGAACAGGATCTTTTTGAGTTTCATGTTATTGGTCTGAGACATTTATTTACACAGCATCCCAGAAAAACTACTGCGATCATCAAATCAGCGTCATCCGCGTGATCTGCGGGAACCTGGCTGTCACACCAGATTTTCTTTCACGGCTTTGTTCACCATGTCGATGGCGTTGTTGACATCGAGCTTTTTCATGATGTTGAAGCGGTGGGTTTCGATGGTGCGCACACTCTTCGAGAACGTGTCGGCGATCTCTTTGTTGTGCTTTCCGTCGATCACCATGCGCAAAATTTCTTTTTCTCGGCGGGTGAGGCGGTAGGGGTCTTCTGCAGGCGCGGTGTTGCGAACCACATGAGGCTTTGCATTGAGCAACTGGTTGGCCAGTATGTTAGAGACAGCGCCGCTGAAATATTTGCTGCCGCCATGGATCTGCTTCAGCGCCTTCACAAATTCATGCTTGTCTGTATCCTTCAGCAGGTAGCCATACGCGCCGGCATCGAGCGCCTGCAGCACGTACTCTTCTGAATCGTGCATGGAGAGGATCACGGCTTTGGTATCGGGGGCATATTGCTTCAGCCTGGCCGCGGCTTCCAGGCCCGTCATCTCAGGCATGCGGATATCGAGCACCAGGATGTCGGGCTTCAGCGAGCGGGCCGACTCCAGCGCCTCGTTACCATTGCCCGCTTCACCGATCACGTTGATATCGGCTTCCGACTCAAGCATCGCCTTAATGCCCTTACGCACCAGCACGTGGTCATCTGCAAGCACAATATTTATTTTATCCATAGTTGTCGTTTCATTCTGCTGTTGCCAAACTTCTTACGGGTACCGTCAGCAACACGGTGGTCCCTTTGCCGGGCGCTGAGTCTATCGTCAAATTTCCGTTGATGTATTCTGTACGCTCGTACATATTGAAAAATCCGCGGCCCGATTCAATGTTCATATTCCTTGCCTCCACCAGCTTCGTATCAAACCCCCTGCCCTCGTCGTGCACGGTGATCAACAGGTCGTTGCCTGTTTTCTTCAGGTCTACCGTGATCACTTCGGCGCCGGAATATTTGATAGCGTTGTTGATCGCCTCCTGAATAATGCGGAAGATATTGTCTTCTGTTTTTTGGGGGAGCCTCTCGATCTCGCCTGAGGTTCGATACACCAGTTTGATATCTGTCAGCTTGCCAATTTCCTGGATGAAGACATTCAGCGCCGCCTGCAGTCCATAGTCACCGAGTACAGTAGGCTTCAGGTTGAAGGTCACCCTGCGTACTTCCTTGATCACCTCCTTGATCAGCTGCTCGATCTCACCGATCTTCTGCTGTGCCTGCGCACCTTCTTTCAGGTCGATGGACTCGATCTGGAATTTCAGGGACGTGAGCATCTGGCCAATACCGTCATGGATGTCCATGGCGATGCGCTTGCGCTCTTCTTCCTGCCCTTCCAGGATCAGCACCGAGCGAAACTTCTGCTGGTTGATCTTCTTCTCGATCTCCGCCCTGTTCTTGCGGTTCATGTTCTGCTCCGCTTCCTTACGTTTGGTGATGTCAGCCCCCATCAGCACCAGCTCTTCAATGCTGTTGTCGTGGTTGTGATATACCGGCGTGATGATCACCTCTACCCAGCAGATCTTTTCGCGGGGGCCTTCAAATCGGATCTCGCCCTGCCAGGTTCCGCCTTCGGAGAGCACGTCCACGATCTCGTCCATCCACTCATCAGGATTGTTCATACCTGGAAAAAGGTCCGACAGGCGCATGTTGGCTTCAATGGCCTTTTGCCCGGAAAGTGTAGCCAGCGCTTCCGTAATAAAGGTCACGTTCCCACCCTTGTCGGCTTTCGCGTAAAGCCTCGGGTTCTCCACCGGCTGGTTCACGATGGAGATCTGCTCATATGATTTTTCCAGTGATGTATACAGCGCGCCGATCTCTTTCGACAATTTGCGCGCATTTTTTTCGGAAGACATCAGCTGGTTGATGGTGCGGTTCACCTGAACCGTAGTGGGTCGGAAAACAAAAAGGATCTCCAGGCCGATCACCAGAATGGAGATGCCAAGCAAAAAATATTCAAGCTTGCTGAGCATGGCTACTTTCTGGCGCGCCTCCTGGTCGTACTGAAAAACGATGTGGTCCATCTTCTGCAGGAACACCGTTTCATTGTCGAGCAGGGTGCGCATGGCCTGATGCAGCGCCGCGGTGTCAGGGTGTGCTTCTTTTTTGTATTGGATGATGGCCGTGGCGCTGTTGTAAACCTGCTGAAAATAAGGTTCGAGGTCGCTGAACATCTGCGTTATCTGCTCGCTGTTATCGCCCGGAAGGTTCAGCCCCTCATCGCCATGTTGCAGTCCATAGTGGCCGCGCTTCCACTGCTCAAGCAGGTTCTCCAGCGTTTTGATCTTATCGGGAAAATGTTTGTGCTCCAGGTCTGCGGTAAGCAGCAGTGACATCTTGACGATCCACTGGCTTTTATAACGCTGGGTACCGGCCAGGTTCACCACCCGCGAATCACTTACCTGACTGTGCAGGTGACGCTGGATCAGCACCTGCCCTACAATGGCGATGGTGGCGATCACGCTCAGGGCAAGGATATACCACATCCCCAGTTTACTGAACCGGTTGAACTTCAGTTTGTTCTCAGAAATGAAATCTAAGTTCATTTACGTAGCAATTTACGTACTCTGATTTAAATGATTAATAGGATGTACAGGATTAAAACACCAGTATTAAAGGATTTACAGGATGAACAGGATAAAATGCAGGGTTGAGACCTGGCATTTTAGTGTCCTCCACCTTCAGGTGGAGGTTTAGGGTTTGGCGACGCCGATGTAAACGAAGCCGTTTTCGATCCTAACCGGGTATACGGTGATGTTTTGCTCTTCGGCGTTGAGGCACTGGCCATTGCGTAGAGAGAAAGTTTTTTTATGGAACGGGCAGGCAACTTTGGGCTCGCCTTCTTGGGAGCCGATCATGCCGCGCGATAGGGCCATCTGCATTTTATGAGGACACAAATTCTGGCAGGCATACCATTCGTTGCGTCTGGTGAAGTTAAAAACAGCAATCTGCTGGTCACCATATTTCACACAGGCGCCACCATTTGCCGGAAAATCTTCAACACGTGCCGCCCTGAACCAGGTGTGATTGTCTGTCTCCACTGTGGTTGCGATCTTCAATTCGTTCAATTGTTCCATCCGTTTCTTGCGTTATCTGGTAGTTTTTGTATTCCAATCGGGAGGGCATTTCTGTCCGCGCATATCCACAAATGAAAGTGTTTCGTCTGCGCTCTCGTCGTTCACAAAGTGCCTGAAGCGTGCGCGGAGCTCGGGTGTTTCCACCACTTTTTTCCATTCGCACTGGTAGTTGTCGATGAGGCCCTGCATTTCTTTTTCGAGGTCTTCGCCGATGCCGAGCGAGTCGTTCACGATCACGTCACGCAGGTATTCGAGGCCGCCTTCCATTTTGTTGAGCCAGGTTGCCGTGCGGGTGAGCGGATCGGCGGTGCGGATGTAGAACATCAGGAAACGGTCTATCAGCTTCACGCAGGTATCCGTGTCAACATCCGACACCAACAATTTGGCGTGTTGGGGATGTGATCCACCGTTTCCGCAGACATACAGGTTCCATCCTTTTTCTGTGGCGATGATGCCGAAGTCTTTGGATTGTGCTTCGGCGCATTCGCGGATGCAGCCTGACACGGCACCTTTGAGCTTGTGCGGTGCGCGCAGGCCTTTGTAACGGTCTTCGACGAAGATGGCAAATGAAACCGAGTCCTGAACACCGAAGCGGCACCACGTGGAGCCTACACAACTTTTGACGGTACGCAGCGCTTTGCCATAAGCGTGACCACTTTCAAAACCTTCGGCGATCAGCTCCTGCCAGATGTCGGGGAGCTGGTCTACCCGCGCGCCGAACATATCGATGCGCTGGCCCCCGGTGATCTTCGTATAGAGGTTATATTTTTCAGCGATCCTGCCGATGGCCATGAGCTTGGCCGGTGTGATCTCGCCACCTGCGATGCGCGGAACCACCGAGTATGTTCCGCCGCGCTGAATGTTGGCCAGAAAGCGGTCGTTGGTATCCTGAATGGTGTCCTGCTCCGAGATCAGCTCATTCCAGATGCTGGCCAGCAGCGACGCCACAGCAGGCTTGCACACCTCACAGCCATCACCTTTGCCGTGGCTGTTGAGCAGCGCTTCGTAATCTTTGATACCCTTCACGCGAATGATATCGTACAGCTCCTGGCGTGTGTAATCAAAGTGCTCGCAGAGGTTCTTCTTCACCTTGAAGCCCATGGATTCAAGCGTGATCTTCAGAATGTCGTTGACCATGGGTGTACATCCGCCGCAGCCTGTACACGCTTTCGTATTTTTCTTCAGCTCCTGAATGGTCTTAACACCTTTTTCGGTGATCTGCGTCACAAGGTCGTCCTTGCACACATTTTCGCAGGAGCAGATCTGCGCCGTGCCCGGAAGACTTTTTACGCCGGCACCTTCTGCCGCTTTTCCCGGTGTGCCGATGATGAGCGATTCCGGTTGCGCGGGCAGGGGCATCTTGTTCACCACCATCTGGTGAAAGAGGTTATACTGCGCGGCATCGCCTACCAAAATTCCACCCAGCAGATATTTTCCATCGGCCGAGATGTTGATGCGCTTATAAACACCGTTGCGTTTATCCTGGAAGGCGATGGGAATACTACCAGGAGTGTCTCCGAAAACATCACCAAAGCTGCCTACGTCCACACCGATCAGCTTGAGCTTGGTAGACATATCATATCCAGTAAACAATTTAGGAGTCTCTCCCACGATCTCGCGCACCACACACTCCGCCATGTCATAGCCCGGCGCCACAAGTCCGTACACCATATTGTTATGGACAGCCACCTCGCCAATGGCAAAGATATTTTCATCACTGGTACGCAGCGAGTCGTCGACAATTACACCACCGCGGGCATGAACGTTCAGTCCGCAGGATTTTGCCACTTCATCGCGGGGGCGGATACCCGCAGAGATCACCAGCATTTCTACCGGCAACACAGTGCCATCTGTAAAATAAAGGGCTTCAAGCTTTCCGTTACCTTCGATCTTGGAAGTGCTCTTTCCTGTGTTGATGGCGATGCCCAGCTGCGAAAGTTTGTATGCCAGGATCGCAGCACCAGCATCGTCAAGCTGGCGGGGCATGAGGCGTTGTGCAAATTCAACCACGTGAGTCTCCAGGCCCAGGTCGATCAGCGCTTTAGCAGCTTCGAGGCCAAGCAGTCCTCCACCCATCACGGCAGCTTTTTTGATCTTTTTGCCGTAGCTCATGATCTGGTTCAGGTCTTCAATGGTGCGGTAAACAAAAACACCATCGCGCTCTGCACCTTCGATGGAGGGAACAAATGCACTGGAGCCAGTGGCCAGCACCAGGTAATCGTAGTGGTCGGTTTTGCCGGTATGGGTTCTGATGGTCTTGTGCTTCCTGTCAATTTCTGTTACCAGCTCACCGGTGAACAGCGTAACATTGTTCTCCTGGTACCATGATGCCGGCGCCATCAACAAGTCATCGGCGGTCTTTCCGGAAAAGTAGCTGCTGAGGTGTACCCGGTCATATGCAGGCCGCGGCTCTTCTCCATATATAATGAGTTCATGATCTGACGTGCGGTTACGTAGTTTTTCGCAAAACTTATAACCTACCATTCCATTTCCGACGACTACTACACGCTTCATTGCAAACGATTTAAGTATGTTTTGACCATTTTTTAAGTAATTATACGTAAAAATATTCAGCGGTCAAGTCAAATTTACGTAAATTTACTACGTAACCTATCTACGATTATGAAAAGAAGCGGGAAGTTGACCCTTGTTGGTGCCGGGCCAGGAGATGCCGAGCTGATCTCGGTCAAAGGCATGAAAGTTATACAGCAAGCCAGTGTGATCCTTTACGACGCATTGGTTTCTAAAGCGCTGCTGGATTATGCTCCCCAGGGATGCAAGCTGGTTTATGTAGGCAAGCGAAAAGGCAAAAAGGAATTTGCCCAGGAAGAGATCAACAGGCTGCTGGTATTCTATGCCATGCGGTACGAACACGTGGTGAGGCTGAAGGGAGGCGACCCGAATGTTTTTGGGCGCGGGCATGAGGAGCTGACATACGCCATGCGCGCGGGTGTGGAAGTGGAAGTGATCCCCGGTATTTCCAGCGCCATTGCAGCGCCCACGGCAGCAGGCATACCGTTGACGAAACGGGGCGTGAATGAAAGCTTCTGGGTGATCACCGGCACATTGTCGTCAGGTGAAATGTCGCACGATATTCAGCTTGCCGCGAGATCTTCTGCCACCGTGATCATTTTAATGGGCGTCTCGCACCTGAAGGAGATCGCTGCACTCTTTATGAAAGAACGTTCGGCAGCCGAGCCTATGGCCCTGATCCAGGAGGCTACGTTGCCACAACAAAAGATCGTTACCGGCACCCCTGCCGATATTGTACAACTGGCGCAAGACCATGGCATCGTCTCGCCCGCGGTGATCGTGATCGGCAAGGTGGTAGATGAAAGAAGCGTGCTGGAAGCGGTAGCCGGTGAAGCTGGTAATCGGTATGCGGTGATCGGTAATCGGTTTTGAACTTTTATTTACCTGAATTGAATAACCCAAATATGTACGAATATGGTAGCTGTGAAGAATTATTTCCTTTTCGAAGAAGACTTCGTTGAAAACAATGTGCGGTGCATTCCCATGATCGTCAGGTTCAAGCTGGATGCATGTGGTATCAAACTGAAGCTTGCCGAATGGAGCCGGATGAATGTTCACGAACGGGAAAATCTAGCCAATCTTCCCTGTGAAACGGATGAGGAGATCAGCCAATACCGCTACTACCTGCAACAATTGATCTATACACGCACCGGCAACACAGCTACGGAATTGCCCGTGATGGAAAATCCGGCGTGGTCGATGCTGGATGAAATTCCTTTCCCCTTACAAGAGAAGCTCCAGGAATTCAACTGGGCCATCTCCCTTCAGCAATGGCAGAAGCTCAGTGACCTGCAGCGGTTCGCATTGCTCAAGCTCAGCTATCCTGGACACGAGAACAAGAATTTCCCGAAAGCGATGAGGGAGTTTGAGTTGGTGGACTGAGGAAAAGGAGTAAGGAGCCAGGAGTAAGGAGGGGCGGGAAAATCATCGACAGTTCCGTCATGCTGAGCGAGGCGTGTGTGCAAGGCGGTCGGGTAGCGAAGCATCCCCATGACGCGGAGTGCGCATGGCAAGATATGCGCTCGAAGTAAATGCGCATTGATATTCGGGAATTCTTCACTCACACCACCAGCACATTATCCTCCGTTCAGAATGAAGGCCATAATCCTACTACAGGGGGATGTCACCAGGAGTGTTGATGTTTAACAATGTTTTGTCGTTAGGGGGATGGATCATGTGAGCATGATGCGTCGAGAGGAAATCCCTGGGACTAATCCTTCCCTGTTCGGTGAACTTCAGCAACAGCGGATAAGCAGCAGGTTCCCAGATGGTGAGCAGCGGGTCGGGAAGTTTTTCAGATGCATTGTAAAAACAGGTGGCAACCTTATTGCTATCGCGATGTGCGATCAGTGTATTGAGTACGTGATCGTCAACGTAGGGCATATCCACCGCCACGGTAAGCCACGCTTTATCCGGAAATTTTTTGAAAGCTGTGAGGATGCCATTGAGCGGGCTTTGAAGATCGAATTGATCAACGATGGGATTCAGGTTTTCCGGGACCTGCTGTTCAGCATTGCATGAAGTAAAGACCCTGGCACAACATCGCGATAGCAGATCAAACAAATGCTCACGCTGCGGTTTGCCATGGTATGAGATCAATCCTTTGTCCATACCCATGCGGCTGCTTTTTCCGCCCGATAGTACGAGGCCGTAAAGGTTAGATGCGATGTCCATAATTAGATCGGTGTTCTGGCAAAAGTAAGACTTATGGAACAGTAAATTGTTGCCAGTTGCCGGTTTCCGGATGGCCGGTTGGAAGTGTATTATTTTCACCTAGATGGTTTTAAATTTCAGGAGAAACATAACACTGCAAAACAAGGCCGAAGCCATGTCAGGAATATAACATTACAGACCGCAGATCAGGCGGAGTATCCATATATGTAATGCTTCGGGTGAATAGAGAAAGCTTGTCAGGAATGGAGGGCCAGGCTTCGTCCATCATTAAAATACTCACCTTAATTCTCCTCTCATGAAACGTGCTTCTATACAGTCCGCTTTACGGGCAGCGCTCCTCACACTGATCACACATTTTTTTCTGCTTCCGGTTTACAGCCAGGATGGTAATCATGACGATCTGCCATTGGTAAGAACTGTCGATCTGGCTACGATCGATCCGTCCCTGTTCACGCAGGAGGAGTGGTACGTGCCTTATTATCTTAAAAACTTTGCAGCAGTAGCCAACAGCGTTGTATCCAAAGGGCCTAACAGGGGGTTTATCGATATTGTTGTATGGCGTACGCCCGATGTAAACAAACCTTACAATGCGCGCATCATGGAAAGTGTTCTGAGCCTCGCGTGGTTCTATACGCATCAGCGGCCATGGAATGTCTATTACGGAGACCCGGCATTGAAAGCCCGGCTCGAAGCCGCGCTCACCTTCTGGTGTAACATGCAAAATGACGACGGCAGGTTCAGCGAGTATGCACCCCAGCAATGGAGTCTTGCGCCCACCGCTTTCGCCACCAAATTTGTTGGCAGGGCACTCTTCCTGTTACATGATGGGCCCGCCATCGACCCCTCCATCATGAAGCGTACTCAACAAGCACTGCGCAAAGCTTTTTACATCAGCTTCACCGACGCAAAAACCTGGGAGCACGGACGCAACTTCACCAACCAGTACGAAAACCTCTGGGGCGGTGTGCTCATGTATCTCCGGCAATATCCCGATGCGGAAATTGAAAAATTGTTCCATCAGCGCCTGGATGCCAGCATGAAAGAGTTTCAAAGTCCATGCGGCTACTTTTATGAAAAGAACGGACCGGATTGGGGATACAATCTCAGCACGCACCACAGCGATCTGCACGTGGCCTGGCATTACGTAAAAGGTACACCGCTGCAGCACTATATCGTTGATAAAACTGAAAAATGGTACGACTGGTTTACTTACAATGCTGTAAAGGAACCCGGTGAATCGCGCTACTACATCAACAAGGCAGTGGAAACACGTCAGCAAAAATGGTCAGTGCTAACCGATACGCTTGAAAATCCTTCAGCGGCAAGGTGGACACCACAAGCCGAATTTATTCCCGCTGCCCGCGCTTTTACCTTGAGCAAAGAAGAATATGCTTCGGCCACAGAGAAGCTCTATCAGCGGATGCGCAACCAGTATCCTCAGGTGGATGAGCTCAGGCAAGGACAGTTCTGGTCATTTTCGCCTTATGCCTTTCTGCACAACGACCTGGCAATGTGGTTGCCTTCTAACGCTGAGAAAAATAAATCCGTGGGCAACCTTCCCTACCTGAGGCGCGAGAACTTTAATGAAGTGCGAAAAGACAACCGAAACAACACAGTGTATACGTTTGTGAGGCGGCCAGCGTATTATGTCGCCTTCAATTCAGGATCGATACTGACATCGCTGCAGCGATATGGCCTTGGACTGATCTGGAATCCTGCAACGGGTGCCGTGCTGCAATCACAGTCCAACTCATCAGTAGCGGCGTGGGGCACGAAGGCCGATGGAAGTGAACAGGTTTATGAAGCAGGCGACGTTGCTGCAACTTTCACCCTTGACGGAAAGCGCTGGGAAGCTGCGGAAGGAAAAAATCAGCCGAAAGGAAATATCGGCGTGAAGTATCCGCTGAGATCAGGAACAAAGACCATTGAGTTCCTTCCTGAAAAGATCAAGGTCACAGTACTGCACCAGGGCTCCTTCACGGAAGTTCTCCCGTTGCTGGCCGATAACGCCGACGCTATCCGCTGCACTGATAACAGCATCATCCTGCAAAGTGGGAAAGGCACTATGACCATCAGCATTGGACCCGGCGCCAAAGTAAAAAAACTGAACGACGTTATTTCAACGCGGGGTGGCCACAAGGAATGTTACGTGGTTGAGATCAACACGAAAGACAAACTAGAATACGAGCTCAGTTTTAAAAAGTAGGCAGTAGGCATCCCGATAGCTATCGGGACCGATAAATCGGGAGCAGTAGGCAATTCGAAGCTATCGTCCTTCGTATCCCGATGGCTATCGGGACGTACCTCGTACCTTCAACTACTTCAGCCAGCCTTCAACCTCTTGTAAGGTGGGATTCTGAACATTTTCAAGCTTCATCTTTTTGCGCATGCCGCACACGTCGTTGAAGAGCTTGGATGCTTTCATCTCTTTCATCTGGGCCATGGAGTTGATGCCGAGCTTCTGCAGTATGGGTACCAGGTCTGCCCGCACACCAGCCTGCTCGAACTCCTGTTCGGGCGCTGCTGAAAATGCTTTTTCAGGTTTCATCTGCGGGAAGAACAGCACATCCTGGATCGAAGCCGAGTTGGTCATGATCATGGAGAGCCTGTCGATGCCGATGCCCAGCCCTGCGGTAGGCGGCATTCCGTATTCAAGGGCGCGCAGAAAATCTTCGTCGAGGGTCATCGCTTCTTCATCGCCGCGTTTGCCGAGCTCGAGCTGCTCTTCGAAACGCTGGCGCTGATCGATGGGGTCGTTCAGCTCGGAGAACGAGTTGGCGATCTCCTTACGGTTACAAATGGCTTCGAAACGTTCTACCAGTCCCGGCTTGCTGCGGTGCTTCTTGGCCAGCGGCGACATCTCTATCGGATAATCAGTAATGAATGTAGGCTGGATCAGGTTCGGCTCACATTTCTCTCCGAAGATCTGGTCGATCAGCTTGCCTTTGCCCATGGTATCGTCCATCGGCACATGAAGCTTGCGGCACGTGTCGCGCAGCTCCTGCTCGTTCATATTCGAGATGTCTACGCCTGTAAAATGTTGAATGGCTTCGAACATGGTAAACCGTTTCCACGGCCTGCGGAAGTCGATGATGTTCTCTCCTACTTTCACCTCGGTGGTGCCGTGCAGGTCTAGCGCCACTTTTTCGATCATTTCCTCCACCAGGTCCATCATCCAGTAGTAGTCCTTGTACGCAACGTACAGCTCTATCTGTGTGAACTCAGGATTGTGAAAGCGCGACATGCCTTCATTGCGGAAGTCTTTCGAAAATTCGTATACGCCAGGGAAGCCGCCAACGATCAATCGTTTCAAATACAACTCATTCGCAATACGCAAATACAACGTCATGTCGAGTGTATTGTGATGCGTTTTGAACGGCCTCGCTGCTGCACCGCCATACAACGGTTGAAGAATGGGGGTTTCCACCTCGAGATAATCTTTGGCATTCAGATATTCCCGCATAGAATTGACCAGCTTTGTACGCTTTCTGAATGTATCGCGTACCTGAGGATTGACAATCAGGTCTACATAACGCTGACGGTACCGTTGCTCGGGATCGCTGAAAGCATCGTGCAGCACAACGTTACCCTGCTCGTCTTTTGTTTGTTTAACGATCGGCAGCGGTCTGAGTGCCTTCGACAACAATTTGAATGCGGTAACGTGAATGGATATTTCTCCTGTTTGTGTTGTAAAGCCATATCCTTTTATACCGATAATGTCTCCGATATCGGTAAGCTTTTTAACAACGGTGTTGTACAAAGTTTTATCCTCGCCCGGGCACAGGTCGTCTCTTCTCAGGTAGATCTGGATCCGGCCTGTTTCATCCTGGATCTCCGCAAAACCGGCAGAGCCCTGGATCCGCATGCTCATCACACGGCCAGCGATCGAGATCTGACGATAGTCACTCTTCTGGCGTTCGTAATTCTCGAGGATTTCGGCAGCCGAAGCGTTGACCTCAAATAATTCTGCCGGATAAGGATTGATCCCCAACTTTTCAAGTTCCTGAAGCTTTTGTCTGCGGATGCTTTCCTGTTCGCTTAACGCCATAGTTTCTCAATTTTGCAGGGGCAAAAATAATGGAATAAAGCGGAGGTAAAAATGCGGAACGGCTATCTGGAGGCTCTTCTGCGCCTTAATTCCTTGCGGATGAGCAACAATTCGCGGCTGCTCTGCCCCGCAACGGATGTATTTTCTGCTGCCCTCCTGAAAAGATAAGGCATCACCGCCCTCACGGGACCATAAGGAACATATTTGGCCACTCTGTAGCCTGCCTTGGCGAGGTTGAAAGAAATGTTATCGCTCATGCCATAAAGCTGGGCAAACCACACGCGGGGGTCGTCGGCCTTGATCCCGTTCTCGGCCATGAGCCTCACCAGCAGGTGATTGCTTTGCTCGTTGTGCGAGCCACACATGAGGCTGACACGATCTATATGCTGAATGCAGAAGAGCAGGCCGTCGTTGAACGCCTTGTCTGTGGCTTCTTTGTCGGGCTGGATGGGACTGGGATATCCCTGGCTCTCTGCCCGCGCGCGTTCTTTTTCCATATAGGCGCCGCGCACCAGCTTGGCACCGAGAAAATAATTATTGTCGAGGGCTTTTTTATGGGCATGCCTGAGGTTGGCCAGGGTCTCTGTGCGGTAAAGCTGATACGTGTTAAAGACGATCGCCTTTTCCTTGTTATATCTGGCCATCATCTCATCGGCCATGGCGTCTATGGGTTCCTGGATCCAGGTCTCTTCGGCATCTACCAGCACAGGTACTTTATGCTCATAAGCTTTGCGGCAGATGGCATCGACCCGGGCTTTCACGCGGGTGTAGGCTGTCTGCTCTTCGTCTGAAAGCTTGTCGCCGCGCTGAACTTTCTCCAGCAGGGCGGTGGAGGCCAGGCCCGTGACCTTGAACACGGAAAACGGGATATGTTTGGAGGTTTTGGCTTTGTCGATGGTACGCAGCAGCTCGGCCAGGGTTTTATCGAAGTCTTCTTCCGATTCTTCGCCTTCCACGGAATAGTCCAGGATGGTGCCTACCCCGAAAGCTCCGAGCTTGTTTATGGCCGCATCGCTTTTTTCGATGCTTACGCCTCCGCAAAAGTGATCGAATACGGTTTTTTTAATGATCCCCTCGATCGGTAGTCGCAGGTTGAGGGCGAATTTCACCATTCCCGTGGCGGCGGCTGAGATCCAGGGATGGTTAACGGTTGAGAAGATGAAGTTGGCTTTTCGCAGCTCAGCGTTCGATTTGTAAGAGAATGCTATCGCGGTGTCTTCAAAAGAGATTTTCGGCTCGGGTTCCATAATGCAAAAGGTGCGCAAATATAAAAATTGCAATTATTCGGCCGCGAAATCGTTTCCAGAATTACGCCAGATTGCAAACAGGCGTTGTTTTTTGATAACTTTCAAACCTATTATTTGATAAACGGATGCCCGATAACATTCTTTTTTCGTCAGCCCCGGCGGCAGACCTGAAAAGCTTCCTGGACGCGAAAAAATACAGCAAACTAGCCGTGCTTACGGACGAGAACACCTTCCGCCACTGCTATCCGTTGCTGGCGCCGGCATTGCCCGCCCATGAGGTGATCACGGTCAAAAGCGGCGAAGAGCACAAGAACCTGGAGACCTCGGCCTACATCTGGCAGGCCATGACAGACCAGGCGCTCGACAGGCATTCGGCCATGGTGGTGATCGGGGGTGGTGTGCTGGGAGATATGGGCGGTTTTTGCGCTGCCACCTATAAACGCGGCATTGACTTTATTCTGATCTCGACCACGTTATTATCGCAGGTGGATTCCAGCATCGGCGGAAAGCTGGGCATCGATTTCAACCATTTCAAGAACCACATCGGCGTTTTCCAGTTACCCGTCTTCACCCTGCTGCACAGCGGGTTTTTAAAGACGCTGCCCAAAGCCGAGCTCCGGTCAGGTTTTGCGGAGATCATCAAACATACGCTGATCTCGGATGAGGCTATGTGGAACGAGGTGAGGTCACGGGCCTTCGAGCAACAGGATTGGGAAAAGCTGACCCGGCATTCGGTCGATTTCAAATCATATGTGGTAACAGAAGATCCCAAAGAAAAAGGGCTCCGGAAGATCCTGAACGCAGGCCATACCATCGGTCATGCTGTAGAGAGTCATCTGCTGAACTCGGGCAACAAGGTTTTGCACGGGGAAGCGATCGCTGTGGGGCTTATCGCGGAAGCATACATTGCTCATAAACGCGGACTGTTATCGCAAACATCACTGGATGAGATTACGCGTTACATTCTCCAGGTGTTTGGAAAGGTTACGCTTCACGTGAAGGATGACGACACCATCATTCAGCTGGCGTTGCAAGACAAGAAAAATAAAGGGAATAGGATTCTCTGCGTGCTTCTCGAAGGTGTGGGAAAAGCCCGTTGGGATTGTGAAATTAGTGCAGAAGAGGTAAAAAGTGCTCTTTCATTTTACCGTTCGGCCTAAACGTAGTGTACCTCTGAATCGTCAAAGACACGCTGTTCACGCGGTTCCGTTTTGAGAGTTTGCTTCAGGCGTGCTGTTCCTTTTGTGATCAACTTTTTGGTCTTTTCCTTACGAGTGCCTGTTAGTAACCAGGCTGCCAATAAAGCACCAGACGCCAAGCCTACTCCAATTGCTATTTTGCTGGTTGTACTCATATAGTACAAATAACTTGTTTTTCGACGGAAATGTTACATCACGTTTTAAAAAAATCTTTTCGATCGTGTAATTTGCCCGGCATAAACTTTTTGCTTTGAACTCAACGTTATCCATCACACAAAAATCATCTCTGCGCGGCACCGCCTCCGCCCTGCCTGCGTCAAAAAGTATCGCCAACCGCGTGCTCATCATGAAGGCGCTGGCAAAAAGCGAGTCAGCATTGCACAATCTTTCCGATGCCAACGATACGCAGCTAATGTTGCGGCTCGTAAACTCTCCTGAAACAGAGATCGATGTAGAGGATGCGGGCACTACCATGCGTTTTCTCACTGCTTACTTTTCTATCACCAATCAGAAAAAGATCCTTACCGGCACCGCGCGTATGAAGGAACGCCCGATCGGCATCCTCGTCAACGCCTTACGTTCGTTAGGAGTTGACATCGCGTACCTGGAGAAAGATGGTTATCCGCCGATCAGGATCAATGGCTTCTCTTCTCAAAAGACAAACGCGATCAGCATCCGCGGAGATGTGAGCAGTCAGTTCATTTCAGCGTTGATGATGGTGGCGCCAGTGCTACCACAGGGACTCACCCTTACACTTGAAGGAAAGATCGGGAGCAGGCCCTACATTGAAATGACCGCGTCACTGATGAGGCATTTCGGCACCACGGCAGAATTTGCAGGCAACACGATCTCCATCAAGCCACAAACTTATCGCGCGGCAGAATTCACTGTTGAGTCAGACTGGTCTGGCGCGAGCTACTGGTTCTCATTCGTAGCGCTTGCCAAGGAAGCCGACGTGGTCCTTCCACGATTGTCACTTCAGTCGTTGCAGGGTGACCGTGCCATCGCAGACATGACGGCCCTGGGTGTGAAGGCCGAGCTCGTGAACGGAGAGCTCAGGCTCACGAAAGCATCCGGTGCAAAAGAGATCAGCTGGGATTTCACACACTGCCCTGACCTGGCGCAAACCGTTGCCGTGATCTGTGCCGCAAAAGGTATCAAAGGAAATTTCACAGGACTCGAAAGTCTTCGCATCAAAGAAACTGATCGCATCGCCGCGCTTCAAAACGAGCTGCGAAAGATCGGCGCCGACCTGCGTGAAGACGACTCCACACACTGGACCTTGTTGCCTTCAACAAAGCTTCCCTCGTCGGCAAGTTTCCAAACCTACAAAGATCACCGCATGGCCATGGCCTTCGCACCACTGGCAACACTGATGAATGTGGAGATCGAGAACCCGAGTGTGGTGAGGAAGTCGTATCCGAGGTTTTGGGACGATGTGAGGAGCTTCGGGTTTCAAATAGAGGTGCGTTAATAAATGCATTTCACGCGAGGCACTTTAATGCAAAACGCAAAGAACGCAAAGAAAACGCAGAGGAATGCACGCAAGTCTCGCAGTGCGCGTAAATAGAACATCGTTCACCTGTTATTTTATAGTGCCGAAGAACGCAAAGGGTTCGCTGACGCTCTTTCAAAGGTTTGCCTAAAGAAACCTCCGCGGTCTTTGCGCTTTTCTCAGCGTTCACTGCGGTTAAAAAAATCTTGGCGCACTTTGCGCACTTTGCGTGAACCGGTATTTCTCACGCTTGCGTGAACTCTCATTTCAGAATTCCAGCTTATTCAAATACTCAGGAGCATACATCAACCGGCTTCCGTACCAGGAGAACATTTCGCCATCAACCAGCATGATGCGGGCGGTGGGTGCGAGCTGTTGGATCTCGTTGTAATGTTTTTCCTGGAAGGGATAAGGTTCGGAGGAAAGCAGGATCACGTCAGGTCTTAACGTGGCGATCTCATCGCTGGTGATCTCGGGATAACGCGGCTTGCCGGCCAGGCAGTTTACGAGGCCAAGCATTTCAAGCATGGTATTGATAAACGTTTGTGACCCGGCGGCCATCCATGGTTTTCGCCAGATCAGGTAAAGCACCCTTTTTGAGTCGTGTTTCTTCAGTGTTGCAAATGCGCTGGTAATGCTGCTGATGATCGCTGCCGCCCGCGTTTCTGAAGAAGTGAGCTCGCCGATGGAGCGGATCATGGTAATGGCATCGTTCAGGGAAGTGATGTCGCTCATCCACACAGGATATTGCTGCTGCAACTTTTCAATGCCGTCTTTATAATTCTCTTCCTTGTTGCCGATGATGAGATCGGGCTGAAGCGCTTCAATGGCATCGAAGTGAAATTGTTTTGTGCCACCGATGATCTGTTTGGTTTTAAGCCACTCGTGTGGATGGACGCAGAATTTGGTGATGCCAACTACCTGCTGGTGGAGGCCGAGGTGGTGCAGCAATTCGGTTTGTGAAGGAACGAGTGAGACGATCCGTTGCGGCGGACGGGGAAGTGTGAGTTTATTTCCGAGCTGATCGAAAAACGACCGGTCTGGCATTTTCCGGAATTAAGGTAGTGCTTAAAAACAACGCACAGAGCACACAGAGAAAAGACCCTCTCTATAAAAACTCTGTGGCCCTGCGCGTATATCTTATCCAACCTCGATCGGCTGGTGTATCTGATTGGGGAGCTGGATCGTGAAGGTTGAACCTTGACCCACTGTTGAATTGACAACAATCACTCCTTTCAATTTTTCTATCGTGTCTTTGACAATGAACAATCCTAATCCTGTTCCCTGAGCGTGGTCTGTAGCTCTGAAGAAGAGGTCGAAGATCTTCTCCTGGTACTGTGGCTCGATTCCTATTCCATTATCTTCAAAGCGAATTTCGCAAATTTCTTCGTTTATGTAAACAGAAATCTTTACGAATGGTTCAATTTTATCCGGATCGTAGTACTTAATAGCGTTAGACAATAAGTTCGCTACTACAGTTCTTAAACGTATACCATCAGAATAAAATTCACTGTTTCCGTGAATTTCGAACTGGACATCAATTTTAGATGGCTCATAGAGGGATCTGAGGTCTCCGAGTTCGTCGTTCAATAACGTCGCAATATTAATCTTCTCCCGTTGAAGCGCAAGCTTTTCGTTCCTGAAAAAATCATTCATTTCTTCAATGAACGAATCGAGCCTGACGAGGCTCTTCCTGATCAGCCGGAGATATTTATCTTTTTCAGAAGGTGCAGCTTTCTCGGCGATGTTCACGAGACCCATCGCAGACATGAGCGGCGCTTTGAGATCATGTGTAGTTTTGTAGATCACCTGATCGAGCTGCTGATTGGAGCGGATGAGCGCTTCTTCCTTGAGCTTTTTGCTGGAGATATCATGAAGCTTGAGCACCAGTCCATGAATGCTCGCTTTGTTGAGGAAATTGGAGACCTCAACATCGAAATAATTTCTTTTGTCGTTGCCGGCGTTCAGCGAGATCTCGTCATGGAACGACACTTGCGCCGGATCTTTCAGGCACCGTTTCCAGTTACCAGTTTTTTCAGCGTTGATAAAATTGAAAATATTCTGGCCGAGGAGCTTCATGGGCTCGATGCCAAATGCCCGTGTTACAGACGATGAGATGTAGCGGATCTTGAAATCCTCGTCTGTTACAATCAAAATATCGTCTGAGTTTTCAACCAGTTCTTTAAACATCCCGTCATTCTCCTTCATACACACAATCCAACTGTTTAAATATAATTACCCCTGAGACCGAGGTGATTAGCAGAAAAAATCCACTTCGCGAGGCGGCGATCAGATCATGATCGCCATGCTGCTGAGCTGCCCGGAAACTTTGAGGTTAGATGAGTTAACCGTGGCCTGGTTTAATTCAAATTTTAATTTACCGTCAACTACTTTAAAATTGATACAACTTCCTTTCTGCCCTAATCCATTTCCATCAGTAATGGTCAATACTGATTTCCCCGTTGTACTTGTTTTTATACTTTCGAAATCCTTGTTCTTTGATTTTCCTACGTAAACCACCTGGCAATCGCCTGCTTCTGTAGGGGCGCCAAGCATCCTGATCACGTATTTTTTGCTGCCTTTGGGCTTGCCGTCATACCATTGTTTGAGGGTGTTGAAGACCTTTTCGTCACCGATCACCCCTACCACGAAGTCGCCTGCTTCGGCCTCGTTGGGCCACTGGACGTACTTAATAAAATTATACAGCATCGCTGCATGTATCTCATGAGTAGGTCTTTCCTGCGCCCTTACCCCGATGGCCAGTACGGTCATCGCCAACAAAATGACAGTCTTCTTCATAGATATTATATACAGTTACTACGTATGCCAATCTCTACGATAAAAAAAGGAAAAAACCCCACCCCGATTTCTCGGGGCCGGGGCTTCCAAACAACCCATTAAATCAATATTGCCATTGAAGAGAGTGCGCCTGAAACCTTGAGGTTAGAAGCCTCAAGTGCTTTCTGGTTCAGCTCGAACTTCAGTTTATTGTCAATTGTCTTGAAATTGATGCCGCTTCCTTTTTCACCAAGACCATTCTTGTCGGTGATCACCAGCGTTCCTTTACCTTTCACTTTGTTGTTGATGGCATCGAACTCGCCGCTTTTCGACTTGTCGATGAACACCACGTGACAATCTGTTATTTCATCAGAAGAATTGAATTTCTTGATCACATACGTTTTAGAACCGCGGGGTTTGCCGCCATACCACGTATTCAAAGTAGCATATACATCTGCATTGCCAACAACGCCGATCACGAACTCTCCGGCGGCAGTGTGATCAGGCCACTGAACGTATTTCGTAAAATTGAAAACCATCATCGAGTACACTTCATGGATGGGTCTGTCCTGGGCGATCGCGCTTCCTGACACAAGTACCGCGGCGATCAAAAGAGCTTTAAATTTTTTCATAACTAAAGAAAATTCTTGGGTGTTGTTTGTCTTTGTTGATACAAAAATAGGTCTCCCGGCCGCTAGCCTGAAAACCTATAAGGGCAACAACCTTAGCGATGTAAGGTTTAAATCCATTATTATTTAATATACCTGAAATCGTGACCCGGTTTAAGCTGTAAAAGGAACTCGTAGATCAGATTTATAACGTTTTCGACGTCATCTTTATGTACCATTTCAACGGTGGTGTGCATGTATTTAAGTGGCAATGATATGAGTGCCGAAGCGACCCCTTCTGCAGAATAGGCAAAAGAATCGGTGTCTGTGCCCGTAGAACGTGACACTGCCTGCCGCTGGAAGGGAATTTTACGCTTCTGCGCCGTGTCTATCACCATTTTTAACACATTGTTCTGCACGGCCGGACCATAACAAACCACAGGGCCATTACCACATTTCAGGTTGCCACTTTCCTTCTTGTTGTACATGGGCGATTGTGTATCGTGCGTCACGTCTGTACAAATGGCCAAATCCGGTTTTAAGCGGCGCGAAATCATTTCGGCTCCGCGAAGCCCGATCTCTTCCTGCACAGCGTTTACTACATAGAGGCAAAAAGGAAGTTTTTTCTTGTTTTCGCTGAGCCTTCTGGCCACTTCGGCGATCATATAACCACCCATTCTGTTATCCAGCGCACGGCCCACCAGCCACCGCTTGTTCATTTCCATGAGCTCATCTTCAAAAGTGATCACACACCCTACATGGATGCCCATGGCTTCCACTTCTTTTTTAGACTCAGCGCCCACATCGATGAAAATATTCTTCAAGGTAGGGGGCTCTTCTTTGGCGGCATCCCGCACGTGGATGGCAGGCCAGCCGAACACACCCTTTACGATACCGTTTTCAGTGAAGATATTCACTCTTTTGGAAGGTGCGATCTGGTGATCTGACCCACCATTGCGGCGCACATAGATGTATCCTTCTTCTGTGATGTAGTTCACAAACCACGAGATTTCGTCGGCATGCGCTTCGATCACCACTTTGTAATTGGCCTTGGGGTTGATCACACCCACCACGCTTCCGTAGACGTCAACGATGTGTTCGCTGACATAAGGTTTAACATAGTCGAGCCAGATCTGCTGACCGGATGATTCGAAGCCGGTTGGCGAGGCATTGTTGAGATACTCAAACAGGAATTCCTTGCTTTTTTTATCCATCAGAGGGAAGGTTTAAAGTTTAAAGTTTAAGGTTTAAAGTTTGAAGTTTAAAGTTTGAAGTTAAGCTGGATCAAATTTCAGTTTTAAAGTTGAGATGGCAAGCAGCCGATGATATTACAGCGGAATGTTGCCGTGTTTCTTTTTCGGCAGCTTCGCCACTTTGTTCTCCAGCATCTGGAAAGCCCTGATCAGCTTTTCGCGGGTCTGGTCGGGGTAGATCACCTCGTCGATATAACCGCGGTGCGCAGCCCTGTAGGGATTGGCGAACTTGCGGGTGTATTCATCCACTTTTTCATTCAGCTTGGCCTGCGGGTCAGCCGATTCAGAGATCTCCTTTTTAAAGATGATCTCCGCCGCTCCCTTTGCACCCATCACCGCGATCTCGGCCGTGGGCCAGGCATAGTTCATGTCTGCGCCGATGTGTTTGGAGTTCATCACATCGTATGCGCCGCCATAAGCTTTGCGGGTGATGACAGTAACCCGCGGCACGGTGGCCTCCGAGAACGCAAAGAGCAGCTTGGCGCCGTTGGTGATGATGGCATTCCACTCCTGGTCTGTGCCCGGCAAAAAACCAGGCACATCTTCAAACACCAGCAGCGGAATGTTGAAGCAGTCGCAGAACCTCACAAACCTGGCGCCCTTGATGCTGGAGTGGATATCGAGCACACCGGCCAGTGACGCAGGCTGGTTCCCCACCACGCCGATGCTGCGGCCTGCGATGCGTGCAAAACCGACCACGATGTTCTCGGCGAAATTTTTATGCACTTCAAAAAAGCTGCCTTCATCCACCACACCGTTGATCACCTCACGCATATCGTAAGGCTGATTGGGATTAGCAGGGATCACCGAGTTGAGCGCGGGCCTCCGTTCATCGGCAGGTGTATAGGGCATGCGGGGCGCTTCGTCTTCACAATTCTGCGGCATGTAGCTGAGAATGGTCTTGATCTGGGCGATACACTCCGCTTCGTTGGCGCAGGCAAAATGTGTGACACCACTTTTGGAGCTGTGCGCGATAGCGCCGCCAAGCTCTTCGGCTGTGACGTTCTCATGCGTTACGGTTTTTACCACGTTGGGCCCGGTCACAAACATAAAGGAAGTGTTCTCTACCATAAAGATAAAGTCTGTGATGGCGGGGGAGTAAACGGCACCACCGGCACAGGGGCCCATAATGGCCGAGATCTGGGGGATCACACCCGAGGCGAGGGTGTTGCGATAAAAGATATCGGCATAACCACCCAGCGAAACCACCCCTTCCTGAATGCGGGCACCACCGGAGTCGTTGAGCCCGATGATGGGGGCACCGTTCTTCATGGCGAGGTCCATGATCTTGACGATCTTTTCGGCGTGGGTCTCAGACAGCGATCCACCAAAGACGGTGAAGTCTTGCGAAAAGACATACACCAGCCTGCCGTTGATGGTGCCGTAGCCAGTGATCACACCATCGCCCAGATAGTATTCCTTATCAAGGCCGAAGTCTTTGCTGCGGTGCATCACAAATTTTCCCAGCTCTTCGAAAGAGCCTTCATCCACCAGCAGGTGAATACGTTCGCGGGCCGTCAGCTTTCCTTTGGCGTGCTGCTGTTCGATCCGTTTTTCTCCTCCTCCCTGCAGCGCCTCCAGGTTCTTGCGCTCGAGCTCGTTGAATTTTTCCAGAAGTACGGGGTCTGTGATATTGCGTTTGGCCATGATAAAGGGTATATGAATGGTGCCAAAAATAAGTAAAAGGCGGTCGAAATATAGTATTAAATTCGCACGGCTTTAGGGGAGGTTTCAGGTTCAAAGTTTAAAGTTTAAAGTTCGTCGAGGGTAACTTTAAACCTTAAACTTTCAACTTCAAACTTTTAAAACTGCGAAATGCAAAACAGGATCGCCATTATTGACCTTGGTACAAATACCTTCCATTTGCTGATCGCCGAAGGGAGCGGGAATGGCTATAATATCATTCTTCGCGACAGGCTGGCAGTGAAGATCGGGATGGGCGGCATCAATAACGGGGTGATCACTGAAAGTGGTCTGCAACGGGCCCTGCTGGCCATGCAGAGCTTTAAAAATATCCTCGATGGGCATGGGGTTGACGTTAAGAACACGTATGCCTTCGGCACCAGTGCGCTGCGCAATGCCAGGAACGGCCAGGAGATCGTAGACAAGATCAGGTCGATCACCGGCATCGGGATCTCCATCATCCCCGGCGACCAGGAAGCGCATTACATTTACCTGGGCGTAAGGGCGGCGCTGGGACTGGGCCATGACAAGAACCTGATCATCGATATCGGCGGGGGCAGCGTAGAGTTCATCATCGCCGACCATGACCAGGTATTCTGGAAACAAAGCTTCGAGATCGGTGCGCAGCGGCTGCTGGAGATGTTCCAGAAACACGATCCCATTCACCCCGCTGAAGTTTCGGAGCTAGAAGCCTATTTTCACAAATCGCTGGAACCGTTGTTCCAGGCGCTTCAGAAATTCAATCCTTCTATTCTGGTTGGTTCATCGGGCACGTTCGATACCCTCAGCGATATTTTCTGCATCACCCATCATATCGAGAAGTCGCCCGAAGAGGTTGAGACGCCCCTCTCGATCGAAGGCTTCTATGAGATCCATAAGGACCTGTTGCTGAAGAACCGGGAACAGCGCATGCTGATCCCCGGCATGATCGAAATGCGCGTGGATATGATCGTGGTAGCGTGCTGCCTCGTGAAATTCCTGCTGGAGAGCCACCACTTCGCGCGCATCAGGGTATCTACCTACTCGCTGAAAGAAGGTGTGCTGGCCTACCTCACCGACCAGCTGAAAGCCCGCACATCAGATTATTGAGTTGGCCAGGCTGGCGAGGTTCTTCGACACCTTGATGTTCCGTTTTTCGAGCTCAACGTTGTTGATATCATAACGCAAGGTGTTGTTCTCCATCAGTACAAAGCTGAAGCCCGCGCCTTTCCTGAACAGGCCCTCGCGTTCGGCGATCACCATGGTAGATTTTCCATCGGTTGCCTTCACAATATCCGAGAGGTTGCTGCTTTTTCCATCGGCAAGAAAAACGATCTGGGCTGCGCCTATTTCACCGGCATCGTCTGTTTGCGTTACCTTGATGATCTGCCCGTTGATATGTTTGCCGGAGACCTGCTTCATGAGCTCTTCGTACATTTTCGATTTTCCGAAAACAACGATGTGAAACTCACCGGCACTGGATGGCCACGTTGAATACTTGGCGATATTCAACACAAACAGCGAGTGCACCTGGTAATTGGTGGTCTGCGCCCTGACGCTGCAGGCGAGGGTTGTAAGGAGGATTAAAGCCGATATTTTTTTCATGGGGTGTTACTGCTTTTTGAAGTTCAACTGATAGGACAACTTCACTACGAATTCGAGGCTGCGGCCCGGGATGGGTGCATATCCGCCATTGTATGCCTGTGGCAGGGAAGGTTGCTCGTTCAGGATGTCAAAGGCACCTACGCCAGCTGTGAAGCCCTCTGTGAAGAGGTTATTGACATTGAAGAAAACATTTGCCAGCAGGTACGGGTCGAGGCTGGTGGCCACAGGTTCATCGTTATCATCCGCGGTTACGTAAGCATACCGCTTGCCACCGTAGATGAAGCTTGGATTGACGCTGAACCGGGGCGTAAGATAAAATGCGGAGTTGATGGCGATCTTGTTTGCCAGCATACCGGCATACTGCGTGGTGGTTTGAGGCACCGTGTAGGTTGCCACGGTTTCGTCACCTTTAATGGCATGACTGAACGAGTAAGAGATGTTGGCATACCACGATTTTCTGCGGATGCTGTAGATGAACTCAACGCCGCGTGTACCGGTCTTGGTGGCGTTCTCATACCACTCGGTAAAATCTTCTCCGCCTGTTCCCTCCGAGCCATAGGTGAGAATGTCGCGTGTGGTGAGGCTGAAGGCATTCACGGCCAGCAGCATTTCGGGCGTGAACTGATAACCGAGCTCAAACTCGAACACATTCGATTTTTCAGGGCTCACGCTTCCGGTCTTCGCGAGATTGATGTTCTGGATCGACGGCGCGCGGAAGGCCTGGCTATACAATACCTTGAAATGGAAGTTCTCGATCTTTTTCGTCAGCGCCATACGCGGCACAAAAGCGGCACCGTAGTAGTTATTCTTCTCGTACCGGAAGCCCAGCGTGGCATTCACGAGGCGGTGCTTGAGCAGGCCCTGGGCAAAGAAAGCAAAGTTGTTGAGCTGAAAGGTCTTCGCGCCCCTGAATGAATCACCGGTGAGCATGTCGGTGCCTTCGTCCGTAAAATACAAGGCTCCGAAATTCACATTGATCTTGCGGGAAATATCGTACACTGCTTCAAGCTGCGAGAGCAGGCGCGTGGCCCTGATGTTGAAGAATTTTTCTCTGTCGAGCGTTGCGCCCCAGGTCCAGGGCACCTGGTTGTAATATTTCACCTGGGGGATGATGGTAAGCTTCGGGGAGGCCTTCCAGTGGTAACGGAGATCGGTATAAAAATTCTTGAATGAAATGAAGAGGAACGGATCCGAAGTTTCGAACTGATCGTACATGGTGCGGAGCGAAAAGCCTTTGTACCGCAGGCCAACGTTGATGTTCATGGGGTCAGCGGAAGTAGTTTTTATCAGGTTCTGGGGTACGGTATCCTGGAAGAGATCCTGATAGGCCTTATTATCGCTCACAATACCTTTGCCTTTGAAAAAGGAAAGGTCCCATGAGAGGTCCGCAGATTTTTGCGCGAGCATTACACCGGCATTGGTACGGCCAACAGCATCGGAATGAAAACCACCTGTTCCATAAACAGCAACACCATTGAGGCTTTCGGCAGCTTTGGTAACGATGTTGATCACACCGTACTCTGCCGAGCCACCATAGATCGCAGAGCCGGGTCCGCGGATGATCTCGATGCGTTCGATGGCATCAACAGGGAAGCGGTTGCCCACCGCCACGGTCTGGTACAACAGGTCGTTGAACGGCTGTCCATCCAGCATCACCAGCACCTTGCCTTCGTTGGCCCAGTTGCCGCGAAGACCGATGCCCATCACAAACTGCAGATCCTGCGCGATGTCAAAGCCCGGGATCAGCCTCAGGATGTCGGTGAGGTCACGCGCTCCCATGTTCCGGATCTCTTCTGCCGTAACAAGGCTGATAATGCCCGGCGTCTCTCTTGTTGTAAGGGCTTTTGATGACGAAACGGTAAGGTTCTGATTGAGTACTTTCTGGAGCTCGCTTTCTTCTGTAAAAGCGCTCATCTTCAGCAATGAGTCCAGGTCCTGAGAGAAGGCGGTCAGTGGGAAAATCAAGGCAATGGCGACCGTCCTCGCAACGAGTTTTATCATACCAACTATAGCATTAAGGGGTTTAGCATTACTTCGTTCTGAAAATCAACTGGCTAATAACCAGGAGGTTTGCAGGGTATCATAAATAAAGCCAAAGCAAATATCTGCATAATTTGGGAGAATTGTAAGCCGCCCGGACCGGAGCGTCCCAATTCAGGAGAAAGAGTCCACGGTCCACGGACGACAGTCCACAGCAGCGCAGTGTGATATCAACTATCGTACTTCGTATCCAGATAGTTGGCAGTAGGCAAATGCTCAGAACTTAACACTACCCGGCCGTGGACTGTGGACCGTCGACTGTCGACTATTGTTTTATAACGATCTTCTTTCGATCCACTGACTTTCCTTTTTTGTTTTCGATGAAGTATAGACCGGGTGAAAGGCCCTCCGTAACAGCAGGATCGGTGACCGATACATCTTTCACCTGTTTCAGCACCTTTCCTTTATCATCCATAATGGTGACCATGTTTTGTCCGGATCCACTGGAAGCGAAACCACCAGGCGGAGCCGGATTGGTGAGCACCACAACTTCTACCGTAACGCTGACTTCCCAGGTGAACCCATCGGCAAAGTGTAAAGTTGCAGTAACTCCTTCCAGATGAGTAAAGGGGGCCAGGTTTTTATAAAAATAAATGGAGACAGCATCGCCTGTATAAGTGTACGGTTGAATGGTAGTAGTCCAGGTTGTGTATAAATAACCACCGTGGCCGTTGATGAATGAGGGGTCAATGTCGATACTGAAGGACCCGATAGCATAAGGTGCATAAGAATATATCAGTACCTGTGATGGACCGTTGATCTTTGCGGCATAACAAGCGCTGGCCTGATGCGCTACCGCCATCAGCAAGAGCGACATAAGGAGGTAAGAAAGTTTTTTCATAAGAGGTTTTGTTTAATTATATCCAGTAGGCTTTACCAGAATTACGATCTGACACTAGTGTGTTATAAAGATCTTCTTTCGCGAGACCGACCCCTTATCGCGGGTTTCCATGATGTAGAGGCCGGGCGTCAAACCTTCTGTGATCACGGGGCTATCTGCCGGAAGGCCGTGTGCTGCCCTGAGCACTTTTCCTCTATCGTCCAGAATGGTTATTGCACTTTGTTCAGGTCCGGCACCCGCAGCAGCACTGGGCATCAGAGGTGGATTGAACACAACGACCTGCACCTGCGTGTTATTCTCCCATATGGACCCATCGGTAAAATATGAGTTTGCAAAAACGGTTTCATTGTGGGTAAATGGAGCCAGGTTCCTGAAAAAATAAATGGAGACAGCATCACCTGTATAAACGGTGCCATTATACGAAGTATGCCATCTTGTGTACAGGTAAGGGCCACGTACCTGTGAAAGTGTAGGATCGACACTGATGCTGAAACCTCCTATTGTAAATGGTGAATTCGCGTTAATGTAAACCGTTGACGGGCCGGAGATCTGGGTTCCATAACACGCGCTGGCCTGGTGGGCCACCGTGAGCAGCAAGAGCAACATGAGAAGAGGAGAAAGTTTTTTCATAGGTGTTTTAGTTTAATTAACCATACAAGTAAAAATTTATAGTTGGATTTGAAATGATGCTTGAAAAAAGGAGGATGGGACTACCCGTGAGTGAGCAATCGTAATGATAACAACCGGTATTGAACGAAGAATGGGGATTATAAAGCCTGATCGACTGCCATGAAGGAAGGGCAAAACAGCACGGAGACTGTGTGAGAGGATTTTCATGTAAACTGTATTAGGCGTTGTAACGAGAGATCTACCTGCCCAATGACCCTACAGCGATACTAAAATAATGTTTTTTTACTGTTTTCCCAGTAGCGTCTCCGGTTTTTTACCCCGAACGCGGTACCATAAGGCAATTACCAGTATGATGGCCGTTGAAAAGATTGCCACAACGCCAATGTAATCGCCGAAATACGTGTATAACGTTTTCCGCGAATTAGCCCTTAATGTCTGTTTGATGGCTGTTGGCTTATATTCGCTGACCGTTTGCAGCAACTCACCGCGTTGATTGATGAAACAGGAGACGCCATCATTGGAAGATCGTGCAATGCTTCGCCTGTTCTCTATCGCCCGCAGGCAGGCATAATGCATAAATTGCGCGGCGCCTGTGCGGTCTTTATACCATCCTTCATTGAGCAGAATGAATAAAAGATCCGATCCTTTGTTAACATATTCTGCGGCAGACGTTCCGAAGAGGGTCTCATAACAGATCATGGGTGTAACGCCGATATTCCCATTGGCAGATGTGAAGACATTGTTGTTCACCTTGCGTGTGGAAAACGAAAAGCCGCCCAGGGAGCTGACCACGTTCCTCAGCACAGAAAACTCCCTGACGTAGGGAATGGTCTCCTCCACAGGCACAAGCTGTTTTTTTGTACGCACAGGAATAGTATTGCCGCCGCCCAGCTGAAGCGCGGCATTGTAGGTATAATACCATACTTTAGAAGCAGATGAGTATTGAACATGGGGAAGCGCTTCGGGCGCCGGCCTTTCGTTGTACCGCTCGTAAAGAATGGCGCCGGTGATCAGTTTGCTTTTAGGATAGACAGCGAGCGTGTCTTTAATTCTTTTGATCAGTCGATCCTGGCGCAGGTTTTCCAGCCATCCTGCATCGGTAATGGCGGTCTCCGGCCATATAACGTAGTCGGTATTGGGCGTAATCTCCCGAAAGGTCAACGCCAGGTATCGTTTCACCAGGTCACCGGGGTCTGACGCATACTTTACATCATAACAATCTGTGTTCGGATGAATGGCCACAACTTCAACCGGTACACCTTTCTCTTCATAGGAATAGAACAACAGCAATGAACCCGATGCAGGAATAACCATACACGCCAGCGGGACCAGCCATGATCTCGCGGGAATGCGCGAGAACAATACTTCCTGACCAACGAAAGCTTTTTTAATGACGATAAAGACACTGATGTTCACAATCAGGATCCACAACGAGCCGCCTAACACTCCTGTGTACTCATAGAACTGCACCAATTGCGGGTACCGCGATAGGCCATTTCCCAACGTCATAAACGGAAAGGCGAATTGCCACGAATGATGAAAATACTCCAGGGCAAGCCAGGCGGAGACAAGACCTACATAACCTGTTACGGGTCCCACCCTTCGTTTGACCCACCTGAAAAACAGCCATGGAATGGTCAGCAATAACGGATTGATGAGATGGATCAGCACGCCACCGGTGACCGTTGTCTTGTAGATCCAGTAGGTGGTTGAGACATGCCAGGTCACCAGTGCCAGGTAGATGTATAAAAAGCAGGTCCATGCGGGCAACCTGAACCGTTCTGTTACAAGCTCGATGAGGAGCAACGGCACCATTGCGAAAAATAAAAGAAACACAAATGGCAGCGGAGGCCAGGCCAGGCTCAGAAAAAGGGCTGCGCTCATTGACAATACGAGCAATGAGAAATGGGGCTTTTTTGATGACATGCGGAGGGTTTGAGTAACTGTACTCAATATACTGAAAAACAGTCGACAGTCCACGGTCCACAGACCACAGACGATTCGTATAAGGATCACATTCTCGCCTCGACAGCAGTCGTCGGGCCACAAGTCCGGATGCAACACTGACACTGCCTGACAACTACCCGGCCGTGGGCCGTCGACTGTGGACGGTGGACTCTTCTCTACTCCAATCCTGCGATGATCTTATCTTTCGGATATTTCACTTCGAATTTGTAAACGATCTTCTTCGATTCGTTGGGTTGCAATGCGATCTCCCATACGAGCTTGCCGGTGTTTTGATTGTACCTGGCGCCAGCAAGATCTCCTACGATCACTTCTATCTGGCTGTTCTGTGAAACGGGAATCTGGTCTTCTATGATGAGCTTTACGGGTTCGGTTTTTGTATTCCGCACGGAGATCTCGTATGCGTAGTTCTCACGCTGGTTTGAGCCGATGAGCTTCTTCGAGCTGAAGTCTTTCAGCTTCTCACGTTTCACCACAATACGTTTGTCGCGGCCTAACGATACGGAGAGGGTGTCTTTGATGTTGTTGGGATCGATGTAACTTTTGCCGACGAACGTGCCTTCGAAAAAAACATTGGCTTCGCCCGGAAGCAGGCTGAAATCTTCCCAGCCTGTAGCCCGCGCCAGCAGAAAGGCATCGGCATCGAGCTTGGGCGCCACGGAATACGTGTAGTCTGCCTTCATCTCGTGGTTGCGGATGTCGACCAGGGTGGGCTTATTGGACGAGTTCACGGTGTAAGGCAACGCGATGTCGAATTCCGTGTTCAGCGAAGTTTGAATGGTGCTCACGAAGTCTGCAACACTTTCTGCGGGACTGGCGGAATCCATGGCTACTTCTTCTTTCATCATTTCAGGAGCCGGAGCGCTCTGAACCGCTCCTGCAGCCCTGGACTTATATTCGCGTGCGGCATATCTCGGCTGATAGAAGTTGAGATACCAGGCTGCGAGCTCGGGCTTCAGTCCGCCGAGGTTGGGGTTTGCCGTAGAGAGCTTCAGGCGTACGTTCTTCCATTCTTCGCCGGTACCCTGGAACACGTTGGCTTTATAGCTCAGCTGCACGGGGCTTTTGGTATTGATGGCCCGGAGGTCATACACGGCATACCAGCCTGCGTTGGCAACGACATAATTGACGGTGAGGTCGGCAGTAGCCGCATCGTTGGCAGAAACGGTTACCACGATCTCGCTGGTATTTCTTCCGTACAGGTCGTTCTGCTCATTGATCTGCTGCTGCAGCTTGACCATCTTTTCATTGAGCTTCCTGATCTGCAGATCCTGCTTCATGCGGGTGGTAACGATCTCACCTAAACGGCTCCTGTAAAAGTCAGCCATCGCTTTCAGCTCTGCTACTGTAAGGTTCTGATTGGCGCCGCCTATCTTCTGGTTGCTCAGCAACATCTGTTCTTCTTTGTTCAGGATCTCTTTGCGGCTATTTTCCAACGCCAGCTGACGCTGCGTGTAATCGAGCGAGTCTCTTAATGCTTTGAGCGGTGCCGGTGTATTGAATTCGTTCAGGTAGTTCTGCCGGTGCGCGATGCCAAGGATGGTGAAGTTTCCTTTGCCCGCAACCTGTATACTTTGCTGGTCGAGATCTGAGGTGAGGCCTTTTAATACAAGGTCTGTTTTTCCCGCGTCGATGCGTGTTTTTGCTTCACGTGTTACCTGGGCGCGGTTCAGGAACACGGTGACGTGTGTGATCTTCGAGTCTACATTCTTTTGTTCCTGGGCAAACACCAGGGTGATGAGCAGGGAGGCAACAATAAACGAACCAATCTTTTTCATGATCATTTTCAATTTTACTATAGATGTATGCAGTGCTGAAATTCCATACAGGAAAGAATTTAGAATTTAGCATTTAGAATTCGAGTGAAATCAAGGGGCTCCATTCTAACTCCTAAATGCTGTATTTTAAATTCTATATCCTGTTGCCGTTTGATTATTTCAGTAACGGCCTTCTTGGGTATTAAACACAATGACGTACTTTTGCGATCTTACGAAACTGTATGGATAAGGTTTATTCGCTCGCGTCGCTGCAGAAATTTACGAAAGAAGTTTTTAACCGCATGGGCTGCCCTGCTGATCAGGCGGAGCTGGCCACCGAGGTTTTGCTGAGCGCAGACCTTCGCGGTATCGACTCTCATGGCATAGCCCGCCTTTCGGGATATTTACGCCTCTGGGAAGCGAAGCGGATCAACGCCAACCCCGTGATCAGGGTAGTGCATGAAACACCCAGCACCGCGGTGGTCGACGGCGATGGCGGGCTGGGCCTGGTGGTGGCTCCCAAGGCGATGGAAATAGCCATCGCGAAAGCGAAGAACGCAGGTACAGGCTGGGTGGCGGTGAAGAACTCGAATCACTTCGGCATTGCGGGGTACCACGCCATGAAGGCTTTGCAACACGATATGATCGGCATGGCCATGACCAACGCCAGCCCGCTGGTGGCACCCACTTTTGCAGTGGAAAGGCTGCTGGGCACAAACCCTATCGCGGTAGCCATTCCGGCAGGAAAGCAACCCGCCTTTGTGGCCGACTTTGCCACCACCACCGCAGCCAATGGCAAGCTCGAAATACTACAACGCAAAAACCTTGACGCTCCCGTGGGATGGATCCAGAAGAAGAACGGTGAACCTTCCACCAATGCGCATGAGCTGAAAGATGGCGGCGCACTGATACCACTGGGCAGCGACCGTGAGCACGGAAGCCACAAAGGTTATTGCCTCGGTGCCTGGGTAGATATTTTTTCGGCAGTGCTTTCAGGCGCAAATTATGGTCCGTGGGTGCCTCCGTTCGTGAGCTTCCTTTCGCCTCCGGCAGACCCTGTGGGCGATGGCATCGGCCATTTCTTCGGAGCACTGCGCGTAGATGCATTCAGGCCTGCCAACGAGTTCAAAGATCACATGGATAACTGGATCGGCAGGTTCAGGTCTGCGAAAACCATTGACGGTGAACCGCGTGTGCTGATACCCGGCGACCCCGAACGTGAGATGAGCGAAGCGCGGACCAAGAATGGAATTCCGCTGATCGATAAAGTAGTGGAAGACCTGGTTGGAGTTGCTTCAAAGTACAACGTTCAGTTTTCGTAACCGGTCACAGTAGGTACGAAATACGAGGGTACGAAGTACGGAATCCCTGAGTCATGGCAGTCGGTAGACTTCTTAAAACCGATTACCAAATACCGATGGCCGACTACCAGTTATCAGAATGTCATGAAAATGCGGATGGAGAGTGGTGAGTTGAAGGGGCTTGTATTGGTATAGAGCAGGTCATACTGAGCCAGGAAATTTACAGCGCTTCTGCCTCCGCCTCTTGAAGCGTAACCCACTCCTACAAAGAACCGGTCAAAAGTCACCCGGTCTGTTTCGGGGGTGAAAACGTTATCGAGGCTATACCAGTCGTAATCTGCCTGCAGGAAGAAATCCCTGATGTTGTATCGCACGAAGGGATACCATCCATACATGTGGTTCTTGAGCTTCAGGTCTGAATAGCTTGTGTACTGATATTCGAACGCGAGGCCAGAAGAAAGATTTTTGGTGAGCATGTAGCCTGCCTGCGGAGAAAGGCCGATGGAGAAATAATTTCCGTACTGGCTGTTGGTGCCGAAGCCGAGGCCGCCGAAACCCAGACCCAGGTAACCACGGTCTTTTATAGACCAGCTGGTGCGTTCATCCACGTCACGTTGCGAAAAGGCACTGATCCAGCAACAGGTCAACAATAACAGGGGCAGCAACTTTTTCATGGCCGGTTCTTATTTTTCTTCAATGATGAAAATGTCTTCTGACTCTTTTTTCATGAGGTATTTCTCACGGGCGAATTTTTCGATCGATTCTCGGTCGCCAAAAAGCTCGTCGTGATCTTTTTGCACTTCTTTGATCTTGGCTTCGTAATATTCCTTCTCATCTTCCAGTGAGCTGAGCTTGGCGCCGAGCTGGAACCTGGCGATCAGGTTATTGGAATCGAGCACCAGCATCCACAGCAAAAAAATGACCAGGGTTACTACGTAAAAATTGCGGAAGATCTTCGGTAGTTTCTTGAACATAAGCTTAAAAAATGATGGACTAAGATACGGATTTTAATTTTATCACCTACTAAAGCTGTGCCCCTGCCGAGATTTCAGCTACCAATCACATTAACGTTGATACACACAGGATGTTTTATGCGTCATAAAATTTCCAGTCCCAGTTGTTTGAAGGGATCGAGGAACGGATCGCCGGGGTTGAGCTCGGTAATGAGCGTATGGATGGCGCGGGCATCGCAGACCTTATACACCTGGATGGAGTTGATCTTTTCAGAGATGGTGAGTGACACGATCTTTTTGGAAGCGAGGATCATGGCTTTCTTCAGCTGCACTACTTCCCAATCGAATTCTGTGAGGCCATGCACAGGATCGAGCTGTCCGGTACCGAGAAAGCAGAGGTCGGCCCGCACCTGTGAGATGGTTTGAATGGTCTCGCCTCCCAGCGCGATCTGGGCTTCGTGAGAGAGACGCCCCCCGATAAAGATGGTCTGCACGTTGGGGTGCTCCAGCAACTGCATGGCCACGGGCAGGCTCGGGGTGAAGATGGTGGCCTTAATGTTTTTCGGAAAAAGCCTGGCGAACTCAAGGTTTGTAGTGCCCCCGCTGATGAGGATCACCTGCCCTTCTCTCAACAGCGCATGGGCTTTCTGCGCAATAACGGATTTGTTCTCGTGGGCATAGATCTCCTGTTCCTTATAAGTATAGAGGTGGTAAGAAGTGGAGATCGCGCCACCGTGAACCTTCTTGATCTTGCCCTGCTCGTCAAGGTATTTGAGATCACGCCTGACGGTGTCTTCGGAGATGTTAAGCTTCACAGCCAGGTCAGTCAAGAGGACGCGGTTCCTGACTTTTACCTCGTTCAGAATAAAGTCATGTCGTTCTTCCTTGAGCATAGGAATTAAAACCCTATAATCAGAAATCTTATCCATCGGAAAAAAAATTAACCGAACTAAAACAAAATGCAGCAAAAAATTGCAAATTCAGTCAAATCACCGAATCAAAATGCCGGAATTTGCCGTTTAAAGATGCAGTTCTTGGGTAAATATTGCAAAAACACTTAGCATTTCAGGTTACCAGGATATTTGAAAAAAGGGGCTTTTGCAGGCCTTTTTAGCCCGTCTGTCTGGTAGATATTAATAAGATTTTGGTTTGGAGTGGGTATTCAAGAGGTTGCTTAAGAGGCAGCCTCTTCCCTTATCCACATTAAGCCCCTTCGGGGCTTTTTAGGCTCGGTCTGTGATGAAAAAAGCCGTCCTCGATTCGGGGACGGCTTTTTAAAATGGAGTATCTCTCGTTCAGCTCCTTATCACTTCACTGTGATGTTCACAAATTTGGCGCTGTTCGTAAGATTGTTAACGGTCTCGATCTCTGTGGTCAGCTTGATCACCGTATTTAGCGGAGCCGCGGGAACGGTGTAGGTAAACGTATCCACATAGGAGTTATTGATATCGAAACCAGTAACATCCTTCGTAGCCACTACCGTAACATCCGAACCGATCGTTTGCGTAAGCCGTAACTGCTTCACGGCTACATTCTCTGAGAAGTACCGGATGTTTACTGTGATCTGCTCACCTACGGTTGGCGTCGATTTAGTAACGGTCATTACAGACACTGTGCCTACTGCGCCGATGATCTTGTAGTCTTCCTCTTTCTCATCGAAGCACGAAGTAAGGCCAATCAGCACGACGAGGGCATTGAGCAATATATTTTTTCTGAATGTTTTCATAAGTCAAAAGTATTAAAGATCCCAAAAAACCCTTTCTGTCATCGATGTGGAAGTGATGTTCTCCACGTTGTTATCGATCTCCGATGTCGGGTACAAAAATCTTCTCGGGAATACACCGTTTGTACCGGTATCGCCGGCAGGCAGTACCTTAATGGCCGGGATTCCGTTGGTTGTTCCGGCAGCACCGGCAGGAATGCTTCTGCGCCAGTCGGTCCATGCTTCCGTTTCGAGGAACAGGGCGATATATTTTTCTGTGAAGATCTTTTGAAGCCCATCTACCTGAATGGTTGCCGCGGTTTCGCTGGCATACTTCGCTTCATAGGCAGCGTCTGCTGCGCCTGTAACACGTAGTATAGATGCCTTGACAGCTGCATTTAACGCCGCCGCAGCTTCTGTGAACTTGCCCAGCCGGAAGTTAGCTTCTGCTTCAATGAACTTTACTTCTGCATACGTAATGATATTGGTTGGCGCGCCCGGCGTATTTATATATGGCCCGAACTTCGCAGCACCAGTCGGAATGGTGGCACCATAAGGTGTTCCGATATAATTGCCGTCGGCATCCGGCGAACCAACATTGTCAGTCGCGTAAAACCTTAACCTCGGATCATCAACTCCGGGACTTACGCGATCGTTCAGCATGGTGATGAATTCCTGGCTGATGGCGATGTTATTAAGACCGAATGATCCCTGGAGGAATTGGTACCAAGGGCCTGCAGTATCGGAAGTTGATCCAAAAGATACCTTGAGTTCGTCAGCATTGCTGGTAAATGTACCGGCAGCGATAGCGTCAAGGGCTTTTTGTGCAGAACCTTGCGCATCGATCTTGCTCAGGTGGTTCTGATACCTTGCTTTGAGCGCGTTCACCGTTTTGATCCAGCGCGGTATCGATGTGGTACGCCACAGCGCTTCGGTTGCAGCAGGAAAGAAACGGTCATTGGTCGAAGGAGAGAGTGCGCTCGGGCTGTTCAGATCAGCCACACCTTCGTCAAACAGCTTGAACATTTCTGCATACAGGTCTGCGCCACGATCATATGTTGGTTTCGGGTTTCCTTCAAGATCCAGTGCCGTTGTATAAGGTGCATCGCCCCAGAGATCTACAATGTACCCCAGCGCCATCGCCATCTGAATCTTAGCCACTCCCCTGTAGTGAAGGTAGGCCTGGTTCTCTGTAGACTTATCGATAATGGTCTTGAGATCTTTCATAGTTCCTGCATAGAAATGATCATTCCAGGTGGTCTGAAAATTCGTAGGCAGGTATTTGTAGGTGGTGACATTGAGCTGCACGTTCAGTGTTCCGGCCAACTGCTGCACGAGCGTGCTGGTACTCTGGGCTGCGAAGTCATTGATCGCCCAAACCAGGTTGGCTTGCGTAGACGCCAGCAACACAGGTACTGCAGCATCTGTAGTATTGTTGGGATTGATATTTGCCTCTTCAAGATCGCATGACGGCAAACATACCATGAGTAATCCCGCTGCCGCTATTAAAAATCTATCTTTTATAAACTTCATATCTGTAATGTTTTAAAGAGCAGTCATTAGAAAGTTGCATTCAGGCTAACGCCGTAGCTACGCGATGTCGGGGTACCGAAAGCATCCACACCGATTGAGGAGTTAGGTCCTGAGAAGTTGGTCTCCGGATCGATGTTGCTGTAACCGGTAAACAACAGTATGTTTCGTCCGTACAGGCTCACGTTGAGGCGTTTCATTTTCATCTTGCTGACCACAGATGAAGGCAGGCCGTACGACAGGCTAACATCGCGCAGTCTGATCCAGGAGCCATCTTCCACAAAGCGCTCAGCTATATCCCTGTTACCAATGCCGATGTAATATGCTTCGTTGATCAACACTTGTTTTGTATTCGGCGATCCGTCTGCTGTTACGCCATTGAATACAACCATGTGGTTGCGGTCATAGGTGAAATCCGGCACACCTGTAGCCCGTTGCCAGTTGCTGGTGATGTTGGCCACATCCCCACCTTTTCTGAAGTCCCAAAGGAAGGTCAGGCTCAGGTTGCTATAAGAGAATGTATTACGAACACCCATCAGCCAATCGGGGTTCGGGTCACCGATCTTCAGGTCGCCAGAAGGATTGTCAGCAGTGATCGGGCTTCTTTGCGGATAGCCATTGGCGTCGATGATCAGGTTGCCTTTATCATCACGCAGGAAGGCAGTTCCATAAAACACGCTGAACGGCTCACCCTTTTTTACAAGAGGCCGCAGGTTTCCGAAACCGGCAAGCGCGATCCTGTCAACAGGCAGCTCGAGCACCATGTTCCTGTTACGCGTAAAGTTGGCGGTGATATCCCATGAGAATTTGTTTTGTTGAACGGGCGTTGCATTGAGCACCACTTCCCATCCTTTGTTCTCAATTTCACCGGCGTTGATCCTTTTGTTCGTAAAGCCAGTACTTCCGGGAGTTGTAATGAGAATGATCTGGTCTACGTCAAGCTTTCTGTAATAAGTGACATCCAATCCAATCCTGTTGTTGAGAAATTTCAATTCAGTTCCGAACTCCATAGTTTTAGTACGCTCCGGTCTGAGCGCCGGATTACCTGCAGTATTCGAAAGATCAACCGAGCCGATGCCTGAACCGGCCAACGGGAACCTTAGTGACAATGTACTCCATGCACCCGAAACCACTGACCTGCTGCTATAGAACGTTTGGTCGGAATACGGAGCTGCATCACGGCCGGCTTCGGCATACGCGCCTCTCAGCTTTCCGAACGATAAAACACCGTCATCCATGTTGAATGCCTCTGTAAACACAAAGCCAAGTCCGCCAGATCCGTAGAAGAACGAGTTGTTAGGACTGCGAAGCGTCGAAGTCCATTCATTCCTTCCGGTCATCTCCAAAAACAGCATGTTCTTGTAATCAACCGATAAGCGGGAAAGGACAGCTGCTGTTTTTTTCGTTTCGAGGTTTTGAATCTGCACCAGGCTTTCCTGGGTATTACCGATGTTATAAAGTCCAGGCACCAGTAAATTCCTTCCATCGATATACTGACGACCATTTGACCTGGTGAAATAATTGTGGCCAACCAGGAGAGAAACGTTGAAGTCTCCAAACGTCTTGGTCGCGGTAGCGATCAGGTCTGAGTTGATCTGCCTGTCATTGTACACATCCTGCAGCACACGGCCTCCGGGTGTACCATCACCACCCGTACTTCCTTTTGCCCATTGCTGATTGCGCTTGTCGCTGGCAACGTCCGTTCCCACCCTGTACATAATGTTCAGCCATGATGTAGGGTCATAGGTGGCCTGCACATAACCGATGATACGGTTAACTTCATCTTTATACGGGTTGAAATTAATGGTCCAGAACGGGTTGTCAGGCTGAGCTCTGAACTGGCGTTGTGCACCTGTGAGTGGATACACATAACCAGCGGAGTTATCAAAAGTAGGAGGCGTTCTTACAGTTCCCTGGATAACGTCAGAGAGATTGTCTCCTCTTCCGAAACGGGTACTGGTGCTATAAACGTACGTAGCTGAACCGGCGATCTTGAATTTATCATGAAGCGACGTTTCTGCCGTCACCTTAAGGCTAGTTCTATCATATTCGTTATTGGGAATGATACCGTCCTGCGAATAGTTACCCAATGACAAATAGAACGTGCTGTTCTTGTTTCCTCCTGACAGGCTGAGGTTGTTATCCCAGGTCTTACCGATCTGATAGAATTTGTCCTGGTTGTTCACCGGAATAACCCTGGCGTCTGCAATGGCTGTGGGGTCATTCATATCTACGATCCTGCCCCTTGGATCTGCCGGGTTCAGGTCTGTGCCGTCATAACGCAGCGTTGTGATCGGGGGACCGAAGTGAGAAAAAGTGGTTGTATTGTATACGCTGCCATCGCCCTGGCCAAAACGCATGTTGGCGGGGAAGTTACGCATGATCTTATCCATTGAATAATTGGAAGAGAAGTTAACAGATACATTTTTGTCATCTGAACGCTTTCCTTTTTTCGTAGTGATGATCACCACGCCGCTACCCGCCTGGATACCATACAAAGCAGTGGCTGCAGGACCTTTCAGAACGTTGATGGTTTCGATGTCATTTGGATTGATATCGATGGCACGGTTAGGAGCATCTACGCTGGAACCGCGAGCGGTTGTTCTGTAAGCATTGTTGATCGGCACACCGTCAACCACGAACAGCGGCTGGTTCTCACCATTCACTGACGAGAATCCGCGAATCACGATGCTGGAGGCTGCACCTGCAGATCCACCCTGCCGGGTGATATTGACACCAGCAACTTTAGCGTTGAGCGCATCCACCAGGTTGGTTTCTTTTGACAACGCGAGATCTTTACCAGCAACTTCTTGCGTAGCCGATACCAGCGCTTTCTTTTCCTGGGCGATACCGAAGGCTGTCACCACAACTTCACCGAGCTGTGTGATATCCGATTCGATGCTCACGTCTACTGTGCTTCTTCCATCTACCGGAACTTCGGTTGTTTTATAACCGATGAAAGAAATAACCAGTACGGATGATGGTGAAGGAACGCTGATGGTGTAACGTCCGTCAGCGTCGGTCACGGTACCGGTTTGTGTACCTTTGACAAAAACGCTCACACCGGGTAAAGCACCGTGGTCGTCAACGGATGTAACCCTTCCGGTTACGTTGATCTGCTGCGCTTGCAGCGAACCGATGCCTGCAAAGAGAAAAAGAACGGAGAGGAAGCCTGCGTGGAAGAGCCGGTGCATCGAAACACCTTTTGTGGGCCCTTCACTGGTCTGCAAAACCACACGTGACCACCGCCCTGTCTGGGGAGGTAAAGAAAAATTCATAGAGTTAGTTTTGGTTTAAGTTGAAAGCGGAATTTAAATAGCCTGTCGGGTACAGGCAATGAAGCTGCTCACCCTTGGTGGACAACAACTTGATGTGTCAGGTTCTTATGTAAAGTTATAGTCATAGGTTTTAGGTTTAGTTTCGGGATATGAATCGGTTTTTGGGAGAAACCGGTTTTTCAACACGTTCGGGTCTGGCCACACCGGTCCTTGATACTATAGACAATTGAGCGGCTTGATAAGAGTATACCGCAGGCATATATTTTCAACCAATGCTTTTGCGACCGGGTAAAAACCACCAATATCATGTTGATCTGGCGCAGGGTCTTAGTATGTGATCTGTTCTGATGCCGAAACCAGAAAGAACAGCCCGACTATAAAAATTACACGCATCGTGCACGCACCCGGTTTACCGGACAGCCTTACAATCTCAAGCATTACAAAAAAAATTTGGCTCCTGAAAAGTCAAAGCTAAACCTATGAAAAAACGGACCAATGATCAAAGAATAATCCGTGAACGGCTGACCATACAGTATTTTAAAAATGCTTTTAATCAAAGAACCCAACTAAATTCTGTGGATCACGCTTACTGCCATTTGTAGATCCTTGCTGCTTTTTGCTCATTTCTGGTTGAGCTCCAGGTGATTCATCACAGCCCTTATTTCGCCGAACGAAAATCCATCGCCGAGTTTTGCCTTTACCGGCGTGAGCGATGAGCCTGGCATTTCGGTGAGTACTGTCATGATGCGAGCAAGCTTGCTTTCACTGATCACCTCGCCGATACTGATTTCTCCCGAGCCCACCAGCGAGGCAATGTGGCTTTCAATGGTCCCCAATGCAAGACCGCGTTTCTGAGCGATCTCCGGCAAGGTAATGCCTGTTTTAAACAGGTCGAGCGTATCCCTGAGGCTGGCGCCTTTCTCACGCTTCGGATCTTTCTGACGGAGGGCCTCTTCAGCTTCCACAACAGAAAGCCTGGGCGCAGTATTGAATATGGTCTCGCCGTGACTGGCGCTCTGAATGCTGTTGATCTTTCTGCTTACAGCAAGCTTCACCTGCCTCACCTGGCGAAGGTATTTTTTCACTTTGGCGGCGCCCTTCAGCGATTCAATGTGTGCTTCGAGGGGCTGCAGCGCTCCGTCGGTCAGTGCTTTCGAAAAATAGTCGATGGCCTTGGAGACTCTTTCCTTCAGCTTGTTGTGGTCATTCTCTTCCAGCAACGCCCCGAGCTGCGACCTGAATTTCAAAGCCACCGCTTGTTGCTCACGAATGCTATCCAGCACCTTGCGCGCACAGGCCAGGGCGCCGGCCACGTCGGGCAGTTTTTTTCCTTGTGTAAAGGTGACGTGCTTTTCAGCGATCTCGATCAGCTTCTGAAGATCAAAAGTTTCGATCAGCCGCTGGTTCAGAAAAATGTGCCGCTCCCGCTGAAGTGTTTCCTGCAGTTCTTCCGCGGCGTGTTCCCTGCCAGAGAAGGCAAGCACTTCCTTGTGCGTTGAAATAGCGTGGCGCTCGATCTTTGAATGCAGCACCATGCCGTCAAGCGATGTGCAGCGGCTCAGGGCAACGTATACCTGGCCCGGCGCAAACGATTCTCCGGCGTCGATGATGGCGTGCTCGAACGTGAGCCCCTGACTTTTGTGGATGGTCACTGCCCAGGCGAGGCGCACCGGGTATTGTGAAAATGCTCCGAGCTTCTCCTCATCGATCTTGTCATCGACCTGGTTATAGGAGTAACGGATGTTATCCCAGGTCTCTTTCTCCAGCTGCAGCTCCTCTCCTTCATTCAGGATCACCGTGATCGACTCCTCATTAACTTCTTTCACCGTGACGATCTTTCCGTTGAAATATCTGCGGTCTTCGCTGGTGTCGTTCCGGATAAACATCACCTGTGCGCCTTTTTTCAGCTGCAGGGTCATATCGGTAGGCAATGCCTTTTCAGGAAAATCACCCTCGACGGTGCCCTGAAATTCATACAGTCTTCCGGGCAGCTTGGCCAGCTCCTGTTGATTGATCTTGTCTGCCTTGTGGTTATGCGATGTAAGCGTGATGTAATTTTTGCCGGCAACAGGTGTTGCACCATAACGCGCGTTCAGCACTTCAAGATCGCGCGCAGTAGCTTCGTCGTTTCTGACACGGTTGAGAATGTCTATGAAATGCTGCTCGTTCTGGCGGTAGATCTTTTTCAACGCTATGTATATGGGCTGCGCCTGCTCGATGGCTTTTGCATGAAAAAAGAACTCGCTTGTATAATATGTTTTCAGCACAGCCCATTCGCTCTGCGGTATCACGGGCGGCAACTGGAAGAGATCCCCGATGTAAAGCACCTGAACACCACCGAACACGTCATTGGGCCTTTTCCTGAAATGCCGCAGAATGGCGTCAATGGCATCAAGGGTATCGCAGCGCACCATGCTTACCTCGTCGATGATCAGCAGCTCGAGGTCGCGCAGAAGCTCACGTTTCTCTTCACTGAAACGGATGTTCCTGAAAAGCTCCTGCCTGTCTGTAACGCCCTCGGCATGGGTTGTTCGCGTAACCGGCACATAAGGTCCGAATGGCAATTGAAAGAACGAATGCATCGTTACCCCGCCGGCATTGATGGCCGCCACGCCAGTAGGTGCCACCACCACCGATCTTTTAGCAGTGTGCTCTTTGATGTATTTCAGAAATGTGGTCTTACCGGTACCTGCCTTGCCTGTCAGGAATATGTGACATGCCGTATTGTTTACAAAGTCAACCGCCGTATCAAAAACAGGATTCGATTCCATGGGCACGTTTATGTTGCTCAATAAAGGTAGTGGTTATGAGGCGATGAGTAAAGGGTTGGAAATGCGGTGTTGATATTAATATCTTAACCGGGTGTGGTTGTTCCTGATTTCAGTCTACGATCAGACTGGTATAGTCGTCGGACCACTGCGCGGCTGGCCTGCTCTTAGGCCAGTGGTCTGACGACGACAAAAAAAAAGCCGGACCAATGGCCCGGCTTTTTTTTGATATTACTGTGTGTCGCTTAGAAGTTCTTTCCAGGGAAGTATGCTATTTCGCCGAGCTCTTCTTCGATGCGGATCAGCTGATTGTATTTTGCCATCCGGTCTGAACGTGATGCAGATCCGGTTTTGATCTGGCCAGTGTTCAGGGCTACAGCGAGGTCAGCGATGGTGCTGTCTTCGGTTTCACCTGAGCGGTGTGACATTACGCTCTTATAAGCATTGCGCTTGGCAAGGTTCACGGCGTTGATGGTCTCTGTGAGCGAGCCAATCTGGTTCACTTTTACAAGGATGGAGTTGGCAACACCTTTATTGATACCTTCCTGCAGGCGTGTCACGTTGGTTACAAACAGATCGTCTCCCACCAGCTGGATCTTCTTGCCTATCTTGTCTGTCAGTTTCTTCCAGCCATTCCAGTCGTCTTCCGCCATGCCATCTTCGATGGAGATGATCGGGTACTTGCTGGCCCAGTTAGCCCAGTACTCAACCATTTCGTCAGAGCTGATCTTTTTGCCTGACGATTTTTTGAAGGTATAGCTGTTGCTCGCTGCGTCGTAGAATTCGGAAGTAGCGGCATCCATCGCGATGAATACATCTTCTCCGGCTTTGAACCCGGCTTTTTCGATGGCTATCAGCACCACTTCAATGGCTTCTTCATTCGATGCGATGTTGGGAGCAAAACCGCCCTCATCGCCTACGTTGGTGGAGAGGTGCTTGTCGTGAAGAACTTTCTTCAGGGTGTGGAAGATCTCCGTGCCCATGCGAAGCGATTCAGAGAAGGTATCTGCTTTCACGGGCATTACCATGAATTCCTGGAAGTCGATCTTGTTATCGGCGTGGCTTCCACCGTTGAGGATGTTCATCATGGGAACGGGAAGCGTGTTGGCATTCACACCGCCGATGTAGCGGTACAGGGGAAGGCCTGCTTCCATGGCTGCGGCTTTGGCAATGGCCATTGACGTTCCGAGTATGGCATTGGCGCCCAGGTTGCCTTTGTTGGGTGTACCATCGAGCTCCAGCATGATCTTGTCGATCAGGTTCTGGTCATATACAGAGAAACCAACGATCTCTTCTGCGATCTTGCTATTCACGTTCTCTACGGCTTTCAGAACGCCCTTGCCCACATATCTTTTCTTGTCACCATCGCGGAGTTCAACAGCCTCGTGTGTTCCGGTAGATGCTCCTGAGGGAACGGCGGCACGACCAAAGGCGCCGCTTTCGGTAACCACATCAACTTCAACGGTAGGATTGCCGCGGCTGTCCAGGATCTGGCGGGCATGAATGCTTTCTATTAGGCTCATAGTTTGGTGTATTTAGATATTGGATTTGGTTTTGAATTGCTCGGCATCATGCCTTTTGTTTTTCTTCAGACATCATCGACACAAACTGATCGAAGAGGTAGTTGGAATCATGTGGCCCCGGTGAAGCCTCAGGGTGGTATTGCACCGAAAATGCTTTCTTGTTCTTCAGCCTGATGCCCATGATGGTATTGTCATTCAGGTGAACGTGGGTGACTTCCACATTTTTATTCTTATCGAGGTCTTTGTCGCTTACCGCGAAGCCATGGTTCTGCGACGTCATTTCGCCCTTGCCACTGATCAGGTTCTTCACCGGGTGGTTGAGCCCGCGATGGCCGTGGTGCATCTTGTAGGTTGACAGCCCACATGACAGCGCAAGCAATTGGTGTCCAAGGCAGATGCCGAACACCGGTGTATCGCTGTTCACAACACCTTTCACGGTTTCAATAGCGTAGTCCATCACCGCGGGATCGCCAGGGCCGTTCGAGATAAAGTATCCGTCGGGTTTCCAGGCTGCCATTTCTTTCATGGGAGTTTTGGCAGGGAACACTTTAATGTAGCAGCCACGCGCGGCAAGGTTTTTCAGGATGTTGTTCTTAATGCCGAGGTCGAGCGCCGCCACCTTGAATTTTGCGTCGGGCTCGCCGATGAAGTAAGGTTCCTTGGTGCTCACGATAGACGAAAGCTCGAGGCCGTCCATCGAAGGAACTTTCTTCAGCTCTGCTTTCATCTGGTCGGGTGTGAGCTCTGATGAGATCAGGGCATTCATGGCACCTCTGCTGCGGATGTAGCGAACCAGCATGCGGGTGTCCACATCGGCAATGCCTACAACATTGTTCTTTTCGAGGTATTGCTGAAGGCTCTCTTTGGCCTCTTTGCGGCTGAACTCTTCCGCAAAATCATTCACCACGATACCGGCTATTTTGGTGCTGCCCGATTCCTGTTCGTTATCCAGCGTTCCATAGTTACCGATGTGGGCGGTTGTGTTGACGATGATCTGGCCGTAGTATGAAGGATCGGTATAGATTTCCTGATACCCCGTCATACCTGTATTGAAACAGATCTCGCCGCCGGATGTGCCAATTTTACCGATCGGAGTGCCTTCCACCAGCAGTCCGTCTTCCAGGAGTAGATAAGCTTTTTTCTGCATAAGATTCACCAAAATAAGATATGAATTTCAACTAATGCCAGCGTTTTCGGCGCAAATTTCCGGTAACGATTGAGCACAAAAAAAGGGATTGAATTTAGATCCAATCCCTTTTTCGATATGCTTTTGTGAAACACTATTCTTTTGTCTTTTTAGACTTTGAAGTCGTTTTCTTTTCAGCTTTCGGTTCTTCTTTCGAAGAAGCCTTCTTGGTTTTCTTTTCGGCCTTAGCTTCTGCTGCCGGTGCATCCTGTACTACTTCAGCGTCAGCTACACCTTCTTTGCCTTTACCGCGGCTTCTGCGGGTTCTGCCTTTCTTCACCGCAGCTTCTTTGGTGTAGAGGGTGTTGAAGTCTACCAGCTCGATGAGGCACACTTCAGCATTATCACCCAAGCGGGTATCGGCCAGCTTGATGATGCGGGTGTATCCACCGGGTCTGTCAGCCACCTTGCCGGCAATTTCGCCAAACAGGGTCTGTACAGATTCTTTGTTCTGGAGGTATGAGAACACAGTCCTTCTGGAGTGCGTTGTATCTTCTTTTGATTTGGTGATGAGGGGCTCAACATACTTCCTCAGGGCCTTCGCCTTGGCAACCGTAGTGGTGATCCTCTTATTTAAAATGAGCGAAGATGCAAGGTTAGACAACAGCGCTTGTCTGTGGGCTGTTTTCCTTCCTAGGTGATTTACTTTCTTACCGTGTCTCATGTTTTCTAGTCTTCTTCAAGTTTATATTTGGAAAGATCCATACCGAAAGTAAGGTTCTTCTCCGCTACCAGTTGTTCCAATTCGGCCAGTGACTTCTTACCAAAGTTCCTGAACTTCATCATATCCGAGATCTCGAGCTGAACCAGATCTCCGAGGGTTTTAACATCGGCTGCTTTAAGGCAGTTGTATGCGCGTACAGACAGGTCGAGGTCGTGAAGGGGTGTCTTCAGCAGCTTGCGCATGTGAAGCATCTCTTCGTCTACCTGCTCGATCTCAGCATCTTTGCCGGTTTCGAGCTCGATAGACTTGTCGGAGAACAGCCTGAAGTGCTGGATGAGGATGTGGGCAGCGCCTTCCAGTGCTTTCTCGGGGTGGATCGAACCGTCGGTCTCGATGTCAACCACGAGTTTCTCATAGTCAGTCTTCTGCTCAACGCGGGTATTCTCAACGCTGTATTTCACATTCTTCACAGGTGTGAAAATGGCGTCGATCGGAATGAATCCGAATACCTGTTCTGTCGGTTTATTTTCCTCAGCAGGTAAATAGCCCCTGCCTTTCTCGATGGTCAGTTCGATTTCAAAATGCGCAGATTCATCCAGGTTGCAGATCACGTGATCGGGATTGAGCACTTCGAAAGCGGAAGTGAACTTGGTGATGTCACCAGCTTTGAACTGCTTCTGCTTCTTGATGCTTACTGTGATCTTGCTGTCAAACGTTTCAGCAAGTTTCCTGAGTCTCACCATTTTCAGGTTGAGGATAATCTCCGCTACATCTTCAACAACACCCTCAATGGTAGAAAACTCATGGAGTACACCGGGGATCTTGATACCGGTGATCGCATAACCTTCCAGGGAGGACAACAGAATTCTTCTCAGTGCATTACCGATCGTAACTCCGTATCCTTTTTCCAGAGGTTTGAATGTGAAGAGTCCGTGAAAATCATCAGACTTTTCCATCACAACCTTCTCTGGCATTTGAAATGCTAATATTGACATAGTAATGTTGATTAACAGTTAAATTACTTAGAATACAATTCAACGATCAGCTGCTCGTTGATGTTTTCCGGGATGTCCTGACGGGGAGGAAGATTTACGATCTTGCCTACCATCTCGTTGTTATCCCATTCCAACCAATTGTATTTTTTTGCCCCTTGGATAGACAGGCTGTTGTTGATGGCTTCGAGTGATTTTGAACGCTCACGCACACCCACCAGGTCGCCAGGTCTCAGGGTGAATGAGGGAATGTTAACGATCTCGCCGTTCACCTGAATGTGTTTGTGGATCACGAGCTGGCGTGCAGCCCTGCGGGTGGGGGCAATACCCAGGCGGTAAACGGTGTTATCCAGACGTGCTTCGAGAAGCTGGAGCAGGGTTTCACCGGTAACACCTTTCTTGCGGGATGCTTCGCTGAACAATTTTGCAAACTGACGCTCGAGCAGACCGTAGATGTACTTGGCTTTCTGCTTTTCAGCAAGCTGTGTGGCATATTCAGACTGTTTACGCTTTTTGCCACGGCCGTGCTGACCGGGAGCGTAGTTCTTCTTTGCCAACGCCTTGTTCTCGCCTAAGATAGGCTCGTTAAATCTTCTTGAAATTCTGACCTTAGGGCCTGTATATCTTGCCATGTGTATTTAAAATTTTGGATTTCAGATTGACGATCTGCAATTGTTGAATCGCAGATCGTCCATCGTAAATCGTCAATGATTAAACTCTTCTTCTTTTAGGAGGTCTGCAGCCGTTGTGGGGCAGCGGCGTCACATCGCGGATAGCGGTGATCTCGATGCCTGCTCCCTGGATGGTACGGATCGCTGATTCGCGACCTGCGCCGGGACCTTTCACAAAGACCTCAACTTTTCTCAAGCCCTGCTCATAAGCTTTGGTAGCGCAATCCTGCGCGGCCATCTGTGCTGCATAGGGGGTGTTCTTCTTCGATCCTTTGAAGCCCATCTTACCAGCAGATGCCCAAGAGATAACCTGGCCGGTTGTGTTGGTCATTGCGATAATGATGTTGTTGAAAGTAGCCTTGATGTGGGCTTCTCCTACAGCCTCAACATTCACCACCCTCTTTTTTGCTTTATCTTTTCTCTTTTCAGCAGTTGCCATTTATTGAAAAGTTTATTTTTTAGTTCAATTAACCTTTAGTTGCCTTCTTCTTGTTGGCTACCGTCTTACGTTTTCCTTTGCGGGTACGCGCGTTGTTCTTGGTAGTCTGGCCACGAACGGGCAGACCTTTACGGTGACGCAGTCCGCGATAGCATCCGATATCCATGAGGCGTTTGATGCTGAGCTGGATCTCAGACTTGAGCACACCCTCAATTCTGAATTTCTCGGCAATGATAGCCCTGATCGCGTTTGACTCTTCGTCATTCCACTCCTTCACCTTCTTATCCAAATTCACATTGGCTTCTGTAAGGATCTTTTGGGCTGACCTGCGGCCAATACCAAAAATGTAAGTAAGGCCGATTTCGCCTCGCTTATTGTCAGGAATATCTACACCAGCAATACGTGCCATAGTCTGTTAACCTTGTCTTTGTTTATACCTTGGATTCTTTTTGTTAATCACATACAACTTGCCCTTGCGTCTGATGATCTTACAGTCAGCGCTGCGCTTCTTTATGGATGCTTTAACTTTCATTTTCGTTTATATATCTACTTGTATCTGAACACAATCCTGCCCTTTGTCAAATCGTAAGGCGACATTTCGAGTCTTACCCTGTCGCCAGGCAATATGCGGATGTAGTTCATGCGCATTTTGCCCGAAATGTGGGCCAATACCTCATGTCCGTTTTCCAGTTGTACCCGAAACATTGCGTTAGACAATGCTTCGCTTATGGTACCATCTTGCTCAATTGACCTTTGCTTCGCCACTTATAGCTGTAATTTTCTTCTATATATTGATGCGTTGTCAAAACTTCAGTCCTGTCTGCATGTATCGCAACCATGTGCTCAAAATGCGCCGAGGGTTTCTTATCTGCCGTACGGATCGTCCAGCCATCACGCTCCTGCACCACACTTTTTGTTCCCTGGTTGATCATGGGCTCGATGGCGAACACCATTCCCGCCACGATCTTCACGCCTTTACCCCGCTTTCCGTAGTTAGGGACCTCGGGATCTTCGTGAAGCTTCTTTCCAACACCATGGCCTACCAGCTCGCGCACCACGCCATATCCGAAACTTTCAACGTAACTCTGAATGGCGTGGGCTACATCGCCGATCCTGTTACCCGCTTTTGCCTGGGCGATGCCCAGATACAGCGAATCGTAAGTTCTTTCCAGGAGCAGCAGTGTTTCCGGCTTTACACCCTCCAGTGGGTAAGTGTAAGCTGAGTCACTGTGGTAGCCTTTGTACTGAACCCCGCAATCAATCGAAATAATGTCACCTTCCTTGATCTCGTAACTTCCGGGGAAGCCATGCACTACGATCTCGTTTACCGAGATGCACAGTGAAGCAGGGAAACCCCTGTAGTTCTTAAAGGAAGGAATTCCGCCATGATCCCGGATGTATTCCTCCGCCAACTTATCGAGCGCCATGGTTTTTACACCGGGCTTGACGAGCCTGGCTATTTCACCGTGTGCTTTTCCCAGTAATTGGGAGCTCTCACGAATAATAACCAGTTCCTCTTCAGTCTTTAAGTTGACCATTCAGCGTTTAAGCCGCAGCAAATTGAGAACGTCCTTTTACCCTGCCTGACTTCATCATACCTTCATAGTGTCTCATCAGCAGGTAGCTTTCGATCTGCTGCAGGGTGTCGAGGATAACCCCCACCATGATCAGCAATGAAGTACCACCGTAGAACTGTGCGAAGTTCTGGCTGATGCCCAGCTTCACTGCAAAGGCAGGAAGGATGGCGATCACCGCGAGGAACAAAGCACCAGGCAAAGTAATTCTTGATAAAACTGTATCGATAAATTCGGCTGTCTGCTTGCCGGGTTTTACACCGGGAACAAAACCACCGTTCCTTTTCAGGTTATCGGCAATGTCGTTAGAGTTGATCGTGATCGCCGTGTAAAAGAACGTGAAGATCAGGATCAGCGTTCCAAACACCAGGCTGTACTGCCATGAGTAAGGATCCGAGAAGGTTGTGCCGATATAAGTACCCCATTCTGTGTCTCTCCACATACCTACCAGCAGCACCGGGATGAACATCAACGCCTGCGCGAAGATGATGGGCATAACACCGGCTGAGTTCAGCTTCAGGGGAATGAAATCGCGTTTTCCACCGTACAGCTTGTTACCGATCACCTGCTTGGCATACTGGATCGGGATCCGGCGGGTAGCCTGTGTGAGCATGATCACGCCCATCACGATGGCAAACAGCACGATCAATTCAATGATGAACAACAAAGCGCCGTTCATTCCGCGGCTTACCGCTTCGTTTGAAAGCGCGGCGGGGAGCCTTGATACAATGCCGATCATGATCAGCACTGAAATACCGTTTCCGATACCTTTATCGGTGATGCGCTCTCCCAGCCACATACAGAACATGGTTCCGGCCACCAGGATGGTGATGGCAGAGAAGTAGAAGAAGAAGCCCGGATCGATAATGGCACCCTGGTCTATCGTACCACGGATGTAAGCATAGCTCTGGAATCCTGTGATAAAGATGGTCAGCACACGGGTAAACTGATTGAGACGCTTGCGTCCGGAATCACCTTCTTTCTGAAGTTTCTGGAAATAGGGTACGGCAAAGGTCAGCAGCTGCACGATGATCGACGCCGAGATATACGGCATGATACCCAGTGCAAAGATGGATGCGCGGCTGAACGATCCGCCCAGGAAAGTATTCAACAATCCGAGGATACCGTCTGTATCTCCCGCGTCGGCAAGACTCGGATGATCAGGATTGATACCCGGGATAACGATGAATGATCCCAATCTGAAGATGATCAGGAACCCGATGGTGTTCAGGATCCTGACACGAAGATCTTCGATCGAAAAGATGTTCCTTATGGTTTGAAAGAAACGTTTCATTATTTCACTGTTGTAGCGGTGCCACCAACTTTTTCAATTGCCTGTGCAGCAGTTGCTGAAAACTTGTGGGCCTCAACGCTGATTTTTGATTTAAGCTCTCCCCTTCCCAATACCTTCACTTTATCGCTTTTGCCAACGATACCGTTCTCAATCAAAAACTGCAGGCTGATATTTCCGCCCGTGTTCTTTCCAGCCAGGTCCTCGAGCAGATCGAGGTTTACTGCTTTGTAATATACTTTCTTGTTGTTCTTAAAACCAAATTTCGGCACGCGGCGCTGCAGTGGCATCTGACCACCTTCGAAGCCAGGCTTGCTGTGATAACCTGATCTTGACTGCGCACCTTTATGACCACGTCCGGCAGTTGAACCTCCGGAACCCTGTCCACGACCAAGCCTTTTATTTGTCTTTACCGAACCTTTAGCAGGTGTTAGCGTGTGCAATTTCATCTTAGAGTTCTTTAACTGTGATCAAATGATTTACTTTTCTGATCATACCGGCGATCTGGGGCGTCAGCTCCACTTCAACGGTCTTATTGATCTTTCCTAAACCCAATGATTGGATCGTTTTGATCTGGGTCTGAGGCCTCTTGATCGTGCTTCTTTTCTGTGTGATCTGTACTTTCGCCATGTCTCTTAGCCGTTAAATACTTTGGACAATGCAATTCCTCTGTTTCTAGCGATGCTGTAGGCATCACGCATGCTGGTCAGCGCTTTGAAGGTAGCTTTCACCACGTTGTGCGGGTTGGAAGAACCTTTAGACTTTGCCAATACATTGTGAACACCGGCACTTTCCAGCACGGCGCGCATCGCACCACCGGCGATAACACCTGTACCAGGGGAAGCAGGCTTCAGCAGTACAAAGCCACCGCCGAATTTACCTAAAGATTCGTGCGGCACAGTTCCTTTGATGATCGGAACTTTCACCAGGTGCTTCTTCGCATCGTCGATACCTTTTGTGATGGCATCGGTTACTTCGTTCGCCTTTCCGAGGCCATAACCCACAACACCATTTCCATCACCTACCACAACAATGGCTGCGAAGCTGAATCTGCGACCACCTTTCACCACCTTGGCTACACGCTCGATGGCTACGACTTTTTCTTTCAGGTCGATCTCGCTGGCTTTTACTGTGCTAATATTGCTTACAGACATACTTTTAATTTCTTGTGTTATTATCTCCTTTCTGCAGCGAACCGCAGCGAAGGCCGTATTTCTTTAGAATTTTAAACCACCTTCTCTGGCACCTTCAGCAAATGCCTTGATGTTGCCGTGATAAAGATACCCGTTGCGATCGAAAACGATCTCCTGAACACCGGAAGCGATTGCCTTTTCGGCGATCTTCTTGCCTACGTTCTTCGAGTTCTCGATGTTCACCGCTTTCTTTCCGAGCTCCACTGTTGAAGCAGAAGCCACGGTTACGCCTTTGATATCGTCGATGATCTGGGCGTAGATACCGGTATTGCTTTTGAACACAGATAACCTGGGCCTTGACGTTGTTCCGTTCACTTTCTTACGGATGCCCAGCTTTATCCTCTCACGTCTTTCTCTATTCTTGCCTGCCATAGTTGTTGTTTCGCTATGATGCTTTAAGTTCTTAATTATTTAGCAGCAGCCTTACCAGCTTTTCTGCGTACATACTCACCTGTGAAGCGGATACCTTTACCTTTGTAAGGCTCAACTTTACGGAGCGACTTGATCTTGGCAGCAACCTGTCCGATCAATTGCTTGTCGATACCTTCGAGCACGATGGTAGGGTTTCCACCTTTTTCCTGGAAAGCCTGTACTTTGATCTCAGAAGGAACGGCCAGGAACACGTTGTGTGAGTAACCAAGGCTCAATTCCAGCACATTGGATTGGGCGTTGGCTTTGTAGCCCACACCGACAAGTTCCATCTGTGTTTTATATCCTTTCGATACACCTTCGATCATGTTGGCGATCAATGCGCGGTAAAGGCCGTGCATGGACTTATGACGCTTCTGATCGGTAGGTCTCTCAACCAGCAGGGTACCGTTCTCCTGCTTGATGGTAAAATCGGGATCGATCGCCTGGTGGAGTTCACCTTTTGGTCCCTTAACGGATACCTTATGGTTCTCTTTTGAGAAGTTGAAGGTGATCCCCGCGGGAAGTGTTATAATCTTTTTGCCTATGCGTGACATGTCTCTTCTGGATTAATAGACGTAACACAAAACTTCTCCGCCAACATTCATGTTGCGGGCTTCCTTGTCGGTGATCACACCTTTGGAAGTTGACAGGATCGCTACACCAAGACCGTTCATTACGCGGGGCATGGCGGCAGCGTTAACATACTGCCTCAAACCCGGTGTGCTGATACGCTCCAGTTTGGTGATGGCTGATTCTCTTGTTTCAGGATTGTACTTCAAAGCAATTTTGATATTGCCCTGGTGGTTCTGCGTATCCTCGAACTTGTAATTGAGGATATAACCTTTATCGAATAACACTTTGGTTATCTCTTTTTTGAGGTTGGAAGCAGGGATCTCCACCACGCGGTGGTTGGCCTTGATGGCATTCCGTAACCGGGTTAAGTAGTCTGCTATAGGATCTGTCATTTTCTCTTTCCTTTTATTAAAAAGCAAGCCCGTGTTTTTTTAAAACCGGGCTGCAAAGATATCGAACAATTTCAATTATTCAAACTGTTATCTGGTTTCGGCGTTTTTTAATGCGTTTTGGCACATTTTCCGACCTTGATACTCAGCAACCAATAAGATTTGCCGTTTTAGGCTTGACTTTCGGGCGGGATCCACTGCCTGGCTCCGGCTTATTCCTACTTGTCCAGTGTAACTGCAGGCTTTCGCTTCGGCTACAGCCTGTTGATCTTCAAAGGCTTGCAGCTCGTGGCTAACCACTTGCAGCTTGTTTTACCAGCTGGCTTTCGTCAAGCCAGGGATCTTGCCATCAGAAGCCATCTGGCGGAATACGTTACGGCAAACGCCGAACTTCCTCAGATACCCTCTCGGACGGCCGGTGAGCTTGCACCTGTTCTTCAGACGAACCGGAGAAGCGTTGCGCGGAAGCTTGTCCAGCGCCAGATAGTCTCCGGCTGCTTTCAATGCTTTTCTTTTAGCCGCCTTGGCAGCTACCAGCTTTTCCCTTTTTGCCTGCCTAGCGATTACAGATAATTTAGCCATGCTTAGTTTTGATTTTTATTCGCGAATGGCATCCCGAATTCCTTCAGGAGCTCATAGCTTTCTTCGTCAGTTTGAGCAGTGGTAACAAACGTGATGTCCATACCGCTGATCTTGTTTACTTTTTCAATCGAGATCTCAGGGAAGATGATCTGCTCTTTTACACCCAGGGTGTAGTTGCCACGGCCGTCAAATCCTTTGGCACTTACGCCACGGAAGTCACGTACACGGGGAAGAGCGATGTTCATGAGCCTGTCAAGGAACTCGTACATCTTGTTGCCGCGAAGGGTGACACGAACACCGATGGGCATATTCTCCCTTAACTTGAAGTTAGAGATCGCTTTTTTGGATTTTGTTGAAACAGCTTTCTGACCCGTGATGTTGGTGATCTCTTCGATCGCTACATCGATCAGCTTTTTGTCTGTTACAGCCACACCCATACCCTTGTTGATGCAGATCTTTTCGATCTTGGGAACCTGCATCACGGATTTATAACCAAATTTCTGCTTTAAAGCAGGGACAATGTCTTTCGTGTACTTGTCCTTTAATCTTGGAGTTGCCATTACTTAATAAATTCTCCGGTTTTCTTTGAATAACGCTGAAGCTTTCCTTTGTCGTCGAGTTTCCTTCCGACACGTGTAGGTTTACCACTTGCGGGGTCGATCAGCATCAGGTTGCTGATATGCACAGGAGCTTCTACCTTCTTGATGCCACCTTCAGGTTTTCCGGCCGAAGGTTTCTCATGTTTTGTAACCATGTTGATACCTTCAACAATAGCGCGGTTCTTCTCAGGGAAGACCTCGAGGACCTTTCCTGTTCTTTCGCGCTGAGCCGTGCTCTTATCATCTCCGGCGATCACCTTCACGGTGTCACCCTTTTTGATGTGCAACTTGGGTTGCTTGTTATGTTTTCTCTCCATGGCTTAAATGACTTCGGGTGCCAGTGAAACAATTTTCATGAACTGCTTTTCCCTGAGCTCACGTGCCACGGGGCCGAAAATACGGGTTCCGCGGGGTTCATCCTGAGCGTTCAGCAGAACGGCAGCATTATCTTCGAAACGGATGTATGATCCGTCTTTTCTTCTTACTTCTTTGGTGGTTCTTACCACTACAGCCTTGGAAACGGTTCCTTTCTTCACCTGGCTTGAAGGCAAAGCAGACTTCACGGTTACAACGATCTTGTCACCAACAGAAGCAGAACCCCTGCGGGTGCCGCCGAGCACGTGCATACAAAGCACTTCCTTTGCACCACTGTTGTCGGCTACGGTAAGTCTGGTTTCAGTACGTATCATATCGCGTTTAACTTAATATCTTTTAACTTCTCAAATTCTGCGTTCACTCAGGCTGCGCCGGTATTACTTCGCTTTCTCTACGATCTCTACTAGTCTCCAGCGCTTGTCTTTGCTCAGCGGGCGGGTTTCCATGATGCGCACGGTATCGCCGATGCCAGCAGTGTTCTGTTCATCGTGAGCTTTGAACTTAGTGGTTCTGTTCACGAATTTTCCGTAGATCGGGTGTTTTACCTTCCGGTCAACAGCAACCGTGATGGTCTTCTGCATTTTGTTGCTGACAACTTTCCCGATTCTTTCTTTGCGTTCGTTCCTTTCCATAGGAATTATTTTTGAAGTTCTTTAGCCCTGAGTTCAGTATTGAGTTTAGCGATCAGCTTGCGGGTCTGATTGATCCTCATCGGATTCTCGATCGAAGAGATCTTGTGTGCAAACTGGATCTTGCGCAGCGCTTCTCTTTCGCTGGAGATCTTTTCTTTCAGTTCGGCTACGCTCAGCGCCTTGATTTCAGAATTCTTCATGACTTTTTATGATTCTACGTAGTCTCTTCTAACTGTGAATTTCGTTTTGATCGGCAGTTTACCTTCTGCCAGCATCAGCGCTTCTTTCGCCATCGCCAGGTTCACACCACCGGCCTCGAACAGGATGGTGCCGGGCTTGATCACGGCCACCCAGTATTCGGGAGCTCCTTTACCTTTACCCATCCTTACTTCGGCAGGTTTTCTGGTAATCGGTTTATCAGGGAAAATGCGGATCCACACTTGACCTTCGCGTTTCATGGCGCGGGTCACAGCGATACGGGCAGCTTCAAGCTGACGTGCCGTGATCCAGCCACCTTCCAGGGCTTTCAATCCAAAAGATCCGAAAGCAATGGAATGTCCGCGGGTAGCCATGCCTTTCACACGGCCTTTTTGCATTTTTCTAAATTTGGTTCGTTTCGGCTGTAACATTGTTACCTGACTTTATTCGTTCGCTCTAACTAATTATCCGTTTCTTTGACCGCCACGGTTATCACCACGGCCTCTTCCGCCATCGCGCCTTCCGCCGCCACCTTCACCACGGCCTCTTCCACCACCGCCGCCGCCTCTTCTGCGGTCACCTCTGTCGCCACCGCCACGAGGACCACCGCCACCCTGGCCACCCTGACCCTGGGGAGCATTGCTCACGAGGCCAACGTTAGGAGAAAGGTCACGCTTGCCGTAGATCTCACCTTTGAAGATCCACACTTTGATACCGATCTTTCCGTATACGGTCTGCGCTTCTGAGATCGCATAATCGATATCAGCACGCAGGGTATGCAACGGGATCCGGCCTTCTTTATATTGTTCTGTTCTGGCCATATCGGCACCTGCCAGACGGCCTGATGTTTTCACTTTGATACCTTCCGCACCAACACGCATGGCAGAGGCAATCGCCTGCTTCATGGCGCGCTTGTACGAGATCCTGGCTTCGATCTGCTGGGCAATGGATTCACCCACCAGCTTCGCATCCAGCTCCGGACGTTTAATTTCAAAGATGTTGATCTGAACATCTTTACCGGTGATCTTCTTCAGCTCTTCCTTGATCTTGTCGACTTCGTTTCCGCCTTTACCAATCACAACTCCGGGACGTGCTGTGTGAATGGTGAGCGTGATACGCTTGAGTGTTCTTTCGATGACCACTTTTGCGATACCACCTTTCGGGATACGGGCCTGAACGTACTCTCTGATCTTCTGATCTTCTACAAGTTTATCAGAGAAGGTTTTTCCACCGTACCAGTTGGAATCCCAACCACGCACAACGCCTAATCTGAATCCTACAGGATTAATCTTTTGTCCCATTATATTATTCCTTAGTTTCTTTTTCTTCTGTTACTACTTCTGCGCCTATTTTCTTCAGGCTGTCGATGATCAGTGTTACGTGGTTAGAACGTTTCCTGATGCGGTGCGCCCTTCCTTGCGGAGCGGGTCTGAGCCTTTTCAGCTGACGGCCACCGTCAACGAAGATCTCTTTTACATAAAGATCAGCTTCTTCGAGCTTGGCATCCTGGTTCTTGTTTCCCCAGTTTGCAATGGCTGACAGCAGGAGCTTCTCAAGCTTCGGCGAACCAACCTTGGGCTCATACTTTAAAATATTCAGCGCCTTGTTAACACGCTCGCCTCTGATCAGATCAGCCACCAGCCTCATTTTGCGAGGTGATGTAGGTACATTAACCAGTTTTGCGACAACGGGGCCAGTTTTTGCGGCCTCTTTGCGTGCATCGCGTTTTTCTCTTTTAACGACAGACCTTTTGGTCTTTTTCGCTGTAGCTTCTGCCATGATTACTAAGCGTTTTCTTTCTTGTTACCTGAGTGACCGCGGAATGTTCTGGTGGGGGCAAACTCTCCGAGCTTGTGGCCAACCATGTTTTCCGTTACGTAAACAGGGATGAATTTATTTCCATTGTGAACTGCGAACGTGTGGCTGATCATCTCAGGTGTAACTGTTGATCTCCTGGACCACGTTTTGATCACAGATTTTTTACCAGACTTTTCCGCAGTCTCTACTTTCTTCAAGAGGCGGAAGTCAGCATACGGTCCTTTCTTAACTGAACGTCCCATTGTTATTTTTTCCTCCTAGATATGATTAAGTTATCTGAATACTTCTTCGGGTGACGGGTCTTCTTGCCTTTAGCGTACAGGCCTTTGCGTGATCTCGGGTGACCACCTGATGCACGACCTTCACCACCACCCATCGGGTGATCAACAGGGTTCATGGCAACAGCACGTGTGCGGGGGCGGATACCTCTCCAACGGCTGCGTCCTGCCTTACCCACACTTTCGTTCATGTGGTCGGGGTTCGATGCAGCACCGATGGTTGCGATGCATACGTCCAGCACGTTGCGCATTTCGCCTGAAGGCATCTTCAAGGTTGCGAAGCCGCCTTCGCGCGCCAGCAGCTGAACAAACGCTCCGGCAGAGCGGGCGATGGCGCCACCTTTGCCAGGTTTCATTTCAACGTTATGAACAATTGTACCCAACGGGATCTTCGCCAGGGGAAGCGCGTTGCCTACTTCAGGTGCTACGTCAGCACCGGAAACAACCTGCTGTCCTACCTGGAGGCCCTGGGGCGCAATGATATAGGTCTTGGAACCGTCAGCGTAGTAAAGAAGGGCGATGCGGGCTGAGCGGGTGGGATCGTACTCGATCGACTTCACCGTAGCGGGAACGCCGAACTTGTTACGTTTAAAATCGATCTCTCTCAGCTTTTGCTTGTGACCACCACCGATGTAGCGCATGGTCATCCTTCCTTTGCTGTTTCTTCCTCCGGTTTTCTTCACCGTTGTCACCAATGACTTTTCAGGCTTGCTTGCCGTAATGTCATCGAATGAAGGAGCCATTCTATGTCTGGTTCCTGCGGTTACCGGTTTTAATTTCTTCAACGCCATTGTTCAATAATTATACGTTGCTATAAAAATCAATTACTTCGCCTTCAGCCAGCGTTACGATGGCTTTCTTATAGTTAGGTTTACGGCCTGCCAGTACACCGGCTTTCGTGTAACGGGTTTTCAGTTTGCCCATCACATTCATCGTGTTCACTTTCTCCACGTTAACACCGTATTGTTTCTCAACGGCCTTCTTGATCTCAACCTTGTTGGCTGCGGCATCAACGATAAAACCGTATTTGCCTTTCTCATTCAGGGAAGAGACCTTCTCCGTAACCAATGGCTTCTTCAGGATACTCATTATTCTTTATTTAATAAGTTTTCAACCTTGCTAATAGAGCTCTCAACAAAGATCACATTGTCAGCGTGCATCAGGTCGTAGGTATTGATCTGATCGGCTGTAGTAATTTTTGTGTTCTGGATGTTCCTTCCGGAGAGAACGATGTTCTTGTTCTTTTCAGGCAGAATGAGGAGTGTCTTCTTGTCGTCCAGCTTGAGGGCTGTTAACAGGCTTGCGTACTGCTTGGTCTTGGCTGATTCGAAGTTGAAATCTTCGAGAACCGAGATCGAGTTGTCTTTTGCTTTGTATGATAAGGCAGACTTGCGTGCCAGATCTTTTACTTTCTTGTTCAGCTTGAAGGAGTAGTCACGGGGTGTGGGACCGAAGATCCGTCCACCACCTTTGAACTGGGGATTCTTGATGTTACCCGCACGGGCACCACCTGTTCCTTTTTGCTTCTTGATCTTTTTAGAAGAACCCGCGATCTCGTTACGCTGCTTTGACTTGTGCGTACCCTGGCGTTGGTTGGCTAAAAAGCTCTTCACGTCGAGGTAGATGGCGTGGTCGTTTGGCTCGATGCCAAACACTTCATCAGAAAGGTTTACTTTCTTGCTGGTTTTCTCACCGCTATATTTTATGACTGCTACTTCCATTACTTCTGAAGGATTACAGTTGAATTCTTTGCTCCGGGAACTGAGCCGCTGATGACGATCAGGTTCTGCTCAGGAAGGATCTTCACCACCTGAAGGTTGGTGAGCTTCACACGGTCATTACCCATACGACCGGCAAGGCGTTTGCCTTTGATTACACGTGAAGCGAATGATGCGTTACCCATAGAACCGGGTGCACGCAGCCTGTTGTGCTGACCGTGGGTTTGGCCGCCAACACCGCTGAAGCCGTGGCGTTTTACAACACCCTGGAAGCCGCGACCTTTGGAGGTGCCAATGGCGTCGATGAAGTCACCTTCAACGAAGATGCTCTCCACACGAACTTCTTTGCCCAGCTCGGCGATGGCTTCAAACTCAGTGCTGAAGTCGCGGAACTCAACAATATTTCTTTTGGGAGTGGTGCTTGCTTTTTTGAAGTGACCCAAGGCAGCTTTGGAGGTATTTTTCTCTTTCTTCTCACCAAATGCAAGCTGCACTGCACGATAACCGTCAGTTTGCTCGTTTTTCACTTGAGTGACTACGCAGGGACCTGCCTCGATCACTGTGCATGCGATATTCTGGCCATCTGGGCCGAATACGCTAGTCATTCCGATTTTTCTTCCTATAATGCCAGGCATGGTTGAAACCTATTAATGCTTGTTTTTCAGGATTTTGCGCTTTCTAGCTGCTGTTCTAAACACATTGTATGTAGAGAATTTTGGCCTTCTGCGCAAAAAGGACTGCAAAGATAGGAAACGAAGGTTACTTAACAAATGTGGGTTTCAAAATTTTCCACATTTCCACCACATTCTTACGCTCAGATCCCGCCCAATGAGCTTCGGGTATTCAGAAATTGGGCATTGGGAATGCAGAAACTAATGGCGTACGCCCCATGCCTAATGCCTAAAATGTGTATCATTGCGGCCTGAAAATCAACTAAATGCATTCAAAAACGTCGATCCGGTGGGCTGTGCTGCTGATGCTGCTGGTGGTGCTTTTTTTATTAAATCTTTCGTTGGGGAGCGTTCAGATCCCCGTAGGAGAAATATTTAAGATCCTGACTGGCAAACCCGCCAGCGACCCCGTTTGGGCGGAGATTATCTGGGATTTCAGGATGACCAAGGCCATCACCTGTATCTTAGGTGGCAGCGCCCTGGCCCTCGGGGGGTTGCAAATGCAGACACTTTTCCGCAATCCCCTGGCAGGGCCTGATGTGCTGGGCCTAAGCTCCGGGGCGAGCCTGATGGTATCGCTTGTATTTATGAGCAATGCCGCCGGGGTAACGTTGTTCGTGATCCAAAGCCCCTGGACGGTGGCGATCGCGGCCAGCATCGGCTGTTCCCTGGTATTCATTATTATGCTCGCCATATCCCAACGTTTACAGGATAATGTGTCGCTACTGATCGTAGGACTGATGGTCGGCGCCGGCACCGCGTCCATCGTCAGCGTACTGCAATACCTGAGCAAGGCTGAAGAGCTGCAGGTCTATGTTTTATGGACCTTCGGAAGCCTTGGCGGACTGGACTGGAATGAGATCCGGGTACTGAGTGTCATTCTAATCGCCGGCGCCGCGATCTCGTTCTTTAATATCAAATCGTTGAATGCATGGCTGCTGGGAAACAACTATGCACAAAGCCTGGGTGTTGATCTGCAGCGGTCAAGGTTTTATGCCATTCTCTCCGCATCGATATTAACGGGGGGTGTTACAGCGTTTTGCGGGCCGATAGCTTTTGTGGGCCTTGCGGTTCCACACCTGGTGAAGCTGCTGATCCAAAGTCATAACCACAAGGTGCTGATACCGGCTGTACTGATCGGAGGAGCGGCGTTGCTGCTGGGCTGCGATATTCTGGCGCAACTTCCCGGAAGCATCAATGTGTTGCCCATCAATGCGATCACCGCGCTGATCGGTGCGCCGGTGGTGATCTGGGTGATTTTGAGAAATAAGGTGGTTCGATCCTGATGAATATGCAAAGCGGTAAAACATCACACTTATCAACTTCAGGACTCTGTATAGGATACCGGAGTAATCAAAAGGAAAACCGGTTGTTTGATAACTTGAGTCTCGAATTATTTCCCGGTCAGCTTGTCTGCTTCATGGGACCTAACGGTGCGGGCAAATCATCACTGATCCGAACACTGGCCGGACTGCAGAAACCCTTATCGGGAAACATCATCATCAAAGCCGGAACCATAGACACCTCCCGCCAGATCTCCGTTGTGCTAACGGACCGGATAACAGCAGTGAATATGACCGTAGAAGAAGTAGTGGCATTCGGCCGTTATCCCTACCTCGACTGGAACATCCGCTTAAGCCAATCGGACCTTGACATTATCGACCGGGCGATCGCACAGGTACATATCCGTCACCTTACCAGCCATAAATTAAACCAGCTGAGCGACGGCCAGCTGCAGATGGTGATGATAGCCCGGGCGCTGGCGCAGGACACTCCTATTATTCTTCTGGATGAACCCACCGCGCACCTCGATCTTAACAACCGCGTGGAGATCATGAGACTGCTGAAGCAGCTGGCGCAAACTACGAACAAAGCAATTCTTGTGGCTACGCATGAGCTCGACCTCGCGCTTCAAATGGCGGACTGGATCTGGCTTACAGGCCGCGATAAAAATATGCTCACCGGCATGCCCGAAGACCTTGTTCTCAATGGCGCCTTCGATGCTATTTTTCAATTCAAGGGATTTGACCTGAAGACGGGCAAAGTTCAGCATCAAGCCCATAAGGGAATCAACGTTCAGTTACAAGGCGAAGGCCCCGAACACCTGTGGACCAAAAACGCGCTGGAACGCAATGGTTTTTTGGTGACCGATGAAAATGCTTCCATTTCAATATCGATAACCTTCGAAGGAGGTACAGTTCAATGGCAGGTTAAGCAGGATGGCACATTGCATAACGTCCGCTCACTGGCTGAGCTGATCCACGGGATCTCTATTTAAAACATCAGCCACAGCGATGTATTTTTTGTGTTATCCATGTCAACCGCTACTAACACATAGATCACTTCTTCATTTTGTGTGAGATCTTATGCATGACTTTACTCAGTCTACCCAGTCCTTACAGATACCTTACACAGACTTTATAGAAACGCTCTTATATTTTTCTATATTCTCCAGGCCTGCATCGTGCCTTTCTTCCGGTATTGGAACAGTATATGGTGAGTGATCTGCGCAGCCTGCCGATATCCCTAGGCTGCGTTCACTGTCAATCAATCGTTTGCGTATCTACCCGGGTAAGTTTTGAGGGTTTTTCATAAAATCGTTTGGCATGCATTTGTTAGTTTGCAGCCTTAACCCAAAGTATTTACCGGCCATGTTCAATGTATCAGATCTTTTCCCCTATAAATTCGACAACAGGTACTCCAAACCTGTTGCGTACTTCTCCATGGAGTTCGCTGTAGACCAGCCCCTCAAGATATACAGCGGAGGCCTCGGTTTCCTTGCAGGCTCGCACTTGCGCGGTGCTTACGAATTGAAGCAAAATCTTATCGGCATCGGTATCCTCTGGAAGAAGGGGTATTACGACCAGGAGAGAAACCAGGACCAAACCTTAAGGGTTAGCTTCCGCGATAAGGACTATCACTTTCTTACAGACACAAAGATCCTTTTCCCTATCACGATACACGGGGCACGGGTATATGTGAAAGCCTATTTATTGAGACCTGAGGTATTCAACACGGTTCCGTTGTTCCTGCTCACCACTGATATACCGGAAAACGATTACCTGGCGCAGACGATCAGTCACCGCTTATACGATCCCAACGAAACCACACGTGTTGCCCAATCCATCTTGCTGGGCGCAGGCGGAGCCAAACTGCTCGACATCCTGGAAAGGGAAACAGAGATCTACCACATGAACGAAGGCCATGCCCTTCCACTTTGCTTCTACCTGCTCGACAAATACAGGGATATCAACGAAGTGAAGAAACGCGTGGTGTTTACCACCCATACCCCTGAAAAGGCGGGCAATGAAGAGCACAGCGTACCCCTGCTCAACAACATGAGCTTCTTCAATGGCCTTACCACACAACAGGTGCAGGAATATGTTGCACCCGAGAACGGTGTGCTGAACTATACGCTGACGGCGTTGCGCATGGCCAAACGTGCCAATGGCGTATCTCAGCTTCATGGCGAGGTATCGAGAAAGATGTGGAATGGTTACAAAGGCATCTGCGAGATCACGGCCATCACCAACGCCCAGAACAGAACCTACTGGCGCGATGAAGAGCTGGATGCTGCGCTCGAAAAAGATGATAACAAGGCGCTGGTAAAACGCAAAAAAGAACTGAAACATAAACTGTTCAGGGTGGTGGCGAACCAGACCGGAAAACTCTTCGATGAGAACGTGCTCACCATAGTATGGGCCAGGAGGTTTGCCGGCTACAAACGCGCTAACCTGATCATGTCGGATTTCAACAGGTTCCTCAAGATCGCCAATAACAAAAAATATCCTGTTCAGATGATCTGGGCGGGCAAACCATACCCGGAAGATTTCGGTGCTATCAACATCTTCAACGAGATCTACTGGAAAACCAAAGACCTGCGCAACTGTACGGTTGTAACGGGTTACGAGCTGTGGCTCTCGGGCCACCTGAAAAAAGGCTCAGACCTGTGGCTGAACAACCCGAAACTTTACCATGAAGCTTCAGGCACCTCTGGCATGACCGCGGCGATGAACGGCTCCATCAATTTATCGATCCCCGACGGATGGGTTCCGGAATTCGCCAAACACGGCAAGAACAGCTTCCTGATCGAAACAGCGAATGACGCGCTTCCGAACGAAGAAAAAGACAAGATCGAAGCACAGAATCTTCTGAATCTGCTGGAGAACGAGATCATTCCGGCTTATTACGAAAAACCGGATCAATGGCTCGAGATCGTCAAGTCCAGCATGAGGGATGTACTCCCCTTCTTCGACGCCGGACGTATGGCAGACGAATACTACCAGAAACTTTATCATTTCCCTTTTGAGGAGACCGTGAACAGCAAGCAGGCCGCGCTGGCCGGCGTACAGGCTTAAGTGGATAGAAGAGTCCACGGTCCACAGTCGACAGTCCACAGCCGTGCAGTTTCGGATCGGCGTATCACAGCCCTTGCACATTGCTTGCGATAGCATCGGGATACGAAGTGCGATCAGGTGACTTCACACCGTTCAGCCGTGGTCTGTCGACCGTGGTCTGTGGACTTTTTTCTTATCTTCACGCTTCAAAAGCACCTTTTCATGAGCGAACTGCGCTTAAGCGAGATCTGGATCTATCCTGTTAAGTCATTGGGCGGAATATCTGTTACCTCGGCCAGGGTAATGGAAAAGGGATTACTGCACGACCGCCGCTGGATGTTAACGGATGAGCACGGCGCTTTTATGACCCAGCGCGTCTATCCGAAAATGGCACTTTTCAGACCTGCCATCAACGGCGATACCCTTACGATCACCAAGCTCAATCCTGTTAATGATCATGCCTCCGTCAGTCTCAGCCTGAGCACACCTCCATTGGGAGAACAGTTCCGATCCAAAGTGTGGGACGATGAAGTGACCGTAACAGAAGTTTCTGACAAGGTCAGCGACTGGTTCACAACGCAGCTCGGCATGCGCTGCAGGCTGGTAAGCTTCCCCGAAAAAAATCCCAGGCCGGTAAATCCAAAGTATAGCATCAACAATGAACACGTAGGCCTTGCCGATGCCTATCCTTTTCTCATCATCGGACAGAGCTCGCTCGATGACCTCAACGCCAGGCTGAATGAACCGCTGCCGATGAACCGTTTCCGGCCCAACCTCGTATTCACCGGCGGAGCGCCGTTCGAGGAAGATACCTGGAAAAAATTCACCATCGGAGGAAACAGGTTTGCCGGTGTAAAACCCTGCGACCGGTGTGTGCTCACCACCGTAAATCAGGATACCGCAGAAAAGGGCGTTGAACCTCTCCTCACCCTGTCTAAATACCGGAAAAGGGATAACAAGATCTATTTCGGGCAGAACGTTGTGGCGCTTGACCATACCGAGATCTCCGTTGGCGACAAGATCACGCTGAATTAAACCTGCCCAAACTGTTGGCCGTTGAACACCCAGTGCTGATTTTTGCGCCATGACTTTTCTTTACCTCAAGGCTGTCCATATCATTTTCATTGTGACATGGTTTGCAGGATTGTTCTATATGCCCCGGCTCCTCATCTATATGACCGAAGCCCATGAAAAACCGGAGCCTGAAAGATCGATCCTGCTGAAGCAGTTCAAAATGATGGCCTCTCGCCTCTGGTTTGGTATCACATGGCCGTCTGCCATTATTACCCTGGCCATGGGCACAAGCCTCATCGTCAGTCAGCCGGGTTTTCTGCAGCAGGGGTTCATGCACATCAAACTTACCCTGGTGTTCCTGCTTTATCTTTACCACTTCTCGCTGCAGCACATCTTCAACCTCCTGAAAAAAGACATGGTCAGGTACTCGTCACAAAAATTAAGGATGTGGAACGAGGTAGCGACCTTATTTCTCATCAGCATTGTTTTTATCATTGTACTGAAAAATGCACTGAGCATGGTATGGGGACTGGCCGGCCTGCTCGCTGTAACTTTTTCAATTCTCGCAGGCATCAAACTTTACAAGCGATACAGAAAATGACAAATAGATTTCAGATCTCATATTCAGGCTCCAATAGCTATAAGGCTCAGATCCTGGCGGCACTCACGTTGTGCCTGCTGATCTCTTCCTGCACCGAAAAAAAAGAAGCACGGCTTCCCATCTTCGGAGAGCGCGAAGTGGTAGGTACTGATACGGTGTATCACAAAATTGCAAACTTCCGGTTCGTAGATCAGGATAGCGCGGAGGTGACGAACGAAACCTTCAGGAACAAGATCTACGTTGCCGACTTTTTCTTCACCTCCTGCCGCACCATCTGCCCCATCATGAAAACGCAGATGCTCCGTGTTTACGAGGCCACGGAAAATGATCCCGATGTGCTCATCCTCTCGCATACCATAGATCCGGAATACGACACCGTTGGGCTACTTCACGACTTTGCAGACCGCCTGGGCGTAAAAAGTAACAAGTGGCACTTTGTAACTGGTGAAAAAGACTCCATCTACAACATCGCCCAGCGAAGCTACTTCGCCACAGCGATGGAAGACAAGGCAGAGCCCGATGGCTTCATTCACAGCGGTGCTTTTTTACTGATCGACAAGGAACAACGGATCAGGGGAAAGTATGATGGAACGAAGGAGGAAGATGTGAACCGGTTGCTGGGAGATATTGCAAAACTCAAGGATGAGTATGCAGGGAAATAAAGGGAGTAAGGAGCAAGGAGTAAGGAGTAAGGAGAAGGAGAAGGAGCCACCCACCTTTGCCAAGGCTACGGCGGGCAAGGAAGTCAGAAGTCAGGAGTCAGGAGGGGTTGCGTTATCGAGTCTAGTAATAGTTTTCTGTTTGATGGCATTTGCATGCGGGGGAAGGGCGGAGAATAATAAGCCGGTGGATTCGTCTCCGAAGTTCACGCAGTACTATAATCAGGGGGAGCAGCTGTATCAGAAGTATTGCAGCAACTGTCATCAGAAAGATGGCGCGGGACTGGGACGTGTCTACCCGCCATTGAATGTTTCAGATTACATGGACAATCATTTTAACGATGTGATCTGCCTGATGCGAAATGGTAAGAAGGGCGAGCTCACCGTGAACAATGTGAACTTTCACCAGCCCATGCCCGGCATCCCTGCGCTTACCGACCTGGAGATCGCCGAAATTGCCACATACATTTATAACACCTGGTCGCATCAGCGCGGCATTGTTGAAGTAAAAGAGGCGAGCATGATCCTGAATGCATGCCCGCCTTCTGAATGATCACATATACTTGAGATCGATAACATGGCTGCTCGCGCCAGGCCCGACCGTTACCTGGGCTTTTTCAAAAGACGGCGGCCCGAACATCCCCATAGCATTGTTACCGAAAGCAAAACCCTCTGTTGGCATTCCCATCAGGTTCTTGTCAAGCGTCCCGTTGCCGTTCGCATCATGAAAAACGCTCACGCCATATACACCGGGCGTGAGACCTTCGAATACAACCTTGATCTCCTTCCCTGTTGCGTCCACCACTTTCGCATGGGCAGCCTTTTTTAAAAAATCCTGCTCATTTGTAAACAGGGCTATGCGGACAGAACCTTTCGCTTCCCTGATATTTTTGACTGTAACTTCAAGTGTCGACTGGGCTATAGCCCTGGAAGCAGCCAGCAGGCAAACGATCCCAAAAAACACGTACTTTGTTTTCATTTCTTTTTTTGAATCAAAGATCGAACGATCGAAGCAGGGCCGAAATTACATCTTTCTCAACCGTATAATTTCAACGATCAGCTGTTAGAAAACCAGACCGGACAATTTTTGTGGGGATAAAACGGCTTTTTATACCCTGCGTGATGCCATTGGTGAAAGAATCGCCGCATTTCAGCAATTTCACACCCGCTATAACGTCCGAACGCCAAGCTGAATCGGAAGTATTTAGTAACTTTCATAGTTACAAATTCATTATCTCATGGCTTCTATAACGCTTAAAATCAACAGTAAAAGTTATACTGTAGACGCGGATCCGAAGATGCCACTGCTTTGGGCTATTCGCGATATAGTTGGACTCACCGGCACCAAATATGGCTGCGGCATTGCGCAATGCGGCGCATGTACGGTACACCTGGAGGGCAATCCGGTTCGCTCATGCTCCGTTCCCGTTTCGGTAGCGGCCAACAAGAACATTGTTACCATAGAAGGGTTGTCGGACGACAATTCACATCCCGTTCAACAGGCGTGGATCGCCGAGCAGGTTCCGCAGTGCGGCTATTGTCAGTCAGGACAGATCATGGCTGCCACGGCGCTGCTGAAACGCAACCCCAACCCTACTGACAAAGATATCGACAGTGCCATGCAGGGCCACATCTGCCGGTGCGGAACTTATCCGCGCATCAGAAAGGCCATCAAATCCGCAGCACAGCTAATGGCTCAGAAAGCAAGTGTTAAATAGATAAAAATAGATATGGGATAGGAGATGTGAGATTTGAGACAACGTCTTTCTCAAATCTCCAGTCCCGGGTCTCATATCTCATGTCTCACATCTCAAATCTAATTTTATGATCGCTAACAATATAAGCAGGAGAAATTTCATCAGGCTCTCCGGTATGACTGGCGCGGCTTTGTCACTGGGTTTTTATTTCCCTGCGAAAGGTAAAGAAGCCGAGATCTTAAAAACCGAAGCCGCCGGCGACCTGGGCATCGAGCTGAATGCATGGATCACCATCGACTCTTCCGGAAAAGTTACCATTGTCAACCACCGTTCTGAAATGGGCCAGGGCTCATTCCAGGCTGTTCCGCAGATCATTGCCGAAGAGCTTGAAGTAAACCTCGACAATGTGAATATCATTTTCGGTGTTGGCAACAGCGCAAAATATGGAAGCCAGATAACCGGCGGAAGCTCCACTGTGCGGGGAACCTACAAAAAGCTTCTCAAGCTGAGTGCCTCTGCGCGTGAAATGCTGAAGCAGGCGGCTGCGAAGCGATGGGGTGCTGCGCTTTCAGATTGTTACGCCGAGAACGGGCAGGTGATCCACAGGCCCACAGGCAAAAAGCTCGGTTATGGCGACCTTGTAGCAGAAGCATCGAAGCTCGAGCCTCCGAAAGAAGTGGAGCTGAAAGACCCGAAAGATTACAAGATTCTTCGCAAGCCGCTGCCACGCCAGGATACCCCCCTGAAGGTGAATGGCAAAGCGGTCTTTGGCCTCGATAAAAAACTGCCGGGCATGCTCTATGCTGTGGTTGAACGCAATCCGCGGTTCCTCGGCAAAGTAAAAAGCTTCGACGACTCAGCCACGAAGACGGTACCTGGCGTGAAGCACGTGATCAAAGTGCAGATGAATGTATTTACAACCAAGCGTGAAGGCGTTGCGGTAGTTGCTGACAACCTCTGGGCCGCCATGCAGGGCAGAAAAGTGCTGAAGGTTGAGTGGGATGATTCTGGCTTTGAACACCACAGCACCGATCAACTGTACACTAAAATGAACGAGCTTCTCAAAGGAGAGCCGATCTCATTCAAGACCAAGGGTAGCTTCGACGCGGTGTACGAAAAAGCCACCAAGAAACTGGAAGCTGTTTATGAGACACCCTACGAGTCGCACAGCTGTATGGAACCTGTGAACTGCATCGCCCATGTAACAGAAAACAAATGCGAGATCTGGGGGCCGATACAAGGACCTGACTGGATCCAGGATGACCTGAGCAAACAACTGAACATCCCTAAAGAAAATGTAACGGTGAACATGACCTTCCTTGGCGGAGGATTCGGTCGCAAAGCATTTACCGATTATCCGCACGAAGCTGCCGTGATCTCGAAAGAGATCAAAGCGCCGGTGCAGGTGGTATGGACACGCGAAGACGATACCACACAAGGACCGTTCAGGCCCGGTATGGTGTACCAGTGCAAAGGTGCGCTCAACGATCAAAAACGCATCCGCGGCTATGAAACCAAAATGGCCGGCCAGAACATGAACCATCAATGGCCAGGTTCTGACAAGACCAGCTACAACGACAGCGTTACGGAAGGCTTCCTCGAAACATACCTGGAAAGTATTCCCAATTACAGCTTCGGAGATTATCCGCTCGACTCACCGATACCCGTGATGTGGTGGCGTTCGGTTTACTCTTCTACCAATGCTTTTGCTTTCGAAAGCTTCATCGATGAGCTCGCCGTGCTGGGTGAAAAAGATCCGCTGGAATTCCGCAAGGAACATTTGTGGGACGACCGCTATCACGCGCTTGTAACCAAGCTCGAAGAAGTGAGCGGATGGAAGAGCCGCGGTAAAAATTCAGGTTATGGTGTAGCCATCACAGAGTGTTTCTCCAGCATTGTTGGTGAAGTGGTGAAGGTTTCCAAAAAGCCTGATGGCAAGCTCAAGATCGATAAGGTGTGGGCCGTGATGGATTGCGGCTGGTATGTGAACCCCGACATCATTCGCGCGCAGGTGGAAGGAAGCATCATCATGGCATTGGGTGCAGCAACGAAACATGCCACCAACTTCAAAGATGGAAAAGCCGTGGAGAAAAACTTCGATACGTACAAAATGCCACGCATCACAGACATCGGCGACATCGAAGTTCATATCATGGACAATGAAGAAAAGGCCGGCGGCGTAGGTGAACCGGGATTACCTCCTTTTACACCGGCGTTGACCAATGCCATCTTCGATCTCACCGGCAAGCGCATCCGGAAACTGCCCTTCAATCTTGATGAAGTATAAAGAACACGTACAACAATAAAGAAGTGAAGCAATCTTTCAGAAGATTGCTTCACACTTTTTAAATAAATCAAAATCACTTTTCTTAACTCATGAAGAAACTTATTCTTTTTTCGGCCCTGATCATTTCCACCATCAGCTTCTTCGCCTTTCAGCAAAAACCCAAATTCGACCTCAAGGCCAGCATTGCCCGTGGCCAGGAGATCTACGTCGCGCAATGTCTTGCCTGCCACCAATCTGAGGGCGAAGGCATTGCAGACCTCTATCCGCCGCTGGCAAAATCTGATTACCTGATGGCCGACAAGAAACGTTCCATTCAGCAGGTGTTGCACGGTATCACCGGCGAGATCAAAGTGAACGGAAAAACTTATAACGGCGAGATGGCGGCTTTTGATCTCACCAACCAGGAAGTGAGCGACGTACTCAACTACATCAGGAACTCGTGGGGAAACAAAGGAGCCGCGATCACACCTGAAGAAGCAGCGGCTGCCCGGGGGAAATAAATTGCCGATTTTTTTCTAATTTAATGAGCGCTTAATTCACTGACATGAAGGAGCAGAGAGCAATTGTCGAGGCCTTTAAAAATGTGGAATTCCCACTTCGGAAAGCTGCGCTGGCTACCGTTGTAAAAGTAAGAGGATCGTCTTACCGCAGTCCCGGTGCCCGCATGCTGATCACTGACGACGGAAAGTGGATAGGCTCTATCAGTGGCGGCTGCCTGGAAGGAGATGCCCTGCGAAAAGCCCGCCAGGTAATGCAGGATAAAAAACCATTGACGGTTACGTACGATACGCGTGAAGAAAGTAATCAGAACCTGGGCATCGGCCTGGGATGCAACGGTGTGATCGATGTGCTGATCGAGCCTGCCGATCCCGCGGATGAAAGCAACGCGGTTCGTCTTTTCGAAAACCTGCTTCACATCAAAGAACCACTCGCCCTGGCAACCGTATTCTCCTCTCCTCACCTGACGGGAGAAAAGCTGCTGATCACCGCAGACAAGGAGAAACGCGCGACATTCTCAGAAGCCGGATTGAATGAGCTCGTCACCTCCGACCTGCTGAAGGTCTTTGAAACACAAAGGTCAGAAGCGAAAGAATATGTGGTAGGCGATAAACGCTTCGAGGTTTTTATCGAGCTCATACAACCCGCCGTGTCACTGATCATTTTCGGGGGAGGTTTTGATGCGCGCCCCGTGAGCCAGCTGGCGAAATCGCTGGGATGGCAGGTGATGGTCACCGATGAGTGTGTGGCGCATATCGCCCCCGTGTTCTTTCCTACCGCCGACAAGCTATCGTTATGCCAGCGGGACTTCATAGACCGCGACTTCGACATCACGCCATACACCGCTTGTGTGCTCATGTCTCACAACTACGAGTATGATCTTGATGTGTTGAAAAAATTACTGGGCTCTCCCACACCGTACATTGGGATCCTGGGTCCGCGGAAAAGATTCGACAAGATGACCGAAGAGTTCGGCACGCAAGGAATAACATTGACACATCACGACCTGCATCGAATTCACTCACCCATCGGCCTGGATATTGGTGCCGAAGCCCCTGACGAGATCGCTGTGAGCATCATCGCCGAGATCCAGGGCAAGTTCGCCAACCGCTCCGGAGGTTTTTTGAAATACAGGAATGCTCCTATCCACCAGCGTGATCAGAAGAGCGACCAGGTCTTCAAACAGGTGTATCTCGCATCACCTCACGAGTCCAAATCCGCCAACCGGTAACTGGTATGAAAAATATCTTCGTCTTTTTTATGACCTGTTGCGTGATCAACGTGTTCGCACAGACTTCACAACAGGAGATCAATGACCAGGTATGGAAACCTTTTATCCAATCGTTCAACGATCACGACACAAAAGGTTTTATGGCTGTTCATTCAAAAGACGTAGTGCGTTCGCCCCGCGATGGAAAATCAGTACTGAGCTGGGATGAATACAATCAGCAGATGGAGCGTGGAGATCAGCGTGCAAAATCATCCGGCGCCAAACGTACGCTGGAGCTCAGGTTCGCCGAACGTATTGCCGGCAAAGACAAGGCCGTTGAAGTAGGCATCTACAAGACCACCAATATCAGCCCCGATGGAATAGCCCGCAGTTTCTATGGCCGATTCCATGTGGTGCTCCGAAAAGAGAATGGAGTCTGGAAAATACTGGTCGACACCGACTCCTCCGAAGGTGGATCGGTCTCCGAAAAGGATTTTCTGGCTGCATCGTCTCTCTAACTCACCCGACATCATGAAAGAGTTTGGGATTGTCATGCTCGCTGCTGGCGCCTCTACCCGCATGGGGCAATCCAAGCAACTGCTCCCGGTAAAGGGAGAACCTTTGCTTTTAAGATCCGTTAACGCTGCCATCCTTTCAGGAGCACAGAAGATCGTTGTGGTGTTGGGTGCGAATGAAAAAGCACACCGCGACCTTATCCGCGATCTGAAAGTAGAGATCGTTTTCAACGAACGGTGGGAGACAGGAATGGGTAGCTCCATTAAAACGGGGTTGCGCGCATTGCTTGATCTAAATCCTTCCCTGGAAGGCATTGTGGTGCTCGTCTGCGATCAGCCACTGCTTACTGCTGATCATATTCGGCAACTGGTCACAAAACACACAGAAACTTCCAAACCCATCGTTGCCTCCGGGTACGCTGCCACTTCGGGTGTACCGGTATTTTTTCACAAGGTATATTTCGGGAAGCTGATGAAGCTCAAAGACGAACAGGGCGCCAAAAAGGTGATCCAGCAAAATTCAGGGGATGTTACACTGCAGCCTTTTCCCCAAGGCGAGATCGACCTGGACACACCTGAAGACTATGAGCGTTTTAAGCGATCAAAGTGATCATAAGCTGCGAGCCTTAAGCTACGAGCTACGAGACAGGATGGGGATTTTCCCAGAAGTTTACGGCTAGCGGCTCGCAACTTTCAAAAATCGCGCTTTTCTTACACGTGTATCGGGCCTGCCGGAATAAAGCCGCTTCGCTGCCTGTAAAAGGTAAATTCGGGTAAGTAAAAAAAATTCCTTTATGACACCTATCAAAAACACCGAAGGTCTAACCACCGAACAGATCAACCGCGAGCTGGCACATGGAGCCAAATTTGTGATCTATCAATTCACCTTCTCCATTATTGTCATGACTTTCAGAAGATCGTCTGACATATATTTTGTGCGCGCGGGCGAGAGCGGGGTATTGAAAGGACTGCCCTTCACCCTGATAACACTTGTCTTCGGCTGGTGGGGTATTCCCTGGGGTCCGATCTACAGCATCGGAAGTCTTTATCACAACCTGCGGGGCGGAAAGAATGTTACCGGTGAGATCATCTCAGCCGTGAACCAGGCCCCGGTTGCCGCGCAAGCCTGATCATTGGATTTTCCGGTTAAAAACAAAAAAGCCACTTGATAACAAGCGGCTTCTTTTATTTTTTTGATATCTCTCTAACTACACTTTGATCTCAACATCCACACCACTGGGAAGCTCAAGCTTCATAAGTGCATCTACGGTTTTAGCGCTGTTGCTGTAGATGTCTACAAGACGCTTGTAAGTGCAGAGCTGGAATTGCTCACGTGACTTCTTGTTCACGTGGGGCGAACGGAGTACAGTGAATTTCTCCTTTTCAGTAGGAAGCGGAATGGGACCGCTCACAACGGCACCTGTTGCCTTTACAGCTCTTACAATCTTCTCAGAAGATTTATCAACCAGGTTGTGGTCGTAAGATTTAAGTTTTATTCTGATTTTCTGGTTCATGTTGTCTTGGTTAGGAGATCGTCTAAATCCTATTCTATGTTAAAAATCCTGTTAATCCTATAAATCCTTTAATTCAGGTCTTATTTGGCAACTGCTGCACCTTTCACGTCTTCGATCACTTTATCAGCCAAGTTCTTAGGAACCGGAGCGTAGTGAGAGAAGGTAAGTGATGCAGAAGCACGTCCTGAAGTAATGGTACGCAGGTCAGTCACGTAACCGAACAGCTCGGCCAGCGGCACATCAGCCTTGATGATCTGAGCACCTGCCCTGGTGTCCATACCTTTCAATGAACCCCTTCTTCTGTTCAGGTCACCTGTTACTGAACCTGTATATTCATCGGGTGACATTACTTCAACCGACATGATAGGCTCGAGCAACTGAGGAGCAGCTTTCTTAGCAGCTTCTTTGAAGCCGATGCGGGCTGCCAATTCGAATGACAACGCATCAGAGTCAACATCGTGGTAAGAACCATGGAACAGCCTTACTTTCATTGAATCGATAGGGTAGCCAGCCAGCGGACCGTTTACCATCGCTGATTCGAAACCTTTCTGGATCGCGGGGATGAATTCGCGGGGGATCACACCACCTACGATATCGTTCACGAATTCCAGTCCGTCTTTTACGATGCCATTTTCTTCGGGACCACGAGGTGAAAGCTCGAACACAATATCGGCAAACTTACCGCGACCACCGGTCTGCTTCTTGTAAACCTCTTTGTGCTCAACCGACTTGGTAAGCGCTTCTTTGTAAGCCACCTGGGGTGCACCCTGGTTGATCTCTACTTTGAATTCGCGTCTCAGGCGATCGATGATGATCTCCAGGTGAAGCTCGCCCATACCACGGAGGATGGTCTGGCCTGTTTCCTGGTCTGTGTTAACACGCAGCGTGGGATCTTCTTCCACGAGCTTACCGATAGCCATACCGAGCTTATCGGCATCAGCTTGTTTCTTGGGCTCGATGGCATAACCGATCACAGGCTCAGGGAATATCATTGATTCCAGCACCACTTTGCGTTTTTCGTCGCAAAGGGTATCACCTGTTTTAATGTCTTTAAAACCTACCACGGCACCGATGTCACCGGCAGACAGTCTTTCGATCTGGTTCTGCTTGTTGGCGTGCATCTGGAACACACGGGAGATACGTTCTTTATTTTCTGAACGGGTATTGTAGATGTAAGAACCTGATTCAAGCACGCCTGAATAAGCGCGGATGAAGCAAAGACGGCCTACGAACGGGTCGGTAGCGATCTTGAAAGCCAAAGCTGCAAATGGCTCTTTTTCATCAGGTCTGATGGTCACTTCTGCATCGGTGTCAGGATCGGTACCGATGATGTTGTCCTTGTCCATAGGAGAAGGCAACAGCTCCATCACGTAGTCGAGCATGGTTTGCACACCTTTGTTTTTGAAAGATGAACCGCAAACCATCGGCACGATCTTCATATCGATGGTAGCCTTGCGAAGGGCCGTCAATATTTCTTTTTCAGAGATGGAGTTCGGATCATCGAAGAATTTCTCCATCAAAGTTTCGTCGTAATCAGCTACTGCTTCCAGGAGTTTCTCCCTGTATTCAGCAACGTCAGCCTTCATTTCTTCAGGGATCGGCACAACCTCGTAGGTCATACCTTTATCGTGCTCGTTCCAGATAATGCCACGGTTGTTAACGAGGTCAACAACGCCTTTGAAATTATCTTCAGCACCGATGGGCAGCTGCAGGGCAACTGCTTTGCTTCCCAGCTTCTCTCTCACTTGTTTACAAACGTCGAGGAAGTCTGCACCGGCACGGTCCATCTTGTTCACGAAACCGATGCGGGCAACTTTATAGTTGTCGGCAAGACGCCAGTTGGTCTCAGATTGAGGTTCAACACCGTCAACAGAGCTGAAAAGGAACACCAGCCCGTCCAACACACGCAGTGAGCGGTTCACTTCAACAGTGAAATCCACGTGACCGGGTGTATCGATGATGTTGATATGATAGTCGTTATTGCGGTATTTCCAGTGTACAGTGGTAGCGGCAGAAGTAATGGTAATACCCCTCTCCTGTTCCTGCTCCATCCAGTCCATGGTTGCAGCGCCTTCGTGCACTTCACCGATCTTGTGGTTTACACCAGCGTAGTAAAGAATACGTTCAGTGGTAGTAGTCTTACCGGCATCGATGTGGGCCGCAATACCTATATTCCTGGTGAATCTTAAATCTCTTGCCATTACTTAATGCTTTATTAGAATCTGAAATGTGAGAATGCCTTGTTGGCTTCGGCCATTCTGTGTGTATCGTCTTTCTTCTTGATAGCAGCACCTTCACCTTTTGAGGCTGCGATGATCTCAGCCGCCAGTTTATCCATCATGGTCTTTTCACCACGCATCCTTGAATATTCGATAAGCCACTTGATGCTCAGGTTGATCTTTCTTTCAGGCCTGATCTCTACAGGCACCTGGAATGTAGCACCACCTACCCTGCGGCTTTTTACTTCTACAGCAGGCATGAGGTTGTTCATGGCGCGTTTCCATACTTCGATACCGGGCTCGTTGGTCTTCTTCTCAACTTGTGCTACGGCATCATAGAAGATGTTATAAGCCACGCTCTTCTTGCCTTGTTCCATCAGATAGTTTACAAACTTCGTTACCAGCGTATCCTGGAATTTAGGATCGGGAAGTAAGTATCTCTTTTTAGGTTTTGTCTTTCTCATGACTTTATCTGATTATTTTTTACCGCCTTTTGCTGGCGCTGCAGCTGCTGCACCGGCTTTCGGCCTTTTAGCACCATATTTTGACCTGGCCTGCTTGCGACCATTCACGCCTGCAGTATCCAGTGCACCACGGATGATGTGGTAACGAACACCCGGAAGATCTTTCACCCTGCCACCACGGATGAGAACAATTGAGTGCTCCTGAAGGTTGTGACCTTCGCCGGGGATATAAGCGTTGACTTCTTTTCCGTTGGTAAGACGAACCCTCGCCACTTTCCGCATGGCTGAATTGGGTTTCTTAGGCGTAGTAGTGTACACACGTGTACATACGCCCCTGCGCTGAGGGCAGGAATCAAGGGCAGGAGACTTAGACTTGAAGGTCAGCTTCTTCCGTCCTTTTCTTACAAGTTGCTGAATGGTAGGCATTTATATACTTAATTTATAAATCTCTCTCGTTATTGGTCTTTCGAATTACAAGTCCTTCCAATTGGAAGATTTTCTAATTAGAAAAAGACCTCTCTGAAATTAGGACTGCAAAGGTATTATAAGTAATAAAGGATACAAAGCCTTTTAGCAAGATTTTTGTACCGTTATCGGCTTACAATGCCCTTTTCTGAGGTTCCGAAGCCCTAAGCTTCTCCCATCGTACCCCCGAAATTCATGGGGAATTTGGGCATATCCTCCGTTCTTTTGATCTGGCCAAAGGAAGCTTCATACTTGTCAATATTGTCTTTCAGGGCCAGCAAAAAGCGTTTGGCATGCTCCGGAGTGATCACGATCCTGGATTTGACCTTCGCTTTGGGAACACCCGGCATCAGCCGGATAAAATCGATCACAAATTCACTGTTGGAATGGGCGATCATGGCCAGGTTCGAATAGATCCCTTCCGCAATCTCCTCCGTCAGCTCAATGTTGATCTGGTTTTGGGCCTGCTGTTGCTTGTTCTTGTCCTCTGCCATAAATGTTGTTTTTATAAGCAAAAAGTGCGGATGGCCTTTTGATCAGCTCATCCGCACCTGTATTGTCACATCAGGTGATTAGTCCTGAAGCTCTTTCTCCCTGTCTCTGGCCCTTGCTTCGGCACCGGCGGTCAGGGCATTGTACTCATCTTTATGAGTAACAATGATGTCGTTGAACTTACGCTGGCCTGTACCGGCAGGGATCAGGTGACCTACGATCACGTTCTCCTTCATACCCATCAACCAGTCAGTTTTACCGCGGATAGCAGCTTCGCTCAGTACTTTGGTAGTCTCCTGGAAGGAAGCGGCTGACAACCAGCTTTCAGTTTTCAAAGACGCCTGGGTAATACCCTGCAGCGTAGGCCTTGAAACGGCAGCCAGTGCATCGCGAACTTCAACAAGTTTCTGGTCTTTTCTTCTCAACAGCGAGTTCTCGTCGCGGAACTCACGTGCTGTGATGATCTGGCCAGGCTTCATCGTTGCAGAATCACCTGCATCCACTACCACTTTCTTATCGATCACCGAGTCGTTCTCCTCGCGGAAAGCAAACTTGTCTACATATTCACCAGGCAGGAAGTTAGTATCACCCGGATCGATGATCTCTACCTTCTGCATCATCTGGCTTACGATGGCTTCGATGTGCTTATCGTTGATCTTCACACCCTGCAGACGGTACACTTCCTGGATCTCGTTCACCAGGTATTCCTGTACGGCTGTAGGTCCTTTGATGAGCAGGATGTCAGAAGGTGTGATCGAGCCATCAGACAACGGCTGACCAGCCTTCACAAAGTCGTTATCCTGAACAAGGATGTGCTTCGACAACGGTACGAGGTAACGTTTCTGAACACCGTCGCGTGATTCGATGAAGATCTCACGGTTACCACGTTTGATACCGCCATAGGTTACAACACCATCGATCTCACTTACCACGGCCGGGTTAGACGGGTTACGTGCCTCGAACAATTCTGTTACACGGGGCAGACCACCGGTGATATCCCTTGATTTACCCATTGTACGAGGGATCTTCGCCAGCACCTGGCCAGCCTTGATCTTCTCGCCTTCATCCACCGCAAGGTGAGCGCCTACCGGGATGTTGTATCCCTTGGTATCGGTCTTACCTTTTACAACGATGGCCGGGTTCTTGGTCTTATCTCTGGTTTCAGTGATCACTTTTTCACGGTGACCGGTCTGTTCGTCAGATTCTTCCTTGAAAGTAACACCTTCGATGATCGACTCGTACTCGATGGTACCGTCGAACTCTGAAAGGATCACCGCATTGTAAGGATCCCAGAAGCAAAGCTCATCACCTTTTTCAACTTTCTCGCCATCTTTCACTTTCAGGAAAGCGCCATAAGGCACGTTGTTGGTGATCAGCACTCTGCCCTTCTCTTTATCTGTAATTCTAATTTCACCGGTACGGCCCATTACGACACGTACAGGATTGTTCTCATTGTCTGTGGTCTCGATGATACGGATACCTTCGAACTCAACAACACCGGGGAACTTGGCCTTGATGTTGGCTTCCACCGCGATGTTCGATGCAGTACCACCCACGTGGAAGGTACGCAGCGTCAGCTGGGTTCCAGGTTCACCGATCGACTGTGCAGCGATAACACCTACTGCTTCACCGGTCTGTACCATCTTGCCAGTAGCCAGGTTACGGCCGTAGCATTTTGCACATCCACCGATCTTCGATTCGCAGGTGAGCAGCGAACGGATCTCCACTTCTTCAATTGCAGTTTCTTCAACGCGTTTGGCGATCTCGTCTGTGATCTCCTCGTTGGCATCAACGATCAGCTCGTCGGTCAACGGATCATACACAGCATGTACAGTTACACGGCCTACGATCCTTTCAGACAGCGGCTCCACGATATCTTCGTTGTCTTTCAGCGCTGTTACTTTCAGACCACGCAGTGTTCCGCAGTCCTCTTCCGTGATCACGAGGTCGTGTGCCACGTCTACAAGACGGCGGGTCAGGTAACCTGCGTCAGCGGTTTTCAACGCTGTATCGGCAAGACCTTTACGTGCACCGTGCGTAGAGATGAAGTACTCGAGTACGTCCAGACCTTCCTTGAAGTTTGAAAGGATCGGGTTCTCGATGATGGAACCTACTGATCCGGCAAGGTTTTTCTGAGGCTTGGCCATCAGACCGCGCATACCGCCCAGCTGACGGATCTGTTCCCTCGAACCCCGTGCACCGGAGTGCATCATCATGTAGATCGAGTTGAAGCCCTGGTTGTCTTCTTCCAACTGCTTCATCAGCGTGTTGGTCAGCAACGTGTTGGTCCTCGTCCAGATATCGATCACCTGGTTGTAACGTTCGTTGTCTGTGATCAGACCCATCATGTAGTTGTTCCAAACGGCATCAACTTCTTCCTGGGCATTGGCCACGAGCTTCTCTTTTTCGGCAGGTACTTTCACGTCGTTAAGACCCATGGAAAGACCTCCTTTGTAAGCCATCTGGAAACCGAGCTCTTTGATATCATCGAGGAACTTGGCGGTCTTCGAAAGGCCTGCATATTTGAATACGTCGGCAATGATGGTCTGAAGCTTCTTCTTAGTGAGGAGCTCATCCACAAAGCCTACTTCTTCCGGAACATATTGGTTGAAGAGCACGCGACCTACTACGGTCTCAACGGGCTTATAAGCAATTGCACCGGTCTTCTTGTCTTTTACATTCACCCTTACTTTAACGATGGCATGCTTGGAGAGCTTGCCTTCGTTGAAGGCTACGATCACCTCTTCGGCAGAGTAGAAACGTTTTCCTTCTCCTTTCACAGCCACTTCAGGAGTGCCTTTGCGGCCTTTGGTCAGGTAGTACAGTCCCAACACCATGTCCTGAGAAGGTACGGTGATAGGCGCGCCGTTAGCAGGGTTCAGGATGTTGTGCGATGAAAGCATCAGCATGGATGCTTCGAGGATCGCTTCCTGGCCGAGCGGAACGTGAACCGCCATCTGGTCACCGTCGAAGTCAGCGTTGAACGCGGTACAAACGAGCGGGTGCAGCTGGATAGCTTTTCCTTCGATCAGCTTGGGCTGGAATGCCTGGATACCGAGCCTGTGAAGTGTAGGAGCACGGTTGAGCAGCACAGGGTGTCCTTTCAACACGTTTTCCAAAATATCCCAGATCACGGGATCTTTTCGGTCTACAATCTTCTTGGCCGACTTCACGGTCTTTACAATTCCCCTTTCGATCAGCTTGCGGATGATGAACGGCTTGAACAACTCAGCGGCCATGTCTTTGGGCAGACCGCACTCGTGAAGCTTCAGTTCAGGACCTACCACGATCACCGAACGACCTGAGTAGTCAACACGTTTACCGAGCAGGTTCTGACGGAAGCGGCCTTGTTTACCTTTCAGCATGTCGCTCAAAGATTTCAGCGCGCGGTTTCCATCGGAACGTACGGCGTTCACTTTTCTCGAGTTGTCGAACAGTGAGTCGACAGCTTCCTGGAGCATACGCTTCTCGTTACGAAGGATCACTTCAGGAGCTTTGATATCGATCAGTCTTTTCAGACGGTTGTTACGGATGATCACACGCCTGTAAAGGTCGTTGAGATCTGATGTTGCAAAACGGCCACCATCCAACGGTACGAGCGGACGCAGTTCCGGCGGGATCACAGGCACCATCTTGATCACCATCCATTCGGGCTTGTTCTCAATGCGGGTGCGTGCTTCGCGGAAAGCTTCCACTACTTTCAGGCGCTTCAACGCTTCAGCTTTACGCTGCTGCGATGTATCGGTAGCAGCCTGGTGTCTTAATTCATAAGACAGTGTATCGAGCTGTGTTCTTGACAACAGCATCTCCAGCGCATCGGCTCCCATTTTCGCAATGAACTTCTTGGGATCATTGTCGTCCAGGAGCTGGTTTTCGCGGGGAAGCTTGTCAACGATGTCGAGGTATTCTTCTTCGGTGAGGAAGTCGAGACGGTTCACACCATCTTCTTCCTTGATACCGGGCTGAATAACCACATAACGCTCGTAGTAGATGATCTGGTCGAGTTTCTTGGTAGGAAGGCCTAACAGGTAACCGATCTTGTTGGGCAGCGAACGGAAGTACCAGATGTGTGCTACGGGCACCACCAGTTCGATGTGGCCCATGCGCTCGCGCCTTACTTTCTTCTCCGTAACCTCAACACCGCAGCGGTCGCAGATGATGCCTTTATACCTGATCCTCTTATATTTTCCACAATGACATTCCCAATCCTTCACCGGTCCGAAGATCCTTTCGCAGAACAGACCGCCCATCTCAGGCTTGTAGGTTCTGTAGTTGATCGTTTCCGGCTGGGTTACTTCACCATGCGAGCTTTCCAGAATAGATTCAGGAGAAGCAAGGCTGATGGTGATCTTGGAGAAGTCGTTGTTGATCTTTTTATTTTTTCTGAAAGACATATTCTTAGTTTTCAGTTTGTCTACAATTCTTTTAAGTCCATAGTCCATGGTCCATAGTCCATAGTACTACCGACCATGGACTATCGACTATCGACTTTAATCCATTGTTATCTCAAGCGCCAGACCTCTGAGCTCGTGCACGAGTACGTTGAACGATTCAGGGATGTTAGGCTTGCGCATGTTCTCGCCTTTCACGATGGCTTCGTATGCTTTTGCACGACCGATCACGTCGTCGGACTTGATGGTCAGGATCTCCTGCAGGATATGGGACGCACCGAATGCTTCGATAGCCCAAACCTCCATTTCTCCAAAACGTTGTCCACCGAACTGTGCTTTACCACCCAGCGGCTGCTGTGTGATGAGCGAGTAAGGTCCGATAGAACGTGCGTGCATCTTATCATCAACAAGGTGGCCGAGTTTCAGCATGTATGCGATACCTACGGTTACGGGCTGATCGAACTTCTCACCGGTCAGACCATCGTACAGGTAAGTTCTTCCGGCGTCAGGCAGGCCTGCATCCTTCAGTTCTTTCTGTACCTCATCCATAGAAGCACCGTCAAAGATCGGTGTTGCATATTTTTTGCCGAGCTTATGTCCGGCCCACGCCAATACGGTCTCATAGATCTGACCCAGGTTCATACGCGAAGGTACGCCCAGCGGGTTCAGACAGATATCAACCGGTGTTCCGTCTTCAAGGAACGGCATGTCTTCTTCACGCACGATCCTGGCCACAACACCTTTGTTACCGTGGCGACCTGCCATCTTATCACCCACTTTCAGCTTGCGCTTCTTGGCGACATAAACTTTGGCAAGTTGAACGATACCGGTCGGCAGCTCATCACCTACTTCGAGGGTGAAGCGCTCGCGTTTGAACTCACCGGCGTAAGTGTTACGCTTCAGCAGGTAGTTCTTCACTGTATAACCGATCAGCTCGTTGGTATGCTCGTCGCTGGTCCAGTTCTCGAGGCTGACGTCAGCGATCAGGTTCACTTCTTCCGGAACGTTGTAATTGCTTTCGTCGCGGTAGATGTTCTTGTCAGGGAAGAGATTGTTGTCAATCACCTTCTGAGAGAACTTCACACCTTTGCTTACCAGCTCGTCTCCGAATTTATGCTTCACACCGTTGCTGGTCTTTCCGTTCAGCAGGGTGGTAAGCTTCTTCACCATCTCCTCGCGGAGATCGGTGAGCTGCTTGCTGTACTTGTTCTTCAGCGCGTCAAGCTCTTTCTTAGACTTGGTGCGAACGTCTTTGTCGCGTTTGGGTCTCGAGAACAGCTTGGTATCGATCACCACACCTTTCAGTGATGGCGGCGCCTTGAGGGATGCATCTTTCACATCGCCGGCCTTGTCACCGAAGATCGCCCTGAGGAGCTTTTCTTCCGGTGTAGGATCGGTTTCACCTTTCGGGGTGATCTTGCCGATGAGGATATCGCCTTCTTTCACTTCGGCGCCGATGCGGATGATACCGTTCTCGTCGAGGTGTTTTACAGCTTCTTCGCTCACGTTCGGGATCTCTGACGTAAGCTCTTCTTCACCACGTTTGGTGTCGCGTACTTCAAGCTCGAACTCTTCGATGTGGATCGATGTGTAGATATCGTCACGCACAACGCGCTCGGAGATCACGATCGCATCCTCGAAATTGTAACCCTGCCAAGGCATGTAGGCTACGAGCAGGTTGCGGCCCAGCGCCAGCTCACCGGCTTCGGTAGCATAACCCTGGCACAGCGGCTGACCTTTCACCACTTTCTGGCCTTTCATTACCAGCGGTGTAAGGTTGATGCAGGTATCCTGGTTGGTTCTTCTGAACTTGATCAGGGTGTATGTTTTGAACTCATCGTCGAAGTTCACGAGTCTCTGCTCGTCGGTCACTTCGTATTTGATGACGATCTTCTTGGCATCTACAAACTCAACAACACCAGGTCCTTCTGCCAGGATGAGGGCACGTGAGTCGAGGGCTACCTGTCCTTCGAGGCCTGTTCCCACGATGGGGGCTTCGGGTCTCATCAGGGGCACTGCCTGACGCTGCATGTTCGAACCCATGAGGGCGCGGTTAGCATCGTCGTGCTCCAGGAAGGGGATCAGGGATGCAGCCACCGACACGATCTGGTTAGGCGCAATGTCCATGTACTTCAGATCTTTCGGTTCCACCACCGGGAAGTCACCTTCAAAGCGCGATTTCACTTTTTCTACTGTGAACTCGCCGGTAGGTTTGATCGGCGCATTGGCCTGAGCGATATAGTTGGTATCTTCTTCTTCTGCGGTAAGGAAGATCACAGGGTCTTTCATCTTCACTTTACCATTTTCGATCTTGCGGTAAGGTGTTTCGATGAAGCCCATCTTGTTCACTTTTGCATGAACGCAGAGGGAAGAGATCAGACCGATGTTCGGACCTTCAGGCGTTTCGATGGTACAGAGACGGCCGTAGTGTGTATAGTGTACGTCACGAACCTCGAAGCCTGCACGCTCGCGCGACAGACCACCTGGACCAAGGGCAGACATCCTGCGCTTGTGGGTGATCTCGGCCAGCGGGTTGGTCTGGTCCATGAACTGTGAAAGCTGGTTGGTTCCGAAGAACGAGTTGATCACCGAAGACAGGGTACGCGCGTTGATCAGGTCAACAGGCTTGAAGTCTTCGTTGTCGCGTACGTTCATTCTTTCCTTGATGGTCCTGGCCATACGGGCAAGACCTACGCCGAACTGTGAGTACAATTGCTCACCTACGGTTCTTACCCTCCTGTTAGACAGGTGATCGATGTCGTCAACAACAGCCTTCGAGTTGATGAGGCCGATGAGGTACTTCACGATGAGGATAATATCTTCTTTGGTAAGCACGCGCTGATCGTAGCCCAGGTCGAGACCGAGCTTCTTGTTGATCCTGTAGCGGCCTACTTCACCGAGGTCGTAACGTTTTTCGCTGAAGAACAGGCTCTGGATGATATCGCGGGCGGTTTGTTCATCAGGCGCTTCGGTATTTCTCAACTGGCGGTAGATGTACTCAACCGCTTCTTTTTCAGAGTTGGAAGTATCCTTGGCGAGGGTATTGAAAATGATGTTGTAGTCGGCGATGTTGATATCGTCGCGGTGCAGGATGATAGACTTCACGCCTGAATCCAGGATCACGTCTACGTCTTCTGCTGCGATGACGTGGTCACGCTCGAGGAGAACTTCATTACGGTCGATAGAAACCACTTCACCGGTATCTTCGTCCACGAAATCTTCTGTCCAGGTCTTGAGCACCCTTGCAGCAAGCTTTCTGTCCACTACTTTCTTGAGCGTGTTTTTGTTAGCCTCCACTTCTTCAGACAATCCGAAGAGGTCGAGGATATCTTTATCTGAACCATAACCGATTGCGCGGAGCAGGGTGGTTACGGGGAATTTCTTTTTACGATCGATGTACGCATACATGACGGCGTTCACATCGGTGGCGAATTCAATCCATGATCCTTTGAAAGGGATGATACGGGCCGAATACAGTTTGGTACCGTTGGTGTGCTTGCTCATGGCAAAGAACACACCGGGCGAGCGGTGCAGCTGTGATACGATAACGCGTTCGGCGCCATTGATCACAAATGAACCTTTCTCGGTCATGTACGGGATATTTCCAAGGAATACTTCCTGTTCGATGGTCTCGAAATCTTCGTTATCCTCATCGTTGCAGGTAAGTCTGAGCTTCGCTTTGAGCGGCACGGAGAACGTCAATCCCCTGTCGATACACTCGTCAACGTTATATTTCGGAGGATCGATGGTATAGTCAACGAACTCAAGCACAAAATTCTCGCGGGAATCGCTGATGGGGAAATTCTCTGCGAAAACCTTGTAAAGACCTTCGTTCTGTCTTTTTTCGGCCGGAGTTTCGATTTGTAAGAAATCTTTGAAAGACTGGAGTTGGAGATCCAGAAAATCAGGGTAGTCGAGCACTTTCTCAATTGAAGAGAAGTCGATCCTACCAGTATTCATCTTCTTTGCCAAGGTTGTTTCTTTTTAGGTTCTAAAATCCTGGACTAGAACAAGCGTGTATGCTCAGTTAGTTCGGGTATAAATGCCAGGGGGCATAAATAGGGATAGACCCTGTCTGATTCTGGCCCGATTTTACGGGATCAGAACGACCAGGGTCTAACCGAAGCTTGTTAGACGGTAGTCTTCGCCTTCAGAAGATTACTTCAACTCAACTTCGGCACCAGCCTCAACGAGTTGCTTCTTAAGGTTCTCAGCTTCGTCCTTAGGCAAGCCTTCTTTAATGGTTTTGGGAGCACCGTCAACCACATCTTTAGCTTCTTTCAGACCAAGACCTGTAAGTTCCTTCACTAACTTCACGATCTGCAGTTTGTTAGCACCAGCGGCTTTCAATACTACGTCGAAGTTTGTCTTTTCAGCAGCGGCAGCACCACCAGCTCCACCTGCGCCAGGCGCAGCTACAGCTACAGCGGCAGCAGCAGGTTCAATACCGTAGGTTTCTTTCAGATAAGAAGCCAGTTCGTTAACTTCTTTCACGGTGAGTTCAACAAGTTGATCTCCAAGAGCTTTAATATCAGCCATTTTTGTAAGATTTAATTAATTCAGGTTCAACAATAATTTTATTTCGCGCGAGATTCCAGTGCTTTCACCAGACCGGCCACAGTGTGCTTTCCACTCTGAAGAGCAGAGATAACATTCTTGGCAGGAGATTGGAGCAGGGAGATAACTTCGCCAATGAGCTCATTTTTAGACTTCAGCTCAGCAAGTACTTTTACATTTTCGTCACCGATAAAGAAATCGGCGGAGATAGAAGCTGCTTTCAGCTTCGGTTTGCCTTCCAGCTTTTTGCGGAATTCCTGGATCACCTTGGCAGGTACGTTGCCGGCTTCTTTGGAGAAAATCACTCCTGAGAAACCATGCAGGCTATTGAACAAAGGTGAGAAATCCGTGCCTTCCTGCCTCTCGAGCGCTTTGCGGATCAGCGTGTTCTTGTAAACACGGTACTCCACACCGCTTTTGAAGCACAGCCTTCTGAAATTGTTCACCTGGGCTACGGTAAAACCGGTAGCGTCAGTGATGTAGAAGTGGGCATGGTTAGCAAATTTCTCTGCGAGCTCTTCTATAATCTGTGCTTTTTCTTCTCTGGTCATGTTTTTAGATCTTAAATACCAGCAATTGAATTCGTGTCAACGGTGATGCCCGGGCTCATGGTTGTAGAAATAGTGATACTTCTGAAGTATGCACCTTTCGCAGAGGCGGGTTTCAGCTTTGCCACGGTTTGGATCATTTCCGCAGCATTGTCCCGGATCTTATCGGCCGAGAAGGAAGCTTTTCCAATGCCCACGTGGATGATACCTTGTTTATCAATTTTGAAGTCGATCTTACCGGCTTTCACTTCTTTGACGGCCTTACCGACTTCTAGCGTAACAGTTCCTGATTTAGGGTTTGGCATTAAACCGCGAGGTCCAAGCACTTTACCGAGCTTACCTACTTTTGCCATAACGGTGGGGGTACAGATGATCACGTCGATGTCTGTCCATCCCTGTTCGATCTTCTGGATATAGTCATCCAGGCCTACGTGATCGGCACCGGCATCTTTCGCCTCCTGATGTTTGTCAGGGGTGGAGAGCACCAGCACACGTACGGTCTTTCCGATACCGTGGGGTAAAGAAACCACGCCACGAACCATCTGATCAGATTTCTTAGGATCAACGCCCAGGCGGATATCCAGATCGACAGATGAATCGAACTTAACGAAGGTGATCTCCTTCAATACTTTTGCTGCCTCTTCCAGAGAGTATTCTTTCTCGGGATTGTATTTTGCTAAAACAGCTTTTCTGTTTTTTGAAATTCTTGCCATTGTCTTAATCGGTTATTTATCCCAAGGGGCTGTTCCTGATACTGTGATACCCATGCTTCTTGCTGTACCGGCAACCATTTTCATGGCTGATTCAACCTTGAAAGCGTTGAGGTCGGGCATTTTGGTTTCCGCGATGGTTTTCACCTGATCCCAGGTGATCGATCCAACCTTGGTGCGGTTAGGTTCTGCTGAACCTTTCTGTTTCTTGGCCGCATCGAGGATCAATATGGCAGCCGGAGGGGTTTTGATCACGAAGTCGAAAGACTTGTCGTTGTAGATCGTGATTAAAACCGGCAGTACCTGGCCGGGTTTGTCCTGTGTACGTGCATTGAACTGCTTGCAAAAGTCCATGATGTTAAGACCTTTGGAACCCAATGCCGGGCCGATGGGGGGTGCAGGGTTTGCTGCGCCGCCTTTTACCTGTAATTTCAGATAACCTGTTACTTCCTTTGCCATATTCGCTTAGCTCAAAATCTTAGTCTAATTTTTCTACCTGCATATAGCTCAGCTCCACCGGAGTGTTACGGCCGAAGATCTTCACCATAACGTTGAGCTTTTTCTTGTCTTCAAAAATCTCTTCCACAGTTCCTGTAAATCCGCTGAATGGACCGTCCATTACTTTTACGGATTCGCCTTTGATAAACGGTGTTTCGAGTTTTACTTCGAATTCGTCGATCTCGTCTACCTTACCCAGGATGCGGTTCACTTCAGACTGACGAAGCGAAACAGGTTCTTTGGAAGAGCCGGTTCCGTTGTTACCGAGAAAACCGATCACGCCAGGGATGTTATTCACTGTGTGATAAGCCTCACCGTTCGACAGGTCTGCTGAAACGAGCACATAACCGGGGAAAAAGTTTCTTTCCCTCACCCGCTTCTTGCCTCCCCTCATTTCATATACCTTCTCTGATGGGATAAGCACCTGCGGAATGAAATCCGTCAGCTTGGAGCGCTCGATCTCAGTTTCCAGGTAAGATTTTACCTTCTTTTCCTGGCCACTGACAACCCTGAGTACGTACCATTTCAGCTCGCCCATGCCCGTATATTAAAATTCAGTATAAAACCACTGCAAACCGGTTTTGAAAACCCAATCAATCGCCCCGATCACCAACGCAAAAAGGGTAGATGCCACCAAAACCAGCACGGCACTTCCCTGTAATTCACTGTACTTGGACCAAGTTACCTTGTTCTTGATCTCATCCCAGGATTCTGCGATATAGGTTCTTAATTTCTCCATGATCTTTAATTATCTACCAAATGCCAGGGCTTCGGTAGATGGTCAGCCCTGTTATTTTCTTTGCACGGGTGGAGAGACTCGAACTCCCAGCCAACGGTTTTGGAGACCGCTACTCTACCAATTGAGCTACACCCGTTTATTTCATTCTTACAGGACTTACTCAATTTGGCGGAACTTCACCAGCTCCTGTCGGAGCTACTCTACCCATTGAGCTACACCCGTTTATTAAAAGCTTCGCTCCTGGTTGAAGCTGTTTCCAGCTCCTCTACCTCCCCGATCATTCTCGGGATGAGCTACACCCGTTTTATTCCCTGTTTTTCAGCCCTTTTGTCGCCACTTTAACGGGGCCCGCCCAATCTCCTGAGCCGCACCCGTCTACTCAGCCCAAAAGGACTGCAAAGGTAGGAGAAAACACCAGAAAACAAAAGCGTTCCTGAGAAATTTCTCAGAAACGCTTTGTATTGATAATCAATCGATTAATCGAGGATTTCAGTTACCTGACCTGATCCTACGGTACGGCCACCTTCGCGGATAGCGAAGCGGAGACCTTTCTCCATAGCGATCTTGTTGATCAGCTGTACTTCGATTGAAATGTTATCGCCAGGCATAACCATTTCAACGCCGGCAGGCAGCATGATCTCGCCAGTTACGTCCGTTGTACGGAAGTAGAACTGAGGGCGGTATTTGTTGAAGAACGGGGTGTGACGACCACCTTCTTCTTTAGACAGTACGTACACTTCAGCCTTGAATTTAGCATGAGGTGTTACTGAGTTAGGCTTACAGATAACCATACCCCTCTTGATCTGCTCTTTTTCAATACCACGGAGCAGCAGACCTACGTTGTCACCAGCTTCACCTCTGTCGAGGATCTTGCGGAACATTTCCACACCAGTGATGGTAGAAGTAAGGTTTTCAGCACCCATACCGAGGATCTGAACGGGGTCACCAGTTTTGATCACACCGCGCTCAATACGGCCGGTAGCAACAGTACCACGACCTGTGATCGAGAACACGTCTTCCACAGGCATGAGGAAGTCTTTGTCAACCAGACGAACGGGGAGCGGAATGTGCTCATCTACAGCGTTCATCAGCTCTTCAACTTTAGCAACCCACTTAGGCTCGCCGTTGAGGGCACCCAAGGCAGAACCCCTGATCACAGGCATGGTATCGCCAGGGAAGTTGTAAGCAGACATCAGTTCGCGAACTTCCATTTCAACGAGGTCAAGCAATTCAGGATCGTCAACCAAGTCAACTTTGTTCATGAACACTACCAGGGCAGGTACACCTACCTGACGGGCCAGCAGGATGTGCTCGCGAGTCTGGGGCATAGGACCATCGGTAGCAGCTACCACGAGGATAGCGCCGTCCATCTGGGCAGCACCGGTAACCATGTTCTTCACATAGTCAGCGTGACCAGGACAGTCAACGTGCGCATAGTGCCTCTTTTCAGTAGCGTACTCTACGTGTGAAGTGTTGATGGTGATACCCCTTTCTTTTTCTTCAGGTGCGTTATCAATAGAAGAGAAGTCGCGCATTGAAGCAAGTCCTTTAGTAGAAAGAACTTTGGTAATTGCAGCAGTAAGGGTGGTTTTGCCGTGGTCAACGTGACCGATGGTACCAACGTTTACGTGCGGTTTCGAACGATCGAATGTTTCTTTAGCCATATTTGAAAATCCCAGTTAAAGTTTAAAGTGTATTAGTGTTTATTAAAATTTGTCGTTTTAATGTCTCTCCTTCTGAGAGAAAACTACACCCTAAACATTGTAAGCCTTTCGAATAAGGGTTATTCGCTTGGGATTTCTGACACGCATTGATGTTCGCTACGCATCGGTGAGCAGAGATCTCAAAAATTCAAAGTTCGAAATATCCAGTTTCAGGTTCGGGGTCTAAAATTTCAAGTTGCGCTTCGATCGAGCCTAACTTTAAACTTCAAATTTTAAACTTTGAAACTATTTCCTGAGCCGTTGAACAGGATTGAACTGTCGACCTCTTCCTTACCAAGGAAGTGCTCTACCACTGAGCTACAACGGCATTTCCTTGGTATTGATCATTAGGTATTCTCCCAATGCCTGATGCCAGGAAGAGAGCGGGAGACGAGGTTCGAACCCGCGACCTGCAGCTTGGAAGGCTGCCGCTCTACCAACTGAGCTACTCCCGCGTTGACCTCACCTGGCCTCTCCTTAAAAGGAGAGGAAAGATAAGGAGTGGGGGAAATAGGATTCGAACCTATGAAGTCATAAGACAACAGATTTACAGTCTGTCCCAGTTGGCCGCTTTGGTATTCCCCCTGATGATTGGTTTCCAGTAAAATAAAGAACTCTGAAACCTGCCTCTTTAGCCTGCGCTGAAAAAACAGGAGTGCAAAATTATACGGTTTTCCACTTTTTCAAAACTTCTATGTCGAAATTCAAATAATTTCACACGAATTCGAGAAAGATCTGTGAGAAGCCTGCTGCTTTGCCCGCCGTTTTTATCAGAAGATTATCCATTCGGGTGCTTAAAAAGCCCAAAAACCCAATGTTTCTCTCTAAGCATCAAGCTAAGCATTCCCTAAGCCTTCTCTAAGCATAGGCTAAGCTTCAAAAAAGTCATAAGAAAATCCATCCGCCTTTACATGGCGATAATGTCCGCGATGATGCCGGTACCGAACTCTTTCTTGAATAATTCGAGCACCTGGTTCTTGTGCAGGGAGAAATCATGCTTCATAGAAGGCGAATCGAGCTCCACAAAAAGCACTTTATCTCTTATATAGATCTTTTTGGTACGCCGGGCGATTGGCTTGCCGGCTATTCTTTCCCAGGACGCGATCAGTTGGGTCTCGTCAAATTTCGAGGTGAGGCGGTATGAGTTCAGCATCTCGCGGATAGCCTGCCCTACGGATTGAATATCGTCTTTGTCTTTTTTCATGCTAAAATCCCCATCGCCTTTGCCTGTACAAAGTTTAGTCAAATCGGGCTACTTCTCAAGAAAATTCTGGCGATTCTGATATGGTACCGTTCTTCACATAAAAAACGGTGGCGGGAACATCCACCGACCTGAGCAAGGCGGCGGTTCTGTCGGGACGGGCATCGGTAATGAATAACTGGCCCAGCTCGTCGTGCCGGATCAGCTCCAGCAACCTGGCGATCCGGAAATCATCAAGCTTATCAAAAATATCGTCTAATAATAAGATCGGCTTAAAACCCTTATCCCGTTTAATGATCTCGAACTGGGCCAGCTTCAGGGCGATGATAAAAGACTTCTGCTGTCCCTGCGATCCCAATCTTTTCAGGTCGCCCGTCCCCAGGGTAAACTGGTAATCGTCGCGATGCACGCCGAAGCTGGTACGCTGAAGATAGAGGTCGCGCTGCCGGTTGGCGTTGAGGCCGGCTTCAAACCCGGTCTTTAACAATTCGGTCCTGTATTCCAGGTCGGCCTGCTCATCGGCTACAATAAATTGATAGAACTGCCTGAAAACGGGCAGGAATTCATGGATAAAACGCTTTCGTGTATCAAAAAGCACTGTTCCGGCCTGCACCAGCACGCGGTCATACGATTCAAGGGCAATGGCATCGAACGAGCTGGTATCCGCAAACATCTTCAATAAGCTGTTGCGTTGCTTCAGTGCCTGGTTGTAGCGGATCAACGCTTCAAGGTAAACCCTGTCGAGCTGCGAAATGATGCTGTCGAAGAACTTTCGGCGCTCCTCGCTTCCCTCCTTCACCAGCTCGGTATCGTCAGGAGCGATGAGTACCACAGGATATTTTCCGATATGCTCGCTCAGCTTCTGGTAATCGTTAACGCCTTCGCGGAAGGTCTTTTTCGAGCCCGCCTGAATGGAGCAGGTGATGTCGCGCTGGTCCCTCTCGCGTTTGAACGATCCTTTAACGGTAAAAAAATCTTCACCCTGGCGAATGGAAAAATTATCGGAGGAGGTAAAGGCGCTCCGGGTCAGCGACAGGTAGTGGATGGCGTCGAGCAGGTTTGTTTTGCCACTGCCGTTTTTTCCTACCAGAACATTGATTTTGGATGAAAAATCCAGCCTGGCCTCCCCATAGTTCTTGAAGTTAATAAGCTGGAGTTTCTCTAGGTACATGCAGTATTTACAACGTATTTATAACGAAAGTTTGGCGAATGTTCGTTCGGGGCTTATTTTCGCAGTTCATTTCAAAATTAGGAATATGTCTACGACCACCAAAGCGAAGAACGAGCCGGTTGCCAAAGAGGGGAAAATTGAGTTTTCCAAGGAAACATACCTGTTCTGGTATGACAGCATGCAACTGATGCGCAAGTTTGAAGAAAGAGCCGGGCAGCTTTACGGAATGCAAAAGATCAAGGGATTTTGTCACTTATATATTGGACAGGAAGCCTGCGTTGCAGGAGCGGTTACGGCCCTGACGAAAGACGACAAGTGGATCACGGCATACCGCGACCACGCACATCCGCTGGCACTGGGCACTGACCCGAAAGCCGTGATGGCCGAGCTTTTCGCGAAAGAGACCGGCATCTCTAAAGGCAAAGGCGGCTCCATGCACATTTTTGATAAAGAGCATGGTTTCTTTGGCGGACATGGCATTGTGGGTGGACAGATACCACTGGGCGTAGGCATTGCGTTCGCTGAAAAATATAACAAAACAAAAAATCTTTGCATGTGCTATATGGGCGACGGTGCTGTGCGCCAGGGTGCTTTTCACGAAGCGCTGAACCAGGCCATGCTGTGGAAGATCCCTGTGATCTTCGTTATCGAGAATAACGGTTATGCCATGGGTACCTCTGTGCAGCGCAGCTCTAACGTAACCGAGCTTTATAAACTGGGCTTGTCTTACGACATACCATCCGAGCCTGTTGACGCCATGAGTCCTGAGGCTGTTCACATTGCCGTGGCCAAGGCGGCTGCCCGGGCACGCGCCGGTGAAGGTCCTTCCCTGCTTGAATTCAGAACTTACCGTTATAAAGGCCACTCCATGTCTGACCCGGCCAAATACCGCACCAAAGAAGAGGTGGAAGAATACAAGGGCCGCGATCCCATTGAGGTGGTAAGAAAGGCTATCCTGGCCAAGAAGTTCGCTACCGAAAAAGAGCTTGAAGCGATCGACCAGCGCATCATGCAGGTGATTGAGGAGAGCGTGAAGTTTGCAGAAGAGTCCAATTTCCCGGATCCTTCGGAGGCGCTCAAGGATATTTACGCACAGCACGACTATCCTTACATCACAGATTAGAACCCATCTCAAAAATACCTTTTGGAAATTTCCGGCGTCTTTGCCCATTCTGCTTCGTTGGCTTTTTTGCTCAGACTACCTCCTGTATGGGCTGCAAAAGCACGCCTCGCATAATGGCCAAATACTTGAAAATTTCCTTAAAATCTATTTTCGAGATGGGTTCTGAACAGGTTGTTAAGTACGATCCAAATTTGTAGTTTTGCGCCCCATCATGTCTGGTCCTCTCTTAAAATCAACAAGGAGCAGGAGACCGGCCGCATGGAGTATCACAGAATAATATCATGGCTAAGAAGGTAGAACACAAGCACGAATTGCTCGAGAACCCCGAGGCACTCGCCGACAAACTGCAAGGCGCAGAGACCTGGGCTGAGCGGCATCCCAAAACCGTTATCGGTGTTTCGGTACTGATCGCGCTGATCGTAGGAGGCTATTTTGGCTTCCAGTACTTTAAGAACTCCAAAGAGGCTGATGCCCAGCGTGAGATGTTCCAGGCTGTTTACTATTTCGAAGCTGACAGCCTCGACCTGGCGCTGAACGGTGACGGAAACAACCTCGGCTTCATCGACATCATCGATGAGTACGGCATTACTGACGCTGCCAAGCTGGCCAATTATTACGCCGGTGTTGCTTACCTGAAACAAGGCAAGTTTGAAGTGGCCCGCCTCTACCTGGAAGACTTCAGCTCGAACGACCTGCTGGTTCAAGCGAGGGCGTACAGCCTGATCGGCGATACCTACATGGAAGAAGGCAAATACGAAGATGCCGCCAAATATTATGACAAGGCCGCTGACTACAAGCCCAACAAGTTCTTCACCCCTACTTACCTGATGAAGGCAGCGCTTGCTTATGAAAAGGCCAACCAGAACGACAAAGCAAAAGACGCATACGATAAAGTGATCAGTGAATACTGGGAGTCTTCTGAGTATCAGAATGCCCGCAAGTTCAAGGCAAGACTGGACAGCAATTCGTAAAAGAATTCAAGTATAAATTTAAAGGGATAGAGTTTCTATCCCTTTTTTGTTTAAAACCATGAGCAGAATTCAAGTATTGAAAAAGTCTCAAAGAAAAAAAGAGCTCACCTCTGACCATAAGAAAGTCTTGGATCAACGATTAAGGGAATACAAAGCGAATCCCTATGATGTGCTGACGTGGAATGAGATTAAAGCGAAGTATTCTTACCAGAAATGAGATTTCAATTACATTCCCTTCACATATCTTTGTCAAACGACATTTAATTACTAATCACTTACCAAGCTATGGCCGGACCATTAACATCAGGAAAAGTTAAAAGCAAGATCGATCTGTCGAAGAAAAAATTTGCCATTGTTGTGGCGGAGTGGAACGAAGAGATCACCGAGGCCTTGTACGAAGGTGCCGTAGCCGGCCTTACGGGGAACGGTGTGAAGAAATCAAACATCGTACGAAAGAATGTTCCGGGCAGCTTCGAGCTTTCACTGGGCGGCTTGTGGATGGCCGAAGAAAAGAAGATCGATGCCGTGATCTGTCTCGGCTGTGTGATCCAGGGTGATACCCCTCATTTCGATTATATATGCCAGGCCGTTGCTTATGGTGTTACGGAAGCCGGATTAAAAACGCGCAAGCCTGTGATCTTCGGTGTGCTTACCACGCTGAACAAACAACAGGCTCTTGACAGGGCGGGTGGTAAACTTGGCAACAAAGGTGAAGAAGCGGCGATCACCGCCATCAAGATGCTCGACTTCTGAGTCGTTCGTTTATTCCGTTAATACAAAACCTTTTTTGGCCAATGCCTGCAAAGCTTTCAGCAGGTTTACAGCACCGGTGCGCTGCAGGATCTCCTTTTGTATTTTGGTGATCATTTGCTGGCTCACATTCAGTTCGTGAGCGATCTGTTGTACGGTCAATCCATCGGCTGACTTGCGGAGGATCTCCAATTCACGCGAACTTATTGAAACTTTCATGATCTCTGTGGTTGCTCACAAAAATTGCATGTAAACCGGTCTAAGATCAATACCGAAAAAATGGTATTCGGAATCAATCCTTAATGCGGCGTGAATGGCAGACATAAATTTCCTATGGCACGTGAAATGCAAATAGCCCCGGGCTTGCACCCGGGGCTATTCATATTAAGGCCCTTCAAGCCTTTGATGAGTATCCTGTAAAACAGGAATGTTATTACATGTTCTTCACAACTTCCTGGCCGAACTCAGAGCATTTCAGCAGGGTTGCGCCTTCCATGAGGCGGTGGAAATCGTAGGTTACACGTTTCTTGGAGATGGCGCCTTCAAGACCTTTCACGATCAGGTCGGCGGCTTCCTGCCAGCCCATGTACTCGAACATCATCACACCGGAAAGGATCACCGAGCCAGGGTTCACTTTATCCTGACCTGCATACTTGGGCGCTGTACCGTGGGTAGCTTCGAAGATGGCGTGGCCGGTTTTGTAGTTGATGTTTCCGCCAGGGGCGATACCAATACCACCGACAATGGCTGCAAGGGCATCGGAAATATAATCGCCGTTAAGGTTCAGGGTTGCAACCACTGAATACTCATCGGGCCTTAACAGGATCTGCTGCAGGAAGGCATCGGCGATCGCATCTTTGATCACGATCTTGTGGCCACCTTTTTCAATCACCTGCCATGGTCCGCCGTCGAGATCTTTTGCACCGAACTCGTTTTTCGCCAGGGCATATCCCCAGTCGCGGAAACCTCCTTCAGTGAATTTCATGATGTTGCCTTTGTGCACGAGTGTTACGTTAGGCTTCTTGTGCTGGATGGCAAACTCGATGGCCGAGCGGATGAGGCGCTCAGAACCTTCTTTTGAAACGGGTTTGATACCGATACCTGAAGTCTCAGGGAAACGGATCTTCTTGAAGGCCTTCGGGAAAGTTTCGCCAAAAAGCTTCAGGAATTTTTTATTTTCTTCGGTTCCTTCCTGGAACTCGATACCTGCGTAGATATCTTCAGTGTTCTCGCGGAAGATCACCATGTTGGTCTTGTGCGGCTCTTTTACCGGTGAAGGCACACCTTTGAACCACTGCACGGGGCGAACGCATGCATAGAGGTCGAGGTCCTGGCGCAGGGCAACGTTCAGTGAGCGAATGCCGCCACCTACAGGTGTGGTCAAAGGTCCTTTGATACCCACCAGGTAAGTTTTGAAGGCGGTGAGGGTTTCATCGGGCATCCATGAGCCGGTTTTGTTAAAAGCCTTCTCACCCGCTAAAACTTCTTTCCACTCTATCTTTCTTTTTCCTTTATACGCTTTTTCAATGGCTGAATCGAATACGTGTTTGGAGGCAGGCCAGATATCTACGCCCGTGCCGTCACCTTCTATGAAAGGAATCGTCGGATTGTCAGGTACTACCAGCTTTCCGTTGCTGATGCTGATTTTTTGATCGCTCATTTCTTATAATTTTAGTGTTTTGAGTAAGGCTTTTGTAAAAAGCCCCGAAAAATAGAAAAAAAGATTATGATTTGAAGGGGGTTTTAGGGGTGGCCGGATCATTGCTTATGATCTTTAGCCCGGGCAAAGCACTTTATTGACGTTCTATCCGTTCCCGTATTTAGAAAAAACCTTATGAAATCGTTTGTTATCCTCATTTCTGTCCTGATCCTGCAGGGCTTTACGTTCACCAGCCAGAAGCCGGCCACGGAAGGTATTCTGAGCAAAGAAGAGCAAAAATTATATGAGCTGATCATGGAATACCGTAAGTCGAAGGGATTACCGCCCATCGCGTTGTCGGCCAAGCTCACCAAAGTGGCGCAGGCGCATGCTCGCGACCTGTCAGAAAATTACAAGTTCGATTTCGACAACAAATGCAATCCGCACAGCTGGTCAAAAAACGGCAAATGGTCGCCCTGCTGCTACACCAACGATCACAAAGAGGCGAAATGTATGTGGGATAAGCCCCGAGAGATCGCCGATTATGCCGGCAACGGGTATGAGATCGCCTATTACAGCTCGAAGGGTGCTACTGCCGAAGAAGGCCTTACGGGATGGAAAGCCAGTCCGGCGCACAATCCACTCATTGTCAATGAAGGGATCTGGAACCAGGTTCAATGGAAGGCTATCGGCATAGGCCTTTACGGCGAATATGGCATCGTATGGTTTGGTGAAGTGGAAGATGATGCCACGCCAGCTCCTGCTCCGAAGCAAGCTCCTGCTTCGAAACGGAGATCGAGTTAATACTTCTCGTCCTGGTTGGGAAAATCTTTCGACTTCACATCCGTGACATAATTTTTCACGGCCTTTGTCACTTCGGAATCAAGGTCGGCATACCTTCTCAGGAACCGGGGCTTGAACTCTTTGGTGATGCCCAGCATGTCTTGCATTACCAGCACCTGGCCGTCTGCATCTGGCCCTGCGCCAATGCCGATGGTGGGTATCTGAATGGACTGTGAAACTTTTTTGGCAAGCGCCGCGGGGATCTTCTCCAATACAATACCAAAACATCCGCAGTCGTCGAGCATCTTGGCATCGTCGAGCAGTTTTTTTGCTTCGGCTTCTTCCTTTGCCCGCACGGTGTAGGTGCCGAACTTATAGATCGATTGAGGGGTAAGTCCGAGGTGTCCCATCACAGGGATGCCGGCACTCAGGATCCTGTCTACAGACTCTTTGATCTCGCTGCCGCCTTCGAGCTTCACGGCATGGGCGCCGGCTTCTTTCATGATGCGGATGGCCGAACGTAACGCTTCACCGGAGCTACCCTGATACGTACCGAAGGGAAGGTCAACGATCACCAGCGCCCGCTTCACGGCACGCACAACAGACGCTGCGTGGTAGATCATCTGATCGAGTGTGATGGGCAATGTTGTCTCGTGTCCCGCCATCACGTTGCTGGCGGAGTCACCTACCAGCACTACATCTATACCCGCTCCGTCGATGATCCTGGCCATGCTGTAGTCATAGGCCGTCAGCATCGCGATCTTTTCGCCGCGGTTCTTCATTTCGCGGAGCTGATGGGTGGTGATCCTTTTAATTTCCTGCTTGTGAACTGACATTGGGAACGATTATCGTAAATAAACGGAGGTCTCTTTACCTAGGTTGACCTCAACATGATCGCGGATGGTGGTGGAGAGCTCGTAGCCTGTATACTGCGGATAAACCGGGAACAAGGTGTGACTGCGATTGACCAGCACGGCGATCTCGATCTTTTTAACTTCTATATCCAGGAATGGTTTGATGCCATAAGCGAAGGTGCGGCCCGTGTTCAGCACGTCATCCACCAGCACAATACATTTTTTCTTCAGTTGTTTCGCTTCGCTGTCGAGCGTGATCTCGCTTTGCTGCGGGGCGGATTTGTCAAGGCTTACCTTCACCAGGATGGGCTTCACGGGGGAGATCGACTCAAGCTCCTTCACCAGCAGCCTGGCCAGCACATAGCCCTGACCTTCGATACCGGCAACCACAATGGTCTTCTCTTTGAAATTGTGCTCATAGATCTCGTAGGCCATCCGCCGGATCTTCTGCTTGACCTGCGTGGCATCGAGAATCAAACTTCTTTCAGCTATCATGCTCAATTTTGAACGGGCAAAGATTTACTGTCTTTAAACGTAGAGAGGATCACCATCGACTGGAGGCTATCGACCACATCGATATTAGAAACTTTCTCCAGCATGAGCTGCTGATAGGCTGCTATGTCTGCGCAAACTATTTTCAGGATAAAGTCTCCTGCACCGGTGATGTGATGGCACTCAACGATCTCATCTATCTGCTTAATGGCCTTGATGAATTTTTCAATATTCTCCTTGTTATGGCCTTTCAGGGAAGCCATCACAAAGGTGCTTACGCTAAGTCCTACGCTGGCCGGATCGATCACTGCATGATAGCTTCTGATCACGCCCGAGGTTTCGAGCTTGTTTACCCGCTCCAGGGTGGGTGCGGGTGAAAGACCGATCTCCTTGGCCAGCTGCGCATTGGTAATGTTTGAATTGGCCTGAAGTATCTCAAGAATTTTTCTATCCGTAGCGTCGAGTTTTACATTAGATTTCATTGAATAAGGGTTGATTGCCAAATTTTATTTGGGTAAAAATAAAGGAAAAGCGCATTCATTACAGGAACTACCGGGGATTAATTTTCAGCGGAAATAAGCACCTTTTGGGTCTTTACGACCCCGCCATCACTGAAAACCAGGAGGTAGATGCCACTCTGAAGTCCGCTGACATCCAGCTGAAAGTGGTTCAGACCGTCGGCGGATAAAACATTGTTCTCCAGCATTTTTTTGCCGAAAGCATCCACCAGCATGAAACTGACCGCCGTTTTCCCAGGAGCGACCCACTCAACATTGAGGATGTCCTTTGCGGGATTGGGGTAAGGACTTATAAACGAGGTTTTTTCATTCAGCTCTGTACAGATACGGTTGCCCTGAGGAGCGAAGTCGTTCTGCAGATCCGCCGTTGCGCAGAGGAAGGTTACATTGCCCGGTGCCAGGCCGTAGCTCAGCACAACATTATACAAAGCAGCGGGCGCGATCGGTCCCTGCACCATTTCACGCAACGTTACATTGCCGGATATATCCACATACACAGGCAGATCTTTCAGAAAGGTGTTGCCATTGTTCTGCAGGGTAATGATCACCTTCAGTGTACCGTCGGCATTCTCAGACATGGTGATGGTCCTGAGATCCACATCCGGCTGCGGCGTCACCGACCTGATCGTCTTGCTCATCCTGCTTTCACATCCTTCGATGCTGGTGGCGGTGAGCGTACTCACAAACTCCCCTGTTTGCTGGAATACATAAGCCGGTGAAGCCTGCGTAGACATTCCCATTCCGTCACCAAACGTCCATGCATATTGTGCGGCGTTGGTAGAAGTATTCGTAAACTGTACGCTGAGCGGCGATGCGCCTGTTTCTGGTGTGGCCGTGAAGCCAGCCACGGGAGGTGTTGCTACACTTACCGTTTTTATCGCTGTGTAACTGCAGCCCGATTGCCCGGTCACGTTGAGCCTGACATTTTTATTGCCGGTAGCTGTAAACCTGAACAAGGCTGGTGAGCTGGTAGCCGTGCCCAGCCCGCCAAAATCCCAGGTACGTTGGGTCACAACGTCTGCGCCGGTGGTTATGTCGGTAAATATTGCGTCAGTGCCCACGCAGTTTTTGGATACGGAAAAATCGGGAACGAGTGGCACAGGTATGGATACGGTTTTGTTGTGCGTTGTCTCGCATGCATTGGTTCCTTTCACCACCAGCTTTACAAGATGATCGCCCGGAGTGCTGAAGGTGTGCACGGGATTGGGCACCTCGTAATAAGATGTTCCCATCTCCCAATAATAGGTGAGGATGTTGTTTCCTGTGCTGGTAAAATTGACCGCATGGTTGTTGCACGCCAGCGAATGACTGACAGCGACTGAAGGCGACTGCGCGATGGAGATGGGTTTCTGAAGGCTGCGGGAACATCCGAAATCAGTTATAGCAGTAAGTGTTACGTTGTAGATACCGGCATTGACAAAGTTATGCGAAGGACTTTTTGCCTCTGACGAGGATGGCGATGCAGGATCGTCGAAACTCCACTGCCATAAAACGATGTCGCTGTCTGTCGGATCGGGGGTCAGGTTCGTGAAAGGGGTCTGGGTATTGCTGCACGACTGCGGCGGCGGGTTGACAGAGAAATCAACGGCTGGCCCGGAGCGAATGACAACAGACTTTGTTTTTGTGTTATTACATCCTGAAGGGCTCAGGGCCGTGAGTGAAACCGTGTAGGTTCCCGGGGCCGTGAACAGGTGTGAAGGATCGGGCTGCGAGGATGAGCCTCCGTCATCAAAATCCCAGCTGCGGCTGCTGACCGCTTCTCCGATGATGCTGGTAAATTGTGTTGCTGTTCCTTCGCAAATGCCTGAGATTGAAAAATCTACCGTGGGACCGGCTTGAACGTTGGTGGTGATATCGTCTTCATCAAAACAACCCGGGATGGACGTTTTGAGCTTGATGGTTTTAGACCCGGTGGTAAGAAAAGTGTATTCGAGATCGCGCGTGGTGCTTACCGGGTCGTTATTCACATACCATTGATAAGACAGAAGGCCGTCGAAGTTATCGGTGGTGTTGTTGGTGAATGTAATTTGACTATTTGTGCAGAGCTGCCCGGGAGGAGTGTTAAAAACTGCTGCAGGCTGATTGTAGATTGTCACCTGATGTGATGCTGTGTTCTCGCATCCATTACTTGCTGTGACGTGAAGATCAATGGTGTAGTCACCCGCGCTTGCATACTGATGTGAGGTACCTGCCCCCGATGATGAGGCCATATCGCCAAAATCCCAGTTGTACGTTGCTATGTCGCCGGAAGTATTTTGTGATGTGAAGTTAACGTCATGTCCTGCACATACATTCCCGGTGGTAAAATCGATATCAGGCGATGTGTTGGCTGTTATGGTGATGGTTTTTCGCACCGTGTGTACGGCCTGGTCTGCATTGACGGCACGTAAAGTAATTTGATATGTGCCTTCTGTGGTATAGCGGATCTCCGGCACTGCATCGGTTGACGTTGGTGTAACCGCGGCGCACGTAACCGGTAATGTTATACGCGCCAGCCTCCGGTTAGAGAGGTCTATCGAAAAGCCAAACCAGGTCGAGCCATCACGCACCCACTCCTGGGCAAAGTTCTCATTGGAGATCCCGAGGTTGCCCAGGTTTGTACCGGTCCCTGCTTTATCTGTGATACTTTGTCCGAAAGAAATCCGGTAAAGTGGTCCGACCGCCGACTGGATGAATGCAAAGTATTCTCCGCCGTCTTCATTGATCACAACACTGGCGGGAAAGTTATAGGCCGGCGACATTGTAATTGCCAGTTCCCCAGTTGAAGGCGTGGAAAGCAAATCATTTCCAAAATCCATCCAGAAGACTTTTCCATTGCTATAGGATGTGACAAGCCCAAACCATTTGTCACACTCACGCGTGATGGCAATGCCGCGTATGTTATTTCCACCCGTTACCGCAAAAGACGCCGTGGTGGGTGTATTGAGGATCGAGTTGCCAAAGTTCAACCTGGTAATGTCAGATACGCTACCAACAAATGCCAGCAGAGAACCATTATGGCTGATGAGAAAGATCGAATTGGGCGTACTGAAGGTTCCCAGATTTTGAACAGCAGGCGCCGCTTGCAGTCCCGAGCTGAAGGTCAATCGTAGAATATTATTACCTCCAGTGTTGGCGACAAGCGCGTACCATACGCCATTCTGCTTGTGCATCCTGAAGTCGTAAGCACCATTCAACATATTGGAAGGGTTCCCCATATCCTGAATGGAAGGTGTGTTGGAAAGACTGTTGCCGAATTCAAATCGGATCAACCGGTTTGGACTCGATGCCTGATCGATGGTAAAACCAAACCAGTTGTTTTGCTCCTTCACGATCCTGATAGCCCGCGTTCTAAACAAGAGGTTTGAATTGAGGATGACGGTGGCCTGCGGTGTGGCCGAAAAGTCGTCGCTGCAAAAATCCCATTCATACTCCGTAGCACCTATTGTAAGGTTAGGGATCTGAATGTTCTGCATTCTGCAATTACCGGTGGGTACTGTAAAATCCGCAACAGGACATTGCGCCATATTTACATGATGTAAAAAAAGCAACGGCAATAATATCCTGAAAAACATATAAAAGCGGATAGAAGAGTTAATATCCATTATTCTTCAACAGTAACCGAACTCAAGGCAATTTTCAGTTTTCATACAATGTTATGTATTTCCTGATAATCTCAGGAAGCACAAATTTCGATTTTACAAACTCCCGGCCATTTTTTGCAAAGGTTTCACGCAAGTGTTTATCCTGGCACAAGCGAAGGATGGCCTGTTTCATATCTTCGATATCTTTATTCTTCACCAGTATACCTGACTTACCATTCTCAAAAAGCTCAGCCGGGCCTCCACAGTCAGTGGCTATAAGGGGCACTCCAAATGTAAGGGCCTCAAGGCAGGTCATTGAAAAAGACTCTGACTCCGAAAAGTTGAGAAAGATGGTAGCGTTTCGCATTGCTTTTTCAACATCGGGTTCAAAGTCGGTAAAAGATATATGAGAGTCCACCTGCAGATAGCGGGCCTTTTCCATGATCGACTGCTTATAGATCACGTTGTTCTTTTTACCCAGATCGCCGCCTGACATGATCATTTTCACACTACCGGGCATACTCCCGAGAGCAGCAGCAAATGCCTCCACGGCAAGGTCGTGCCCTTTGCCGGGAGTGAAGTTAGCTAGATAAAGCAACCTGATCGTAGCCTCATCCTGAGCAACATTTGTTGTCTGCCTGGGTTCAGCGGGCGGCAGGTTATAGATGACCTGCACTTTTTGTGAGTCTGTATGGAGGCCGTTTCTAACAGCGAAGGAATTACAAACCACATGATCTGCAAACCTAAGGATCAGTTTCACCCAAACATAATAGAGTGACCGCACATAGCTGTCATGCATCAGCCTGACATGGTAAATCAACTTGATACGAGGCTTCAATATCTTCACCACAATGCCAGTCATATTATACAGATCGTTAACATGAATAACGTCGACGTTCCTGGAGGAAACAATGAATGAAAGCCTGACAGCATTGTACAGCAGCATCGGAAAATAGAACAGCACAGAAAAGCGCTTGCTGATCTCTAAAAAAGGAAGCGTGAAATAATCCATTCCTTTTTCCGACAGATATTTTTTTAATGCCGAACCAGAAGGAATACAAAAGATAAAATGAAACTGAGCGTGCAGCTGTCTGCTCACAGTAAAGATCGATTTGAATGCTCCGGTAAAGGCACTCGCATTATCGATGACCAAGATCGTTCTTTTTCTTTTTTCCAAGGTGACGGCTCCGGAATAATTAAACTTACCCTCCCATATACTCTTCATGCCAGAGCATCAGGCCCAGAAATTTCCACATCATTACCAGGTTCATCTCCTTATCCACAGATTTACTATGCCTGTAAATGCGCAATTGTTTTTCAATCCATTGATGATCGATCTGCGGCCAGGCCTGGTTGAATGTAGCACGTGCCAATTTCTCATCAAACAATCTGTCCATATCCTTTTTAAACCAACTGAACAACGGAACACTGAACCCCATTTTTGGCCGGTTGAAATATTTCTCGGGTATATAACGCTGCAAGACCTTCTTCAACAGATATTTCGGATTACCATCCTTCACTTTGTATTGCAAGGGCACGCGCAAGGCAAACTCTATGAGTCGATGATCCAGAAACGGCTCCCTGCCCTCAACACCGTGATGCATGGTGGCGCGATCGGTCTTCACAAGATAGTCATTAGGGATAAGATGCTTGATATCCCAAAGCATGAAGAGATCAACAGGGTGGGCAACAGAATCAATCACATGTCGGGGAATATCCGTTTCCAAAGAAGGTATATAACCTTCAATATTTCTTTTCGCGGTAGCTTCTGTCACTGTAGAAATGCACCGGAGGTAAAATTCCATCCAGTCATTACTTTTGATCACCTGACTGAACTTGGCCCATTTGTTTCCCCAACGCCTACCTGTAAAATCGCCATCGAGCATTTCACCGATATTACCCGCAATCTTTCTCAAGGGTTTTGGATAGAAAAGCGTTCGGCTGCCGATGTTGAAGAATCGCATATACGAAGGGTAGCCGGCAAATAATTCGTCGCCCCCTTCAGAAGAGAGCACTACTTTCATATTATTTTCCCTGGCAATCTGTGTAACCAGCGAAGTAGGGATGCCGGAGCTATCATAAAAAGGCTCGTCATAGATCTTATAGAATTCATAGAGCCTTTGTTTGGCTTCATCGAGGCGCAGAATACGCTCCGTATGGTTTGTCTTGAAGTACTTCGCGATCTCCCGCGCATAGCCAGTTTCATCGAACCGCGGATCGTCGAACCCGATGGTGAAAGTATTCAGCTGAAACTGTTTCGACAAAATAGCCACCAGGGCAGTGCTGTCTACACCGCCGCTAAAAAAAATCCCCACGGGCACGTCCGACACCATCCTGTATTTAAAGGCATCCGTCATCAGTTCTTCAAGCCTGTCCGTCAGCTGCTCCTCCGATAAATTTGTGATTGGATCAAGGATATAGTCACACGCATCCCAGTATTTAGTGATCTCAAGCGCACCCTGTGCAAACCTGATATAATGACCCGGCGGTACTTTTTTGATATCCGAGAAAAAGGTATTGTGATTACTGACGGTGTATCCGTACTTCAAATATTCCCCAAGCCCGCCAACATCAACCTGGCCACCCGATCCATTTCTTAAAAACGCCTTCAATTCGCTGGCGAACGTAATACGATCTCCGTCTGCTTGATAGAACAAGGGTTTAACGCCCATCCTGTCGCGGAAGAGATACAGCTCGCGGGTTGTCTTATTAACAACCGCGAAAGCAAACATTCCGATGATACGATCTACAATTTTTACACCCCAGGCATGAAAGCCCTTGATCAGAACCTCGGTATCAGAATTGGTGGCGAAATGATAACCTAGCTTAACCAACGCCTCTTTTATTTCAACATAGTTGTAAACTTCACCATTAAAGATGAGCACCAGGTCTTCAAAATAAAAAGGTTGATTGGCATTGGTGCTGAGGTCGATGATGGAGAGGCGATTGTGCGCGAGCCCGATGTTATTTTCAAAAAAAACACCACCGGCATCAGGCCCTCTGTGATTCAGCTGCTGCTGCATCAGCTTCAGGTCGTGAAGCGTTTTATGTTTATCGATGAATCCGGAAATTCCGCACATTCGAACTTATGTTTATCTGATTAGTCTTTCTCTTTTTGTCGACCGTTCTTCAGCCTATCGCTATTGGCCGTCTGCTCCCAACAGCTCACGCCACAACCTGATATTATCTTCTTTCGAGAAGATGACGCTGCGTTTCTTGCCTGCCTTCGCGTAATGGCTTCTTACCTCAGGGTCACGAACAATTTTCGTTATAGCTTCTGTCCAGTATAATTTCTCATCATTTTCGCCGTGCAGCACCGGGGCCAGTATTCCATATGCCGAAAATTCCGGCCACACACGATCATCTTTTACAGATTTTTCCGATAACAATTCCCGGGGACCATAAGGGCAGTCAGCAGCAATCACCGGCACTGCGAGACACATAGCTTCCACTACGGTGTTGGGCATGCCTTCGTTCAAAGATGGCAGCAACAGCATGGTAGACCGTCCGAGAAAGCGATAAGGGTTTTTTTGATAACCCGTGAATATAATAGTGGCGTTATCAACCGAAGACTCATCGCCTGTCAGGTCTACGAAAGAGATCCCTGCTGCATCACATTGCTGAATAACCAGGGCTTTATCCGCTCCGTCGCCAACAATGAGTATTCTGAGGTCAGGTACCTCTTTCAGTATAGCGGGTAATACTCTGACAAATCTGTCGATGCCTTTTTCAGGGGCTATTCTTCCGGAGATACAAACGGTAGGGTGGTTGCTGAAGACCTGCTCCAAAAATGGCGAGACAGATTCTCCTGCCATGGCCGTGAGCCAATCGACATCATAAAAATTGGGCATTACCCGATAGGCAATACGTTTAAGTTTAAAGTGTTCGATCAACTCTATCCTCAGCCTATCGTTAACAACCAGGATCTGATGAGCATACGAATAAAAAAACGGCACCAATATTTTTTTTCTGATCCACCCTATAAAACCACGGATGTTACGATCGAACGATTTGGAGCCGTGCATGTACAATAAGATCCTCTCACCGCTGGATGACAATACATTCACATAATCGGCGCCTTCCAGGAAGCTTATGGAGAAATCCGGTTTGAACGTTCGTTTTATTCTTCTAAGTCGCACAATCCGCCTGAAAAAGTTCATTATTTTGGCCACATAACTGTTTGAAGCAGGCACGTCTAAACCGATCAGTTGTCCATGTAATTTCAGCGGCGCCATGTTATCCTTATTGAAGACAACCAGTGTGAGGTCGCAAAAAGGACTCAATATTTCGCTGAGTCTCGCAAAGGAGTTCTGAGCACCTCCAAAATCAAGGTTGGGAATGATGAGCAGCACTCTTTTTTTTCTGGTTTTCACGCTACTATCAGGAAGTTTAGAGTATTATTTTCTTAAGCACCGCAAGAAATGCCTTTGCAAAAACTACGGAAGGATAACTTTTCAATGCCTCCTTTAAATAGAACAGGGATCTGGATTTATTGTTTTCGATGACAAAGATCAGCGCTATAAAACAAAACTTTCTCGCCTTGAACCTGTTATAAAACCTGCCGTAATAGCGCTTGAAAACATCGTCGGCTTCCAGGTTCTCAAGGATCAGAAGAATCGACCTTTCAACTTTGGCAGCCTTCAGTTGGTTCAGGCTTCGCTGGCTATGCTCGTACACAACACTGGTCACCCGGTTATCACAATGAATGGGATAACGCGCCGCCAACCTGAGCCATAAGAACCAGTCTTCAGAAAGAATTGCGTCACGACTTTGAATGAAAGCGATCTCGTTCAATGCGCTCTTTTTAATGAAGATGCTGTTACATTGTAAACAATTATCAAAGATGAGCTCTTTATTCACTGTATTTGTAAACTGATCGCGCCGCGCCAACACCTTTCCCAGCTCGTCTTTGATCTCATATCCGGTATGTAAAATTTCAGGAGCTCCTCTTTTCGCTACGGCCTCATGTGCAATCTGCAGGTGTTCAGGATAAAACATGTCATCGGAATCCAGAAAGTTGACGTATTGTCCTGCGGCACGCTCAATTCCGTAGTTCCGTGCGATGCTGCGCTCCTCGTTCTGCTTATAAAAATATTTGATGCGCGCGTCCTTGAACTTTGCCACTGCATTTCCCGTACCGTCAGTGCTGCCGTCATCAACCACAATTACCTCGAACGAATGAAAGGTCTGATCCAGCACAGATTGGATGGCACGTTCCACCAGGCGTTCGCGGTTATAAACCGGCATCACAATACTGAAGAATGGATTGCTCATCGGATCTCAAATAGTTTTTGCTTTCCTTCCTGTGCAACAGTACGATTAGCCATTACATCTTCCTGAAGTCTTTCTCTGAGCTCCGTATAGTCATGCCGTGCTTTTTCCCAGGCAACGCTCAGGCGCTGCTGATCAAACGGTGGCTTTACGAGCAAACCTCCGTTGGGAAAGAATTGAGATACGTGCTCAAGCTTGGGTGAAACACCCAGGCAAATGGGAACAACGCCCAGCAAAGCTCCAAGAATAGCTCCGTGAGCGCGCGCTGTAATGATGATATTCTGCGATGCCAAAATTTCCAGGAAGCTTTCCATCGAGATAACTTCCGGGTCCCAAACCACCAGCCGGTGACGTGAGGAGAATCGCCGTATATATTCCTGGTCATGATTTTTATCGAACGACAGGAAAGTAACTTCCGCATCTGTGACCGAGCTTAAGAATCCTTCCACAGCAGAAAACAACTCTTCCTGGCGTGATGGAACATCCTGCAGCAGGATCCCGAGCTTGTTTCCGAATGTCTTCTCTTTTTTTGCTTTCAGTTTCTCCGGAACCCAATAATCAGACAAGAAGGCCAGGTCTGTAAACTTAAACCGTTGCCCTGCGAAACTCATGGAAGCCAGGAATTGCATGCTGACATCATCTCTTACAAACAAGGCCTCAAAAGACCCGATCTCTGCAAGGTGCCTGAAAAACAAGGTCGATCGTTTTGAATAAGGGCCGATGCCAATTCCGACGCCATGTTGCTTCCTGAAGCGAATGTGCCTTGGTTTGTTGAAGGCAACGCGGAGCAGACGATCGACGCGGTGTGCAACGCGTGATCCGGCTACCTTAAAGATCGTGTTGATCACGCCATAGACTGCGGAACCCTGCTTTACATCAAAAAAAACCCCACCCCCGCCGTTGAATACAAGGTCGTACTCTTTCTTGCTCGTCCAGTCAATCAATTCAGGTTCCTCACCCAGCAGCTGCCATATGTATTGATTATATGCGGATGACCTTTTAAACCCATTCAGGTTGGGTGTATGATTTGAAAATATATCGATCGAAGCTTCCGGATATTTTTCCTTCAGCAGGTTGTACGACACGATCATTAAAATATCGTCACCCAGGTTGCCAAAACCGTAATATCCTTTGAGGAGAATTTTGTTGACGGGGATTTTAGCTGGCATAAGCGCTCGCGACCTTTGTTACTTTTCTGTAAATGCAATGCTTGTGCTGCTGGTGGACTTTTCTGTTGCTGGCATCGAACTTATGCACAAAACCGCTATTCTTCACGGAAGGGGTCGACACTATTTCAAATTGTGACGAGATCTCAGAGTCCTCAAAGCGAAAATTACTGTTATAGATCACCAAAATTCCGTTTGGCGCCAGGAGGTTAGTTAATGAGCTAACGGTCTTCTCAAATTTCTCGAACGGATAGATTGCCTCACAATTCTCAACGTCTTTGGTATCTTCCCAGCGGCATAAAACTGAAAGGCAGAAGATCGCATGATACTTTCCTTCTGCCGCGAGGTTGGCATCATTACTTAAAATGAATTTTATCCAAGGATCCGTGTTCTTATCACTCGCCTTTTTCAAATTGCTTTTATTGATGTCGGCGCCGACAATGAAACCCTGCGGAAAATATTTTCTAAGTGAAAAACACTCTTCGCCCGTGGAGCAACCGAACGAAAGCAGCTTTATCTCATCCGATGGCAATCCCTTCAGCGCTTTTTTCGCTTCTTCGAAAAGTTCCGGGTACCGGTCAGCTGACGTCACTGACGTTAACTGGTGCTGGTCGGCATAAAACTGCCTGAAAAATTTTTTAACCCTGTTTTTCTGAAGGATCCATAGTGCGTCAGTCTTCGCTTTGATCTTGTTTCTTAACACGTTGAGGTCTGCCATCGGTTTATGATTTTAAAATAACCAGGAGAATAAAGATCAGGGCAACAATTGCAAAATCCCTGAAAATAATTTTCGTATTTAGTCTGGTTAAACGGAAAATAAAAAAAAGATTTACGACACACAACACCATCGTTGTGGCGCTATACAAAATAATGGAAAGCACAATATCCTTATAATATACTGCACCAATCCACAGCACAAGCAACTTGATAAGCGTGAAGGTGGTGTTAATTAAAAAGTTAAGCCGTTCACGGAACAAGATCCTGAAAAGCACAGAGAGTGGATAAGCAGGCACTGTAAAAACAGCACCTATTGCCAGGTAGGAAGCAAACGTACCCGACAGCTTCCATGCTTCGCCGAACACCAGCGTAAAGATCCAGTCACTGGTCAGAGAAAAAACAACCAATGGCAAAACGCTGAACAGGAACAGTTTTTTATAGAGGCTCTGCACATGAAAGCCCAACTGGTCGGGATTTGTCTGTTGGGTTTCGGCGGCCTTCTGCAAGAACACCGTGGTTGAAGAATTGATCATGATCGATAACGGCATGGTCACAAGACTGCCTGCCAGCGAGAAAAATCCAGCATGCGAGGGAGGGAACGACAGGGAGAAAAAATATATCGGAAGCTGCGTGCTAAGATTATTAATGACCATACTGGATGTTATGTAGGTCGGGTAGCCCCTGAACCTTTTAAAGGTCTTCCAAAGGGAAGGCTGATGGTTTTTCCTCAGGTTCGCGAAGTCTTTCCGCAGTTTAGCGCTTATCTTAAAAATGCTCTCAAAAGGATAAAGCAGCAAGTTACCACCGATCATCCCCATGGGTACCGGTTTGATCATGCCGGCTAACAGCGCAGCACCCTTGCTAAAAACAACTGAGAATACTTTCGTTATGGCCGTCCGCTCGAATTCTTTTAGCCGGATATTCCAGCCTACCAACAAATTATCAAGGCCCATCAAAAAAAAATAGACAGGGATCATGAATGCATATGCCCCTAACTCTATGTCACTCAGAAATCCGAAGATGGGATGTTGAAAGAACACGATGGCAACGGTGATGAGTCCTGTACTCAACAACAACACTATAAAAGTGAGCTTCAGCAAATCGTAGAATTCATTGTCATCTTTTGCAGCGACAAAGCCAGACGGAAACTGGAACGTGGATACAGGAACGATGCTATTGACGATGGCTGAAAAAAATGCAAATATTCCATAGATCTCCGGACCATACACGCGTGCAATAAATGGTGTAAAAGCAAAACCCAGGGCAAGGGAGATTGCATTTCCTGAAAAGGTTAAGGCGAGGTTCCTTGCAAATGATCCTTTGATCTTTATTCCCCGGCGGATCTCATCGAAATGCTGATGAAGTCTGAATATCATAGTCAAGTTCTAGCCACTAGTTACAACAGTCCCTGGAAAGTAATCTCATGGCCCTGTATTATTTTATCTAAGTATTAATACGCTATTTTACCTCAGTATTAATACGGTGTCACCTTGTATTAACATTTTATAACCTTGCGAATTAAGGACCATTTTTCACATCGACAACTGCAGTCCGGTTGTCCCTTCAAACTTCAGTATTTCGCAAAGTAATTTAATATCTTAAAATTGCAGGAAGATGCGATATAAAATCCTTTTTTTAGTTCCCTACCCACTCAAACAAGCACCTTCTCAACGGTTTCGGTTTGAACAATACTTTGAAAATCTTGCGCATCACGGTTTCGAGTTCACCGTTCAGTCGTTTTTAGATTCCCATAACAACAAACTGTTTTATCAACCTGGGAATTCCGCAAAGAAATTGTGGATCATTTTTACAGGATTTGTCGGGAGAATACTCATACTCTTCCGGGTTCCTGCTTTTGACTACATCTTTATCCACCGGGAAGTTACTCCCCTTGGCCCCCCGGTGTTTGAGTGGGTCATCGCGAGGGTTCTCAGGGCAAGAATAATCTACGACTTCGACGACGCAATTTGGCTTACCGACCGAAAGGCGGAAACAGGCATGCTTAGTCTGCTGAAATGGCGAAACAAAGTTGCCTCCATCTGCAGGTGGTCTTACAAGGTGAGTTGCGGGAATAGCTACCTCGGAAATTATGCCCGTCAATACAACAGATCAGTTATTTTTAATCCTTCTACGATCGATACCCGGCATGCGCACAATCCCGGTATGCACCCGGCAGAAAAAACCAACACTATACGCATAGGCTGGACGGGTTCACACTCCACACTCAAGTACCTGAAAGAGATTGAACCGGTTATCGGAAAGCTCACGACAGAATATCCGAACCTTGAGTTCATGGTTATTGCCGACCGCGCTCCGGATCTGAAGATCGATAAATTGAAGTTTGTGCCCTGGCGTGCAGCGACAGAGATCGCCGACCTTATGCAGTTCGATATCGGCATCATGCCTTTGCCTAATGATGAATGGACTAAGGGGAAATGTGGATTCAAGCTGCTGCAATACATGGCGCTTGAGATTCCCGCCGTTGCATCATCGGTGGGAGCAAACCTCGAGATCATCACACAAGATGAAACAGGGTACCTGTGCGCGACCCCTGAGGAATGGTATATCGCGTTGAAAAAACTTATCGACAACAGCGACCTGCGCCTTCAGCTCGGGAAGCGTGGAAGAAAATTGGTTGAAGCCCGTTATTCGGTGGTTTCCAACACCTCCAACTTCCTTGCGCTTTTTGAATAATCGTTGATTAGCACAAAGGCTACCACCAGGCAAGGCAACATGGGAATTTTATAACGCACCAGTGTTCCAAAATTGAATGTCGACACGCCTACCGCGAAAGCAAACGTAATGGAGAAAACGAGCAGGAAAAGAACATTGGGCTGAACAAGCGCGGCAGCTCCTCCCCTGGCCATCCGCACCAGCAGATACACAGCAAAGATCATCAACGCAAGGCTCTCCAGCGCCGAAAGCAGCATCAGCGGATTTTTCACTTCCCACAAATAAGGCCGGAACAAAGAAACGTTGACGGCCTGAGGCGCCAGGTTCACCATAGAGGATATTGATCCATCTAACTCGCCCAGAGAATAACCAGAGCCAGCGTCACGCCCCGTCCAGTAGCGGATATCATAAGCAGTGACCTGTGCGGTTTTCGACAACATGCTCAACGAATATTTCTCATTGTCTTCACCCGCCTTCAGAATTGAAAAGTAAGCAAACCCCAGCGCAAGCGACACTGTTATTGGGAAAAGCATGATCTTCAGCGCTTTTGATCTGATACGGCTGAAATTGAACATAAATACCCAGATGACAGCCGCGGGAAAGAAAACCATTAAGATGTAAAACTTTACAACATACAACATGTACAGCGCCGCAACGAGCATGATGAAACCTGTCAACGACATTTTTCTCAAATTGAAAATGCGATGCATCTGGAATATAGCTATGCCCAGGCAACCGAGGGTGAGTGTGTCTTTCAGAAGGCCCGATCCCCAGAAAAAAACAGAAGGAATAAAAAACGCGGCGATGGCAATACTCCTGTGAAGATGCGGGTACTGCCTGTAAAAAGTCAAAAAGAACATCCACATTCCGGCAAAGCTGAAAACCGCAAAGAGTACTGCCGTGGCGGAGTAAGAAGAAAACGTAAAAATATCAAAGATAAAAGCGACGCGCACCACGGCATAGGAGCCCGGATCGGTAAAGAAAAGAATTTTGGAAGCGTAGTTGTAGATGCCCGTGGTATCTGTACCGTCATTGAAAAAAAGCTTGAAGATCTTATCAGGCGATTCGAAAAGCGCCGTCCACAAATGCCGGCTACCAAACGTGTGATAATTATAGGTGTCGCCACCATCGTAATAAAACTGATATATAAATCCTACTGCCAGGGCACCAATGATCCGTACGGTTAAGGCTGGAAAAAAATACCGCCACGTGATGTGATCCGTAAACCTTGGCCTGACAATATACGCCACGGCATACACCAGCATAATCACCAGGGGCGTAACGATCATGTCGCGCAGTTCCATGTTAGCGTGTTTGTCTACTGTCTCTTTACCTACTGCCTACTGGCTCAATCCCCCTTCTTCTCAATACTCTTCAACCTTCTCTTCGCATCCTTAAAAGCTTCGTCCTTACGGTCGGCTTTGTCTTTCACCATTTTGAAATACTTTTTTGCTTTCGCTTTGTCGCCCTGCTTGCCGGCGATCTCGCCCAACGCGATGAGTGAATAAAGATAATAACCCGAGTCGGTGGCATCTATCTGCTCCGCGAATTTCAGGCAAAGCTCATAGTACTTCTTGGCATCGTCAAGCTTCTTGCGCGACTCGTTGATCTGCCCGAGAAAAAAAGCAGCGTACCTTCCGCTGGTAGCTTCATAACCAACCATGCCGCTGTCGATGCGGTGAAGAATGTCCAGGCACACAGGCTCCGCTTCTGCATAACGGCCCATGGAATACAACATGCGTGCATAGTAGCGGTGAAAGAAAGGATTGTCAGGATAGTTCTCGATCAGGTAGCTGCTGATCTGCAGCGCCTGGAACTGATCGTTCTCATAACTGTTCAGAATGCGCATCAGCCACACCATGGCTTCGGTGCGTGTATAAAAGGCGTTGTATGAAACTTCCTTGAGCTGTTTCAGTCCCAGGGCTTTGTCACCTTTCGGGAAGAACCAGAGCAGGGGCCTGAGCGCCGGGTAGTTTTCCGGTACCCACACCGAGAAATAGTTGTACAGGGCATCGCCGAACAGGAGCTCAGGGCTTAAGTTCTGGGCTACTTTGCTTTCTTCCAGGTAATCCAGCGCATCTTTGCCTACCGAGGCTGCCTTGCGCCAGTTCTTTCGCTCTTCATCGGAGTAAAGGCGTCCCTTGAAACCGTAGGCCGCTGCCAGAAAGAAGGAAGCTTCGGCTTTGTAGGCCGGGAACTCGTCATACAGTCTTTCCGCCACCTGGATGGTGGTATCCATATATGCCAGAAACGACGCGTCGTGCGACTGGTCTTTGGTGTTGGGCATGATCTTCCACCATTCTATGAGGCCCATCAGGAAATAAGGAAGGGGATGCCAGCCATAACCGGTCTTCAGGCTGTTGAATTTTTCTTCGGCCTGGGGAAATTTAAAATTATAAAGATCATTCAACGCCTGGGTACACTGCAGTTGCACCTCGGTATCGCTTAAAAGAATGATGATCGTATCTTTTTTTGCAGGATTCTGTGACGATGCCTCAAAACGAGCGACAAACAGGGAAGCAAAAAGAAAAAGCGCTACTTTATGGGCAAAAAGAGGTGAAACCATTCCTTTTTTATTAGTTCTATCTTTGCCGAAGATCATCATAAACTCCCAAACATAACAACTGGCAGGTGAATTCCACATTGACAAACGAGGGCGAAGCTAAATCATTATTTGCTGCCGACAAAAGACTGCTGTTCGTGCTGCTTTGCCTGGGTACCTTATTGCTCCTTTTTATCAAAATTTCGTTTATCGAAAACGAAACGGCCGCTTTTGAGTTCCTGCAAGACAGGCCGGAAGGTATGGTGCTGCGGGTGATCAACACGCTCAAGTACTTCTCCATCCCCTTCGTTTACCTATGGAAGTTCACGGTGATCGCGTTCGTGATCTGGATAGGCTGTTTTATGTACGGCTATCGGGTAACCTATGCCCAGTGCTGGGGCGTGGTGATCGGCGCCGAGTACATTTTCCTCGTTCCGGAAGTGTTAAAAATACTCTGGTTCATGACCATCCAGACAGACCCCTCCTACCACGAGATCCGGGCCTTTTACCCGCTTTCGCTCATGCATTTCTTCGACTACTACGCCATCGACAAACGCTGGGCTTACCCGCTGCGGGCGCTGAATGCCTTTGAAATAGCCTACTGGTTCATGCTGGTGAGCGGCATTCACCACTACGCCAGGAAAGAGAAAAAGATCGTATGGCTGATCGTTGCCTGCTCCTACATCCTGATCTTCCTGCTATGGCTCGTCTTTTATGTGATCGTCTATAAATAAGTTACCGGTTGCCAGTTGCCGGGTGGCCAGTTGCCAGTTTCGTTCAGTGCTTAAACTCTATTCGGTGCTCCGTTTCCAAGTGACTGAAACATAAACGTGAAACCCGTGGCCATCCCCAACCGGCTATCCGGCAACCGGTAACTGGCAACCGATATAATTCTTCGGCTAAAGACTAAAATTTCCCTTATTTTCGGGCTTTTATTTTTGAAGCAACTTATACACATGAATTTTCAAAAGCACAATAACATAGGCGGATGGGTGGTATTTGCGATCGCCCTCATTACCTACTGGCTCACCATGGAACCAACCGCCAGCTATTGGGATTGTGGCGAATTTATTGCCATTGCCTATAAACTGGAAGTTTCTCACCCTCCGGGAGCACCGCTTTTTATGCTGATGGGCCGCCTTTTCTCCTTCCTGTCATTTGGAGACGTAACCAAGGTAGCCTACTGGATCAACTTCAGCAGTGTGCTGGCCGGCGCGTTCACATCTATGTTCCTGTTCTGGTCCATCACCCTTTTCGGACGCAAGGTCATGCGCATCACCAGATCCGAAGAGCTGACCGACGACAGAACCTGGGTGTTGATGGGTGCGGGCCTGGTGGGTTCGCTGTGCTATACCTTTGCTGACTCCGCATGGTTCTCGGCAGTGGAGGCGGAGGTTTATTCCATGTCGTCGTTCTTTACTGCCTTTGTTGTGTGGGCCATGCTGAAGTGGGATGTGATCGAAGACGAATCGAAAGCAAACCGCTGGCTGCTGCTCATCTTTTACATGATGGGCCTCTCCATCGGTGTTCACTTGCTCAACCTCGTTACCATTCCCGCCCTGGCGCTGATCTATTATTTCAAGAAATACACGCCCGGTCCCTGGGGCATTGTGGCCACCATGCTGGTGAGCCTCTTCATTATCTTCTTCATCAACGACCTGATCATTCCCGGCCTGCCAGACCTCGCCGGTAAGTTCGAGCTGTTCTTTGTCAATTCGATAGGACTGCCCTTTGGCTCAGGTGCCATCTTCTTTGCCACGATACTGCTGGCGGCGCTCATCTATGGCATTGTGTGGTCGCAGAAAAAAGTGCGCGCCGTGCTCAACACCTTCCTGGTGGCTACGGCCTTCATCCTCATCGGATATTCGTCGTATACCATGATCGTGATCCGGTCTAATTTCAATACGCCGATCAATCAGAACGATCCGTCTGATATCATGAGCTTCGTACGCTACCTGAAAAGAGAACAATACGGCAGCCGCCCGCTGCTCTATGGGCAATATTTTACGGCGCAGCTTGTAGGATACGACCAGGGTGCACCGGTCTATGTAAAAGGTAAAACAAAATACGAGATCGCTGACCGCAAGCTGTCGTACAAATACGATCCGAAAGACCAGACCATTTTGCCCCGGATCTGGAGCACCGATCCCGAGCACCAGCGCATTTACCGCGACCTGCTCGAACTGCGCCCCGACGAGAAGCCGACTTTCGTCGATAATATCCGCTACATGTTTGTGCACCAGATCGGATGGATGTACGGCCGTTATTTCATGTTCAACTTTGCAGGAAGGGAAAGCGACAACCAGAACGCAAACTGGCTCAGGCCCGGACAGTGGTTTGAAAAACTGCCACCGACGCTGGCCGAGAACGAAGGCCGCAACAACTTCTTCATGATCCCCTTCATCCTGGGTCTTGTAGGTATGTTCTACCAGTCGGTGAACAACACGCGCAATTTCGTGGTGGTAGCCCTGCTGTTTGTGCTTACCGGTGTGGCGCTGGTGGTCTATCTTAACTCACCGCCTACCGAGCCCCGCGAACGCGACTATATCTACACCGGTTCATACTATGCATACTGCTTCTGGATCGGTTTTGCCGTGATCGCCCTGGCAGACTGGCTGAAGAAATTCACCGGCAATCTGAAAACCGCAGGCATCGCTGCTACCATCGTCTGCCTCTCAGCTCCCGTGCTGATGGCCAAAGACGGCTGGAATGACCACAACAGGTCAAAGCGCTATTTCTCGGTAGACTCTGCTATTAATTACCTGCAGTCGTGCGCACCGGGTGCCATTCTGTTCACGGGTGGTGATAACGACACGTTCCCTTTGTGGTATTCACAGGAAGTTGAAGGCGTGCGTACCGATGTTCGCGTTATTGTGTTGAGCTACTACAACACAGACTGGTACATCAACCAGACCATGCGCCAGACCTACGAATCGAAACCCTTCCCCTACACGCTTACCAGCCAAAACTATCGCCAGGGAGGCCCGAACGATTATCTTCCATATGATGAGCGATTCAATATTGCCAGCATGGACCTGCACCAGTTCCTCGATGCGCTGAAGAAAGATCATAAAGGACTGCGTTTGTATCCCAATGCCAATGCCACGCCTTCAAGGGAGATCACATTGAAGGTGGATGTTAATAAAGTAAGATCGCTCGGCATTGTGCCCGCAGAGCTCGATAGCCTGATCGTTCCCGTGATGCGCCTGAAGATGCGTCAGGGTGCCAATGGCCTGGAGAAGAAAGACCTTGCCATGCTCGATGTGCTTGCCACAGCCGACTGGGAACGTCCGCTCTACGTGAACAACACGTCGCTGGCACAATTCAACGTCGACCTGACGCCGTACGTGGTGCAGGAAGGTAATGCTTACCGGATCCTGCCAGTGCTCAACCCTGATCCGAACAACGACCTTGTGAATACGAAGGTGTCGTTCGAGAACATGACCAAGAAGTTCCAGTTCAGGGGCCTCGACGATCCTGATATTTACTACACACAGGATTACCGCAGCTTTGTTCAGAACCACCGCAGCAGCTTCAACTCACTTGCCCAGGCGCAGATCGCACAAGGCGACACAGCCAAAGCAAGGGAGACAATCCTGTTCAGCCTCGAAAAAATGCCCGACGAAGGTGTACGCTACGATTTCACCACAGCACAAACTGTAGAGCTGCTTTTTGAAGTAGGCGAAAAAGAGAAAGCAGTGCAGATCGCCACGTTGCTCAGCACCCGTTACGACGAGCAGGCCACCTACTACCTTGCCAAAAGAGAGTACGGTCGCGATGTGCAGATCCCGATCTTCCTGCTGGGCCAGCTCCAGCGCGTATTGTATGCTTATGGCGAATCTGACCTTGCCAAAAAGCTCGAAGAATCATACGACAGGCACAACCAGGCATTCCAGACCAGAACCATCAACAGGTCGGATTTTTAAGAACTGATTTTTGATAAAGAAGAAAGGCTGTCATCACTGGCAGCCTTTCTTTTTTTCCACCAAACACAGAAAGCTTCATTGTAAACTCTTTGAGGGATTGAAATTCTCAAGAGACCGGTTGTATTACTTCAGATCGGGCTGCTGTGACGCCAGCTCTTTCTGGGTCATCACAACGATCCTGTCGTCTTCGCCTGACGGATCTCCGCGTCCGTCCTGGTTGCTGACAGCGATGTAAATCCTGCCATCAGGACCTTCGGCCACATTTCTCAACCTACCAAAAACATTATAGAGGTAACGTTCCACCTTGTCGATCTTTGAGGGGTCACTTGCATTGAATACGGCACGATAAAGCGCTTTCCCTCTCAGGCCTGTGAAGAGCATCGAACCTGACCAGTCGCCCTGCGTAAGAAAGACACCACCTGTGGGCGCCCAGGTTGCGGTATCTCCGCTGTTGTAGACCGGTGTTTCATATCCAGCCTGTTGCTGGCCTCCCCTGATAACGGGCCATCCATAATTCCTGCCCGGCATAATGCGGTTGATCTCATCCATACAACATCCCTGCTCTTCGGAAGGTCCGTGCTCTGTGCTCCACAACTGGTTTGTTCCTGGCTGAAAAGCAATACCCTGAGGGTTGCGATGACCCAGGGAATAGATATACGAACCCGGGAACGGATTGTCTGCAGGAACAGCGCCATCCCTGGTCATGCGCAGGATCTTGCCATTGAGCACGCTCTTATCCTGGGCCAGCTCCGGCCTGAAGATCTCGCCCACGGTGCAGTACAACATGCCATCCGGTCCGAACTCCAGCGCGCCTACATTATGGAGATAATTTCCTTCAATGCCATCGATGATCACTTTATCGAACACGGGCGTGCCTGCGTTATCTTTATAACGAACGATCTTGTTCATCAATCGCAGCGGCGACTTGCTGGCGGCATACGTGTAAGCGAAATAGACGAACCGGTTCTGACTGAACTCCGGATCTATCTCTATGCCGAACAAACCCGATTCACCAACCTCTTCCACTACAGAGTCGAGCTCGGCCCATACTTTTTGTTCATTGTTCTCGATAACAACAATGCTCCCCGGCCGTTGGGTCACAAACATTCTTCCGTCCGGCGCGAAGGTCATTTCCCAGGGAGTGTCGAGGTGATCCACGTAGTTGGCACCGGTACTTTTTTTATCGTCATCATCATCGTCTCCAAACCAGTCGTCACAACTTATCAGCAAGTAACCTGTGAGAAAAATGAATGCAGCATAGGCTGCGGATTGTAGCATGTGTCTTTTCATAACTGTAGCATTAACGGCGGTTGTGCCATTCGCCACAGGTAAGCTCAAAGCGCATACCTCATACGTTTTTTAATAAGGCTGGGTAATTTATACCGGAAAACGTAGAAACCGTTTCTGTAGAGCAGCGATACCCATTGACATAAAAAAGGCCGTCATCGCAGACAGCCTTTCTGTATTTGAAGAGTCCACAGACCACAGTCGACAGTCCACGGTAATACCCGTGTACTTAAAAGTAGCTTCGAACTACTGTGGACTGTGGTCCGTGGACCGTGGGCTATTTCACACTACAGGTGGATCACTTCACCGTACGCAGCAGCGGCTGCTTCCATGATCGCTTCGCTCATGGTAGGATGCGGGTGAACTGATTTAATGATCTCGTGCCCTGTGGTCTCGAGCTTCCTCGCTGCCACAACTTCGGCGATCATTTCAGTAACGTTGGCACCGATGAAGTGCGCGCCCAACCACTCGCCATATTTGGCATCGAAGATCACTTTCACAAATCCGTCGGTAGCACCGGCAGCTTTCGCTTTACCGGAAGCGCTGAACGGAAACCTGCCAACCTTGATCTCGTAACCGGCTTTCTTGGCGGCTTCTTCGGTGTAACCAACCGAGGCGATCTCCGGAGAGCAATAAGTACATCCCGGCAGGTTGTTGTAATCCAGCGGCTGAGGATTGTGTCCTGCAATTTTTTCAACACAGATAATACCTTCGGCGGAAGCCACGTGTGCAAGGGCCGGGCCTTTCACGATATCGCCGATGGCATAAACACCCGGCACGTTGGTCTTATAAAAATCGTCAACGATAACTTTTCCTTTATCCGTTTTCACACCCACATCTTCGAGACCAATGCCTTCGATGTTGGTAGAGACACCTACCGCAGAGAGCACGATGTCTGCTTCGATCTTGATCTCACCCGTGGGTGTTTTTACGGTAGCCACGCAACCTTTGCCTGACGTATCCACCTTGGTCACTTCAGAGTTCACGTGGATGGCCATGCCTGATTTTTTGAAAGATTTTTCCAGTGTTTTAGAAACTTCTTCGTCTTCTACCGGCACGATGCGCGGCAGGAACTCAACGATGGTAACTTCTGTACCGATGGCATTGTAGAAGTAAGCGAACTCAACGCCAATAGCGCCGGAGCCAACCACGAGAAGTTTTTTAGGCACTGTGTCCAGCACCATAGCTTCGCGGTAGCCGATGATCTTTTTACCGTCGATCTTCAGGTTGGGCAGCTCGCGCGATCTTCCGCCCGTGGCCACAATGATGTTCTTTGCTTCGTAGTCGGTCTTTTTACCGGCTGCATCCACTTCAACTTTGCCTCCTTTCTTCAGCTTGCCGTAACCTTCGATAAGATCGATCTTGTTCTTCTTGAAGAGGAACTGAACGCCTTTGCTGTTGCTGGCAGCCACGTCGCGACTGCGCTTCACCATATTAGGCAGGTCAGCTTTGAAATCTTTCACCTCAACACCATAGTCCTTCGCATGCTTGATATATTCGAAAACATTGGCACTCTTTAACAATGCTTTGGTGGGTATACAGCCCCAGTTAAGACAGATTCCGCCGATCTCGGCCTTCTCTACCACGCCTACCTTCATTCCCAGTTGAGAAGCCCGGATAGCAGCTACATAACCACCGGGACCACTCCCGATGACGATCAGATCATATTTTGACATAGTGTTGATTTTAAAATTCGCTGCCAAAGATAAACCGGAGTTTGATGAATAAAAAGAGACTTTTAACCTCCCCGGCTATGAGTTTTTTACCCCAAATCGGCATGATTTATTTACTTTTGACCCGTTTTTGAACTATACCCAATCTTAAACTATGAAATTACTCCAGGGAAAAACCGCGCTCGTTACAGGAGCCTCCAAGGGAATAGGCCGGGCCATCGCCATCCGGTATGCCGAACAAGGCGCCAATGTTGCTTTTACGTACCTCTCCAGCGTGGAGCAGGGCCAGGCGCTGGAAGCAGAGCTCAGCGCCAAAGGTGTAAAAGCCAAAGGTTACCGCTCCGATGCCTCCGATTTCAGCCAGGCCGAAAAGCTTGTGAATGAAGTGATCTCCGATTTCGGAACACTCGACATACTCGTTAACAATGCCGGTATCACCATGGATAACCTGCTGCTCAGACTCAATGAAGAAGCATGGGACAGGGTGATCAATGTAAACCTGAAATCATGCTTTAATACGGTAAAGGCCGCTACCAAACCAATGATGAAACAAAAAGGCGGCTCCATCATCAACATGACCTCGGTGGTGGGACTGAAAGGTAATGCGGGGCAGGCAAACTACGCCGCTTCCAAAGCCGGTATCATCGGATTCACCAAATCAGTGGCGCTCGAGTTAGGCTCACGTGGCATCCGTGCCAATGCCATCGCTCCCGGTTTCATCGAAACAGAGATGACCGGCAAGCTCGATGAGAAGACCGTACAGCTCTGGCGCGATGCCATTCCGTTGAAACGCGGTGGCAAACCTGAAGACGTTGCCGATGCCTGCGTGTTCCTCGGCTCAGAGATGTCGTCATACATCAGTGGACAGGTGCTGCAGGTTGATGGTGGAATGCTCACTTAGTCAGTCTTCTATCGATAGCTCTGTACCTCATATATCGTACTTCGTAACCTGGAAAAAAGAAGCCAGGAGCCAGGAGTAAGGAGTCAGGAGGGATGAGCCTTCGATCGATAGCCGGCTTCGTACCTCGTCATTCGTACTTCGTACCTGGTATCGTTAAAATGCTGAAAATGACCGTGTTGTACGATTACAACTAACAATCGTCAGCAGCTTGAGATAAAAATTTTTTAATGTGGAGCTTGGAAACCATGTTTTCAGGCTCTACGTTTGTGTTATCAAAGTCGAAAAAGCACTTCTGCTCATCGATTTATAAAGAAGCGTGGAGAGACAGGCTCTGTGAAACGCTAGCAACCCTCGCCTTTCAGGGTGAAAAGGTGCTAAATCCTGACACTGATCCGGAAAGTCCGGGTCAGGGAAATATAAACCGAGTAAAAATGAAAAACATCATCCACACTCTCAAAACAGGATTCGACCGCGTTGTCGGTTTGAGTGCTTTCGTCCATCAACTCACCTCATCATTCGAAGACATTTGCTGCTTTATGCGCAACTGCCGCCATGCGGAAGCATGCTGCTGTTGTTGCGACTCTTGTTGCTGATCTCTCAAAATAGCGCATCGCTTACAGCAACAAAGTAGCTTATGACCCTGCCATGTGACAGGCAGCTATGGTTACAGCTATATTCCATCCAACAGTTTTTTTTAACACGATTCAAAACATTCAAAATATTATAGCCATGTCAACCTTACGTTTCGAAACATTACAACTGCACGCAGGCCAGGAGATCGATCCCTCAACCGGTTCTCGCGCAGTACCGATATACCAAACCACTTCTTACGCATTCAAAGATTCAGCCCACGGTGCCAACCTCTTTGCATTAAAAGAATTTGGTAACATCTACACCCGCATCATGAACCCCACCAGCGACGTGTTTGAAAAACGCATCGCTGCGCTCGAAGGTGGTGTAGCCGCGCTGGCGGTAAGCTCGGGCCAGGCTGCGCAGTTCATTGCCCTCAACAACATCCTTCAGGCCGGAGACAATTTCGTATCGACCTCCTTTTTATATGGAGGAACTTACAACCAGTTCAAGGTAGCTTTCAAACGCCTCGGCATAGACGTTCGGTTCGCAGAAGGCGACAAGCCGGAAGCTTTCGAAAAACTGATCGACAAGAACACCAAAGCTATCTACATCGAAACCATCGGCAACCCGGGTTTCAATATCCCTGACTTCCAGGCCATCGCCGCGCTGGCAAAAAGAAACGATCTGCCACTCATTGTCGACAATACTTTCGGCGCTGCCGGATACCTCTTCCGTCCGCTGGAGCACGGTGCCCACGTGGTGGTTGCCTCGGCTACAAAATGGATCGGCGGTCACGGCACGTCTATCGGCGGGGTGATCGTGGATGGCGGCAACTACAACTGGGCGAACGGAAAGTTCCCTCAATTCTCGGAGCCGTCTGAAGGATATCACGGGCTGAAGTTTGGTGAAGTGTTCGGTGAGAACAATCCGCTGGGTCTTCCCAACATCGCGTTCATCATCAGGGCACGGGTGGAAGGCCTGCGCGACTTCGGTCCCGCGCTCAGTCCCTTCAACTCCTTCCTGTTCCTGCAAGGCCTGGAAACATTGTCGCTCCGTGTGCAGCGTGCTGTAGACAATGCGCTTGATCTTGCACAATGGCTGGAGCATCATCCGCTGGTGGAAAGTGTGAACTACCCCGGCCTGGAAAGCAGCACCTACCACAAGCTTGCCAAGCGATACCTGCGCAATGGTTTTGGCGCTGTGCTGTCATTCACATTGAAGGGGAGCAAGGAGCACACTACCAAGGTGGTAGACAACCTGAAGCTGGTAAGTCACCTGGCCAACCTCGGCGACGCCAAGACCCTCATCATACAACCTTCAGCAACAACGCATCAGCAGCTGAGCGAAGAAGAGCAGATCACCGCGGGTGTTCTTCCGAACCTGCTGCGTGTTTCTGTAGGTCTTGAACATATAGACGACATCAAAGCCGATTTTCAACAAGCCTTCGAAAAGGTGTTCGAAGGAGCGCTCGTATCATAACAATAAAGAAAGATTGCTCCGTCCCACAACTGGAGCGTGAAGTATGGAAAAACACGATCACACATTTAGCTACAACCAAAAATTTGAGCTGGAAGGCGGAGAATCACTCGCCGGCTTTCAGCTCAAGTACACCACCTTAGGCCGTCTGAATGCCGAACGTAACAACGTAGTATGGGTATGTCATGCCCTCACGGGAAGCGCCGACTTCACAGACTGGTGGGGAGGATTATTTACAGCTGACGGACCTTTCGATCCTGCAAAACATTTTATCATCTGCGCCAACGTGCTGGGCGGATGTTATGGATCTACCGGGCCGCTTTCGCTGGATCCGCAGCGTAGCAAACCGTATTACCACGATTTCCCCCTGATCACCGTGCGTGATATTGTAAAAGCGTTAGACCTGCTGCGGCAGGAGCTGAGGATCGATCGTGTGCAAACTTTGATCGGAGGTTCGCTGGGTGGGCAGCAGGTGCTGGAGTGGGCCATCTTGCAGCCTGAAGTTTTTCAGCACATCATTCCTATTTCGTGCAACGCATGGCACTCGCCGTGGGGTGTGGCTTTCAACGAAGCACAGCGCATGGCGATCGAGGCAGATCCCACCTGGAAGGAGAACGATCCACGGGCAGGCATCCAGGGCCTGAAGGCAGCACGCGCCATCGGCATGATCTCCTACCGGCAGTACCAGACTTACCAGGAAACACAAAGCGAAAAGAACAACGAGACCATCGATGACTTCCGCGCTTCTACGTACCAGCAGTACCAGGGCGACAAGCTTTCGAAACGTTTCAACACGTTCACGTACTGGACCCTGTCAAAAGTAATGGACAGCCACAACGTAGGCAGGAAAAGGACTAGCATTGAAAGCGCGCTGGGCAGCATCAAAGCAAAAACACTGGTGTTGAGCATTGACAGTGACATCCTGTTTCCGCCACACGAGCAAAAGTTCCTGGCAGACAACATCCCCGGGGCACAACTCGAGGTCATCAGCTCACTGTATGGTCACGACGGATTCCTCGTGGAGTTCGAACACCTGAAGAAGATCATCAAACATTATTTTAAAAAAATCTATAGCGAAGTTCTTGTATGAAAAAAAATCTCAAGTTAGGATTATTCGGTTTTGGTTGCGTTGGCCAGGGATTGTACCACGTGCTCCACGAAACCCATGGCATCAAAGCCGAGATCAAAAAAATATGTGTGAAGAACAAGCTCAAGTCGAGGCCTATTGACGAGCATTTTTTCACTTATGAAAAAGAGGAGATCCTGAACGACCCCGAGATCGACATCGTTGTTGAGCTGATCGACGACGCCAGCGCCGCATTCGAGATCGTAAAAACTGCGCTGCAGCATGGCAAAGCCGTGGTAACCGCCAACAAAAAAATGCTGGCCGAACACCTCGAAGAGATCTACAACCTCCAGAAGAAACACGGAAAGCCGGTGCTCTATGAAGGCGCCGTGTGCGGCAGCATTCCCATTCTCCGCAACCTGGAAGAATATTACGACAACGATCTCATCAGCAGCATTGAAGGCATCTTCAACGGATCGACCAACTACATCCTCACCAAAGTATTTGAAGAAAAGAAAAGTTATGCCGAAGCGCTGCGCAAGGCACAGGAGCTGGGCTTTGCTGAATCCGATCCAAGCCTCGATGTGAAAGGCTTCGATCCGAAGTTCAAGCTGGTGATCGCCATCGCCCACACGTTTGGATTGTTCGTGCAGCCTGAAGAGGTGATCAACATCGGCATCGACAGGATCTCGGACCTCGACCTGAAATTCGCGCAGGAGAACAACTACGCCATCAAGCTTATCGCCAGGGCCTTCAAAAGCAATGGAAAAGTTTATGGATTTGTGGCTCCCCAGTTCATCGACAATACAAATCCGCTGGCCACGGTGCGGAATGAATTCAATGCCGTGCAGGTACGCGGAGCTTTTGCCGAAACTCAACTCTTCATCGGCAAGGGAGCGGGTAGCTACCCCACAGGGTCTGCCGTGTTATCCGATATCTCGGCATTGGCCTATGATTATACCTACGAATACAAAAAGCATCACCAGGATACAGACCTCGTTTTCTCGAACGACCTGCTCGTGGAGGCCTTTGTAAGCTTTGACCACCTGAACCAGGTATCCATCAGCGACTTCGATGAGTTCAAGTCGGGCTACGCAGCACAGGGCAAACAATACATGGTTGGCAAAATATCGCTGCAGAAGCTGCAATCGCTGTCTAAACTGGAGGGCGTGGGCATCATTCTGGCACCCAAAGCTATCGTAGCCGAATCAGCCACTGCTGCCGTTCAGCTGGCGGTTGCCTGACCGGGAATTTATAAGATTACAGGATGTACAGGAAAAATCAAATTTGCACGAATAGAGTGGCCATCTAATCCAGTTAATCCTGTTAATCCTCAAAATCCTGGTCTAAAACAATTTTAGACGGTATCTTTTTGAGTTCATTTATTTAATGCCTAAAATAGGGTAAGTAAATGTCTTGAAAAGAGCTGTTTCCATACTTCTGCTACTCGTTTTCCTCTTCAATGTAGGTGGTTACTACATTGTATTCTGGGGGTTGCGCGCGCATGCGGACCAGGCTTTAACTGAAAAGCTCGATGCCGGCCTCTATGCAGAAGCGGAAACTGTTGAGCTGAAGATCCCTGTAACACTACCTTATCCACTTCAGCAACGCGGTTATGAACGCGTGGATGGAAAATTCGAATACAAAGGAGAACACTACAAGCTCGTGAAACAAAAGCACGCGCACGATACCCTGTATGTGATCTGCATCCGGGACAGTCAGCAGAAAAAGCTCGTGAAGACCATGAACGAGTACGCGAAAATGACGAACGATCTTCCGTCATCCACAGACAACACACTTCATCTCTTCGGTAAATTCTTAAAGGATTTTGAACCGGTTGCTACCGCTGCATTGCTTCATCAGCAGGGCTGGTCCAAAGAGCTTCCATTGACCTTAAAAATTTTCTTTTTGCCTCATCACAGCAACGTGATCCCTTCTCCACCGCCCGAGGCATAATTCATTTTTTTTGATTTTGTTTTTCAGAGCGCACCTGACCATACGCTCATTTTATCGTATTCCTTATTTTTGTTTTAACCCTAACCCAATCATATGAAAAGATATTTTTACGCATTGATATGCTCCATGCTGTTCTGCTCCATCACCCAGTCTGTGTTAGCACAAGGCTGTGTGGCCGTGAGGAATATGTCTTCCTGCGCCATGAACCTGAATGAAGAAGAAGTAAAAGGATTCCAGCTCTCTTTGAACTATCGCTACTTCCGCTCATACAAACATTTCAGGGGAAAAGAGGAAGAAGAGAACCGCGTAAAAGAACATACGGAAGTGATCAACCACGACAATTCTGTGCTGCTGGGTGTTTCATACACCTTTAACAAGCACTGGTCCGTTGCCACCACCATTCCTTACATGGACATAGACCGTTCTTCACTCTACGAGCATTATGGCAATCCCACACAAAGCAATCCCACACTCAATCCAAGATTCCACACGCAGGCAAAAGGTTTTGGTGACGTGCGCATCAGCACCTATTACGCGGCGGTGCAAACACACAAGGTTCACGTAACGGTAGGCCTGGGCTTTAAGCTTCCCACCGGAAACTATAACACGAAAGACTACTTCCATAAAAAAGGCTCCGAAGGACAGGACACACTTGTTTACAGGGTGGTTGACCAGTCGATCCAGCTCGGTGACGGTGGCTTCGGTTACATCCTCGAGTATGATGCAAATTACCTGTTCGGCACACATTTCTCGGCGTATGCAACGGGCTTGTACATGTTCAACCCGAGAAACACCAACGGTATTCTCAGAAGCGCCACACTCACGAACAATATTCCAAAGTCGAACGAGTTTTCTGTGTGCGATCAGTTCCTTTTCCGCCTGGGCGCACGTTACAGCTTTAAAAATTTCCAGGTTGCCGCCGGCGCCCGGTATGAAGGCATTCCTTCAGAAGATGTTATCGGCAAAAGCGAAGGTTTCCGCAGGCCCGGATACATTATCTCCGCAGAGCCATCAGTGGGTTACACCACCCACAAGCATAGCTTCGGCATTAATTTCCCGATCGCGCTGCAACGCAACAGAACTCAAAATACCATTGATAAGGAGAGAACCAAGCAGACCGGCACCTACACCATTGGTGACGCCGCTTTTGCAGACTGGCTGATCTCTGTAAGCTACGCTTACAAGCTGGCTAAGTAGTTGACAGTTGACAAGATAACAATTGACAACAGGTGCGAGTTAAATGTAAAGTGTTCTTTTCAGTTTGAATTAAAAGCATCACTGTGAACTTAACCGCTAACGTTGTCAATTGTTTATTTGTCAATTGTCAATTATATCCGACGACTAGTTCAAAACCTCCGGAATATTCAGCTTCACCATGGTTCCTTTACCAATTTCCGAGAGGATGTTGATGGAACCATTCAGCTTGTCCACAGTCTCTTTTACAATGTAAAGTCCCAAGCCTGAGCCGGCACCGTCGTCAGTGGCGCGGTAGAACATTTTGCAGACGTGGCCCAGGTGCTCTTTGCCAATACCTTTGCCGTTATCTTCGATCTCAACTTTTGCGCCGCGGCTATCGACCTCCACATTCACTTTGATCACGGGATCTTTTCCATTGCGGTACCGGATGGAATTTGAAATAATATTATTGAGGATCACCTTGAGCCTCCACCGGTCGCAATAGAAAGGTTTCTCCTGCCGTATGTTGATGATCTTTTCCACGGGTTGGCTAATGACGGTGGCATGCCTCAGCTGATCGAATGTTTCTTCGATGATCGGCTCGAAAAAAATCTCCTCACGTTTCACTTCAAGTCTGGAGTTCCTTGATTGATCCAGGATCTCGCGGATGAAATGGTCCTGCTGTTTTGCACTGTTCTCGATCATGCCGAGGTAAAGGTCTTTCATCTCGAGATCGTTGTCTTTTTTGGCAAGGTTTATCAACCCCAGAACGGTGGCCACGGGCGCCCGGAGATCGTGCGAGACACTGTATACAAAATTGTCGAGCTCCACATTGCGTTTGCTGAGCTCGTAGTTGCTACCCTGCAGCTTCTCTTCAGCACGCTTCCGGGTATTGATCTCTTCATTCAGGGCATGGGTGCGCTCCTGCACTTTTGCCTCGAGTGTTTCATTGAACTGGAGCAACGCGCGCTGTGCCTCCATACGCTCTCTCACGGTAGCGGATAACACAATGGTCGACACACTCGTAACGCCCACATAGATCTGCAGCAGCATCATGGAGTAGTCTGGTTTGTCAAGCACAAAGGGACCGGCGCCTTGTATGGTGATGTAGATCGAGAGCAGCGATACCTGCAGCACCCCGGCCATCGCTATCATGAGCTCAAACCTGAACGCAAGCCACAGCAAAAACGGAAGGATGAGGAACGGCAGTGCATGCTCCATGGTAGGATTCAAGGTGTTGAATCTGAAAAGCAGGAGCAGCGCCACAGCAAAAAGCAGGAACACACCCACTTCGAGGGCTTTTTCTGAAGAGAGCCTGAAGCGCCTGAAATAATTGATCGATAGCACCAGCGGTGTGAACAGCAGGATACCGACCACGTTGCCTACCCACCATGAGAGCGCTGTTTTTAAGAGCTCATGCGTGTCTACCACATTGCTGAGCCATAATCCGGAAGTACCAAGCACCGCTCCCACCACACACATCAGCAACGTTACCAGCAGGAACTGAAAGGCATTTCGCGCATTTTTGAAAGGGTAATCATTTTTGATCCATTGTTTTACCAGGAAGTTGCCCATCAGCGCTTCGATGGTGCTGGCCGCGGCCGTCATGCAGGAGAGCACAATAATAGCATGCGCCGGGAGCGATGCATGGTTCCACTGGGCCATGACGTTGGCGAGCAGCGATCCGATCATAATACCGGGCCAGGCAGAACGTCCCATTAAGATGATGAGCGCAAAAGCGATCCCCGAAGGAGGCCACGCAGGCAAAGTAGGCGTGTTCTCGAAGGCGAGAAAATGTCCCAGGCATGCCGATGCGTAAAAAAGAGATCCGACCAGGATGATCCGAAGATCAGAGCTGTATTTAAGCATAATGTTGGCTTGCATAAGTAAAACGCTGATGGTCAGGCGAATATTGACATAAGGAGCAGTAACGCCAAGAAACGGCTGTTAATGAGACCTATGGAAGGTTGTATGACCATTTTACAGGTTAAACGGAGGCCGCGCCCCGAGCAAAAGCTCCTTTGAATACCTTCGCAAATGTGGAACTGTGAAATTATATTCACCCCATAATTGACTGCATGGACCTGACTATCCTTTTTTCGCCTGTTGATGAAACTGTCTACCGCGACATTACCTCCTCCACAAGTTTTTTCAAGAACATCAGCGTCTTCGGCGAAAAGATGCCCGACTACAAAGACGCGCACATCGCTTTGATAGGCATTAAAGAAGAACGGGGCACGCGCTCGAACGCCGGCACAGCGCAAGGGGCAGACGAGATCCGTAAGAAATTGTATAACCTCAAACGCGGCACCGGCGCCTATCGCATTGTAGACCTCGGAAACCTCAACCTGGGCCACGACCTGGAAGAGACCTACGTGCGCATCAGCGAAGTATGCCGCATGCTGCTGGAGCGGAACGTGTTGCCCGTGCTCATCGGAGGCACGCATGACCTCGACTACGGACAGTATTGTGCCTACGAAACGATGGAGAAGCTGGTAAGTATCCTGAACGTTGACGCCATGCTCGACCTGGAAGATAAAAATGAGTCGGGTGCCAGCCGCCAGCACATCCACAAGATCCTGCTGCATGAGCCGAACTACCTGTTCAGCTACACACACCTGGCTTACCAGAGCTACCTCATCGACCCCTTGTCTATCTCGATCCTGGAGAAATTATACTTCGAAGCATTTCGCCTCGGGCAGATCCGCACCAACATCCAGGAGGTGGAGCCCGCCATCAGAAATGCAGACCTGCTCTCGTTCGATGTAACGGCCATCCGTTCTGCCGACGCCCCTGGCAATGCTTCGGCGCAACCTTTCGGACTCTCGGGAGAAGAAGCTTGCCAGATCTGCTGGTATGCAGGCCTCAATGAAAAGCTGAGCTCGATAGGCTTCTATGAGTACAACCCACAACACGACGATGCGCACAAAAAAACCGCCGCAGTGATCGCCACCATGATCTGGTATTTTATAGAGGGTTACTACTGCCGCAAGAATGAATCGAATTTCAGAAGCAACGACTTCCTGAAATACACTGTGTCGATGCCCGTGGAGCCGGAGGTGATCCAGTTCTACAAAAGCAAGTTCAGCGAAAAATGGTGGATGGAAGTGCCCTATCCCAATGGCCGCGAACGTTACGCCCGCAACAGCATCGTACCCTGCAGCTACAACGATTACCAGACCGCTATCAAAGGGGAAGTTCCGGAAAGGTATATCAGTACACTGGCGAAACTTATCTGAGAAGAGTCCACGGTCCACAGTCGACAGTCCACAGCAGGATCACTCCGTCATTCAGAGCGAGGACTGTGGGAAGCATGTGTGGAGCGAAGAATCCCGTTGAACGAAGTGCGATTCAAAAGGCATACACTCGAATTAGATACGCACACGAGCACACTCCGGATGGCGGTTTTCAAAGGAGGTATGCTGTGGTCGGTGGACCGTCGACTGTGGACTCTTAAAGCACGTTATTCAACTGTTCTTTGATCTTCTCCAGCTCCTCTTTCATCAGCACAACATGCTGCTGCATATCGGCGTCGTTGGATTTGGAGCCGATGGTGTTGATCTCCCGGCCTATCTCCTGTGTGATGAAGGCCAGCTTCTTGCCATTCGACTGCGGCTCGCGAAGGGCCTTTAAAAAATAATCGAGGTGCGATTTCAGCCTCACCTTCTCTTCATTGATGTCGAGTTTCTCGACGTAAAAAATGATCTCCTGCTCCAGGCGGTTCTCGTCAAAACCTTCTTCGCCGAAGAACGATGTTACGTTGCCACGCAGTCGCTCACGGATGCGGGCCACACGTTTGGGATCGAGCTCTTTGATACGTTCGAGGTTCTCTTCGATCGATTCACAACATTTTTTCATCATGTCATCCAGCACCTTTCCTTCGTCAACCCTGAAGCGGTCGCATTTTTGTAACACTTCTGTCAGCATCTTCCTCACTTTCTGCCACAGCTCGTCACTGACCTCTTCCTTCGTGTTGTTCTGGATCACATCGGGTGAGCTCAGGGCGATCTGGAACAACGGCTCGTACGGCGAATAAACCCTGTCGGCCAGTTTTTTCAGCACATTGTAGTAAGCCACGAACAACGCTTCATTGTAGGTCTGGCTGATCTGTTCGCTGGCCACACGCTCATATTCAATGGAAACGGAGACCTTTCCGCGCTCCAGGATCTCGCTGATGAGGTTCCTTACTTCCATTTCCTTGTCGGAAAATGTTTTGGGAATGCGAAGGTTCAGGTCAAGAAATTTGGAATTCAGGCTCTTCACCTCGATGTAAAGGCGCGACTGGCCGTCATCTGAAGAGGATTGGCCGAAGCCTGTCATGGATTTGATCATGTACAATAAAATGTTTACACGGAAAGCAAAGATGCCTTCCGTGCTGCAAGATCGATAAAATGTTTTGGAAAATCAGAAATCAAACCCGAGTGTGAGGAAGCCCCGGGGTTTTCCTACCTCGTAGTTCTCAACCGGCCATGCCAGGTCAAACTTCAGGTAGTAGCTGAAAACCACAGTGCGCACCCCAAGGCCATAGCTGTACAGCCATGGATTGAGGTAGTTCTTAATCTGCGCTTCAAAAGGTCCGTTCTGAATAACGTTGTAGCTCACGCTGTTCTCTGACGTGAAGGGCGGAGCACCCGACCAGCTGGTGCCGATATCGTAGAACGCGGTGAACTGAAGGTTCCGGAAGAAGTTGGAAGCGATCGGTCCGTTGGTAAGGGCACGGATCAAAGGCACCCTGAACTCGGCGTTCATGAGCATTACGCTGTTACCGAAGATGGTGGCATAATTGAATCCACGCAGGTTGGTGGCGTAATCCACAAAAAGCACATCCTGGTTCTCTCCTCTTATCCCCAGCGGGTTGTAGCGGTTCTCGCTGTCAACACCATCGATCTGGGTCTTGTTGAAGAGCCAGTTATCCATACCGCCCAGCAAAAACTTCTTGGGCGAGTTGCCAAAAAATGTTCCGGCATATCCGCGCACTGCAAAAACGATCTCTTTGTAGATCTTCTGATAATGCCTGACGTCGATGGTAGCCTTGCTGAAGCTGTTCTGGCTGTTGTTAAGGCCCTGATAATGCTGGAATGTGATCTTGCCACGGGTTCCTTCCATCAGGTTCATACCGGTTGTGACAGAGTTGTCGTATACGAGCTCCGATTTTCCGCCACCGTAATAGTTATTGGTAGTGGTGGCATCCGGCGGATGGGTGGGGAACGGCTGTTCGCCCAGGTAGATCGAGCTGGCAATGGCAGCGAAAGGTTTCAGCGTAAGCCGCATCCTGTCTGTGAACGGGATCGAAGCGCCGAACTCTAACTTATGGAAGGTGTACTTAAAGACCGAAGCGAAAGGATCGTACCGGATGGCGCGCCTGTCGAACCGTGCGCTGAAATCGATGAACCGCGGCAGGTACTCGAACTCGGCAAACACATCGCCCTGCCTGAGGTCAAGGGTAGACATGATGCCACCATGGAAACGGTAATTCTCGAGCATGTCGTTCATCTGGGTCTCGAGCAATACACCCAGGCCCCGCATCGGGTCGATGACCAGGGAGGCTACAAGGTTATCGGCGCTGAACTTTTCTTCATAGGGGAACGGGCCTGTGATGCGGCTCTTCTCACGCGCTTTCATGTAAAGGGAAAGGAAAGAGCCATTGGCGGGAGGATTCTGCTTGGATGCGTCATCCTCAAACTTGTAATTATCCGTGCTCACCACCTGTTCCTTTTTAGGGGCATCGAACTGGTAATTATCAGTATTCACCACGTTGTCTGCTTTCTTTACCGTATCAGCCTGCGATACTGAATCGGTTTTCATTTTTACACCGCTTGTGGTATCGGATGGTGACGTGGGGACGGTATCTCTGGCCTCTTTTAACCTGGAGTTAAGCAGGTCTTTGATGCTCATGTTCTTATTCTCTTCACGCTTGCGTCTTTCCCTCACTACCCTTGCCTGCTGAAGCTCTTTTCTCCGGGTGGGCGGCGTAAAGACCTGCCTGTTCAGGTTAAAGTCTTTACTGATGTAGATGCTTTGCTTCATCTTGCGCGTGGTCACAAAGGCCAGCGTGTTGTTGGCAAAATTCAGGTCATAATCCTTGATGCTGGAAGAGAAATTAGTGACCTGCGAATAGATGCCGCGGCTGCGATCGTACTTGAACAGGTTCACAATGCCACGCTGATCGCTGAGGTAATAAAAATTCTGATCGTCGAAGGCCAGTGGCGCAAAGTCCTTGCTCAACGTATTGGTGATGCGCTTCAGCACATTTTTAGTCGTATCCAGGTCGAACACAAACAGGTTGTAGTTCTCGGGCATCTGGCCGAACTGGGGTTGCTTGGTGACCCTGACCGTATCGGTGTTCCGGTTCGAGCTGAAGATGATGCGGTTTGAGCCAGGAATGAAGCTGGGATCGAGGTCGTCATAAAGATCGTTGGTAAGCCTGCGCACCCGGTCTCTGCGCGAGCTGATCAGGAAGAGATCGTTCCTTCCTTCAAAATCGGCACTTACGATCGCCAGGCGCCCATTGCCGGAAAAGTTCAGGCTCCTCACGTTGCTGAACCTGTCTAGCTCACGCGGCAGCTTAGACCGTGAGCTCAGGTCATAAAGCCAGAAAACATATTGTCCATGCTTCAGGCCGATAACGCCCAGCGTGTTAGCATCTGCCCAGCTGATGAGGGGTGAGCGATAGTCGACCCGTTGGTTGATCACCTTGCTGCCACCGGATACGATGGTCCTTTCACGACCGTTGGCCAGCGAGCGCACCTTCACGAGGTAACGGCCCCGGTCATTCTCCGCGTAAGCAAGGTAACGTCCATCCGGGCTCAGCTTGATCGTTGTAAAGAACGTGGTCCTGTTGTGGTGATGGCGAAAGAGTGTGGAGTCGGCGGGCGTTACATAAGACTGGCCTACCTTGGTAGCCATGTCTGAATAGTATTTGTACCATTCATTCATGAGCTGCTTGAAGCTCACGTCAAGGGTGATCTGAATGCTTTTTTCTTCGTTGCGGGTAATGCGTGTGTAGTTGAGGATGTTGCCCACACTGCTCTTGCCGTACTTTTCAGCAATGAAGTTCCACACAGACTGGCCTGCCAGCGCAGCCTCCGGGCCGATGAGGCGGGTGATCTTTTTGGCTTTCCTGGCAAGCATCAGCTGGCGGATGTAATCATCCATCTCGGCGCTCCAGCCTTTGGCAACGTACAGTGAGGCGCCATCGACAAACCAGTCAGGAAGGTTCATCAGCAGCGAGCTTTGAAAAATATCTTTGAGGCTTCCGCCGAACATCATCTCGTTCACCATCAGCTCGGAGATCTTGAACAGCAATTCTTCCTTGAACTCCTGGGCTGTTCCAAGATTGGCTACTTCCACATAGGGCTTGATGAATTCCGTTTCACCGTTAACTGTAAAAACTGTGCGGTTCAGGCCTACGTTGCTCTGGCGAAGGTCAGCCAGTGAGTTATAAAGAAAAACCTTGGTCTTAAAGTAAGGGGGATACCCGATGAGATCTGTAATGCGGTCAAATTCGGCCTCCAGGAATTCAAGTGTGTTCTGGGCTACGGCTTTCCGGGCATCGTAGTAATAAACATCGAAATTATCACCACTGAGGTATTGCCAGTTAAACTGCCTGTACTGGATCCTGTTCTTGCCAAATACTTCCGGGATATACTGAGCATCTACCTGACCACTGACAAACAAAAGCACCAACAGCGTAGCGAAAATTCCTCTTCTCAAGGCCATATTCATTTTTGGGGAATTCAATATAATCATTTATAACGAGTTACAGCCACATCTTTGTTCAGGCTGCCCTTATTTTCTGTCCAGCGGATTAAAACGTCCGAAAAATAAGGTGCCAGACTCACACCTTTTGTTCCCAGCCCATTAAAAATAATCAGCTGTGGATATTGCGGATGAGCGCCCAGCAGTGGCCTGTGGTCATGGGTGGTAGGACGAAATCCCCAATCCTGCTGCAGAACCTCATAAGGAAACCGGATCAGATGCTGCAGTTTTTCTTCAAGCTCCTCCCTTCCCTGCCCTGTGATGCCGGGTGTCTGGTCATGGAAATTATACGTCGCCCCAACCCGGTACTCATCCGGCACACTTCCCGGAACCATATAAACGCCACGGTTCAGGCTTACGTGTGTTTTCGCCCCGGTTTTTATTGTCTGGGTGG
>NZ_JAHESF010000059.1 GCF_018598225.1 Chryseosolibacter histidinae | reverse complement strand
TTCTATGTGGTGCCCCGGCGCAGCTCCAAAGATTCAGTGGAGGTGGGGGGGTTGACCCGCGACGTTTTCAGCATCGGTGGATCGTTCAACCCCAGCGGCCCTACCAAAACGCGGTTCCGGCTTTATGATGTGAACCTTGGTGGTTGGGGCCAGCGCTTACAATTCAACGGACTTTTGCAGGAAGGCAGGCAACCACCCTTCGGTTATGAAGTGCTCTACCGGAAGAACAGCATCGGCGGAAGCTTTATCAGTGGCACCGCGGGATATACACAGCTGAACACGGGCAGCAGTTATGGAAGAGAAGAAGAAAAAGCGTATTACCTGCGGCTCGAACGGCCACTCGTATCGCCGTATACAACTTTCGCCGGAGGTATGGAGATCAGCAGAAACTGGTCCGAGAATCTTTTCAGGATCAAAGACTCCCTGTTCCTTAATTACCGTTATGTGGTCAACGATTTCTGGATCGGTTATAACATCGGCGCCAACGCCAACTGGCGCACGCGTACCCGTCATTTCGTGGCCATCCGCGCTTTCAACCAGCGGTTCACGAACCAGCCATTCCAGTCACTCGAAAGACTGAATGCCTTGTACAACAACAGAACGTATGTGCTTGGCGGGCTCACTATTTTCAAACAGAACTTCTATACAGCCAGCTACATCTACGGGTTCGGTCGTACGGAAGACGTTCCCTATGGCCATCGTGTTTCCATGTACTACGGCTGGATGCGCCAGCTCGGACTTGAGCGACCTTACCTGGGAATTGAAGCGGAGAAGTCTATCGTTAGCCGCAACAACGCTTTTTATACGGTGGGCTTCAGGGCAGGAGGCTTTCGCAACAAGGGACTGGAAGACGGCGTATTTTTGCTTTACAGCTCGCTCATGAGCAGGCTGATCCCTTATGGACAGTTGCTCATCCGGCAATCCATTACAATAGACTTCGCCCGCGTCTCCAACCAACGCACCAGTCAGCCACTGGACATCAACAATGAATTTGGACTTCGGTATTTTGCGGCCGACAGTTTGTTGGGAACAAAACGGTTCCATGTCAATTCCGAAACGCTCGCTTTTACACCGTTGAGTCTGGCGGGGTTCAGAATGGCTCCCTTTGTTTTCGGAGAAATGGCCATGCTCGGCGACCAGAACAAAAGCATCTTCTATGACAAGCCTTACTTCGGATTAGGCGGAGGGATCAGGACCCGGAATGAGAACCTCGTATTCGGAACGATAGAGCTGCGCGTAGTATTTTTCCCGAGAACGGTGGAAGATATGAATTCCTTTGTGATACGACTTAGCAGCAACCTTCGCGTCAAGTACAGCGCAAGCTTTGTAAAACCGCCGGAGTTTGTTACGTACAATTAATGGTGATGCGCACCCAGTGTTGTCAGCCACGTTTTCATAGCCGCCTCGTCTTCAGCCGTAAGCTCGGTATTGGCGTGGAACATGGTGTATGCCTTGAGGGGCATCGAGCGGTCTTCCGTTACTTCAAGAAGCTCTTCCAATTTGTGCCTGGCTTTTTCAGGCGCATAGTTTTTAAATTCTGAAAAGTTGAGGTGCTCCTTGCCTTCGTGCACGTGTGCCGCCAGCCACCATCCGATGGGCTGAAGGTTGAAGTACCACGGATACCGCGTGTTGTTACTGTGGCAGTCGTAACATTTTTTCACCAGCATCTGGTGAAGGTCCTGTGGTACGGTATAAACCTCGCTGATATCATTTTGTCCCAGCCCGTCTGCAAGGTTCTTGGTAGGCTGAACGAACTGTATGACCACAAGAATGCTGAGCAACAGAATTCCGATTTTACGATAAGCTTTCATGCGAACAGGGGTTACGGTAAAAACTCAGGTCTTCATCGGGAGAGAAGCATCCGAGTTGTCATCACAGCCAGTTTACACGCCGTGCCAACCTGGCCATAATTGTTCTCAAGTTAAGCGATTTAATTCTCTTTCAAAATCGGGCGGGTGCGCCAATTGAATTTAACGGACAAAAGCCTGATGACAAACGCCGCGGCAATGGCCAGCAGCGCAGCCCACATATCGCCGGGTTTTACAACCACGGTCAGTGTAACATAGATGACGGTGCCCACAATGGCAGCCCCAGCATAGAACTGGCCCGGTTTGAAAATAATGGGCTCTTCCCGGAGTAGCACGTCGCGGATAATGCCTGCGCCGGTGGCATTGAACACACCTACCAGGATCGCCGCCAGTGGCACAAGTCCACCCTGAAGCGCAGCATGGGCACCCACCACGCCATAGGTACCGAGGCCCACGGCATCCACGAGCAGGATGGTTCTGTGCAGGCGGCGCAGCGGTTTGTGAAAGATCATCGACAACAAAAAGGCGCCGAAGATCACGATCAGGTATTTCGAATCGGTAACGGCCTTTGGCGGGCCCGCCTGAATAAAGATGGCGTCACGGATCAACCCTCCGCCAACACCTGAAAAGAATGCCAGCACCAGCACGCCGATGAAATCATACTTTTTTTCAATGGCTGCCAGTGCGCCCGAGATCGCAAAAAGAAAAACAGCGATCAGGTCGAAGGCCGCGAAGGTAGAATCGAAATCTACATACTGCGTAAGTTGCGAGGTTTCCATAAGCCAGGATTTTCAGTCATCAAAATAAATTAAAAACTTGGTGTATCAGATGTAACCACTGCCCCGAATTGATTTAGTATATTTGATGTGATACTCTTGATCCCACTATGAAAAAACTATTCATTGTCAGCAGCGTGGTTATCACCGCGCTTATTTTGGCCTGGGCTTTTTATTGGATCTATGCGCTCGCCCTCCTGGTGATTGTAGTGCCGTTCATTTACATGGGCATTGCAGACATGATCCAGACGCGGCAGTCTATCAGGCGCAACTTTCCGTTGTTCGGCAGGCTGCGTTATGTATTTGAAGACCTGCGGCCCAAGATCCAGCAATACTTTGTCGAGTCAGATACCGATGGCGCACCCATCAACCGGAACGAAAGGTCTGTGATCTATCAGCGGGCAAAAAAACAGATCGATACCATTCCGTTCGGCACGCAGCTGAATGTTTACGCCGAAGGTTATGAATGGATGACCCACTCCATTGCACCGATAGACCATCACAAGATCGATCCGAATCCGCGTGTAGTTTTCGGTGGAAAAAAATGCAAGCAGCCATACAGTGCCAGCGTGCTTAACGTATCGGCGATGAGCTTCGGCTCTTTGAGCGGCAACGCGGTAGAGGCCTTGAATGCAGGCGCTAAGATCGGCAGCTTTGCCCACAATACCGGCGAAGGTGGCATCAGCCCGCATCACACCAAAAACGGAGGCGACCTGATCTGGCAGATCGGCACAGGATATTTTGGCGCCCGCGATGAAGCGGGGAATTTCTCTCCGGAAGCTTTTACCAAAAACGCTTCACGCCCCGAAGTAAAAATGATCGAGATCAAATTGTCGCAGGGTGCCAAGCCAGGACATGGCGGCATCCTTCCGGCCAAGAAGAATACACCGGAGATCGCAGCTATCCGCCTGGTGAAACCCGGAACCACCGTTTTTTCACCTCCTTTTCACAGCGCGTTCAACACGCCCATTGAGCTGATCGGGTTTGTTGACAAGCTTCGGGAGCTTTCGGGTGGCAAACCCGTAGGCTTCAAGCTCTGCATCGGCCGCAAAAGCGAGTTTCTCGGCATTTGCAAAGCCATGGTTCAGCTGAACAGCTATCCGGACTTTATTACCATCGATGGTGGCGAAGGGGGAACCGGGGCCGCACCGCCTGAGTTCTCTAATTTTGTAGGCATGCCGCTGCTGGATGCCCTGGCTTTTGCCGACGACGCCCTGCGGGGTTTTGGCATCCGCGACCAGGTGAAACTGATCGCTTCCGGCAAAGTGCTCACCGGGTTCCACATCTTAAGGGCGATGGCCCTGGGGGCGGATACCTGTAATTGCGCCCGGGCCATGATGATGGCGTTGGGCTGTATCCAGGCGCTGGAGTGCAACAAGAACACCTGCCCTACCGGGGTGGCTACACAAGACCCTTCCCTGGTGAATGGCCTGGTGATCGACGACAAAAAAGTGCGGGTAGCCAACTTCCATAAGCATACCGTTGAAAGTTTTGTGGAGCTGATGGCGGCAGCGGGCATCGACAGCACCCACAAGATCAACCGAACCCATGTATACCGACGCGTGTTCATGAATATGGTGAAGACCTACGAGGAAATATATCCCCCGTTGCCGGAAGGTTGCCTGTTGGAGGGTGGCGACTCTCCCATCGAATATGATGTATACCTGGAGCGGGCGTCTGCACAGAATTTTTAACCAAAATCAATTTTTTTTGAACAAAGGCTTTCTTCACAGAAGGCCTTTTTTATTACTTTTGCAAAACTCATAACACCTGTGCTTCGAAAATTCTTTCCACTTGACAAGAATTACATTCTGGAAGAGGCACAGCTCTCCCTCGAAAATACCCTGCTCCACTACCTGGTAGACTTTGTTAAAGTAGAATACCTTTTGCGCAGCAACCCCCTGGGTATTGTAGATGACATGAGCCGGCGGATCGGGGACCATCATACCACAGATTTCAGACACCTGCATGAGTTCTATGTGAACCTGATGGGTGTTTTCAGGTATACCCGGTATTCCGATAACCAGCTCCAGTTCCTCTTCGATGGCAATGATGACTTCACCAAGTACCGGGAAGAATGGAGCCAGCAATTCAAGCTGTGGACAAAGGAGTTTTGCAAACATCAGAATTTTCTCAGGGCGGTGCTTGACCTCACCGTGTTCTATCCCGCAGACAGCCCCGTGCTGATGGTCGATAACAGGATGAATGCCTTCATTACCCAATACTTCGAGATCAAGATCCATCCCCAAAAGGGCATCCTCAACGCCAAAAAAATGGCCTGACCGCATCCCGGCGGACCTTCACAACAAAACATTTAATCTTAAATCCCATAGACGTGGGAGGTTTTGACCCGTAATGTTCCCGTAGTGCAGATCCTTTTATGCATTTTCAGTCCGTTTCTTACGCACCGTTTGATCTGGCAGCAAACCGACTTTTTTACCACTCGGCAAAACCCAATCTTTAAACCAAGATCAAGGTCTTTCGGTGAGGCTTTACCTTGTAATGATCAGATATTCCATATGCTTCATTCTGCTGGCAACCTTCGCAAGGGTAGCCGCTGAGCCCGCCGTAAAAAAAGGCGAATGTCTCGTCGTCGCAGAAACCCTCAGCAAAAACAGGATCATCTCACTTGACGGCGAATGGGAGTTTTACTGGAACAGGCTGCTTACGCCTGGTGATTTCTCATCTGGCTCTATCATCCCGGTTTATCAGCATGTGCCATTAAGCTGGAACAACTATCGCATGGATGGCAGCAAGCTCTCCGTTCGCGGATATGCAACGTACAGGCTCACCATTGCCAACCCCGACCAGCTGAACGATCTGCTTATCAAGATCCCGGGCATTGCCACGGCCTGCACCATCTGGGTGAACGGCACGCTCTACAGCTCGCAGGGCACCGTTGCCACCGCCTCGGCGCAAAGCCGGGCCTCACGCCTCCACAACTTTATCAAACTTCCCGGCACCGAGATCATCACGCTGGTGATCCAGGCCTCGAACCATGAGTACGCCATCCCCGGTATTTCACACACCGTGCTGTTAGGACATGAATCTGACCTGATGGCGAAAGAGAAGTTTGAAAATAATTTTGAAATGATCGAGATCGGTTGTTTGCTGATCATGATCTTTTATCACCTGGGACTTTACCTGCAGCTGGGGAGAAATGCTTCATACCTGCTGTTGAGTGGTTTGTGCGGCATTGTGCTGGTGAGGGCTACCACCACGTATCACAGCTCACAGCTCCTGTTCCGCCTTTTTCCTTCTGTCGATTTTTCATATATCAAAAAATTTGAGTTTGGGATCACCTATGCAGCCCTCATGCTGCTGCCCATGTTCATCCAAAGCCTGTTCAGGGAAGAAACGCCGCGATGGTGCGTGCGGGTTTTCCAGGTTTCGGGAGCACTGCTGATGCTGCTTACCCTTTTTACACCCCCATATATTTTCGGCCAGGCATTAGACGTCTTTCACGTACTGATGACGGGTGCCTTCTTTTTTGTATTGTGGGTGCTGTTCAAGGCCATGCGCAGGCACCGGCAGGGCGCGTGGCTTATTTTCGTGGGACTGCTGGTATGCAGTACGTTAACGGAGGTGGAAATGCTGATGATCTCGAACGTGCTGCCCGAAGGAGTATTTCCGTTTCCTAACTTGATGGGTATTGGCGTGATCTTCTTTTTGCTCTTCCAGTCGCTGGCGTTGTCCGTACGTTTTTCGAGGGCCTTTAAAGATATTGAAGAGCTCAGCCACACCCTGGAGAAACGTGTTGAAAAAAGAACAGAAGAGCTTTCACGCGCCAACCTGGTAAAAGACAAGTTGTTCTCCATCATCTCACACGACCTGCGAAGCCCGTTGAATTCGTTGAGGGGATTGCTCGAGCTCACGGGCCGGGAAACCATCAGCCAGAAAGAGCTTCAGCAATTGCTGCCCGTGATCCGGCAGAACCTGAACGGGTCGCTGCAGCTCGTGGACAACCTGCTGAACTGGGCTGGGTCTCAGATGAAAGGTATGAGCGCAAAACCGGACCGCATCAGGCTGGCACCCATTGTTGAAGAGAACCTGGCATTGTACAAGACCATTGCAAGAAATAAGAACATCAGGCTTGTCAACCAGGTGAGCACGGGCATCGAGGTGATGGCCGACCCCAACATGACCAAGCTCATTGTACGGAATCTTGTTTCGAACGGAATAAAGTTCACACCTGCGGGTGGATCAGTAGAGGTGTCGGCTTCCGTGAACGACGATCATACACAAATTTGTGTTGCCGATACTGGCGTTGGCATTCCGACAGAGTTCAGGGAACGCCTCTTTGAAGTTGATATCAACCGCACCACCAGGGGAACTAACAATGAAAAAGGCGCCGGCATCGGTCTGCTGCTGTGCAAAGAGTTTGTGGAAAAAAATGGTGGCACACTTTGGGTGGAAAGTGAACGGCAGCAGGGCAGCAAATTCAAGTTTACACTAAAGGCCGCAGCTAACGCCTGATCGAAAAATCTGTATACCCCTTGCCTTCACCAGGCGTGATCTCACATTGCCTGACACTGGCAGCCGGTGGACCCTGGTAGCACCACTGAATGAATTTTTTCAACGGTTCTTCTTCACCTTCTGCTTCAACATAAACACTTCCATCGGGCTCGTTGCGCACGATGCCCCGCACCAATAACTCGTCTGCCTTCGTTTTGGTCGAGGCTCTGAAAAATACACCCTGTACTTTTCCTGATATCCTGATGCTGACGTGTTTGATCATAATACAATTTCCCGCAGATCTCGCAGATTTTCGCAGAAGTTTATTTTTTTTAGAAATCTGCGCAAATCTGCGGAATCCGCGGGAAACATTTTTTGCTACAAGATATAATCTGTGCTGAGGAACGCAGACTCACGATTGCGGATGATTGAGGTCATGATCTGCTTATTGTTTTCTGTTGTCTTCGTGGCCACCAGCGTACGGATGGAGAACACCCGCAGGGCATCTGCTACTGACAATGTACCTTCCGCAGAATCTTTCCTTCCGTTGAAAGGGAATGTATCCGGTCCACGCTGCGATTGTGTGTTCAGGTTGATCCTTCCCACCTGGTTAACGAATGCATCCATCAGCCTGGCTACACGCTTCGAATCTGTGCCGAAGATACTCACCTGCTGGCCGAAGTTAGAGTTCACCACGTAGCGGATAGCCTCATCGTCGTTATCGAACGGAACAATAGGGATCACGGGGCCGAACTGCTCTTCATAGTACAGCTTCATCTTATCGTTAACAGGATACACCACGGCAGGATAATAGAAAGAGTTCAGGTACTCGCCACCGTTTTCGTTCACCACTTCGGCACCATATTTTTTAGCGTCTTCCACCAGGTCTCTGAGAAACTCTACTTTACCTGGCTCCGGCAGTGGCGTGAGTCCCACACCGGCATCCCACGGCATGCCCGGTTTCAGTTTTTTGATCTCGGCCTTGAACTTCTCGATGAAGGGCTTCACAATATCTTTATGCACATACAGGATCTTCAGCGCCGTACAGCGTTGACCGTTGAACGACAGTGACCCGGTGATGCACTCAGCCACAGCGTTGTCGAGGTCGGCATCCGGAAGAACGATGGCAGGATTTTTCGCATCGAGGCCCAGGATGGATTTCAACCGGTGCGGCTTGGGATGAAGCTTCTTCAGATCATTGGCTCCCCTGTTCGTGCCGATGAAGGCGAACACATCGATCTTTCCGCTTTCCATCAGCGCGCCCACGGTCTCTCTTCCTTTACCGTAAATGATATTGATCACGCCGGCAGGGAAACTATCGCGGAAAGCTTCCAGCAAAGGTTTGATCAGCAGCACACCATATTTAGCGGGTTTGAACACCACTGTGTTGCCCATGATCAGCGCAGGGAAAAGTGTTGTAAAGGTTTCGTTCAGCGGATAGTTGTACGGTCCCATACAAAGCGCCACACCGAAGGGTACACGACGGATCTGCGCCATAAAGCCCTGCTCTTCCACCAGCTTGGCGGAATTGCGATCGAGGTCTTTCAAAGCCTTGATGGTGTCGACAAGGTAATCGCACGTGCGGTCGAATTCTTTTTCTGAGTCCTTCAGCGTTTTGCCGATCTCCCACATCAGCAGCTTCACCACCTCGGCGCGCTTCGCCTTCATGGCTGTCAGAAATTTTTCTACGTGCTCGATGCGGCTGGTTACGCTCAGTGTTGGCCACAGTCCGTGACCCATGTCGTACGCTTTCACGGCGGCGTCGAGCGCTTCGAGCGATTCTTTTGACGTGAGCAACGGCGTGCTGCCGATGATCTTCTGTTTGTATGCATCACCTTCTTTCACAAAGACAGGGCTCAGCACAGGGTTCTGGCTGCCAGTCCAGATCTTCAGCTCTCCATTGATCAGGTATTCGCGCTGTTCGATGGATTGAGAAATTCTGAATTGTTCAGGGATGTTGCTTTCCGTCGGGAAAACATTTGCAAGCGTTTGGCTCATTATTATGGTCTGGATTTAGGGTTAGTGGACTCAAGTATCGTTACACCAGATGACGTACCTATCCTGGTGGCACCCGCATGGATCATGGCAAGCACCTGGTCATAGGTCTTGATGCCTCCTGAAGCTTTGATCCCTACAACGGGTGGTAAATTTTTTCTCATCAACGTAACGTGTTCAACAGTTGCACCTGCTGGCGCAAAACCGGTTGATGTTTTAACGATGTCAACACCGGCGTCTGCACACATTTTACAGGCTCTTTCTATTTCGGAGTCTGAAAGATACGCAGTCTCGATGATTACTTTCAACAGCTTCTGATGATCATGCGCTAATTTGCTGCACTTTGCTATCTCGATCTTGGTCCATGGTATGCCGGTTTTGAACGAAGTGACGTTCCACACGAGATCGATCTCATCTGCACCGTTATCGATTGCACGACTTATTTCGTCCAGTTTTGTCTCGGTCATGTTGTAGCCGAGAGGAAAACCAGCCACGGTGACAAGCAAAATATTGTCGTTGCCAATTTCGCGCTGCGCCCGCTTCACCCAAAATGGTGGAACACAAACGCCGAGAAAACCGAACTGCCGGGCCTCGTCCACCAGCTTATCGATCGCATGAATGTTGAGCGTAGGACTCAGGTTTGTATGCTCGATGTAGGAGGCGATGTTCATCAGAGCAAGTTACGACGAACTTTTGAAATTAGAAGTAGAAGTCGTGCCCAGGTAACGGGGAAGAACTAACGATCGGTAGAGAGGGAAGAGTCCACGGTCCACAGTCGACAGACCACGGCCGTGAGGTGTTTGAATGGGAGTACTGCCTACTGTTTTTCGCCTACTGGCGCAAGATGCCAAGGACGATTTATTGAGGTCACACTACACTACCGTGGACTGTGGACCGTCGACTGTGGACTAATGTCGTAGCCCACACTCTTTACAATACTTCATCTTTCCTGGTTTGCGTTTTTTGGGTGGGCGTTTGTGACCGAAGTACATGGGATCGGAGTACTGCGGTTTCTGTTGAAGCGTTTCGTTCTTGCGGCGGGTTTTTGCCAGCGCTTCCATGCGCTCATAGTATTGCTGTTCTGATTCATAGGTTGCACCCTTCGTGGCTTTACGCGCTTTGGGTGCATACTCTTTCTGCGGAAGCGGGTTCAACGCTGTGGGCTGCTGTGGCTGCGAAGACTGCTCTGTTCTTTTGGATCTCTTCTTGTTCTTTTTACGCGACTGGCCAAAAGATAGCGCCGTGCTGCAGGCAAGCAATATGATAAGGAAGATCTTGAAACGCATAGCGCTATAATAACTCTATAACTTACCTAAAATTGTTACCACTAAAAAGGTATTTCAACTCTTTAACTGCTTTTAGGCTGCATTGTCGACTGTTGGCGGCGATGGATCCAAGGCGGCGTGGGGTTTTCTTCTTTCCAGAGCCCTCTTCCTTTTTCCTGCGCCGCGGTACGATGTGCTTCCAACTCAGGCAACGGATCTTTTTCGGCGGTCCATGCAAGGCCTTCTTTCAGCAGCTCAACACGCGCGTCGATCTTTCCTTTGAGCACTACCGCGAGATAATTTCCTTTGCGGTCTTTTCCCTGAAAATGAACAGTGACTTCTTTTTGCAGAAGCAATTTCTCCAGGTACCGCTTCGCCTCTTCACCATACTTCTGTGTGAGCTCTGGGCTGTCGATGCCGGCCAGCACAATGATGTATTTTTCCTGATCACTGCCGTGCATCTCGATGGTGTTACCGTCAACAACCGACACCACTTTTCCAGGCATGCTGTCATTGGCCAATGCTCCGCTCATCGCTATACACGCCAAAAATCCTACTGCAATTTTTCTCATACCGTGCTTCTTGGGCCTTTATAAAAGTCGGCTTATTCATGGGCGCATTCACGCCATACAGCCGGGCGGCCTTTCGCATGTAAGAAATCAACGTTTCCTGAAGTTCTTTGTTCGGCAAACCCGTAAAATAAAAAGCACCGGTGTTACCCGGTGCCTTTTAAAAATGTGAACTCATCCTGGCAAGATCTTCAGGCCGTATTGCGCTTGCTTGTAGCCAGCACGATAATGCCCGCCACCAGCAAGATCGCGCCGGTTACCGGTGACCAATAAATCGGCGTTTTCTCAGTTTTATTGATCTCAATAGGTCCGATATCTGCCACTTCTTTTTTGGTCACAAGATTAAATCCCGTGAACACTGTCATGATTCCTCCAATCACGATGAGTAAGATCGCTACAGTTCTCATAAATAAATGATGTTTAGACGTACCTGAGTAAGGGTAAAACTCATGCCGTGATGGAGCGGCGCCACCCGGGGAACAGATTCTACATAGTAAAGGTAAAGATTACAGCGGCAGCTTCGACACTTTGCTGCGCAACAGGAAATCGGCCAGCACCAAAGCAGCCATGGCTTCAACGATCGGCACGGCTCTCGGAACAACGCACGGATCGTGACGGCCTTTTCCTGAAACCGTTACTTCATTGCCCGCCTTGTCTACACTGGCCTGATCTTGCATGATGGTGGCCACCGGTTTGAAAGCGACATTAAAATAAATATCTTCTCCATTGGAGATGCCACCCTGAATACCTCCCGAGAGGTTTGTTCGCGTACGGATCTTTCCACCATCGTTATAAAATTCATCGTTGTGCTGCGAGCCCCTGAGCTTGATGCCCGCAAAGCCGCTTCCGTATTCAAAACCTTTTACGGCGTTGATGCCGAGCATAGCCTTGCCAAGCTCAGCGTGCAGCTTATCGAATACCGGCTCACCAAGACCCACCGGTACATTGCGGATCACACCAGTTACCACGCCACCGATAGTATCGCGGTCGAGGCGTACCTGATCGATGAGGGCGATCATCTTTTCGGCCGTGGCAGCATCCGGACAACGTACAATGTTGTCTTCAGTTTTTGTAAGGTCGAGTGTTGTATAAGGTGGTGCTTCAATATCGCCTACGCGCGATACGAATGCATTTACATCGATGCCTGATTTTTTCAACAGCAGTTTTGCAATGGCTCCGGCAGCAACGCGTGCTGCGGTTTCACGCGCCGAGCTCCGGCCACCACCTCGGTAATCGCGGATGCCGTACTTGGCTTCGTAAGTGAAATCGGCATGAGAAGGACGAAACGCCTCTGCAATGTGGCTGTAATCCTTGCTGCGCTGATCCTGGTTCTCGATCACCATGGCAATGGGCGTTCCCGTAGTGGTACCCTCAAAAACACCACTGAGGATCCTGAACGTATCGTCTTCCTTTCGCTGTGTGGTGATCTTCGATTGTCCTGGTTTCCTTCTGTCGAGCTCTGCCTGGATAAAAGCTTCGTCAACAGGCAGTCCTGCAGGACAGCCATCGATGATCACACCAATAGCAGGGCCATGCGATTCGCCAAAGGTTGTGATCTTAAAAAGTGTTCCGTAAGAATTGCTCATGCGGGGCCGAAGATAAGAAAAGTTGACAGTTGGCAAAAAGGCAATTGACAATGGCGCTTGACACATTCAATAAGCCTACTCAAACCTTTGTCAACTGTTCGTTTGTCAATTGTCAACTACCGAACCTATTTTCTGAACACAAAGTAAGCCGATGCACCGAGCACCAGTACGGTAAAAACACTGAACGCGGTCTTCACCCAATCGGTGTCTTCAACCATACGGAGCGTGTTGTCAGCGGTTTCAAGCTTGTCGTAAAATGCACCGGCATCGTTTGCCTGGATCGCTTCGTTCTTTTTGCTCTCACCGGTTACATACACCGTGAGCTTCGAACGCAGCGTGTCGTAGCGTTTCTTTTCCGTGTTGAAAAAAATCCATTGAAAATATTTTCCCAGGTTGTACTGGCCCGGCTCCTTGGGGATGAGAAAATAGTTGAACGATTTGGTGCCCGTCACCCTGCTGTTTTCCCGGTTGATATCCTGGCGCACGTTGGGCTCGTAGAATTCGAATTTGTCGTCGTTAGACACAACAGGTTTGGGAATGGCGGAGATATTTCCCTCGCCGAAAATATTGAACACATACGAGGCACTCTTGCCCGTCTCGATATCCGTAGTGGGCATGTGCTCATACAACTGATAATTCCCTACGCCAACGGTCTCTCTCAGCGGGTGTGGCGGCAGCTCTTTTACAGTAATTCTTTTGGGCTGCGAGTAAAAGGTTTTGAAATCCTCTTTGCGATTCTGTCCGAAGAATGACGGGTTCTTGGCTACTTTATATTTGATCATCTCAAGGCCAACTTTCGGGAAAACGATCGGCTCGGCGTTGAGCGGATAGTAGGTTGCCTGGTAGATCTTGTACTGTGTAAAATCACGGCCACCGATCTGCACGGTCTGCCCTTCGATATTTTCGATGTTGAAGTTCTCTTCCCAGCAATTGTTCGGCTTCACTTTCTTGAGGATCTCCGAGAGCTGTTTGCCCAGCTCGTAAAACTGGAGCGGTGCGCGGTTATCTTCCGAAACAAAAAATGAAAGCGTGGCATTGAAACCTTCACCGGTGTACACTTCGTCTTTGCTGGTAGTGAAGGCAAGGAACGCATCGTCTCTCACATCGACGAACTCGGTTTCACCACGGCCAAAAAAGTCATCAGCAGGACTGCGATCGAACAGGCTGCGGAACGGATCGCGCTGCTGTTGCACGGCAGGACCGATCTTCACTTTTTTTCCCGTTACCCTGATGGGCTTGTCGTTCACTTTCATGGTAAACGAAGGAATGGTCACCGTTCCCTGCTTCAGCGGAAGGTAGGTCATGATCACGCTTTGTGACGAAGACACCTGGCCGTTGACAATGTTGGTGGTTGATTGTGTGGAGGTTCCCCGCTTGCGGAAACCGTCGAGGTCGGGGAAGTTATCATAACTTTTAAGCCTGTCGTTATTGGCCGTGACAGTGATGGTCCAGGCCTGGTTTTCGCCTATTTCGTCAGGGCCCAGCGTAATTTGCACGTTCTGGGCCTGCACCAGGCAACCAGCGATTGTAAACAGGGACAGCGACAGGAATTTGACCAAAAATGTGAATTTCATGCTAAATCTGGGTGATCTTCCACCTATAAACCCATACCAGGGAACAAAAATTGTCGAAAAATAGCCTGAAATCTATGCAACAGCCAGAAAAAGTGAGAAAATGGGAGGGGTAAAAATTTTGGCGGCAAATTCTTCCGGTTTCTCCAAACATTTTTTAACTTAACGGTTGTTAGCTTATAACTTTTTAAACTTTACAGTTATTAAAAAAATGCTGAATTATGTCAAAACTGTGCTCACCAAAGTGAGTTTTGACGCTCTCTTATTCGAAAAAGAGCTGAGAAAAGCTATCAAGGTCCTGATAGCCGACGAGATCAATGAGCTCAAACGCTGGTGCTATACCAGCTTTGGGAAAGAACACGAGGCAATCCTCAATCGCTGCTTCGTGGCAGCCTAAACAAGTCATGAAAAAAATGGAAAGCCCTGAGCGATCAGGGCTTTTTTTATGATCTTTAGTCGTCGGACCACTGCGCAAATGGCTGCGCGCCAAGTCAGTGGTCTGACGACTCTATGCTACGCGTTATTCATTTCATCAGAAGCCTTCCGCTCGAAGCCATTGTATGGACGTGCGGACTTATAGCGCTGGCATTGTACACACCTTCAGGCGAACACTTTACGCTCTGCCCTTTCTATCATCTCGGATTCGATTTCTGTCCCGGCTGCGGACTGGGCAGATCCATCGCGCTGTTCTTTCATGGCGAGATCATCAGTTCGTTAAAAACACATCCGTTGGGGATTTTTGCTGTGATTGTTCTATCTTTCAGGATCATACAACTATCAAAAGATTACCTTAAATCCCATGGCAAAAGTAATTGATGTGCTTCCCGAAGTTACCGGCGAAGAAATGGTTTACATCCAGAACCTGATCAAAGATATGGACGATGAAACTGCGCGCAAGTTTGCAAACGTTTATCGCGCGCGAAGAAAAGAGCCTATGCTGATCCTCGTAACGGGTTTGCTGGGCTTCATTGTGGTGGCAGGCGTTCACCGTTTTATTCTGGGGCAGGTGGGCATGGGCATCCTCTATCTCTTCACCGGAGGTCTTTGTCTCATCGGAACCATCGTTGATCTCGTCAACCATCAGAAGCTCACCTTCGAGTACAACTCAAAGGTTGCCAACGAGGTTATTGTGATGATCCGCTAACTCCCGGGCTCCTGATCTTTTTCTTTCAGGAAACCGATATTGCGTTGTAACCCCGTGAGCTTTGTGCGTTTCACAGCGGAGTGTTTAAAGATCTTTTCAAACACCTCTCCTGTAAGCTCGGTCCACTCCTGCTTTTGCATCTTTGCGAGGTCAGGATGAGGAGCGAAGCGCTGCTCGCTGTGTGGTTTTGCAAAGCTGTTCCAGGGGCAAACATCCTGGCAGATGTCGCAGCCAAAGATCCAGTTCTGGAACTTGCCGCTCACATCTGCCGGGATTTCTTCTTTCAGCTCTATGGTGAAGTAGCTGATGCATTTGCTTCCATCCACCACATAAGGTTCTGTGATCGCATCCGTCGGGCAGGCATCCATACAAGCCGTGCAGGTACCGCAGTAATCCCTGACGGGGCCATCATACTCCAGCTCGAGATCGATGATCATTTCGGCCAGGAAAAAGAAACTTCCCATCTCACGATTCAGCAGCAGGCTGTTCTTGCCGATCCAACCCAGTCCGCCTTTTTTTGCCCACGCCCGTTCCATCACCGGCGCCGAGTCAACAAACACACGACCATTGATATCCCCAATTTCCTGGCGGAGCCCTTCGAGAAAGGTCTTTAGCTTGTCTTTCACCACAAAGTGATAATCTTCACCATAGGCATACTTGGCGATCTTGTACTCACCTTCGCGGGCAAGGTCTTGCACGGGAAAATAATTGTAGATGAGGCTGATCACAGACCGCGCGCCCGGCACCAGCAGGGTAGGATCGAGTCGTTTATCGAAATGATTTTCCAGGTAGCCCATCTTACCCTGGTATCCGCGCCGGAGCCATTCTTCGAGTCGCGGCGCTTCATCTGCCAGGAACTCCGCCTTCGAAATACCGCAGTAGCTGAAGCCCAACGCGCGGGCTTTTTGTTTGATAAGATCTGTATGGTGTTGCCGGTTGATCAAAGTCCGATCTTCTCACGTTTGGTCCACACCTCTTCGATGGCCTCACCTTTGCTGCTCAGTCCTTTGTGACGCCAGTTGCCGTCTTCCAGTGCAAAATCGAAACTAAGGCTTGCGCCAACGCGGCTGTTATCCCTGGAAAAGAAAAGGATGTTCTCCGTGTACTTGCCATTCTCGGTGGTGTAAGTGCCGCCGCCGGTTCCGGAGAATTCTTTTGTGTCAACGTTGTAAGCGATCCACTGAAAGCGCGTGCCTGAAAGGATCTTCATGGTGCGGCGTGCGCCCGGAGTCATGGTGGCCATTTTTCCATCTCTCACACGTCCGGTGATCAGCCAGGCGCCCGACAATTTTCCGGGTGTTCCGTCGTCGAGCTTCGTCCATTCTTCTTTCCGACCGTTGATCATCAGCGTAAGCTTGCCGCCTTTCAGCGAAGCGGGTGTGCTTACTTCGGTGCCTACCAGCTCAGGTTTTGCCGAGTTGAATTCGAAAGTTTCAACAATGGTATTACCGTTCACTCTCCATCGCCCGCCTGCCGTGGAAATGAATTGTTTATCCTTCACGTTATACACCGTCACCGTAAAGATCTGATCGGCATAGATCCTGGTCATTTTTACTTCGGTGCCCGTTTCCCAGGCGCCCGTAAGGTCTGAAGTTTTCACTTGTGCATTCACTACGGAGACACTGCCTGTCATCAACATCATCATCAACATGAAAGTTTTAAAGGATATTTTTTTCATGGGTCTGGAAGTTTAAAATTTAAGGTTTAAAATTTAAAGTTGCTCGAACGGAGGTTTAGTGCAAATTGAGTGAAGCCGAGCGTTGCTAAGTAAAAATAGTAATCAGTAACCGGTATTCAGTAATCGGTTTCGAGAGTTTATAATGAAAAGCGTTTAACGGATCACCGAATACTGATCACCGATTACTGATTACCCGATCACCGATCACTGATTACCGTTTACCGTCTTCAGTTCCTGCAGCAGCCTCAGCTGGTTGGTGGCCCGCACCAGGTTCTGGCCTTCGTATTTGATATGATAATAGATATCGCCGTTCAGAAAGTCAGCCAGCATGCGCAGCGCCATGATGTAGGTCATCATCATACCTGAAAAAGGGATCGCTTTTTTCTCTTCGGGCGTAAGGCAATCATTCATCTGCGAGAGGTAGCCATCCACCAGCGCGCGGTAAATATCCTGGCGCACCGTGATCTTGCTCACATCTTTTTCTTCCTCATCCACGGGGCTCACAAAAGTCCTGATCATGTCACCGATATCGTAAATGAAATAGCCGGGCATGAGTGTATCCAGGTCGATGGCACAAAGGGCTTTACCCGTGTTGGCGTTGAACAGCACGTTGTTGATCTTTGTGTCGTTGTGTGTGATGCGCAGCTTCAGGCTTCCGCTGCTGATCAACGTTTCGTATTCCGTTACCAGGTGGCTGAATGCTTTTGCTTGCGCAATGGCTTCCTGTGCACGCTGGATCCGCTCGGGTGTCGCGTTTTTCAGCGCTGTCTCAAATTGCCTGTACCGCAGACTCAGGTCGTGGAACCCCGGAATGGTGGGGCTGAAGCGCGATGTATCGACATCTTTCAGGTAACGGCTCAGGCGCGCAAACTCGGCTGCCGCGCTGAAAGCTTCCTCCTTTGTTGAGACCTTATCGACGGTGAAAGTATTATCGAAGAAAGGAAACAGGCGCCAGGGAAAACCTTCTGCGTCGTATACCATTTCCTTGCCTTCGAGTGTCTCGATGGCCGAGAGAAAAAGAAAATCTGTGAAGTTTTTGCCCAGGTAATCGGCTGCAACACGCAGGTTTGACGCGATCACTTCAGGCTCTTTGAACACATTCTTGTTCACACGCTGAAGCACATAACTTTTTTTTGCGTTCAGTTTGTATGTATAGTGAATGTGGCCTGAGCCGAGGCGTTCAATGCTGAAATTACCGGCCGATAATCCATAGTGACTGATGATGCCGGGGATCAGACTTTCAGGTGAAAGACCCATTACCAAAGTTTTTCAGGATACTGTCCTTTTTTGATAAGCTCTTTGATCCTGGCAGAAACGGCTTCTTTGTCTTCTTTGTAGGTAACACCAAACCAGATGTTACCGCCCCCGAGTACTTTTATCTTGCCTTTGTTCTGCTGGATCATGCCGTTGGCGATGAGAGGTATGAAAAATTCTGCTTTGATGTTCTGGTGATTGTTCTTCAGAAAATCCTGGAACATAGAATCCGTGAGCGGGAATATGGAAGGATGAAATCCCCAGAAGTTCATGGACGTAGGCGCTTCGGGGCTCAGCTCCAAGTCGCCATCTTTTTCTTTCGAAATGATCTTGCCGTTCTCGACCACGATGGTGGTTCTTTCCACCACGGAAGTGAGATTACCATCTTTATCGGTTGCACCAACACCGCGCGAAACACTGCCATGCTCGGAGAGCACATTTTTCAGGGTATAACCTACCATGGCATGCGCGCCGGTGGTATCCTTCGAAAAGAAATCAGCAATGGAAGCAAACGAATCTCTGCCGTAAAAATCGTCGGCGTTGATCACCACGAAGGGCTCGTTGATCACTTCACGGGCGCACAACATAGCGTGGCCGGTTCCCCAGGGTTTTGCACGTTCGGGGTTTTTGAATTGCGGGGGAATGAGTTTGTCAAGCGTCTGTACCACATACTCCACCTCTACTTTGCCTTTCAGCCTGGGACCAAACTTTTCTTTTACGATATCGAGGATCTCGTCGCGGACAATGAACACCACTTTTGTGAAACCGGAGCGGATGGCATCAAAAAGCGAATAATCCATGATGGTCTCGCCATTCGGTCCAAAGCCGTCGATCTGCTTGATCCCGCCATAGCGGCTTCCGATGCCCGCGGCCAGTACCATTAAGGTCAGTTTTTTTTGTGTGCGATTTGGTGTGTCCATTGTCTTTTAGTTATTTCGGTTTTGTGTTTGCGCAAACATTCCTTTTTTCAGGCTTTAGAAAGCCATTGATGCGAGGGCGCAAAATTAAAACTTTAAGCGAATAATGTGCTTTTAAACACACATCTTTAAAAAGATTTATCACCACCTAAAACCTGTATCAATGACCTCACAGCAAAAATCGTATACCCTTCCGATGATCATCATCGGGGCGCTATTTTTTATTTTCGGTTTTGTCACGTGGGTCAACGGTACACTGATCCCCTACCTGAAAATTGCTTGTCAGCTTGAAACCGATTTTCAATCTTATCTTGTAGCGACTGCTTTCTTCATCGCGTACACTGTGATGGCGCTGCCGTCTTCTTATGTACTGAGCAGGACCGGCTATAAAAAAGGCATGGCCATAGGGTTGCTCATCATGGCGCTGGGTGCAATCCTTTTTGTGCCCGCTGCCAATGCCCGTAACTTCAATATGTTTCTGGTAGGCCTGTTCATTATCGGAACCGGGCTTGCGTTGCTTCAGACTGCTTCCAATCCTTATGTATCCATCATCGGCCCCATCGAAAGCGCCGCAAAACGCATCAGCATCATGGGCATCTGCAATAAAGTAGCGGGCATTCTCGCCGGTTTGATCTTTGGCTACATTGCACTGAAAGACGCCGACGCCCTCGAAAAAAGCCTGGGTGCGATGGATACCGTTGCCAGGGATGCGAAGCTCGACGAGCTGGCCAGCCGTGTTGTTGTTCCTTATATCATCATTTCAGGTGTGCTGGCTTTCCTCGCTGTGGCGATCCTGTTCTCTTCACTGCCCGACATCAAAGACGAGAATGGAGATGAGACCAAACGCAGCGACGCTTCCGGAAAAACCAGTGTGCTCCAGTTTCCGCACCTGTTGCTGGGTGTGCTGGCGTTGTTCCTCTACGTAGGCGTTGAGGTGATGGCCGGAGACACCATTATCAGTTATGGAAAGTCACTTGGCATCGAGCTGAGCGAAGCAAGATTTTATACACAGTTCACGCTGGCCTTCATGCTGGTGGGTTATGTGATCGGTATTTTCACCATTCCCAAGTTTCTCTCGCAATCCATGGCGTTGCGCATCAGTGCCGTGCTGGGTGTGATATTCACGTTGGCAGCAGTGGTGACCAACGGAAAAACTTCTGTAACGTTCATCGCATTGCTGGGACTTGCCAACTCGCTGATGTGGCCTGCCATATTCCCGCTGGCCATCGATGGTCTCGGGCGATTCACCAAGATCGGTTCGGCATTGCTGGTGATGGCCATTGCAGGCGGTGCCATTTTGCCGCTCATCTACGGCAAGCTTTCTCAGTCATGGGGCACACGTGAAGCCTATGCTATCATGATCCCCTGCTACCTGTACATCCTTTATTTTGCAGCCAGAGGTTACAAGGCCGGGAAGAAGTAAAGAGTCCACGGTCGACGGTCCACGGACCACGGCAGTTTCAACGTAAGTCAACGGTTGTGCTTCGTATTTGCAATAGCTATCCCGGATAGTCGTCGGACCACTGCGCGGCAACCCTGGCCATGTCAGTGGTCTGACGACTGACTCGCCCGGCCGTGGACTGTGGTCTGTGGACCGTGGACTAATCCATCCCGCAATTCCGGGGAGACATCTAGAAAAAATTTCCGAATCTTTGTCCGAAAGGTGTCAATCCGCCCGTCATGGGGTAAATTATGTTCAACCAAAACTTTACAAACTATGGAAAAGTACATGTTTCTATTCCGCGGCGGTGATGTGAGCCACCTTCCTGCCCAACAACAAGGAGCCCAGATGCAGAAATGGCTGGCCTGGGTCGAGAAGCTGACAAAAGAAGGAAAATATGTGTCGGGCGAACCACTTCTGCCCGGAGGTAAAACAGTGGCCGGCTCAAAAAAAACTGTCACTGACGGCCCTTTTGCCGAGAGTAAAGAAGTGACCACAGGTTTCTTTGTGGTGAATGCCAAAAACATCGATGAAGCCGTACAGATGGCGAAAGATTGTCCTGACTATGAGCTCGGCGGAAGTGTTGAGGTACGCGAGGTAATGAAAGTTGACATGCCCTGATGAGAACGGTCTGCGTGATAATACTGGCAGTTTGCGTGGCAGGCTGCCAGCCACCCGGCACCGATCATGACGTGAATACAGCCAAGGCAAAGCAAATGTTCGAAGCGTTTAACCGTCACGACTGGAACGCCATGGCATCGTTCTACACTGAACCTGCATCGTTTCTCGACCCGTCATTCGGCATGGATCATGTGAGCAAAACCAGGAACGAGATCGCTGCCAAATACGCTGATCTTGAGAAGATGTTTCCCGATGTTCATGATGAAGTAACAGGGCTTTACGCTTCCGGCGATAAGGTGACCGTTGAATTTGTCTCGTCCGGAACAGCACCCGATGGCAGCAGCTTCCGGCTTCCCATTGCCACGATCCTGACTTTTAAGGATGGGTTGATTGTGAAAGACGCGACGTATTATGATAATTGACAATTGACAAGAGGCAGTTGACAACGGTTAGAGTCAGTATCACATTCGTGCTGTCGGTTAGGAAAGTCCATAGTCCATGGTCGATGGTCCATGGCAGTTAAGGTTAGGTGAACAAGGCACCCTTCGATTGTAAGACGGTAATGATGCTTAACACTGCACGACTATGGACTATGGACCATCGACCATGGACTCTTCATCAGCACAAGCCTTGAAATCGGATTGAGTCTTTGTCAATTGTCAACTAACTTTAAGCATGCGCGAACAACAGGTAGATCAGCTGGTGGGCCATCTTTTCCGTAAGGAAGCAGGAAAGATGGCCGCTGTGTTAACACGCCTGCTGGGCTTCGGCAACCTCGACATCACGCAAGACATTGTTCAGGATACACTGCTCAAAGCTGTCACCGTCTGGAAATTCAAAGGTATACCTGACAATCCTTCTGCCTGGCTTTATACCGTTGCGAAAAGAAAAGCTATCGACGTGCTGCGTCAGCGCAAGCTTCGCGAAAGCGTGCACGAAGAGCTGGCCCAGGCGCTGGAATCGGAGTGGACACTTGCGCCAACGGTGAATCAGCTGTTCATCGAAAACGAGATCGAAGACAGTCAGCTGAGAATGATCTTCGCCTGCTGTCATCCCGCCATTCCGTATGAATCGCAGATCGCGCTTACGCTGAAGACCTTGTGTGGGCTGAGTGTGTCAGAGATCGCCCGCAGCTTTCTCACCACCGATGAGACCATCGCCAAACGCCTCTACCGGGCCAGGGAGAAGATCCGCCTGGAGAACATTGCGCTCGAAGTGCCGGCACCGGCAAGCTTACCGGCACGGCTGGACGTTGTGCTGCATACACTCTATCTGCTCTTCAACGAAGGTTATAACTCATCGCATCCCGATCAGCTGATCAGGAACGATCTCTGCGAAGAAGCCATGCGACTCTGCCTGCTGCTGACCCGTAACAGCATTACCAGCACACCGCGAACCAACGCCTTGCTTTCGCTCATGTGCCTGCAGGCATCCCGTGAGGCAGCACGACTTGGCAAGGATGGCGAGATGATATTGCTGAAAGACCAGGATCGCTCACTGTGGAACAAGGCGCTGATCGAAGAGGGGATATCGTACCTGAACCGGGCATCAGAAGGTCCGGGCCTCACCGACTATCACCTCGAAGCTGCCATCGCCGCCCACCACTCCATGGCCGGCAGTTTTGAGCACACCAACTGGGAGGCTATCTTTCATTTGTACGGATCACTCTCCAATATAAAACCCGGCCCGGTTGTTGAAATGAACAAGGCGATAGCACTCGGTTACTGGAAGTCTGCACGCGAGGGATTGAAAGCGCTGGTGGCCATCGAAGGATTGGAAGAATCACACCGCTATCACGCTGTGCTGGGTGATTTTTATTTCGAGGTGAACGACCGCGAAAAAGCGATGCTGGCGTACGACAAAGCCTTGTCACTTGTAAGCTCAAAGCCGGAAAGGGAATTGCTGCAAAAGAAACGATCAAGGTTGTTGTAAAAGCCTGTCAACCGCCTCTGTGATGATGCGCTCACGTTGCTCCCAGTTGCCTTTAACAAGTATGTAAGAAATCTTTCTTTGGTCGAGGGCTACTTTAAAAGCATCGAACATCTGCTGCCGCACATGACCCAGGTCTCTCAGCCCGTCTTCCACCCAGGGCACGTCTATGTCGAATAAAAAGTAGAGGTCGTATTTCACTTGCTTCTCCAGCGTATACAGAACGTCAGGCACTTCGTTCAGGTAATGCCGTGAGTACAGCTGCGTGGTGATGGCATCGGTATCACAGAAAAGGATCTTGTTGGCTAAGCGCGATTTCTGCCGGATGCGTTCGTAGTGCGCATGACCGATCCGCACAATATCTTCGGTGGTGAAATCATTGGTGACGATCATCTCGCGGGCTACTTCGGGCACAAACTCCGTATGATACTTCTGTGCCATATGCGCCGCCATCACAGACTTGCCCGTGCTCTCAGGACCATAGAAGCAAACTATTTTCACGTTGTTCATGAATGATGCTTTCTGTAGCTCCGGAATTCACGCACCCAGTTCCACAGCGCAAACGCCGCGATGAAACAAAGCACCAGGTAAAGAACACCGTATAACTTAATGTCTCTCGAAAAGTACAGGTAGGTGGCGATCACATCCACCAGCAGCCAGATCACCCAGCTCTCGATCTTTTTCTGGATCAGGTAGATCGTGGCAACAATGCTCATCACAGTAATGAAAGAATCGAGGTATGGCGCGGCGCTGGGCTTGGTGAAGACCGATGGGAAAAGCTCGTGGAGATTTTCAGCAAATAAGCCCAGCAGCAGTGTACCGGCAATGCCGGCGGCCGATACCAGTATCAGCTCGGAGGTCTTCAGGAAACTGATCTTCAGCTCGTGCTTGCGGTCTTCCTCGTAAGGCTTGGGGTGAGTCCAGCGCCACCAGCCCATAACGTTGGTGATGAAAAAGAAGATCTGCAGAAACATATCCGGATACAGCTGCACCTGAAAGAAGAGGAAAAACGAAAGGGTTACGTTGATGATGCCCGCGGGCCAGCTCCAGACGTTGGCCAGCGCCGACAGCACCACGGCAATGATGCCCGATATAAGTCCGAAAAATTCGAGGTAGCTCACGTCGTAATTCCAGACGCTGAAGAAAATGTGATCGATGTTGAAAAAATCCATAATTTGTGCGAGCAAGTTAAACTTTCATTAACTTAATAATCCTATGAATACAGTAAAACCCTCACTTTTTTTAAGCATAGTCTTTTCCAGTTTTCTCATACCCACCTTTGCCCAGCGCTCGTCAAAAACTACGATCGTTGGTGGGGCAGGCAGATGGTATGATGGCAGCATCATGGTAAATGACGGAACAGAGCTGGTTGGCCTGCTTCGATACAATGACGATACCGGCGTGTTATCCTTCGAAAGTGGCAGTATCTCAAAGTCCTTTACCGCGAAAAGTGTAGCCGGTTTCGAGTTCTTCGATGAGGAGCGGAACAAGCAGCGCGTATTTTATGTGTTTTCTTATCCCGACCCTCAGACAGACATTGTCAGTCCCCTGTTCTTTGAGGTGGTGAAAGAATTTAAAACATTTGCCGTGCTGTCAAAAACAGATCCGCTTCAAATGAAGCAGAAAAGCCACACAACCTCCGGCACCACACCTTCAGGAAGTTATGGGCCAGGGTACACCTATACCTCCACAGAGATCTTACAGGTTGAAACCATCTATATCATGGATCCCAACGGGCAGATCATGCCGTATGCGAGGATCGTAGAAAAAGAAATTGATGACAATTATTTGTTCGATCGCTCCAAAGTTAAAAACAAGCTTATTGACGATGAGCTGCTGGAGACCTATACAAAACCTCACTACGAAACGCTGGTTAAATTTGCCGATGAAAACAAGCTGAGCTTCAAGCGGAAAAATGATCTGGTCCGCATATTGGAACACTACCAGCAATTAACCGCTAACTAACAGTATGTATTTAAGCAGACGATCTTTTATCACATTTCTTTTTGTATTGGGTGCATTGACGGCATTCGCGCAGTCCGTAACCGTTATGACCTACAACATCCGCTACGACAACCCCGGCGACGGCATCAACCAGTGGAGCAGCAGAAAAGAAAAGGTATATGACCTGATCAGAAAATACGACCCCGATCTGCTCGGCGTACAAGAAGCAATGCACAATCAATTGCAAGACCTCACCAACAACGTCACTGCTTACGGGTCTCTCGGTGTTGGCAGGGAAGATGGAAAGGAAAAAGGAGAATACTCGGCCATCCTTTACAAAAAAGAGCGTTTCAACATTCTTGCCCAGGGCACCTTCTGGCTCTCTGAAACACCTGACGTGGCTGGCAGCAAGAGCTGGGATGCGGCGCTCACCCGCGTAGCCACCTGGGCCAGGATGCGCGATAAGAAAAGTGGCAGAGAGTTTTTCTTCATCAACACACACTTCGATCATATCGGCCGCGAATCACGCACCAAGAGCGCTACACTGCTCAAGACGAAGGCGCTCGATCTCGGCAGAGGCCTTCCGGTGGTCATCACAGGCGACTTCAACTGCACGCGCGACGAGCTTCCGTACAAAACCATCATGGATAAATCCAGCCTGACGTTGATCGATCCCGCGCCACAAGATCCGCCAGGTACCTTCTGCAGCTTCACCGTGAATTCCATCACCTGCAGGCCCATCGATTACATTTTCCATACACCAGAGTGGGCCGCCAGCAATTACAAGGTGCTCCCCGATAACGACGGCAAAAATTACCCCTCCGATCATTTGCCCGTGTTGGTAGAGCTCTCGCTGCCGAAAAAATAAACCGGCCGTACAATGGAATACAGGCTCGATCTTTTCGCTGTGTTCATGTTCCTGGGTATTGTACAGGCGGTGTTCCTCTGCGTTTTCTTTTTTTCAAAGGAGAACAGAAAGTCGGATGCCAATGTTTTTCACGGGCTCATGCTGCTTTCAATGGCGTTGTGTCTCGTGGAGATCTTTCTCATGTACACCGGCTATATTGTGAAATGCCTTTACCTCGTAGATTTCTCTGAACCCTTTCCATTTGCCATCGGTCCGTGCTTTTACCTGCTGGTGCTGAGCCTTATTCACGGCAAGGTGGAGAAGAAACATTACTGGCACCTAGCCTTCGTGCTGGTATATACAGCGTGCATCGTTCCATTTCTCATACAGCCTGAAGTAGTGAAATACAACTCATGGATCGAATCGTATCAGCCGGGGTTGCCTTTAAAAGAGTATACTTATGACCGCGGTGATGGCAGGATCTTCTGGATCACCGACCACCACACGCTGCTCACCTTAACCAGCCTTGCGTTGTATTTGGTGCTTTCACTTATAGAAATAATAAAAGCTTTCAAGTATCGTAAAGAGTCGTTTCTGCGTCCGGCAAACCCTGTGCTACGCAAGCTGCAGCGTGGTGTTCTGGAGGTGATCTCTGTCATTGTGCTGATACTGGTGATCAAAATGTATAATGTGAACGATACCGGCGATCATTGGCTGGCGGCGTACCTCGCCGTGACCATCTACCTGACGAGCTTCAGCGTGATCGGCCAGTCCGGTTTCTTCAGACAACCTTCGCTGGCAGAGCCACAAAAGTACAAGGGTTCCAGCGTAACACCGGAGCTGCATCGGAGCCTGTTGCAAAAGCTCACAGAAGTAATGGAGCAGGAAAAACCTTTTCTAAGCGCGGGCTTTTCACTGCCCGATCTTTCAACACGCCTGGGCACAACGGTGCATACCCTATCGCAAGTGATCAATGAAGGTCTCGGCAAGAACTTTTTCGAAATGACGGCCAGCTACCGCGTGGACGAAGCCAAGAAGCTGTTGAAAGAACGCCGCAACATCAAGGTTGAAGAGATCGCCGACCAGGTGGGGTATAGCTCGAAGTCGTCGTTCAACAATGCGTTCAAGAAGATCACGGGGATGACGCCGTCGGAGTTTAGGGCTTCGGATGTGTTTCCCGCGGATGGCGCGGATTAGCGCAGATAGTATCACTCTAACAGCGCACCAAATTTTTCATTCATCGCACAATCCAGGTCGTCAAATTTTACCACATGCGTGAAATGGCTCAGCCTGTACGATGACGTTGTGGTGCACGAGCCGACTGTATCATTGAAAGTTATTCCAACTTTAAAGAATTCTCTGACAAGAGAGTCTTTTTTCGCATTCCAGACAATTTGTTTCTTCTCCCGCTGTAATCCGCTGTCATTTGTATACGTCGCCTTATTGAAGTTCTCTATCTCCAACAAAGCAGTTCCGCCACCAAAACATCCCTGGTACCTGCATTCGATCTTATAATTGCCCTGGCTTACGATCTCGTCAATGCCTGGCGGATCATTTACAGTGCAGCTTAGTATTATGAGAAGTATGAGATACCTGGATAAGTTTTTCATAGAACATTCCTTTGCCCTTCCAACCCCAAAGGTATCAAATTCACCAGCGTTAAGGGCACGTTTTGAATATATAAAGGGAATATAAGACATTCGCGTATTATCCGGACGTTAATAACAAGCACATCGAACAAAAAAGCCACGGTCATATGACTAAATTAAATACGCTTCCAACAAAAGAATTTAAAACGGCCGAGGCATTTGAAACCTGGCTCATAAAGAATCACGATAGCTCCAACGGGCTTTGGCTCAAAATATTCAAGAAAGATTCGGGGAAAAAGACCATCAGCTATGCAGAAGCACTTGACGTAGCGCTTTGCTACGGGTGGATTGATGGCCAAAAACAAGCGCATGACGAACAAGCCTGGCTGCAAAAATTTTGTCCCCGAAGCGCAAAAAGTGTTTGGTCCAAAATAAATATCGGGCATGTCGAAAGACTGATCAACGAAGGCAGAATGAAGCCTGCAGGGTTAAAAGTTATCGAAAAAGCCAAAGCCGATGGTAGTTGGGATAAGGCATACGATTCCCCGAGCAAAATGACCATACCTGAAGACTTTCTAAAAGAGCTGCGCAAAAACAAAAAGGCAGAAGCGTTTTTCAAAGGTCTCAATAAGACCAACCTTTTCTCTATTGGATTTCGCCTTCAGACCGCAAAAAAACAAGAGACAAGAGAAAAGCGCATGAAAGAGATTATTGAAATGCTGGCAAAAGGTGAGAAATTCCATTGAACCATTTCCCGTAAAACCATTTCCCGCAGATCGCGCGGATTGGCGCTGATTAAATTGCATTTCAATCTGCGTTCATCAGCGAAATCTGCGGGAAACATTTATTTTAGAGCGAACAATCACGGATATGCCAATGGCGTCTAATTTTCTGAAGGGGAAAAAGCATATTATCATCTACGGTATTTCGCTGGCGATACTGCTGGTGCTGCTCAACTGGCTCAAGCTGCGGCTGGTGATCATTGACCATGCCTTCGAAGTGTACAATGGTGCCATCGCGCTGATCTTCACAGGCATCGGCATCTGGGTGGCGCTAAAGCTCGCCAAACCCAAAGAAAAGATCGTAGTAATAGAGAAGGAAGTGATGGTGGAGAAAAATGTCGGTTTCACCATGAATGAAACGGAGCTCAACCGCCTCAACCTCAGCAAACGCGAGCTCGAAGTGCTTCAGCTGATGGCCCAGGGGTTGAGCAACCAGGAAATAGCAGACCGGCTATTTTTATCGCTCAGCACCGTGAAGACGCACGCCAACAATCTCTTCGATAAAATGGGTGTTGAAAGAAGAACCCAGGCCATCAACCAGGCCAAGCAGCTCGGCATCATCCCCTGAGCGCCTCGTACTTTCGACTGAGACCGGCCCATCACCATCAAATCAACCTTTGGTATGAACGGAAAACCGGGTAAATGCCGCATTTTTGAGCCCGTTGAGCTAACAAAGAATTAACACTTTTAACAATGAAAAAAAATGTATTGGTATTTGGACTGATCTCAGGGGTCGTCATCTCCGCCATGATGGTTTATGCGGCATCGATATGTTGTGCCAACCCTGAGATGAAAGGCAACGACGTGCTTGGCTACGCCGGGATGGTAGCGGCCTTCTCTTTTATTTTTGTGGGCATCAGGAATCACCGCGAAAAATACAACGGCGGGTTCATCACGTTTGGTGGCGCCTTCAAGATCGGATTTTACATTTCCCTGATCGCGTCTACCATCTATGTGCTGGCTGGTTGGTGGACTGTTAAATCTCTGTTCCCGGAGTTTTTAGATTCATACATCCAACACGTTCTGTACGTGGAACGACTTGACGGAGCAACCGCGGCCGAGCTACAACAGAAAACCGCAGAAATGGCCGACTTCAAAGAGAACTATAAGAATCCCCTGTTCTTTTTGCTCGTCACGTATGCTGAGGTGCTACCTCTGGCACTGATCATCACGCTCATCAGCGCCCTGCTGCTGAAACGAAAACCGAAAGCCGGCAACGTAGTGGCTGGTTGAAAAGTGCTATCGTTCGAAGGGTCGCGGAGACCGGCGGGGAGATATCCAGGTATGAGGTATGCAGGTACAAAATACGAGGTACGAAGTACGATTGTAAACCGGTCCGATCGAAGACCTGCTCCTCCTGCCTCCTGACCCCTGGCTTCTTTTTATTTCATCTCACTAGTTGATGTTCTTTTGCAAACGCCACAAGCCCTGCAACATTCTTCACATTCAGCTTTCGCTGGATATTCTTGCGGTGTGTGTTTACGGTGAACTCGCTGAGGTGAAGCTCGGCGGCGATCTGTTTGCTGCTGAACTCGCGGCAAACCAGCCTGATGATATCCACTTCGCGACGGGTGAGCTTGAATTTTTTCAGGAAGTCGTCAAAGAAATAAGAGCTCTCATCGAGCACACCGGGCTTCTGAAGCTCGGAGAAGAGCTTCTCACCAGCCAGTATTCTTTCAACGGCCTGCCTGAGCTCGGTAGCCGTTGAATTTTTTACCATGAAGCCATCGGCCTTCAGCTGTTTCACTTCTTCCATCAGCTCAGGCTGGTTGTAGTTGGTGAGCACCAGCACCTTCACATGCGGCCTTTCTTTTTTGATCTCCTGCAGACATTTCAGTCCGTCGATCTTGGGCATGTTCAGGTCGAGCAGCACGAGGTCTACGGTTGTGCTCCGGAACTTCTCCATCAGGTCGCTCCCATTGTTGACAGTAGCTGTGATCTCAACTTCAGGTATTTCAGTCAGCACTGTTCTTACACCTTCTATGAATAGCTGATGGTCATCAGCCAGGATAATCTTCGTCATCGTTGCTTTTCGGTAGTTCTATCGTTACAATTAATCCCTGCGGTACCGCATCATCGAACATGATGATGCCATTAAGGTAATGAATTTTAGATTGAATGGCAGCCAGGCCATGGGTAGTGGAGCTCCTCGCAGCCTCATGATCGATTCCTTTGCCGTTGTCTTCCACGATCATCACCACACTCTCTTCGTGCTCAATAAGCTGCACCAGGGCGTGCGTGGCCTGCGCGTGTTTGATAATATTATTCACCAGCTCGTACAGAATGCCATAAAGCACAGCATATTTTTCGTGTAGCTCCGGCTGCTCCTGCTCGAAGCCGATCACCTCCAGCTCAACTTTCACTTTTCCTGATGAATTAAAAATAGCGGCGATCTTCTCCACCGATTGCTTGAATCCCACTTTATCAAGCATGATGGGACTGATGGCATGGCTCAGGTTCCGCAGCATTTCCGAGATGCTCGTAACGGCATCTTCAGCGTGGTTTAATTTCGTCTGCGCTTCTACATCGGTAATGAAGTTCTTTTCCCGCACAGATGAAAGGTTGAGCTTCGCCGCCGAGAGCAGTGAGCCGGCCACGTCGTGAAGCTGGTCGGCAAGTTGTCTTCGTTCGCTCTCCTGGGTAGTGATGATCGCTTTGGTATAACGCGCCTGCTGCTGGTTGATGCTCACCAGGAGCTGCTCTTTTTCAAGCCTGTAACTGTTGAAGCGGTACACCAGCCCGAACGTAAGGATCACGGCTTCCATGATAAACCCCGTGGCCTGCCCATATTGCTGAAGATACGAAAGCGAAAAATCCACACTACCGGAGTAGTAAGAAACTTGCAACGCACTGAATACTGCAATGGGCAGAATGCTGGCGAGGTAGAACATGGCCATCTTGTTCCGGTTCCAGATCTTCTGGATCAGCGTGTACAGGATCACAAAGATGTAAACCAGTGTAAGCACCGGCACCAGCACCTGGAAATAATATGCGGCCGTATTCATTTTCAGGTCAACTCCCGGCGCGAAAGTAAGGGCTGCAAGAAAGTAACACAGGCCAGCCAACGCCATCATAGTGATGCGCAGCCACCGGTGGGCAGCTTTACCGGCATAATACTGAATAAAGGAAAGTGAAAAAGCCAGTGTCAGGAACGAAAACAAAACACGTGTGCGGGTGTTGAACCACGGATTATCTGGCCAAAGATATTTATATGCATAACCCTGGTTGGAGAGCACATACAACCATCCGGCAGAAACATAGAGAATGTAGAACAGGTACACCCGTTCCTGGGTCATAATGCTCAGGTACAAACCGAAGATCAGCATCAGCACAATGATACCCGTCAGAATGCCTGTGATCAATGATGACTTCAAAGACTCGTTATTAAAAAACACGGAAGGGCGTGTCACGAATGTGAGCTGCAGCGCTTCGTTACGCTTATCTATCTTCAGCAGGTAGTAAGGCACCTTTTGCGCGAGCGGAAAATTGAAATTCAGCGATGGCTCGGGCCGGCTTGAATATACCTGGTGGTCACCCGTGGAATATTTTTTCACAGGAACGCCATTACTTACTTCATAAAGGTCTATCACATTGATCTGCGCGATACCGATCTCCAGCTGACGTTGCTCATTGGCCGTGGTGTCGTTCCTGACCACCAGCCAAAAGCACGAAGTGGTGAACCCGGGATTGAAGGAGTGCGACGATTGTAACTGAAACCTGCCCGCCTCAAAAAATTGCCAGGCTTGCTGCGCCGTGGTGTTCGTCGCTGAATCTTCCAGCAGGAAATAAGTAGAACGGTCTTCAGGAACGTCTGTACCCCGGCATGAAACGAGCATGGCGCATAAGCCAAAGATCGGAAACAAGAAAATGCGTCTCATGCCAGCGTGCCTGATACAGTTCAAGGTTAATGATCTGAAAAGGTAACAAAGAATCAAGTATGAGAAAAAACCGTAGCGGTGTTTCTTATAAGAAATGGCAGGTATGTAAGATATGCCACAGCTGTGTGCGTGTGAGGAGTAACCTCGCACATCAAAGTTCCGCGTCGATCCGGGGATCCTTCGCTCGCACGATCCCGCGCGCTACCACCACTCAGGATACCGGTGTTGCTTCAGGTGTTACTCTGCCACCGCTTTTTCAACCCGGAGGCCTACAGCCAGAATTCCTTCCAGCGTATCGGTGCGCATGTACTGCTCAAAACGCATGTTGTATTTGCCCGCGTAGGGAAAACGGTGATTGCCCATGAGGCGGATCCGGTGATCGTAGATGTCGCCCAGCCCACTCGTGCCCTGAGGCTTTCCGGTTTCCTGATCGAACAGAAAGGTCTGAACCAGTTTTTTCTGCAACGGCTTGCCAGTGGAGTCTTCCAGTGAATAATTGACAAAAAGGCGCGCGTATGGAAACGACACTGTATTGCGCAGATTGCAATAAAGATTGTATCGCTGCGCGGTGTCTTTGATCTCGAATTCAAATGCCGTGGTATCGTTCACATCCCAGTGGCGGCCATCAAAATCGCGGTTCTTTTCATACACGCGGGTATTATCGCAGGCCGACAGGAATACAGCCAGCAATAAAAAAGGAAATACAATTCTCATTGCGGGTCGCGCGGTTTATCGGGTTTGGGGTTGCGTTGATTTCCACCTGAGTTTCGCTGATCATTGGGCTTACGCTGGTCGTTCGGTTTTCGCTGATCGTTCTGCTTCCGTTGCTCGTTCGGCCTGCGTTGTTCACCCTGCCTGCGTGGCTGCTGGTTTTGTTGTTGATTTTGCTGCTGACGCTGCTCTCCACCGCCGCCCTGATTGGCCTGATCTGACGGTGCACCGCCCTTGCCTTTCTTTTTCTTCTTTTTCTTCTTCGCCTTGTTCTTGTATTTCTGATCCATGCGCTGAAGATCGCTGTTGAGCGCTTCCACCGGCGCCTTTTCCTCCACCACATCTTTGTCGAGGCTCGCGGGTTTTTTGCCTTCGCGGTTAAGGCGCAGGATCTCGTTCACACGCGCCACATTCAGCGGGTACCATGTATTCTCTTCGCTGAAGCCGAACCACATGATCTTTCTGAAGATGTCCGTTTTCTGAAGGGTGGCTTCACCTTTCTCCGTCAGCAGCGGACCTTCGATCTTCGGAATGTCTTCCAGCGCTTCGATGTAGGTCTCCAGCTCGTAGTTAAGGCAGCATTTCAACCTGCCGCACTGGCCCGAAAGCTTGCTGGGATTCAGGGAAAGATTCTGGTAACGTGCCGCGCTCGTAGCCACGTTCTTGAATTCACTCAGCCAGGTGGCGCAACAAAGCTCACGACCACACACGCCGATGCCGCCGAGTCTTCCGGCTTCCTGGCGCAGGCTGATCTGGCGCATCTCTACGCGGATCTTGAATTCGCCCGCCAGAATTTTAATAAGCTCGCGGAAGTCAACTCGGTCGTCTGCCGAATAAAAGAAAGTTGCTTTTGTATCTGTCTCTTATACCCCTCTCCGCGCCCCCGAGACAAGAGGCAAGCGCGGATGCCGG
>NZ_JAHESF010000058.1 GCF_018598225.1 Chryseosolibacter histidinae | reverse complement strand
TGTTTGATACCTTTTTTCCGAATAGACCTCTATCGATCTATTCTCATGGCTCCCGATTTTTCTTGTGTCCTGTCTCAGTCTCGCGACTGAAACTTTCCTTTCAGAATTTGACTCATAAACACCTCTCAGTATTCATGGGTCCGCTATCAATTATCATCCATTCAAAGAACGTTTGATTCGCTCCGGAAACCCGGTTAAAATCATAGTGGTTTTTCAACCTAGTCTTTCAAGAAACTGACGCTTATTCTCTGCGTCTCTTGGAGAGAAACCCTTCCGGTTTCTGCTCTTATTTCCGATTTGGGAGTGCAAAGGTAAGTGATCGTTTTATTCTTTGCAACTTTCAGTCGGCTTTTTTAATTCTCAGTAAGTTTTTTTGATTTCTTTCCCTCTCCGTCCAAAAGGGTCACAAATGTATAAACGGATTGAGACGACGCAAATAAAAGATTGAAATAATTATCCACAATTTAGATCAGCGTACGCCGATCAGGCCTTCGGTTTTTTGTACACAGGAACTGTACTGCAAGGTTCACCGAACATAATGCTTGATGCACAGGGCATTAGCAAACGTGTTGCTTCCACATAAACAGCAGCAGGAACATTTACTTTGCTGCATCCCTTCACAACAATTTTTTTATCGCTGAATTGCTGCCAGTCGATCTTCGAAAGCTGCTCGAAAAAAATTTTCGTTTCCAGATCTTCCAGTGTGCCAAATACTATTGTCTTCGCGAAAGGTTGAAGCGCAGAAGTGAGAAGCATATACGCCCAATTCGGAATAATTGCATCGGCAGAACACGTGATGGCCACAAATTTATTTTTGTACTGCGACCAGTCCGTTGCGCGAATAAAATTTCTGAAATCTTTTTCTCTCAGGATCAATCCCTGGAACAGCTGGTCGGAAATATCTATTAAAACCCGCTCACCCGGCTGATAATATTCTTCGAGGTCGAACGTAACCAATGAACTGCTGGCAACACGGTTGACTATTTCTTTCTCGGTTTCCATGGAAGAATCTTTACAGCTGTTTTAAAAAACTGACCCTGCTTTTTTGGCAACAAAATCTTTCAAATAAAAAGGTGTAAAAGCCACCAGGTCTTCAAACTCCTTTTTCTCAAATTTTTCAGAGGCCATCCTGCCAAGCATGGAGGCTTCAGGACGGATGTGGTCCACAAAAACGGCATTGCTGTGTGTGATCACTGCGCTGCACTTGGCCGCACCGTCGCCAAAGAAGAACATCTCATGATCTTTTAAAAGTTCACTGAAGCTTGTCTCGTCGACCACTTTCGCCTCCACGGCCTGCACTATATTGAGCCCGCTATCCATTACCTGGCAGTATACTTCCATTCTTTTGGCGTCGATCATGGGGCAAAGCAATCCCTTTTTTCCATCGTGCTGCTCCAGGAAACTAACTGCCAGCACATCGAGTGTATTGACTGCTATCAGGGGAATGTTGTAGGCGTAGCAGATGCCCTTGGCGGTTGAGGTTCCGATGCGGAGCCCTGTGTACGAGCCCGGGCCGGCAGACACGGCCACCGCGTTGAGCTGACGGATGTGAAATCCACTTTCTTTAAAAACGTCATGGATCAGCGAGGCAAGCTTCGACGCGTGCGCCTGAGGCTCGTTGACCTCCAACGTGGAGACCAGTGCTTTTTCATGATGCAAGGCTACGGCACAGCTGGAAGCCGACGTTTCAAGGCTTAGGATCAATGCCATTCCTGTGGCTCAAGTGTTTTCTTGTAGAGAAGCGGGTCGTTCAAAACTTTTTTCGCTTCCTGGATCTCGCGGTCGCGTGCTATAGAGACCTCAGCCTGTCCCTGCGTGAGGGCGTAATGAAAGGCGATCTGTTCTTCCAGCATATCGGCGATCTCGGCTTTGAAGCGGAGCAGGTCGTGCGATTTGTTGGCCTCGATCTTATTTCTCAGGCTATTGAGCTCTGCTTCGAGCTCGGGGTAAAATTTCTCTTTGCGCGCGGCATCCACCAGCTCTTTGGTGCTTCTTTCAAGCTGGGTGGTGTACTGGAATTTCTGTGCCTTCACCCAATCGGCAAATTGCTGATACTGTGCGTCGGTCAGCTTGAACGTTTTCAGGTCAGGCTGCGTAGGATTGGCTGCACAAAATTCAGAGGCATATTCGAAGATGAGGCCGCTGTTGGCAAGGGCTTCGGCCACGGGACCGAGCAGATCGTTCTGAATTTCAACATCAGGATCGAGGCCGGCGCCGTTGAATACTTTGCGGCCATTCTTGGTCTTGAATTCCATCTTCAGTGAGTCTGCAAACTTCTCCACGGTGCCGTCTTCCTTGCGGTGGGCGTAATCGAGGGCCTGGATGCAACGGCCACTGGGGATATAATATTTGGCGGTAGTTACTTTCAGCTGCGCATTGTAAGAAAGCGGCCGCGTGGTTTGCACCAATCCTTTTCCAAAAGTTTTTTCACCCACCAGCACAGCCCTGTCATAATCCTGCAAGGCGCCGGCTACGATCTCTGAAGCAGAGGCGCTTCCACCGCTGGTGAGCACCACCATGGGGATCTCTGTATCGAGTGGATTATTCAGTGTGTTATACTTCTTGTTCCATTCCTCCACCTTACCTTTTGTAGACACTACTTCCATGCCTTTGGGTATGAAGAGGCTCACAATGTTCACGGCTTCGTGAAGCAGCCCGCCCGGATTATCCCGCAGGTCGAGAATGATCTTCTTGGCACCTTTTTCTTTCAGCTCCGTGAGTGCATCGGCCACTTCGCGTGAAGCGCCCGGTGTAAAATCGTCAAGCTTGATGTATCCGATCTCGGGATCGACGAGGTTGTAATAGGGTACGTTGCTGATGCTAATCTTCTCACGTTTGATCTTAAAAGTGAGGTCTTCTTTGTTGCCCCGGCGTTTTACGGTGATCTCCACTTCCGATCTTGGCTGGCCTTTCAGCATGGCGCTGATATCGGTGGTGGATTTTCCCTGCATGTTCTTACCGTTCACGGAGATGATCTCATCGCCCACCCTGATGCCAGACTTGAAAGCGGGAAAGCTTCGGTAAGGATGAGTGACCACAGTCTTTTTGTTAACCACGCCAATGAGCGCGCCAATGCCGCCGTACTGGCCGGTGGTGGTGATCCGGAACGATTCGATCTCGCTTTCGGGGATATAGTCGGTATACGGATCGAGCGACTGGAGCATTCCGTCGATACCTTTGCGGATAAGCTTTTGCGGATCTACATCGTCAACATAGTAAGCGTTGACTTCTTTAAAAAGGGTGGTAAAAATGTCGAGGCTCTTAGCGATGTCGAAATACTTTTCAACAGGCTGACGGAAGGCAACGGTTACAACAGTCAACAGGGCCAGTAATACAGGCCATTTAAATCTTCTCCACATGATCAAAACGGTTAAACGTCTTAATTAATCGTTCCTGAATTTGTGCAAAGGTTAGGATTTCTTTTGCACTATAAATATAAGCAATCACCAACTTTTTCGAAGCGGGCATGGCGGCCTTATTTTGCCTGAAGGCCTCTCTCATCCTTCGTTTTATAAGGTTTCGGTCTACCGCTCTCTTGAAATTTCTCCTGGAAACAGAAAACAATACCTGATGAAACGGAGGATCTCCCTCAGGATTGTGCATGACAAAAACTTTGAAGGGAAAAAAATAAAAAGAGGAACCCCCGGTAAAGAGTTCCTGTATAAGCTTTTCTTTATTAAGTCTTTCTTCCTTGCGGAGCCTCACAAACAGGATTTTAGAATTGAAGGATTGACAGGATAATGTCGAACGAAATTACCCTGATTCTGCAAAAAAACCTGAGGCAAGTAAGAAATGAAGACTTTCTGTGGTCAGGCCACAGTCAGATCTTATCTGTGCTTTAAAGTTCTTTCGTCAGAAACCGTCAGTTTCTTTCTGCCTTTTCTTCTGCGTGAAGCCAATACCCGGCGGCCGTTAGCCGTAGCCATTCTTTCACGGAATCCGTGCTTGTTTTTTCTCTTTCTCTTGGAAGGTTGAAAGGTACGTTTCATAACAATATGAGTTTACCCTTAAAAATTAAGGGCTGCAAAGATGACCAGGATTTCCCTTATTTACAACCAGGATTTACAGGATTTTCGGGATTATGACCAGGATTTGCCAGATTCACATGATTTTACAGGATTAAATGCCGATTTCCAGACAGAATTTGAGGATTTAACGACCTTTAAAAAAATCCTGCAAATCAAGGCAATCCTATAAATCCTGGTCTAAATCCTGATCTACGCTATTAGATCTCCGAGTACTTGTTTTACCTGTTGGGGTTCGAGCCGGGGCCCGAACTGGGCTACTACCCGTGACGAGGCCAGTGACGCCAGCTTGCCCGCTTCGGCGTAGCTGTGGCCGTGGGTGATACCATATAAAAAGGCACCAGAGAACATATCACCCGCCCCGTTGGTATCCAGGGCCCTCACTTTGTAGGGCTCGATGCTGATGAACGTATCGCCGTCATAGATCAGTGCGCCATTGGCCCCCAGGGTGATGGCAAAATGTTTGGCCACCCCTTTGAGCTTTTCGCGCGCGTCCTGGAGGGTACTGGTGCCGGTATAGATCATGGCTTCTTCTTCGTTACAGAAGAGCATGTCAACGCTGGCGCCTACGATCTCTTCCATCTGCTTGGAGAAGTACCTCACCATGCTGGGATCGGAAAATGTAAGCGTGGTTCTCACGTTATTGCGCTCGGCAATCTTTTTGGCTTCCTTCATGGCCTCGAGTCCGTTGGGACTTGTTACAAGGTACCCTTCAAGGTAGAGGTACGATGAATTCTTGATGGCCTCTTCGTCGAGGTGCTGCGGCGACAGGTTAGAGCTGATGCCCAGAAAAGTGTTCAGGGTGCGCTCGGCATCGGGGGTTGTCATCACCAGGCATTTGCCCGTGATACCCGAAGGACAGTTCTCATATCTGAGATTGGTATCCACACCGTTGCGCCGGAGGTCTTCCAGAAAAAATTTACCCAGGTCGTCATTGGCCACGAGGCATGAGTAAAAGCTGTGGCCCCCGAACTGGCTTACGCCGATCATCGAGTTGGCAGCAGAACCTCCGCTGGCCATGCGGCTCCGTTTCATATCGATAGCCTTCATGAGCTGATCCTGGCGTTTTTCATCCACCAGGGTCATCACACCTTTTTCGATCTGGTTCTTGGTAAAAAAGTCGATATCAACTTCCGTTACTATATCTACTATCGCGTTACCAACGCCGTATACGTCGTATTTTTTAGTCATGGAACCTGCCAATTTTCACCGCAAGGATAGGGAAAAGTTTAAAGTTTGAAGTTTAAAGTCTGAAATTAGTTTTTGGGGCGTTTGATGCCGAGGCCAAGCTGGGCGGCCTTGTTAGGGTAATCGGTGATCAATCCATCCACACCCATGTGCCGCATCTTTTTGATGTCGTCGGTTTCGTTCACCGTCCAGGGAATGACCCTGACCTTGTGCTGGTGCAGGTACTGAACATCCTCAGCGGAGATCAATTTAAAATAGGGGCTGTATACGGAAGGTGTGAAGCCCAGCTGCTCGAGGTTGCTTGACACTGTTTTGGTGTTCTCCACCAGCGCTGCCAGCCGCACTGCGGGGTATTTCTCATGCCAGTATTTCAGCACGCGAAAATCAAACGATTGGATCACCACCCGCTCCCACGGCAGGTATTGATCGATCAGGTTATACGCCAGGTCAGAGAATTCCTGAGGTGAAGGATGGAATTTGTTGTCGCCCTCTGGAGAGCTTTTGATCTCGATGTTATAGTCAACCTCGTATTGTGTACGGTTCCTGATGTGATCTTCCACGGCTGCAATAACGTCTGACAGCAGCGGCTTGTAAACCTTCATTTTTTGCTGCTCCGGAAATTTTGGGTTCCCACGCGAGCCACAATCGAACTGCTTTACTTCATCATACGACATCTGAAAGATGTTGAATTTTTTTTCCTCACGCGCTGTGACAGGTGTGCCGTCGGGTTCAGAACAAATAGCGGCAGACATCCACGGCTCATGCGAAACAACGAGCTGTTTGTCTTTGGTCACGGCCAGGTCCAGCTCGAGTGTAGTAACGCCGGTATCGAGCGCAACAAGGAATGCCGGAATGGTATTCTCAGGCTTCAACCCGCGGGCACCACGATGGCCCTGCAGATCAAACTTGGGAATATAAATGGGTTTGGAAGGAGTTTGTGCATTCACCTGGATGAAGATGGCGGAAATAAGGAAGATAGTAAAGGAGAATTTCATGAGGCGAAGATAGTCCTCGTTCGGGAGGGGAGCAAGGAGCTAGAAGCCGGAAGTCAGGAGCAAGGAGTCAGGAGGGTACGGCGTGAGATTCATCGTACCGGTGTCTTAAGAAAGTGACTGCGGGATGCCATGGAAGATGCTTGCTGGCCATTTCCTGGCTGGTTAACCTAAACCTACGAGCAGCACACTTACCGTTAACACCACCATTCTGGCTCCTGACTCCTGGCTTCTGACTTCTTTTTTAATTAAGGCCTCATAATCCTGATCATTCCACCACCCCTTCTCATCCCCATGGGATTCAGCTGCTTGTTGAGGGCGTAGGTGAAGCTGAGCATAAAATATCTGCCCAGTGAGTTGGTGGTTTGGCGTTCGAGGTAATTGATGCTTGCCGTTTGGCTGATGCCCAGTGCTTTGTCGAGCAGGTTGTTCACCGCAAGCTTCAGCTCGCCGGCCTTGTTCTTCAACACGAACCTTGAAACGGAGAGGTTCAGCAACGGTATGGCCTGGCTGAAGTTTGTGCTACGGTTCTCGTACTCGAGGTACTCGAAGCTGGTGCTCACCTGGTAATTTTTCAGAAGCGTAAGGTTAGACTCCGCCGTATAGGTGCTATTGATGAACGTCTGATCCGGCTGGTTGAACTCATAGCTGGTGAGCTGATGATCGAGGTCTGCGCTCAGGCTCAGGTCGAAGATGTCGTTGTACCGGTAGTTATAACGAAGGTTTCCGCCCAGCGTCTTCTGGTGAATGGTATTGGCAGCTTCGTTGAGCAGGTTGATGCTCCGCTGATTCCTGTAATCGCCCCCCAGGCTAAAGCGACTCTTGAGCTTTTGAATGGGGAAGCTGAAGTTGGCATTTCCACTTACGCTCATGCTGTTGTCTACGTTCACCGGCGTTGTGGTGCGCACCAGGTTGCTATCGATATTTTGTGCGTTGGTGATGGCGTTGGTAGTGTAGTCCACATTCACAAAGGTGAAGAAGCTGATGAACGTTGCCGGATCAAAGGTGGTGAAGTTCAATCGCCAGCTTTGAGAATAGGTGGGCCGTAGCTGGGGGTTGCCCACATAGAGGTTCAGGGGATCGCTATTGTCGATCACAGGCTGCAGCTGCTGGATGGTTGGCTCCTGAACGGAGGTTTCGTAGTCGAAGCGCAGGTGCCGCGTGTTGGAAAAATCATAGTTGAACCGCACGGCGGGAAGCACATTCTGGTACGACCTGTCGATCTTAACATCCCTGGTAATGAGGTCGCCTTCCAGATACGTGCGCTGAACACTTCCACCAACCACTACGTTGTATTTGCTTTTGTTCATCCTGAAGTTAAGTCCCGCGCGGTGATACTGGTAGTCGCTGGTATAGCTGTTGCTGAGATTCTCATTGAAGACAGACTGGTCTGCATTCACATCGTATACAGTTTTGCGCACGTCGTTCAGGTTCTGCCTGAAGTTATAATTGGCTTCGAGGTATTTGCGCCCTCCCAATGGCTCTGTGTAAGAGAATGTTCCACTGTAACTTTTGTAATCTGTGGTCTGCAGGCTGGTTTGTTTCAGGATCTCCTCCCTTGGATCATCACCATAGAAATTGTTCACGGCATCGAGCAGCCCCTCGCGTTCGTTCTGGCTGACGCCCAATTGCAGGTTGGTTGAAAAGGTTCTACCCTTCTTTCTGAACTTATGACGCCACAGCAGCGTGGAGTTCAGCGTAGTGTTGTCGCCGGTAGAAAGTGTGAGCCGTTGACTTTCGTTCTGCACAACATTGCCAGGCGTGATGTTCTCGCTGGTGCTGGTGGTCTCTGCATCGGTCTGGTTATACGTGACGTTGCCCGTCAGCTTCAGCGAATTGGCTGAATCGAGCTGATGATCGAGCGTAAAGTTGGCGCGGTGGTTCGAGTTCGAGTTGCGCTGCCGGCTGTTCTGGTTGAAAGTAAAATTGCCATCGGGTAAAAAATTCTGCCGAAGCGTGGTCTGATCCTTGGCATGATCGAGATAATTATAGAAGTAATTTCCGTTCAATTCTGTTTTTTTATTGAACTCGTTGTTCAGGTTAACACCTCCGGCATAGTTGGTCATGATGCCGTTGGCCCTTCCGCCCAGGTTCAGCGGAACACTATTGTTATTGTTGTCGCTGCTGATCTGCATCCTCACAGGGCCTCCCGCAGCCATCTGTTGTGAACCTCCCGTGAAATTCATGTAGTCGTCCATGGAGAAACCCTGCTCGTTGACGTTGTTGCCCATGCCGAGAAACGACAGCTGCCTTCCCTTGCTGAAGCGATTGAGGTTTGCACGTACCTGGAAACGGTCATCGGTTCCGGCGCCAGCCATCAGTGTACCGAACGCGCCATTCCGCTTTTCAGGTTTCAGCGAAAGGTTGATGGTCTTCTCACGCTGTCCATCGTCGATACCGGAGAACACGGCCTGGTCTGATTTTTTGTCATACACCTGCACTTTATCCACTACGTCGGCAGGAAGGTTTCTTGTGGCAAGCTTGGGATCGGAGCCGAAGAAGTTCTTCCCATCCACCATCACACGCCTCACCTGCTCGCCCTGCGCGGTGATCTTTCCATCGCTGTCTACTTCCACACCCGGCAGTTTCTTCAACAGGTCTTCCACTACGGCGTTCTGTTTCGTTTTGAACGAACCTGCGTTGAACTCGATGGTATCCTGCTTGACGGTTACGGGTGCTCTTTCGCCTGCGATCTCCACCGCTTCCAGCTCGCTGCTCGCAGATTGCATCCTGATCCTGCCAAGGTCAATAACGGTACCGTTATCAGGTGTGCTGATCTTTTTTGTGTAGGGCCTGAAGCCGAGGAAGGTAACTTTAAAAAGATGCTCGCCAGGACTCACATTCCTGATCAAAAAGTTTCCCTGCGCATCACCGGCGCCGAAATTCACCAGCGACGAATCTTTGGGGTTGAGCAGAAGCACTGTGGCCGAGGGCAACGGCGCATTGAGCGTATCGGTGAGCTGGCCTTTGATGGTGAATTTCTGGGCAGTAGCTACCATGCTCACTGCTGTAAACAGAATGAGTAAGAATTTTTTCATCAGTATCTAGATTCTTAACAGTTGTTACGCGGATGTTTTCCCGGTTCCCGCAGATCGCGCTGCTGGGATGACCTTCGGAATTCGCCGAATCAGCAGAGAATATTTCTACGTTTATCTGCGCGATCAGCGGGAACCATGACTTTGCGTGTAAGGTTGTTTTAATTGCGGATGATCACATTGGCGCCTTCGGCACGACGGCGTTCCATTTGTTCGCTGACTTTTTTGCGAAACTCCTCCTGCGTGATCTTCGTGCCGTCAGATGGTACTTTCAACTCGTTCTTCTTCAGCGCCCGCAGCGTGATGCTCTTCGCAGAGATGATCCTTTCCCCATCGTTGACATTCACTTCGAGCACCGCGCCAGGAAGTGTATTGAAACCCTCGGGACCGAGGAACGGCCGAAGCTTGTCAGTGTACCAGGCAACTACGTTCTGCTTGCGTTCTTCGTTATAGAACATCGCCTGCCGGCAGAGATATCCTTTCACTTCTTTGGTTTCACTGCCGAATTTCCAGGCCATGATCTTCAGAGAGTCTTCGATCAGGTATTTCTTTCCCATAAAATCCTGCTCCATCACTCTTCGCGAAGTGTTCTGATCAATGTATATAATGTTGTTGGGCCGCATGATCCGCATGCGCATGCCTCCACCACCCATATCGGCATCCTCATCCTCGTCTTCTTCAACGGGTTTGTATAACGACTCGCTGGCGTTGAAAAAAAGCTGATCCTGATTTGTTCTGAACTCAGGGATCATTGCCTTCATCTCCTCACGCTCTTTCGGCAGGGTGCGATGCAGGTTGACCTTTACTTCATAAATAATGTGGCCTTCGGTCTGGCCCAAAACAACCTGCGCTGCTGCCAGACACACCAGCACACCCAGGAGGATCAATATTCGTTTCATAGTAGATGAGATTTTCATTGGTTAAATGTTCCGGAGTAAATGTACGCTTAGGGATGTGCGGGGCGTGTTAATAGTTCTGAAAGGAATGTTAATTAACGTTAAAAGCGAACCCGTAATGTCAAAAAGGGCGTACTTTTGAGGTACGATTGCGAAGTACGATTTACGAGGTACGAAGTACGATTTAGTCGCTACGAACTGAGGCAGTGAAGAATGATGAGAAGTTAAGATCTGAATGAAAGTTAAATTGAAATGTGAAGGATGAGGTCTAAAAATTCAGTTACGGTTATTTTAATGGCGAGCAGCATTGTGTTGCTGCTGGTGCTGCAGGTGCTCTGGTTAAGAAGTACCTATCGCGATGCCGCCGAAAACTTCAGAAAGGAAACAACCGCGCTGTTCAGAACCACCATCTTTGCACTCCAGGATTCACTGATCCAGCGTAACCTGTTGCCTGTTCAGGGCGACTCCGTTTGGAAATATGAACATACATTTCCCAGGGGTCTCCATATCAAAGGGGCGGTAAGGATGAAAGAGAAACCTGGGTATGACAGTATCATCAATCAGATCCGGGTGACGGAGCGGGGCGCGAGGGTCGAAATATTTGCATCGGGGGCTGAGCGCGATTCAGTGGGGCGGATGCTCAGACCACTGGTGGCCAAGCTGGGCACAGACAAAGAGCCCAGGACGTTCATTCTGCGGCTCGATAGCGATACCCTCAAAGTAGACAGCATCGAAGTTTACTATAAAGAGGCCCTGGCCAACGCAGGCATCGCCGCGCCTTTTCAAGTGCACACCTTCAGACACGGTCCCGATGACAGGATAGACAAATTTTTCGGGCCGAAGCCTGCGCGGTTCACGTCAGATGCGGTGCGTCTTAATCCCGTGACGCGTTACGCAGTATCGTTCACAGGCATTGAAGGACTGCTGCTGAAAGAGATCACGCCGCAGATCCTGTTCTCCATTTTCCTGACGGTGCTTACCGTGGCGTCGTTCTACATCATGTACAAAAACCAGCGGGCACAACAGAGGCTGATGCAGATCAAAAACGATTTTATCAGCAATGTTACCCATGAGCTTAAAACACCGGTAGCTACCGTGAGCGTGGCCCTCGAAGCACTGAAAAATTTTCACGCCCTCGACAATCCCCAGCGCACAACCGAATACCTCGAGATCGCGCAAAGCGAACTGAACCGCCTCACCCTGATGACGGACAAGATCCTGAAGACGGCCGTGTATGAAGACCGTGGTGTGGAGCTCAAAACTGAAAAGATCGACCTCGACGCACTGGTGCAGCAGGTGCTCTCGTCGATGAAGCTCGTGTTCGAAAAACGAAAAACGCAGCTCACTTATCAGAAAGAAGGTACCGACTTCACCTTTGACGGCAGCCTGGCACACCTCACCAATGTGCTCTACAACCTGATCGACAATGCCCTGAAGTACACCGGCGATGGCGCGCTCATCAACATTTCGCTGGCCAACCGCTCAAAGAAACTTGTTTTGTCTGTTCGTGATAATGGCATCGGCATTTCACCTGAGTACCACAAAAAGATCTTCGAAAAATTTTTCAGGGTACCTGCCGGCGATGTTCATAACATCAAAGGTTACGGACTCGGGCTCAACTACGTGGCCCATGTGGTCAGAAGCCACCACGGTGAGATCACCGTAGACAGTGCCCCGGGCAAAGGGTCCTGTTTTGTGATAACGCTGCCGTTACCGGCCGAGCAAAATGCCGGATGATAAAACGATAAACGGGATGAAGACCAGAGTACTTTACGTGGAAGACGAGCCGTTCCTGGGAAGGATCGTTAAGGAAAGCCTTGAAAGCCGCGACTTCGAAGTGACGATGCTCAGTGACGGGCAGCAGGTGGCCGCCGCATTCGATAAAACAAAACCGGACATCTGTGTGCTCGACATCATGCTTCCCATCCGGGATGGTTACTCCATCGCCAAAGATATCCGTCAGGTAAATCCTTACGTGCCGATCATCTTTGTTACCGCCAAGGTGCAGACCGAAGACCTGCTGAAAGGATTCGAGTCGGGCGGCAATGATTATATCCGTAAGCCGTTCAGCATGGAGGAGCTCATTGTGCGCATCAACAACCTGCTCCAGCTTCGGCAGCAGCAAAAGAACACACCTGTGCAGGAATGCGTTACCATCGGGCGATACGAGTTCAACATGCTCAGGTACGAGCTGAAGACGGGCACACAGGTTCGAAAACTTTCGCATCGCGAAGCCAACCTGCTGGCTATCCTGTCTGAAAACCGGAACGGGACCACCAACAGAAAAGATATCCTCATGCGCCTGTGGGGCGACGACTCTTTTTTTAACTCCAGGAACCTGGACGTTTACATCACAAAATTACGTGACTACCTGAAAGAAGATCCTTCCATCGAGATCATCACCATAAAAGGGGTAGGTTATCATTTTGCCGTAGGATAGCTAGGCGCGTTTGGTCTTCCCAACTTCGCGGCGCAATTCCTTCCTGAGCGATTCCTTATGATCGATAGAACGGTAGGTGAGGGTGTAGTAGTTCTCGAACGGCCTGCCAGTGAGTTGTACCCAACTGTTATTGGCCAAGGGTGAATTGTAATTGATCTCCACGTATTTTCTGGCTACAACGCTCTGGATAGCGTTCTTAAACGGGCCGAAGTTCCAGTGCTCGGGAAAAACCTCTTCTATTTTCATTCCGATGAGGTCGGCGCGGTTCTTTTTGTAGAATTTTTCGGCCTTTTGATTGAGGTAGAGAAAGCAAAAATTGTAATCGATGGCAACAAAGGCATCCGCAGTATTGATAATGTTGGATAAAGAAGATTCAATTTCTTCGGCAAATATCCTAGAATCCGCAGGTTTCATTCCGGGTTGAAACAAGTTAAACAGTCGCGACTAAAACGTGGCGGACTTGTTACCGAAAAAAACTATGCCTGCTTGTTTGCTTGGAGGGACTGAGTGTTACATGATGATGAGCTCGATTGCAAACGGAAGCTCAACCAATGAACTGTCCGCAAATGGCCCGATGAAGTTGTGGGTAATACAGGATTCGAACCTGTGACCCCTACCTTGTCGAGGTAGTGCTCTAAACCAGCTGAGCTAATTACCCTTGATGATGCGCTGGAACGCTGGCGTGAATATAGAAATTCCCCGACATCTTTCTTAATGCGCCAGCACCTGCGGTTCTATTTTCTTAACTTTCGGGTGATCAAAAAATATCATCCGCTTATGCAGTCAGCGCAGTTCTGGATAGATCATTTACAGCTCAGGGCACATCCCGAAGGTGGCTTCTACAAGGAGACTTACAGGGCAAAGGGCAGGATCGCGTCGGCAGCGTTGCCCGCGAACTTCGGTGGCGACCGCCATTTTTCAACGGCCATCTATTTCCTGTTGCGCACACAAGACCGCTCTGTATTCCATCGCATCAAATCGGATGAGCTGTGGCATTACCATGCGGGTGATACGCTTACGATCTACGTGCTGCATGGCCACGCGCTCACGGTTCATAAGCTGGGTCCCCGGGTTGACAGAGGGGAATCGCTCCAGGTGATCATTCCCGCCAACTGCTGGTTTGGGGCCAAAGTAGAACAGCCTGCCAGCTACACACTGTCAGGCTGCACCGTGGCTCCAGGCTTCGACTTTCAGGACTTCGAGCTGGCCGAAAGAAAAACGCTCATGGCGGCGTTCCCCGGTTTTGAAGACATCATTGAAATGCTCACCTGAGATTTACCGTGCGGCGAGCACCGTCGCAAACTTGGCGCGGTATGCATAGGCCAGGAAAAGGTTGCCGAGCAATAGGATGACGGGAACAACCATGTTATCCGGCGCCAGCACACCATGAAACAACAGGATATTTACAGTGATGGGAAAGATCACAACCGTGGCGAGCGGCACGAACCTGCCCGTGAGGAAGGCCACGGCACAAAGAAACTCAACGCCTTTGACCAGGGGTAACAAATAACCGGAAGCCATCATGCCTGTGATAAAAAGCATTGCATTTTGCTCCAGCTTGGGTTGAGGCATGAGGTTGAAAACGAATCCGATCACCGATACCAGGAATAACAATCCCAGAACGATGCGCACAACAATAACAGCTATTTTCATGTTTTTCATTTTGTTTTTTTGAACTGAAAGCAAAATTGTGCGTTATTGGTATACAAAAGTTATCAGTATACTATCGGATACCGGTTACATGAAGGATACCATACACAGAATCGCCCCGCACAACAAAGAGGAATGTAAAAAGAGCTACCTGCCCATTCGCGATACACTTGACATTGTAGGAGGAAAATGGAAGCTGCAGATCACCCACGCGCTGACCGATGGGCCGCTTCGTTTCAAGGAGCTGCAGCGCGAGATCGGCGCTGTGACTGCGCGCATGCTCTCCAAAGAATTGAAGGACCTGGAGATGAATGAGCTCGTTAAACGCCAGGTACATGCCACCGCGCCCGTCACAGTAGAGTACAGCCTTACCGAATACGGCAAAACACTGAAGCCGGTGGTGCTGGCGCTCTATACCTGGGGCAACCGGCACCGGGAGCGGATCCTCAAAGGGAAGAAGAAATAATTTTTTGCCCACCGCATCGTTTATCAGATACTTTCAGACTGACCTATGGGATACCACGCGTGAAATATTTTATTCTTGTCTTTGCCATTTGCTTTGCAGGCGCAGTTCAGGCGCAGGAGATCATCAAAGGGATCGTAGTCGATTCTGCCACCTTCAGTCCGTTACCTTATGTCAGTGTACAGGTGAAAAACAAAAGCCGCGGTTCTACTACCGACACGCAAGGGAACTTCAGCGTGATGGCCACGCAACAGGATACGCTCATCTTTTCATTGCTCGGTTATGAAAGCCTTGAATATCCGCTGACGGACTACGAAGCCAGCGTGATCAGGATGGCCGAGCGCACTACGCTCCTTAAAACGATCACCATCGATGACACCCGTCTCGACAACCCCTATGAAGGATTGTTCGACGATCAGAACGCGGCGCGGCTGAAGGCCCGAATCCCGTTCTATTATTCCAAGGCCCGGAAAGACAAGATCAAAGCGGGGCGATGGCGCGATGAAAACCTCAGGGTACAAACTTATATCGATGTGGTGGTGAACAACCCCGAAACCAAGGCGGGGCTCATGAAAAGATTTTCACTCAGTGAAGACGAGTATTACACCATCCTGACAAAGTTCAATGAAACTCACTATAACGTGATGTACTACCTCACCGCCGCGGAGCTCACTTCTTTTCTCAACCGCTTTTTCGAAAGCCAGAAAGTGAAGTAACTTATTTCACCTTCACGTACACATGGCGTGTTCTGCCACTTTCGCTCTGGCGCTCGTCGGTCTCAATGCTGTCGATAGCTTTCATCAGGAGCAGAAGCTTTTTATATCCGTAGTTGCGTGGGTCGAAGTTGGGTTGCTTCTTGAGGATGAGCGTGCCCACCTCTCCGAGAAACGCCCAGCCACTTTCGTCGGCAAGGTCATTAATGCTGGTCTTGATCAGTTTGATCACACGTTTGTCGAGCTGTGCCGGGGATTCGTCAGCCTGTTTTTTTCTTTTCGATTCTGTTACACTGTCGTCTGCCGCCAGGATCTCGATGTAGATGAATTTGTCACACGCCGTGATAAAAGGCTCGGGTGTTTTTCGCTCGCCGATGCCGATCACTTTCATACCCGCCTCCCTCAGCCGTGTGGCCAGCCTTGTAAAATCGCTGTCGCTGGATACAATGCAAAACCCCTCTACCCTTCCGGAGTAAAGGATATCCATGGCATCGATGATCATGGCGGAGTCCGTGGCATTTTTGCCGGTGGTGTAGCTGTATTGCTGAATGGGAGTGATGGCATTCTGGAGCAGCACCGTCTTCCATCCCGAGGTGGTTGGTTTTGTCCAGTCGCCATAAATGCGTTTGAAAGTGGGTGTGCCGTACTTGGCGATCTCTTCCATCATGCCCTTCACATTGGAATAGGGAACATTATCAGCATCGATGAGAACAGCCAGCCGCAGGTCGCCGGTTTTGTCTAGGGCCATAAGTTTTTGAGGGTATTGCTGGTCATATTGTTTACTGGCTTTCGTTATCGCCGGTTATTTCAATTCTACGTTACCGTTAATATACTTCAAATTATATTTAAAGCCATCCAGTCGCCAGCCCAGGTCTGTGAGGCTTGCGTGGAGCTCATAGCTGCCGATGAATTCACGGGTTTTACCTTGCGTTGCGGCCTGCTTATAATGGCTGGCAATGGCGTAGCAAAAGATCGCTGCTTCGGTGTCGCTTTTAAAATCGACAATAAAATTTCCTGACTGATGGTGAACCTGGTCGATACCGGCAAAGCCATTGTTCCACATATCACAAATAACGGAGGCGCTGAGCGTTTTGGCTGGTCCGGCGCCTGCCGATGCCATGTCAAAAAGCACCTCCTCTTTAAACACCTCGCCCAGCAGCCGCTGCCACTGGCGTGAATCTGTATAAACAAACAGTTTGTTGGCGAGCTCGATCAGCTCTTCACGTTTACTTCTAAGTTCCATAAATTTTTTTTGATCCTTGACTGTGCCCCTGTTAGTCCCTGGGGCGTTCAAGCACAAAGAGACGTATATCGGGCACGTAAAGATTAAAAAACCCTTTGCCACCTTCAACATTTGAAGGATAATTTATCGGTTCACCCAAAAACTCAACCAGGCTGAAGCGGTTGTCGATGCGCAGCTTCATGAACCGGTAATACTCTTCGCTGATGTTTGAAAGTGAAACGGCAACGGTGTCGCCAGTCCTGTACTCATTAGGAAAAACCCTGAACTGCTCGTCAAATTCTCCACCATTGAAGGCCTCGTCGCTCACCAGCCTGGTGTAGGCCCAGGGGTTGATAAGATTATCGATCACATCTTCGCGTTCAACCTCCTGCACATTGATCATATACCAGTTCTGCACTATCGGATCTTTGAGCCCGTACGTAACCTGCGCCAGCGTATCGTTGTAACCGCTGTTATAAAGTTCTGCCCTGATAGTGCGGAAGCTTACCTGCGGCTTGGCAATGGTGGTGGCTTTCACCTCTCCCATCGTTTCACTGTTAACTTTCAACGTATAGTTCCGGCCCGGCTGAAAAGGAATGACCACGCCCCCATACAGGCCGTTGCCGAGAAACTCCAACGTGTCTTTTCTTCCTGCCCCGGTTACGGTGACAAGGGCGTCGTTCACGGCAATCTGGTCAAGCAACGCCTGAGGATCCGTTTCATCGCTGGCATCCAACGCGCCCAGGGTTCTGGTGAGCAGCACGGCCAGCGTTCGGTCCGGAACGATCTGCGAAGAAACCACGATCTGTGACTTGACCTCAGGAATGCCCCGTACCTCAAGCGGGTCAGGAATACAGGACGACACCGAGATCAGCACCAGCAGCCAATGACACGGCCAGGCACGCGAAAACACAAGACATCTTCTTATCCCAAACGGCTGCGCTACAGATCGATGGTATGTACCTGATTTCATGGAATCAAAGTTTAAAGCCATAGCTGACAAACGGAAGAAAACCGAAGAGACCAGGTTGCGTGTAGTGCAGCGAACCGTCTCTGCGTTGTTCGATCATGATGCCCACGGGACTGGCGCGGTTGTAAGCGTTGTAAGCGCCGGCAAACCATTCCCATTGGATTCTATGGCCCGGCTTGCTCATGAACTTGATGCCCACGTCGAGCCTGTGCGCATCGGCAAGTTTAACACCGTTGATCTTTGAATAAATAGGGATCAGGTCTACGCCGGTGAGTGTTGGCGCCAGCGTGGCATATTGCCCGATGACGGGTGTAAACCTCGAGCCCGAAATAAATTCCCATACAAAGGAGGCTGCCCAGCGCCTGGCAAAAGTGTATTGCCCCACGATAGCAGCGTTGTGCCGGCGGTCGTAACGTGCACGGAACCATTCACCGTTGTTGATGCCACCGAACTTACGCCACGACCACGACAAGGTGTAACTGATCCAGCCTGTGAATTTTCCAGACTCTTTGCGCAGCAGAAATTCCAGTCCGTAAGCCTGGCCCTTTCCCTGGATCAGCTTCGACTCGAAATCGGTATTGAAGAACAGGTTCGTACCTTCTTCGTATCCGATCAGGCTGTTCATCAGTTTGTAATAACCCTCCACGCTGATGAATACATCTTCAGATCTTACAAACCGCTGCCATGCCGCTGACACCTGGTGTGAGGTCTGTGGCTCGATGCGGCTCGTCACCGGATACCAGATATCGGTAGGCGTAGAGATAGCAGAGTTAGAGATGCGGTGCAGGTATTGCGACATGCGCGAGTAGCTCAGCTTGATAGCCCTGTCTTCTGCCAGTACATAACGCGCGGAGATGCGGGGCTCCGGCACGAAGTATTGCTTGTTATGAACAAGGGCCAACGATCCACGGAAACCGGCATTGAGTTTCCAGCGGTTTGTCAATGACCACTCCTGCTCGAGGTGGGCCGCAACCTCATGCGCAACCTTCCCTGATGTGGCCCGACTCTCCAGCAGCTCGGCGATGGAGCCCTGAGAATTGATGACGTTGGGACTGATGATATGCCTCGTCCACTCGAGACCAGCCTTGATGGTGGCCTTACGGCGAATGGAATCTGTCTGGAAGGTAAGCCGTGCGCCATAGTCTTCGATGTTCGACATGGCTGCAAGGCTGTTGTCATCGAAAGCATTCTGGATCTTGTACCGGTACTGGGTGCGCATCAGTGAAAGGTCGCCGGTCCACTGTTGTGCATTGTGACGCCAGTTCAACGACTGGCTGGCATTACCAGATGCATAAGAAGAAAGAAAACCGTGACCGTCATTGTTGCGGTCGCGAACAATATCAAGAATGTCCTCTCCGCTGTAGTGACTCACCTCAACATGGTCGGCAGGCGAAGGTTTGAAGATCAGCTTCCCGTTAAGGTCATAAAAGAAGTAGGGAAGCTCTTCTTTGATGGCTTTCACTACCTGGTCAATATACGTTCTGCGACCGGCTACCCAGAAGCTTGCCTTGTTCTTCACAATGGGCTGCTCAACATATAAACGTGAAGCGATCAGCCCGATATCTCCGGAGACATGGGTCTTATCAGGGATGTTTTGGTTGCTGGTCACGTTGAGGATCGATGACAAACGTCCGCCGTACTCGGCCGGGAATCCGCCATTGATAGACTCGACATTATCAAGCGCATCGGGGTTGAATACCGAGAGGAATCCAAAGAGGTGACTGGTGTTGTAGATGGGTGCGCCGTCAAGCAACACAAGGTTCTGGTCCGCTGCACCGCCGCGCACAAAAAGATCGGCGCTGCCTTCCACACCTTTTACAATGCCAGGAAGTAGCTGCAGCGTTTTAATAGGATCTGCTTCTCCAAGCAACACCGGTATGGCGTTGATGTCTTTCTGTGTAAGCGTGTTGGTACCGGTTCGGGTAGACTGTACAAGGTCCTCGTGTGAATAACGGTTTGCCACCACTGTCACTTCACGCAGCTGATTTATTTTTGGTGTGAGCACAAAAGTTACGGCGGTGTCGTGCGCAGCATGGAGAGATATCCACAGTGTGGAATAACCTGTATAGGAAATACCCATTTGTTTTGTCCCCCTTTTCAGGGTTGTTGAAAATTCGCCGTCTATTCCTGTTGATACAACAACACTGTCTGGCAGCATCACTATATTGGCTGAAGGAAGCCGCTCACCTTCACGGTCTTTCACCATGCCGCGAATGGCCACGGTCTGCGCCATTAACACCGCAGGACAAAACATGAACAATAGAGCGTAGAATCTTTTCACAAGAGTCCAGGGTTATGTTTAAAGAACACAGAAGAAATATATTTAGTGTTACTTTAGTCAAAAAAAGACGGTTGGCCAGCGTTGCGGGTGGATAGGGAACCACGGATAGATCTCAACAGCCTGTCATTCTCACTTCGCAAATCCACGATTCCTGACTTATTCCCTGCAAATTTCAAACCCGACGGCTCCGGTTTATTCAGATGAACAAGCCTCTTACAGGGAAGCGGTAAAATCCATGCCACGTGTATGGAATATTTACATTTTTCAGAATTTTTTTACTGCATTCTGCATGGCAAACAAAATATCAGGAGCGCATGGCTGGCTGGGAAATTTTTTCGACCTTACCACGTCTTTAATCGGCGTTAATGAAGGGAGTCCGGTTCCTTACGGCTTGTATCGCTATCACATTCTTTTGCTCTTCTGGCTTTGCACAAAAGGATCAGCCCGGCAATGAATTATCCCGCCTGACGTCGCGTGCTTACAGTGTTTATCTCAGCCATCCCGACACCGCCATCCTGTTAAGCAAAAAGGCATTGAACATGGCCGTAGAGCGTGGCGATGTCTACTATGAAGGCTACTCCTATTATGTATTATCCAAAGCGTACTGGGTGAAGGCAAACTTCAGGTTAAGCACTGAATATGGTTTTAAAGCGTTGAAGATCTTCGAAAACTCCCCACATAAAAAACAATGGTCTGAAAGTCTGCTGTCTGTGGCCCGCACTCTTGTGGAGCTTGGAAATTTCAGCAAGGCGCGCGAGCTGATGAACCAGTCGTTATTGCTTGGCATGCAGGAAAATGATAAACGTATGCTGGCAACAACGTACCGCGAGATGTCATTCATGCTGGCGGAGACAGGCCTGCTCGACTCTGCCTTGCAGTATGCGGATAAAGGCATCGCTTTGTTTGAAAGTACAGGCGACTCAACGAGCATCAGCATTTTGTTTGGAAGAAAGGCGCGGATCTATTTCGAGCAGAAAGATTTCAAACGAAGCAGAGAATATGCATTCAAGAGCCTGCAGCTGGATACGCTGGTAAAAAACCGGAGGGCTTTGGGCGTAACCTGTTTTCTGGCGGCGCAGAACGAGCACGTTCTCAAAAACATGACGCAAGCTGAGCGTCTGCTGAAAAGATCCATCAACATCAACCATGAGCTCGGCAACCTGACGTGGCTCATCAAAGGGCACGCCCTGATGGCCGAGCTTTGCCTCGAAACAAACCGGCACCAAGAAGCCATCCAGCACCTTCAGCTCGTCAGCCAGTATAAGGACAGCCTTTACAACGCTGAAAAAAGCGGACAGATCCAGGAAATGCAATCGCTCTATGAGCTTGAAGGAAAAGAGCACACCATCAAGCTCCTGGAAAGCGAGAACACCTTGCACCAGCAACAGGTACGAAGCCAGCGCTGGTTCCTGGCATTCCTGCTCGGTGGCATCTTGCTGCTAGTGGCCCTGATCTTTTTCCTTGTGCGACTGCGCAATATTCAGCAACAGGCCAACCGCGACCTTGCCACGAAGAATGTGGCCATCGAGCAACAGAAAGAAGAAATTCAGGCGCAGGCAGAAAAGCTTCAGCAATTGAACCAGCTTCAGACAAAATTGTTTTCTGTGATCAGCCATGACCTGCGCGGCCCGGTCTCGAACCTTCAGATCTTGCTGGAGCTGTTCACCAAACAGCTGATGACCACCGGTGAAATGATCACCGTTTCCAACAAGCTCAGGGCCAACCTGAATGTGACGCAACGAACGCTGGAGAACCTGCTGAACTGGGCACTCAGCCAGATGGAGGGTATCAAGACCGAGAAGTGCAAGATCGATATACGGTCATGCATCGACGAAGCCTGCAAGCTGATGGAAGAGAACGCGCACCGTAAAAGCATTACACTTCATAAAGAGATCTCCAGCGATCTGTCTGTATGGGCAGACCCCGACCAGGTGCAGCTGGTGTTGCGGAACCTGATCCAGAACGGAATCAAATTTTCAAAAATAGGCGACCACCTGGTGATCTCCACCTCAAAGCAGGAGCGCCATTGCTGCATTACCATTCAGGATACAGGCATTGGCATGTCGCTGGATGAGATCGAGACCGTGGTGGGATCGTCGGCACATTTTACGAAAGAAGGCACGCAGCAGGAAAAAGGAACAGGGCTTGGTCTCATGCTCTGCAAAGAATTCATTGAACGCAACGGTGGCACGTTCGGCATCCGCAGCAAACTTGGTGAGGGAACAGAAGTGTCGTTTACGTTACAGCTGGCGGATTAGTCCACGGACCACGGTCGACAGACCACGGCCGAGACTGCGATCTCACAGACCATCACAACAAGCAATTTTGCAGTGAAGCCGAAATAATCGAAACAACACCGCACGGCTGTGGACCGTGGACTGTCGTCTGTGGACTCTCTCACGTAAATTGTGTCTGCACCTCGATGGGATTTGTCAGGATCTTATGAATGGGACAGGCGTTGGCAATGTGCAGCATACGCTTGCGTTGTTGCTCATCGATGTTGCCGGTGATGTTTACCTGCCGGTGAAAAACAGTTTTGTTTTCAACTTCTTCCATCCGCACTTTTACTTCTATCTGGCTTACGTCAAAACCCTTGCGGTTGGCATACATGCGCAGTGTTATGGCGGTACAGGATGCCAGCGACATGCGCAAAAAATCGCTGGGCGATGGACCGAGATCCTTGCCTCCGTTATCAATAGGCTCATCGGCGATCAGCGAGTGGCTGTCGAGGATCATCTCTGTTTTGTACTGCTCGGCGCCAATGATGGCAGATGCCCATTTGATATTCGCTCCGGTTTCCATTAGAAAGTTTGGTTCATCACAAACGCCTGTTGTACGTATCGCTCACGTGGTGCCAGCTCGCGAAGCTTGAGGTTCTCCGGCAGGTTTGCTGCGTCGCCGGGATAACCGATGGCCATGATCACCACGGGTTCATAGTAATCGGGAATGTTCAGGTTCTCGATGGCCTTTGCCGCATGAAATCCGCCTATCTGGTGCACGTTGAGACCAAGGTGCGCGGCCTGCAGCGAAAGAAAAGCATTGGCGGCGCCGAGATCATAACGTGCCGACTCATTAGGCCTATCGTTGCGGATAAAGTTTTTCCGCGCGAGGCTTACGATCAGCAGCGGCGCATTTCCTGCCCATACTTTATTGCTGTCATTCAGGGCATCGAAAATTTTTCCCAATAGCTCTGGCTGATCTTTGGTGGCGTACAGGTACAGCCAGGGCTGCTCGTTCACACTGGAGGGCGCCCACCGCGCAGCTTCGAAAAGCGACTGGATCTTATCCTGCTCCACAGGCTTATCGGCATACGCCCTCCTGCTTCTCCGCATCTGGATCACTTCCAGGATGGGTGATTCAAACTCCGCTGATTTTTGCATAGCTTTTGGCACCTCCATAAATAACTTACGGTTGCTGACCTAAAAGTAAGACAGAAAAGTCAAAGGTGCATAGTCCATAGTCGATAGACCATGCTCCATGGACGCACCGTGTGAACTATCAAGGGTAAAACTCCGACTTGATATTAGTCCTTCCGGCTATGGACCATCGACTATGGACTATGGACTCTATTTAATCTTCGATTAAGATTCCCATCTTACCCATCTGGTAATCGCGCATGGCTTCCAGTATCTGCGTCTGGGTATTCATTACAAACGGACCGTGAGACACCACTTCCTCATCCAGGGGTTTTCCGCTCATCAGCAGCAACCTCGTATCTTGCAGCGCAGTGAAGCTTATGCCCTCACCGTCACGGGCGAAGACAGCGGCGTTCAATCCATCGATGATCCCATAGCCGTCAAGGGTGATCTGTCCATCGAGCAGGTAAAGAAAAGCATTGAAATCGGCCGGCACGGGAATCGCCAATCTTGCACCTTTCTTCACTTCAATCGTTGCTGCATTGACAGGCGACAACGAAGGTACCGGCCCCTTGATGCCCAGCACGTCACCTGCAAACACATTCACCGCAGCAAGCTTGTCATCGCTCACAAATTTCGGCACGTCATCGGCCTGCACAGGATAATAAGCAGGCTGGTCCATCTTGTGCTTCGAAGGTGTATTGATCCACAGCTGGATGATCTCCTGTCTTCCGCCGATATCGTGAATATCATTCGAAGGTCTCTCGCTGTGTATAACGCCCATGCCGGCATTCATCCACTGTGCGCCACCGGCATACACGACGCTGTTATTGCCCCTGCTATCGCGATGATGCACGGCACCTTTAAAAATAAAAGTGACCGGCGAAAATCCGCGATGAGGATGTGGCCCTACGCCCGCATGCGCGGGCTCAAGATGTTCGGGCACCGCCACATCCGCATGATGCAGTAGCAGAAACGGATCCACCTGCTGCACATTGTTGGTAGGCAACGGCTGACGGATCGGCATTCCTCCCATATCGTAAGGATGGGCATATAACAAATGAGTGACGGTTCTGTTTTTCATAAAAGTTAAATCTCTCCTGAGAGATTTTATTTTTTCATTGCTTCCATGACCTCTGCAAATAACAATCCGCTTCCGCCGCCAAAATGCCGGACGATCTTCACATCAGGTTTCCGGTGTTTAAATTCGATAGCAAGCTTCGCCTCGGAAGATTCATCCACACCTCCGCCGATCAGCACCACATCGAAGGGTTGTGCGGCGAAGATGTCAACAGCTTCTTCATCCGTTAACGCACCGGCTGCGCGCCAGCCTGGCTGGTTGTTGAGCAAACGCAGGATGGTCTGTTGAATATCCGGATGTCGCCCGATGACGAGTATGTTCATAATAGTTACGAGCTATGAGCCACTAGCTTCGAGATGGTATTTCCTCTAAGCGCGCAGCTGGAAAACTAATAGCTTTTAATTCATGGGCACTTCCATCAGCAATACCTCCGCATCACTGTCGGCGGCGATGGAAAGTTTATCGGTATCCCACACACCGAAGCCATCGCGTTTGTTCAGCTTCTGGCCATTGATGGTCACATCGCCGTTTATGACAAACGCATACACGCCGTTTCCTTTTTTGTTGATGGTATAGTCGGTCTTGAAATCTTTCTTAAAGTTTCCCAGGTGGAACCAGGCATCCTGGTTGATCCATACCCCGTTGTCTTCCTTCACGGGCGATACGATCTGCTGCAGCTTGTTCACACGGTCTTCTGGTTTGAAAGTGCGCTGATCGTAACGCGGCGTAATGTTGCGTTCTTTCGGGAACAACCAGATCTGCAGAAAATTCACTTTGCTGTCGGGATTCTTATTGTATTCCGAATGGTAAACACCGGTACCGGCGCTCATGATCTGCACGTCGTTCTGCCTGATCACGGCAACGTTGCCCATACTGTCTTTGTGCTCGAGGTCGCCCGCCAGTGGTATGGAAATGATCTCCATGTTATCGTGCGGGTGCCTGCCGAAGCCCTGGCCGCCGTCAACGAAGTCGTCGTTCAACACACGAAGCGCGCCGAAGTTCATCCTTTCAGGATCATAATAATGAGCGAAGCTGAAAGTGTGGTTGGTATCGAGCCAGCCGTGGTTGGCATGTCCGCGGGTATTGGCTTTATGCAGTACGCTGTTCATAGTTTTATTGTTCAATGAAGGTAAATGTTCGAATCCTACTTGCTGAACGATTTCCGCTTGTTTTTCAGCCTTTGTCACCTTTGCGGCCCCTACTGCTGCCGCCAGCGTGGTGATACTTTTCTTAAGAAATCCGTTCCTGTCCATGATTATCGTGTTTAACTGCCATGCTTCGATAATAACATTTGCAACTATTGTATATACAATAATCAAGGCACCTCGGTTCCCCATGTTTTATATTCCGGCAATATTTCGCTGCTGTTCAGCCTGACAAGACTGTTTTTGAGGCTCCAGTACGTGTTTACCTACTACAAATATGAAACATATTCATTACTTTCACGTTTGTAGAAGTTGTTTATGGTAAATGCCTCGCCGCCAAAATGGGCAGACCGCTTTCTGGAGTGGTACTGCAATCCCGCATTGCTGGAAGAGATCCAGGGCGATGCCCATGAGCTCTATTACAGGGCCATCAAAAGTGGCAACCGGTACCTGGCCAACCTTCAGTTCATCTGGAATGTGCTCCGGTTTTTCCGGTGGAAGAATATTAAACGTTCAAAAAGATCAAACACTAATCGTTCTGTCATGATGTATCAAAACTACTTCACCGTTTTCAGGCGTGGATTCATCAAACAAAAAGGCTATTCGTTCCTGAATGTGCTGGGACTTGCTATCGGCATCGCGTGTTTCCTGCTCATCAGCTTTTACATCCGCGACGAATTCAGCTACGACCGCTTTCACACCAAGGCGGACCGCATTTACAGGGTACATGAGATCTTCGAAAGTGATGGCGTAGGTGAACGTTCCGCAAGCCTTCCCTTCCCGACTGCTGAGGCGCTGCGCAACGATTATGAAGGCCAGGTGGTGCAGGCCGTGAGGTTCTTCAATTTCCAGGCTCCGACCATTGCCGTGGCCACCACTACACCTGACAACATCAAGGAGTTCAATGAGCCCAGGCTCTTCTTTACCGACTCCGTATTCTTCGATGTGTTTGACTTTGACCTGGTCAAGGGCGATAAAAAGACCGCGCTTGCGCATACCCACTCCATTGTGCTGACGGAAAGTATGGCGCAAAAATATTTCAAAGGAGAAGACGCAGTGGGCAAATTCCTGAGGCTTCAGGGCAGCACCAACCTGTTGGTAACAGGTATTCTCAAAGATGTTCCGGCCAATGCGCACTTCCAGTTCGATTTCCTCGTATCGTTCGAAACCCTGAAAGAATTTTACAATGGAAGCATGCCTCCGAGCTGGTACTGGAATCCGTGCTGGACCTATCTTCTGCTGAAAGACAGGCATGACGCCACCACACTTCAGGCTGCGATGCCGGCCTTCGTTCAAAAGTATTTCCCGGAATTCGTGCGCAACGACATCACACTGGAATTGTTTCCGCTCACAGACATTCACCTGAAGTCGCACATGGATTATGAGATCCAGCCCAACAGCAGTCTCACCACCATCTATGTGTTTGCGTCCATCGCCTTGTTCGTATTGCTGATAGCCTGTATCAACTTCGTGAACCTGAGCACGGCCCAGGCGGCGAAACGCGCTAAGGAGGTGGGTATGCGCAAAACATTGGGCAGTCAGAAAATGCAGCTCGTTACACAGTTCCTCTTCGAGTCCATACTGTTGTGCCTGCTCTCTGTTGCCATCGCTGTGCTGATCGTGGTGTTCGCGTTGCCGTTCTTCAACTCGTTTGCTGAAAAAGACATCTCGCCCATGGTGCTCTTCCAGCCGTTCTATCTCGGCCTGCTCATGGCACTTCCGCTGACCGTCGGTATTGTGTCGGGAGCGTATCCCGCGTTTGTATTATCTTCATTCAAACCTATTACAGCACTCAAGTCGAACCTCAGCCGTGAGCGCGGCGCTGCCTTCCGCAAGGTGCTGGTAGTAGTGCAGTTCAGCCTGTCCATCATTCTGCTTATCGGCACCGGTGTGGCCATGGATCAGCTGAACATGCTGCGAAAAAGCGATGCCGGCTTCGCGAAAGAGAACGTGATCATGATACCCGTACTGCGGTCGCCGGTAAGCACCAACTATGAAGCGTTGAAAACAGAGCTGTTGCGGAATCCCAACACCATCAGCGTAACCGCGATCGAAGAAGTGCTGGGCGCCAAACACCAGGTGGGGAACTACCTGATAGAAGGCCTCACTGAATCGAAGCCTTACCCACGGCTCAACATACGGCACGATTTCCTGAAAACTTTCAACATTCCACTGGCAGCTGGCCGCGATTATTCGGAAGATATCGTTACGGACGACAGCCTTGCGCTGCTGGTGAACGAAGAGTTTGTACGCCAGATGGGCTGGACCTCTAACGAGGCCGCTATTGGTAAGACTTTCGGCAACAGAAGCAACCGGAAGATCGTGGGTGTGGTCAAAGACTTCAACTTCACTTCCAAGCATCAGCCCATCAGGCCCCTGGTGCTGGACCTGAACACCAACCCACGCGCATTTGAGCTGTTCATCAAGTACCTGGCCGTGAGGATCAAAAGCAATGATGTGCCCGCTACCCTGGAATGGCTGCAGGAGAAATGGAAAACACAGATCCCCGGATGGCCTTTCGAGTACTTCTTTCTGGAGAACAACCTGGAGAACCTTTACAAGAACGAGAACAAGCTGAGCAAGATCACGCTGGTCTTCTCATGCCTCTCCATCTTCGTGGCGTGCCTCGGCCTCTTCGGACTCTCTACGTTCACTGTTGAGCAACGGAAAAAAGAGATGAGCATCCGCAAGGTTCTTGGCAGCTCAGATTCTGAAATTTTTATGCTGTTCTCGAAGCGCTTCTTTGTACTGATACTGATCGCCAACATACTGGCCTTCCCGCTGGCTTACCTGCTCATGAAGCAGTGGCTTTCGAGCTTTGCGTACCAGGTGAGCATCGACTTTACTTTATTCCTGGTTGCTGCACTCATCGCAATAGGTATTGCTTTTGTCACCATCTGCTACCAGGCGCTTCATGCCGCCAGAAGCAATCCTGCGGAAGTGTTGAAGAATGAATAACATTATTGGATATTTCGAACCATGAAAGGAACTTACTTAGGCGAACTGGAAGAGCTTGTGCTGCTCACGGTGGGCATATTGTACAACAAGGCTTATGGCGTAGCCGTGATGGACGAGATCGAACGTCAGGCCGGCCGAAGCCTGAACATCAGCGCAGTGCATGCCGTGCTCACCCGCCTGGAAGAAAAAGGCCTCGTTACCTCACAGATGAGCGACCCCACGCAGGAGCGTGGAGGGAGAAGGAAACGGATCTTTTTACTCACCGCCGCAGGGAAACGCGCGCTGGAAGAAGCGAATGCCTTGAGGACACAGATGTTTAATCAGATCCCGAGAGTCGCTTTGGATTTTTCTCTTGCAGCCTGTTCCTTATCAAGCTGATCGCTTTCTTTTTTTACCTGGCGCAAAAAAAGCAACATCGGAATGACTACTAAGAGCGTAAGCCCTACGATAATGGTTGATGCTACAACTTCGTTATCCATTGTTTATTAGTTTTTTAATGACATGATTCAGTTGATATATCGCCACTATACAAACCACAGCAACTAATATTCCGCTTGCTGCTAAAAATATTTCACGGCCGCGCTTTGCACCTCCAAGCACTATCGATAGCATACCACTCATTGTTGCTATTAAGACGATTGTAAATAGCTTGATGAACTCGGTGTTGTACCGGATCCGTTCTTTAAGTTTTTCGTCTTCCGTTAGTGGCAAGCTTTGGGTCTTTTATACATACTGAAATTAGTGAAACTCCTCGAGGAAGCCATGAATCCAGTTTAAAAAGACATTAAGTGTATCCAATTGTTCATAAAATTAGAATAAATGCCCTGAAATTCGCCATGCAGCGTTCAAAATCTCCACGGAGAAAAAAATTTACTGATAATCAAAGAGTTAGCGATATAGACGGGATTTCATATACAATTACTAAACACTGTTTAGTAAGTTTACGTTGTAAATCACTAAAACCAACATGGGCGTAGCTGAACGGAAAGAAAGACATAAAGAAGAACTGAAGAAGGAGATCCTTATGGCGGCGAAAGAACTCTTTATGGAGAAAGGATACGAGGCAACGTCCATCCGGAACATTGCAGAGAAGATCGAGTACAGTCCCGCTACGGTGTACCTCTATTATAAAGACAAAGACGAGATCATGCATGCCCTCCACCAGGAAGGTTTTAAAATGCTGGTGGCGTATTTCGGAACGCTCAATACGATACCCGAACCGTTCGGCCGGCTGATAGCCATGGGCAGGGCGTACATCCAATTTGCGATGGAAAACCCGGAAATGTATGAGCTGATCTTTGTGATGAAAGACCCGATCGATCATGTTGCCAGTTGCGCCGACGATAGCTGGGACGAAGGAGACAGAGCCTACGATGTTTTATTTCAGACGGTAGTTGAATGCCAGAAGTCCGGGGATTTTCAGGGTTTTGAACCTCACGGCCTGTCATTCACGATCTGGTCTACGATGCACGGGCTTTGTTCGCTGCGAATCAGCGGCCACCTGGGCCATGTCGCAGAAGCAAGCAAGGTGAAACCTGATGTCGATTCTTTAATGACTTACACCTTCGAAACTTTCACAGGAGTTTTGGAAAAAATTCGATAACAAAAAATTTTAACCTTTTACTAAACACTGTTCATTATGAGAACACCATTTATTAACCGCTGGCTGGCTCTCTTCGCCCTGGTTTTTTTCGGTGCAGCAGGCGTAAACGGCCAGTCTGCGCTGGACAACTACGTCAGCGAGGGACTGAAGAACAACATCGTGCTGCAGCAGAAAAAGATCAGTCTAGACAAAGCCCTGCTTTCGCTGAAGATCGCCAGTGGCATGTTTGCGCCGGCAGTAGGCATCCAGGGCAACTATACGAGCGGCAATGGTGGAAGGAACATTTCTCTACCGGTGGGCGATCTGCTCAACCCGGTCTATGCGTCACTCAACCAGCTCACGGGCAGCGACCAGTTTCCGCAGATCGAAAATGTGAACCAGAATTTTTTACCCAACAACTTCTACGACATCAAAGTGCGTGCTTCCATGCCCCTGGTGAACACCGACCTGATCTACAACAAGAAGATCCAGCAACAACAGGTGATGCTGCAGGAGTTCGAACAGGATATTTATAAACGTGAGCTGATCCGCAATATCAAAGTGGCTTACTTCAATTACCTGAGCGCTACAGAAGCCGTGAACATCTATGAAAGCGCGCTTACACGGGCTGCGGAAAGCAAACGCGTAAATGAATCGCTGCTCTCCAACGGCCGCGGGCTTCAGGCATACATACTGCGCTCACAAAGTGAAATCGACAACATCCAGGCGCAGATCACCGACGCAAAAAATCAGGCTGACAATGCGAAGCTTTATTTCAATTTCCTGCTGAACCGGAATGGTGATGAACCCGTCATCGCGGACCATCCGGCAAACCATGATATTGCTTCCGTTGCCGCGCTCATTACTGACGAAATTTCCTTTCAGCAACGCGAAGAACTAAAACAGCTGCGTGAAGCTGTGTCGCTGCAGCAAAATGTGCTTAAGATGAACAAGCTCTTCTGGGCGCCGAAGCTCAGCGGTTTCGCAGACCTGGGCTCACAATATGAAGACTGGAAGTTCAACGACCAGTCACGGTACTTCCTCTTCGGGTTCCAGGTAGATGTGCCGTTGTTCGCAGGGTTCACCAATCGTCACAAGATCAACCGTGCACAACTGGATGTGAAGAACAGCGAGCTGAACCAGTCTCTCGTTTCGCAACAGCTTGGCATGAGCGCCCGCATTTCGCGCAACGCCGTGGAGACCGCCTACCGGAGCTACCAGTCAGCACTGAAGCAACTCGAAGCCGCTGAAAGTTATCAGCGCCTGATCGAACGTGGTTACAAAGAGGGTGTGAACACTTTCATCGAATCTATCGATGCGCGAAACCAGCTCACCAGCGCCCAGCTCCTGGTCACCATCGATCAGTACCGGGTGCTCGTCGCCAAAGCAAACTACGAGCGCGAGACCGCCGCTTACGAACTCAACCAATAACCAAACATAAAAACTTAACCGATATGAAAAAGCTTTTCATCGTTCTGCTTCCGCTCACCGCCTGGATCGTGCAGGCCTGCAGCAGCAGTGAAGGAAAAAACAACACCATCACCAACACCGACCAGATCCCCGTAAAGGTGATGAAGCTGGAGAAAAAAACAGTGAGCGCACAGGTTCAGGCCTCCGGGCAGTTTACCACCGATGACGAAACCTTTCTCTCTTTCAAAACAGGTGGCGTGATCGACAAGATCCTCGTTAAAGAAGGCGACGCTGTGCGCAGAGGCCAGCTGCTGGCAACCCTCAACCTGACGGAGATCAACGCGCAGGTATCGCAGGCCAAGCTGGCGTTCGAAAAAGCGGAGCGTGACCATGCAAGGGTATCCAATCTCTATCGCGACAGCGTTGCCACGTTGGAGCAATATCAAAACGCAAAAACCGGGCTTGATGTGGCCACGCAACAATATGAGGCCGCCAAGTTCAACAGGTCTTACTCCGAGATCAGGGCGCTGAGCAACGGCTTTGTGCTGCGCAAGCTGGCCAGCGAAGGCCAGGTGATCCAGTCGGGCACGGCGGTGGTGCAGACCAATGGCGCTAACAAAGGCAAGTGGCTGTTGAAGACCAGCGTCAGTGACAAAGAGTGGTCGCAGATCGCTGTTAACGATAAAGCTATTGTACGAACCGACGCGGCGGATGGTCAAACATTCCCTGCTGTTGTCTCGAGAAAATCCGAGAGCACCGATCCTTCTACAGGCTCTTTTACCATCGAGCTAACGCTCACCGGTAAGCTTCCGTCTTCCATCGCCACGGGCATGTTCGGTAAAGCAGTGATCACGCCCACGCAATCAGCACAGGCATGGTCCATCCCTTACGATGCGCTGCTGGATGGCGACGCACAGTCAGGTTATGCGTTTGTCACCGACGATCTGAAAACCGCGCGCAAGGCAAAGGTGACCGTGACCGGCATCAGCCACGACCATGTGATGGTAAGCAGCGGGCTTGAAAATGCGGAAGCGCTGATCATTGCCGGAAGCGCTTACCTCCGCGACAACTCTCCCATCCGGATCACCGACCAATAACACACGCCTGCTTATGAAAATTTCAGAATATGCCGTGAAGAATTACCAGTTCACCCTGGTGATCTTCCTGATGATCGTAGCGCTGGGCGTTACCACCATCCTCAACATGCCACGTTCCGAAGACCCGGAGCTGAATGCACCCCAATTTCCCATCGTGGTGGTTTATCCCGGCACAAGCCCCAAAGACATGGAAGAGCTTGTGGTGGAGCCGCTCGAACGCGAGATCACCGGTCTCGAAAATATCAAGCGTGTAAAAACCTCCATCAGCGACGGTGTGGCCGTGTTGTTCGTTGAATACAAATATGAGAGCGATGTAGAAGAGAAATACCAGGAGCTGGTTCGTGAAGTAAATGCGCTGCGGAATGAGCTGCCTAAAGATATTGCCAGCATCGAGGTGCGCAAGGTGATCCCTTCGGATGTCAATGTGGTGCAGATCGCGCTGATCTCTGAAAATGCTTCACGCGAAAAATTGAAGAAATATGCCGAAGACCTTCAGGACGAGCTTGAAAAAGTGAAGTCGCTGAAAAAAGTGGAGATCCACGGACTTCCGAAACGTATCGTGCGGGCAGACCTTCAACTTGAAAAGATGGCACAGATGCGCTTGCCACTGGAGGCTGTGCTCGGCAGCGTACAAAGTGAAGTGGCCAACATTCCCGGTGGCAGTGTGGATGCGGGCAACAAATCGTTCAACATCAAGACCAGCGGAAATTACTCAGACCTCGATGAGATCAGAAATACCGTTGTGTATTCAGCAAACGGCAGGAACATTTTCCTGTCAGACATCGCCGACGTTTACTTCTCTTACGAGGAAGAAAAACATATTACCCGCCTCAACGGGTGGCGGAGCGTGTTTGTAACGGCTGCACAAAAGCCAGGAGAGAATATCTCGCAAACACAAAAAGCTTACGCGCCGGTGATCGAGAAGTTCAGGTCGAAACTTCCGGCCAACATCGACCTGGTGCAGCATTTCGACCAGGCCGATAATGTGAACAAACGCCTCAGCGGGTTGGGTAAAGATTTTCTCCTGGCCATACTCCTGGTTGGCATCACACTGCTGCCCCTGGGTCAGCGCGCAGCACTCATCGTGATGATCTCCATTCCGCTTTCGCTCGCCATCGGCATTGTGCTGCTCAACGTTCTGGGCTTTAACCTCAACCAGCTCAGCATTGTAGGAC
>NZ_JAHESF010000057.1 GCF_018598225.1 Chryseosolibacter histidinae | reverse complement strand
CCCCCCCCCCCCCCCCCCCCGTTTTTTTGCACGCTCACGCCGGCATACGCGATTGCCTCTTGTCTGGGGGGCTCGGAGATGTGTATACGGGCCAGTCCCTATCTTGTTTACATGAAACCACTCCTCCTCATCCTCTGCATTCTATTCGCAGCTACCACCCACGCCCAAACCGATGGCACATCAAAAGTGATCGATGACCTTAACCGCGCCATAGACCGGGCGGTGGTGAACCGTGACCTCGCTATCCTTCAGAAGCACTATGGTGAAGATTTTGTGTTCACACACGGTACCGGCACTGTAGACTCGAAAGAAAGCTGGATGAAGAGCATTCAAAAGCTCACAGACGACAACCGGTTCACCTCACGTGAGCACGACTCAACGCAAGTGGAGCTTCACGGCGACATTGCCATCATCACCGGCAAACTTTCAGCAGTGCGACTCACGCCCAAAGAAACAAAACGATACGCCCTGCGTTATGTACGGGTTTACGCGCTTCGAAAGAAGACCTGGCAATTGATCTCCCACCGGACTACGGAAGAGTGGCACCTGTAGGGAAGTTGACAATTGACAAATTCCGATAGCAAGCTATCGGAGCAGTTGACAACGGTTGGACTCACTTTTACGGATATGTTGTCAATTCGAATCAGCGCACTGTCGGGTTAGCCGAAGCTCTCCCATTGTCAATTGCCATTTTGTCAATTGTCAATTATTGCTCACTCTACATACAAAACCAGCCCCTTCAAATATTCCCCCTCAGGGTGAAAGATCGACACCGGATGGTCAGCGGGTTGTGAGAGGTGGTGGAGGACCTTGATCTGGCGGCCGGCCTGGATGGCGGCGGAGACTACGGTATCGTAGAACAGCTGGCGGTCAACCACCTGCGAGCACGAGAAGGTGAAGATCACGCCGCCGGGTTTGATCACGCGCATGGCCTCGGCGTTGAGCCGCTGGTAGCCACGCACAGCCTGGTGCCGGGCATCGCGGTGTTTGGCAAAAGCTGGCGGATCGAGCACGATCACATCATAAACGTCCTGTTTGTCTTTCAGGAAATCGAAGGTATCTACAGCATAACACTGGTGGATGTTGGGACTGAAGCCGTTCAGCTCCAGGTTCTTGCGCGTGAGGTCGATGGCCCTTTCAGAAGCATCGACGGAATGTACCAGCGCGGCGCCGGCGTTGAGGGCATACACGGAAAATCCGCCGGTATAACAGAACGTGTTCAGCACATTTTTGCCTTTGGAGAAATCGCCCAGCAGCCTCCGGTTCTCACGCTGATCGAGAAAAAATCCTGTCTTCTGACCTTCTTCCCAGTCGATATAAAACTTGTTGTTGTATTCCAGCACAATGTGCGGCACAATGCCCATGCCCAGCAGGTATTCGTCTTGTTTGGCATCGCGCATCTTGCCGGGCAGGGTCGACTGACTTTTATAATAAATGGCTTTGGTGCCTTCCATCACTTTTTGCAACGCAGCGGCAATATGCAGCCGGTCGTGATGCATACCCACCGAGTGGGCCTGGATAATGGCAATGCCGTCGTAGTAATCGATGATCAGGCCGGGTAAGCCATCACCCTCTCCGTGGATCAGCCTCATGGCGTTGGTGGCAGCAGAGGGCAGGCCGGCAGCGGCGCGCAGCTGACAGGCACGCTGAAGTTTTTCTTCCCAAAAATTTTCTGATGGCGGTGTGTTTTCAAAGGAGAGCATCCTCACGGCAATGCTACCGTTCTGATAGTGGCCGAACCCCAGCGTTGAGGCGCGGGCATCCTGGATTTCTACCCAGCCACCATCCGCTGCTTCGCCTTCCATTTTCTGAATGGCCCCTGAAAAGATCCACGGATGCAAGCGACGGATCGAGATTTCTTTACCTTTCTTAAGTGTGATTTTACCGGGGATGGTCATACTGCTGCGTCAAGAACGCAAAAGTATCAAAAACTATCATGGGGTAACTCAGAATGCGGGAGAATTGGTAAACCAAATGATGGTACCCAGAAAAGCTACAAGCCAGAACACCAGGGCATACTTCAGCTTGCGCAACAAACGATAGGCTTCTTCATGCTTGTTGTCTTCATTCGAATTTTCGGGCCAGGCTGAGTATAAGTTTTCCATTACCCTCACTTACGTGATAATGACTACTCTTGTTTTACGTCAGATGCGTCATTTTTATAAAAAGTTTCTCAAAAACAAGAAATACCGTATTGGGGGTGATTTTATTTCACCCTTTCGAAGTGGTATGGAATGACTTTACCATCACCTTCAATAGACGCCTCGATCACATCTGCATTTTCTTTACGGATCAGTTTGTAACGGATGACCTTCGGGAAATCATGTTGCGGATTTTCGGCTACAAAACCCTGCGCGTTGTGTTGTGTGAGCTTGAAATCTACCGGCGGCTGATCTCCCGCAAGATCTGGAATGTAGTGAAATGAATTTCCCTCATATATGAAACGGATCTGTTCCATCGCAACGGTATCGGTGCCCTTTATCCTGAAAGAAAAACCTTCGAGCGCTTTGCCATCGCGCGCAGGTTTCCACCTTTCAAAGACCATCTTGTCTTTTATTTTCCAGGTGCCTACCAGCCATGCGAATTCTTTCACCTGTGCTTGCGATGCGCCCGCGATCAGCAGGCATACACTCATGATCATGATTTGTTTTTTCATATATTTTTTTTGATCAAAGAACAGACAGTGTCACATCAATGTCTTGTAAAAAAACGACACGACTATCAAACCGTCACTTGAAAATGCCACTGTCTCGGTATTCTGCGCCCAGCATGTGTTCGTACCAGATCTCACTTCCCTAATCACTGGGGCCTGCATTTCAGGCGGCTCCTACGGAGCCATGCCGCAAATTGGCATTTCGTAGCTAGAGACAGGGAACTCCTAACGGAGTTTAGAAATAAGTCCCTGGATACATTTCGCTCAGAACAAATTGCCTCGCGATATATCACTAAAGCGCCCTTCATGAGCCGTTGCCTTTAGAAATTGCTCGATACATTCCTTTGGCTTCTGTTCAGTGATAATATCCCCTCCATACATTGTCGTCCCAATGGCTCTTAAAAGCTCCGTCAGGAGCAGCCTGTCTCTAGAACATTGTACAACACATTTTTCGGCTCCTTGCGAGCCTCCTAATGCACACTAGAACTTTAACCAGCTACACGACTATCGGTTCAGAAAAAAATTCGAGAACGCATGGTTCTGACTGAAATACGATTCAGGATTCTCACCTGTAAACTCCCTGAATTCCTTGTTGAAGTGTGCCTGGTCGAAATATCCGCACAAATACGTCGCCTCCGCTTTTGTAAGCTCGGGCTGCTGCACCAACCTGTAAACATGCGCAAACCGCACGAGCCTTGAATACAGTTTTGCTGATACGCCCACCTGCTGCAGAAAAAGCCGCTCTACTTTCCGGCCCGAGACCTTAAACTTCCCCGAGAGCTCGCTGATAGAAACCTGGCCCTGATGCTGATGGATCTCGCTGATCAGTGGCTCGATGGCAGAAGGATCCTTTCGCTTGACACGGTGCAACATAAATGTTTCAACCATACGGATCCTTTCCTGGTTGTTGCCAGCACTTCGGATCTTCTCAGCGAGATCTTCTGTCTCCCGATCCAACACATCTCCCAGCGCATAGGTCTCGTTGGTGAGCAGATGCATATCGCAGCCAAGCAGCCGCCACATACCGAGCGGCCGAAGCTTCACACCGAGCACACCGCTGTTGCCTGTGGGTGTAAGAAAAATAGGTTTATTGAGCTGGCCTGCGGCGATCGCGAAACTTTGAAGTGTTTCCGGAGCGCCTTTCCTATGAACTTTGTAACGATCACCGAAATGAAACACCAGCTCGCTGCTGCCGTCGGGAATGATCTTCTGCGTTACGGTGTCAGAACCCTCAACAATCCAGTAGCATTCAACAACATGCTGAAGCTGTGGATTTGGAACGAATGTTGAGTATTCCATCGTTAGATTATTCTCTAAGGTAAGCTTATTTCAGCATTCCGGGAGGTACAATTTACCGTTCAGGGAATAGCCGGAAACAAAGTCCGAAATATTTCGTACTTAGATTACAAAACCTACGTTTAGGCAGAGGGCGGCAGAAAAAAGTTAGAAACGGGGGGCCAGAAACTGACAAAATTTCCTGTAAACATCTACCTGCGTAGTTTTTGCAAAACATTTGTTCATTAATTCAAAATACAGTTAAATAAATTGTTCAATGATATGAGAAGATTCAGTTCATTATTTCTCGCAGCTGTTCTGGGAAGCGTCTGTACAGTTGCATCCTACCAGTTTTTGGAGGAAGATAACCAGGGGAAAGCGGCGATAGAATATACGGCCAACGTACCTGCCAGCAAGGTAGCGTATACGGTGAATGCAGACGGAAAAGCAGTGCCGCTTGATTTTACCGGCGCGGCAGAAAAAGTAATGCCGGCGGTGGTGCACATCAAATCGTCACAAGACGGTAACAGGAGAGAAGAGACGCAGGAGAATGATCCTTTCAGAGAATTTTTCGGACCGCGTTTTCAGCAACCCGGTCCCAGCCAGAGCGCAGGTTCAGGTGTGATCATTAACGCAGACGGCTACATTGTAACCAACAATCACGTGGTGCAGGATGCAGACGACATCGAAGTTTCACTGCTCGACAACAGAACCTACAAAGCCGAAGTAGTGGGTACTGATCCCGACACGGATATTGCATTGATCAAGATCCAGGAAAAAGGATTGCCTTATCTTTCTTTCGTAGACTCAGACAATGCGAAGGTTGGCGAGTGGGTTTTGGCTGTAGGAAATCCATTCAACCTCAACTCTACTGTAACAGCTGGTATTATCAGCGCGAAGGGAAGAAGCATCAACATCCTGAGCAGAAACTCTGAGCAGGGCAGCACGGCCATCGAGTCTTTTATTCAGACAGACGCGGCCATCAACCCCGGTAACAGTGGTGGCGCGTTGGTAGATCTCCAGGGAGGTTTGCTGGGTATCAACACGGCCATTGCAAGTCCTACCGGTGCTTATTCAGGGTATGGTTTCGCGGTTCCGTCTGATATAGTAAGCAAAATCGTTGAAGACCTGCTGAAGTTCGGCGTGGTTCAGCGCGGCTGGCTCGGTGTTTCCATCCAGCCTGTGAACAGCCAGCTTGCCAAACAATATGATCTTTCTGTTCGCGAAGGTGCTTACATCGCAGCTTTTGCCGAATCGAGCTCTGCAAAAGAAGCTGGATTAAGGGAAGGTGATGTAGTGACAAAAATTGATAATACAACGATTCGTTCCAATACTGCATTAATTGAGTATATTGGAAGACATCGTCCCGGCGATAAGCTCGACGTTACTGTAAACCGCAAAGGTAAAGAGCTGACGTTCCCTGTAGTGCTGAAAACACGCGAAGGCGCAACCACTGCTATCAAAGCTGAAGATCGCAGCGGATTTGCATCACTCGGCATGGAATTGGAAGATGTAGATGCAAAAGTTCTTAAAAATCTTGATATTGAAAATGGAGTGAGGATCAAAGACCTCGGCAATGGCAAACTGGCCCGTTACACGGATATCCGTGAAGGGTTCATCATCACCAAGGTCAACGAAACTCCTGTAAAATCCGTTAAAGAATTCAATGAGCTCTTGAAAAGAAAGAAAGCTGGTGAGCTTGTGATTCTCTCAGGCCGATACGAAAATTCCCTGAGGGAGTACAACTACGCTTTCAGAATGTAAATTGTAGTAATATTATGAGAAGACTGTTCAGGAAAGGCGAACGCGTTCGCAGTAAAATTGATGGAAAAGTGGTGGAAGTTCTCAAGTACATTAAAAAGAACCTCGTTGAAGTGATGTGGTTCGACATGGAAAAGAAAGAGCCCCGCAAAAACACGATAGAAGAAGATAAGCTTTCCAAGGCAGCATAAAGCATTTGAAACCTGCGGCTATTAAACGTGGCTGCAGGTTTTCTTATTTTCTTTCACCGCCAGACGCAATTACGGCGCCTTCACTCACCTTTTATTTTCAAATCAGGTCTCAAACTCCGATTTGTCTTACCTTTGTGCCTGATTTAAAAACACGCCGTTATCAAAAAATTTGATATCCCCGCTTATTACCGGTCATCCGTTACCGGAAAGATCAAAGAGCTTCGCAGGATCAAAGACCTTCGCAAGCAGGATTTTACCCCTACGGTGCTGGATTTCGGTCCTGTAAAATTCTACATCGCCCGCCATTTCGGCTTCTGCTACGGCGTAGAGAACGCCATTGAGATCAGCTACAGGGCTCTGGAAGAAAATGCGGGCAAGCGGGTGTTTTTATTGAGCCAGATGATCCATAACCAGGAAGTGAATAACGACCTGCAGGGCCGTGGCATCAAATTCATCATGGATACAGACGGCCGGCAATTCATTTCATGGGATCAGATCCATCAGGACGATGTGGTCATCATTCCCGCCTTTGGAACCACCGTTGAGATCGAACAGCTCCTGCTCGACAAAGGTGTTGAAGTGCAGAAATACAATACCACCTGTCCGTTTGTTGAAAAGGTCTGGAACCGGGCTGACAAGCTGGGCAAAGAGAACTATACCGTGATCATTCACGGCAAGCCGAAACACGAAGAGACGAGGGCCACGTTCTCGCACAGCGCACAGGGCGCCCCGGCGGTGATCGTGCGCGACATAGAAGAAGCGAAACGCCTGGGCGAATACATTACCCATGACAAAAGCCAGGAAGAATTTTTCGAAGAGTTCGCCTGGAAACATTCCGAAGGGTTCGATCCGCACCGCGACCTGCAGCGGGTAGGTGTTGTGAACCAGACAACCATGCTTGCCACCGAAACCCAGGCCATCGCCGATTATTTCAGGCAGCTCATGTTACTGAAGTATGGCGCCGAAAACCTGAAAGAACATTTTGCCGACACCCGCGATACATTGTGCTACGCCACCAATGATAACCAGGACGCCACCTACCAGCTATTGGAAACCGATGCAGACCTGGCCATTGTAGTGGGCGGTTACAACAGCTCCAACACATCGCATATTGTGGAACTATGTGAGCGTAAATTCCCCACGTATTTTATCAACTCCGACCGTGAGATAAAATCTGCCAGTGAGATCCATCATTTTAATTACGACAGAAAAGAGAAGATCGTCACCCGCGATTTCCTGCCTGCCAAAACCCCTGTGAAGATTGTGCTCACCAGCGGCGCCTCCTGCCCCGATACCCTCGTAGACCGTGTCATGCTACGGGTGTTAGAATACTTTCCGGGATCAAGATCGGTGGAGGAAGTTCTGGCGAAGTTGTGAAACTGTTTCCGGTTACCGGTTGCCAGTTGCCGGTTTAAGTGGGGTACACTTTCACTGGCCTGCTCCGATCGGGTGACACGTGAGATTTGAGATAAGCGAAGTTCTTCACCAGAATTGAAATACAACAGTGATAATTAACACCCGCAACAAACTGGCAACCGGTAACTGGCAACTGGCAACAGATTACTAACTCTTCACACAGCCCTCGCGGTTATCACGCTTTCTCAGTAGTATTGTGTATGAGAAACGTCCTCTGCTTCCTGCTCCTGAGCATGCCCTTCGTGGCGGCTGCCCAGGAATCTCCTGCCGATACCGCTAAAACACTACAACCCGTGTTGATCCAGGCTTATGCTTCGGGCCGGCCCCTGAACGAGATCCCCGCTGCTGTTGCCTATATCGGTAGCCAGGATCTTCAGCGGTTCAGCAATACATCCATTCTTCCGGCCGTCAACGCCATTCCGGGCGTGCGGATGGAAGAACGTTCGCCGGGAAGTTACCGGTTCTCGATCCGCGGCAGCCTGCTCCGCTCACCTTTTGGCGTGCGGAATGTGAAGATGTACTGGAACGGCCTTCCATTGACTGACGGCGGTGGGAACACCTATCTCAACCTGCTCGACTTCAACTCAGTGGGCAACCTGGAGATCATCCGCGGCCCGGGCGGAAGCCTTTATGGGGCAGGTACCGGTGGCGTGGTGCTGCTGAACAGTGCGCTGATCAAACAAACACAGCTGGACGTTTCTGCGCTCGGCGGAAGTTATGGCTTGCAACGTTACAGCATCGGCCAGCAGTTCCATACCGACAGGTTGAATGTGCGCATCCAGTATGCTTATCAGGCGTCGGATGGCTATCGCGTGCAAACAGCCATGGGTCGCCATGCCGTGAATGCAGACCTCGTGGCTAAGCTCAGTGAAAAAAGCACGTTGTCTTCTACCTTCTTTTATACAGATATGTTCTATGAGACCCCAGGCGGACTCACAAAGGCACAGTATGACGAAAACCCCCGGCAGGCAAGGCCAACAGCGGGAGCCATTCCCGGAGCCGTTGAACAGAAGGCCACTATCTACAACAAAACACCTTACCTTGGTTTGTCTTACGATCATGAGTGGAACGACCGGTGGTCGACTCGCGTGGGCATCTTCGGCTCGCAATCAACCTTCACAAACCTCGCTATCAGAAACTACGAAGAGCGGAAAGAGCGCAACGCCGGCGCCCGCACAGAAACACAATATCATTTTGGAAAGGCCAGTAAAAACAAGATCACGCTGGGCGGCGAATACCAGGTGTTCAGTTCGCCGATAACGAACTGGGATAACAATGGCGGCGAGAAAGGTGCCGTGCAGGTGAGTGACGATCTGTCTTCATCAATGCTGGTCTTCTTTGGCCAGGCCGAGTTCGAGCTGCCGCTCCGGTTCTTTGTTACCGTTGGTGGCAGCGTGAGCTTTCTTAACTATGACTTCACCCGAAAAGAACCGTTCCCCGTTACCAAGCAAGACAAAAATTTCGATGCTGAATTCGCGCCGCGTGTAGCACTGCTGAAAAAGATGTCTGATAATTTTTCGCTCTATGCCAACGTGAGCCGGGGCTTTTCTCCTCCATCGCTGGCGGAGGTCAGGCCTTCCACCAATGCTTTCAACAGCAGTCTGCAGGCCGAGCGTGGTGTGAACTACGAGATCGGCGGGCGGGGCACAGCATTCCGGAAGCTCACGTACGATGTAACGCTTTACGATTTCAGGCTGAGGCAAACCATCATCACCCAACGGCTGGCAGACAATGCAGAATATTTTGTGAATGCTGGCAAAACAACACAGCGCGGCATTGAAGCAGTGTTATCGCTGAATGCCCTGCAGAACGCCGGAAGTTTTATCTCTGACCTCAAAGTGTGGAACAGCTATGCCTATAACCACTATCGCTTTGCCGAATACGTGAACGACGGCACAAACTACTCGGGCAACAAGCTCACCGGTGTTCCTGCTTCTGTGAACACAACAGGCGCCGACCTGGTGATGAAGCACAAGGTTTATCTGAACATCACGGCCAGCTATGTCGATCACATTCCGCTCAACGATGCCAATACTGTTTTTGCAAACGAATATTTTCTGCTGGGAAGTCGCGCCGGTTTCAGAACGAAGATAAACAACACACACCTGCTGGATATTTTCGCCGGCGTTGACAATGCGCTGGATAAAAAATACAGCCTTGGCAACGACCTCAATGCAGCGCCCCCAGCGGGTAGATATTTCAACGCGGCAGTACCCAGGAATTTTTACGTCGGCGCAAGGTTTACTTTAGGGATGTGACCATGCTCTCGTCAGTTCCATCGGTCATTCTAAAACAACTGGAAGAGTCCGTGAGTAGCAACCCCACGGATTTTTCTTTTTGCGGTGGCGGATGCATCAACCATGGCGGACGATTGAAGACCCGGACTGGTGATCTTTTTCTGAAATGGAATGACGCAGCAAAATTTCCGGGCATGTTTATCGCGGAAGCAAAAGGATTGAAGCTGCTGCGCAACGCGGGAGACATATACATACCCGAAGTGATCACTGAAGGGGTGGCCGGGTCTTTGCAATTTCTGGTGCTGGAGTTTGTGGAAGAGCACCCGCAGGCTGGCACTTACTGGACAGACCTCGGGCAGCAGCTCGCCAACCTGCATAAACACACAGCGCCCACTTATGGACTGGATCACGCCAACTACATCGGCTCACTGCCACAGCAAAATACACGCACAGAAAAATGGACGGATTTTTTTATCACGCAACGCCTGGAAGCTCAGGTAAAGCTGGCCCTGGATCGTGGTAAGATCAACGTGGACACGGTCATGCTGTTCAGCATATTGTACAACAAACTGGGTGATCTGCTTCCGGAAGAAAAGCCCTGCCTGCTGCACGGGGACCTGTGGAGTGGGAATCTCATCACAAATGATAAAGGAAGACCCTGCCTGATCGACCCGGCGGTGTATTATGGCCATCGCGAAGCAGAAATTGCGTTTACAACACTTTTTGGAGGTTTTTCAGATGAATTTTATAACAGTTACCACGAGGCTTTTGCACTTGCACCGGGATATGCAGAACGTTTCGATATTTATAACCTGTATCCTTTGATGGTGCATGTAAATCTTTTTGGCGGTGGATATGTCTCACAAGTGGTTTCCATTCTGCGGCAATGGGTATAAACCGATTGGTAATTTTTCTTTACCTTAGTTGCCCTTTTATACACGCATAACTTTCAAAAATCAAATCATCTATTAAACCCCTATTTATTTTATGAAAAACCTTGTCTTAAGATCGTTGGCTATCTTCATTTTTACAGCTGTAGTGCTCACAAGCTGCGATGAACTCGGTGACGTCACCATCAATGAACCCGTAACCACTTCAATTACTGTAGATGAAACGGGCACAAATCAAAATGTGACGTATAGCAAATCACTGGTAGTAGATGCTACCTCAAACGCAGAGATCGAGAAGTACAAAGACAACCTGAAGAGCTTCACTGTGAACAAGATCACCTTCAAGATCAAGAATTACAGTGGCGAAGCTGCTACTACACCGCTTTCAAAGGTGAGCTATTCTGCTACAGGAAGTGCGGCTAACGCCATCGAGATCGCCAGCATCACTAATTTCAATATCAAGGCTGCTGCCGATGCTGGAACAGAAACAGAGCTGGTTGTGTCCAATACCGACCTCCAGGCCATGGCTGCCATTCTGAAAAATAATCTGTCCATTACATTATACCTGAATGGATCGCTTACCAAAACCCCTGTAAAATTCACAGCAGAATTTACCGTGGACGCTACCATTGTAGCCAACGCGTTGAACAATTAATCGTTCATAGAGAAAGATAAATTACCAGTTTTAAAATTCAGGAGGTTGTCATCAAAGGCAACCTCCTTTTATTTCTGTCCATTTTTAAGCGTGAGGTTCGCCATGATCAGCTCGGCATGCACGCGTGAATTTTCAATGAACCACTTGTTGGTCTTCAATCCTCCGCAAACCACGCCGGCCAGGTAAAGGCTCGGCACATTGGTCTCCATGGTTTGCGCATCGTATACAGGGGTGTGAAATTCGTCGTCGTGAAATTTGATGCCCAGCGATCCCATAAAATCGAACGGTGGCTGATAGCCGGTCATCGCCAGCACAAAATCATTGTCGAGGATTATATCTCCCTCGGGTGTGCGAATGTCTACGGTATGTTCATCGATCTTCAGCACCTTTGAGTTGAAGAGCGCTCTGATCGATCCTTCCTTGATCCTGTTCTCGATGTCGGGCTTCACCCAGTACTTGACGCTTTCGCGGATGCCCTGCTCGCGGATCACCATGGTAACATCGGCACCCTTCCGCCACGTTTCAAGGGCCACGTCAACGGCAGAGTTAGCGGCGCCCACCACAATGATCTTCTGGCCGAAATAAGGATGGGGCTCGTCGTAGTAATGCCGGACCTTTGGAAGATCTTCTCCCGGCACGTTTAGCAGATAAGGCAGGTCATAAAATCCCAACGCCAGCACCAGCGCCTTTGCTCTATACCTGCCACGCGTGGTCGTTACCTGGTGGATGCCCTGCTCGATCACAGACGATGTTACAGCCTCGTACAGCTTCACGTTCAGCTGCCAGCTTATGCACACCCGGCGATAATATTCCAGCGCCTCGAAACGGTTGGGCTTCGGCCCGTGAGAAATAAAAGGCACACCGCCTATCTCCAGCCGTTCAGAGGTGGAGAAGAACGTCATACCCAAAGGATAATGATACAGTGAATTTACGAGGCAGCCCTTTTCCAGGATGAGGTAGCGGAGACCTGCTTTGCTCGCTTCAATGCCACAGGCCAGGCCAATGGGACCGGCGCCGATAATGATCAGATCGTAGTGTGTGCTGTCTTCGCTCATGGTATGCCCCGCTTCTTTAAAATTGTACAAATGATCCCCTATGCTCAAACGCTGCAGGTACAGCTATCGCTCTCTTCCCAAGAGGGGGACTAAGGGTGAGTTTACTGCCTTTCATCACTTAAGCTGCTGAAATGGTTCTTACTTTATTTAGCTTTATTGTTGTTAAACCTGAACTTATGCTGTCGAAAAAACCGCAGTCAATTTACAAGCTTTTTATTATACTCATTGCGCTCATCACGATATCCACATCGCAGGCGCAGCAGAAATTCCCGACCGCGGATATCGAACCCTTCTTCGATCTCCGCTTTACACCGGCCGAGCGCGACTCGCTGCTCACGGGCCTGCAGGAGTACCAGAAGTCTATCACTGCCCTGCACCAGTACAAGCTCGATAACAGCGTGCCCATGTCGCTGCTGTTCAATCCGCTGCCGCACGGATTCAGCATCGAGACCACGCAGAAGTCCATCGACTGGGGCTTACCCAAAGATGTAACCCTGCCATCAGACCGCTCGGAGCTTGCCTTCTATCCTGTGTACAAGCTCGCTTCGCTGATCAAAGCTAAAAAGATCACCTCACTGGAGCTGACACAGCTTTACCTCGACAGGATCAAAAAATACGGCGACACGCTCAAGTGTGTTATCTCCGTGCTGGAGGCAACCGCCCTGGCACAAGCGCGCAAAGCCGATGAAGAAATTACGAAAGGAAAATACCGCGGTCCGCTGCACGGCATTCCGTACGGCATCAAAGACCTGCTGGCGGTAGAAGGTACCAAGACCACATGGGGTGCAGAACCGTATAAAGATCAAACCATCAACACCGTGGCTACTGTGGTGAAAAAACTGGAAGAGGCTGGCGCGGTGCTCACCGTGAAGCTCACCATGGGCGCGCTGGCGATGGGAGATATCTGGTATGGTGGTGTCACTAAAAATCCCTGGAACCTGAAAGAAGGCTCCAGTGGTTCTTCTGCCGGATCCGCTTCTGCAACGGTAGCAGGACTCGTCGGCTTTACCATCGGCACGGAAACACTCGGCTCCATCGTGTCACCATCTACCCGGTGTGGCGCCAGCGGACTGCGACCCACGTTCGGTGCCGTAAGCAGGCATGGTGCCATGGCATTGAGCTGGAGCATGGACAAGATCGGGCCCATCTGCCGCTCGGCGTTCGACTGCGCGCTGGTGTTCAATGCGATCAGGGGTGAAGATGGACTCGACCAGACCGTGCACAACGCGGCCTTCAACTATAACGCAAAAACCGATCTGAAAAAATTAAAGGTAGGATACATCAAGTCGGCGTTCGATGCCGATTATGGCACCAAAGCCAACGATGCTAAAGCGCTTGAGGTGCTGCGATCGATGGGCATACAACTGACGGCCGTGGAAATGCCCACCGGTATTCCTGTAGGTGCGGTGAGGCTGATGCTTACGGCCGAAGCTGCCGCTGCCTTCGATGAGCTTACCCGCTCCAACCGCGACAGCCTGTTGTCGAATCAGCGCAAAGGCGCGTGGCCCAATATCTTCAGAACGGCGCGGTTCATTCCTGCTGTAGATTATATCAACGCATCGCGCATCCGGCAAACGCTGATCGAACAATATCACCAGGCCACCAAAGATTTTGATGTGATCGTTTCGCCCAGCTTTGGCGGCACACAGCTGCTGACCACCAACCTGACCGGTCATCCCTGTGCCGTGGTGCCAAACGGATTCAATGCCAACGGTTCGCCTACAAGCATCTCGTTCATCGGGAAGCTGTATGGCGAGGCGGCTATCCTTTCAATGGCCAGGGCGTACCAGGAAGCTTCGGAGTGGGATGAAAAGCATCCGCCGCTGTTCCATTGATCTGTCGTAACTTATCGCATTAAACAACTGTAGCTTATATATTTTATGAAGAAGGTACTATCCATGCTGTTGCTCATCTCATCCGCCACAGTATTTTCGCAGAAGATGATCACCGTTGACGACTTCACCACCAAAAACACTTTTACGGCCCGCACGGTTACCGGCATCAACTGGATGAACGACGGCAAGTACTACTCGGCACTTGACGACAACAAAGTGATCCGGTACGATATCACCACTGGCCAGGCCGTTGAAACGATCGTTGATGGCGCCGCCCTGAATCCCCGAATTGAGATCCACAGCTATTCGCTCAGCGCCGATGAGAAAAAACTCTTGCTGCGCACGGACTATAAAGGCATTTACCGCCGGTCTTATTCAGCGGAGTATTATGTATACGATATTCCCTCACGATCTGTGAGCAAACTTTCCAGCGGTGGCAAGCAGTCTTACGCCGCCTTCTCTCCCGATGCCAGCCGCGTGGCTTTTGTAAGGAGCAACAATCTCTTTATGGTGAACCTGGCCGATAAAAGTGAAACGCAGGTAACGGCCGATGGGAAGTTCAACGCCATCATCAACGGCACCACTGACTGGGTCTATGAAGAAGAGTTCGGTTTTGTTGACGCGTTCTTCTGGTCGCCCGACGGAAAAAAGATCGCCTACTATCGTTTCGACGAATCTGCCGTGAAGGAATACAACATGCAGGTGTGGAACGGACAACTTTATCCCAAAGATTACAAATACAAATATCCCAAACCCGGCGAGGCGAATTCCGTGATTGAGATCTGGGTTTACGATGTAGCTACAGGCAAAAAGGTAAAAGCCGACATCGGTACTGAAACGGATATTTACATTCCCCGGGTGAAATGGACGACAGACCCGAACATGTTGTCTATCTGCAAGCTCAACCGTCTTCAAAACCATTTTGACCTCATTCACACCAACGCCACCACGGGCGAATCGAAGACCGTGTTCACGGAGAAAGACGAGGCCTATGTTGATATCGAAGGCATGGACGACCTCACTTACCTGGATGATGGCAAGCAGTTTATTTATAGCTCTGAGTCCGATGGTTACAAGCACCTGTATCTTTATACGATAGACGGAAAGCTCGTGCGCCAGATCACCACGGGCAATTTCGAAGTGTTGAAATATGTGGGCCTCGATGAAAAAAATAAAACACTTTATTTCACCTCCACGGAAGTGTCGCCGCTCGAGAAACATTTTTACTCCATTGGCCTCGACGGTAAAAAGAAGACCCGGCTTTCACAGGCTGCGGGTACACATACCGTGAACATGAGCAACGACTTCCAGTTCTACATTGATTATTACAGCAGTGCCAGTCAGGCGCCGGTGGTAAATCTCTACCGCACCAAAGGCAACAGCATGATCAAAGTGCTGGAGAAGAACGAAGGCCTTGTACGTGCCAGCGAAGAATATGGCCTCGCAACCAAAGAGTTCTTCACCTTCAGCGGCAACGACGGCACCCAACTGAACGGTTACATGCTCAAACCCCGGAACTTCGATGCCGCCAAAAAATATCCCGTAATGATCTACCAGTACAGCGGGCCTGGTTCACAGAATGCCGCCAACGACTGGGGTGGGAAACATTTCTACTTTCACCAGCTGCTCACACAAAAGGGATACATCGTGGCCGTGATCGATACGCGCGGCACCGGAAGCCGGGGAGAAAAATTCAAGAAGCTCACCTATAAACAACTCGGCAAGTATGAGCTGGAGGACCTGATCTCAGCAGGAAAATATTTTGCATCGCTGAACTACGTGGATGGGTCCAGGCTGGGCATCTGGGGTTGGAGCTATGGCGGCTACATGTCGTCATTGGTGATGACCCGGGGCGGTGGCGTGTTCAAGGCTGGCATCGCGGTGTCGCCGGTCACCAACTGGCGTTTTTATGATAACATTTACACAGAGCGATACATGCAAACCCCGCAGCTCAATGCTAGCGGATATGATGATAATTCTCCTTTGACGTATGCTGACAAGTTGCAGGGAAAATTCCTGCTCATTCACGGTACGGGCGATGACAACGTGCACTTTCAGAACTCAGTGGTGTTCCAGGAAGCGCTGATCAATGCCGGCAAACAGTTCGAGTCGTTCTATTATCCTGATAAGAACCACCGCATTCCCGGCGCGAAAACCCAACTGCACCTATATACCCTGATGATGGAGTTCGTGCTTCGAAATCTTTAAATGCAGGTTCCCGCGGATTACGCAGATGAACGCAGATCATGCACTAAATCTGCGAAAATCAGCGTGATCTGCGGGAAATATGAATTTTCAATAAGTATTGAAAGTTTCGAAACTATCTCTATCTTTGTTACGTATGAAATACACAGAAGCCAAAGAAGAACTGATACAGGCCTGGGGCAACCTGGGCTATAGCTGGGGACTGAATAAAACGATGGCGCAGATCCATGCGCTGCTGATGGTTTCACCGAAAGCGTTGTCTACAGAAGAGATCATGCAGGAGCTGTCGATCTCCCGGGGCAATGCCAACATGAACGTCAGGGCGCTGCTCGATTGGGGGATCATTTCGAGGGTGTCTGTGGCTGGCGAACGTAAGGAGTTCTTCAAGTCAGAAAAAGACGTGTGGGCATTGGCCAGGCAGGTGGCAAAAGAAAGAAGAAAGCGTGAGCTGGAGCCGATCCTGAAAGTGCTGAAGGAAGTGAACGACGTGCAGACCGACGGCTCCGAAGAAGCAAAGGAATTTAAAAAAGTGGTCAAGGAACTGAAAAACTTTGCGGAGAAATCAGACGGGTTGCTGGAGACCTTTATCAAAGCGGAAGAAAGCTGGTTCTGGAATACCGTGCTGAAAATGATGAAGTAGGCCAAAACAGAAAACATATATGAAACTGCATCATCCTGAATTGATCGACCTTTTGCAACAGGCATACTCGGCTGAAAAAGCGGCAGCGTTTGCCTACCAGGGACATGCGGCTTCGTTAAAAACCGAAGAAGAAAAAAAGGCTGTGCACCAGATCGAAATTGACGAGTGGAATCACCGCCATGAAGTGCTGGCCATCATGAAGCAATATGAAGTGCCCGTATCAAAATACTATGAGCTGCGGTTTCACATCATCGGCAAAATGATCTCCTGGAGCTGTTTTGTGATCGGGCGTTTTATGCCCTTCTACTTTGCAGGACGCCTCGAAAGCGGAAATGTGTGCGAATACTTCCGTATGAAACAATTCTTCAACACCATGGGCATTACCGAGCACGATACCGTTCTCTACGAGATGGGCATCAAGGAAAAAGAGCACGAAGTGTATTTCGCCGAAAGGGTCAGCAACAGCAAGCTGCTTCCATTTTTTGAAAAGCTGTTCTCGTGGAGCGCCAAACAAAGCTTTAATAATATCGACCTCGATAAAAAACATCCGGTAGAGGAGTCAGGCCATTACTGCAACAACGGAAAACATTTTTTTTGAGCGTATCTTTCAATATTTATTGAAACTTCTAAATATACAGAACATGAAATATCTCGATCTCGCCATACAGACCATCATTTTCGTCTTCGGAATGGTGATGCTTTTTGTTTCCTGGGGCGAAGCGGACTGGCCCTTTGCCATTCTTTATGCACAGGCGCTGCTGGGGCCGTGGCAAATGACCAGCTCTATTGTTTCGGTTATAGCAAAGGCTCCGTTTCACAGGAAAAAGAGACTGCATCTGTTGCTTGCCGCCGTGTATCTGATAGTGTTATATGCGTGTGGCAACATGAGCGGTGTGAGTATTTCCGGGCGCTTCTTCAGCATACTGCTCACCGTGCCGGCATGGGCGCTGGCCATCTTCTACTATATCCTTACCTGGCAATGGGTTTTCCCTCGCATCCGAAAAGGTGGAAACTTTCTGCCCAACCTCAGCTTTTGATCAATCACTTAAACAAATCGTATATGAACTTCACCGTTTTATCTTACAGCATCTACCTGCCCGTTACAATTTTGTTAACCATCTGGGTAGCCAGAACATTGTTCAGCAACGGAAGAGTGTTTCTTGTGGAGATCTTTCATAAAGACGAGGTCCTGGCAGACAGTGTGAACAAACTTTTGCTGGTAGGTTTTTACCTGATCAACATCGGATACGCCGTGTATACACTTAAAATAATGGGAGACATAGCCACAACACAGGCGGTAATTGAAACGCTCAGCACCAAGATCGGGTGGATCATCCTTGTGCTCGGTGCCATGCACTTCTTCAACCTTTTCATCCTCTTTAGCCTGAGAAAAAAGGCGCAACAGGGCGTCGCCAGGATCTGATCCCATCAAGGGTGACATCCTTTTGAAGGATGTCATCCTTCACTGCCGCTTTCCGGACTGCAGGAAATTTCCGAATTTTCAGATAGAAAAGCTGCTATGGGAAATCCAAGAAAAGACGACGCGTCAAAACAGTACTTCATTGCATTCATTCCGCCGGAACCGGTGTATGAAGAAGCTTTGAGCCTGAAGCACTATTTCCGTGAAAACTACAACAGCAAGGCAGCGCTCAACTCTCCGCCGCACATCACCCTGCACATGCCCTTCCGGTGGAAGGAGACCAAAGAGCACGAGCTCATTCAAAAGCTTCAGCAGTTTGTAAGAGATTTTGATCCGATCAAGCTCTGCCTCGACAACTTTGCGTCATTTCCACCGCGGGTGATCTTCATCAATGTGGTGACCAACGTAGCGCTGAACGATTTTCAGAAACGCCTGCAGCGGTATTGTAAAACGGAGCTGAACATCTTCAATGCTAATTACAGGGAAGACCCTTACCATCCACACCTGACGCTGGCTTTCCGCGATCTGAAAAAAGCTGCTTACAAAGATGCCTGGGAAGAATTCAAAACGAAGGAGTTCAAGGCCGAGTTCATGGCAGACAAGCTCACGCTGCTGAAGCACGACGGCAAACGCTGGCACGCCTTTAAGGATTTCAACCTGGAATCGTCCTACTCAACAGACAACACCAGCGCCCTTGCCACCACAGAAGGCTAAATCTTCGAATCAAAGGCTGTTAATCCTGTCCATCCCGAAAATCCTGCATAATCCTGGTCAAAATCCTGCTCATCCTGAAAATCCCGTAATCCTGAAAATCCTGTAATCCTGATAATCCTGATTTATTTTTCGCAAAAGCTTCCTTTGGCGATGTAGAGTTTTTTGATCTCGAGCTCCAGCAGTCCCTCCTGCACACCCGGATCGGTTTCGAAGATGTCGCGCTGAACCTCACCCTTCATGATAAGAATGCCGCCATCATGGTCACCGAAAATGCCTTCTGTTACCACGTTGCCGGTATTGGCCAGCTTCTTCAGATACTCGTCGTGCTTCCTGATGATCTGCGGATAGGTTGATGCTGTGAATTTGCTCACCACGGCATCGAACCTCACAAAAGAATACTCTACCATTTCATAAGGTTCTGAAACGGCACAAACCGAGCCCTGGCGTGGCTTGTATAGATACAGCTCAACATCCCATCGTTTGGCTTTGATGCCGGGGTCTGTGCTGAGCCACGTTTTGGCCTCCTCAACATTGGAAGTCTTCAGAATAAAAATTCCACCACCGCCCTGGAACGGTCCCGCGGCCACAAGCTTTCCCTCCTTCGCCAGCCGTTCGATGTTCGCCATATGGCCTTCCATGATCTTCGAAATTTCTTCTTTCGGCAACTGATCGGCATCGGGTTTTTTATTGAGGAACACAAAAGTGTACGGGGACTGGGCACAGGCTGTACCGATCAGAAAAAAGCTTAACAGGATCAGCAGGTTTTTCATGCGACGGAAAATTTAGTGTATACAACTTACTAAGAAAAAACGCGCTACTGTGCGAAAGAATGCTCAACCGGAAAAAAACACGTATCAACCGGCGCCATTGATCATTTGCGCTTACCTCTGCCGATGAGCAACACACCTACCAGGATCAGTGCTGTGCCGGCAACCTGTGCTGCCAGAACGGGCTCGTGCAAAAAGATATTCGCCTGGATGATGGTTGAAACAGGGCCAACGCTTCCTACGATGGCGGCATTGTCTGACCCGATGCGTTTGATGCCTTCCGTTACGAGATACGAAGGTATGACCGTTGACAGCAGCGCCATGGCAATGCTGTACGTGTATGTTTGCGCCGGAAGATCGAGCAGCGAAACATTACTGGTGATGAAAAAATGAAGCAGCACCGCCACGCAGGCAAAGCTCATGGCATAGCTGTTGAACTTGGCCGCGCCTACCGATGGGATCAGTCGCCCGCTGCCCACAATGTACATGGCATAAGTTATGGCACAGGCAAAGATCAACGCGGCACCGAGATAAAAATCGGGGCCCTGTGCATCGTTCAGTTTCGCTTCGCTGACAAAGGCCAACAGCAGTCCCGCATAAGTGACAGCTACGGCGATCCACTGAAATCGTTCAATTTTTTCCTTGAACACAACGGCCGAGATCAGCAGCACCAACGTGGGGTAAACAAAAAGCACCAATCGCTCGATGCCCGCCGATACATACTGGAGCCCCAGAAAATCAAGCAGGCTGCTGATGTAATATCCCAGGCAACCTACCAGTGCAACGGCAACCCACTGCCTGAAAGTGAACTTCACATTATCAGTTTTGCTGGAGGCAATCCACGCGGAGACAATAAAGAACGGGAGCGAAAAGATCATGCGCAGGGCGAGCAGTGCCACCGCATCCACAGCAGTATCCCTGTACGCAAGTTTTACGAAGATAGCCTTCGTGGAAAAGCAGATTGCCCCGAAGAGACAGATCACAATTCCGCCAATAAAGTACGACTGTTTGCCTGGGCTTCTCATTACTCAGCGTCCCAGCACCTTCACCAGTTTTTTCAGATCCTTCTCGTCGTTATACACGTTGGGTGCTACCCTGATGGCATTGCCCCTGAAAGAAACGTAGATCCTGTTTTTGGCAAGGTCATCTTTTACTTTCTGAAGATCCATGTGTTGTGGCAGGCGGATACCCAGCAGGTGATGACCGCGGTAATTTTCTTCTTCGATCCAGAAGTCGCGCTCGCGAAGTTTATATACGGCCTCCTTGGTGATGAATGCGCAATAAGCCTGAACGTTTTCAACGCCCCATTTGCCGAGCTGCTCCACGGCCTTCAGCATCATGGGCACGTGGATAAAGCTGCTGTGCTCACCCACTTCGTAACGAAGGGCGCCGGGTTGATACTCGGACTGATAGTTGATAAGTCCTGTAAAATCTTCGCTGTTGAGTCGGTTGATCCAGTTCTCTTCAATGGGTTTGCCATCGTTGAAGTATTCGCCATAGTAGGCAAGCCCGATGCCGTACGGACCCAGCAACCATTTGTAGCCGGCACACACCAGCGCGTCGGGCTGGATCTTCTGAACATCAAAAGGCATGGCACCCACAGACTGTGTTCCGTCTACGATCAACAGCGCGTTCACTTCCTTTGTTCTTTTGCGGATGGCTTCAAGGTCGAACTTTGTTCCATCGGCCCAATGCGTATGCGCGATGGCAACAGCCCTCGTATTTTTGTCAATGCCTTCCAGGATCCTTTCGTTCCAGATCTTTCCTCTGCCCTGCAACGTGGCAGGTGGTGATATGGCTTTCACTTCTGCGCCAGCTTCGCTGCAGGCGCGCTGCCAGGCGTAATAGTTACTTGGAAACTGCTCGGCCGCCACCAGCACATGCTGGCCTTTGCTGAGCTTCATGTTGGCCGCAACGTTGGCCATGCCGTACGACACGGAAGGAATGATCACGATCCGCTTCGGGTCTTTCACATGAATAAGCTTTGCGTACGCCGCGCGCAGTGTTTCACTGTCTTTGAAAAAATCCTGCGCGGCAATGCCAGCGGGATTTCTTTTTAAACGGAGTGAGCGCACCCCCACCTTTTCCACACTCTTCAGCATGGGCGAGAGGTAGCTGCAATTCAGATAGGTGATGCGCGGAGGCAGCGTGAACTTGGAATGTTTGCAGGTAAGCATGTACAAGTATACTCACGCAGCGCAACAGTTGTTGCACCGTTCAAAGGGAAAATTTAAAAGGCAGAATTTTCTTCTCCGCGGCGATCTATTTATTGCGAGATTTTCATTTTGATGATGCGCGTCCTCAGTTCGGCGGCGTTCTCATCGCGGTAGGTTTGCTCGGCGATGACGGTGTTGTTTTTCGTCCAGATAAAATGATCCGAGCCCCAGTCGGTAAGCTCCTTTTCCCAGCGCAGCACCGGCTTGTTGTTCTCGAAGCTCCACAGCTGAAATCCGGTGGGAACGAAAGCCGCTTCGAGGTCTACCATGCCCGTAAGAAAATATTTTCCGTCAGGAGACATCACAGGTTGTCCCCAGAGGTGATTTTCATTTCCATCCTGCTGGTCAACCAGCACGTAGTCCCACGCCTCATAATATCCGCCCATCAGCAGCCATTGACCGATGCTATCCATTGGCTCGATAAAATTATACGACGCAAAATCTTCTCCCTCGGTATCCTTATTCTCTTTCAGCAATTTGGTTTCGCCATTCTTCAGCTTGAACTGGAGGCCTTCCGGGGTTCGCATCACCCTGGTATCTTGTTGCAACGCGCGCTTCTCACCTTCTTCCATGGTAACGATCTTAACCGAATCGCCGGGACCTGTCATTTTTACAAAAAAGATATCTGTTGTATCAAGGATCGTGAAGTGCTCGACATCGAGCTGAGGAAAGTTTCCGGCGATCGGTGCTTTAGTTGCATCAGATGATGTGGTATCCTGTGAAGAAGTGGTTTCAACCTTCGCAGGTGTACAGGCCCACAGCAGCACTATCGCCGCAAAGATCATTGTTTTATTCATACGTATATTACTGATCACGAAAAACATTACAAGAGCACGTGATGCACGCACCCGATCACGGGTACTGCTATGATGCGCCATGAACATGCACCGCACAGATCGCCATTGTGCTTGGCGCTTGTTCCCTTCCAACATTCATAACCCACGGCTTCACCATGGGTTATGAACATTAAGCCCCTTCAGGGCTAACTTAATACTATTGATCCTAGTCATTTAAAACTAACGACTTTTCTCTCAAGACAACCTAATGTTTTTAAATAAAGTACCCCTTCTGACTTCTGGCTCCTGACTCCTGGCTTCTCCTCCTTACTCCTTACTCCTTACTCCTTACTCCTTAATTCTTAATTCTTCCTCCTCTCCACTCCAGCGTATTGATCAAGTGCATAATATCCTTCTTCATGTACTCAATGGCCGGCGCCAGCGAGTCATTCTGAACTTTGGTGTTGAAATAAAGCGCACCCCGCAGAAAATGTCGTGTAGAGTCGGTGATGGTGAACTGAAACTGGCTCGGTACTTCGCCTTCGAGCTCGGCAATCACTGCGGTTTTTCCACTGGGCGTGGTGGTGATCACCTCGTTGATGGCATAGGCTTTGATCTGGTGTTTGGCGGTGAGCTTGTAGGCATCGTCCAAAAATTCTTTGAGCAACTTCTGATTTTCGCGCAGCGGCTTGTAGGTGATGTGCACATTAGACTTCAGCAGCGGATAATAGATCTCGATCCAGTAACGCTCGCTGAAGCCGGAGGAATCGTCGAGCAGCTTTGCGTGCGTGGAATATTCGAAGCGGTACGGAAATGTATCGGGCAACGGGCGATACGCGGGCTCCGGCAGATCGAGCCGGTTATAACCAAGAGGTTTGGGGAGGTACTCACGATCGCAGGACGAGAAGAGTGTCAATACTAACAAGGCTAGTGAACAGGTACGAAGTACGAGGTACGAGGTACGCTGCGCCCGCCGGGTACGACTCTGCCGTGGACTGTGGACAGTGGACAGTGGACTCTTAACCATTTCTCTTTACTTTAACTTTTTTGATCCGTTTATGATCCACTGATTCGATCACAAAGGTGAACGGGCTGATCACAATTTCATCGCCAACCGCCGGGAGGGTTCCATTGAACTCCGTCAGCACGCCGCTCAGTGACTCATTGATGCCTTTCACGCGGTGAAAAAGTGACGGGTCTACATGCAGCACCTTACAGAACTCATACAGCGAGGTTTTACCATCAAACACAAAAGTTCCATCGCTGAGCTTTTGAAAGCGGGCACCCACCTCATCGAACTCGTCATTGAAGTCGCCGATGATCTCTTCGATGATATCTTCTAACGTGATCAGTCCGGTGGTATTGCCATGATGGTTGACCACCAGCGCCATGTGCACTCTTTTCTCCTGGAAATCTTTGAGCAGCAGGTCTATTTTTTTTGTTTCAGGAACGAAGTATCCGGGCCTGAGCAGTCGCTGCCATCCAAAATCGCGTCCTTCTTCGAGAAAGGGCAGCAGGTCTTTGATATAAAGGAATCCCTGCACGCTGTCGAGCGACTCCCGGCATACCGGTACCCTCGAAAATCCTGAACGTTTCACAAATTCCATCAGCTGGTGAAAGTCGAGCGAAACATCGGTGTACGAGATCTCCGTGCGGGGTTTCATCACCTGCCGCACGGTGAGTGTTCCGAAATTCACAATACCTTCAAGGATCTCTTTTTCTCCTTCGATCGGTTCATTGTCAACCGTTGCCAGCTGAAGCGCTTTGGTGAGATGCTCCACCGACTTCTGCTCTTTGGTGGCGTCCAGCTTTTTTTCAACAGCGATCGACGCTCTCAACAGGGGGCGTAGCAGCGGTCTTAAAAAAAGGATCAGCCGGTAGCACAATTTGCTGTTGGCCCGGGCGATGCCGATGCTGCGCGAAGAGCCGTAGATCTTCGGCAGGATCACACCTCCCAGGGCGAAGAGTATGGTAAGCACCAGCAACGCTGTGCCCGCCGATACATCGAAGAGTGTATAACGCGATTGTTCATAGGCGAGCGATGATACAGACATCACAGCCGCCGACAGCAGCATGGCGTATTTGCACGTGGTGAGCACGCTTAGCAGCAGGCGCGGATCGATCACCAGTATAGCCGCCACCTTCTCGCGTTCATCGGCGCTATTCCGTAAGCGCTCAACGTCATCGTTGTGAAGTGAAAAAAACGCAGCCTCTACTGCAGAAGCCCATGCAGAAAAAAACAGGAACACTGCCATAAAGAAAAGATACAGCAGGCTCCTATCGGATAAAATTACCAGTAAACTAAAACCGGGAGGCTCGTCCAAGCAGTGTAAACATTAGGTCCTCAGAAAGGCAGATCATCGGTGCTGTTATCTGCCGGCGTATTGTAGCTTTCACTGGAGGCACGTTCCGTACTGCGTGACCCATATTCATTGGAAGAAGAGTTTCCTCCTCCGCCACCCCGCGAACCCAGCATCGTCATATTATCGGCCACAACTTCAGTGGTATATCTTGTAACACCGTCTTTTTCCCATGAGCGCGTGCGCAGCTTGCCCTCAATATAGACGAGGTCACCTTTATGAACATATTTTTGTGCGATCTCCGCCAGACCTCTCCACAAAACGATGTTGTGCCACTCGGTGATCTCTTTCTTCTCACCAGTGGTACGGTCTTTATAAGATTCAGAAGTAGCAATTGAGAAGTTGGCAACCACTGCTCCGTTGTCAAGGTTGCGTACTTCAGGCTCCTTTCCCAGGCGGCCTACCAGAATTACTTTATTTACTCCAGACATATATTCAGTTCGTTTTGGTTACAGCGTAAGGAAACAAAAGTACCACCTTTCGGCCAACTATAAAATTATAAAACGTAATGCTCCTGGAGAAAACGACTCACCAACACCGGTTTGGGTAACGCAGCGATCTGCGGCAAAGAATAGAAGGAATGGTTTTGGTGAACATGTTTGATCTTTTTGTCACTTTTTACAATGATAAATCTTGAAAAGATGGTCTGGTGCGTGAGAATATGCTTGTAATTCTTCGATATCGTAATGCTGGCATCGTTTCCAACCATTTTTTTCACAGCCTCTTCTTCCAGGATCTTTTCGGGTTTTACCGGCCGGTTTTTTTCCACCAGGTGAAAATCGAATAATCCCAGCCAGATATCTTTCTGTTCCCGCTTTCGCATCAGCAGCGAATTCCGGTGTTCCAGCACAATATAATAGAAGTACCGCTTGCGGCTTGCTTTCAGCTTGAGCTTCACCGGCAGTGCCTGTTGCATTTTGCGGCTGAAGGCAAAACAGTTTTTTTGAAAGATACAGGTATCGCACTGCGGATTTTGGGGCGTGCAGAAAAGCGCTCCGAACTCCATCACCGCCTGGTTATGGGCATCCGGTTGGGCAGTCGGCACCAGCTCGTTTGCAAGGGCGGTGAACTGTTTTTTTCCTTCCGGCGAATTGATGGGCGTATCGATGCCAAAGATCCTGGAAAGCACCCTGAAAACGTTTCCATCCACCACCGCCACGGCCTGCTTAAAAGCGATGGACGCAATGGCAGCAGCCGTATATTCACCTATGCCCGGCAGGCTAAGCAGGGTTTCATAGGTTCGGGGAAACTCGCCGTTATGCAAGCTGACCACGGCTTTGGCGCACTTGTGCAGGTTACGGGCGCGTGTATAGTAGCCCAGTCCCTGCCACAGCCGCAGCACTTCCTGCTCGGGCGCAGCCGCCAATGCACGCACGGTTGGATACGCTTCGATGAACCTCAGGTAGTAAGGCAACCCCTGACTTACCCTCGTTTGCTGAAGGATAATTTCAGACAGCCATATTTTATATGGGTCGCGGGTATCGCGCCAGGGCAGGCTTCTTTTGTTGCTCTCGTACCACTTAACGATTTTATCTGGAAAATATCGTTTGTCCATCCCCTTGATAATCAATTTTTTCAATATTCATTTTTTAATCTGGCAAGGCAAACTAAATTTGCCCTCCCGTAAGAATTTTGAGACCTCTAAATATACTACAGTGACCAAAGCAGATATTATCAACGAGATCGCTGAAAAGACCGGAGTAGACAAGGCGGATGTGACCGCATCGGTGGAAGCGTTCTTCAGCGTAGTGAAGTCATCGATGTCAAATGGCAATAACATTTATATCCGTGGTTTTGGCAGCTTTATCAACAAGAAAAGGAAAAAGAAGATAGCACGGAATATTTCCCGCAACACGGCGCTGGTTATTGACGAGCATTACATCCCCAGCTTTAAGCCGGCGAAGATCTTCATCAACAAGATCAAGAACAGCGAAAAAGTGAAGCAGCTTGCTGAAAAATAAATCTACCGGTGTGCTTCTAATACTGTCGCTCATCACTCGCACATCAGGCTTTTATGCTTAAAACACGTCTTTTATTGATCGGCGGCTGTGCCGTGGTCATCCTGTTGCTCTTTCAGTTGCCCAAGGTAGTGGTGGAGAATGAGCGGGATGCTGCTTCGGCAGGCGGTGGTGCCGATACCGTGTCTTCGCACATCGAAACCCATACACAAACCCCTGAAAACGTACGGACCCGGATCAGTGATTTCAGGGCAAAATTTGCATCAGGTACAGAAAAGGAAAAAAATGCTATCTTTGCCGACTCTTTAGCCGGCCTGTACCGGATTGCTAATCAGTTCGATAGCGCGGCATGGTTTGCTGAAGAGTCGTCGAAGTTCTTTAATAACGTTGAAAGCTGGGCAAAAGCAGGTGAAAGTTACTATCAGGCTTACACCCTGGCGCTGGATCCGGCAAAGCAGAAAACGCTGGCCGCGAAGACCCAGGAGTTTTATGGAAAGGTGCTGCGGGACAACCCTGGCAACCTCGAAATAAAGACCAAGATGGCCATGACGTACCTCACATCGTCGAACCCCATGCAGGGTATCACTATGCTGAGGGAAGTGCTGGCGAAAGACCCGAAGAACGAGCTGGCCCTTTTTAATATGGGCATGCTGTCGATCCAGTCGGGCCAGTACGACCGGGCGATTGAAAGACTGGAGGAGCTGGTAACGGTGAATCCCGGCCACATACAGGGACACCTGTTGTTAGGACTGGCCTGGATGAACAAGGGAGACAAGGAGAAGGCCCGGGCGCAATTTGAAAAAGTGAAACAAATGGATAAGGATCCCGCTGTTCAGGCAACGGTTGATTCATATCTGAAGGATTTAAAATAAAGTTGTTTAAACCATCCGCCCGCTCGCGGATAAAATCTAAAACATTACTATGCCTAGCGGAAAGAAAAGAAAGAAGCACAAAATGGCTACGCACAAGCGTAAGAAGCGTCTCAGGAAGAACAGACATAAGAAGAAATAATCTTATTTCTCTGGCAGCATCACAACTAGTGCTGCCAGCCTATACACATCATTTTTTTTAATTTAATCTTTGTCTTTTGAGTAACGAACTAATAATTAGTACAACTCAGGACGGATGTCGTATAGCCCTTCTTAAAGACAAGACGCTGGTTGAATTCCACCAGGAAGCAGAAGGAAGCAAATTTACCGTAGGGGATATCTACCTGGGCACTGTTAAGAAAGTGGTGCCCGGTTTAAATGCTGCCTTTATTGATGTTGGGTACGACAAGGATGCTTTCCTGCACTATCTCGATCTCGGACCGCAGTTCAGTTCACTTCAAAAGTTTACGAAGCTGGTCCGTGGTAAAAAGATGAATGGTGGAAGACTGGACAAATTCAATCTTGAACCGGACATCGACAAGCACGGGAAGATCACCCAGCAATTGTCGAAGAATCAGCTTATACCGGTCCAAATTGTAAAAGAGCCGATCTCAACCAAAGGGCCACGATTGTCCTGCGAGTTATCCCTGGCTGGGAGGTACCTGGTATTGGTACCTTTTTCCAATGCAGTCAGCGTATCGAAAAAGATCACCAGCAGCGAAGAACGCAAACGCCTGCTTCGCCTGATCCAATCTATCAAGCCTGAAAATTTCGGTGTGATCATCCGCACCGTAGCCGAGAACAAGGAAGTGGCCGAGCTCGACCGCGACCTCCGCAACCTGGTAAAAACATGGGAAGAAGGCATGACCCGCCTGCCCGTGGCCGCCCCGCGTGACAAAGTGATCGGCGAGCTCGACAAAACCTCTTCTTTATTGCGCGACATGCTGAACGAATCGTTCGACAATGTGCATGTTGACGACAAGAAGATGTTCGAGGAGGTGCGCACCTACATCAAGACCATTGCGCCTGATAAAGAGAAGATCGTAAAATACTACGCCGGAAAAGCCAAGATCTTCGAGCATTACGGCATCGAGAAGCAGATCAAATCGGCATTCGGCCAAACCGTGAGCCTCAAGGGTGGCGGATACCTGATCATCGAGCATACCGAAGCCCTGCACGTGATAGACGTGAACAGTGGCAACAAATCGAACCGCGAAGAGAACCAGGAAACCACAGCGCTTTCAGTAAACGTCGAAGCTGCCAAGGAAATAGCACGTCAGCTCCGCCTGCGCGATATGGGTGGGATCATTGTTATCGACTTCATCGACATGAAGAACCTCGACAACAAAAAGCTGATCTATAAAGTGATGAAAGAGGAGATGATGGATGACAAAGCCAAGTCTACCGTGCTGCCGCTTTCAAAGTTCGGGCTCATGCAGATCACGCGTGAGCGCGTTCGCCCGCAGATGAACATCGTAACCCGCGAGGTATGTCCTACCTGCAACGGCACGGGCAAGATCACTGCGTCTATCCTGGTCTCTGACCTCATCGAAAAGAACATCGAACATTTGCTGGTGAAGCAGAACGAGAAGAACCTCGTGCTGGCCCTGCATCCATACCTGCATGCCTTCTACACCAAGGGGCTCATCTCCCAGCGCATGCGTTGGTATTTCAAATACAAGACCTGGATCAGCCTGGTGAAAGATACTTCCATGGCCATCACAGAATACAAGTTCCTGAACAAGGAAGGTGAAGAGATCCAGCTCACTAACTAGACGAAAAGTATTACCATTAAAAAAGGCCAGCAAACACTGGCCTTTTTTGGTTTAAAGGGATTGGTTTTGGGTCTGGCTCCAATTACAATCGTACTTTCTCGTTCGAATTAAATGCCGGTTTATCCCAGCATTATAAAAATTGACCATAAAAAAGGCAGCACAATGAACAGGACCCTGATGAACGTTTTCATAGCCATTTATTGGTTTTAGCTGCCATGAATACGCCCGTGTGGGTGTCCGCACACAAAGCCGGCCTGAGCTGATTAAGCCAGCGCCAAACCGCAGAATAATGACGATAAAGTGTAGTTACGGGGTTAAGGAGTCCACGGGTCCACAGACAACGGTCCACAGCAGAACAGTGTAAAACGAAAACACTCCCTACTGTGGACCGTGGACAGTCGACTGTGGACTAAAAGACTAGTTTTTCTTTCTCTTCAGCAGGCCTTCGATCTTCTTTTTGGCCTCATCTTCTACCTTTTTCTGCACCTCTTCTTTCACTTCTTCCTTGGTAGGGATGGCTGGCGTGGTAGCTTTCGCCGTATCTGCCGAAGCAGTTGTATCCTTTTTGTTGCCGCCCAGGATCTTATTCAGCGCCTTTTCAGCATCCGTGCCTTTCACAGCCTTCTGAAGGGCTTTGGTACCTTCTTCTTTGGCTGCATTCACGGCGGCCTCTTTAGCTTGTTCTTTCTGCGAATCCATCAGCAGCTTCGGTACAGGGCTGTCGTATTTGCCGCCTACGCCGATGGTAAGCGGAATGTTGGTGTTGCCATCGCTCTTGTTTCCGCTGTATTTTGAAACAAAGCTGTTGAACTCAGAGCCCAGCTTGCCTGCGGGTACATCCATCTTCAGCGTATAATCGATGGTTCCGTCAAGGCTTGTGGCACCGGCTACCGTGGTCTTGTAGTTGCCGAACTTCACATCGAAAGGTTTCACGCTCAGCTTGCCATCTGTAAGCTGGGCCGACATCAGCACATCTTTCAGGGTTACTTCATCGGTATCGTCAAGCTTGGTAAGCGAAGTAATGCCAGAGATGAGCTTCGATTGCTTCAGGGCAGCCTGCGCGATCTTCACAAGTCCGCCGCCGTTGACGGTAGCAAGGTTCGGCATCATGTCCTGGCCAAGCTCTCCCTTGAGGGAGAAGTCGGTAGAGAACTTGCCGTTCACCAGGCCCGCGATGGGTGCATAGGTCTGAACGATCGAAGAGGCGCTGGCAGCGTCTTTCATAGACACGTTCTCGATCTTCAGGGCCATATCATATTTGGGATGCGCCAGGTCTTTGGCGTTGTAGCTTCCATCCACCACAAAAGTTCCGCCCAGCATGTTGAACTTCAGGCCACGCAGGTTGGCAATGCCGTCTTTCACCACAATGTCACCGGTGGCATTGGTGATGTTGAAGTCCATCATCTTCACCGCCTTGATGTTGGAGTTCAGCACAAAGTCGATGTTGTTCGGCACAGGGATCACACCAAACGAGGTAGTGTCTTCTGCTGTGGCGGGCGCTTCCTCTTCGGTCATGAACTCGTTCAGATCAAACAGGTTCGAAGAGAAGTTCACGTTGCCTTTGATGGTCTCGTTCTCGCCGAACACATAGCCCAGGTAGTTGAGCACGGAGCCCGTTACATTGAAGTCGCTTTTGCCTACTGTTCCGTTCAGTTTTTGCAGCTCGATCTTGCGTGGGTCGAAGGTCATGGCGGCCTGGCTCAGCGTTACCTGCGGCAGGTCTTTGGTAATGTATTTGAAATCTGTAAGCGAAGCTGTGCCGCTGGTAGGCAGGCGGTCGTATTTTTCAGCCTGCACATCTGAATACTTTCCTTTGGTCTCGATGTTGGCCTTCACTTTTCCTGCCAGGGTCATGCCTTCGAGCGGGAATACTTTGGTCATTTTCTCCAGGTCGATGCCACCGTTCACTTTAAGATCCCAGGTGTAATTGTCGAGGTTTTCGAGGTGCAGGTCTGCCTTCAGCTTTTCGCCATCCATCAGCACGGTGAAGTCGTTCACGTCAATGAACGTCTCGGCCATTTTTCCGGAAGTGTTCTTGATGGTAGAAGTGAAGTGCATGTCATCCATCGGCACGGGGAACTCTTTCGATTTTACGAAGCCGTCGTTCAGTGACATCTTCGCGTCGATGGCGGGGATCACTTTCTTCAGGCTGTCATAAACACCTTTTGCTGTAAGATTCACCGCGTAGCTTCCTTTCATTTCCAGGCCTTCCATGGGGAACATCTTGGTAAGCTCTGCGAGGTTCAGCTTGGCAGCAAGGTTTGCATCGACATTGGTGGGATATATTTTGGTGATAAGCGCCCTGGCATCCACCGGGTTCGAGCCGAAATCGAGGTGAAGCTTTTTCAGGTCGATAACGGTGTTGTCTATCACGCCATCTTTATTGTCTACCAGCAGGTCTACATTGATGTTATTGATGGCAGTAGGAAGATCGGGATACTGGAACATGGCATCCTTCACCAGCAGATTGAGGTTGAATGCCGGCATCTGCTTTTCGCTGTAGGTACCTTTTACAAAACCTTTGAAGGCGAGGTCGCCCGAGGTCTTGATGCTGCCGAAGTCTTTCGAGTAAACGCCCGGCACCAGCGAGAGCAAGCTCTTGAATGAGTTGTCGGGGCTGCTGAACGTGAGGTCCATGCCGAAGTCGTTCTCGTTCATTTTAAACCAGCCATCGAATTGCATCACAAAATCGTTGACCTTGGCGGTATTCTCCTTGAAAGTATACTTGGTATATTCTTCACTGATGCTCACAACGGCGTCTATATCCACACGTTTGTCGGTGAGATACTCCACACCATCAAAAGAAGTGGTTACAGTGTCTGCGGTGGTTTTTGTTCTGAGGTCGAATACATCCTGCGTGAAGTCGCCGCTGCCGGAGTGGTTCAGTCCTTTCACGGTGAGGTTATACGGCAATGACTTGTCATCGTAAGTCACGTCTGCATCCACAACCTCCCAGTGGTCTATGCCGAATGAAAAATCACCGCCTTCTTCAGTAGTAGTGGTGGTGTCGGCAGAAGGGATAGCGATATCGTAGTTCGCTTTTCCGTCGGCCAGCACTTTGATGTTGATCACGGGACGCACCAGCGAAATTCCTTTTACACGAAGCTGATCGCCAAAGAGAATATCCTTCAGGTTCACTTCCACTTCGAATTTTTCAGTGGCAAAAAGCACCTGACCTTCAAAGGGGGCGCGGTTCACCACACCAAGGTTTTTCATCTCGGCAGTAATGTTCGGGAAATTGGAGAAGAGGGAGAGGTTGAAATCATTGACATCAAAGATCACGTCTGCGTTCACTGACTTGGCCAGCTCTTTATCGATCGCTGCCTTGATATCGTCTTTGAAGACAATGGGCAGGATAAAGGCCGCAAGCAGGATCAGAACGATCAGTCCGCCAAAAATTATCAGAAACCATTTCAGTGCTTTTTTCATGACTCAGCGAGTTTTTTCGAGTTTGTTAGATAACGGAATTAAAGGACGCAAATTTACAAAACGGCCGATTGAATTTTCAGCTTTTTGCAGAACCCTGCGTTATGTCAAGGTTAAAAGAGCTTCAAAAACCAGTCCATTAAGCGGGCTGATAACGAGGTATAGGGAGGATAAAATGCTTTTACCGACGTAAATCCATTTTTCTGTTTCAAAACCGGTTTTTCGTGCGAGAATGCCATAAATCCGTAATGGCCGTGCGATTTTCCAAGGCCGCTGTTGTTCACCCCTCCGAAAGGTAAATGATGGTGCAAAAAATGGATGCCACAGTCATTCACGCACACCCCGCCGGAGGAGGTTTGCTGCAGCACTTTATCGCGCACGGCACTTTGTTGGGTGAACACATACAATGCCAGGGGTTTCGGTTTGCTGTTGACAATGGCTATGGCCTCGTCCAGGTTGCGATAGGTGATCACAGGCAATACCGGGCCAAAGATCTCTTCGTTCATCAGGCGGGCATGCATGGGCACGTTGGTGAGTATCACGGGATGGAAAAATCGGGTAGCAAGGTCTGTCTTTCCACTCCATGCAGCGGTGGCACCAGTCTGCACCGCGTCCTGCACCAGCTCGTTCAGGCGAAGAAAGTGTCGCTCGTTAACAATGCGGCAATAGCTGGCTGATGATTCAAGGTCTCCATT
>NZ_JAHESF010000056.1 GCF_018598225.1 Chryseosolibacter histidinae | reverse complement strand
GTGGCGGTGGCTTCAGCGGCGGCGGCAGCAGCGGATCCTGGTAATAGTAGGCAGTAGGCAAATCCCCCGATAAATCGGGGGCAGTAGGCAAAGGACGGGTTACAGCCAATTCTGTTAAGTTTCATTTATTGGCTTCCTGAACGTAGTACAGTCTTGTACCTCAACGCCCGCACTTTGCCTACTGTCTATTTGTCAATTGCCTACTGGTTCATTGCCTACTGCCTACTAATTCCCGCCTGTCTTAAAATAATCTTCCCAAGATTGCTAATCCTCCGGCTGATGGTTTATTTTTGAGCCTTCTTTTAAAACCCGTCCATGAAAAAAGATAAAGTCATTTTTGATCTCATCGAAAAAGAAAAAGAACGCCAGCAAAATGGCATCGAGCTCATTGCCTCGGAGAATTTCACTTCCCAGCAGGTGATGAAAGCCATGGGCACGGTACTGACGAACAAATATGCCGAAGGACTTCCGGGCAAACGTTACTACGGTGGCTGCGAGGTGGTGGATGAGATCGAACAACTGGCGATTGACAGGGCCAAGGAACTGTTTGGCGCAGAGTGGGCCAACGTACAACCCCATTCAGGTGCACAGGCCAATGCCTCGGTGATGCTGGCCTGCCTGAAACCGGGTGACAAGATACTCGGCTTCGACCTTTCTCATGGTGGCCACCTCACGCACGGATCGCCGGTGAACTTTTCAGGTAAGCTGTACCAGCCCGTGTTCTACGGTGTGGAGCAAGAAACCGGCACCATCAATTTCGATAAGGTAATAGAAACAGCGCAGCGTGAAAAACCGAAGATGATCATTTGCGGTGCCTCTGCTTACAGCCGCGACTGGGATTATAAAAAGCTTCGCGAAGCAGCCGACAGCGTTGGAGCGATATTGATGGCCGACATTGCGCACCCTGCAGGGTTGATCGCCCGCGGCCTGCTGAACGATCCGATGGAATATTGCCACGTGATCACCACCACCACACACAAAACGCTTCGCGGACCCCGCGGCGGAATGATCATGGTGGGAAAAAATATCGATAACCCGATGGGACTAAAAACGCCCAAAGGAGAGATCAGGAAGATGGGCTCCGTGCTGGATTCAGGTGTGTTTCCCGGAACGCAGGGAGGTCCGCTCGAGCACGTGATCGCCGCCAAGGCCATTGCTTTCCAGGAAGCTTTGTCTGATGAATATCTCGAATACGTGGTTCAGGTTTCGAAAAATGCCAAAGCGATGGCAGAAGGATTCCTGGCAAAAGGATACAAGATCATCTCCGGTGGAACAGACAACCACCTGATGCTAATCGACCTTCGTTCGAAGAAGCTCACCGGCAAACAGGCCGAAGAGTCGCTGATCCAGGCAGACATCACTATCAATAAGAACATGGTTCCGTTCGATACGCAGTCGCCCATGGTAACGTCGGGTATGCGCATCGGCACGCCGGCCATTACTACGCGCGGCCTGAAAGAGAAGGACGTGCTCAAAGTTGTTGATCTCATCGACGAGGCCCTTCAGAAGCCCGAAGATCAGAAACACCTTAAAGCGGTGAAACGTAAAGTGAACCGGTTTATGGAAAAATTCCCGCTCTACTAAAAAAGGGAAAGCGATACCTACCTTAAACGTTGAAATTCAGCCATGCCGTTAGACCAGGATCCGATTGAAGAGAAAGAGATGAGTTTCCTCGACCACCTCGAGGAGTTGAGATGGCATGTGGTGCGGTCGCTGTTGGCCATTCTCATCTTCACCATCCTGGCATTTGTTTATGGCGACTGGATCTTCAACAACATCATCTTTGCACCCGGCCGGGTAGACTTCCCCACGTTCAGGTGGCTTTGCCAGCTGGGCCAGTGGCTGGGATCGGAAGATGCCTTTTGCGTAAAAGAAATTCCTTTTAAGGTTCAAAGCCGCCTCATGACGGGGCAGTTCACCATGCACATTACCGCTTCGGTGGTCATCGGACTTATTGTGGCCTTTCCTTACGTTGCCTGGGAGCTGTGGCGTTTTGTAAGACCAGGACTTTATACTACCGAGCGCAGGTCTTCCAAAGGTGCTGTGGCAGCGGTCTCCTTTTTGTTTCTCACCGGTGTGCTGTTCGGATATTATGTGATGTGCCCGATGATGATCTCATTCCTGGCCAACTACCAGATCAGCGACATGATCGTGAACGAGTTCGACATCACCTCGTACGTAGGAACGATCGTAACGGTGGTGTTCGGAAGCGGCGTTCTGTTCCAGCTGCCGGTGGTGATGTATTTCCTTACCAAGATCGGTATTGTGACACCTACATTCCTGCGGAAATCGCGCAAGCATGCCGTGATCGTGATCCTGATCATCGGTGCTATCGTAACACCTTCGGCAGACCCGCTGAGTCAGGCGCTGATCTCCATTCCGTTGTACCTGTTGTATGAAATCAGTATCTTGATATCATCCAACGTGGTGAGGAAAAAGGAGAAGGAAGAAGCTGAAGAAAAATTGAAAGAACAACAATCTGCATCATGATGCCCAAAATAGCCATCGGCTGCGATCATGCAGGATACGAATACAAAGAAGCCCTCAAGAAGTGGCTTGTCAGCAACGGTTATGAAACCAAAGACTTTGGCACGCACAGCAGTGAGTCGACAGACTATCCTGACTTTGCACATCCGGTAGCGGACTGTGTGGAGAAGAAGCAGGCCGAGCTCGGCATTCTCATCTGCGGAAGTGCTAACGGTGTAGCCATCGTGGCCAACAAACACCAGGGCGTACGCGCTGCCATCTGCTGGAACGAAGAGCTTGCATCACTGGCGCGCCAGCACAACAACGCCAACATAGTTTGCCTGCCCTCCCGCTTCGTGAGCTACGAGCTGGCCGAGAAGATCACCGATCGTTTTCTGCACGAAAGCTTCGAAGGTGGCCGGCATGAGCGCAGGGTGAGTAAGATCAGCTGCTGAGAGAATCAGTTGACAGTTGACAATGAAACAGTTGACAACGTCTGGTGTAAACTTAAAAAGTTCGTTTCCAATCTCGGAATAAAAGCCCGACAGGGAATATCATCTCACATGTTGTCAATTGCTCCCGATAACCATCGGGATTGTCAATTGTCAATTTTATTATACACGTCTCCCATCCTCCTATACTGCTTCTTCACTTCGGGCATTCTTTCAAAGAAGGGTTTCATCAGATTTTCGCGGTCAATGATCACCTGGGGTGGATCGGTTTTCAGCGCGTGGTAAACAGCCGTAACATTTTCGTAGTAGCCGGGGTTGCGGAAGATCTCTTCTGAAAGGCTCCAGTTCAGATAAGGTGTTGCCAGCTTGTTTTGCTGAAAGTACGCCTGGTTGTCTTCCAGCACCAGGATCCGTTTATTTTTCGGAGCGTTGTCGTTCACTGGCGGTGTTGTGAGCAGGCTGTAGCTTGCCGAGTCAAGCTTGCTGTAACGCGCCAGGTAACTCACAGTAACGATGCCTATGATCAGCAGCCAGATGTTCATCTCAGCATATTTTTTCCTTCTGATGAACAGGAAGAAATGCGTGAACAGGAATGCGAGCGCCGGTGCAAACACGATCAGGTTCTGGGGGCGCAGGTCTTTGCAGTAGAAGATGTAAAGCAACGAGAAGCCGATCCACAAAAACATGACCTGCAGCAGCTGCGACTGGTATTTGCTGAACCTTGCTTCGCGCTGAAGCATAAAAACGGAAATGATAAAATAGAACAGCGGCACGCCGCCCAACACCAGCAGGGCGTGGGTTGAGATGAACACCTCGCGTGAGGGAATGAGGTTGGCAACATAATAGTATTGCCAGAGCTGTGGTAGCGAACCGTTCAGGTAACCGATGCTGATCACCACCAGGTGCGGCAGCAGGAAACCGAAGATCAGCAGCATGAACTTACGCGGTGTGGTTCTGGTGAAGAAGAAAAGGATCACCATCACACACAACAGGAATACAACGTAGGCGAAAGAGAACAGCGACGCAATGCTGATGTAAAGACCCAGGTTGAAAATGGTCTCATCACGCTGCACCCTGAACTCGATCTCTTTGAACATGTTGTTCAGCGCCAGCATCAGAAACGTGAGACCAACGAGCTCGGCAGAAAGCGTCAACGTATCGTAAGAGAACAGGCAGAGCAGGCAAAAAAGCAGGGATGGAATATAGGTGTTCTCGTTGAAGACCTTGCGCACAATGAACATGATGCCCAGGTATGCGCCCTGTAAAAAGATCAATATAAAAGCTACGATGTGCCGGGCCATCAACGAGCGCCCGAAAACAGAATCGACCAGCTCATGGAACCAGGCAGCCAGCGGAGCCGTATTGTCAGCAATGCCCGTATACAGGTCATGATCCTCATTGAGCTTTTCGCCTATCACCATACCTTTCAGCTCAGGAACGGTCAGGCCAGGCATATCGAGGAACAAAGGCAGGTAAAGAATGAGCAGTAATACCAACAGGCCTACCAGGCGATACGGGTCGTTTATTCGGAAATAACGGAGCAAGTCAGCAGATTTAGTTTTGTCAGAAAATTAGAGTAGTATTTCTGAAGTTTAAAGCGGAATCTATTGTTTTTTATCTACGTTAATCCTTCATTAGTACGTTTAAGCACATCACCATGGCAGGCACCACCAGACAGCAGAAATTCAGCCGGTTGATCCAGAAAGAGCTCAGCTCGATCTTTCAGAGAGACAGGCGTGGCATACTTGATAACGCGTTTATCACCATTGCCGATGTGAAGATGAGCCCAGATCTAAGCGTAGCCAAGGTGTTCATCAGCATGATGCTGGCCAAAAACAAGGAAAAGACGCTGGAAAATCTCAACCTGCATAAACGTGAGATCAGAAAATCGCTGGGAGAAGTCATTGGCAAGCAGGTGAGGATCATACCCGAGCTGATCTTTATCATCGATGAAGTGGAGGAAAATGCCCAGCGAATCGACGACCTGATCAAAAACCTGAATATTCCGCCGGAGAAAGAATAACATCAACAGAACCGCTCAACAAAATCTCAGCGCTTGAACTTACCCTTTTTCATCGCCCGGCGTTATCTGTTTTCGAAGAGGAAGGCGAATTTCATTAACGTCATTTCCATTCTTTCCATGGGTGGCGTAGCCTTTATCACCGCGGCGCTCATCATCGTTCTTTCTGTTTTTAATGGTCTGGAAGATCTGTTGCGATCGCTGAACAACTCGTTCGATCCCGAGATCAAGGTGCAGGCAAGCGTGGGTAAATCTTTCGAGGTGTCAGATTCGATGCTGGCTAAGATCAGTGCGATACCCGGTGTGGAGGTGGTGACCGACGTGATCGAAGATTACGCTTACGTGCGTTACCGCGATGCTGTGCAGGTAGTTACCTTAAAAGGTGTTGGCGATAATTTCCTGAAGCAGAACCGTATTCCTCCGGAGGCGATGGTTGAAGGCGAGCTGAAGCTGGAAGAGAACAACATTCCGTATGCCATCGTGGGCCGCGGTGTTCAGTATACGCTTTCTATCGCTGTGAATGAGCCGATGTATCCGCTGCAGGTGTATTACATCAAGAATGCAAAATCGGTAGGTCTCGATCCCTCCAAGCTTTACGCGAAGAAGAACATCATGCCCCGGGGTGTGTTTTCGATCGTTCAGAATTTTGACGAGAACTACATTATCGTACCGCTCGGATTTGCCCGCGAGCTGCTCGACTATGGAGACAAACGTACGTCACTGGAAATAAAAACATCGCAGAACGCCGATGTATTTGCCGTGGAAGCGGCCATTCAGAACCTGCTTGGAACAAATTTTACCGTGCTCAATTATGAAGAGCAGCATCAGGACCTGTATAAGCTGTTGAAAATGGAGAAGCTCTTCACCTTTCTGGCGCTCACACTGCTGCTGGTGATCGGTTCGATCAACATTTTCTTCAGCCTTATGATGCTGGCGCTGGAGAAGAAAAAAGATATTTCCATTCTCTCGGCCATGGGCGCCGATACCAGCCAGATCCGGAATGTTTTTATTGCTGAAGGTGGTCTCATCGCGCTGTTGGGCGCCTGCACAGGCCTTGCGTTGGGCGGAATTTTCTGCTGGCTGCAATTGAATTACGGCCTCATTTCTATGGGAATGGAAACGGCTGTCATGCAAGGTTATCCGGTACAAGTGAAATTAACCGACTTTTTCTACACATTGATTGTTGTAACAATTGTTACTTTTCTGCTCTCGGCTTATCCGGCCAAGCTGGCGTCGCGGTTTGCGGCTGTTAAGCACCTGTAAGAATCATGTACCTTATACGTGGAAAATACTATATTTTTCTACGTAGAAATACCTAAATTAGGGATTCTGTTTCCTTGAAAGGGCCTGATTTGCATGAAAGTCTCCGCCTCACAACCATTCCAGATCATTTATTCGTTGTATCAGCACGAATACCTGGGATTTATTTTCGAATGTTATATCGTTCATCTGGATGATAAAGGTAAACTCACGTACCAACATCAGAACATCTCTTCGAAAAATGCGAGAGAATTCACGCGTGGGCTAGACGACCGCGACTTCGAGCTGATCGAGATCATGGACTCGATGCATCAGGACACCATCGTGAAAAAATTCTCGCCCAAGATCGTCAAGCCTGAAGAGTTCCTCACCAAGACCTACGATAAAGCGAAGGGCAACGAAATGCTTCAGGAGCAGATCGAAGACTACATGGAGAAGCGCAGGGCGAAGATCCTGGAGAAAATGAGAGGCAAAATGCTCTTCGAGATGGGAAACGACGGAGAGCCTACCTGGCGCAAGATCGAGGTGGTTGACAAACGTGCCACGATCCAGTTCCATTTCATGCGCACCAACGATCACACCAACTATTACCCTACAATTTTTCACCAGGGAAAGAAGCTTGACCTGCCCAACGAATCGGCATACCTGGTCTGCAAGAATCCTGCGTGGATGGTGCTGAACGGAAACCTCTACGGATTTGAAAAATATGTGGATGGCAAAAAGCTGATCCCCTTCCTCAGCAAAAAATATGTGGTCATTCCTAAGAATGTAGAGGAGACCTATTACAACCGATTTGTTGCGCCGCTGATCGCTTCGTTTGACGACGTGGAGGCCAGTGGCTTCGAGATCAATAAAAGCACGTACGATCCGCATCCAGTGCTCACGTTGTCTGAGCTGCATACCGCGCAGACCACGGCTGTACCTTCGCTCTTTGATAATGGCACCGCTACCGAAGATACGACGGATGAATCGGGCAAGATCGTGTTCGACCTTTCTTTCAAATACGGCAAGCACCGTTTCCGTGGCGATAACATCGGTCCTGTCAGCGTTACCGTTGAAAAACAGGATACAGGATACATCTTCCACCGCGTGGCCCGCAAGAGCGATGTGGAGAAGAATTTTCTCAACACCTTGCAGAAGCTGGGATTGCCCATGAAAGGTTTCAGGGTGGCCGTTCCAAAATCAGAAGCCTTCTCCTGGCTGAATGAGAATCGTGTGAACCTGCTCAACCTGGGCTTTGAAGTGAGCCAGCCCGAGAGCCGCGACAAAAAATATTTTGTGGGCAAGGCGGTGATCGAGGTGGAGGTAAAAGAGAACATCGACTGGTTCGACATCCATGCCAAGATCCGCTTTGGAGAATTCGAGATTCCATTCAAAGATCTGCGCAAGCTCATTCTCCGGCGCAAGGTGGAGTTCAAACTTCCCAATGGAGAGATCGCCATCATCCCCGAGATATGGCTCACCAAATATGCAGACCTGTTTGCGCTCAGCGAAACAGAAGGCGCGCATGAAAAACCTGTGCTGCGCAAGCATCACCTTAACCTGGTGAAAGAGCTGGAAGAAGGCAACCTGGCCAAGGTGCACCTCAGTGAGAAGCTGCGTTCGCTGAGCTCGTTCAGTGGCATTAAACAATATCCGTTGCCTGAGGGCTTCAACGGCGAGCTGCGACCTTATCAACGGGCAGGTTATAACTGGCTCAGGTTCTTGAATGAATACAAGCTGGGCGGATGCCTTGCCGACGATATGGGTCTTGGAAAGACCGTGCAGACGTTGACCTTGCTGCAGGCCGAAAAAGATTCGGGTGCGGGAACGTCGCTGCTCATTATGCCTACATCGCTCATCTACAACTGGGAGATGGAGTCGAGCAAATTTACGCCGGGCCTGCGCATCCTCAACTATACAGGTACGCTGCGCAACAAAGACATTACACGTTTCGAAAAATACGATCTGGTGCTCACGTCGTATGGCATCACCCGCCTGGATGTGGAGCTGTTGCAGAAATTCTATTTCAACTACATCATCCTTGACGAGTCGCAGGTGATCAAGAATCCCACCTCCAACATCGCCAAAGCAGTTCGTGAGCTGAAGTCGCGGCACAAGCTGGTGCTTACCGGTACGCCCATCGAGAATACAACGCTTGACCTATGGTCACAGATGTCGTTCATCAACCCGGGTATTCTCGGATCGCAGACCTATTTCAGGAATGAATACCAGAACCCAATAGAGAAAAAGGCCGACGAAGCGCGTTCGAAAAAACTTGGGGCGATCATCAAACCGTTTATTCTAAGAAGGCATAAATCGCAGGTGGCAACGGAGCTTCCCGAAAAGGTGGAGAACGTTCAATATTCTGAAATGACAGCGGAACAGGAGAAGCGTTATGAAGAAGTGAAGACGCTGTACCGCGAGAAGATATTCAAGCTCATCGAGCAGGAGGGACTTGGCAACAGCAGGTTCATGATCCTGGAAGGTTTAACGAAGCTCAGGCAGCTGGCCAATCACCCTAAAATGATCGAGCAGGGTTACACCGGAGATTCGGGCAAGCTTGAAGACATCACCCATATGCTGGAGAACGCCATGGCGGAGGGCCACAAGGTGCTTGTGTTCAGCCAATTTGTAAAGCACCTCGACCTGGTGAAAGCATACCTCAAGAACAACAAGATAGATTTCGCATACCTCGATGGCTCGAGCGTAGACAGGAAAGAACAGGTTGAACGGTTCAACAAAGACCCCAACCTCAAGATCTTTCTGATCTCCATCAAAGCCGGCGGCCTTGGTCTTAACCTCACGGAAGCCGATTATGTGTTCATTCTCGATCCGTGGTGGAACCCGGCGGTGGAGGCACAGGCTATCGACAGGGCACACCGCATCGGCCAGAAGAAAAAAGTATTCACCTACAAATTCATCACCCGCAATACGGTGGAGGAAAAGATCCTCACGCTTCAGCAGAAGAAGCTCAAGCTTACCAACGAGCTCATCATGAACGAAGAGAGCTTCATGAAACAGCTGACGCGAGAAGACATAGCGCAGATGCTCGCTTAAAAAAAGTTGACAGTTGACAACCAGTCAATTGACAACAAGTGCAGCAATGTCTAAGTGCTTCTTTCAATTCTAAATTAATAACACGTCTGTGAAGTTTGCTCTAGACTTTGTCAATTGCCCCCGATGACCATCGGGGTTTGTCAACTGTCAACTAATTCTTCAGGTGCCTCTTCTTCCAACGATTATGAGACCAGAGCCAGCCGGATGGATGCTCGCGGATCATGTCCTCAACAATTCTCACGTAACTTTCAATGGCGGTATCGCTGGTCTTCTCGTAGGGCGGTGTGGAGACAATGAAGGGCGAGGCTTCGTAATACCCGCGCCTGATCTTTTTGATCTTGTAATAAATGGCCGGATACTGTGTAAGCTGCGCAAGCTGGTTGGTTCCGTAGAAGAAAGCTGTCTCCTGGTTCAGGAAGTTTGTGACATATTTCTTATCGCGCCCATAGCCGGGATACTGGTCGGCTACGATAGCGATGCCCCGCAGCACGTTTTTTCGTTTGATGATCTCGCGGGCCACTTCATCGCGTTTGATGGCATAGGCGCCAAACCTGGTGCGCGATTGCAGCGAGAGCTTGTTGAAAAATTCGCTCTTCACGGGTTGGTAAACAAAATCGATGGCCATGGGGAAGCTGATGCTGGCAGATACCAGCAGCCACTCCCAGTTGAACTGGTGTGAGGCCAGAAAGAGTATGGACTGGTGGTTTTGTTTAAAGCTCTCGGGCACTTCGGGATTTTTGAAAACCATTCTGCGCGACAGCTCATCTTTAGACATGGTGAGCAGCTTGAGCATCTCCACGCCATAGTCGCACAGATTGCAGTAGAACGCTCTTTCGATCGCCTTCAGCTCGTGCTCGGTTTTATCGGGAAAGGAGTTTTTCAGGTTCTTCGCTACCAGTTTTCTGCGGTAGCGCACCACGTGAAAGCTGACAAAAAAGAGAAAATCCGAAAAGGCATATAAAAACGACAGGGGCAAACGTGATAGCAGTCGCAGAAAAAACATTTCAAAAATTTTCCTCGGCGCAAGTTAAGCAAGTATTGTTATTTTTGGCGTTATGGAAAACAAAGTCGTAATCATCACCGGCGGCTCTTCGGGCATCGGAAAGGCCATGGCCATCGAGTTCGGGAGCAAGGGCTCGAAAATCCTCATCACCGGCAGGAACAAGGAAGAGCTTGACAAAGCGGTAGCGGAAGTCCGGCAAAAAGGAATTACGATCACCGGATTTCAGGCCGACGTAAGCCGGGAAGACGACAACCGACGAATGGCGGAAGCCGCCCTGCAGGCTTATGGCCGGATCGACATCCTGATCAACAACGCCGGTATTTCCATGCGTGCATTGTTTGAAGAGGTAGACCTCGATGTGGTGAAAAAAGTAATGGACATCAATTTCTATGGTGTGCTGTACGCCACCAAATACTGTCTTCCTGAGATCAAAAAGAACCTGGGTTCCGTAGTAGGCATCTCTTCTATTGCGGGCTATCGTGGCCTGCCCGGCCGCACCGGTTACTCTGCTTCAAAGTTTGCGCTCAACGGTTTTCTGGAAGTGTTGCGCACAGAGCTGCTGAAGACGGGTGTGCATGTGCTCACGGCATGCCCCGGTTTCACGGCCTCGAACATCCGCAAACGCTCGCTCACCAAAAACGGAACGGCGCAGGGTGAATCGCCCCGCAACGAGGAAAAGATGATGAGCGCGGAAGAATGCGCCCGTCATATCTACAACGCTACACGTTCGCGCAAAAGAACGCTGATCCTCACCACGCAGGGAAAGCTGGCAGTATTCCTCAACAAGTGGCTGCCGGGTTTTGCCGACAAGATGGTTTACAATGTGATGGCCAAGGAAGCCAATGCCCCGATCAAATGATCAGGTCTTGCTCATGAAAACAAGTTTGGTGTTGTCGGCTTTGTTCATGCTTTTGAAAAAATCCACCATTTCCTGGTAGCTCTCAGGCGGAAACTCGCCTTTGTTCATCTTTAACTTCCGGGTGTATACCAGGCTGCCCTGATCTACTTTATAGGTGGCCTCATATTCGCCGAACCTGTTTTTGATCTTTACCGGCTCAGGCAGAAATTCTGGATACACACCTTCGGGCAGGTGATACCGTATTGTATCGAGATCGGTATAGGCTGTTTTTCTGATCACGTTCGTCTTGCGCGATTCAACCTTTTCGGGAATGTAGGTAAACCGGTTCATCAGGTTTGGCGTGAGAAAGATGCGCTTGCCGCTGATGGTGGCGTACCGTCTCAGCTGAAGGTCAAGCTTTACTTCTGCCGAAGGGACCTTGTCTTTGTGGTTGGTCATCGAGAACGCGTTGATATCGAAGCTGGGAATGCCGGTGTTCTCTTCGATCCATTTCTTCTGCTCGTCGTACCGGTTGTTGAGCTTGGCGTAGAGATCGCCGTTCTCATACTGAAGTCCAGCATAAGTAGTGCTGATGGTGGCGCGGGCATCCCCGGTAGGTGTAATATGCACCTCGGCGCTGCGCGATTTCATGTTCTGCTCGGCTGTATAGCGGATGGTGTTCACCACCTTGGCACCGTTGTCAGTGATCAGCAGGGCTTTGCGGTTGCCTGTGAATGTTCCCTGATAACCGAACGGGTTCAACTGGCTTGTGCACTCAAGCCAGAGTGTATCCGCACCGTTGGGTACGGCTACGATGGCGTGATTGAACTGTGAGCTTGGAAAATCGGTAACGAGATCCCTGGCATCCTCGCCTGCGCGGATCAGCACATAGTTCGCTTTAATGTCAATACTTTCCAGCATGGCGACCATGTAGTTAGACAAGGCTTTGCAATCGCCATAGCCGGTCTCATCCACTACCGAAGCTTCAAACGGCTGGTATCCGCCGATGCCCAGCTGAATGCTCACGTAGCGGGTTTTGTTCTGCAGGTATTCGTACACGGCCTTCACTTTTTCTTCGCGCGTTTTCAGCGATGCCGTCAATTCTTTGATCTTTGCTTTAGTAGCCTCTGGTAAAACGTTTCGGCCCTTGTTCAGGGAAATGATCCACCGGCCGAACTCGTCCCACGTGCCCATGGTACCGGAGTAGCTATCGTATTCGAACTGCGATGGCGCCGCGGAAATGGTTGCGAGCAATTTTTCTGACGGTCCGTGCGGCTCGCCATGTACGGGAGTCAGATTTTCAAAATGCCAGCTCAGCGATTCAAAACCTTCAATGGTTTCCTTTTTAGGCTTCACATCTGTGTTGATGACCCTGTAGCGGGGTGCGAGGTCTGGCGGAAATTGCAGCACGCAGTCGGCATGCTCAACGGAAACCCTGTCTTTGTTAGACACGGTAAACGTGGGAATATAGAAGAGGTACTTGAACTCGAGCTCGTATTCGAACTCAACGGTGTAAGGATAAACACCTTGTGCGAGGTCAACCATTTTGAAACGAGCATCCCCGTACAGGCTGAAACCGTCGAAAGCACTCTGGTCATAGATCTCGCTGTTCTTGAGCCGCTTCAGCTGTTTGCCGTTGACATCGTAAACGGTTCCGTTAAGGTCTTTGATCTTGCTAAGCTTGTCATAACCAACATACATGGAAGCATGTTCCTTCCCCTTGTCGTTGAAGATGGTAACCACCTGGTGAATGTAAAGTGAAGCCTTGCTCCGGGAGAGGATCCTGAACACCATGCGATCTTCGCGAACCACCGCGTTGACATTATTCTTCAGCGCCTCGGGTATTGTGTTCACAGGATACTTCGGATCGCCGGCCACCGCGATCGATGAAAATAACATGGTGTATATGACCAGCAATTTTTGGATCATGGTCTGTGCTTTTAAGTCGCTCATCATTTTTTCTTCAACACGATCTGCTCGGCCTGTTTGGCTACTACCTGGGTATAGAACTCGCGCAGATTCGGATATTCCTCTTGTGTGAACAGGTTCTTGTTGATCTGCATGCTGCTGGTGACTACAATGCTGTTGCCGTTTTGTGTCACGTTGAATGCGTACTTGGCGGCGTTGCCCGGTAACATCATCAGCCTGCTCTGGGGCAGCTCATCCACGGCGTAGCCCTCTGGTAGAGTCAGCTTGCACATGTATACCTTTTCTATCGCGCTTCCGAAATCAACAGGATATTCGCGCTTTTCTATTTTGAAAGGATTGGCCTCCAGCTGCGTGATCACAAACGGATTGATGTAAATCACATCTCCGGCCACAGTGGCGTGCTCCTGGATGCTGAGCTCATGGCTCTCTTTTGCGGTAACGTTCAGGTCGGCGACATCTTTGAACTCACTTTTTTCGATTTGCCACGGCCGACTTTTGGTAACTTCCTTCAGATAAGTTTCCTCTCCTTTCGCGACATAGTCTTTTCGCATTCTGAGGACATCGTATCCGTCGCGGGTGAAATTGAGCTTGCCTTGCAAAGCGCCATCTTCTTTCAGCGTCAGGTCTGCCGAGATCGTTGTTTTTGATTTTGTCTTGGTCAGGAGGTCTACCCATCCGTGTCTCTTTTTTGAAATGGCGAGGCCCTGGCCGTTAAGACAACGTTCGGGAAGCACATTTACGGGCAGGTATTTTTCCGTGGCATCCAGATAGATAGGTTTGCCATCGACAAAGGCCAGGCACACCACGTAGTTGAACTGCCGCGCTATGGGATACGACTGCCGCACAAATCCGTGGTCGCGTGTGCTGAGCAGCACCATGTCTACATCGATGCCCGCTTTTTCAAGCATCGACGCCAGCGCCAGGTTGATATCGGCAGCGGTTCCCTTCTTTTTCTCGAACACTTTTTTCAGCGGATCGGCGTAATAATCCTTGGTGCCATCCCACTCCAGGTTCTTGCGCACATAATCATGGATGGCGGTTACTTTTTTTAACGGTTCTGTAATGCCTGCCGTGATCTCTTCCACCTGTTTTTTCAGGAAGCCGTTTCCGGTGATGGTTCTTCCGAAGGATTCGCTTTCCAGCAGGTTTTCATTCAGTTTCGTCCATGACCCCATGATCTCCTGTACGGGCTGATTGGGCCACTTCACGTGCGAGAGCGCAAAATTGACCCTGGAAATGTAATCCGTTTCGCTGGTCATATAAGGCTCTTCCTTGAAAGCAGGCACGTTCTTTAATGTCCAGTGATGTGCTTCCGTCTGGAACTGCCCCATAGACTTGTGCTTCACCTCATAATCTGTAACCTGCACATAACCCTGCATATATTTCTCGAAAAAGAAGAACTCGGGGATCATCGCCCAGTATTCACTATGCTGCACCGGTACGGTATATTGAAACTGCCAGTTGGGAAAGTACTGGATGAAATCTGAATTGACCGTATAGGAATATTCAACAATGGAGCCTTCTTTCACGCCGGGTACGGTGAACTTTTGCAGGTTCATGTAATTGTTGAACTTTTCCTTGAACACACCGTCTTTCGACATTTTTGTCTCCACGATCTTTCCATTCTCAAGGTTATAACTCGTAGCCTTCAGGCCAGACACTTTTTCTTCGGCACTGCCGGAGAAGTGCAGCGGTATTGTTGCATCCGCCCAACTCAAGCCTTCTTTTTTCAGGATCTTGATGCGAACGTGCCGTTCAAATTTCAGTGATGCGCTCACGGTATTCACGGTGACATACGCTTCACCGTAATCGACCAGCACCACGGCTGAGGCAGATGAATCCAGCGCATAGGAAGTCATCTGCATATCTTCCATGGGAATTTCTCCGTATTTGACGGGTGATTTTTGCGCAGCGGCGGTGAACGTGATAAGGCCTGCAAACAGGCTGATTGCGAGGGGTTTCATAGAGAGAGACGTTAGGTAAATTGTGTAATGTTAAAAAAAAATTCCTAGAGATTATCTGGAATTTTATGTTTTATTTAACCCCTGTAACAAAGCATCACCATTGGCAAAATCGAAAACAGTTTTTTATTGTCAGAGCTGCGGATATGAGTCGGCAAAGTGGTTGGGGAAATGTCCTGCGTGCAATTCCTGGAACACGTTTGCCGAAGAAGTGATCACCAAACAAGGGAGTGCGAAGAACGAGTGGCGCCAGGAGTCTTCTTCCAAGCAACGTCAGAGCAAAGCGCGCACGCTTGATGAGATCGAAACCGCGCACGATATCCGCTGGAACTCCGGCGACCAGGAATTGAATCGTGTGCTGGGCGGTGGCGTGGTGCCGGGCTCGCTGATCCTCATCGGTGGTGAGCCGGGCATCGGCAAGTCCACGCTCATGCTACAGGCCGGGCTGCGCCTGAAAGAGCAGAAAGTGCTCTACGTCTCAGGTGAAGAAAGCGAGCAGCAGATCAAGATGCGCGCCGAAAGACTGAACGACTCTTCACCAGGTTTTTTTATCCTGACGGAGACCAACACAAAAAATATTTTTCAGGTGACCGAGTCGCTCTCACCATCCGTGGTCATCATCGACTCGATCCAGACGTTATACTCCAGCCAGATGGAGTCTGCGGCGGGAAGCATCGGGCAGGTGCGGCAGTGCGCCGGCGAGCTCATGCGTTTTGCCAAGGAAACCAACACCCCTGTTTTCCTGATCGGCCACATCACCAAAGATGGCATGCTGGCAGGACCGAAAGTGCTCGAGCATATGGTTGATACTGTACTTCAGTTTGAAGGCGACCGTCACCTGGCGTACCGCATCCTGCGCACAACAAAGAACAGGTTCGGCTCCACGTCAGAGATCGGCATCTACGAAATGCTGGGCACAGGCTTACGCGAAGTAACAAACCCTTCGGAGATCCTCATCTCGCAGAAAGACAGTAACCTCAGCGGTATCACCATCGGGGCTACCATCGAGGGCAACCGCCCGCTGCTGATCGAGATCCAGTCGCTGGTGAGCCCGGCATCGTATGGCACGCCGCAACGTACGCCTACCGGTTTTGATCAGAAACGACTCAACATGCTGCTGGCGGTGTTGGAGAAACGCTGCGGATTCAGAATGGGCGTACAAGATGTTTTTCTCAACATGGCGGGTGGCATCAGGGTTGAAGATCCGGCCATCGACCTCGCGGTTTGCATCTCGCTCATCTCGTCGCTGGAAGAGATCCCGGTGTCTGATAAATTTTGCTTTGCCGCAGAGGTAGGACTGGGTGGCGAGCTGCGCGCCGTGAATCGCATCGAGCAGCGCATATCAGAGGCGGAGAAGCTCGGCTTCGGCGAGATCTATATTTCGAAATACAACCAGAAAGCGATCGGCGCTGTAAAATCAAAGATCCAGGTGAAAGCATTCGGCAAGCTTACCGAGGTATTTGAAGACCTGTTCGGTTAGTCGATAATCTGTAGACGGTAATCGGTATTCGGTAGTACAGCCTCTCGAAACGGATTAGTGAAGTTTGTTTTGACAACTTAAAGAATATTCCATGGAACAATTCTTTATCGATACCCTCGGCATCTCTGAAAATGTTTTCAGCTTCGTGCTGCTGCCACTGTTCATTTTTATGGCGCGCATCGGAGACGTTTCCATCAACACCATTCGGATCATCTATGTTCTCGGCGGACGCAAGGCTACCGCCACGCTGCTGGGTTTTTTTGAATCGCTCATCTGGCTCATGGCCATCCGGCAGATCTTCGAGCACATGGACAACTGGATCTGCTATGTTGCCTATCCGGGAGGATTTGCCACGGGCATCTTCGTGGGCATGATCATCGAAGAGCGCATCGCCTATGGCAAGGTGATCGTGCGGATCATCACACGCAAGGATGTGGGTGAGCTGCTCAGGTTCCTCGGCAGCCGTCAGTACCGTTACACACACGTGAATGCAGAAGGGCCCGATGGTCATGAGAACCTCGTGTTCACGGTGCTGGAAAGAGAATCGCTGGAAGACCTGCTGCGGAAGCTCAAAGAGATCCTCCCCACTGCTTTTTATACCGTTGAAAAAGTGAACCGCGCCGGAGAAAGCGGCACCGTAGTTCAGGAGACCACGCGCTGGAGCATAGGCTCATGGTTGAGGAGCATCAAAAGAGAGTAGTACGCTTTGTTTCCCGCAGATCTCGCAGATAGACGCAGATAAGATGATGTGCAGATTCTGCGTTGATCTGCGTAATCAGCGGGAACCGTGCATTTAACTTTCGGCGATCATCTTCAAAATATCATCCACGTATTCGCGGGAGTTGAACAGCCGCGGAACCTTGTTTTGTCCGCCGAGCTTGCCGCGTCTCTTCATCCAGTTGTAGAATGTTCCTTCTTTCACGCTGTGGATCTTGGGGCCTACCAGGGCGAGGTCGTGCTTGCGTTTGGCATCGTAGTCGGAGTTTACCTGGCGCAGGCTTTCGTCGAGGATGCGCGTGAAGTCGTGGAGGCTTTTAGGCTGTACTTTGAATTCGATGATCCACTCGTGACCGCCGCGTTTCCCTTTTTCCAGGAACACGGGCGCTGCTGTAAAATTATCGATGATGGCGTTGGTGTGCTGGCATGCCTTGGTCACGGCAGCTTCGGCATTCTCGATGATGATCTCTTCGCCGAACGCGTTGATGAAGTGTTTGGTCCTTCCCGTGATCTTGATGCGATAAGGATTGACGGAAGTGAATTTTACAGTATCGCCGATGTTGTAACGCCACAGCCCCGCATTGGTGGAAATGATCATGGCGTAATTTTTCCCGAGCTCTACCTCAGACAAACGCAGGGCCCTGGGATTTTCTTCATCCATCGATTCTACGGGAATAAACTCGTAGAATATTCCATAGTCGAGCATCAGCAGCAGCTCTTCCGAATCTTTCTGATCCTGAATGCCGAAGAATCCTTCGCTGGCATTGTAGGTTTCCCAGTAATGCATATCGCTTTTGGGGATCAGCGACTCAAACAGGTTGCGGTAAGGTTTGAAGGCCACGGCGCCATGGAAGAAGGCTTCTAGGTTTGGCCACACTTCAAGGATGTGATTTTTTTTCTGAAGCTCCACGATGCGTTGAATGAGCAGCACCGTCCACGTGGGAACACCGGCAATATTGGTCACGTTGACCTCGGCGGTTTCGGCGGCCATTTTTTCGATCTTCTCTTCCCAGTTGCCCATGAGTGCCGTCTCCAGGCTTGGCGTGCGGATGAACTGCGCCCAGGGGGGAAGGTTCTGCATGATCACTGCCGATACATCGCCATAGAACGACGAGGCGCTTGAATCATACTCGTTGATCTGGTGGCTTCCGCCCACGGCCAGCCCCTTGCCGTCGAACAGCTTCGAGTCCGGGTAATTGTTTACATAGATGGAGATCAGGTCTTTCCCTCCCTTGAAATGGCATTCTTCGAGGGCTTCCTGCGATACGGGGATGAACTTGCTCCGCTGGCTGGTGGTACCCGACGATTTAGAGAACCATTTGATCTCCGAAGGCCAGAGAATATTCTGCTCGCCCCGCATCAGCCGCTGAATGTAGGGAAACATCTTCTCATAAGTGAAAATGGGAACACGCTCCTGGTATTGCGCATAGGTCTGTATGTCCCTGAACCCGAACTGGGTTCCGAACTGGGTGGTCTCGCCGTTCTGAACCAGCTTTTTGAAAAGCTCGTCCTGAACGTCATGGGGGTACTTCATAAAAAGCTCAATCTGATGAATGCGCTTTTTCATCACCCAGGTCAATATAGAATTAATCAGTCCCATCCGGTTTGAGGCGATTTCAAAAATAAGCTTTAACGCTGACTTTTATAAATCCATAAAAAAAAGCTGCCCGGAGACAGCTTTAAGTATGCGCTAAAATAATTGCTATTGCTTTATGATCCGTTGTAAATCGCCGGTTGGTTGCCGATCGGCGCACTAGGCATTTTTCCATTTGATGCCACAGCCGATAGCCCGGGTCTTGGCGGCGGGCACGGCCTTGTTGCTGAGCAGCGCGTCAACGGCATCTTCTACATATTTTTTACTGGCCGAGCTGGCATCCCTGGCGTTGTCGTCAATGGCGCCGATGTAGGCTACCGTGAAAGCGCCTCCTTCATTCTTCAGCACAAACACGTGGGGTGTGTTGGTGGCACCGAAGGCCCGGGCAACATTTTGTGTTTCATCTACCAGGTAGGGAAAGTCGTATTTCTTCCTCTTGGCCAGGGCTACCATTTCATCGAAAGAGTCACCCTCTGAATCTGATGGGTCGTTGGCATTGATGGTGATCACGGGAAAACCCTGGGCCGCGTACTTTTTGTTCAGGGCGATAATGCGGTCGTTGTAAGCTTTAGAATAGGGACACGTATTACAATCGAAGATCACAATGACGCCTTTACCACTCTTGTAGTCAGAAAGCGACACCATTTTTCCATCAACGTTTTTCAGCTTGAAATCAGCCACGGTATCGCCTACCCCGTAATTGGGGGCTGCAGTTCTGCCGGCCGTCAGCGCAGCAAAGCAGAGCATCAATAGAATGGGTTTTATAAGTTTCATAGTAAAACGTGTTTACGCAAAGGGCTGGAATAAGTTATTGAACTTCTGCAATGAGCTTCTCAAGATCGCCTTCGTGCAGTTGCCTTTCAATGAATTTTCTTTGACCGGTTTTCGGATTGATCACAATGGTAGCCGGTAAGGCGCCAGACCAGCTCTTGTCGATCTTACCGATCCAGCTGTTGGCGTTCTGCTCATTCAGCAATAAAACTTCCGATTGCAATTTTTTACGGTCGAGGAATTTATACACCTTTTCAGGATTGGGATCCAGGTCCAGGTCCATCGAAACCAGCGTTACTTTCACGTCAGATCTTTCGGCATGCAGCTTCTCGAAGAGCGGCAACTCTTTAATACAGGGGGCGCACCAGGTAGCCCAGAAATTGATTACCCTGATCTTGTCAGACTTGGTTTCCATGATCTGCTGAAGCTTGTCGAGCTTAACCACTTCGGCCTTCTGAGCGGCAGCTCCAAAGACCACACAGCTCATGATCATTGCAATGATGTTCTTCTTCATATTAAACAATAAGACAATAATTCATCCAAAATAACTATAAACCCGGGTAAGAAATGAAAAATTCCGACGCTGATCAGGCGACAATAAAAACTTCAATTTCAGATACTTAGAAAGTCGGCGATTTTAGCAAAAAAGATATCAACAAAATGAAGCAGTTATCCACATTACCGTAATATTGTCATTTAAGTAACTGATTTATAGTAATTTACGAGCTGCTTTATAAATCATTTCTTTGTGGACAACTTATTTCAAACATAAGTTACAACAGCAATGCACAGGCTTTTTCAGCTTTTTGTAAATAGCACAAAATGACTTTAAAGACGATGAGTAAAAGCGGCAATCGTATCTGCGATCTTTTTTCTATCGAGTTTCCAATCGTTCAGGCGGGCATGGTCTGGTGCAGCGGGTGGCGCCTTGCTTCTGCTGTGAGCAACGCCGGTGGCCTCGGCCTCATTGGCGCAGGCTCTATGTATCCTGAAGTACTGCGCGAGCACATCCGTAAGTGCAAGGCAGCAACAACCCGGCCCTTCGGTGTAAATGTTCCGCTGCTGTACCCGGAGATAGACACCCTGATGAAGATCATCACAGAAGAGCAAGTGAAAATTGTTTTTACATCGGCAGGCAACCCGGGTACATGGACCGGTTTTTTAAAAGAGAAAGGTATTACCGTAGTGCATGTGGTGTCCAGTACGAAATTTGCGCGCAAGGCTGAGCAGGCGGGCGTTGATGGAATTGTGGCAGAAGGTTTTGAAGCGGGCGGGCACAACGGTCGTGAAGAGACAACAACCCTGGTGCTGATACCGATGGTGCGCGATGCAGTTTCTCTTCCGCTGATCGCCGCTGGTGGCATTGCCGACGGTAGGGCTATGCTCGCGGCAACGGTACTGGGTGCGGAAGGTGTTCAGGTAGGCAGCAGGTTCGCCGCCAGTGAAGAATCGTCTGCGCATCGATCGTTCAAAGAAAAAGTGACCAGCGCTGCGGAAGGAGACACGATGCTCACTTTAAAGCAACTAACACCTGTAAGGCTGATCAAGAACAATTTTTTTCAGCAGGTACAGCAGGCGGAGCAGCGGGGCGCCAGTGCAACCGAGCTGAGCACTTTGTTGGGCACACGCCGGGCAAAGCGTGGTATCTTTGAAGGTGACCTTGAAGAAGGCGAACTGGAGATAGGCCAGGTGGCTGCGGCCATCAGAAAGATCCAGCCGGCGGCAGAGATCCTGCAGGAAATGTGGCAGCAGTATGTGAGCCTCAGAAAAACACTTTGCACGTGAAGATGTGACGGGACAAGAAGTTGTTATCCTGTGTGTACGCTAACATTAACTTTTTAACACATGAGGTATACCAAGATCAAAGAGACGTGCCTGTATGTTCATGACCTGGAAAAAGCAAAAGTCTTTTATCATGAGGTGCTGGAGTTGCCGTTGATCAGTTACGTGCCGGGCAAACACCTGTTCCTTCGCGCGGGCAGCTCGGTGTTGCTGTTGTTCAATCCTGAAGATTCTAAATTAAAAAATTCTCCACCGGCGCACTTCGGCGGAGGCAAACAACATTTTGCGTTTGAAGTAAGCAAAGAAGATTATGCTGCAGCGAAGGCAGAGATCATCTCAAAAGGTGTTGCTTTGATAGATGAGGTTACCTGGAAAGGTGGTGAAACATCGTTCTATTTCAACGACCCTGAAGGCAACGTCCTTGAAATTGTACCGGATGCAGGTATTTGGGATTAATACTTTTCCAAAGCCAGGTCAGGCTCCATGTCTCGCGCAACCTCACTAACAATCGTTTCCTTAACCGGAGTAATCCTGGTGCGGAAGACGTTTTCATACCAGAAATTGTAATCTTTATACTGGATACACTGGCCAACAACTTTGCCTTCGATCATGATCTTGATGAAAAGATCATTTCGTGACACCAGTTTATCCTGCTGTGCGAGGGGTAGCTCCTGGAGTTGAACATACTCGATCCCCTTAAATATTTTACGATCAGCCTTCATAGACAACAACTACACTTAAATAATGATTTGTTACGTGTTGTAACCAACGGGGGATGCAAAAATAACAACAAATTATTTCTGTGCGACACTTCCAGTATTACTAAATTTTGAATATTGCCTGGAACATGGCCACGCGCGCGTTTTTCGATACACCTGTTGAATACCTCAAAGGAGTAGGTCCGCAACGTGCTGTGCTGTTGAACAAGGAGCTGAAGATTTTTACGTTCGGAGACCTTATACAGCACTATCCTTTTCGTTACGAAGACCGCACAAGATTTTTTTTGATCAGCGAGATCGAAGAAGAGATGCCTTATGTTCAGATCAAAGGCAGGATCACCGGTAAAGAGCTGATCGGTGCCGGCGTAAAAAAAAGATTGGTGGCACATTTTGCCGATGACACAGGGCAAGTGGAGCTCACATGGTTCCAGGGCATCAACTGGATCAACGAGAAGATCAAAACCGGTGTCGACTACGTTGCTTTTGGCAAGCCGGCAAAATACGGTAACCGTTTCAGCCTGGCGCATCCCGAGCTCGAACCGCTCTCCGCCCGCAATGAAAAAGAGAGCTCCCTTCATCCGGTTTATCCGCTCACAGAAAAATTGCGCGGCAAACATCTCGACAGCAAAGTATTGTCAAAGCTTATTCACGAGCTGCTCACACTGGCCAAAGACAGGATCCGTGAAACTTTGCCTGCCCGCCTGCTCAGCCAGCACAAGTTCATCTCCAAGCAAGACGCGTTACGCAACATCCATTTTCCCCAGCATCATCAGGCGCTGGCCCAGGCACAGGCGCGACTGAAGTTCGAAGAGCTGTTCTACATTCAGCTGCGCCTGCTCAAAATGAAGCTTGTGCGGAAAGACAAGTTCAGGGGCCAGGTTTTCAACGATGCATCGCTGGTTACAAAATTCTACAATGATCACCTTCCGTTTGCGCTCACGCAGGCACAAAAAAAAGTGATCAAAGAGATCTATGCCGATCTGCGGTCGGGCCAGCAGATGAACCGGTTACTGCAGGGCGATGTGGGAAGTGGTAAAACCATCGTTGGCTTCATCTGCATGCTGCTTGCGGCCGGAAGCGGTGCGCAAAACGCTTTGATGGCGCCCACCGAAATTCTCGCGCAACAACATTTCAACAACCTCAGGAAACATGCCAGCAAGATGCAGCTTACGATCGAGCTGCTCACCGGCTCCACCAAAAAATCTGACCGCAAACGTATTCACGAATCACTCAGGGATGGCTCGCTCAACATCCTGATCGGCACACACGCGCTGCTGGAAGAAGAGGTGCAGTTTCGCAACCTTGGCCTGGCCATCATAGATGAGCAGCACCGGTTTGGCGTAGCGCAACGATCGAAGCTCTGGCAGAAGAACAACGAAGCTTATCCGCATGTGCTGGTGATGACCGCCACGCCCATTCCGAGAACATTGGCCATGACCCTTTACGGGGATTTGGATGTATCTGTGATAGACGAGCTGCCCGCAGGCCGCAAGCCCATCAAAACCGTTCATCAGTATGATTCGCATAGGCTGCAGGTTAACCAGTTTCTGCGCAACCAGATCGCGGCCGGCAGACAGGTATATGTGGTGTACCCGCTCATCGATGAATCGGAGAAACTCGACCTCAAACACCTGATGGACGGTTACGAAAGCATCAGCCGCGCGTTTCCCGATATCGCGATAAGCATTGTGCACGGCAAAATGAAACCCGAGGCCAAAGATTACGAGATGGCCCGTTTCATAAAAGATGAGACCAAGATCATGGTTGCCACCACGGTAATTGAAGTGGGCGTGGATGTTCCCAATGCCTCGGTGATGGTGATCGAGAACGCCGAACGTTTTGGCTTGTCACAACTTCACCAGCTGCGGGGCCGTGTGGGCCGGGGGGCAGAACAATCGTACTGTATCCTCATCACCAACTTTAAGCTGGGCAAGGAGTCGCGCGCGCGCATTGAAACGATGGTGAAAACCAACAACGGTTTTGAGATCGCTGAAACAGATCTTCAGCTGCGCGGTCCGGGCGACCTCATGGGAACACAGCAGAGTGGTGTGCTCGACCTGCTCATTGCTGACCTGGGCAAAGATGGGCCTGTGCTGCAGCAGGCGCGGCAAAGTGCTATCGATGTGCTGGATGACGACCCTGACCTGCAAAAGCCTGAAAACAGCGTGATCAGAACGCAAATAGAATCCTCGCGTAACAGCACCGTTAACTGGAGCCGGATATCGTAATAAAAACTAAACACCTTCCGGGTTTTTTCGAAAGCCATATTAGTTTAAATTTGAAATCTGCCCGAATTTTATGAGACCACTCTTTTCCATTTTATTCACGTGCTGTGCATTGACGTTGTGGGGCCAGGCTGGTAACTATTTTCTGTCGCACTACTCGCCCAGCGAAGAACGATTCGACTATGTGTGTTTTGACATGGACCAGGATTCGAAGGGTGTGCTGTATTTCGCCACCAAGGCCGGCATCCTCGAATTCGATGGCCGCGATTGGGACCTGCTTCCCGGTTTGTCTGCAGTCTATAATATAGAAGTGAATGCTGCAGGCGAGATCTACTGGGCCGGCGCAAAAGGTTTCGGCAAGGTGAGTCCCGATAAACACGGGTTTCAGCAGGCGGTATATTTATCAGACTCCACCATTGTCAATGTTTTTCAAACGCTCCTCGTAAAAGATCAGGTTTACTTCCTCACAGAAGAGGCCGTGTACATATTCGATGCGCAGAAGCAAACAACCGCCAGCATCAAACCCCTTTCTTCGGAGCATACTTTCCTCAAAGTGTTTGAGCTGTTCGGATCGGTCTACGTCAACACCGATCATGGCACTTTTAAGATCGACCAGAACAAGCTCATCGATTCAGGTCTTAACCTGAATGAAGAAGTGGTTTTCTTTTCCAGGATCGATAACAGCTATGTGATCGGCACAGCCAGCAACAAACTGTACACCTGCAGCGAAACGCCGGAGCTCAGACAGGTGGTGCTTCAGGATCAGGCATACATCGATGCCAGTGTGATCGTGAGCGGAAGCTGGCTCAACCGTCAGCTGCTGGCACTGGGCACGTTGCGCGGGGGTGTCATCTTTATCAATCCCATCAACGGTGTTACGCAGGAGATCATCAACTATGGTACAGGCTTGCCCGATAATGAAGTTTTTGAGTTGATGACCGATGCCAAGCAGAATGTGTGGGTGGCGCATGACTACGGATTCACGAAGATCGCGCCTTACCTGCCCTTGCGTTCCTTCAGCCACTATACCGGTCTGCAGGGAAACCTGCTCTGCGCGCTCTCGTCACAACAAACCGTATATGTAGGCACATCGCTCGGCCTGTTCAAGCTTGAGAAGACCGATGTGTATGATGAATTGGTCTATTATGTAGATGTGGAGGTTAAGCCCACGGCCGGAAGAAGCCAGCCTGCAATGACCGCACCGAAGCAGGAAACACCCAGCGGTGAATCGAAAAAAAGCGGGCTCTTCGGATTTCTGAAACGTAAGAAGAACGCTCCGGCCGAAGACGCGAGTGCCACGGAAGAGGTGCAGCCCAGCCCCCCGCTTCAGCCAAAATTCCGCCGGCAGAAACGAACAGAAAAAATACTGCGCTCATCGCAGTACGAATTCAAAAAAGTGAAGGGCATCGATGCCAAGGTCACCCACCTTGTGGAAGTGCAGGGCAGGTTGCTGGCCTCGGGCCTGGGTGGTCTTTTTGAGATCAACAACCTGGCAGCCAAACCGATCATGGAAGTACCGGTGCGTTACCTGTATGCGCCTTCCAACAGCGACTTCGTGATCGTGTCGGCCTACAACGATGAAGTGCGCACGCTGCGGTTCACGGGCAACACCATCGAGAACTCAAGTCTTTTCAACAATGTGGCTGACCAGATCAACTACATCTTTGAAGGTGTGAACAACGAGCTGTGGCTTTGCGGCATCAACAAGATCTATCGTGCCGATGTAAAGGGAGGTGATGTACGCCACAAACAAACCATCGAAGCACAGCTGCACAATACAGACCGGACCGTGGGCGCCGTATGGAATGGCCAGATCGTGCTGGCGAATGCCGACGGTTTTTATTTGGTGGAGCGACAGAAGAGCGCGCTTGTAAAGATCGATTCGCTTCCGAAGCCCTCGCAGTATTTTGCGCATAATGGAAGCGTTGTTTACCGCGATCGCCACGGCTGGAATTTTCTTGGATCGGCCGCAGCCGGCAACAACCTGCAGCTGCTGAATGTATTTCAGGACCTGCGCTTCATCACTTCCGACAAGAATTCACCCAACCTGTGGCTGATCAGCGGAGGCAACGAGCTGTTCAAATTCTTTGGCGACAAAGATATACCGGTAGGGGATGCCTTTCCTCTCTTTTTAAAATCCATCGTCAACCAGGACAAGCGGATCGTGAAGCTCAGCGAGATCGTTATGGATCAGGAGCACAGCTCTGTCAAGTTTGAAGTGGTGCAGCCCGACTATATCAATCCGCAGGCCGTTGAGTACCGGTACCTGCTCAAAGGCATGCAGGACACGTGGTCTGAGTGGGCGAGCAACAATGATGTGATCGATTTTCCGTATCTGCCCACCGGTAACTACACCCTGCAGGTGGAGGCGAGGAATATTTTTGGCAAGATCAGCACCCTTGAGCCGCTGTCGTTCGAAGTATTGCCGCCATACTGGAAACGTTCATGGTTCTATGGGCTGGAATTTGCCGTGTTTGCTTCCCTGGTGATGCTCTCGTTCAGGCTGAGCACACGTTACAGAATTGTAAGCCGGGTGTTGTCGCTGCTCACCATCATTTTGCTGATCGAGCTGCTCCAGACCGCCATCGGCGCAACCATCAGCCTGAAGAACAGCAGTCCCGTGATCGACTTTTTCATCCAGGTGGTGGTGGCGCTGCTGGTACTGCCGGTGGAAGGCTACCTGCGCAACCTGATGCTGAAGTCGCTCGATTCAAGTGGCAAGCTCTATAAGTTCATTGTTCCCCAGGCGTCGCCCATGCATATGCGCGGGAAACCTGAAAAATTCATTGTAGAGAAAGAAAAAGAGACCTCGGGCCAGAATAAAAAATGACCGCTGTATCGGCGTACCCCGCCGGCTCCTGATAAAAGGGAAATAAAAAAAGCCTTCTCCGGAAGAAGAAGGCTTGTGGTGATGGAGGGAATCGAACCCCCGACACAAGGATTTTCAGTCCTTTGCTCTACCAACTGAGCTACATCACCTTAAAAAACCATCACCCGCCATAAGCAGGGGGCCACAAAAGTAGATAAATTTATATTTGGTGCAAAATATGACTTTGAATTATTAAGATTACAGCGATAATAGTTCGCATGATACAACAAATAGCCTTTATCGCCACCCTTGCCGCCGCCGTCTACTTCATCAGCCGGCGTGTTTCAGGCATCCGCAAGAATATCGGACTGGGAAAGAACACTTTTCGTACCGATCAGCCACAGGTTCGCCTACGCAATATGATGCTGGTGGCCTTTGGTCAGAAAAAGATGTTCAAAAAGTTTATCCCGGCCATACTCCACCTCTTTATTTACGTGGGATTTGTAGTGATCAACCTGGAAGTGCTTGAGTTTGTGATCGATGGCCTTGCCGGTACCCACCGCATTTTTGCCCCTTACCTCGGCGGTTTCTACGGTGTGCTCATGAATATCTTTGAGTTCCTTGCCGTGGCGGTGCTGCTTTCGTGCGTGTTCTTCCTTATCCGTAGGAACATCCTGAAGGTCAAAAGGTTCTGGATGTACGAGATGACAAAATGGCCCCGGCTGGATGCCAACATCATTCTTTTTACGGAGATCGTGCTCATGCTGGCCATCCTTACCATGAACGCCACAGACCAAATACTTCAGCAGTCAGATCCTCACTATGCGGCTACCGGTAAATTGTACTTCAGCTCCATGCTGATGCCCATCTTTGACTCGTTACCCGTTTCAACACTCTTATTTATAGAGCGGTTCGCCTGGTGGTTTCACATCATCGGCATTCTCGCTTTTGCCGTGTATGTCACCTACTCCAAACACCTGCACATCTTCCTGGCATTTCCCAATACCTACTTCGCCAAAATTGAGCCCAAAGGGCATATGAACAACATGCCGGTGGTGACCAATGAAGTGAAGATGATGCTGGGTTTACAGGACGCGACCGCCGCACCACCCGCCGAACCCGGCAGGTTTGGCGCCAAAGATATCAACGACCTTCCGTCAACCAGTCTCATGGGCGCTTATTCATGCACCGAATGTGGCCGCTGCACAGCAGAGTGTCCGGCCAATCTCACGGGAAAAAAATTGTCGCCCCGCAAGATCATGATGGACACGCGCGACCGGATGGAGGATGTTCGGAAAAGCCTCGACAAAGGTGGCCCCGGCCTGCAGGATGGCAAGACCCTGCTGAATGACTACATCACTAAAGAAGAGATCAATGCCTGTACCAGCTGCAATGCCTGCGTGGAGGCCTGCCCGGTGCTGATCAACCCGCTGGAGATCATCCTGGAGCTGCGCCGATATGTTTCCATGGAAGAGTCAGGCGCGCCGTCGTCATGGAACTCGATGTACCAGAATATCGAGACCAACTTTGCCCCATGGAAGTTCTCGCCTTCAGACCGCTTCAACTGGTCAAAAGACTAAATCAAAAATACAGCTAAACAACTTACAGACATATCAGCATGAATGTTCCTACGCTCGCCGAAATGACCTCAAGGGGAGAGACCCCGGAAGTAGTTTTTTGGGTTGGTTGTGCCGGCTCGTTTGACGATCGTTACAAACGCGTTACCCGGTCGTTCGTCAGCATCCTCAACGCCGTGGGTATCAAGTTCGCGGTGCTCGGCACAGAAGAAACCTGTACGGGTGATCCCGCGCGCAGGGCTGGCAATGAGCTGCTGTTCCAGATGCAGGCCATGAACAATATCCAGGTGCTGAACGGCTACGGCGTAAAGAAGATCGTTACGGCTTGCCCGCACTGCTTCAATACCCTGAAGAACGAATACCCCGAGTTGGGCGGTAACTATGAGGTGATCCACCATTCGGTTTTCCTGCAGCAGCTTATCGAAAGCGGGCAGATCAAAATGACGGAAGGCGGGTCTTTTAAAGGAAAAAAGATCACGTACCATGATTCCTGTTTCCTGGGCCGCGCCAATAATATCTATGAAGCGCCGCGGGCCGTGCTCGAAGCGCTGGATGCAGACCTCGTGGAAATGAAACGATGCCGTACCACAGGACTCTGCTGCGGGGCCGGAGGGGCACAGATGTTCAAGGAGCCCGAAGCGGGTCGTAAAGACATCAATGTAGAGCGTACGGAAGAAGCGCTGGGAACCGGGGCCACCACCATAGCCGTGGCATGCCCTTTTTGCATGACCATGATGAGCGATGGCGTTAAGAACAAAGAGCGCGAGGCCGAGGTCAAGGTAAAAGACATTGCAGAACTAATTGCTGAGGCTCAAGGTTTACGCTAGAGAGAAAAACCAAAAACAGCATGTACGTTCCGTTCGATTCCATTTCACCCTCATCCCGGATCTGGGTTTATCAGTCCAGCAGAAAATTTACCCCGGAGGAGAGCGAAATGATTGCTGCACACCTCGATTCGTTTACCCGGGGATGGGCGGCACACGGCCAGGGCCTGAAAACCTCCTTCCTGATCCCCCACGATCATTTCATTATTCTGGCGGCGGATGAATCGCATTACGGTGCCAGCGGCTGTTCCATCGACAGCTCGGTAAGGGCCATCAAAGAAATTGGGCAGCAGCTTGGGCTCGATCTGTTTGACCGGAACCTGGTAGCTTTTAAGGATGGGAATGCTATCAAGCTGGTGAGGCTCCAGGACCTGAAACAAAAATACATGGAAGGTATATGGAGCGAGGCCACCCCTACGTTCAATAATTTGGTCTCGGAAAAAGGTCAGTTGGAAACTTCGTGGGTTGTTCCTGCCGGAAATACGTGGCTGAAACGATATGTGCCTGCTCCCAAAGTAGCTAGCTGACGCAATATTTTGTAGTTTTATATGCTATTTCAGCAATTTATGAGGTACACCGGTTTTGCATTATTGATCATTGTTCTGCTTGCGGCCTGCAGTGCCGAAAAAAAGGCAAACAAAGCTTTCCGTCTCGGTAAATATCAGAACACTATCGATATCTATAAGAAAAAGCTGGCCAACGATCCCAACGATGGCAAAGCCAATTTTTACGTGGCGGAGTCGTACCGGTTGTCTAACAGGCTGAAGGAAGCCGAGCCTTATTACGCAAAGGCCGGGGGCCGCGGTCTGCTGAAAGATTCGATCCAGTTTTTCCTTGCCGAGGCACAAAAAGCCAATGGCAAATATGACGAGGCACGCAAGACACTGGAAGCCGTGATCGCCAGCACACCCGATGAGAAATTCAAGAACCGGTTAGAAGCATACCTGAATGGCATCGACTACCTCGAAAAGCTCAACGAGCGCCGCAGCTATTATAAGGTAAAGAACCTGGAGCTCATCAACACGCCATCGGCAGAATATTCACCCGTGTTCCTCAACAACGAGCTGTACTTCACCTCTTCGCGCGGCAACGGAAAAGTTTATGAAGCTACCGGCACACCCTTTACCGATATTTATAAGGTAGCATCGCGCGGCGCCAATGTAGACCTGGCTACCGTGGCCACGTTGCCCGAAGGTATCAACTCAGAAAATATCAATGACGGTTGCATCACCTTCTCGCCCGACGGCAAGATCATGGTATTTGCAAAAGGCAACTCAGGCAAAAGAAAAGGCACCAACGATGTTGATCTTTACCTGACGAGGTTCAGAAATGGTGCGTGGACGGAGCCGGTTGCCCTGAACATCAACGACCCCGATGCCTGGGATTCTTCTCCGGCCTTCAGCCCCGATGGCCGTACGTTATATTTTGCCTCTAACCGCAAGGGCAGGGCAAGGGAACGCGCAGGTTATGGCGGCACGGACATTTACTCTGCACAGATGGACTCACGTGGACGTTTTTCACGCGTCAGGAACCTCGGCCCTGAGATCAACACGGCAGGAAATGAGCTGTTCCCCTACGTGGCAGAAGATGCCAAACTGTACTTTGCATCAGACGGACATCCCGGCTATGGTGGACTTGACCTGTTTGTGGTGAAACGCGTCAACGGCAAGACCGTGATCGAGAACCTCGCGCAACCCGTCAACTCTAACGGTGACGACTTCGCTATTTTCCTGTTCCGCGCAGACCGTGGATTCTTTACCTCCAACCGCGACGGAGGCAAAGGTGATGACGATATCTATACCTTCATCAATGAAGACCCGAACCTCAAGGTTGTCAATTATTATCTGCAGGGAGTTACCTATACGCCTGACAGCGTAGGCAAACTTCGCATCCTGCCGAATACAAAGGTGTCGCTGATCGATCACAACGGCGATGTGATGCAGGATTTTGTGACCGGCAATGATGGCAAGTTCCTTTTCCGCATCTATGAGAATGAAGATTACAACCTCATTGCCGAGACAGACGGCTACCTGGTGAAGCGGCAAGCTTACACTACACGCGGCCGTGGCGTGGATCCTTCCACATTGAAAGAGCTGGTGACGAACATTACCCTCGATACCATGGTGGTGCTGGATAAGATCGACCTCAACAAGTACTTTGTACTGGATAACATCTACTACGACCTCGATAAGGCCAATATCCGCCCGGATGCGGCAAAAGAGCTTGACAAGCTGGTGCAGCTGCTGATCGATAACCCGGAGATCAAGATCGAGCTGAGCTCACACACAGATAGCATCGCTACGGTGGAGTACAACCAGGACCTTTCGCAGCGCAGGGCCGAATCTGCCGTGAAGTACCTGGTCGACAACGGTATCTCGCCTGACCGCCTCGTGGCGAAAGGATATGGCGAGCTGAGGCCTATTGCCCGCAACACCAACCCCGACGGCACCGACAATCCCGAAGGCCGTGACCGGAACAGGCGTACTGAATTCAAGATCCTCGAGGTAGGGGTGATACCCAAGACCATTGAAGAGGAAGAGGAGTTTGACGAGGATAAGTACTTCAAGTCGGACGGGAATAATTGAGAAGAAGTCAGAAGTAAGGAGTCAGGAGGGGACGGCCTAAGTCACGGTGGTCCTGATCTTGACGATACCCTCTTTCTAAAAGCCCGCCCATTCCTGAAATAACTTCGCGGCCTTTGCGCATTTCTTTGCGCCCTTTGCGTGAACCTACTATTTTTGCTCCCATAATTCAGAACTATGAACCATCGCATTGAAAAGGATACCATGGGAGAAGTTCAGGTGCCGGCAGACAAGTACTGGGGTGCACAGACCGAACGCTCACGGAACAATTTTAAGATTGGCCCTGAGGCCAGCATGCCCAAAGAGATCATCTACGCTTTCGCCTACCTGAAGAAAGCTGCGGCGCTGGCTAACCATGAGCTTGGTGTACTTCCGGCGGAGAAAAAGGACCTGATCGGCAAAGTATGCGATGAGATTCTGGCCGGCAAACTCGATGGAGAATTCCCGCTGGTGATCTGGCAGACAGGTTCCGGCACCCAAAGCAACATGAACGTGAACGAGGTGATCGCCTACCGCGCCCATGTGCTGAGCGGAGGCAAGCTCACAGACGAGCAAAAGATCCTTCACCCCAATGATGACGTTAACAAGTCGCAATCTTCTAACGATACATTCCCTACGGCCATGCACATCGCGGCCTACAAGCAGACGGTGGAGATCACCATTCCCGGTATGCAGAAGCTGCGCGATACGCTGGCCAGGAAATCTGCCGAGTACAAGAACATTGTGAAGACGGGACGTACGCATTTTATGGATGCCACACCCCTCACGCTGGGTCAGGAATTCTCAGGTTACGTTCAGCAGATCGACAACAGCCTGCGCACCATCAAAAATGCGCTTGAAGCAGTGCGCGAGCTGGCGCTGGGTGGTACGGCCGTGGGCACAGGCCTCAATACACCGAAAGGTTATGATGTACTGGTGGCGAAGAAGATCGCCGACCTCACAGGCTACCCTTTCGTTACGGCCCCCAACAAGTTCGAAGCACTGGCGGCGCACGATGCCATGGTTGAGCTCTCGGGCGCCCTGAAGCGCGCAGCCGTGGCGCTGATGAAGATCGCCAATGACATCCGCATGCTGAGCTCCGGTCCCCGTTGCGGCATCGGAGAGATCCTGATCCCTGATAATGAGCCGGGCTCTTCTATTATGCCCGGAAAAGTGAATCCCACACAACCCGAAGCGCTTACCATGGTATGCGCACAGGTGATGGGCAACGATGTAGCGGTGTCAATAGGTGGCGCCAACGGTCATTTTGAGCTGAACGTGTTCAAACCCGTGATCGCCGCCAACGTGCTTCAGTCTGCCCGCCTGATTGGTGATGCCTGCGTATCGTTCAACGAAAAATGTGCGATTGGCATTGAGCCCAACAAGGATATCATTCAGCAGCACCTGGAGAACTCGCTCATGCTGGTAACGGCGCTCAACACCCACATCGGCTACGAGAAAGCAGCCAAGATCGCCAAGACAGCGCACAAGGAAAACAAGACCCTGCGCGAAGCTGCCATCGGCCTGGGCTACCTTACTTCAGAGCAGTTCGATCAGTGGGTAAGGCCTGAAAAGATGGTAGGAAGCCTTGAGAAATAGGGCTTTTTTACGAATTCAAAAAAATATTTGTACTTTTATTTGAGATTTTTAGCGAGTGAAACGTCCAGGCATGGAAGTTTGTGTGGATTGGAATTGAAAACAGACGTTGCACGTGTTCATGCGAACATCAATTTTTTAAACATATGAATAACAGACTGATTCTATTTTTTTGTCTGGCTTTAATTTTTTCAACTACCAACACTTTCGCACAGCTGTCAAAACAGGAAAAAAAGGAGTGGAAGAAAAAAGCCAAGGAGTTCTCCAAAAATCCTGCTAACCTCAAGAGCCTGACCGAGGAAAAAGCAGCCGCAGAAAGTCAGGTGGCATCGCTGAACCAGAAGCTCACCCAGCTTCAATCCAGCGTAAGCGATAAAGATGCGCGTCTCGCAGAGCTTGAAGACCAGCTTTCACAAACCAGGGCACAGCTCACCACTGCCAAAGCAGAGCTCACGCAGCTGAAAGAAACACCGGTGATCAACCCGATGGACTTCTCCAAAGGTGTGGTGTTCAAAGTTCAGATCGGCGCTTTCAAGAATAAGGATCTTGCCAAATACTTCGAGAACAACCCGAACTTCGGTGGCGAAGTAAAAGAAGGTGAACCTCAAAAAATCACCATCGGCATCTTCCGCGATTATTGGGAAGCCGATACCTTCAAAAAGTACATGCGCGAAATGGGTGTGAAAGATGCGTGGATCGTTCCCTACCGCGATGGCCAGCGCGTGGAGATCAAAGATGTGCTGGAAGGTGTAGTGGGTGACAAGCCCGCGGAAGGAACCAACTAACATCGTGCAAGCCTGATAGCACTTCTCCCTGAGAAGCATAGCGTAATAGATTCGGTTACAGATAAAAAGATCAGAAAGCAGTATTCTTGTACTGCTTTTTTGCTGTAATCGGGGTAACTCCCCGCGCTCGCAGTTATGCTTTGGCGAAAGAATGTATTATCTTCAAAAACCCTTTCAGAAAAACCCCCGCTATGATAAGGACCCTTTGTCTATTGCTCCTTGGAACGTTATCGCTTTCATGTTTTGCGCAGGTACGATTTGAAAAACTTGTGATCAGACCCAGGGAAGTTTATACGCTAACACCTTCTGACATTATTGTGTCCGATACGTTGATTATGATGGACTCGTCGTGCATCAGGCTGAACAATTTAAAAACGGAAAACTATATTCGCGCCCAGGTTGTGATCATCGGGAAACACTGCAGGATCGATGGCAGAGGTACGCAGGGAAAGAAAGGTACCAACGGCGTCACATCGCTCGCACCGTCAGGCCCATGCCAGAACGGAGCGCATGGCAGGAATGGTGGGCGTGGACTGGACGGCACCGCGGGGCTGAATCTTTTTCTTTATATTGATAAGTTGAATTCCATCGGCAGCCTCATCATCGATCTTTCAGGAGGTAATGGTGGCGATGGTGGCAATGGCGGAACAGGCGCTGGCGGTAGCCCCGGCACCAAATATTGCAGTGGGGGCACCGGGGGCAACGGCGGAAGCG
>NZ_JAHESF010000055.1 GCF_018598225.1 Chryseosolibacter histidinae | reverse complement strand
CTACGACTACGTAGAGACTATGGGCATGGCACTGACCGCGGGGCGTGATTTTTCTCGCGCGCATGTTGACTCCACAAACTACCTTGTGAACGAAGAAGCGGCACAGCTCATGGGTGGCGATGTGGTTGGCAAAAAGATCAAGGTCTATGGAACAGAAGGAGAGATCGTTGGTGTTTTGAAAAATTTCAGCATGAACTCGCTTTATTCGCCTGTCGAACCCACGGTGGTCCGTTTCGATCCGCCGAGGTGTGGCCGGCTGTACGTGCGCACCAAGGCCGGACAAATTTCTGAAGCCCTCGCCAGCATGAAAGCAGTCTGCGAACAGTTCAACCCGGGTTATCCTTTCGAGTACACCTTCCTCGACCAGGTGTTTGAGCAGACCTACCGCAGCGAAACCATCATGGGCAAGCTCGCCAATATCTTTGCCGTCATCTCGGTCTTCATTTCACTGCTCGGACTTTTAGGGCTCACGGCATTCACGGTAGAACAGCGCACCAAAGAAGTGGGCATCCGTAAAGTGCTGGGTGCGTCCGTCGCCGGCATCGCGGCATTGCTTTCCAAAGAGTTCGTCAAGCTCGTGCTCATCGGTGTGGCCATTGCCCTGCCCGTTGCGGCATACCTGATGAGTCAATGGCTGCAGGACTTTGCCTCGCGGATCTCCATGCCGTGGTGGCTCTTCGCCCTTTCCGGCGCGGCGGCACTCCTGCTGGCGATCGGTACCATCAGCTTCCAATCGATCAGGGCGGCGCTCACAAATCCCGTGGATACTTTGAGAAGCGAATGACATTTCAAATACCGTAGTCCAATTACCTGAGATCGTCTTATCGGTGATTAAACAAATTCTTTCAAAATTATGTGGCATCAGAAAATACCGATTTTATTACTGGGAGCAGTTTTGTCAGCGTGTGCTTTGTTCGATAAACAGACGCGGGACCACAACAGGCAATTGAAAAATCAAAAAATACCGTCTTCCATTCTTCGAACCAGCTGGACCCTCGTATCGGCATCTGACGATCCAAGTCCCTGTCCACTGACACTGTTCTTTCAGGACAGGGGAAAGCTGATCATGAAATTCAAGGACAAAGAATTTGAAGGTACATACCTCATGGGCAACGAAAATGAGTTTCATGATATGTTTGTCGGCTTCATTCCTAAGATCGTGTGGCTGGGGGACGCGGAATGTCACACCAACCCTTCCAATTTTTCATTGTATATGAATGGAGACAATGTTAGATATAACATAGACGGAGACCTTGTGACCATAAGATCCAAAGGCAAGGAATTCAAATTCAGAAGGGCTTCATAAATAATCTGATCGCTTTGGGCGTTGCCCTGCCCACACACCTTCCTGCGCATAGGGCACGCGCTGTCCGCTCCAACAGTCCATCGCACATGCCATTTCGGTTTCCGCTCCCATCGCTAACGCGGCGGTGAGTACAGGTTCACACAATGCTGAATCTTTAAATGCATAAACGCAGAGGGCGCGGAGATGACGCAGAGGACCGCAGAGATATTTTACAGTAGCCGCGGGAATGAGCGTCAGCAAAGCCTTTGCGTTCATCTGCAGTATAAAATGCTGAGACACGAGATTCTATGTGAATGACTCTGACACCGCCATGCATTCTCTCTGCGTTCTCTGCGTCTCCTTGGCGATCTTTGCGTTATGCATTTATTCGCGGCGAAGCCGCTACCCCCCCGCATATCGCTTACGATAATCAATAGGCGACAGATCTGTAAACTTCTTGAATACCTTTCGGAATGCATCGATGTCGTTGTATCCGGTTTCATAAATGATCTCGTTCACCGTCTTCTCTCCTTTTTCCAAAAGTTGTTTGGCAAACTCCACCTTTACACGCTGAACATACTCCACTATTGAATTGCCCGTGTTCTTTTTGAAATGCCGCTCAAAAGTTCTGCGGCCCACCCCTACCTTCTCGCAGACCTGGTCAACGGAAAATGATGCCGTGGGATTGCTTTCGATCAGCTCCTGCGCCTTCAGCACTTTTTCGTCACCGTGAGCTTTCTGTCCCATGAAGATGGCGAACGCATTCTGGCTTTTTCGCTCGATGTCTATCTCAAACATCTTGGACGCCAGTATCGCGATATCCCTGCCTAAATGTTTCTGGATCACATAGAGCAACAAGTTCAGGTAAGAATATCCGCCGCCACAGGTATAGATGCCCCTTTCATCGGTAATGATCGTATCGTCAACGATCTTCACTTCCGGGAACATTGTTTTGAACTCATTCTTCGCGGCCCAGTGCACCGCGCAACTTTTGTCGCGCAACAACCCGGTGGAGGCGAGGAAAAATGAACCGACACACAGGCAAACCACTTCGGCGCTCCTGTTGTATTGCGATATCACCCAATGTTTATACTTCTCATTTTTTGAAATGGCCAGCGGGAAGTTTCCGCACAGCAGAGGGATCACGATCACATCTGTTTTTCTCACCTGGTCAAGGGTCTTGTCAACATGGATGCTGTAAAGACCTCCACCCAGTTTTGTGTTCTTGTTGACACCAACGATCTCCACTTTATAGAACTCAGGCTTTCGCTGATACCGCATAAAATCATTGATGCGTGAAAAGATCTGGTGGCTGCCGTCGATGCTCGCCAGGGTAGCATCTGAAAGCGCCAGTATCGATACGTGTTTCATATATCAAATGAACGGAAATTGGTTGTCGCAATCAACCGGTAAGATTGTCGTATTTGCCAGGTACGCGTCCGCAGTCCTGCACCTACCTTTGAAAGAAAAACAACCGTTACTTAAAACACCATCGAAATGAAATCAATAGAAGTGATCATGATCCCGGTGAAGGACCGGCAGAAAGCAAAGGAATTTTATTTGAAGCTGGGTTATCATGTTGTGATCGAAGCGTCCGACCCGCATGGCGAACCGTGGATCCAGATGGGCTTACCCGAAGGTGAAGCAACCATCTCCCTGGCCGGTTTCCATGCCGTTGTCTGTGAGACCGACAACATTGAGAAAGAAGCGCAGGAATTCAGCGCGAAAGGAATTCAAGTGGGAAAGATCGATGATACACCATGGGGCAGGTTTGCGTGGATCAAAGACCTGGATGGGAACGGCGTGTGCCTCCATCAGAAAAATAGTTGAGGCTCCGTTTTTTTGCCACGAAGGCACCAAGCACACGAAAAGACACTAAGACGCTTCGTGGATGCTTTGTGCCTTCGTGCCTTAGTGGCATAAAAACCGGAACCGCCAGTGTTTTTGCAGTCTTTTATACTTATCTTTCAATAGTACGCCGCCATCAGACTTTAACTCCTCTGTATTTCGTTATGGGCGCAAAAGATCTCTGCAACCCAATGAAGCTGCTTTTGACTATCACCCTGATCGGAGCAAGCGTGTGCTTCGTCAACGCCCAGCATGCAAACCGTGATCAGGTGAAGAAAATGTCCGATGGCAAAACGTGGACTACAAAAAATATCAACATCGATCTCCCGGGGTCTTTCTGTTATGATAGTCTCCCCTCCAACTGCGTGCAGCATGGTCGTTTGTATACCTGGAAAGCTGCTATGATGGTATGCGGCCAGCTGGGAGAAGGTTGGCGATTACCAACGAGTGACGAATGGAAAACACTCGCGAAACATTATGGCGGTATCTTCGATGATTCGAACGACAATGGAAAAGCTGCATACGTAGCGTTGACGGATGGTGGCGCATCACAGTTCAACGCACTCCTGAGTGGCGGACGAGATCTGCAGGGCGGCTACGGACGCATTGACGCCCACGGCTTCTACTGGACCGCTACCGAGACCAACGATTCCATGGCATGGTTCGCCAATTTCGGCAAAGGGCGGCCCGCGCTCTATCTTCAGAATGATGGAGAAAAACCCAGGGCCTTTGCGGTCCGGTGTGTAAAGTAGCGCCGGGCACAATACCTTATTTCTCGATCACTTCCATGAATAACCGAAAGCCAATGCTGTCATCGGCGCGGCTGTAGTTTTTCACACTCTGTATCGTCGATTCACCTGGCGCATCCCTCCAGCTGCCACCACAGGCTTTGCCTTTTTCGTCGATCATTTCTGCCACATTTCCCACCACATCGAAAAAACCCATATCGTTGGGAAAATATGAGGCCGTCCGGGCCATCCTGAACCATCCATCGTAGCTCGGCAAACGCCCCCACGCGCACGCATTCTCCACAGGGTAGGCCTTAAAATTTCCGAGGTAGCACCTTTTATGGTTGATGGGTTTATTCCTGTAGTGATAATGATTCCACCATGGATAAAGGAAGTCCTTTGTGACAGGCAGCTTGGTTTTGGGGCCCTTGAAAGTGGCCGCCGCTGTATCGTCTGTGATCACAGCCTCAACCGTGTTCTCAAACAAGTTCCACGACTGGAATTTATCATAACCTAAAGCAGCGATCTGCCACTCGTTGTGTGTGGGGAGCCTGAACTTCACCTTCCTGAACTTTTTCTTTCCCGGGTGGCTGTTATACTGTTCGGTAAGCCATTGACAAAATACACCTGCCGCGGCATGCGACATGCGCACCGCAGGAAAATCGGTATAGTCATGAACGCTGGTATCTTTTTTATCCACGGGTGGCCGATAGGGAGCAGTGTATTCACGGAACCATTTCGCGGTACTGTCATCGAGACCTCTCACATCATACTGGCATTGCTTCAGCAGGTCGTCCTGTCCATTTTCCTCCAGGTAGCTCAGAAACAGGTTGTACATGCCGTTGGTGGTTTCTTTCGCGGAGGCATAGAGGTTTCCCCTGATAGGCCGAAGTAATCTTTCAATCTCTTTCACATTCAGACTGCGCGAAGTGATGGTAACGGTTCTGAGCTCGACGGTATAATCGCTCATCAGGAATATTGCCGGATTTTTAAGATCAGCGATCTTTTTTGTTATGGTCTTATAACCCAGGTACGAAACGGTAATTGAATCGGCGGCGGCATTGGCCGGAAGGGTGAAGTCGAAGGTTCCTTCAATGCCGGCCATCAGCTCCAGCGACCGCGACTTTACTTCGATGGTGGCATTCGCCAGGGGCTGCTTTGTTTTAGCATCCAGTACTTTACCGGCTACGTTGAGGTGGTTTTCCTGGGCCAGCGCCTGCACGGCGGTGATGAACAACACGGGAATTAAATGTCTCATGGTCTTTTATAATTGGATAAACATGGTTGAAAAACGAAATAATCATCCGATTTCTTATACAAATCTATAATAAATAAATTATATTCACGTTTGTATAAGAAATATGACAACAAAAGGCAATTATCTCGGCGAGTTCGAAGAGCTGGTGCTGGTATCGGTGGCCGCCCTGATGGACGAGGCCTATGGTGTTTCCATCATGAACTACATCGCAACGGAGGCCGGAAGGGATGTGAACATCAGCGCCGTTCACGAAGTATTGAAACGGCTGCAGCGCAAAGGTTACCTCAAATCACGGATGGGTGGCGCCACCCAGGAAAGGGGCGGCCGGCGCAAGCGTTACTTCAACCTCACGGTAAGCGGAAGAAAAAACCTGGAAGAAGCCATCAGGACCAAGCTCCAGCTCTATAAACAAGTGCCAAATTTTTCTTTAAAGCTGACCTGATGAATGCACATCCTCCCAAATGGGCCGATCGTTTCCTGGCCTGGTACTGCAACCCCGAGCTGCTCGAAGAGATCCAGGGTGATGCACACGAATTATATTTCGAAAGGCTGCAACGGGAAGGTAAAGCCTCGGCCGACCGGAAATATATCTGGGACGTGCTGCGTTTTTTCCGGTGGTCAAACATCCGCCACACCACCGATGCCTTCAGGCCAGGATTCTTCGGCATCCTGTGGAATCTCAACCTGAAGATCGCACTGCGCAACGCCTTCCGGCATAAGACGGTATTCTTCGTCAAAATGGCCGGGTTATCCATCTGCCTCGCCTTTGCCCTGCTCATCACCGCCTTTGTGATCCATGAATTTACTTTTGACCACCACTATCCTGATCATCACCGGGTCTTCAGGGTAGGCACCGCTATAACGATAGAAGGCGTCACAACAAGCTACGCCGTATCTCCCGTGGCATTGGCGGAAGGGTTGGCGGAAGAGGTCCCCGACGTTGAAGCCGCCGGATGGATCATGGATGACAGCCGTCCTGTATTCACCATCGAAGACCAGACATTCAACAATGAAGTTTCACTCATCACGGGCGGCAACCTGCTTAAAGTGCTCGACTTCGGTTTCATCCGGGGAAGCGCGACAGCCCTGGACGCACCGAACACTATTGTGCTGACAGCATCAACGGCGAAAAAATTCTTTGGAGACGCCGACGCCATGGGGCAGACCATCACCTTCGGATGGACAACCCTGGAAGTTACCGGCATCATCAAAGACCCCCCGGCAAACTCGCATCTTCATTTCAACACACTGATCTCGGGCGCCACTTATGAGATGAACGACGGATGGGACAACGTCAACGCCTACACGTACTTAATGCTGAAAGAGGGCACCTCCATGGAAGATGTGCAACCGAAGATCCATACTTCGCTCCGAGATCACCAGGATGACATGATCGCCGGACGTGAACACTGGGCCAGCGATCACATCACCGTTCAACCCATCATCGAAAATATTGGCGCCATTCACATGGGCGGATATCTTGACGAGGATATCGCCCGGAAGCGTGAACGCTCAAATTTATATATCCTGATCGCCGTAACTGCCCTCTTCTTTATCACAGGGCTGATCAACTTCCTGAACTTATCCCTTGCAGAAATGACCGCCAACCTGAAAAAGACCGGCATCCTCCAGGTCTTCGGCGGATCGACGGCAGGTCATAACAAAGTGATCATCACCAACACACTTGTCACCATCATCGTTGTGGTACCGCTTACAATGCTGATCATGGCAGTTGGTTTCGTGCTCAGCGAAACGTATCTGGACATCCACATGGAACGCAGCATCTTTATGGAGCCTGTCTTCATAAGCGTGGCCGCCGGGTTTGTCACTTGCTTTGCAGCCGCCTCCCGGATAAATGCGTTCGTGTTATCGAACACGAGGGATATTGTGAATGCACTGAAGGGGAAGCTGGGCTCGGGACACAGTGGGTTTAAGGTCCGGGAGGTGCTGGTGTCTGTGCAGCTGTCGTTCTCCATGATCATGCTGGCCCTCATTGCCATCATCGTGGATCAGTTCAGCTACATCAATTCAGTCGATAAAGGTATCGAAGATAAGAACACGATCGTGGTCAAAATGCACGACGGCTCATTCTCTGATGCCACGGCATTCGTGCAATCCGTTTCCACCCTCAACGGTGTGAAGCAAGCAGATGTGAGCTCCTATTATCTTGACAATGTAGAAACGAAGGAATTTTTTGAAGTAGCAACCGACCGGGGTTCCACCAAAATGCTCGTGGCGTATATGAACTGCGGTTATGACTACCTGGAAACCATGGGCATCAGGCTGGTGAAAGGACGGAATTTTTCACGCGAGCATCATGACGACAAAACCACCTACCTCATCAATGAAACCGCCGCGAAAGAATTCGGATGGAAAGACCCGATCGGGAAAAAGATCAGCGGACCGCTAAACGCTGACCGTGACGCTGGTGAAGTCATCGGTGTTGTCAGGGATTTTCACTTCGCTTCGCTGCACAACAAGATCGAACCGCTGATCGTTTTCCTCGCGAACGAAGACTGGGGTGCACGCTACACGTATATTAAAACAAGTCCGCTTCACACCAACGAGGTCATCTCACGGATAAAAACGGAATACGGCAAGATCTATCCGGATCTCCCGTTCGAATGGGAATATCTCGATGCGCGATTTGATCATCTGTACAAAGATGATTACGAAGTGAGAGACGTATTCAAAGCGGGCCTGGCGATCTCGATCCTCGTCTCCGGCATGGGAATATTCAGCATCTCTGCCTTGCTGCTGACGATGCGTAAAAAAGAAATGGGCATCCGCAAAGTGGTAGGTGCCAGTCATGCGCAGTTGTTTGTTCAGCACCTCCGGAGTTTTATGAAGTTCACGCTGATCGCCGTGCTCATCGGATGGCCCGCGATCTACTACCTCTCCGGTCAATGGCTGGAAAACTTTGCCTATCACATTGATCTCAGCCCATGGCATTTTATCCTGCCTGCGCTGACCGCCTGCCTGATCATTGTTGCAGCATCAGGATATCATGGCATCAGGAGCTCGCTGGTGAACCCGGTGGATATCCTCAAACACGACTAGGCCAGTGGTAAAATTCAAGGAAAATCAGGGAAATTCCGGGAAAATCGAGGAGAATCGTGGAGAATCGTGGCATGCCGAACCATCACCTGTCTATGTTTGGTTCAAGCACCGCAGCCGGAGTGAGCGCGCGTAACTCGTCAGGTCTGGACGGTGCGAAACATCAAACATCAATTTTATGAACTATTCATTAGAAAGGATCAGCACAGTAGAAGCGTGCGATACGCTGCTGGCCATGGCACAAAAAGAAAAAGAGAACCTTGAACGCAGACGGCGCAACCTGGGCGAGTCGATCGGCAACTTCGATGTGCGCACCGGCGACGTAGGTAACGAGCTGGTCTCCGTGCAGGCCCTGCTTCAGACGTTCACCACGGCGTACGATTCCCTGCCCGAAGGCAAAGACAAGCTGAACATGAACCTCGAGATCAAACAGCTGGAGGCACGCAAAGCACAGCTGGATAAGAGCGTGGTTTCGTACAATGTGTCATCACTGCTGGAGAAGCAGGTCAGTTACAATTTACTCGACAGCCAGGTGCCCGTGATCGACGCCTACATGGCTGCCATTCAGAACAAGAGAACGGAATTGGGCGCTGAGGCCTGACCCGCTGTATTAGCCCCGCTGGAAGAAGCGCTGTAAAGCAGTACTCACCAGTGTCAAATTCCAGCGCCGTATCGGAGGCTGTCGTTACTGGCAGCCTCTTTTTTCCACTCGAACGTTGTACATGTACAAAAGCGTATCGCAAAAAAGCATGTACAACTTAGCATACTTACACCCTATTTAAAACATCCGTTTTATGCATTGGATACAAACCATTCGTGGGTTTTTAGAATTAAGCCGCGAAGAATTGGCGCACAACCTGCAGCTATCAACGCATACGATCGTCTCCGTGGAGAATAACCGGCGCCAGTTGCCGATAGATATTCTCCTGCCAGCTATCACACTTTATAATTTAATTAAGAGCTGCCATACACCGCCTAAATCCCAGTTTAAAGAAAACCTAAGGCACGCCTACCCTTTGAAAAGATTTCACCGTCAATGCTACCGCAGGCTGGACCTGTATGATCTGCAGCTTAAGAAAATGCAGGACGCCTATACCACAGCACACCTTCGCCTTGAGATCTATCAGTCCCTGATGCGAGCCCTGGCCGCGGCGAACAACAAGGCTGACCATGCAAGACTGAGGTGGACACAGGAGAAGATCTCCGAAGCCATGCAACAGGTTGAAGCGAACAACCCGACAGCGCAGCATCTGCTGGCAGCAGAAAAAAAGTATGATAGGTGTGCTTTGAAGAAAATTCTCTGTTGACTTATCCTAAACGAAAAAGCAGGTTCCAGACGGAAGGAACCGTGCCTTTTTCAACTATAACCTAAACTGATCATAAACAACGACAGGCCTAGCCACCGGGCCGCGACTTTAAGCAGTAAAAAATATCCAGGAACCGGGTCAGGTGAAGCCCATCTTGAGGAAAATTAAACCTAAACTTGTTCTACTATTTTGGGGGAGATTACCTGTGGAGTTACCTAATAGAAGCCCTTGTAAGTATTCCCGGTCCTGGATATACCTTAATGAGTATTGTTAAAAGTAAAAGTCACACTCCGATTCTAAAAAAATCCTAAAAAAGCATCCGATGAAAAGCGCCCGGACCGAAAAATAACCGCTAGCCAAGTAGTGATTGCATAATAAAATAATCCCGATCGCGTAAATCCATTTTCAAAAAACGTAAACGGCTTTGCCAAAAGCGTTCGGAAATTGGGGTATCAACCCCATTGGCTATGAAAACGGTTACGTATGAATTTCTCCCGGCAAAGGTTGGGGAAATTCCCAAAGGCAGGATGCACTATGTAGAACACCAGCTGGCACACAAATCGCACATCGAATTCACACCTAAACAAGATTTTCTGGGACTGGTCTTCAACCTCAAAGACAAAACGAAGTATTTATCTGAAGACGAAACAACACAAGATCTGCCCAAGCTTCATTTTAATCTGATCTATGTGCCCCAGGGCGTCATCAACCTCACCCTTGAAAAAGGATACTATGGCTGGTTTTGCGTAGAGTTCCACGTACCCTACCTGAGAACAATTGTCGAACGTTTCCCCTCCCTTGATTCCAGCCTGGCCAAAATAAGCAGCAATCATTCAGTCTTCCTCTACGATCTGCACCGCCCCATGACCCACTCCATGATCACCTGCGTTTACGAAGTAGTACACTGCGACTTCGAGGGCGACTCTCAAAACCACTACCTCGAAGCAAAATTCGTAGAGCTGATGATCCTTTGCCTTAGTCACGCCCAGGATAACGGATCACCGACAGCCCCCTCTGAGGAGATCGAAAAAATAAGGGCCGCGAATGAATACATTGAAAACAACCTGGCCTTCAAGCTTGAGGTTGGCTACCTCGCGGATGTTGTAGGCCTGCCGAAACGCAAGCTCGAAGAAGGGTTCAAACAAGTGTTCGGAACAACGGTCTCTGATTTTGTGCAGGGTGAGAAGATGAAAAGGGCGGTGATATTGCTGAGAGATACGAATATGGTGGTAGATGATGTAGCGAGTGCGTTGGGGTATCATTCTACGGCGAGCTTTATCAGGCGGTTTAAGAATAAGTTTGGATGTACGCCGGGGCAGCTGAGGAAAAAAGCTGGTGACTAATTGAAAATAATCCGTTTCGCATAAGTGGGGAGCACCACCTGCATATTTTTGGGGAGTACCTTTAATTCATCAACGTCGCGCTGCTTTGCCCCAGCGCAAATTGCCGGGCAAAAAAGAAAGTATAGAGGCCTACCCAAAGGCTTCTGCAATGGATGGCTATGATTTGAAGCATAGAAGCCCACCATGCGACTGGACAAGAAACCTGACACAAATGTTTCTAAACTTCTTAGTGTTCGATGAGCAGCCACAAAGTCACCCGCGCCCCAGCGAACCATATCGCGTAACTCCTCGCGTGCTTACTGTTAAGGACGCGCTCAATCACCAGATTGATCACACTCAGCTACACCATGATGGCGGACGTATGTCACTTTACTATCGCCGGCAATGGCATACCTGTACGAAGCGTGGAAGCTAAAATTTGCTAGTGTAAAAATCCAGGCATGGAAACGTAATATCCTTTGATCATCGATTGAAGATTTACCCATCTCCACCAGTTTTTATGGACTTCAATATTGATACCCTACGTTTTCCACTCTCATATCCCGATGACACCAACACCGGTCTTATGCATCACTGTCATGGCATTACGAAAAACGATGGTGCGGTAAGCGAGCTCCCGGTGACCGATTTCGTTGGCCTGGTATTCAATCTCCAGGAAGACATCCGCTACTATATTGACAATTCTAACCCTGGAACATTGCCCAAACGGCAGTATAACCTCGTTTATATCCCCAACGCGACCATAAAGCTGGCCAGTGAAAAAGGAAAGTATTCGATATTCTGTATACAGTTCACTGCCCACTACCTGAAAAAAATAAAAGATCATTTTCCCATTTTGACGGACTTTCTAAAAAGAGCGGAAGCGCAACCTTCCGCTGTACTGGGCGATCCCCGCCCTATTGCTCCGGATCTCTGGCATGAGATACACCTGATCCTGATAGACAAAGAGCGTACAGAAGAACACCACAAATTGCTCCTAGGCCCGAAGTACGTGACTATTTCGATGCACAGCCTTACCTACCTGGGTTCGTTTGTCCACCGTGACAAAACTGAAATTGAAAAGATCCGGGAAGGGTATTTCCAAAAGATGCTGTTAAGCGACCCTCGTCCCATGCCGCCAAAGGCATGGACTAAGATTCAAATGATCCTCGGGTACAAAGAGATCCAAGGAGAAGGCCACAAAGTTCTGTTGGGGTCACAGTACATAACTGCTTCGATGGACAGCTTGAGGCATTCGGGAGCGGTTGGTAATTTGACAAGCATTGATATAGAAAAGATCCGGAACGCGCATGACTATATTCAAAAGAACTTCAAGTTCACGTGTAGAATAAGCGATATTGCCGACATCGTTAAGTTGAATCCGAAACACTTGAAAAACGGTTTCAAAATAGTGTATGAGAAAACCGTTCATAAATTTCTTGTCGATGAACGAATGAGCAGATCGATCGTACTTTTTCGAGATACCAATATGTCTATTAAAGAAATCGCAGTTGCTGTCGGTTATAAAAACGCAAGGATATTCGCGCGCGTTTTCAAAAAACATTTCGGCTACCCGCCAGGCAAACTGCCAAAAAAAGACGGTGAACGACAAAAGAAAATCCGTTTCCCATAAGTCTCAGGTCCCTTTGGTGCACTTTTCAGAATGTACATTTACATCATCACAACGGAATGACTACTACATAGACGGTGTAGTTCAAATTCGATCAACTAGCCTTTGATGGTAGCTGGGGTTTCCGCTCCACTCCGGCTACTCTAAGGGGATCGTATTGCATAAATATTTTGGCCTTAACCTAAACGTGCGGACGGGATTATCAGGATCTGTGCTACCGTTCAGGTGGCCGAGAAGACCTGGATGGTAGCTGGATTCTGTATCGTTTTTTAATTTCATCAACTCACATTGGCAAAAACGGATTTACGAATGAGCAGTTGACAAAGATGTTGAATCCAAAATATTAGCAATAGAATGCTTATCATGGATTTGATTTTCTGCTGCCGAGACCGCACTTGTTAATGAAAATTTCCTTACTAGTCTTATATGAAGAAAAATATAGCCATTGAGATTATCTGTCTGCTATTCATATTGCTGTTTGTGTATGCGGCAGTTAACAAGTTGATGGACATGGAGAAATTTCGCGTTCAACTTCAGCAGTCGCCAATGCTTACGGCGATTGCGGGGTGGGTAATGTGGATAGTTCCAATGCTTGAAATTATAATTGCCGTCTTATTATCCTTGTCACGATTTCGGCAAGTAGCGCTGTACGCATCATATACTTTGATGGTAATATTTACTTCATACATCATTGCTATCCTGAACTTCAGCGAATACATTCCCTGTTCATGTGGCGGAGTACTATCAAGGCTCGGATGGAACGAACATTTAGTTTTTAATATAGCATTTGTAATGTTAGCCATTGCGGGATCGACATTACAAGCAAAACAGCAAATCGAAAGCAAAAATGCAATTATAATGGCTACACCTCCAGGTAACTAAAGGAATTTCTATGGATAAGCTTAAAGCGTCATTCACAACTTTGTTCTTTTGTCTAGGCCTCTTCAGCGCGATTGCGACTGAATATAGCTTCCCAACAAGTGGGATTTTTGGGAGCACCATGAATGAGGAATGTCTTGAAGCCATGAGCACTTTAGAAAGTGGCTGTGCACCCACTAATTTCGGTGTCCAGTGTACAGTACTTGTTCAAGGTTCATTCTCAACAGAAGTAGCTTCGGCTTATCACATGAAAGCATCTTCCTACATGTGCATTTCGCCTCTTTATCGATCATCATATTAGGCGCTTAATATCAAGTACGCTCAAACGAATTTTTATTGCGCGATAAAAAACAGGGGAAACCGAAAACCTGAAAGAGAGTAGGACTATTAAATCAAAGCAAACACTTAACTTATGAAAAAGTCAAAAATTGCATTGAGTATTTTTGCTTTCGTATTTGCAATCGCAGGCGCATTTGCTTCAGAAAGCCTTTTCACGAATGATTCAAAATACCAAATCAGTGGAGCGGGAGATTGTTCTTCTACATTCCAAACTGTGCAAAACAATTGCTCCACTGCAAATGGTGGACTTCAATGTACAGTGAACACCACCGGAACGCCCTTAGCTTGGGACGTGACAAACTGTTCAAGTGCCCTCAATAGGCCGTAAATATCAGCGCGCTCAATTAAATTCTTTGCGCGAAAACAGGGGAAACCGAAAACCTGAAAAAGAGTAGGACTATTAAATCAAAGCAAACACTTTAACTTATGAAAAAGTCAAAAATTGCACTGAGTATTTTTGCTTTCGTATTTGCAATCGCAGGCGCATTTGCTTCAGAAAGCCTTTTCACGAATGATTCAAAATACCAAATCAGTGGAGCGGGAGATTGTTCTTCTACATTCCAAACTGTGCAAGACAATTGCACCACTGCCAATGGTGGAGCTCAATGTACAGTGAACACCACCGGCACGCCTCTAGCATTTGACGTGACAAACTGTACAACTGCCCTCAGAAGGCCTTCTACTCCTTAATATCAGATATTGAAATTGGCAGAAGGTATTCTGCCAATTTCAATGTTGTTATTCTTCTTCTCGAAAAAAGTATTGACAATATGACTTCAAGGCAAAACGGAATTGTTTTAAGTTGCTTAGGTTTTCTAGGCATTGCATCGGTTTTTTTACTTTTTCTTCTTTCGGATAATCTAAACCATCGCAGGAATAGCTTTATTCGCTTGTTCCCGCCTCATCCGGTAGATTTACCTAGCAAGCTTGATATAAAATACAATTCTTTCTATATCGCTGGTGCGACATCGTCGCATATTTATTTAGGAAGCCAAACCGCCCCGTTCCGTTTGTTAAAAATAGATAGCTCCTTAGGTAGCGCACTGGAAGTCAACATCAGACCCGACGAAATAAAAAAATTAAAATGGAGGAATCCGCGAATAGCTGTTGATTCACCAAACTTTTTCATAATGGATGGAGTGCTCCCTGCAATATTTAAAGGCAATTTAACCACCTGGGAGCCGCAGCGTTTCCAGTTTGACAGTGCCTACTTCATAGAATCAGTGCCAATAAGTAATGCTTCATTTGGCCTAAGATCGATGAGTTCAAGAACAAACTCCTATATTCTAGGAAAGGAAGCTTTTACTCCATTTTCTACAACTTTTAATGACGCGCTCCTCCAGAAACAAATAGATGGTATTTTTTGCACTGATGGAATGCTACACTACAACAGAGCCCTGGGCTACTTAACCTACGTCTACTATTATAGAAACCAATTCATCTGCATGGATACAAATATGAACCTGATTTACCGGGGTAACACAATCGACACGATAAGCAGGGCAAAGATTAAGGTTGCCCAAGTAAATTCTACGTTAACACTCTCTGCTCCGCCATTAATAGTGAACAAGGAAAGCTGCGTTTCAGGAAATTGGTTGTTTGTTAATTCCAATCTTCTAGCCGAGAACGAGGACGCTGAATTATTTAAATCTGCTTCAGTCATCGACGTGTACGATTTGAGGAACAATACATATAAGTTTAGCTTCTACTTACTGAATACTGACAGCAAGAAAATTCGAACCTTTCGAGTCTATAATAATATGCTGATTGCCTTGTATGATCATTTTATCCTTAAATACGAACTAGTTCCAAAGTATTTCATTTCAAGTGAATAAAATAGAGCCGTTAATTATTCATTCCTTGCTTCGCTAATTACGAGCACATCGATGATCCGATGTTCCAAAGTTAGGCGCATTTTATATTTTTGAAGGGCTAAATCCAAGGCTTGACTGTTGTACACATTCGTAGAAAACTCCATTCCACCGACTTCACCTTTAAAATTGGTTTCATCGATAATTGGGAATGGTAGGTAATCGTGACGATTTGAAACTTCTCGAAGGGTTTCAATGAAATTAGTCAATTTGACCTTATTGAGTTTCACATCCGTGTCGGTTACTTTTAGTACTGCATCCCCCGACTTATATGCGATAATTGTTGTGTCGCTTGCAGACAGCACAAGGCATTTCATTCTCCTTTTCTCGACTCTAACATCAAGTTGGAAATATTTCGCTAGGTCGTTTCGCATAGTTTCCAATAATTTTTGCAAAGACTGCCTCGGTGCAATCAACTGATAGGTATAAAAATTTTGCCACTGCATTTCGCCGTCCTTTTTTGGAACATACTTTGCCGAGTCTCTAACTTCCAAAATTGTTTGCCTCAGATTGGCTAGGTTTGAATTGTAATAAAACGAGCCACAATTATCATAAGCTAACCGGAATAGGTCTCTAATCGAAAGATTCGCAGCAATAAAGTACCCCTCGCGTTTGTCTGCTGAGATTTTATGAAATTGAGGAACACCAGGTACTCTTTTTGAAAGTACCGTTTGCCATAACAAACTATCCCCAATTCTGCCATTACCATTTAAAAACAATGGCTTGCTGTAATCCAAATTCGCAGAACTGTAAGAGGCTTTTTGTGGTAGCACATAGCTTTCGTTGTTTAGTAGTTTCTGAATATTTTTCGCATTTACAACATCAGCAAGTGTTATGGAATTCACGATCCCGCTTTTATTTATCCAAACTACATGTGGTACGGAAGTGTGCTTGAATAAGTAACTTCCTAGAATTGTGTCTCCACAGACTGTTGGGAGGGTTACATTAACATTTGTAAGTCTCTTTCTTTTATCAAAAAATTGTCGTACCCGGTTCACATTTTCCTTCTGGTTCACCAGAATAATTTGGATATGACTTGCAAATTCTCTTTGAAGATCCATCATTTTTGGAAAACCTTCGATGCAAGGAGTACAGTAAGAATCCCAAAATTCAAGAATAAGTAATTTGCCTCTAAAATCCTCTAGTCTAACGGTTTTAGAAGGATAGTTAATGAGGTTAACCAAAGTGTAATTTGGAACTGGGTCGCCGACCTTTAGCGGTTGATAATCAGAACTTCTCTGATCTCCAATTTGTGCCCATCCAAAATTAGACTGAAAGAAAAGTATAGTAAGAATGAAAGTTTTTGTATTCATTACAAGTATAAAATTTAAGTGAAAGTTCCAGGATCTAGGAACTTTCACCAATTGTTTAATTGTACCCAGCATTTTGTGATAAACTTGGATTATTCTCTCTCTCTCCCTGTGGAATCGGATATAGTACATCTGTCGACTCCCAATTAGAACCTTTTATGAGCCGCATTATTTCGTCTGCTCTCGCTGTCCGTTTAAGATCAAGCCAGCGATGTCCCCACTCAGAAAAGAGTTCTATCCTACGTTCCTTTTCAATTGCCACCAACAAGTCAGGTTTAGTAATTCCTGGATTTGTTTGTTTGATCGGAGGCAACCCCGCTCTTACGCGAAGAGCATCAACATCTGAAATTGCATCGTCAATTTTACTCTGCTGCGCTCTGGATTCGGCTCTAATTAGGTACTGCTCGGCAAGACGCAAAATCATTGAATACTCAGTGATTACAGAACCGGCTTTAACCTTATATTTATATGGAAAATGGAAAATATTCGATCCGACAGTAACACTGCCAACCCAGGCAGCCTTGCGATTGTCGTTAGGTTCAAATGCGCTTAATAAATCATTTGTGAGAGCTGCGACTTGAGGTGTCGACGAGGATATAAAAATCGCTCCTTCGTTTGTATTAAAACCTGATTGAACGGGCATAAGTTGCCAAATGGCTTCAGAGCTATTAGCAAGGAAAACAGAGTTAATATCCTTCAGTGTATAAACTTGTGTATTTGAGATCACCTCAGTTGAAAGTGCTTCGGCCTTGCCCCAATCTTGCAAGTATAGATATACTCTCGCCAGAAGCGCGGTTGCAGCCCATCTATTCGGGCGAATTCTCTTACCGCCAGAAAACGAGTAATCATTGGAGAGCAACGTTTGAGCCTGTTGCAAATCAGCAATAATCTGATCATATACAGTGTTTGATGGTGCTCTGGACGCAATTCGATTAACCCTGTAATCTGTTGTTGTTATTACCGGAATATCACCAAATAGGTTTACTAAGTAGAAGTTGCAAAATGCTCTTACAAAATAGGCTTCGCCCTCAACTTGTTTTTTTAAGTCCGGCGTTATGCCAGTTGAACCGTTGAGGCCATCTAATATTGAGTTAGCATAAAATATGTACTTGTAACCTGTGTCCCATAGTTGGCTCTTCAAAATAGAATTTTTTGGAAGTATCGCGTTGTTAGAAAAACCTACGTAGTCGGCATTGGTTTGAAAGTTAATTAACTCATCCGATGAAATACCGGCGAGTACAGTTAAGCTTGATGATCCGCCACTCATAAAGCCTGAGTTACTCATCATTTCAATGTAAATGGCACTAATCGCAGATGTAACTGTTGAGTTATTGGTGAAAACAGTTGAGCCGCTTATTTGATTCTTCGGCGGGTCAATTGCAACGAATTCATCACAGGACGCACCCATGAACGTAATACCAGTGACAGAAATTACATGCAACAAATTTCCGATCAATTTATGAAAGTACATTTTCGAGTTCATGTTAAAGGATATTTAAAATGTTAACTGGATACCTGCGGCAATAACTTTTAAGGGCGGAAGGACCCGTGCATTCCGATTTTCAGGATCCATTCCTCGGTATTCCGTTATGGTGAAAAGGTTTTGCCCTACGATATATACCCTAGCCTTGTCCGCATTTGCTTTACCGATTAATTTCAATGGCAAGTCGTATGATACTGACAAATTTTTCAGCCTTACAAAAGAGGCATCGCTAATTGCTTTATTACTATTGCTTAGAAAGTTGATATAGGCATTACTTGGGTCGGACCCAAAACGCTGAGTGAACCTTTGAACGTCGGCTTGGTCACCTGAGCTTTGCCATCTATTCATTACCTCGATCGGTTGGTTGACTGCCGCACCAGGTGGGTTGCTGAAGCTGTTGAAGAAATTGTATCCTAATTGATTCACAAATTGAAAGAATAAGTCAATTTGGAGGCCCTTGTAGGTAATACTGTTTTCGAAACCTCCATAAAAGTTTTGGCCAAGGTTAATTAATGTTTGATTGTCAAGCGGCGATGATATTATTCCATCGCCATCTAGGTCAGAAAAAGTATAGACACCTGTTCCGGCATCAACTCCTAAATATTGAAATGTTTTAACAACGTTTAGGGGTTCGCCAACAACATAGGTGTTCGCATACGGCGAGCCTGCGAGATTTGGGTATTCAACTAACTTGCTGTCTGGAATAGTTAAATTTGCAGAACTTGACCAAGTAAAATTCGGAGTTTTTACGTGAGTAGCTCGTAATTCGAATTCCCAGCCAGAATTTTCAACGGTCGCGGGAAGATTATATTGAATTGAGGATTGTCCGGTAATAGCCGGTAGAGAAAATCCAACTAGTTGATTTGACGAACGATTTCGGTACCAGCTTGAGTTGAGCGAAAGACGATCTTTCAGAAAAGCTAGTTCAAGGGCTGCTTCAAATTTTTTATTTTCTTCCCATGAGTAGTCCTGATTTAGTAATCTCGTTGGAACTAGCCCTCTAATTCCATCATAAGTATTCGAAGTGGTGGAGTAAGTATTCAAGTATTGATAGTCACCGATTTGATCACTACCCGTAACGCCGTAACTGGCTCTTACTTTGCCGAATGAAAGAAAGGATAACGTATTATTAATGAATTTTTCCTCAGAAAATATCCATCCCACGCCGACGGCCCCAAAATTTGCAAACCTCTTATCTGGTCCGAATCTGCTAGACCCATCTCGACGCCCTGTTAGATTAATGAGATATTTTTCGCGCCATTTATAGCCAATACGTCCAAACAATGCATTGTACCTGTACTCACTGAAGTTGGTACTTATAATAGACACACTGCTTGCAGCCTGAATGTTTTCAATCAAAGCATCATTCGTGAAACCAAATGCACCAACGGTTTGACCTTCCTGTAGGCTGTTTTGGAAAGTGCTTCCAATAAGAATATCAACTTTACCTTGACCTAGACTTGCATTGTATTCTAATTGAGGTTCTACTATCCAGGTTGAAATACCACTGTTGCCAAAAAATGCAATACCAGTGGCTGAAGTATTTGCTGGGTTCCGCGAAGAGATAGGGTTGGTTGAAGTTTCCCGCATATTCAAATTTGTATACCCGATACTTGCCTTAGCGGATAGATTTCGAAGGATTAAGTAGCTTAAATTTCCGTTGGCGATTAAGTTATTAGTATTGCCCTTATATTTTCTTCTTAGAGCAGCTAAAGGATTAATCCAAGTCGAATTCTCCCAATTTAAGTTTCCGTTGTCATCGTAAATAGCAGGCGCGTTTGGAGCCAAGGCTATAGCTTGATTGGTGAGATCGCTGGTCAATAAATTGTTCTTATCAGCAAGATAATTAAACGATAGAGCCGCTTTGAACTTGTTATCAGGTGAAACATGGTTTATGTTCAAATGTGCGGAACTTTTTTCGTCCGCAAAATCGCCTGGAAAGACTGTACTCTGCCGATAAAAACCCCCGCCAAAAAGGAACTGAGTACTTGTATTACCGCCTGACAAAGTGAACTGTGCATCCGTCGTGTTTGCCGTTCCTCCAATTAACTCCTTCTGCCAGTCAGTATATCGACTTTGATCCCACATAGTTAGATCATAGTCTGTTGGGCCGGGGACCGCTTCATCGTTTACAAAAGCTTCTCTTCGCATTTCAAGGTACTGGTCGGTAGTAAGCAAATCCAACATATTTGTAACCTTACCAACACCCTGGTAAAAATTAAAACCAACTTGGCTTTTACCTGCCTTGGCTTTTTTTGTGGTTATAAGTACAACACCGTTACCACCTCGCGAACCATAGATTGCCGTCGCATCTGCATCTTTTAAGACTTCAATACTTTCGATGTCAGCAGGGTTGAGATTATTGAGAGGGTTAGCACCTAATCCACCAAAAATTGGCCCACCAATCGAGCTCGATGATATTGTTGTAGATGTAAACGGTACGCCATCTATAACGTACAAAGGGTCACCTACTCCAGAAGTAGATCTTAAACTGTTTCTCCCACGAACTTGGATCAAGAATCCGCCACCGGGCATGCCCGTTTGTTGTGTAATATGAACGCCGGGCATTCTGCCATGTAACGCAGCTAAAGGGTTTGATACCGGTTGTTTTTGAATTTCTTCAGAGGAAACTTGGCTTATACTACCTGTATTTTCTCTCTCCTTGACGTTCCAATAGCCAGCGTTTACTACTACTTCTTTTAATGCGGTTACATCCACCGCCATAGAAACATCAATCACCGTTCTGCCACCTACGTTGGTCTCAAAAGGTTGAAACCCGATAAATGAAAAGACAAGCACATCGCTATCTTCTGCCTCAATTCCAAATTTGCCCTCTACATCAGTTGTTGTTCCTCTGGTTGTTCCTTTAACAATAATGTTCACGCCAGCGAGTGGTTCTTGTGTCGCGGCGTCTTTCACTGTGCCTGTCACCAACACTACCGAACTCGCGTCAGTTAACTCAGCTTTCTCATCGGCCACTTTCTCAGAACGTTTTTCACCTTCTTCAGACGGAATGATAATAATATGAGCTTTGTTTTGCCGATAGTTTAGCCGTGTGTTTTGCAGCAAACGATCAAGTGCATCCTTTACAGAATATTTTCCTTCCGGAAGGTTCACCTTGGGAAAAGATTTTTCAATTGCCACATCCCATTGAAACCGAAAGTGAGTTTGCTTCTCAATCTCCAGCAACGCCTGCTTCAAGGGCTTGTTGACAATCTCAAGCTTAACGGTAGTGTTTTCAATTGACTGGCCGCTTCCCTTAGGGCTTGCCATTGTAACTAACGCCGATGTTAGAATCAGTAAATAAACTTGCGAAACTCTCATGATTAAAGCCGTTATGTTATTTCGCGCAAATGGGGTCTGTTTACGAATGAGTAGATCGGTAAAAGTATTTTTCATACCTTTAAATGTTTTTAATGGTTACCAGAATAATTATTAAAAGCACATTTGACCATCCGGCTCGACCCCGGATGGTTTTTTGCTTTTTACTTTGACTGCCACAATAGCAGCCCAACGCAGATCACATACTAGCCGCTTTGATTCAGTTTGATTCTTTCCATAGATTTTGTTTTAGGTTTTAGGTTCGTGTTGTTTTATGAAAGACTTTTTTTTACTCACATCCCTTTCCGCGAAAAGTCACAACGCTAGTAGTCTTCTCGATCTCAAATTCTATCCGCATAGCAATGCTTATTGACGTAAGCACGTCAGTCAAATTCTCATTATTCAGGAATGATCCAAAATACCGACACCTCTTCAGTGCTTCGTTTTCAAACTTGATCTTCACATTGAATTTATCGCCAACTATTTTCGCGGCTTCTTCCAGGCTCACATTGTCTAGCACAAGAAAATTGCTTCGCCATTGAACGGCTTCTTGCGCATTCGTTTGCTTCTGCACAAACTCATCCGTGCCAGTGTTGATCGCTATTTCTTCATTGGGTTTGATTTTGCCCAGGATTCTGTTTTCGTTCAGCACTTCCACCAATCCTCTTAAAACCGTGACCGTAACTTCCTGCTGATCGCTATAAGCTTTCACGTTAAATTCTGTTCCCAATACTTTCGTAGTGACTTTCCCCGTGTGAACAATAAACGGGTGTGACCGATCATGCGCAACATCAAAAGTCGCTTCACCATTGAGCTTTACTTCCCTGGTTGTCTCACCAAATGATTTTGAATGCTGCAGCTCACTGTTGTCGTTCAGCACCACCTTACTTCCATCCGGCAGCGTGACCACCTGCTTCCCTGAATAGATCTCCCAATCCAAATCATTCTGCTCAGCCAGATTTGCGTTGAACCACTCCTTCTCTTTAGCTATAAACCAAACCCCTGCAACCATCGCAATCACAACAATGGCGGCTGCGGCCAGCCAGGCGCGGGACCTTCCCATAGCGCTTAGTGAGGCACCGATGATCTTTTCAATGGCCGGATAGCTTCGCTCGGCTCTCTTTTGCGCGCGCTCAGGATCGAGCACCGCGTGTCTCGAAAGCTTCTCAGCCGTGAGCTTGTCATCATACTCACCGGATCGAAGCATTAACTCAAGTTCCCTGTGTTCTTCTTCAGAAGCAGTGCCTCTGAGTACCTTGTTCAGCAGCTCGTCAAAGTTGGGCGTCATGGTGTTGGATTTTTATTTTAGTCTGGTTTTGTGCGCGAGGATCTCTTACAATTTCAAATCCGCTCGAACTTTCACTTTATATCTCAATGAGCATTTTCGACGGTAGAAAGTCACACGCTCAGTGAAGAAATTTATAACCGATCCTTATGCTATCGTTAGCAGGTTGATGGAATGCAATGAAATAAAAATGCAGGAAGCGAGCGGTGTGAAAAATCAGCAGAAGAAAAGAAACCGATCAGCAGAGAAGAGAAGTCGGGAGAGCAAAACAGATAGAAACTACAATATGATGATGGATCCGATCCCAAATGAACGCTCGCGCATAGTGAACGTGATTCTTCACCGTGAGCGGATCGATGTTAAGCTGTGTTGCAATGTCTGCATGGCTCAATCCCTCATCGGTTGACATGGTGAAGACACGCCTTCGCTGTGTGGGAAGCTGCGCTACCGCCTGCTGAACGAGGCCGGCCAGCTCTTTTTTTCTTATATAATTATCAACGCTGTTCTCATCGAGGTCTTTTAATGAGGCAGCTTGCATTCTTACTTCCTTTTCCCGGCTACTTCGTTTGATGCAACGAAGCGCATGGTTCCGTACGCAGGTGAAGAGGTACGCTTCAAATTTATCGGCAGCTAAAAACCTTTCGCGATCGACCCACACCTGAATGAAAACCTCCTGCAGGAGATCGTCAGCTTGCTCTTCACTCCTCAACAGCAGATATGCTACCTCGCCCACGCGTGGTGCATAGTGATCGTAGAGCATTTTGAATCCTGCTGCATCGCCTTCGCCGAGAAGCTTCAATGCGCGGTCTTCATTGTAAAGAACAGTCATAATGCGAAGTAAAAAGTGGGCTAGGTTTTTACTTAAAGGAGAGTCTTCTTTTAAGTTTTATTAATGATCGCAGCAACTTGTTGCCAGTTGCTTAAAATAAAGTTAATGAAAATAATCCCGATAACGACAAAAAGAATCCCGAATTCGTAAACAAGAATTGAAAAAAATTGTTATAAAATGAATAGTTATAGTGAGCGGCTGTTATCGGGAAAAAAAGTGAAAAAAGTCAGCGGATGCACTAGTTATTGCTCGCTTCAAATTACTCCTTAAGAGATGAGAGGATCTAATTTCCGAGTGTGTCACCACTCGCATCTTCACAAACGCTTCACTGAGTAGACAATCAAACTACAGACTTACCGCTCCTCAAATCGCTGGATAGATTCGTACTTGATACGTGACAGATAAATATCAACAACGAACGTAATCGTTGTCATTGTGCTTCACAGTTATCTCTCCGCTCCGCACACTTCTCAAACTACCTCCACCACTTATTATTTCCTGAATCTGAAACACCGGATCTAAACTAGGTTTGTGACTGATAGACATAACCCCGAAAAAGTGGCGTTGGTGAAGAACACCAACACCGGCGCAGAAAGTGGTGTTCGTGAAGAACATCAAACACCGGCGGAGAACACCGGCGCACTAAAAACCAACATAAACCTATGAAAAGAAAAATAAGCGTAGCCCTGCAGATCTTCGGTGCCGGCGTAGCGGTATTCGTTATCTACAACTTCATTATAGTTGTCAGCGCAAGAAAAGAAACACCGCTGATCGTTGAGAAGGCGCTTCAATCAGAGGCGATGAGACTGGAACTGGCAGACCTCACACGGGAGCAACGCCATATCCTGTTAAAGGTGCAGGATCCAAACTTTTACTATCACAAAGGATACGATTTCAGTACTCCGGGCACAGGATTAACCACCATCAGCCAGGGCCTTGTGAAAATATTCTACTTCGATGATTTTAAACCCGGCGTTCAAAAGATCAAACAAACACTGATCGCAAGATTCGCTTTTGATGCGCTCACGCCCAAAGACACCATCCTCAAACTCTTTATTAATAAAGTTTACCTGGGGCATCACCAGGGCAAAGCGGTCAACGGTTTTGAGGATGCCTCCCGTATCTATTACAGCAAATCATTCAATCAATTATCGGAAGCAGAATACCTGTCGCTCGTGGCCATGATCCGCGCGCCTGCCACGTTCCATTGTATTGCACACAAAAACGAAAATCAGCTGCGCGTATCCCGGATCAAAACAATGCTCGCGGGCGATTACGTGCCCGCAGATAACAGCGACTGGTTGTATGACAGAAAATAACGTATCGATCCTGGAGCATTTATTCACATTAAATAGTGCCAGGTATGGTCTAAAAATGTAGCTTTGATCATAGACGATTTCGGCATAAAAAAGAGCTGCTGAGATCATTAAATATCAGGCATGAAATCCAAAAGACCCACTACCCTTACACCATTCCTGGTAGTAAAGAGCGGCATCGAAGCCGTTAAATTTTACATCGCTGCGTTCGAGGCCACAGAAGTGGTCAGGTATGATGCGCCTGGTGGAAAACTTATCGCGAAGATCGCTATTGAAGGAGCAGAATTCTGGCTTGGTGATGAAGAGCCGGAATTCGACAACCTGAGCCCCAGTACCATTGGTGGAAGTGGCGTTCGCATGGTGCTAACGGTCGATGACCCGGACACTATGTACGCCAGTGCCCTGAAAGCCGGTGCCACGCAGATCTGTCCGGTTACCACGGAAGAATCGTGGAGAATCGGAAAATTGGTTGATCCATTCGGGCATATTTGGGAAATTGGGCATCCACTGGACTAGAAAATGATGAAAACCCTCTTTCCTGTTTTGCTGATCCTTCTTTTGAGCTGTGAGACGACTGAAAAGAAAACCGGTTTGTTTGAAGACCTCGCAGACAAAACATCGCTTGAGATCTACCTGAAAACGTACGGACTTGACAGTGTTCCGAAAGACATCGGTCAACTCAAAGCTGCCAGAAGACTCTACATTGCGAAAGACAGCGCAAGAGGCTGGACAATCTATCCTCCCCTCAGTGCCCTCGATCAACGAACGCAGCTACCACCCTTCAGACAACTTCCGGACGAGATAACAGAGCTGACAAATCTCGAGTCACTGGTACTGAGTGACCTCGATCTAAAAACGCTTCCCAGCAACTTCGGAAGGCTTCAGAACCTCGACAGCCTGAGCCTGTTTATGAACAAGCTGACACTTTCAGCAGAGCTCGGAAAACTTAAGGCGCTTAAAAAATTAAAATACCTGGAGATCTATGGCAACAAAGCAGATAGCACTGATCTTGAAGAATTAAAAAAGGCAATTCCTGGCTTAACGATTTACAATGGCGACATCGAATAATAGCAAGGGGAAAGTGAGACCATTAATTGCCATCACAATTTTCCTCGCAGTTATAAGCTGTTCTAAAAAAGAGCCGCTCAGTGATTCATGCAAGGACATCATAGAAAGCGATTCATTTTACTATGCGCTACCGTTGAGTGTACAGCAGTACAAACAAATGTATCGATTGGAAAACTATCTTACAGCGGGCACAGATTCTGTACAGACCATCGACTTTGATTGCGCGGTGATAGTCAATCCAACAAATGAACAGGTTGGTGAATTAAAAAAAATGCAGGGCCAGGACTTTGAGGAAAATGCAAAAATTGATACCCGGCATCGTGAAGCGGCACGTTGTATGATTGAATCCAGGGGCATTCAAACCCTGACGGCAACCGGGCAATTCATTCGTTTTACGTCAAAGAACCAGACCTGGCACCTGGATGTACAAAGGGACATGCTTCCGGACTGGAAATTGATTCTATACAAGGAAGGGAACGCCCCGTTGATATTACCAGGCTTAACGTTGACCATGGAAGACGTAGACCAGTACTTCAAAAATGTAGGACGATGACCGACACAAGAGAACCAAAGATCAAACAGCTGACGATGATCTGTTATTTGACTGTCATCCTTGCCGCATTACAATCGATCTTTGAAGAATTGATGACAACGGATTTCGCGCATCGCATTTTCTCAACGTACTTCTTCATCGAGGTTGCCATACTCGTAGTGTTACTGGGCATCGGGTTAAAAAACGAATGGACCCGCGTGATCCTGGCACTTTTTACCTTCTGGGAGGTCGTGTTATTCATCCAGGAAAAACCTATCAGTCCCGACGAAGTTTTAATGATTATTATCTTCGCACTGCGTGTTTACGTTTTAGTCCGGCTATTCAGCGGAGCGGCCAATCGATACTACAAGGCAGGCAAATAAATGACGGTAACCACTTTCACTATCCGTGACAAATGAGACTACTCACATTCATAATCACCATTAATTCAATAATCTGTTTCGGGCAGGATCTCTATGTTGATAACATAAAAGACTTTCCATGGACGTCAGATGCGCACATCGACCAGATCCAGGAAACGAAGGAAATAGGCCTATCCATATTAAGATTGCCAAAAGACTCGCTAAAGACTGACAGGACAATATGGACTTTCAAGGACGACCTAACCTTGAGTTTCTATAATACCAAAAACCGGAGTGAACAATTAGTGCTAAGATGCAGCTATGATCTTGACCCGGACAAACGCCTTATCAATATTGAATGGCCTGACAAAGGACGATCGACATACCAATTTACCTTCGTTTCAACCGGAAGCTTTATGTTGTTGACGAGGAAAAAGATAAGATCAGAGCGATAAAGCGCAGGTCCAGATCAGGCAAAAATCATTTCACAATGTTTTTCTTCCGGTGAGACAAACCCCAGAAATGAAGCTCGTCCAAAACTTTTTCCAACGACATTCCGTGCGGCGTGATTGAATATTCAACTGTTGGAGGGAAAGTGTCGTAAACATCTCTTCGGATCAGTTTGTTTGCCTCCAGGTTCTTCAATTCCTTCGACAAAGTTTTATCGGTAATTCCGTTGACTTCTTTTGCTATTTGCTTAAAACGTTTTGGTTTCTCCGACAACGCAAAAAGTATCAGCAATTTCCATCTTCCTTCAACTGCCTCAAGCGCATCCCTGATAGACAGCATTGTTTTTGGGCAACCACCTTTAGACAACATCCGCTTCTTGTTTTACCATTACTATCCCTGTGGATAGCGCTATCCAAATGGAAAGTGCTATACAATGGAAAGCAAAGGTACCTATTTTTGCATGAACTAATAAAAAGCAACATGGGTCAGCAAAAAACATCAAAGGCTTTAAACGTTGTTCTCTGGGCAACACAGATACTCTTAGCCGTTACCTTTCTTTGGGCCGGGTCAATGAAAATTTTTAAACCTGGAGCATTGCCGTGGCCCTGGGTGAAAGAAAACCCAGGTTTAGTAACAATTACCGGAGTGGTCGATCTGTTGGCAGGGCTCGGATTGGTATTGCCTGCCCTGCTTCGCATTCAGCCCAGGCTTACAGTTTACGCTGCTTACGGCACTATATTGCTGATGATCGCCGCGAGCATTTTTCATATCTCAAGAGGCGAAGGTTCTCAGATCGGTTTTAACATTTTCGTTTTGGTTTGTGCCATCTTCATTGCCTGGGGCAGGCAAACCAAAGCACCGATAACGTCGAAATGATCGCGCATTAGTCATGTTTTAATGAATCAACGGGTTTGGCAAGTGCAGCTTTCAGGGTTTGAGACGAAACTGAAATGAAGGCGACTACCATCACCAGCATTCCGGAAATGAAAAATATAAGTGGCCGCACGGCAACATGATAGGCGAACGTCTGCAGCCACTCGTTCATCAGCCACCATACCAACGGCAGGGCTATGGCAATGGCTATGAGCACGGGCTGAATAAATTCTTTCGTAAGCAGAAGTATCACACCGGAAACACTCGAGCCCATGATCTTTCGAATACCGATCTCACGCGTTCGCTGAAGGGTCATGAACGACGCCAGTCCCAGTAGTCCCATCGCGGCGAGAACAATTGCCAGTATCGTGAAAACTGTAAAGACTTTTCCGAAGCGGTCATCGCGCTCATACTGCTTGTCGAAGAACTGATCGAGAAAAAAGTAATCGACGGGGTTGCCGGGGAAGAATGTTTCCCAGGGTCCTGCGAGCTTCGCAATCACGTCCTTATAGTTCGCCTCTCCCTCAAGCTTGATCGAATAAAATCTCGCAGTGCCCGCGTATCGAAAAACATAGGGACTTATTCCTTTCTTCAACGACATCTGATGAAAATCAGCCACTACGCCAACAATTTCGACAGTGTCTTCATTGTTAACTATTTTTTGACCCAACGCTTCGGCCGGGGTTTCAAATTGAAGCTCCTTCAAAAGTGCTTCATTGATGAGCGCGTTTCCTTCTTCATTGAACGCTTTTGAAAAGTTACGACCCGCCATTACCCGCATTTCATATTGGGGAATATGGTCTTCGTCGATGATGGTTGTGGCAGCGGTATGCAAACCCCGCGAGCCGCCTTGGAGCCGTTGTACATCCTTTATCCACCAATTTTCTTCTCCTGGAATGATGTAAGATGCCGTAATGCCCTTAACACCGGGGATCCGGAGAACTTCCGTTTTGAAGGATTCATATTTTGCATCATAAAGCGAATCGATGCCAAGCGGACCTTTCAACACCATGGTTTCACTGATGTTCATACCGAGGTCCTTATTCTTCATGAAGATCAGCTGGTCATATACGATCAACGAGCCGCTGATCAGAAAGACCGACGCGGCAAACTGAAATACAACCAGTCCCTTCCTTAAATAATTTCCCGCTGACGATTTGATCAATTTTCCTTTCAAAACGGAAACGGGTTTAAAAGACGACAAAACAATTGCGGGGTAAAACCCGGAAACGAACGCACCCGCAATGAACAGTCCGGCTACCAGCACCCAGAACTCCTGCTGAAACATAAAGCTGAGCGGAATATTCCATCCTGTGAGCTCAATAAAAGGATGCCACAGTATTCTCACCAGGAGCAGCGCCAGCACCGCAGCTGTAATGTTCATGATGAACGACTCCATAAGAAACTGGCCGATCAGCTGACTTTTCAGCGCACCCACAACCTTCCGGACACCCACCTCATTGGCGCGTTTGAATGAACGTGCCGTTGCAAGATTCACATAGTTCACCCACGCGATGATGAGAATAATGGCGGCAATGAGGCTCAGCGCATAAACCGAATCGCCATCGCGCAGCTCTTTCGGCGAAGTCTCGTTTCGAAGGTTCGAGTAAAGATGAATATCTTTTAAAGGCTGAAGAATAAAGTCCTGCTTACTATTGGTCAGTTTCCATTCTTCCGTGCGGGTTCTGGTGAGATACGAATTCCATTTTGCCTGCAAAGATTCCGGGTCCGCGTCAGGCTTCAGCAGCACGAACGTGTAGAAGCCAAGCCAGTCCCACGACGTCTCCGAAGCATTCTCAGACCATACATTCAGTGTCTCGAAAGAAACCAGGAAATCAAATTTGATGTGAGAGCTCTCCGGCACATCCGCAAATACGCCTGTCACTTCAAGCAACCGATGCACCCCATCCCGGTCGTTGACCGACAACCGTTTTCCCAAAGCGTCATCATCACCAAAGTATTTTTTTGCCATACTTTGTGAGATAACAACATTGCTCACGCCCTTGAGGCAGGTTTGGTCATTTCCATGAACAAGTTCAAAGTCGAAAACCCTGAATAAAGAAGTATCCGCAAAAAAAGCGCGGTCTTCACGAAATTCAACCGCGGTTTCTCCCGGCCTCTCATACCTGACCACACCGCCCGTTCGCAGAAGACGTGTATACGCTTCCACTTCAGGAAAATTATTCTTCAACGCAGGACCTACCGCTGGCACTGCAACAGCGCTTTCAAAATTAAGCTGACCATTCTGCCAGCCATTGTATTGAATGCGATAGATATCGCTTGCCCGCGAATGGAACTGATCGAAGCTCCGCTCGTACTTTACATATTGAAAGATCAGAATGCTGGCCGCCATTCCGAGTGCCAATCCCATAACGTTGAGAAACGTATACGATTTCTGTTGCCGGAAGGAACGGAATGCGATGAGGATGTAATTCCAGATCATATAAAGTGAGTGAGGTCAGGCAAAATTTAATTTCGTTATCAATCTGCCACAGCACACGGGAAACTACCGCACATGGGATTGACCGCGGGAATTAAAGGTACGATTTATTTGTATTTGAATGACTCCGTGCCGCCCGCAATGGCTTATAGTTTATTGTATGCAGGCTCCTATGCAAATCAATTCTTGCAATCTTCCCAGTAGATAAATCTTAAATTTTCGTCAAAAGTGAATGAATACTGGGTCAGTTCGTTGTCCTCGTGATTCATTACTATAATGTAATAATGTTTTAATCCTTTGTCCACCCACGAACGCCCTAACACTATGCTGTCGCCTTTGTAATTATATTTCTTTTCCAGTTTAATGGATTTCCGGTCGTCAATAAACATCCCTGGATGGAATATAAGCTTTGGCTTGATGAAACGATTGAAGTGGTATAGGGAATCATTCCTCTTGACAAACGTTGTCTCGTGCATGGTTACCAGCGAAACCCGGCCGTTCTCGTTAACATCTATATACTGAGTCTTTCCAAATTTTTCAGGATGGATACTTTTCTTCAAGGGCTTTATATCTTCTTTTAAATTGTCCATGTAGTAACACGATTCTTCACTCGTCGTCCAAATTCTTGTTGTGTCACCAGTGGTTTTTTTCAGGAACGGAATGGAGTCGCAATTGAAGTGCAATTGAAATCCGTCTAGATGAAGCTTCTTAAGCTCAAGGTTATTCTCACGCAGCAAACGCAAAGCCGCTAACCTTTCTTCGTTGGGGGGAACGTCACCTACAGCCACGATCATCGCATTTTTTAATGTTCCAGCATATTCCCCCTCGGGCCCCTTACTATCCTTGTCAAACGTCCCTTTAATTTTTATGAAATGATCGCGTACTTGATCGAACGCGTAATCACCCAGCCAATTTTCTGAAAACTCAATCCAGATTGCTTCATCCGCTTTAGAATGAGTTGTCATAATGATTACACTTGTTTCAATTGAAATGATCAAAATTCCAGTTAGTTCAATTTCCCTGGTATGGAATTCTTCCGGCGAGTCTAAAACTTTTTGAAACTCGCTTTTCGATCCGCAACTTTGCACAACCAGCAGGATGGCGATGGCAGCGATTACTATTCTATTTAACTTCACATTGTATATGATTTGCCTACAATTTTTTGTACCAGCTGATCTTGTCAGTCATACGTTTTCACCCATTTTATGCTATTGTCAACAAAGTTGTACAACGATTTAACTTCCTTTTTCGGTGTTCTGTGATCTGCCTCCATCTCCGTTTCAAAATCCACATAAAACTTGGTTTGGTTTCTATTGTCAGCAAAATAACCTCTGTATCGCCACGATGAGTCGGCGTCCATTGGGATCTTGCTGATCGGCTCAAGAATAGCGTATAAACTATCGACTTTGCTTTTATCTATGATTGCAAAAGCTTTGTAAACAAACCTTGCATGCCGGAAGTAGCTTCTGGTTGCCAAATAACAACAACCACTTTTCTTAATAACAAATATGTGGTAGGCCCACAAATCCATATTGGGGCCAAATTGAAAAGCTATTTCAGTTTCGGGCTTATTTTCATAATAATTGACAAAATCCAGGTGGTCTGCATGATAGTTATTTGGAAGATAGTCATTCCAGTATCGTGTGAACTTGGTGGTGTCAGGATTTTCAATGTCTCTGTACCAAAGTCGTTTGTTTTCATTTGCACTCAGATCATAGAGTTTTCCGGCTGCAAAAGTTATTGTATCGTACTCAGGGATCCTGTTAAACTCTCCGCTGCGGATCGTGTATAAAAATTTCGTGGTGTCGCAGGAACATGCATCGTCATTTTGTGAGCCGTCACCTCCACAACCTATTACTCCGGCAACAACCGCCGAAAGCAGAAGGGTCCTTATAATTCGTAGGGTCATTTTTTTATTCAGTGTGTTTTAGTGTCCGAGTATAACGCATTGGGATAATTAATATTTTGTAAAAAGTCTTATCGGGGCATGGTTCATGTTCGTTCCATCAGGCGCCACGTTTGACACACCCCGTTCAAGCGGAGTCTCCGAGTGACCAGGTTCTTATCGCTGGATCAAACACTTTTTGCTAAATTTCCAGTTAATGAAGCGTGTACATGCCCACTAGCTAGCTGCATGCCAGGAGACTATGAAACAAGGACTATTGACATTGACTTTTATACTATTGACTGGTATCTGTTTTGGACAGTATGTAGGACATGCCACGCTTCGCGACAGGGTCAAGAAAGACACTTTAGTCGACAACAACCTGAAGATGAAGTTCATTCTGGATTCAACGAGAGTGTTCATTTCAGCATTTGACTCCAATGGCAAATTGGTTTGGCATACAGATCCCTGGGCCGACAATAAGCTCATGGAATATCGGGTAAAACGACCGGTGGTTGTCCGTTATAGTTTTCAGAAGAACGAATGGACTGATGGCAAGGAAAAAATTTGGATTGTCTATAACAACACACAATTTGGAACAGTTGATAAACTGACCGGCAAGTTTAGGTGGTTGGGGCAGGATTGAGTAAACTGTGCGGCATTTTTTATGACAAAGAGAAACGTCTTACTATCAATAATTGGACTGGCAATATCGCTGGTGATCAGCGGAGTGATCTATTATTACCTATTTCTGGAAACCATTGACTTGTTTGGAATTGATGAAATTAAAAATCCGGAAGGAAGGCATCGGAAGATATTGTTGACAGCGTTGTCGACATCATTTTTGACTTTGTTAATAGCGGGACTGTTGAGAAAAGCGAAGTATGCAGCCATTGGATTTGCAGTTCCTTCTTTGATTGGAATAATCTTGATGCTTGTGATTGGACCAACTTACTTTAATAAATCAAACTACTATGAGCCATTCAACCGGCAAAGATGGCTAATGGAAGACAACAACAGACTGAAAATGGCCAGGCACCTGGTCAGAAGCAAAGAATTAATAAACCTGACAAGAGATGAAGTGATCGAAAAATTGGGACCTGGATACTTACAACAAAAGTACCTTAGTTATAAGGTATGGGGTGATGACTGCGGATTAGACATTGCTTTCCTTAACGACAAGGTAACTGAGTGTTGGATCTATGTAAAAGATTGAGCTAAAAAAACTCCCTACGCCAGACAATGGGATTCGTTTGCAGATTCAGTTAAAATAATGGGGGAACTGGGTTCAAGGGGAATCTCCGGATTCTGCACACTCAAAAGAATCTTTCGATTTTAATTTTACGAAAACGGGGGGCCGTATTGTTAAAATTAACCGGCGTGGCGAAAGGAATTAAAATAAAAATCCGGCCTGTTTTGGATATTTTAGCCCTAAGTCCTTAATATTGCACTCCCAAATTTTAAAGAATTCGCAGAATTCGGGACTTTTGGGAAGTAAAATATTCCTCCTTAGCTCAGCTGGTTAGAGCACCTGACTGTTAATCAGGGGGTCCTTGGTTCAAGCCCAAGAGGAGGAGCACTGAAAATGAGGCAGTTACATAGAAATGTGACTGCCTTTTTCTTTTGTATCATATCAATTCCCCCACCCATCCTACCACCGCTATTAAAAAAGCAGCCGAACCCCTAAATTTCAAATTCCAATACCCTAAACCATGAAAACACTTTATCTCGCCACACTCTTTATTACAGTAATGACAGCCTTGCACGCCCAGGAAAAGATCTACCTCTATCCCGCATCCGAAAAAGTGACCAACGATGGCTTCGAAAAAGACAAGGAGCCGCCTTTTCTCCGCTATTTTAAGGCAAAACCCGACTCCGCCCACGGCGGCGCCATCCTCATCTGCCCCGGTGGCGGTTATTCACACCTGGCCGACCAGCACGAAGGCGTGGATGTAGCTCAGTTTTACAATCAGTACGGCTTCGATGCCTTTGTGCTCAACTATCGCCTCAACGACTTCAACCAGGCGGGCCACCGTTACCCTGATCAGTACCGGGATGTAACCACCGCCCTGCGCATCATCAAAATGCGGGCAGGCGAATGGAAGATCGACCCCGAACGCATTGGCATCATCGGCTTCTCCGCTGGCGGCCACCTCGCCTCCATGTGCGCCACCATGCATCAGCCCGCCATCAAAAAAGCGAAAGATCCCCTGGAGCGTTGGAGCACCAGGCCTGCGTTTGCCATCCTGATCTACCCGGTGATCACACTTTCCGGCGCGCCTGCACATAATGGCAGCCGCGAGATGCTGCTGGGCAAGAACCCCGACAACGCATTCGTAGACTCGCTCTCCACCCAAAACCGCGTCGATGAGCATACGCCTCCCACGTTCCTGGTGTACTCTACAGATGATAACGTGGTGCCGCCCGAAAACGGAATTCTCTTCTACCAGGCACTGCGGAAACATCGCATCCCCGCCAGCCTTCATATCTACGACCACGGTGGCCACGGCTATGGCATGGCGCCCAAAGATAAGGTACTGAACACGTGGCCCTGGCTCAGTGTAAAATGGCTGGAGCGCCTCGGCTACAAACTAAAACCAAAACCCAGTCTCCCCTCCCGTTGACCCAAGCCCACCTTAACTTGAAACCTTAAACTTTAAACCTTAAACTTCAAACTCCAAAAAATACCCCAAGCCGCCCGTACCGAAAAGCTTTCAGATGGTGAGGCTTACCGGTAAATTTATTGATAACCCAACCCAAAATCCCTGTTGTTATGAAATCCTTCATCTTGCTCCTCACGCTGATGGCTACATCGGTGTTTGCGCAAAAGCCACTTTGGCTGCGCTACCCTTCCATTTCACCCGATGGCTCCACAATAGTCTTCACGTACCAAGGCGACCTCTATTCGGTACCCGCGGCAGGTGGCCAGGCATCGTTGCTGACCATTCATCCCGCGCACGACTTTATGCCGGTGTGGTCTCCCGATGGAAAGACCATCGCGTTTGCATCAGACCGGTTCGGTAACTTCGACATCTACACCATTCCGGCTACGGGTGGCAGCGCACAACGGCTCACCTACCATTCGTCGCACGACTACCCCTCGGCATTCACGCCCGATGGAAAGAATGTGCTGTTCAATGCATCCCGTGTTGACCTCGAAACCTATGCAGATTTTCCCAACCGCGCCATGCCCGAGCTCTACAGTGTGCCGGTGACAGGCGGACGCAACACGCAGGTGCTCACCACACCTTCTGAGCTTGCCTCCTACGATGCTTCTGCGAACAGGATCTATTACCATGACCGCAAAGGTTACGAAGATCCGTGGCGCAAGCATCACCGGTCATCCATTGCGCGCGACCTCTGGGTATACGATGTGCGCAACGGTACCCATACACAGCTTACGCAGGATGCCGGCGAAGACCGCAACCCGGTGACGGATCCCGAAGGCAATTACCTGTATTACCTCAGCGAGCAAAGTGGAAACTACAACGTTCACCGCCTGTCGCTGAGCCAGCCCAATGATAAAACACAACTCACCACCTTCACCAAACATCCCGTTCGTTTTCTCAGCGTGAGTAAAAATGGCACCCTGTGCTTCTCTTACGACTGTCTCTTATACACCGCTCCGAGCCCACGAGACAAGAGGCGAGCGCGTATGCCGTCGTCGGCGGGGAAAAAAGAAAGG
>NZ_JAHESF010000054.1 GCF_018598225.1 Chryseosolibacter histidinae | reverse complement strand
TCACCATCCAGCACATGCACGTTGTCTTTCTGCACGATCTGGCGGATCAGCTTATGGCGCCCTTTTTCAAAATCGTGGTTGCCCAGCACGGCGATCACCGGAATGCTGCAGGCCCTAAGCTCTTCTGACAGCACCTGCGCTTCCCCTTCGTCGCCCGTGTCGGTAAGATCTCCGCAAATGAGAAGAATATCCGCCTGCCGCGATACTTCCTTGAAATATTCCTGCCATTTTCCTTTATCCGTTTCTTTTACATGGATGTCTCCAACGGCTGCGATACGCGTCTTTTTTTCTCCGTCCGCCATACGTTATATGGTTTTGATTGTACACGTTTTGTAATTCCATTCCTTCACGTCAACGGAATACTGTGTATTGTCGATCACCGGTCCGCGGCACACACGCTCCATGGCCGGCGGAAGATCGTATTGTCCGCGGGCTCTGTCCATGAGCTCGTCGAAAAGCCATTTGGGTATGATCTCGTGGAAGTCGGCGGGATAAACATATTGGAACAATACCAGGTGCGCCAGCAAAAGATGCCAGTGCGGATCGATCCGTGCCAGCAGTCGCTTCCAGTCGAGCTTTTTGCCATACTTCAGAATAACATGATTGATGTCAGCACCGTCATAACGCTCGCGGTTCTGCACAAACGCCTTGCACCAGATCAGCTCTTCCGCCGGAATGAACTTCACAGGCATACCCGCGAATTCTCCGGCCTCAGCATGCTCGTACCAGACGTCATCCACCGTGCAGATGTTGTTGGCCGAATTGAAAATGATGTCGATAAAATACTCACCCTTGAAAACCTTGGCGAGCCATCGCGCATCCGTCAGCTCCGTGCGATAACCTTTTTGTGCAAAGTGTTTCAGTATCCTGGGATACTCGCTGGGTTTGCAGAATACGTCCAGATCTTTGGTGTCGCGGAAAGTATCTGTATAGTGAAAGGTAGCGAAACCGCCGCCCAGCATAAAGTCAGCCCCGCTTTCATATAATTGCTCAAGCGCCTCCTTGTAAAAGGCATACGCTTCCTTTTTTTGCTCTTCTGTTACTATCATCACCCTGAGGTGATAAAAGAATGTGCCAGCGGGAATCAGTTGACAGTTGGCAATAGGGCAGTTGACAATGGTACCGGCTATTGGGCGCCTTTAGACATTTGAGAACATAGCCTGGTTGTTTTAGCTTACACAACGTTGTCAATTGTTCCCTTGTCAACTGTCAACTAGTTAAGACTCGCGTTTCCGGAAGATTGAAATGTTTGCGGTAGCTCAACGGTGTCTTTTTTGTGATCTTTTTGAAGCACTTGTTAAACCGGGAAAGACTATTGTATCCGCTCTGATAGCAGACCTCCGAAACGTTCAGCTCCGTTTCCATCAGGAGCTTGCATGAATACCCGATCTTCACTTCGTTCACGTATTGTGTAAAGGTCTTCTTGGTGTACTTCTTGAAATAATGGCAGAAAGCGGAAGGGGTCATGTGCACCAGGTCTGCGGTTACTGAAAGGTCGATGCCCGTGCGGAAATGACCGGCTACATATTCAAACACCTTGTCGATCCTGCTGAATTTTGTGTCGTGATGGGTGGTGTTGTAATCCGAAGTGGACAGCAGCGCAAAGTCATCCGAACGCGACAGGTCGTTCATGATGCTGAGGAACGTGATCAGCTGGTCGGAGCCTGTTTGCTGATGGATCTGGTTCAACGAATCCAGCAGGTTGCCGCCGGTTTTCAGGAATTGAATGCCCCTGGATGCGCGCCGCAGCAGCAGGCTGATCCGGTGCATTTCCGGCAGATCAAAAAAGCTTTTGCCGAAACAATCTTCCCTGAACTGGATCACCACCGCAGATACCATGTGTTTGCTCTGGCCGAAATCCAGCCAGCAGTGCGGCAGATTTTTCCCCAACAGGATAAGGTCGTTGGAGAAGAATGTATCCGTATGGTCGCCTACAAACCGATGTCCCGACCCTGCTGTGATCAGGGTCAGCTCGTACTCCGGATGATAATGGTACGGATGATCGAAGGTCCTGGTCTCCAGACGCATCACCTTGAACGAAGCATCATCTCTGTTGTAAATTTTTTCAAAAACTGGCTTCATATTGAGGAAATGATTCCTGAATATAATAATTTATTCAATAGAGTGCAATGCTTTCATGATCGCGAGGAAGACTGATGTCAGCGCGCGCCGGTATTTTTGATTCAACCCACATGACTTGTGATATGCAGGAACCAACGACCAAGCAGCAGGAGGAATTACAAGGGAGGTACCCGCTGAGCCGCCACCAGATAGAAGCTTACAGAAGAGACGGGCACATTTGCCTGCCACAGCTGGCCTCGCCGCAGGAGGTCTCCTTTTACAGGAAAGCGATCCGCGAAGCCGTGGAAAAAATGAATACGGAAAAACGGGCGATGAAAGACCGCGATACCTATGGCAAGGCCTTTCTTCAGATCTTCAACCTCTGGTGTACCAGCGAGACCCTGAAGCGATTTGTGCTGTCGAAACGTTTCGGCGCCGTGGCAGCACAGCTCATGGGCGTTGAGCGGGTAAGGGTTTACCACGACCAGGCCCTGTTCAAGGAAGCCGGCGGAGGACATACACCCTGGCACCAGGATCAGTTCTACTGGCCACTGGATACCACGCACACCATCACCCTGTGGATGCCGTTGGTAGACCTGTCAAAGAACATGGGCATCATGCAGTTTGCATCAGGCTCTCACCAGCAAGGTTATATTCTCTCGAAAGAGATCTCCGATGCATCGGAAACATTCTTCGATCAGTATGTGAAAGACCACGCCATGCCGGTGTCGGGCCGCGATACGATGAATGCCGGCGACGCCACCTTTCATGCCGGCTGGACCCTTCACAACGCCCCCGCGAATAACACTAATACTATGCGCGAGGTGATGACCATCATTTACTACGCCGACAAGACCACCATCCTTCAACCGGATAACGCATTTCGCGAAGCCGACCTGAAAGCCTGGCTCGGTGGAAGAAAACCGGGGGAAATGGCGGAGAGTGAAATGAACCCACTTGTTTAGTAGGCAGTAGGCAAATCCGATCGCAGGCGATCGGGCAGTAGGCAAAAGAACGGTTTCAAACCATCACTACTGTTTGCCACTCGAGTAGAGTAATACTCACGTGATGCCTGGAACTCTCCTATTGCCTACTGCTGCCGATTGAAGATCGGCATTTGCCTACTGCCTACTTCCGGTCTTGATTTATCAGAGTCCCTCTGACGCAACTACCGAATGGTATAAATAAATAACGGCCTGCTGCGTTGTGCCGAAAGCTGTACCGCCCATTTGGAGAGCATACCACTTTTTCGAAGGCTGAACGAAGCCCTTGATTCGCGAAGCTGCCCCTGCACGTCAAACGAATGAGTGCTCCTGAATCGCCCGTTCTCGGAATAGCTGGTGTAGGAAACACCTTCCCAATAACTTGATGAAGACAGGTTGCCCATGGGCAGGGTGGTGAAGACAGGTGCGTTCCGGAGCCACCGCAGGTTAGGGGGAAGTTGCTTCATCCTGAAAAAACTGAACAGGCCCGGTCTCTCAGACCTCTCTTTGAACTGTGCCGAGGCAGGCATACAACCTGCCAGGAGAATGATGACGATCAGTTTCTTCATAGTCCCCGGATTGAATACGTAAAATTTACAAAGTTTTTCCTGAAATCCATAACGTTCTATCCGCCAATGCGGTGTTGTTGCAATGCCTAATGCCAATCCCAACACCTAAGGCGTTTACGCTGGCAACTGGCTATCCGGCAACTGGCAACCGGTAACTGGCAACCCTTCCATTCACCTGTCTCTGGCATCCTTTCGTCAACCGGAATCCGGCATTGATCTCCAATTCCCTGTCAAACCCTGACTCCGGGCTATGAAACGAGGCCTGGATTTCTTAATTTGATTCTCCGGACTAATATATACCCTTACCCTAACCCTTTGGCACATGAAACAAGCATACTACTTCCTGGCTGTGGGCCTGTTTGCTTCCCTGCTGCTGGCCAGCGCAAAACGCTCCTCTGGTCCATATGGTCTTGTGAATGGAACACCTGCGATTCAATCCATCAGCGCGCTTGCCTTTGGCCCTGAAGGTATCCTGTTCATCGGCGATTCAAAGAGCGCTGCTGTTTTTGCCATCGATACAAAAGACAAAACCGCTGTTGCCCAGGCGCAGGCTGTTGAGCTCAAGAATATAGATCAGAAGATCGCCGCGCTGCTGGGCACCGAAGCTAAAAATATCAACATCCAGGATCTGGTGGTGAACCCGATCTCCAAAAAGATCTATTGTGCCGTGCAGAACGGCGATGGCACGCCGGTGCTGCTCACCATAGAAGGAGACAAGATCCAGCCCGTATCGTTAAAGAATATTCCTTACAGCACCATCGCCATCAGCAATGTGCCGGCAGAAGATGCCAAAGATCAGCGGGGACGTCCCACCCGTGTATGGTCTGTTTCAGACATGCATTTTGCAGACGGCAATCTGATGGTGAGCGGTCTCTCCAACCAGGAGTTCAGCTCCACGTTCAGAAGTATACCTTTTCCTTTTGCCAACCGGCAGGAGCAGGCTTCGCTGGAGATCTATCACGCAGCCCACGGCCGCTACGAAACCTATGCGCCCATCAAAACATTTACAACGGCAGAGCTGAACGGAAAAAAATATCTTGTGGCAAGCTTCACGTGCACACCGCTCGTGCTCTTTCCCATGGATGAGCTGAAGCCCGGCAAGCATGTGAAAGGAAGAACAGTAGGGGAGTTCGGTGCCGGCAACACACCGCTCGATATCGTCACCATCAAAAAAGGTGGCGATTCGTATCTGATCATGGCCAACTCGAGCCGCCCTGTGATGCGCGTGCAATACAAGAGCCTTGAGACCTATGAAGGATCGCTTACCGAGCCGGTGAAAGAAAGTTATGCCACAGCAGGTGTTGACTTTGTCACGTTGCCCGTGGTGAACGTGATGCAGCTCGACAAGCTTGACGACAACCAGGTAGTAGTGCTGCAACGCCGCGTGAATGGCGACCTCGATCTGTGGACGGCCGGCGAACGATGGTACTGAAAAATATCACTTTATCAGGGATCAGATACGCAATATATCTGATCCCTTTTTTTATTACTGCCTGTATCCCTCGTCACAACACGGAGACACCCATTGCCGTGATCTGGACCGACAGCATAGCCACCGGGATCTCTATTTCAAAAGCGCTTGTCGGCAATGTTCTGCCGGATTCGTTGCAGCAGGATCTCACCGTTCATGTGTTGACCCCTGAAGCCGGGCCGCCCATGCTGGGTGAGTACAACATCAGCAATGGTGAAGTTGTCTTCAAGCCACTGATCCCTTTCACCCGTGGACTGTCATACGAAGTGCGTCTGAAGAACAAACGCCTGGGTGAGGTTGTGATCCCCGCCGCGGCGTCGACTGACGGCCCTCAGGTCATAGGTGTTTTTCCTTCACGGGATACCCTGCCACAAAACCTGCTGAAGCTCTATGTACATTTTTCAAAACCCATGCAGGCAGGCCACGCGCTTCGATACATAACACTCGTGAAGAATGCCCGCGATACACTGGCGGATGTCTTTCTTGATCTGCAGCCCGAGCTCTGGAACCATGACGGCACGTTGCTTACGCTATGGCTGGATCCGGGCAGGATCAAACGTGGACTTCAGCCCAACGAAAAACTGGGAGAGCCCCTGGAGCAAGGTGCGCATTATCAACTGGTGGTTGGTGGCGACTGGAAAGACACACGTGGTGCAACACTGCGACAGTCCTTCCTAAAAAATTTTGTAGTGTCGTTGCGCGATACGGTTTCACCTGCTCCGTCTCGCTGGACCATCACTGCTCCGGGCGCCGGTACCAGAAACCCGCTGCTGGTGAATTTCCACGAACCGCTCGATCATGTGCTCGTGCGCGAAGCGATCGGCATTTACAGGAATGATCAACCCATTCGGGGAAAGGTAGAAACCATCGCAGGTGAATCCATTTACCGTTTTATCCCCGATAACCCCTGGACAACGGGAAGCTACACGCTTAGCAGCGAAGCCAGGTTGGAAGACCTCGCCGGGAACAATCTCGAACGGGGCTTTGATGTTGATTTACGACAGAACAGTGCTGCGCCCCAGCGTGACTATGTGAGAAAATTCGAGATAGAATAGAATATAGAATATAGAATTTAGGAGTTAGAATAAAATACCATCGCTCCTCATTCTAAATGCTAAATTCTATATTCTAAATTCTGTTTCAATTCACCGCGGTGAGTGCCTGGCCCGCTCTTGTCAATGTAAAGATCTCATCACTGAGCTGCTTGTCACCCTGCCTGATCGTTAACCTTCCGGTGATCTTGTCGCCCTGGGGTTTGCCCACGAACTCGAACGTTGTGTTATCGACATTCACCTTTTTCAGGTGCAGCTCTTTCTGGCCGCAGATCTTCAGCTCGAAACGTGTGTTCTTCATACCGTGGCCCTTCATATCCACGTAGGGCACTACCTGCTCGTCGGCCTCCTGGAAATCTACCTGCAAGGTTTTGATCTCTCCGTTCTGGGTGTAGTTGCCCTGCCATCTGCCAAGCGTGGCCTTCTTGTCGACAGGCGGTGGAACGGAGCAGCTCTGAGCCGCAGCGGAAACAACCATTACCACCAGCAGCATCGTTGATATTATGACATTTTTCATAACTGTGAATTTTGGGTTGAACATTTTTTCGATCAAAGAAAAACTTCTTTTCCTATCAGATGGGATAAGGCTGGGTTAAAGTTGTTAACGCGTTGGTTAAATAGGTTAATGAAATGTTAATGCGGGGTATTTGATACGGATTTTGGTAAATTGTCCTACACCTGATGCGAACACAGCTACTTTTCCTCCTGATCATCGTTGCCTTTGGCAGCTTGCTGGGCCTGGCCATAGCGCAGGTGGGCGTGTTGCAGGATGCCATGGGCGCCAACCGCCAGCTTTTCGAGCAGAAGCTGGGATTGATCAAGCAGAGTCTTACACAGGCTTTCCGCGCCGATCATGCGCTGGTGAGCACGCTTGAGCACAGCATTGGCGTTGGTGCCGTGGATGAAGAAGGCATGGCGCATTTTGACAGGCGTTTCCGGAAACTGACCGACTCGGTTTTTAACGAGTACGCCGTATCCATTCAATACCAGTATGGCATCTATGCTCATAAACCGGATGAAGAAGGTTTTGAAAAAGCCTGGAGCAATATTGAAGACCCCAATTTTGCATTCAACGTTTGTAAGAATTATGCGCAGGCCAACCTTACCTGCGGCAACGGATTTTCTTCCGGCTATCACTTAGCTTTGTTCTTCCCACACGAAAAGCTCTACCTCATCACGGAGTCCAGCAAGTCGATCCGCTATTCGGTGATCTTTATTGTAGTGATCGTTCTGAGCTTTGTCTATGCGGTCGTGACCATCCGGAAGCAAAAAAAACTTTCGGACCTGAAGAACGACTTTATTAACAACCTCACCCACGAGTTCAAAACCCCTGTATTTTCCATAGGCGTGGCGTTGAAGGCCATCCGAAAAACGGTAGCCCTGGAGCAGCGCGGCAAAGTAGATAAATATATCGGTGTGATCGAGAACGAAACGGAGCGGTTAAAGAACCAGGTAGACAAAATATTACAACTGGCGCTGGTGCAGTCGGGAAATTTTTTACTGGCGAAGAAACCCGTGAATGTGCACGATTGCCTGCACCGCGTTGCCGCCAACTTCAGATTTGCCATCGAAGAAAGACAGGGAACGATCACGTTTGACCTGCGGGCTTCCCATGCAGTGATCGATACTGATGAGACGCACCTGGGCAACGTGTTCTATAACCTGCTCGACAATGCCCTGAAGTTCACCGAAGGCGCGCCCCACATTCGCATCGCTACCGCTGACCATGCACCCCGAAGCATCGCGATCAGCATTGCCGACAACGGTATCGGCATCAGCAGGGAAACCGAGCAGCTTATTTTTGATAAATTCTATCACGATCATTCGCGGCTCGGGGTCAACGGTTTTGGCCTGGGGCTCCACTACGTGCGCAGTGTAGTGGAAGCGCACCGCGGAAAGATCGAAGTAAAAAGCGAACCCGGCAAAGGCAGCGAATTTCTGATCTGCTTACCATACCAATGAACAGCTACAATATTCTTTTTGTGGAAGACGATATCAACCTGGGGTACATTCTCAAGGAGTATATTCAGCTGCATGGATTTTCTGTTACGTGGGCCAAAGACGGGCAGGAGGGACTCGCCTGCGCAGAAAAACATCATTTTCACCTGGTCATTCTCGATGTGATGATGCCGCGCATGGATGGCTTCGAGCTGGCCCGCCTCATCCGTGAAAAGAAAAACCTGCCGGTGATCTTTCTCACCGCCAAAGCACTGCTCGTTGACAAGCTGAAAGGTTTCAGGATCGGCGCTGACGATTATATCGTGAAGCCTGTGGAGGAGGAAGAGCTCATCGCCCGCATCCAGGTGATCCTGAAACGTTACTACCCCGCAGCCGGAAGCGAAGCCGACAACATTTTTGAGATCGGCCACTATCGCTTCGATTTCCACAATCGTCAATTGCTTTTGGGAGAAGAAACGATTACCATCACCACCAAAGAAGCTGACCTGCTCAGGATGTTGTGTCACAATATCAATCAGGTGCTCGACCGCAAGGAAACCCTGCTGAAGCTCTGGGGCTCCGCCGACTATTTCAGCCGCCGCAACATGGATGTGTTCATCACCCGCCTGCGCAAACACCTGGCAAAAGACCCACAGATCAGGATCGTCAACATTCACGGAAAAGGGTTCATGTTGAGGTCGGAAGGTAATCTTCAATAGCCATGGGTTTAACACAGCTTCCTCTAAGGCGGAAGTTTCTTCCGGCGCTTTTTGGGAATAGAATCGAAGCCTGGTCTTTGATGCGGAAGTTACTTCCTAACCGATCTGAGTTGTGGAACTAAGTTCCACGGCAAGCACACAGCTATGATCAAGGTGTAGCGCACGGAAATAACTTCCGCGCTAGTGCGACCCTGAAAGGGTCCAATGTCAATTGCCCCGGCTTTCAACCCGGGGGCAATTGACATCAAGCACACGCCAGATCAGGGCACACGATCGGTTCCTAATTCCTGACAATCCTGATCAGGTAGCTCTCTTCCTCAATCGTGAGCTTCAAAGTGTAAACGCCTCTTCTTCCATTTTCCAATTTTGTGCTGATCAGATTGTCCATCTCATCAAGGGTTCCGCGCTTGCGGAGAAGCAATTCACCATGCGGGCTTCTTAACTCAGCGTTGATCTTTTCATCGTCATCCAGCCCTTCACAGGTAATGCTCACCGGACCGTGTGTAGGGTTCGGGAATACCGTGAAGCTCGGTTTCCAGCGCACGTCGATGATGGTGAAGATAAAGAGGCGGGGCTGCGCTGCGATCAGCCCATCGGAAGTATCGTTAAGGTAAAAGGAGATCAGCTCCCAGGGCATCTCACGTTTCCGGTCAGCCAATGCGGTGATGGTGAATTGTGCTTCGTTGCTGCCGGCGGGCACCGTTACGGTAACTGTGCCGTTCTCGGCGGCGGGTGATGTGATGTAATCTGTGCCATACACGGTGTTGTGCAGACTGTAAAGCGACAAGGTCACGGTCTGGTCGCTGGCCACTGCAGAAGAAAGTTTCAGCTTCACGGTGTGCGCATCAGAGCCTTCTTCTGAAGCCGCGTAACGGTCTTTGAATGAAACGACAGGGATGTCGTTGTCTTCGATCGAAAGCGTAAAGACCGGTTGCGCTCCCGTCCCGATGCCCGTGCCTGGCTGCAGGGTGAATACAGCCGTTTCCAGGAGCTCATCCGCTGCGTCGTTGAGCACGGTGATAGTAAAGAACGCAGATGTGCTTCCTGCTGCGAGGTTCACCACCATCACGTTGCCGCTGACCGCGGGTTGCGTCGTAAAGTCACTGCCATACGTTGCATTCCCTGAAAGGGCGATGCGCAGTTGCAGGTCTCTCGTCACGGGTTTGCTTAACAGGATGTTTACGGTATAACCGGTGCTGTCTTCGGTCAGCGCGGCATTTTGCTGTACAAACGTTGCTTCAGGTGCCTGCAGGGTGTAGCGGGTGATCACGGGCAGGTGGTCTGAGGTTGTGGTGGCATAGCTGGTCACGAGCCTGAACGGAGGCACGATCTGCGCTGATCCGTTTACATACTCGTCCCTCAGGTCGTTGGAGAGGATCTGGTGATCGATCACGTCGCCGAAGCTCACGGTTGACCGTGCGCCTGCATCGCTCAGCGCTTTTGTAACGGCGACATAAGCTGTGTCACTGACAAACGAAGCATAAGGTGAGCCCAGTCCTGTGACGATAGACTGGTCGAGGTCATCATTCAGATCGCCGAGTATGATCAGGTTGCCCAACGTTGCACCGGCATCGAGCGAGTCTTTCAGCACCGCAGCATCATAAAGCCTTCTGCTGCGATCGGCTGCCGTTGCGCCGGACTTGGCGTGGATGTCGATGAGCGTGACCGTTTCTGTAACCCCATTAATCGTAACGTCAACGGTGAGCTGGTAAGGCAGCCTTCCGCTGGAATAGAAACTCGAGGCACCTTCGGGGTAACCAGGAAGCAGGGAGGGATATCCGTTACGGGCGGAGTCGTACAGGCTTTCGAACATAGCCCGCGCGCCCCGTACGGTGATGGTGGTGGTATCGTAGATGAAACAAACTTTCTGGGGCGGGAACTCATCGCTGGGACCCTGAAACGAGTAGGAATAACGTTGTGAGCAAGTGAAAGCGTAATGACCGAGCTGATACACCAGCGCTGCCAGCAGGTTTTCATCGGATACTTCCTGAACGGCAATGATGTCAGCACGAAGGGTGTCAAGCACACGCCTGACGTTCTCCAGCTGCAGCGCCTCGTCTTCAGGACCGTACTCTTCGTTCCTGTAATCTTCGCTTCGCGCGCCAAAGAACTCCAGGTTCCAGTTCACCACGTCCAGGGTTTTGCTTCTCGCGATGGTGTCTGAAGGAATAGCGTACGGTGCTACGCCAGGTACATCCGCTTCGAAGCGCGGCAGCAGCTGGGCGTTGGCACGGAACCTCCCTACAACGCCCGTGATAGAGGTAACACCCTGCGGTTTGGCAAGGCCGGGAATGTTTGTGTCGCCATCAATGCGAAGGTCTGCCTGCGTGACGCCGTCGCCGATGCGTTCAGTGCTTTGCGGATAAAAGAACAGATCCGGGTTCACCATCGATACATGCTGCACGGTGACCAGCAGTCCTTCGTTGGCGGCCAGGTCAGACAGGCTGATGGGCTTTGGTGCGATCACCTTTGGCGCTGCGGCGATCCTGGTGTAAAAGGTGCCCGCGCCGCTGATCTGTTTCTGGTCGTTGAACAGTCCGACAGGCCCGGTTACGATCACCGAATCGCCTATGGACACGCCATGGGCCAGCGCGGCATCAAATACCGGTATGCCTCCCGTGGCATCCTGAACGAAGGCCGGGTTGCCATGCTCGTTGGCCACCGTAATGCGGCCCGCCACGGTAACCCTGGTGCCTGTTGATGCAGCCCGGGCTGTGGCAATAGGAATGATATGATCGGCCTGTACAAATCCGCTCCCCGTAACAGCAAGCCCTTTCGTGGTGGTGCCGCTGGTATGGGTGATCACCGTATTGGCGATACCATCCGTGAGCGGAGCAAACCTTACGAAGACCACGCCACCGGTATCGGGCAGCGCAACAGATGAAGAGAACGAGGTTGCATCTGTTGAAAGGCTGTAGGCTGTGTGTACCGAAGTTATGGTAATGGGTTCATCCAGGTTTGCACCTTTTACTTCATAGCTTAACGTTGTTGTTGCCGGTACCACCACCTCACCAAAAGCGAGGCCCGCGGGAGAAACGGTGATGGAAGGTTCGTCGGCAGGAATGCCCGAAGGTGTGATGCTGAAATTGTCTATCGCCAGGCCGTCGTCGGCGTTGGCTGCATTGAAGTCAGTCCAGCGGATAAAGAATACCGCACCGTTGCCGATGGTAAGGCCTTCGAGGGTGAAGGTGATGGCTGCGCTGTTAGCGTCCTGGTTGCCATCCAGTGCACGCGCAGTGCCGGTGGTTACGGGACTGCTGAAATCAAGGTTGTCGATCGCGGTCCATGTACCGGAGGCCAGTGACGTTGCATCTGTGCTGATCTCGAAATCCAGCCTGTCGCTGCCCCGTCCGCCTGCGCCCAAGCGCCACTGCTCACCCCGGTAAGCAATGGTGAGCGAAGTTACCGTTGTGCCGGTCTGGTTGATGAAGAATGCGCCCAGGGTAGGGGTTAACGATCCCGACAGCAGTCCTCCGAAAGCCCTGTCGGATGCATCAAGTCCAAAACTATAGGTATTTCCGGTATTGGAAGAGCCTGTGCCGGCACCGTAAGTGGTATTGGCGTTCGTTCCGGTTTCAAGGAACAGCCATCCCGCCGGCAGCGTACCGATATCGTTGGAGGCCGCTGTTCCCAGCGAGTTGAAATTCTGTTCATGCGGTACATTCAGCGTAGTGAGTGCCACCTGCGCCTTCATGACGGTGCTACCCGCGCAGCAGAGCAGAAAACATAATAAGGAGAGTTTTTTCATGGGTTAGGCTTTTTGTTTAGCCTAAAATACCCCGAAAAAATGAAAGTAATGTTTCCAGTAAGTTAAAGTTTCAGGTCTCAGGGTCTCAGGTTTAAAGTTTCAGGTTTAAAGTTTCAGGTTTAAAGTTTAAAGTTAGAACCCCACCTAACTTGAAACTTGAAACTTGTAACTTGAAACTTCTAACTCTTCTCATCATCCCTCCGCTCGCGTTTTTTCCTCCGCTCTTCTTTCTTCTTCGCTTTACGCTCCTTGCGTTTTTGTTTCTTTGCCTCTTTGGTGGCATCGTCGTCTTTGCTGAACAGCCTGCCGAGCATCGTTTTCTTGTTGTCTTCCTTCCCGGCTTTTTCCTTATCCGTTTCTACTGCGGCGATGTTGATGTCCTGGTCGAAGGAGGGTTGAAGCGCGTGCACAAAGGCATTCTGCATCACCTGCACGATCGCATACCAGATGTTGGCTTGCGGATTGTTGATGCGGCCTTCGAAAGGGATCTTGGTGGCGAGCTGGTCGTTGCGTTGATTTTCGAACACCTCTCCGGCAGTACCTATCAGCCCTTCCCATAGTTTTTTCAGTATGTTGTCTTTCCGGTCTTCAGCGCCCAGCATCTTGAGGTCTTTGATCAGTGGTTTTACATAACCGTTGAACCTTCCATCCTTTGCGGCGATCTCGGTGAACAACCCGAAGGAACCTTTGCTCACATCCGCTTTCGCATAAGCTTTGAAGAAATCGTTCAGCTTCACCAGGTTGGTGTTCTTGAGCTCCGCGTTCATGTCGAACGTGGGGTCTTCCGCCAGCGGATCGAGCTTCATATTAAAGGACAATGTTCCGTCGTAGATGTTGGCGGTGGCCCTGATGGAAGCGGGCAGTATGGTGTTGGCGGAGTCGTAGCTGTTGATGAGGTTAATGCCCGTGATCTCCGCGTCGGTCAGCGATACATCCACGGGCGGGTTACTGGTGTGATCGATGTACTGGATCTGGCCTTCGTGCACGTTGAAGCGGTTAACTTTCAGGGGCATGAAACCGTCCAGCATGTGCTTCAGCTGTGACGAGTCTTTCTGCACATCTTTCGGTTCCACCTTGTTGCGTGTAAAACGGATCACCGGTTTCCTGAAGGTCACTTCGCCCACGATAGAGCCCTGTAGCAATGCGGCCCACTCCACGGAAAGATCCACTTTCGAGACGGCCACAAAAGGTGTTTCCTGTTGGGTGATGCTGTCTACCTTGTTGAGGTAGGCGCTGTCTATCTGATAGGCACCGCGAATGAGCGCAATATCGATGTCGCGGATATGCCCGCGATAACCCTCCATTGTTGCCAGGGTCTTGTTGGCATAATGCAGTATCACATAAGGAAGCGCCAGTCTTGCCCCGATCAAAACAGCAATGACCACCACCAGGATCACCCATCCACGCCGTTTTCTATCGCCGCGTTTTTTAGCCATTGGTAAAATGCTTTGGCATTGTAAGGGTAAAAATTATGCCCACGCACGAAACTCCGGTCGGTAACGGTAACCATTGGCAGGTTCATGAGGTTCTCGCAAAGACCGCCAAGAAGACGCGAAGGTCGCAAAGGTTATTTTATTTGCGACAATGTACTGCCGCTGGTCGTTGCTCAGATTGCAGCCTAAAAAACTTGACGCTCTTTGCAATACTCCTTTGCGCTTTGCGTAAACCTGTATTCACCCACGGTTGGCTCGTTTCAGCCGCTCAGCGTTATGGGGGAAGAACAGCAACCATTCATCATTATTTGGGGCCGAATACTTTATACTTTATAAAAATGCTGTACGTTATTAATTAAATCACTACATTAACATGGTATAAGTTTTATAGGTCCGGCTTTATAAATCGTCCTGTTTATGCTTATCAGATCACTTCTTCTGGCGTTTATTTTTCTTCTTGCGGCCTGCAGGTCGGGCGAGATTGCCTGTCCCCGTGTGAAAGGTGTCAAGCTTAACAGACGCCCTGAAAACTACCGGATGAAAATGAATGCCTATGCTTCGGCAGAAGAAGAGGAGAAGGAGAAGTTTACCTTTCCGCGACAAACACGCCCCGTGAAAGACGCAGCCTCCATTGAAGAGTGGGATTGCCCCAAACCCGGAACCAAAGCCCAGATGCCCAGGGCGGTGAAAGAGAACATCCGGAAGAACAGAAAAAAATTCGAGACCTACTACAAGAACAGGAACGTTCCTGATACCCTCCATACCTCTACAAATCGTGCTGCGGGATCGAGAAGGTAGTTGACAATTGACAAATAAACAGTTGACAACGTTCGATTTTAGTTTCGAGATTCTGCTGTCGGTTTGAGAAGCCCCTTGACGTTGGTTCGATAGCAGGGATGTGATCTATTACTCATCCATTGTCAATTGCCCTTTGTCAACTGTCAACTATTTCTCCATCGGTACAATTATTTACCATCCTGCCATGACGGACCCAGAGAGGAACTGCTGGTTGCATTTGCGGTTACCGGGGAACGTTCAAAAAATAAATGTCCAACTAAAACCTTTTTAACTATGGCAACGGATGTCAAGGACGTAAAAACAATGGCTGCTGACCTGAAGAGAAAAGCCGCCAGCTACAACCCTGAACGCAAAGAGGGACCGGTAGCGAAAGCTATCGAATCTGAAACCTCGCGACTACCTTCTGACGCGTTCTTGTGGGCATCGGTAAGCACCATGGCTGCTTCCCTCACGCTCAAACTTTTTAAACAGGATCACCTGGCGTTGTTCGTTGGCCAGTGGGCAGCGCCGATGCTGCTCTTTGGTATCTACAATAAGCTCGTAAAACTCGAAGGACACGACGCCACTGAAAGGACTCCTGCGGGCAGTAGGCAGTAGACAAACAGGCAGTAGACAAAGGGCGGTGGTCGTTTCAAAGATATGTTTCTGATCACAGAACCCCCTGGACTATCGCCAGGAGGTTCTGCTTTAGTTTGCATGGTGCGTTGCCTACTGCTCTTGCCTACTGCCTACCATTACCTACATCGCTCCGAACTGCTTCAGATATTTCTCCGAATTTGCCCTCACGTTAGCCGGTGGGTTGAGGCTCAGCGATTTTTTGAAATTTTTGACGGCGTTCGTCTTATCACCTTTGATGGCATAAGCTTCGCCGAGGCTATCCCATGCGTTGGCGCTTTTTGGAAATCGTTCTGTAACGATTGTCAATATTTCGATGGCTTTGTCGTTCTCTCCATTGTTCAGCAGCTGGTATCCGTAGTTGTTGAGGTCGGTCTCGGTGGCGATGGCCATGGCGTCTTTCATGATCTTGTCTCCTTCCTCGGTTTTCCCCGTCAGCTTCAGCAGGCCTGCCTTGGTGTTGAGGGTGGCAAAAGTTTTATTCTGTGCAATGGCCTGGTCTATCCATGCCAGTCCTTTTTCAAGGTTCACTTTATTCTGAAGCGCATAGTTGGCGGCGCTGGTATAACCCTGCGGTGTGAAGCCGGTGGTTCCTTTCAGCTCTTCCGTGGCGTTGGCCATCACGATGTCATCCACGGCGAATTCTATTTTAACAGGGAATTGTTTCTTCTCCCAGTTGAGCACCAGCTCAGCCGTTGTTTTGGTTGGATTGATAAAATCGAACGTGAGCAGCTCGGTATGCGGCGTGGCACGCACCTGGATCTTTGAGCGCAGCTGATCGTTCTTCGGATCGTACCAGAAGCTTCCCCACGACCTGTAGTCTTTGGACAGGATCACTTCTCCGCTGTTGTCCTTATTGATCACGAAGAACAGTCCGTATGATCCTGCCGGTACGGTCTGACCTTCTACCTTGGCGGGATGGGAGAACTCGATCACAGTATTCTCGTTGGCCCCTGCCCGCCACGGCGCTTCCCTGCCTGCTCCGAATCCCTGCACATTCCATCCGTAAGGTACAAGCGCACCCCATACTTCACGGCCTTTTACAGAGGGGCGCGAGTATTTGACGGTCACCGTCGAGATTCCGATGGTTTGAGAAACAGTGGCAGCCGGGCTGGCGGTGCGTGGCGTAGTGATACCCTGCGCCAGCACCTGCATCGATACCAGCACAAAAATGAGCGCCGGTACAACACCTTGTAATATGCGATTTTTCATGTTGCTTTGGTTTTCAAATAATATAAGGCGCCTTCGTGCAAAATACAACAACTGGGCTTCGAAAGGCGCTAATGTGTTTGCCGGGGCTGGAATTGCTCACGCATATTGGGTGATTTGAGGTACGAGGTACGAAGTACGAGGTACGATGGGGAGACAAAATACGAAAGACCGGAAGCAAGAATTTACAAACTTACTGCCGGTCTTTAAAGGGAGGATTACGGTCCTCCGCGCTTCACTATATAGTATTCTTAAGAGTCCACAGTCGACAGTCCACGGTCCACAGCCGTGCAGTGTTGCATCACCATCCAGTCAAGATCGACGCGGCTCCTTACTCCTTACTCCTTAATTCTTACTCCTTCTTCTGACTCCTGGCTTCTGACTCCTGACTTCTTTTCTTCACATCTTCACTACTGTCCGGAGATCGAAAGTGGCTACATCTAAATTTTCACGGTTATCTGTTACTGTAAAGATGATGTCGTTGAAATCGGCATCGCTTCCTTCGTTCAGGATCCTGTCTTCGAAGGCGAGCACCACATCACCACAATCTTTTTGTTTGAACAGGATGTGCTGTTGCTGACCGTTGGGATTGAGTTGTGTGTCGGTATACAATGTAAGCTTGTCGTAGTTGACGGCTTTGTTCTCCCATCCGCCAACGATCAGAAAAAATCCGATCACTGTTCCCGCTTTGAATTTTCCGTCGCCCAGCCTGAGCATGTCACCTTGCTTAAGAAGATTTTTAGACACTACGGGAAAAAGAACGTTCAACTTGATGTCTGCGGTGCTGGATGGTGCCGCGGCCGAATCGTAAGCATACCATCCGAAGGTGTTGGAGAAGCCCGCGCCTTCTGAGATGAAGCTCACATATACTTCAGATTCCTGCAACAGCACGATCTGCTTCTTGGCCCTCATGTCGAACAACACGTCCTGCTTGTTCTCATTGTTCTTGTGCTCCGGGAACTGCTCCATGATGCTGCCATATAAAGTAGGGCAGGCCTTGGTCGATATGATATCGTCGGGTACTTCTTTCATTTTTCCTGAATCCTTGGAACACCCACTTACCAACAGGCACAGAAGAACAACCGCAAAGGATGGTTTGAGAATTGAATGGTTCATATTTACTGCTTGGAAATTTTTGTCATGCACCGCATGCGGATCAGCAGTAAAAAAAGATTGTGCCATCTCATTTTGATCCGTCATTCAGAGCGGGGAATGAGGACTGCTTGCGCGGAGCGAGGAATCCCCTTTAAACGAAGTGCGGTTTAAAAGACATACTTTCGAATTAAGTACGCAGTATCGAACGGGGGATCCTTCGCTCTCACCGTCCAATGCGCCGTCACCGCTCTGGATGACGGTCTTCGAGGGGAGAGTCTATTGCCTACTGCCTACTACTGAAATGCGGAGCGGGATCTTCTTAAGCGGTTTATCCTCCTGATACACCTTCACGCTGGCGATCTTGTCGATCACGTCCAGGCCTTCCACCACTTCTCCGAACACCGTGTACTTCTGGTCGAGCGACATGTATCCGCCGGAGGTCATATAGGTCTCACGCTGTTCCGGTGTCAGCGTCAACCCGAGGTTTTTCACTTCTTCATCCACCTGGTAATCGGCATACTTGCCCCCATGCACAATGAAGAATTCGGTAGAAGATGACTGAAGATCAGGGTTATCCTCATCCTGCCGCGCCATGGAAAGCGCTCCTTTTTTATGGATGTATTTTTTATTGAATTCCGCCGGGATCATGTAATCGAGCTGGTCGTCAAAGTCCCCGCCCTGGATCATGAACTGGTAGAAGACACGGTAAAATTCGGCTTCCTCATAGTGGCCCTCCTTGATGAGCTTGATAAAGTTGGCGCGGTGCAGGGGCGTTTCGTCATAAAGCCTGATGCGCATGTTGCCGAAGTCTGTTTCAATAAGTACTTCGTTCTCAGGGTTTGCCTGCCCATACCGGGTCAGCACCTCCCGTACATTCTGGCGGGTGATCACCTCGTTCTGAGGTTTGCTGCAGGACAGGATTAGGATAAAAACGGGTAGTGACAGGGACAAAAATCTTCTTTTCATGAGGTATTGGTCGTGCGTTAAAAATAGAAAGGTTTCAAAGAATCCACAATATGGACTGTATTGGGGCATTAGCGGCGGGCGGCTGTATAATTCGGGGAAAGATGAACCTATGTAATGTTTTATCTCTTTGAGCCTTTTAAACGCGGGCCAGGAGATCAAATTTTGTAAAACATTTTAACCCCGATCGCCATGAAAAAATATCTGAATCCCGTTTTTTTGTTTTTTGCGGTATCACTGTTTTTACTTCAGGCATGTTCCGAGGATGATCCTAAGGAACAGGAGAGCACCGTTAACCACGTAGGCACACCCTGGAAGATCAGCAGCGTGGAGTATAACCTGATCGATCAGAGCCTTACTTCGCAGATTATAAAATCAGGTACGGCCTCGGACGCCGGCACATTTTATTTTGATGGCGCCAAGGGTAGTTTCGATATTAAAATTGAAGGCAGCCGCAAGGAAGATGTGTTCACTTACCAGGAAAATTCCGGCGACGTGACCATCACCAGCATCAGCCAGAGCGTGGGCGGATCGGCCCTGAGCCAGAACGTGATTGCGCTCTCCGGCGACAAACCCAGCGCCACCACCATGACGCTGAGCGGAACGGTCACAAAACAATCTTTGACAGGACAGTACGTGCTCACGGCTACGTTCAACCTTGTGAAGCAATAAGCCGTTGTGACTCATTGTAAGCCCTGGATCCCTGCTGTTCCCGGCAGGGATTCATGTGCTGGTAAAAAGCTCTCGGTACGCAGGTTATATTTCTGCATCAGGGTTTCGATGATCACGATGGCGTCTGCCGCACCGAAACTCTCCGTTTGCTCCGTCACATACGCAATGGCTTTTTCTATTTCCGTGGGCGTCCATATTTTGGGATTCCGGTTCTCGTCTACCTCGCGGATCAGATCCTTGATCAGCGACCCTCCGCCTGCTTTGGCCACCAGTTTCATAAACGCGTTGATCAGCTGCTGTTCCATAAATACGTTTTACGTCAGGTTAATGCCATGTTTGCATACATAAACCATACCCGGCGCTGCAACCATTTACAGGCTCTCCCGTTTGTTAACCAGCAGGTTTTAAACATCTTGCGCGTATGTTCGCACGTAACCATCCATGAGATCCCATTGCATTTAGGCCTTATTGGCCGCCTGCTTCCATTTTCAGCCAATTCCCTTTATTTTTATCAAATCACTTAATCTGATGAAACCCCGCTTTCCGCTGATGTTGCGTATCACCTTGTCGTGCTGGGTGGTCTTCTGCGGTATTTCTATATCGCGGGCGCAGCCGTCTGAGGTTGTGCCGCAATCGTGGGCGCAGGTGAAGCAGGCGGGAAAAGGCACCGTGATCGCCTATTGGTACGAGTCGCGACCTTTTATTTACAGAACACCCCAGGGAATGGCGGGTCTCGAATACGAGCTCATGGAAGGGTTCAGGCGATACCTGAAAAAGAACTTTCAGGTTGAGCTGGAGGTGGTGTGGAAAGAGGCTGATAACTTCGGCGACACCTATGCCTCCATCCGCGACGGGCAACAGAACGGTACTTTCGGCGTCTCTGCATTTTCCATCACGGCCGACAGGGAAAAAGAGGTAGCTTTTAGTCCGCCGTATATGGCCGACATCTCCGTGCTCATCACCAGCAGAAATATTCCCATCGTTCACACCAGCGAAGAATTCAACCGGGTGTTCTCCCGGCTCAAGGCAGTCACCATTCGTGAAACCACCTATGAGCAGGATATCTACAAACTGAAGACCCAGGGAAATCTCTCTTTCGACATTGAATACATCCCCAGCAGCAAAAACATACTCGAAGCCGTGGATGAACGCGACAGCGCCTTTGCGTTTATCGACCTGCCTGTATATATGATGATGTTCGAGAACGATCCTTCCATCAATGTCAAACGGCAGAACATGTTTCCCGTGATGCGCAAAGGTTACGCCCTCATTTACCCTCAGACCAGCGACTGGGCACAGCCCGTGGAGTCATATTTCTCACACAAGGATTTTCATGGCGAGTTGGAGAGGATCATTGCCAAATACCTCGATCTTGAATTGTACCACTTCATTGAAGGCCTGGCCATTCAATCGAATAACCTGGTGGCGCTGCTTACCAAAGAGAAAGAGATCCAATCGCGCGACCTGCTGGGTAAAGCCGAGCAGCTTGCCCGCGAGACCCGTGCCCTCAATTTCCTGCTGGCGTTGGTGACCGTGAGTCTCATTTCCATGGTGATCATTATCCTCCTGTACCGCAAGCGCAGCCAGCAGAAGAAACAGATCGAACGCCAGCGCGAGCAGCTTGCACAGCGCAACCGTCACCTGGTGGCGCTGGATGAGGAGAAGAACAACCTGATCAAGATCCTGGCGCACGACCTGCGCACCCCCATCAATCACGTGCAGGGGCTTGCACAGGTGTTCCTGCTGGGCAACAACGGCTTGCCTGACGATCAGAAAGACCTGATCCAGAAGATCATCGATTCATCGGAGCGCCTCACCAAAATGATCAACAACATCCTCGACATCGATTCCATCGAACAGCGCCGGGTGAAGATCCTCATGGACGAGGTGCCCATTTCGCCGCTGGTAAGCGAGGTGGTGAAAAGTTTCGACAAGGTAGCCGCCAAAAAGAACATCGACCTTTCCATCACATCGCTGGCCGAAACCGCCAGGGTAAGGGGCGACTCGCTTTTCCTTACGCAGGTGTTTGAAAACCTGATGTCCAACGCCATCAAGTTCTCGGCCAAAGGAAAAAAAGTGGAGGTCAGCACCCGCGAGGAAGGCAACAACGTATGGATCAGCTTCAGGGACTCAGGCCCCGGCCTTACACCAGAAGATCAGAAGCTGCTCTTCAGAAAATTCCAGCGACTGAGCGCCAAACCTACCGATGGTGAAACATCGATCGGACTGGGCCTCTCCATCGTCAAAAAATATGTGGAGCTGATGGGCGGGAATGTGTGGTGTGAGTCGGAGCCACAGAAGGGGGCCTGTTTTATTGTGGGACTGAAGAAGGCGTAGAAAGTTAGGTACGAAATACGAAATACGAGGTACGGTTTGTGCTTCGCACTGTCTACGATCAGGGCACTACGTACGTCGTACTTCGTACCTCGTACCTTCTGAAGCGGGTATGGTTTTTGGATGACCAAAATCATCAAACCAAATCCCTTTTAAGTTATGCAGTATTTTACAGAAGCACCTGTTAGTCTGAAAGCAGATATGCAGGATGAAATTATTGAGATCAAGCTCTGGGGGCTGTACTTATTGAGCACCCGCGCCAGCATCTACAACGAGATCCTCGAAGCATCACTGGATCATGGCCCTGTGGAGAAAAATCCTCAAAAACCCGGAAGGATCACGTTCAGGTTCAAGGTGAAGGAATGGGAAAGCAAGATCAAGAAGCTGTTGTACTTGCACCGCATCCCGGTGATCGTCACATCCAACGTGTCTTATTATCCGGCATCGTTCACCAGGCAACCGCAGATGGTAGCCTGAGCGTAGTGTCTGAAAGCAAATCGATCTTAGCGCGGATCAGTCCTTCTTCGCTTCTTTAGCCCACATATCCCGGAGCGTCACCGTACGGTTGAATACCAGCTTTGTATGGGTGCTGTCGGGGTCAAGGCAGAAGTAACCTTTCCGTAAGAACTGGTAACGTTCTGCGGTGGTGGCTTCCAGCAAGGCCGGCTCTGCATAAGCCTGCACCACCTGCAGCGAGTCGGGGTTGAGATAGCTTTTGAAATCCCCTTCGGCATCACCGAGGTCTTCTACTTTGAACAGGCGGTCGTATAACCTTGTTTCTACCGGTACGGCATGTTGCACGCTTACCCAATGCAGCGTACCCTTCACGTTGATGCCTGAAGTATCGGAGCCACTGCGGCTTTCCGGTATATAGGTGCAATGCAGCGCCTGGATCTTGCCTGCACTGTCTTTGACAACACTTTCGCAGCGGATGATATAGGCGTTCTTGAGCCTTACCATCTGGCCTGGCGCGAGGCGGAAAAATTTCTTAGGCGCCACTTCCATGAAGTCTTCCTGCTCGATGTAGATCTCCCTGCTGAAAGGAACGTCACGTGTGGTGGCATTCGGATCTTCGGGGTTGTTCTCACCGGCCAGCATTTCGCCTTTGCCTTCAGGATAGTTGGTGATGATGACCTTCAGCGGATCGAACACTACCATTCTTCTCAGCGAGATCTTGTTGAGATGCTCGCGCACACAGAATTCCAGCAGGCCCACATCGATCAGATTCTCTCTTTTGGCAACGCCGATCTTGTCGCAAAACTCGCGGATGCTTTCAGGTGTGTATCCCCGTCTGCGCACTCCACTGAGGGTAGGCATGCGCGGGTCGTCCCAGCCGGCAACGTACTTTTCATTCACCAGTTGCAGCAGCTTGCGCTTGCTCATCACCGTATAGGTCATGTTCAGGCGGGCAAACTCATACTGGTGCGAAGGGTACAGCTCCAGCTTCGCGATGAACCAGTCATAGAGCTCGCGGTGAGGAATGAATTCGAGTGTGCAGATGCTATGGGTGATCTGTTCAATGGCATCGCTCTGGCCGTGCGCGAAGTCGTACATGGGATAAATGCACCATGTATCACCCGTGCGGTGATGATGGGCGTGTTTGATCCGGTAGAGGATCGGGTCGCGCATGTGCATATTGATGTGTCCCATATCGATGCGGGCACGCAGCACCTTGGCACCATCGGGGTATTTACCCTCTTTCATTTCCTGGAACAGCTTCAGGTTCTCCTCTTTGCTGCGGTTGCGGTAGGGGCTGTCGGTACCCGGCTGGGTAGGGGTGCCTTTTTGTGCGGCGATCTCCTCGCTGGTACTGTCGTCAACATAGGCCAGCCCTTTTTCGATCAGCTTGATCCCGAAGCCATAGAGCTGGGCGAAATAATCGGAGGCATAGAGCTCGTGCTTCCATTGAAAACCCAGCCACTGTACGTCGTTCTTGATACTCTCCACGTATTCGGTGTCTTCCGTAACAGGGTTCGTATCATCGAAGCGCAGGTTGGTGTAGCCACCGTACTTTAGGGCAAGCCCAAAGTTGAGACAGATGCTTTTGGCGTGGCCCATGTGCAGGTATCCGTTGGGCTCCGGGGGGAACCGCGTAATGATCTGCTTGTACTTGCCCGCCTTCAGATCGCTGTCAACAATTTCTTCCAGGAAGTTTAAACTCTTTTCGTCGCTCATGACTTCAGTGTAAAAACCGTAAAGGTAAACGGTTTTGGACATGGAATGAAAAAATTTCAGCAGGGGAGCAGGTTCGTTTGCGCCGGCGGTACAGGGCATAGCGCTATCGTTTACGCTATAACCGCACGGAATATTTGTTCGGTTCCGGCCACCGGCCTTTGCTTTATGGCAAGTGTTTATAACAGGGTTGTGGATGTTTTTAATCCTTTGTAGAAAAAATTTCTGCACGCGCTCCGGGCACGTACCGTTGGCCCAAAATTTTAAATGATGTAGTAGACTTTTAAGGTAAGAAATAAAACACCTGGCGAAGGGCGAAAGTTAAGGAGCCGTTGAAGCAAAGTTCGCCGGGCGAGTCGGTAAATCTTTGGCCGACAAAATTCTGAACAGGGGTAAAATTATGAAATTTCACCCGGAGCCTATGCTCGTGTTCAAGACATAAGATTGGACGTATGAAATCCTTTATCTTATAAGATGTGCTATTATACGGAGTAACATTTCGCTTTAATTGTCAACAATTTGGCTAGATGAAAAAGAGAGATTTAAAATTGAGATCGTGAAAGAAGAAGCGCTAAAAAGTACGTTAGAGCGTATTGGCATCAAGTTGACTGATCTACGAAAGCAGAAGGGATACAGCAGCCACGAAGACTTCGCATATGACTATGAGATTCCCCGGGTTCAATACTGGCGTATAGAAAAAGGAAAAACAAATCTTACCATTAAAAGCCTTTGCAGATTACTGACCATCCATAAACTTACCGTTGAAGAATTTTTTTGCGCCCTTCACAAGGAATCTAAAAAGTGACCAAGATTTTTTAGGATTTTCAGGATGAATGCAATCCTATAAAAAAGGCAGCGCTTCCGGAATTTATCTACTTCACACTCCACGCAATCCTAAACGACCGTCAACATTCAGCAGGCAGCGGATCTTGTGCCGGTAACGTCAGGCTGTTACGAGGGCCTCATAGGTAGCCAGGGCGGGTGCAATTGTTCACAAATAGTTTCCAGATTGTAAGAATTTAGTAACAGTGGGTAGCTATTTCCGCATAGTTATGATGCCGAAGAGGGTACCAGTGCCGCCGTGCTGATACAGGAACGATTTTTTGCCCTGTCTGCTGGAAAGCTATCACTTATGGATGCTCACATATTGCAGAAAGTAGAGAACAGCCTCGATCAATATCAGGCGGAACATCACGGCGAAAGACCACTTTATATTCTCGTGTCGCCAGGTGAAGTAGACGGGTTGCTCGAAGAAGTGAAGCAGGCAAACGGCTATCCGAAGGATGTTCATGTGACCAGCTACCGGGGTAGTAAGATTATGAGGTATGAAGCGTTGAATAAAGGCGATCTTCTGCTCACCGATGAGCTCCCGGAAACATCATCCTAGGGTGAGAATTGCCAATTTCTGGCTCAGGATTGAGCACCGGCAGGAGACCCCGATGCCTTGCCGGATTATATCATGTATGTAAGGAATCGTGCGCTTACAACAAGTACGCCCCTGGTGTCCGGATTATCTTTGGACCATGCAAGCGAATAGGATGAATCTGGATGGCTTAACGCCCGAGCAGCGTAAATTCATAGTTGACCTCAGCAAAAGGATCCAGCTGCTGGAATCCAAGCTGGTGATCCTCCAGGCCAGAATGGTACGCATCGATCCGCAGTTGATGGCAAATCTTGCCCGCAACTTTAAGCACATTAATTTGAATTGAAAAGGAGTAAGAATTAAGGAGTAAGTAGTAAGGAGTCGTATTCATACTGCACAGCCTTGATCGAAGTATCCATTTCATTCCCTGGCTAAGTTTTAATCACCCATTCTACGAATAACAGGTCTTCTTTGACGCAGCACGGCGTGTCATCGAACTGACCGCCCATCTTAATTCTTACTCCTTACTCCTCCCTCATACCCGACTCCTTGTTATCTTCGCAACAACGCAACTAACCATACCTTTCACAATCACCATGAAGAAAATTTACTGCTTAACGTTCAGCATTTTACTCCTGGCGTCCGCCGGATCGTCAGCACAGGACCTGGCGGCGATGGTAGCCAAACTTCAGGAAACCGTAGTGCCGGTAGAAGCCTCGTCTAAGAGCTACACACCGAAGATCACCTTTATACAACCTGCGGTGGTCCGCTACAGCTATGATGAGGTAGACCAGAAGGGCAATCGTACCAACTATGCCTATGAGTTCAACCTGTCAGACATCGACCCCTATGCCGTGCGTGAGCAGACGCAGAAAGACATTATCCAGGTGGTGATGGCCGTGCGCAACAAGCAGAAACTTGTGAAGTTCTACAAGAATGAAGTAGTACAGGCATACGATGAGCAGGCTGCCATCGTCGCCAAAGACATCGAAAATGCCCGGGCCATCAGCGACATTGTAAAAAAAGCGATCGCGCCCGCAGAAAAAGTAATGGCCGGCCGTTTAAAAATATCCGGTTACGATGCGATGGTCGGCTGGCTCAGCACCAACGTGAAGAACGTTGATCTTGGCACGCGGTCGTTCAAGCAATCGCTGGCCAAGGCTGATAAGGTGGGCAGCATGCGTTTTACACAGGTAGAGGCTGATCAGAAATCGTCGACCGAGGAGGTCTATACTTTCAACCTGGCCGATGTGAATGTAAATTCCATTGCCTACAAGATCACCGGCAACAAGTTCGCCATCAGCTTCGAGACGTTGCAGAAAGCGCGGTACATCAGCCTTCGCAAAAATGGTGAAGTAAAGCCGTACGTGAACGAGATCACCATCAATACCAACAGCGTAGACGAGGCACGTGACCTGAAAACGGTGCTTGCCCTGGCAGCGCCCCTGGCCGTTGAAAAAGTAAAAGCGGATATGGGCACCGTTTCTTCTGACAAGGATGCGCTGCAGCGGATCAAAACACTGACCGCAGAGGTGAGCGTTGGCAACAAACAAATCGCCCAGGAGCTCGATCCGCAGTGCGTCTGCACCTTCACGCAGGTAGAGAAAGACCCGAAGACCACCGAGAAGAATGTGTTCAAATTCAGCTGGGTGGATATCAATGCCGTTGCCTCGAAGATCGATGTGGCCGGCGACAGGATGTACGTTGACCTTGCCGTGAACGATAATAAAAAGCTCGTCATGCATACCCGCGACGAAAAATTCAACGGCTACGACAACGAAGTGAAATTGTATGTGCCCGACGTGGAACGTGCCCGGAGGCTCAAGTTTGCCATCGATAAAGCCGTGGAGAAATGCACTGCGTCGTTCAAGGAACCTTTCGGCGCCGATGCCAACCCCTGGATCAGGGCCAATGTAAAGAACGTGAGCCTTGACGAGATCACCGTAAACCAGGCCCTGGAGCCGGTGGAAGCCGGAAACAACAACAAGCTGAAGTATACCCGCAAAGAGATCAACAGCAAAGGTTCGGGCGCCGAAGAAGTGTATGAGTTCAACCTTTCGGACCTCAATCCCCTGAGCGTTGAGGTAGAGATCAAAGGCAAATGGTTATATGTAACCGCCGAAACTGAATTCAAAGGCAAGATCATCAAATACTACAAAGACGGAAAGATCCAGCCTTACGCCAGCACGATCCAGTTTGCCATCAACGACGTAGAGATCGGCCGGAGCATGGTGAGCGCGCTCCGAAAATCGATCAAAGCGCTTAAAAAATAGAAGTAAGTAGTAAGGAGTAAGTAGTAAGTGGGCTTACGCGCGGCAGCCCTCCTTACTCCTTAATTCTTACTACTTACTCCTTTTACTTGTGGGCTAGTGGATCGGCTACCCCATCCGGATCATCTTCAGCAACACCATCTGAGTTTACCACGCCGTTGTTGATCAACAGTAGTCCGGCTACGTGAGGTGTTGCCATGGAGGTTCCGCTCAGGATCGCATACTGGCCGTTCCTGTAGGTCGATACAATACGAACGCCGGGCGCGGCAAAATCCACAGCGTCGTTACCATAGTTGGAGAAGCTTGCGAAATGGTTGAGGCTGTCTACAGCAGTGACAGTATAGATATTCTTTCCATTGGTACGTCCGGGTGAAAAAGAGCTGGCGGTGGTAGACCGGTTGCCGGCAGCGATGGCCACGAAGATCCCCTTGTTTGCCACACCGCGGATCTCTGTTTCCAGGATCTCCGAAACTTCTTCCAGTCCCATGCTGATGTTCACCACGTCACCAGCCTTGGCGTTGGAGCGCACATAGGTTAAAGCTTTCAGGGCGGTGGAGAGGCGGCCGTCTCCGTGGTCGTCCAGGATCTTCAGCGCTACAAGCGTGGCGCCGGAAGCGACACCGAGTGTTCCGATCGTATTGTTTTTGGCGCCAATGATGCCTGCTACGTGGGTGCCGTGTCCGTTGTCATCGTCTGCCGATGTTTCACCGTCAACGAAAGCGCGGCTTCTGGACTGGTCTACCGTGAGATCGGGATGGTCGAAGTCAATGCCGGTATCCATGATCCATGCTGTTTTTCCGGTGCCATCGCCATAGCCAACCTTGTCTACATTCCAGGTAACGAGGCGGGGCGCTATCACAGTGAAGCAGGCGCAGATGGAGATCACCCTGTCTTGTTCTACCAGCATAACCGACGGATCGCGTTTGAGTTCAAGCGCTTCATCGGCAGAAAGCTTCATGATGTAATGCAGCAGCTCGCCGTTAGCTTCTCCAACGATCTTGTCTTCCGCAAGGCGATGGCTGGCCAGTACGCGTGCCGCCGCCCGTGCGCTTCTTCCACCGGGAGCCTGGTCATTGGCAAAAGCAACGATGTAGGTTCCATCGATGGGTTTACCGGAATTCGCAGACTTTGCCATGACGCAGAGATCGGCCTTCGTTTTGGGATTGGAACCATTGTCATCGTCACCGCAGGCAAAGAAGGCCAGTAAGGTGATAAAGACTGAAAGTCTCAGTGTTTTGTTCAGCATCGGAATAGCGCGCGCAGGTGTATTAAGGACAGTGGACATGTTACTGTTCGTCAGACGCATTCAAACATCTTTCAGCCTTTATAAAGTTCATAGCCGGTTTACCAAAAAGTGAACATGCCGGTGTTCAATACTGCACAGCTTTTGCCTGACAGAATAATACCATGCCGTGGGAACAGCGCCATTTGTTCTGGCATGATATTGCATGTCACGTCCAGCAATAACCGCCATCCCTTGCCGTTTAACTTCAAATGAAAAAAATCACATCCTTCTTCCTGCTCTGCTCGGGGGTAGACTCTGTGCTGATCAGCAAATGCCCCACCGAAACCAGCAAGTATGCAGGCATGGGGGCCACCATATTTTTTACAGGTGTGTTTGCAGCGCTCGCCGGCGGATATGCCCTCTATACAGTATTCGACAATGTATGGATCGCCTCCCTGTTCGGACTGTTGTGGGGACTGATGATCTTTAACCTTGATCGTTACATTGTCTGCAGCATGCGCAAGGAAGGAAAGCTCAGCCGTGAGCTCGGTACCGCTTCTCCGCGGATCCTGCTGGCCGTGATCATCTCTGTCGTGATCGCCAAGCCGCTGGAGCTGAAGATCTTTGAAAAGGAGATCGGTCCCGAGCTGATCATCATGGAGCAGGAGGCGTATGCGCGGCAGGAAGCACAGCTCAGGGCCCGCTATGTTCCGCAGCAGGACAGCCTGAAGCAAGAACGGACCCTGTTGCGTGATGCCATCGCTACCCGGATCGCCAAACGTGACGAGCTTGTACGCATTGCACAGGAAGAAGCCGATGGAACGGGCGGCAGCCGGCGCAGGAACCTCGGACCCATCTACAGGGCGAAGAAAGCCGATGCCGACAAAGCTGAAGCAGAGCTGCGCGAGTTTGTGCTGCAGAACGAGGCGCGCATCCAGGCCATCGAAAAAGGCATTGCCGATAGCGAAGCCACGATGAACCGCGAGCTCTCGTCGCAGGAGAAGACCAGGCTCAACGGCCCCGCGGCACGCATGGAAGCGCTCAGCCGGTTGACGGAGCAGAGCAGCGCCATCTGGTGGGCAAACTGGTTCGTGATCCTGTTGTTCATCTCCATAGAGACCGCGCCCGTGTTTGTAAAGCTCATCTCGCCCAAAGGCCCGTACGACAATGTGCTGAAGATCGAAGAGCACAATTTCGCAGCCCAGGAGATCGAGTCCATGGCAGCCACCAACGCCGCGGTCAAAGAAAGATCTTCACCGCTTCCGCAGCATGAGCGGAGCTTTATCTCCGAGCGCCTCGATGCGTCGTTGAAGTCTTGAGGAGTCCACGGTCCACTGTCGACAGTCCACAGCATTTCCCCTTCGAACTTTCGAACAAGGCTTCCCGATCGAATAACACCTTCCGCTCGAACAACCCTTCCAGGGCTTTTCAAGAGGCACCACTCCATAAGTTTGCTGCACTTGCATAACCCTCGAAGGGTTGTATACTTCCCTTCGAAGACGGGTAGCTACAAAGAAATTCCTCGCTCCGCACAGCCAACCCGCATGCCCCAACTCCCAATGAGGTGCCCACAGGAGGCTCCTATGGAGCCATTATGAACCAATATTCCATTCTATAAACAGGGAGCTCCATCCGGAGCTGAAATGCATTCCACTCCGGTAGGAGTGTTCTGTCTATAGGAATAGATCAAATGCCAGCAATGAAAACAAACGCACACGTCGTTCTTTTATCACTACTGCGTTCTGGTGGACGAGTTCTATGAATGACGGAGCTAAAAAAGGCTGGATCACCATTAAATCTTACCCTTTCATCTCATGAAATTTATCATTTCGTGATTTTTTGGTTAAAAAACATACCACTATCTGGAAAATTAGTGTGAATTTTTTCAATTCATGCCTTCAACCGATTTCCATTAGAATTCAAACGATTGTTAGGTTGTAGAATAAAAGTTTGTAAAAACGTTTGCATTCGGTATAACATTCTGTTCGATTCGGTATTACAGAATTTAATTCTTTAAATTCGGTTACAGTTAACCCTAACATTTGCTTATGAGAAGATTTCTACTAACGTTTTTAACGTTGGCCACACCTGTTTTTGCCTTTGCGCAAGACCGGCAGGTCAAAGGCACTGTAGTGAGTTCCGCAGACGGCACCGTACTTCCGGGTGTAAGCGTGATGCTCAAGGGCACGAACAACGGTACTACCACCGACTCGGATGGTAAGTTTGCGCTGGCCACTCCCGCTTCCGGAGGATTGCTGGTTTTTTCATTCATCGGTTTTGGTACACAGGAGGTTGAGATCGGCAATCAATCCGAGCTTAACATCAGCCTGGCGGAAGACTTCAGGCAGCTTTCGGAGGTGGTGATCACCGCGTTGGGCATCGAAAAGAGCCGGCAGTCGCTCGGATATGCTTTACAAGATGTGAAGGGTGAACAGCTGGCCGAAGCAAGGTCTGCCAACCTCGTCAACGGACTGTCAGGAAAAATTGCGGGTGTCAGGATCAGTCCCAACGCAGGGCCTGGCAGCGGGTCGAATATCCAGATCCGTGGACAATCTTCTGTAAGCGGTGTTAATCAACCTTTATTTGTGATCGATGGTGTGCCGATGGAACAATCTCAGAATGCGGGGAAACAGTTTGGCGGAGGTATGTCTGAGATCAACCCCGATAACGTGGCCAGCATTTCAGTGCTGAAGGGTCCCAGTGCCACAGCCCTCTACGGCTCACGCGGACAGAACGGTGTGATCCTCATCACCACCAAGAACGGTTCAGGTGTCAAGGGTATCAGTGTTGAAGTGAATTCCAACGTGATGTTCGAGCGGCCCGCCGTGAAGCCCGACTTTCAGGATATTTACGGCGGCGGTAACGGCTACCGCACCTGGTATACCAACGGGCGCAGCGCCAACATCACCGATGTGCTGGAGATCCAGCAGTATCGCGATGCCTATGGCAATGCTGCACCTTTGACCGGTACGGATGGAACGGATGAAAGCTGGGGCGCCCCCATGGATGGACGCCTCGTGCGCCATTGGTGGACGGGCACTGAAGTGGCCCCTCTCACACCTGCGCCCGATAACTGGGACGATTATTGGGAAACCGGCAAAACCGTTACCAATAACGTGGCCGTTGCAGGGGCGCACGACAAAGGAAGCTTCCGCCTTTCCGTAGGGCGACTGAAGCAGGACGGCATCATGTACAACAACGACTACTGGCGGAATAATTTCAAGCTCAATGCCGTTCATGATTTTACGGATAAGTTCAACGCCACCATCTCGGCCGAGTATATCAAATCGGGATCGGACAATCGCAGCTACCAGGATGGCCAGCAGTTCATCTGGTCTCATCGCCAGACCGATTGGGAAAAGCTGAAGCACTATGACGATTACAGGAGCGTGCACATTCTGCGTGCCGGCGATGGCGATGCCCCGAACTGGCAGCATACGTTTTTCACGAATCCATTCTTCACCCAAGACAAGCTTCCCTATTCCAACGAGAAAGACAGGATCGTCGGGAACGTTGCGCTGAACTACCAGGTGCTTCCTTCCTTGAGCGTGATGCTGCGGTCCGGTACCGACGTGTGGACGGACACCCGCATCAATGTGATCAACTACGAGCGGATCCGCGCAGGCACCCAGTTGTATGGCCAGTACTCGGAAGAAGTACTGCGCAACCAGGAGACCAACACCGATGTGATCGTCACCTTCAACAAGGAGCTGACGCGCGCGCTGAAGCTGAACATGATGGCAGGAGGGTTGCTGCGCACAAACTATTACAAGCGCGACTTCGCCCAGGTGAATCAGCTGGTGAACGATGGTATTTACAACCTGGCTAACTCCATCCCCAGCCTGAATACGCTGGCGAGCGCCATTGAAGAGAAGGAGTCGCAAAGCGTGTTCGGATCGGCCTCGCTCGGCTATCGCGATGCGGTGTTCGTTGATGTTACCGCGCGCAATGACTGGTCGAGCACATTGCCCGCTTCCAACTGGTCGTACTTTTATCCTTCCGTGACCACGAGCGTCATTTTAACGGAGCTTCTGCCAATAGGCACACCGGTGCTTTCATTCGGCAAGGTGCGGGCAAGCTGGGCGCAGGTGGGCAACGACACCGACCCCTACCGGCTCGAGCAATTGTTCTACTACGCGTCTGCATGGAACGGCGCCACGCCCGAGTTGTACGAAGGACTGGAGATCGCCAATCCCACGCTGAAACCTGAAATGACCACCGGCATCGAGCTGGGCTTCGAGGCGCGTTTTCTCAACGACCGCCTGGGCATCGATTTTACTTATTATGATCAGTCTACCAAAGACCAGATCCTGGCGGTGGAGATCTCCAAGGCCAGCGGATACAATACCCGTTTGCTCAACGCCGGCGAAGTGACCAACAAAGGTATGGAGGTGGTGCTGAACACAACACCTGTGAAGCGGCCCGGCGGAATCTCCTGGGATGTGAGCGTCAACTTTGCCCGCAACAGGAACAAAGTTGTGGCGCTCGCGGAAGGCCTGACAACGTATACGCTGAACTCCCGGAACAGCCTGGCATCACTGGCGATGGTGGGGCAGCCCTATGGCGCGTTGTTCGGCATCGGGTTCGAGCATGCGCCCGATGGCAGCGTCCTGTACAAAGACGGGCTCCCCGTTGTGTCTACAACGGCCAGGGTACTGGGTAACATCCAACCCGACTGGACCGGTGGCGTGCAGAACACCATCAGCTTTAAAGGGATCAGCCTCTCAGCACTCATCGATGTACGTGCGGGAGGGAAGGCCTACAACGAAGGCATCGGCATTGCGCGGTGGACGGGCCAGTACGAAGAAACAGCGGTAGGCCGTGAAGAAGGCATCATCGGCACCGGTACCATGAACATCGGTTCGGCAGAAAGCCCGCAGTATGTGCCCAACAATGTGATCGTGCCGGCCCGCCAGTTGTACGCCTACAACAATGCGCGCACGTATCACGAAGCTTCCATTTTCGATATGAGCTATGTGCGCCTGCGCGAAGTCTCCCTGGGTTACCAGCTCCCCGAGTCGCTGCTGAAAGGCTTCTTTATCAAGTCGGCCAAGATCTCTGCCGTGGGCAGGAACCTGGCGTTGCTGCTGACCAACGTTCCGCACGTTGACCCCGAGTTCGACCGACTGGGTGGAAACTCGTACGGGTTCGGCTACGGTGAACTGCCCACCACCCGAAGCATGGGCTTTAATGTGAACCTCACTTTTTAAGACAGATAAACAGTAACAGACCATGAAAAAGCTGAAACTGAAGATATACCTCCTGCTGGCATGTTTGATGGTGTCTGCCGCGTGCACAGACAACTTTGAAGAGAAGAACACCAGCCCCAATTACCCGAACGCGGCACAGGCGTCTACGTTGCTCACCACCACCATCGAGCGCGCTGCTGACCGCATCTGGGGAAGCAACATCCGCTACGAGCGCCTGAACATCGACGGGCCGATGTGCTGGATGGGCTACCTGGGCCGTAACATCTACAGCAACGAAGGTGATGACTACACCATTCAGCCTTCCATGTACAACAACAACTGGAAGGCGCTTTACAACGACGCGCTGCTGAATGCACAGCGCATGGTAGAACTTTCCGCGCCGGGCGGCAAAACACCACACAGCAACTATGAGGGTATTGGCCTCGTGTTGCGCAGCCTGGTATTTTCCGTGCTCACAGACCTGTATGGTCCCATACCGTATTCGCAGGCGCTGAAGGGAACCGCGCAGGAACCCATCTATACACCTTCGTATGATACGCAGGAGGCCGTGTACGCAGGTTTGCTGGCCGATCTAAAAACGGCCAATGAAAAATTGCAGGTGGTGGCCAGCGGGGGCGCGCCCATTGTTGCCGGCGCAGATATCCTTTATGGTGGCGATATCCTGAAATGGAAAAAGTTCGCCAATTCCCTGCGGCTGCGCCTGGCCAACCGTCAGGCAGCGAAGAAGCCCGCTGAGTCACGGCAGATCATCAACGAGATCCTGAACGATCCCGCAACGTACCCGGTCTTCACCAGCAACGCTGACAACGCACGGGTGGTGCACACCGCCAACCGTCCCAGCAACAACGAATGGCATGAGACCATGGTGCAGGGTGGCCGCACCGACTGGAATGTAGGCAAGACGTTGATCGATAAGCTCAACGCCCTGAGCGATACACGTGTAGCTGTCTTCGCGCAGCCTTTGTCGTCAGGCGCCTATGTGGGTATTCCCAACGGACTGCCTGATGCCGTAGCGACCACTTACCTGAACTCGACCAGCAAGATCGGTACGGCTTTTCTCGCGGCCAGTGCGCCCAGCGTGATCATGACCTATTCGGAGCTTCAGTTCATTCTGGCCGAAGCGGTGCTGGATGGTGACGCTGCCACGGGCTCGGCCCAGACCTTTTTCCAGAATGGCATCACCGCCTCGTTCGCCCAGCATGGTGCCACCCTGCCGGCGTCATACATCACCAACCTGGGGCCTGTTACCCGCGCGCTGGTCTTCGATCAAAAGTACATCGCGCTGTATGGCCAGGGCATCGAAGCGTGGACCGAATACCGGCGCACAGGCCTTCCGGTATTGCCGGCGAAAGATACCCGTGCTGTTTTCGTGAACAATGCTGTGCTGCCCACCCGGCTTCCTTACCCTACTTCCGAGCAATCGCTGAACGCCACGGAGTATGCCAAAGGTGTCGAGCTGATCGGCGGAACCAACAATGCGCAGGCCAAACTATGGTGGGTTGAAAACTAAAACATCGAACCAATGAGATCATTAAAAATAAAAATGAATATACCTGGAACAGTGTTCCTCGGTTTCTTCTTCGCAGCTGTGGTAACGCTTTCTGCCTGCAACGAAGAAGATCCCTTCGTAGACCGTGTGGAGGCACCGGTGCTTCTTGACTTTGACGAGGTGACGGGCTACCTGGCGAGCGGAGGTTTAACCGCTGTGCCTTCCGTTACCAAGACTGTCACGGCAGCTAACTATACCAATCCCGTGGTGTTGTCGCTCACAGTATATGAGCTGGATAAAAGTGGCATCCTCGATCATACCGTAGGCATCGACTCAATTCCAGTGGCGGGATTGAAGATCATTTTTTCGAAACGTGACGGTACCGGTACCGTTGAGCTGACTTCCGGCAGCGATGGAAAAGTGACCCTCTCCACAACGTGGGAAGCCCTCGGCGTTACCGATGTTCAAGCGATCGCCACATCGCCGCCGGCAAGAAGCATTACCATAGGCGTGACGTGGACAGGTGAGTATAAGGGCCAGTCCTTTGCCCGGTACTCGCAGGTGGTCTTCTCCAAAGCAGCGTCATGAAAACTTACAAAAAGTCCATAGTCCATAGTCGATGGTCCATGGCCGGGCAGTGTGATAATTACGTCCCGCCGTCCATGGACTATGGACCATCGACTCTTCCGTCTCATATCTCAAATCTCAATACTCAAATCTGATATCTAAAATTTAAAATCTACCATCCACCTATGAACACAATTACCAACAGAAGATCATGGCTCAAGCAAAGCGCGTTGGCCGCAGGCGGTGTAATGACAGGCATCGCCATGGTTCCGGACCTTTTTGCCAAACCCGCCTTTGGCATGACACCCGTATACAATAACCTGCTTTTTGAGAACTACCATGTGATGATGCAGGATCGCGAGAATATGAAAGCCAGGCTGCTGGCCAACGAAAATCCGTGGGGTCCCTCTAAAAAAGCAGTCGCGGCCATAGCGGAAAGTGCGGCCAAGGGCAACCGCTACGTGTACAGCAGCTCCAAAAAAATGGTCGACGCGCTGGTGGAGAAAGAAGGTGTTACGGCAGAGCACATACTGCTCTCAGCCGGATCGACAGACATCCTGGAGAAGACTGCCTTTGCGTTATGCATGAAAGGTGGTAACGTGATCTCAGCGGATCCGTCATACCTGTCGCTGGTGAAGACGGCGCAGGCTATCGGCGCAACCTGGAAGAACATCCCGTTACGGTCAGACTATGCGCATGACCTCGACGCCATGGAGAAAGCCATCGACGCCGATACCAAACTCATCTATATCTGTAACCCCAATAACCCCACTGGCACTCCTACTCCGATCGAGTCGATCAAAACCTTCTGTAAAAAGGTGAGCTCGAAGGTACCCGTATTCATTGATGAGGCGTACCTCGAGCTGATGGAGAACCCCGGTAACCAGTCGGCCACAAGCCTGATCAGCGAAGGATACGACGTGATCGTCTGTCGTACGTTCTCCAAGATCCACGGCATGGCAGGGCTGCGCATCGGCTATATGGTGGCGAAGCCAGACCGTGTCAAAGCGATCCAGAAACTGGTGCGCACTGAAATGGGCATCTCCGTTACTTCGCTGGAAGGCGCCATGGCCAGCCTGAAAGATACCGAGTTCCAGGAGTATACGCGGCAGCATAACAAAGAGGGCCGCGACTATGTTTTTGCGGAACTGAAAAAGGCGGGCATGAACCCCATTCCGTCGCAGACCAATTTTATTCTCTTCCCCATACAGATGCCGGTGAAGGACCTGCTGGGCAAAATGCTCGAGAAAGGTGTCGGCATCCGCGGGTACGAGATCGCCGGCAAACCTTACGGCCGCGTAAGCATGGGCACCATGGACGAGCTGAAACTTTTTGTCAAATCAATGAATTCGATCTTGAGTTGATGAGTGGTCCACGGTCCACAGTCGACGGTCCACTTCCGGCGATGGAAGTCGTCCCACCCCAACCGACGGCAACGCCGGAGTGCGCCAGAA
>NZ_JAHESF010000053.1 GCF_018598225.1 Chryseosolibacter histidinae | reverse complement strand
GGGGGGCAGTGGCGGGGGCGGTGCGCTTTTTTTTTCCAACCGCGTAACTCTCGGGGGGGCAGGTCGGCTCGCGTGACAAGGTAGGGTTGGAAGAAACACGGCTCGCAAAGTCGGCCATACAACGTGTGCCCCCCTCGCTGTTGAAAAAGAACCCGGATATTCTTAGCACAATCTCCCTTCCGGTAAAGAAAGTCTATCTGCACATCGACCTTGATGTGCTGGATGCAGACTTTGTGAAGGTCAACGAATATTGCGAGACCGGAGGACTCTCCCCGGAAGATCTTTACAACGCCATCAGAACTATCAAACGCAGGTTCGGCATTGCCGCCGTTGCCTTTACCGCCTATGACCCCACCCTCGATCCGCAGCGCAAGGTGCCGGAAGTTGTGGGTGAGGTTGTGTCAATCCTGACGGGGCAAGTTTAAGGTTCAAGGTTTAAGGTCTAAAGTTTAAAGTTGGGCCTCCCCTGGCGCGGAAGTTTCTTCCGGCGCCTTTCAAAAAATCTTGTTCGATAGCATGGCCTTCATTGGGGAACTTAGTTCCCCCACCTAAACTATTCACTTCGTAGAGATCTCACCGGGCTGGTCCGCGATACTTTCAGTGAATGATACAAAACACACAGGAAGGCAATCACCAGCACACCAATACCGGTACCGATAAACACCCACACAGGCATGGGAGCGTGATAGGCAAAATTCGTCATCCACTGGTTCATAAAATAGGACGCGATCGGCCACCCGATGATGTTGGCCACCAGCACCAGCTTGAGAAAATCGGCTGACAGAACTTTGATCAACGTGGCGGTGCTGGCCCCCATCACCCGGCGAATACCGATCTCTTTCGTTCTTCTTTTCGCTGCAAATGCCGTGAGACCAAACAGCCCAAGGCCGCCGAGCATAATGGATAACACAGAAAATGTTGTAAATACCTTTAAGAACCTGTCTTCGGCCTGATAGTGCGCTGCCACCGCTTCATCCATAAACTCAAATTCGAAGGGACGCGAACCGGCGACATTGGCCCAGACCTTCTTCAACGATTCGATGGTCTTTGGCATATCTCCGCTCAGGATGCGTACTTCCAGCCACGAACATGATTCTGTTTGCGCCGAGGCGAGGTAAAAGATCACAGGTTGTACCTTATCGTGAAGGGACGCGAAATGAAAATCCTTCACAACGCCAATAACCTGCCCGTCGCGTCTGAACCACTCTGATCCGGTGAATGTAGTGCCCTGCAGGTTTTTTCCAACAGGATCCTCCATACCTAAAAATTTTACCGCAGACTCATTCAATACATAACCTGTGAGCAGGTCGGTCGAGTATTCCTTCGAAAAAGCACGTCCGTCAGCCATTGTCGCTTTCATGGTTTCGAAAAAGTCATAGGACACTGCTGTACTCGCACAATTTATTACATCTTTTTGCGCTGGGTCCGTTTTATACTGGCGCCATCCTCCTACTCTTTCCGTTACTTTATTGCCGGATGCCGAAACACCTAAAACCGAGGGCACGCGCGTCATCTCGGTTTTGATGAGCTCGAGCTTTGAAGCGATCTCCGGGGTCTGAAGCGGGATCAGAACAACCGACTCCGGATCGATACCAAGGTCCCGTTTTCTGATAAAGGAGATCTGGTCCATCACGATCAGTGTACACGTGATCAGTGTAATGGAAATTGAAAACTGAAAAACAATAAGACCGCTCCGCAGGTACGATTTGATGCTGCGCAAAGCTAGTTTGTCGTAAAGCATACCGATGGTGGTGGTCCGCAGCAACACGAATGCAGGCGAGATGCCGGCCACCGCACCGACCAGGATCAATACAACCAGTAACCCGATGCCTACCAGCGGATCGATAAACGGGTTGAAGCCCAGTGTTTTTCCACTCAGCTCGTTGAATACAGGGATGGCCAGCCTCGCAAGAATAACAGCAATCGTCACAGCGATGGTTGCCACGATGAATGACTCGGTTTGAAATTGCGAAAGCTGCATGCGGGTAGTAGAACCCAGTACTTTTTTTATTCCTACCTCTTTGCCCCGCTGAAATGACGCTGCCGTGGTCAGGTTAATATAATTGATGCAAGCCAGGATGAAGATCACAATGGCCGTAACGGCAAAGATGTAAACAGTTGATTTACTTCCATTCACGCCCGCCTCGCCCTGCAGGTTCGATTCGAGGTGGATGGAGGTGAGTGGCTGTACAAAATATTTGGGCGCCCCGCTGCCCTCCCAGCCCCAGCGCGCTGCGATCTGTTTGCTCACGGCGGCTTCAAACCCGGCGGCACTGAAGTTTTCTTTTGTACGGATGTAGGTGTACAAGCTCGTGCCCGAGGCGTTGGTCAGCACCCAATCAGGATACCATTGTTTGATACCCGAGATCGGAAAAACGATGCTACATTGAAAATGGGTATTGCCCGGAAGCGGTTCAAACACACCCGTGATCATAAACTGTTTGCCCCGCAGCGCTACCGTTTTGCCAAGAACATCGTCCGTGCCAAAGTATTTGATGGCAGTTGTCCGGTCAACCACAACATTCTCAGGCCGGTCCAGCGCAGTGGCAACATCACCTTTCAGGAATGGGATCCTGAACACATCAAAAAAGGTCGAGTCGGCAAAGACCATGGCGCGTTCCTGGTATTGCTTGTCGCCGTTAATCGTCACCAGGTCGGCAGTGAAATCCGCGCGTGTGATCGCCTCGAGGCCGTCAACATCCTTTTCGATCAATGGTTTGATCAGGTACGTTGTCTGCGCGCTGGTAACCCGGTCGGCGCCGCCCTGTGAATAATTTCCCGCAATGCGATACACCTTGTCGCCATCCTGGAAATGTTGATCGAAGCTGAGCTCATCCTGGATAAAAAGAGCGATCAGAACACAAATGGCAAGGCTTACGGAAAGCCCGATGATGTTGATGGCGGTATACATCCTGTTTTTGAGGAGGATCCGTCGCGCGATCTTGAGGTTGGTCTTGAACATGGGTACAGGGGTATGTCTTTCTTCCTTAACAATAAATTTCAACGGTATAATGCTGAACGTGTCTCGCAGCAGCTTTCGGTTAGCAAACGATCTCCCGCGTTCACGCAGCCGGTCATCGTACAGCTCCAGGAAATTGCCTTTAAGATCGGGGCGGCTGTCAGGACAACATGCGTCCAGAAACCAGTCCAGTATTTTCGGAGGTTTGCTCATGACTGTGACGGGAAAAGTTTGAACACACCCTCGGGGATATCTTTCCAGAGCTGCTGCCGGTCTTCCATCGCCTTCTTCAATGCTTTCTGACCGCCGTTGGTCACAATGAAGAATCGTTTCGGTTTTCCACCCCGCACGTTTGTTGCCTTACCAAGTTTGGATTTCAGATATCCTTTTTCTTCGAGGCGATATAGTCCGGTGTGCAGCGCTCCCATGCTCACAACCCGGTTCAATCGTGATTCAATATGTTCTTTGATAGCGAGGCCGTAAGCATTCTCCCCCAACACACCGATGGTAAGCATGACGATCTCTTCAAATTCACCCAGGTTATTTCGCGATGACATTATTTTCTATTTGCAGCTATTATGATAAAGGTAGGGATTTTACCTGCAAAAGGAAAAATATTGGAGGGAAGTTTAAAGTTTAAGGTTGAAGTTTAAAGTTTCAAGGTCAAGGGCACGTGTGCCCTTCTTCCGGGGATCCAACGCCTGTACAGGAACGTATTGGCAAAATTTTACAAAGCGGCATGCAACCTTTCGGGGACTTGAGGCATCTTTCGGAGACCTTTGTAACCTTTTTTAGTTACACCGGTATTACCTAATAAAGAATAAAACTCATGAAACAGCTCCTTACCATCTTTCTCTGCCTGATCGCTGCAACTGCCTCCACGGTGGCACAAACCAGGATCAAGGCCGCCGACATCATCAAACAGATCAACGAAGGCCGTATCGTTCAATACAGCAACGTTGAGATCGAGGGAAACCTTGACCTCACAGATCTCCAAAACCGCAGTCTCGATCGCAAAGTGAACAACTGGCTCAGCGACAACGATCATGGTACCTATGAAAGCGTTGTGGAAGTCCCCGTGAATTTCACCAACTGCACCTTCCTGGACGACGTACTCGCCTACTACCACCTGGAGCGCAGACACGAGACCTACGTTGCGCACTTTGAAAAAGATGTTGTTTTTAAGGATTGTGTTTTCAAAAAAGGCAGCGAGTTCAAATATTCCGAGTTCAATGGTGCGGCCACATTTTCGGGATGCACCTTCAATGATCCTGCCAACTTCAAATACGCCGAGTTCTCCAGCGGCCCCTCGTTCAGCAACACAAAATTTGAATCAGGTGCCGATTTTAAATACACCGAATTCCCGCGTGGGACTTCGTTCGAGAAAGCCAGCTTCCATGGCCTTGCCAATTTCAAATATTCCAAATTCAGATCGCCCTTGAATTTGGACGGCGTTGCCTTTAAAGGCAATGAGGACTTTAAGTATACCAAAATAGACGGTGACAGCTTTACTTCTTACTTGCTGAGCAAGCAGTAGTACGATAGTCGTCTGACCACTGACGGGGCGCGTTGCCTGCGCGCAGTGGTCTGACGACTTTTTGCGCCCGATTGTGTACTTTTAAGGATGCTTCAAAACCGTGTTGACCCGTTCGGGAGGATCATCAAGACCAGTGCGCGCGGGTTGTTCATGGGCAACCGTGGGGTGATCCACAATGAGCGGAAAGAGATCACACACACGTTTAAGCATAAAGCGTGGATCATCTGCCTTCTGGCGTTTAAGGGAAGAAAAAGAACGGTGATGACACCCGATCGCTGGACGGAGCTTTTTTTTCTCGACGAAGCCACTGCCTTTGCCGCGGGGCACCGGCCCTGCTTTGAATGCCGCAAAGAAGACGCGAAAAGATTCAAGGCCTGCTGGATCCAGGGAAACCCATCGTATCATTTCAGCATGACAACCTCGATCAAAGAAATCGATGAGGTCATACACCGGGAGCGAATCGATCGCGAAAAGAAAAAAGTAACACATCAACGCATGCCTTCCGATCTTGTAGAAGGAACGTTTGTGGCCATCGATGATGAGCCTTACCTCTTCACCGAAGGCAGGCTGCATCATTGGACACCCTCCGGCTATGACAACGCCATCGCCGTACCTGAAGGATCAATGCTGACAGCGCTTACCCCCACCTCCATTGTAAACGCATTTCGTGCGGGCTACACGCCACAGATAAAAAGGTTATGACCTACATCTTGCTCTTCGCATCCCTGAAGAACATACCTGAGCCGGGAAGGTTATCGCGGTCACGCCAGTTGGGTTGCCAGGTGATGCGGCTTGAAGATTTTGCGTCTTTGTCCTGAACCACCACGTTCACCCTTACACTCTGCCACAGATCACCTTGCTGCTGTTGAACGTACTCGATGGGGATGGCGATCTCAAAAGCATAACCGCTCTTGTTTTTGATACATTTCCATACGAGCTGCTGCTCGCTCTCACCCAGGTCCCTTACGCTGCTCTTGCCGGAACCGTCTTCAGGGCTGGCAATAAAGTACAGGGAGTTTTTAAACCAGTCGTCTCCTTTTTCCGAAATGCTTTTCGTTGTGGGTTGTCCATCGAGCACAAAGCCCACAAAGTCCTGGTTAATGGTAGTGCCTGCGGAGTCGTTGATCAGCTCGCTGTCATTGACCTGTACGCCCAGGTAGATAAACTTGTTGTCGTAGGCAATGCCAAACCGGCCACCCTCCGGGGTCGGCAGTGTGTACGGCAGCGAGGCCCAATCGTTCAACACACCATCGGTTTTGATGCTGCCGGTAGCCTTCTTCAACTCATATCTCCTGAGCGGCGCCACATTGAACTCAAAGGGCACAAAGAAGTCACTTTTCCCCGCCTGCTGCACGGCTACTCCGGCTTTTACTTTCACAGCCTTCATGGCTTCGATCTCTTTCTGTTTGCGGGCTGTAAGCTCTATGGATGAAAATCTCACGCTGTTGGGAGGCACTGTGAGCTCGGGTTTTGCGATATCGGCTTTGAAGTCCCACGAGAAACCATGATCAAGCTTTACCTTAACAGGAACGTCGAAATTATTGGTGATGCGGAAGCGGATCGAATCCTGTGTGAACGTGGCACCCTTGACGTAAAGAGGCTCTTCTACCCGGATCATATTTGAGCTCCAGATCTTTTCCGTAAATGCGGTGAGCTGTTCATTGAACACATCATGATCGAAAACGCCATCCAGGTGAAGGTTTGCGAGTATGGGGCCCTGCTCCGTCATGGTCACCCATACGAAATGATCAAATTCTCCCAGCTGCGGACCGCGCAAAGCCGAGGCACCACCCGTTGTAGCCAGCATGTAGTACTGCGTGTTATTACGCTCAAATCGTTCGTAGTGATGGCGGTGACCTACAAACACGGTGTGTTTCCTGTCGGCGAGCAGTTTTTCAACGTCGAACCATTTTACCGGGTCGGTCTCCTGCACCCAGAGCGGTTGGTGCATAAACAGGAAGGTCCACTTTACGTTTCGATTGGCATCCAGCGTTTTGCGGATCCACTCCAGCTGTGGTGGTGAGATGCTTCCCTTTCCCGATCCGCGGGTCTGGTCTTCCGAGTTCAGCGCCATGAACAACACATCCTTGTAGACGAAAGAATAATAAGCGGGTCCGAACCGTTCCTTCCAGATCCGCTCCATCACCGGGTTGGTGAAGTCGTGATTGCCCGGCACATAGAAGAATGGCATCGTCAGCTTGCCGACAAATCCGCAGAACTCATCCCACTGCCTGTTGATCTCCGCAGTGTCAGTGGTATACCCCTCGATCATATCTCCTACGCTCATCACAAACTCGGGCTGCAGCAGGTTGACCTTGTCAACGCCCTTCTCAAAAATACCGGGACGATGGCCCCCCGTGCGATCGGTCACCACCACAAACTGGAACTGTCCAGGCTTGTCGTTAATGTTCAGGTTGGTCCACGGTTTGGGACCTGCGGGTTGCTCAATCTTCAGGTCTGGGTGAAGCGGCTTTTGCTGCCCCTGCGCCAGACAAACGGTGAAGAGCAATAAAACAGTGAAAGCGGAGAAATGTTTCATATTTCAATCTTAAGGGTTATCGAACAAGTTCGCTAAAACGGTTTAAATATGGACAAGAAAAATGCTGAAAGGATTAAGAAAGTGTTATTCAATCTTTAACATAGGTGTACTGATGCTTCACTGTTCGCAAAATTTTGGATATCGAATGACGAAGTACGCCCACCTTCGAAAAATTCGGCACTCCTTTGTTCGGAGTTCAATATCCAAACTCAACTGTACCTGTGAACGTAGCTCCTTCAGTCATACGACGTGAGGACATAAGCCAACCTTTGGCCTGGCAGGGGCACGAGCGGGTTGGGTTGAGTCCGAACGACGTATGACGTGGCCCCCCGCGGCCTCGGAGCGGGACCCGAAACTATGTTGCTCAGATAAATCTACCTATCAGCAAAGCGTCGCTCTGCTCCGTTCACAAGAAAATTCGGCACTCCTTTGTTCGGAGTTCAATATCCAAACTCAACTGTACCTGTGAACGTAGCTCCTTCAGTCATACGACGTGAGGACATAAGCCAACCTTTGGCCTGGCAGGGGCACGAGCGGGTTGGGTTGAGTCCGAACGACGTATGACGTGGCCCCCCGCGGCCTCGGAGCGGGACCCGAAACTATGTTGCTCAGATAAATCTACCTATCAGCAAAGCGTCGCTCTGCTCCGTTCACAAGAACTGTTTAAATTGAAAAGACCGGTCTATGAAGTTGACAGATATTTGAAAGCTATATCCGCAGGATGCAAACAAGATTCCCGAACGCGTGATGGTTGAACTGCCCTTTGGCTTCCCGGGTCTGAAACGTTACATGATACCCCAGGCAATACCCAGGCGTGGAATAACGGACACCAATATCCTGCGAAAAGAAGAAAGGTTCTATTGCTGAAGTGATCGGTCCTTTGTCATCTCTTAACATACCACCCTGAACCGTCGCGTTGTATACCTGGTACCTGGCCTCTGGTTTATAGAACACGAACAATTCAACAGGACGGCTACCGGTTGCGTCGTTCTCTTGTAATCGTGAACTCCAATAACTGCCGGAGGACATCGGCCTCAACTTTCCGAACTGCAAAACCACAGCCTGCGACACGTTGGTAAAAATGGTGCCCACGGTGGCTTCGGTCACAGGTGTGATCTGAAACCACGATCGCCGTTCCGGGTTTACCAGCGTGAACGCATATACACCGCTGATGTTCACACCGGTTTCACTGTTGAGCTGATAATCCCACACCCAGTTCCAGTGCGGTTTTATGCCGATCATCTTGTGCCACGACTCCTGCACCTCTTTGCCGAACGCATTTTTGCCGATGCTGCCGACAGAGACACCGAGTGTCAGCATTTTGTTGCCGCCGTAGAAAGATGAACAGCTTGCTTTGCCAAACAGGTAGCCGGTGACAGGCCTGTCGATCTCCTGGATGCCGCCCGGAAAATTTGCATTGCCATGGGCCAGGATCTTTCTGCTGTGCGCGTTGTAGATCATCTGCCCGATCTCGTATGAAAAGATCCGCTTCAGCGCCGCCGACCGGTGCTTTCTGCTCAGGCGGTCGTATTTCAGAAACACGCCATTGGTATAATAACCGTCTTCACCATTTAGCAAGAACAGGTTGTTATCACACGACACGGTGAGCTGGTGGGACCTGCTTTCAGCATGGTGCTCCTGCCCTCTTACGGCCACAACAGTGAAAAGCGTAAACAGAAAGGTCACATAGCGTTTAACGATTCGCGGGCTTCTCATCTGGCTGAAAACGGTGGGGTTGCGGGAGTGTTTGGTACTTGCGACAATCGGTGGGAAAATTACAAAGGGCTGTGTTGTCTTGCAAGATTACTGGCACGGGTTGAGTAATTGTCTGCTTTCGAAAAATAGACTCTGTGTTGGCAATAAGGTTTGGCGCCGCTCCGGGGCCGCGGCGAGGTGGCCCCGTCATATGCCCTTCGGACTCAACCCAACCCGCTCGTGCCCCTGCCAGGCCGAAGGTTGGCTTATGTCCTCACGGCATATGACTGAGAGGGGTCGGTTCAAGTGTCCAGGTGCTGGTTGAGGGGTGGTCTGCTGCGACATGAGTTGAGTAACCGTAATAATTGGGAGGGCTTGTCTGAATCAGCCCTTTAAAATGTCTTATTCACACCCCCTCTAAACTGAATCAAGACAGTAGCTTTGGGAAAAATCAATCCGGTGAAAAGATCAGAAGAAAACGTTGCTGCTGTGGATGGTGATGCTAATATCGGCAACCAGGCTATACAACCCCGAAGTATGAAAATGAAACAAGCCGAGTTTATTGCCCTGTCGGCCTGCACCATGATGCTGACGGCTTTGGGCATCGATATCATGCTTCCGGCGTTTGGCGAGCTCCGGCAGCACTTTGGACTCAGCCCTGCTTCCACAGCGCCGGCCCAGGTCATTTCCTTTTTCTTTATGGGCCAGGTGGTGCAGATCATCTTCGGAGCGCTGTCAGATCGTTTCGGTCGACTGCCAATCCTTCGTGTTGGGTTTCCACTCTACATTATTGGCGGGATCGCCGCTGCCATAAGCCCCAGCCTGGAGCTCATGTTTGCCGCACGGTTCGTGGCCGGCATCGGAGCCTCCGCCGTGTTTACAACCACCATCGCGGGTGTTCGTGACCGCTTCGTCGGAGACCGGATGGCCCACACCATGTCACTGATCCTGACCATCTTCTTGTTCACACCGGTCTTTGCGCCATTCTTAGGGATCGCCATCCTGTCCGTTGCATCCTGGCAGGCTGTGTTCCTTACACCACCCCTGTTCGCGGTCATTGTGTTTCTCTGGTCGCTCAGGCTGGAAGAGTCCCTTTCGCGTGAACAACGCACAGCTTTCAACTGGGCAAGCATTGCCAGTTCCGTCAGAAGCGTGATCGGCAACCGGACCTTTCTCCGTTATACCGGCATCACTACTGCTCTTTTTGCAGCCTTGAGCTCGTATGTGGCCAGCTCGGAGCACATCGTGGGAAATATCTATGGCAGGCCACAACTGTTCGCCTGGATCTTCGCCAGCATCGGACTGCTGATGTCGCTTTGTGCCTTGACGAACTCGCGTCTTTCATCAAAATACGGCGCCCGGCGTACCCTTCGTTGGCTCCTCATCATCTACACAGTAGCTGGCGGCCTGTTGCTGCTCTTCACGTTGGTTTTCGGCGATCCGCCCCCCATCGTGTTATTTTTTATTGCGGTCGCGCTGATGATGGCCATCAACCTGGCGATCGAGCCCAACAGCAGCGCGTTAGCCCTGGAGCCGATGGGAACCATGGCAGGCATGGCCTCGGCTATTTACGGTACATGTTTCTTTTTCATTGGCGCCACCCTGGGGTCAATCATCAGCTACTTCATGGTTAATGGTGTTTTTCCGCTTGTGCTCAGTCTTTTTGTGGCGGGAGTCACCGGGTTAGTGCTCGTATTCGGCGATGCGAAGCCGTTGAAGAAATAACCACAAGTATTAACGGGATGAGAAACTTGGATATCGAATGGTGAAGTAATGGGCCTATGATCACTGAACCAGCTATTGATCGGATTCTTTTTTAAGTTTTCAATCTGAAAAAAGGCAAAATATTTTCGAACTTATATCCGGATTCAGCGATACGATCCATATAAACGGCTCAGGCGCATTATTGCTGAAAACAAAAACACTTACGCCTGCTGACAACGCGCGCCTGGGCACAGCAGATTTCGAAGCATGGAGGAAAACAAGACTTGAAAAAGTATAAACCCACAATTTACATTTGACTAAATCACCATTTTATTATCCACCAACTACACAAACACTATGAAAAAACTATTAACCATTGCAGCGCTGTTATTCACAACACAGGCATTTTGCCAGGGACAATTCCAGAAGGAAACAGCGGGATCGCTCGGCTATGTATCCGGACATGTGATGCAACTTGCACAGGCAATTCCCGCAGACAAGTACGCCTGGAGTCCACAGGCGGGTGTACGCACCGTGGCACAGGTTTATGCGCACATCATTTCAGCGAATTATTTCTTCGCTTCCAAGCTGGGCGCCAAGATCCCCGAAGGTGTTAAAATGGAAACGCTGGAGAAAGACCTGAAAACGAAAGACGCCATTGCCACCGAGTTGAAAAGATCGTACGACCTGGTGATCAACGCTATCAAAACCACGCCGGATGCATCGCTGCCCAATAAAGTAGAGTTCCCTTTTCCCGGTGAGTTCACAAGCATGTCTGCCATACTGATCGTGGTTGCCCACTCGAATGAGCACCTTGGCCAATTGATCGCCTATGCGCGTATGAACAAGATCACACCGCCCTGGAGCGAAAATCAATGATCATACGGTGATGTACGTCAGCTGCAGCAGCAGGACCACAACGGTAACGACTGCCATCAGGCTGATGATCAGGAACGCGATACCTTTACCTTTCAGGTCGGGGTCGCGTTCCTGAATAAGCTCGAACACTTTGAACAACGTTTTGGCAGAACGCCAGCAGAAAACGATAAACAGCGCTAAACAGACCAGGATACCAGCGATCTGCGCTATCACTGATCCCTGGGCAATAAAATGCCCGATGGTGATGGCAATAACGCCGGATATTCCTCCTGACGCCAGCGCTGTTTTTGCTTTAAGGCCGATCAGAACAACGGACACGATCCCACACAAGATCAGGAACACGCCATAGTAAAAGAGTAAAGAAGGTGCAAACAATGGATTCATCATGAAAGCGGAGTTTGCAGCAAGGTAATCATTGATTTTCAATTATTACCCTGCTGTCCGCCATTCAGTGATCGGTTCTTCTACGTCCTATTCTGTTCGCAGCGCTTTCGCGGGATTGGCATTGGCCGCGCGCAGTGACAGGAAGCTGATGGTGAGCCAGGCAACCATGAACACCGCCGTGCCTGCCATCACAAACCGAAGCGGATTGATCGCAGCCTGCAAGGTGAAGTTCTGCTCCCATTGATCGATGAGGTACCACGTGAGCGGCGTAGCCATGATCAGCGCAATGGCGATCAGCCAGATGAACTCACGTGTGATCAGCATCACCACACTGGGCACCGACGCACCCAGCACTTTGCGGATACCGATCTCTTTTGTTCTGCGCTCCACCACAAATGACGTGAGCCCTAACAGACCGAGGCATCCGATAAAGATAGCGAGCCCGGTAAACACACCTGCCACTTTACCCAGCTGCTGGTCAGCCTTATATTGACGGTCGAACTCAACATCGAGGAAAGAATAGTCGAACGGAAGATAAGGGATGAGCTCGTGCCATTTTTTCTCCACGCGCGCTACCGTAGCCGGCACATCACCGTTCTTCTCAAGACGGATGGACAGGCGCCCGACATAATTGGTCATGCCGATCATCATGGGTTCTACTTTGGTGTGCAGCGAGCGGTAATGGAAATCTTTGATCACACCGATGATCTTGCCCTCGCGTCCCCTCCTTACTTTCCTGCCGATGGCTTCTTCCGGAGTCCAGCCGAAATCTTTGATGGCAGCCTCGTTGATCAGGTACGCTGTGGTGTCGTCTGCCTGTACACTGCGGCTGAAATCACGCCCTGCCAGCAGCTTGATATTATAGGTGGTTAGAAAATCATGATCTACGAAATTGTAGTTGATATTGGTCGGTGACATTTTTCCGCCCGTCATTTCGATCTCCGTATATAAATTGTTCGCATTCTGCCCGGGGATCTGGCGGGAGCCAGCGACATGTTGTACTCCGGGCACCTGCATCAACTCATTTTTGACGGCATCGAGATATTTTACGATAGCCGTGTCGCCATTGGTGGGTACCACGATCATGCCCTCCTTATCGAAGCCCAGGTCCTGTTTACGGACCACATCCAACTGGTCATACACGAGCATGGTTCCGGCTACCAGCGTGATGGAGATGAGGAACTGAATACCAACCAGCACCTTTCTGAGATTGTGATGGCCGAAGATACCCTGGGCGGATGGCCGAAAGATCTGCACGGGCTCAAAGCGTGATATAATGAAGGCCGGGTAACCACCTGCCAGCAATCCTACGATGAGTACCAGCCCCAGCGTTGCGCCAATCACCTTCCACGCTTCCGGTAAAACCGAAAAGTCCAGCGGAGATTCAACCAGTGTACGGAATGCGGGCAGCGCGATCCAGGCCAGGATGCCCGCCATGAGCGAAGAAAGCAGGGTGACGATCAGTGACTCGCCCAGGAACTGCGCGATCAGCATTCTTTTCTGCGCGCCTAGTGTTTTACGAAGTCCTACTTCCTTAAGACGCCGTGAGGCGCGGGCGGTGGTCAGGTTGATGTAGTTGAAGCACGCGATCAGGAGTATGAACACAGCAATGATGGAAAGAATGTATACGTTGCTCATGCTGCCCCGGGTGCCATTCTCCCAAGAGCGTTCAGGAGCCATATAAATGCCGGTCAGCGGCTGCAGCGGAAGGTCTTCGTAATACATGCCACCCTTTTCGACATTTCTTTTCAGGAAGTCCTTCATCTTTGCACGCACCTTGTCTGCCGACTGAGCATCGCGCAGCAGCACATACGTATGGAAACCGTTCCAGAACCACGCGCGATCTTCCGCGTCTTTGTTGTTGCGGCTCCATGTAGAGAACGAGATCAGGTTCGAGAACCGGAAGTGAGAATTGCCGGGCACATCCTCCATCACACCTGTTACCTTGTAATTGTCGTAATCCATCTTCAACGTTTGACCGACGGGGTCTTCGTTACCGAAATATTTTTTTGCCATCGACTGCGTGAGCACAATGGAATAAGGCTCGCGCAGTGCTGTCTTTTTATCACCCGCCAGCAGCTTGAAGCTGAAGACGTCGAACACGGTGCTGTCGGCGATGTAGCTGTCGGACTCGTAGCCGGTGATGTCATTACGCTGCGCCAGCAGGCTCCATTGCTGAAAACGCACATAGCTTTCAACTTCCGGGAAATCTTTCTGGAAGCGTGGACCCATCGGCGGAGAGCTGGTGGATTGAAAGAGCATTTCATTCTCCGTTTTCAGGTTCTCGACGATGCGAAAGATGCGGTCGGCATTCTGATGATAACGGTCGAATGAGAGCTCGTGGTAAACATAGAACGAGATGAGGCTGAAGGTAGCCAGGCCCACGGCGAGCCCCACAATGTTAATGGTCGAGAAACCTTTGCTTCGCATCAGCGAACGCAGGGAGGTGATGAAATAATTTTTGAACATAGGTAATGGATGGATATAGGATGACTGATAACCGATCTTTCTGATGATGCCGGGACGAAACAGGCGAAGCACACGAATCGAGAACTGCATCCGCGCCCGGGTAAGGTTACCGGTGGCGGCGTCACGTCCGAACATCTCCACGAGATCGCCTTCGATGTCTTCCGCAAACGCGGGATTGCAGAACCACCGGAAGAACCGGAGGAAGAGCGCTGGAGGTTGTATGCCGGGTAGCTGATTCATGACTTGGGGAATGCGACACGCGGGATCGCTTTAAACATCTCCTGACGTTGTTCCTGTGTTTCGCGTAATACACGTGAGCCGAGGGTTGTAAGGCTGAAGTATCGTTTTCGCTTGCCGCCCCGCACATTGGTGGCTTCGCCGAACTCGGATGTCAGATAGCCTTTCCCTTCGAGGCGTCTCAGCACGGTCTGCAGCGACCCGATGCTCACCTTGCGGTTCATGCGCGTTTCAATTTCATCGATGATGGCAACGCCATAAGCTTCCTTATAAAGAATGCCTACGGTAAGCATTACAATTTCTTCAAATTCTCCAAGCTGGTGACGACTCACGTTACATATATTTATCTTAAATGTAGTTAATATACTTCAACTTCCGGTGAAGGTTACCGGGAATTCATTTTTTTTTAACTAGCGCTTGGTACCGTCAAGAGATTGGTTTTTGCGAAGTAAGGTTGGTGTAGCGATAAAGGTTCCGGAGCGCTCCGAGGCCCCGCCTTCGCTAAAGCTGCGGCGGGCACAGCGCGGAGGGCCCCGTCATACGCTGTTCGGACTCAACCCAACCCGCACATGCCCTTGCCAGACCAAAGGTTGGGCTTATGTCCTCACATCGTATGACTGAGAGAAGCTCCGTACGGCGTTAGGCTCACGATCTTTGACAATCGAATGTTAAATAGGGATGGGAATTGTGCGGAATCGAGATAACTAGTACTGGAGGATCAACCACACAATAAAGCCGATCACGCCTCTGTTCTTGTAAAGCTCGGGATGGGTCTCACGATGGCGCCTGATCCAGCCGGCACCGTAGACGATGGCGGTGGTGATAATGACGGTCAGGAGAAGCGTTAACCAGATCATAGACGAATATAGTGAGAATCCGAGAGAATTGCCAGAGCCTCTTATGATAGGTACGATCCCGATAACTATCGGGAACGAGGTACGAAGTACGGAATACCCTCCACGTACCTCGTACCTTTCTAATGCCGGCGATAGACGTGATACAGTGTGCCGAATTTATCATCCGTGAAGTAAAAATCATCTTTACCGATGGAGAAGATACCACAGGGCCGGCCATGAATGTTGCCCTTAGCATCGAGGAAACCTTTGACGAAATCTTCCGGAGGGTTGCCTTCACGCACGCGCTGAATGCTGTAACCGCGACCAATGGCGGGCGAATAGGATCCGTGTTGTGCCACGAGAAAATAATTCTTCAGGCTGGGGTCCTCCGCTTCATGCTCACCGAACCAGGCCAATCCCAGCGGCGCTGTGTGTGCACCAAAATAACTGAAAGCTCCGGGCACTTCGTGCGGGGAAACTTTTGTCGAGGCCGTGTCCAGCTTTGGATCGGCATACACCTTTCCATTCCAGTGGTAACAATAAGGCCATCCATAGTGGCGGTCTTTCTCCACGCGGAACATGGCATCATCAGGCTGGTCTTTTCCCAGGTGGTCGGCAGCCATATTCGTTGCAAATAAGCTCCCATGGGTCCAGGCAAGTCCCACAGCGTTGCGCACACCCTTCGCATAAATTGACCTGTTCTTACCATCCTCATCCATCACAAGAATGCTGGCACGCACCTCCTCTTTCTCTACGCAAACATTGCAGCTGCTGCCCACCGAGATGTACAGGCGGCCCTCATCATCAAATTCAATGGTGCGGGTAAGATGCCATCCGCCATAGCGATAACTTAAACCATAGTCAGGATATGTATCGAGCACCTCCGCATCTCCGGCAGGCCTGGTGTCTCCGGGATTGAAAGGATAACGCACAAGCTTATCCGTCATCGCCAGGTATAACCAGTCTTTGCCAGACTTGTCTTTATGGAACTTCAGGCTGTTGGGATTTCTCAGCTTGTCGAGATAAAGCGATTGTTTTTGAAAAACGCCACTGCTGTCAGGGTCCTCCAGGATGATGACCTTTCCTTTTGTGTTGTCGGCCAGGTTCAGCATGTCTGTGATAAACAATCTGCCATCAGCACTCCTGTCCATGAACCGGATCCTGTTCATGCCATGCGCGGCAATGGCGACCTGAAACCCCGAAGGCACATAGAGATCGAAAGTGTCACCACGGGGATGTTCGATGGTGACCGTATCGAAAAGGATCGCGGTGGTATCCGGCTGTGGCAATGGAGCAATTTCTTTTGCCGGGGCAATCATTTGGTCTTGCGTCACAGCACTGGTAGTTGCTGAATCAGTACGCGTTTCGGTAGAGTTTTGTGCAGCGGGTCCACAGGAAGCGCATATGGCAACGGTGGCAATGGCGATGAAAGGGATTTTCAATGGGGTAATTTTTTTCCGGCCTCAAAGATATACGGATAGACTGAATTCCATTTCATTTTTTGACACTCTTCGTCCAATTATTACATGGCCCCTGCCCTGGGGCCTCCGTTTCCACAGCGCCGGTCACTTTTCGGCAATGACCGGTATCCAAAACCGCGAAAATGATTGCTTCAGGAAAGCAGTAATTTTTTTTCAAACTTAACAACTATACCATGAGCCAATTTTCAAAGTATTCACGTCAGGCGGCAACACTGTTTGCATTCGCAACTACTTTGCTTTTCAGCAACTGTGAATCTTCCCTGAATGATATCGAGATCACAGATCCCGCTGTTTTGCAAACCCACTTTGTTGTAGAGCGCACCTTGCAAAACGATGGAACGGTGGCTGCTGCGCTCACAGCCACGATACTCGACAAGAACCTGGCGAGTGTGGAATTAAAGAATGGCAAAGTACAGGTAAATGGGCAGCAAATGTCGTTGACCGAAATTCTGAACATTTCAACCTACTACATTCCGTCCGCCACGGTGAACCTGAATACCAGTTACAATTTTGATGTGGTTCTTGCCAATGGTCAGAAACATAGCGGCACCGTTACCACGCCGCAGAAAACATTTACTTCTTTAACGGTGCCTTCAAGCGCCAGTGTGAACAGCGACCTGACGATCTCCTGGCAGGATGTATATGTTCACGACGAGCTCATTATCACCCTCAATCTCACATCGCCGGCAGGCACAGTACCCGGGCCAACGTTCTCCCTTACTGCTGCCCAGATGGAGCAAGGCTCTTTTGTAATCCCTAAATCGAATTTCGCGACACCTCAGGGAATTACGAGTGCAACCGTCACACTTACCGGTGTCAAATACGGCACCATCGACTCAAAATTCAGCACCGGAAGCGGAACCATTTCCAGGATGAGAGTGGAAAAGAAAGTGACGTTCAATTAATCTGAATATAAATATCGAACAAGGACTGAATTCCGAACGCCGCTCCACCCCGTCATTCGTCATTCGAATTCCTTGTTCGATATTCAAAAAATCCTGATCAGAATTTATACGTAATGCTGAACCTTGCATTCCGCGGTGCTTCGGCCTGGTAACTGTACATCGGAGACGGGTTGCCATCGGCATCGGTCATCCACGATTCATAAGAGCCGCTGTATAAGTATTCATCGAGCAGGTTGAACACGTTCAGGGTCACTTTGAGCTTCTCTTTTTCCCAGAACAATCCGCCATCCACCTTGAGATAGTTCTCCAGCTCTTTGTCAGGATCAGGTGATGCTTCCCAGTACGTTGCGCGGTCGCCGAGATAGGTCACGCCTGCGGAGAGGCCGATATCCTTGAGCACACCATTTCTGAATTTGTAATTCAGCCATGCGTTGATCGTATGTTTGGCAAATCCCGGCACAATAGAACCTTCTTCCGGATAGGTCACGCCGTCGGCAACTTCGATCACGCGGGAATCCGTGTAGGCATAGTTCGCCACCAGGTTCAGCCCGGGTACGATCGTTCCCCGGAGATCGAACTCCACCCCCTGTGCCCGCTTGCGCCCCATCTCGATGCTGCGGCCCGAAGTTGGATCGGTAGGATCGGCAACGAGCTCGTTGTTCTTCAGGATGCGGTATACCGACAGCGTAGTGTTCCATCCGCCCTGCCAGTCTTTCTTAAGTCCCAGCTCCATGTTGTTACCCGTGATCGGCTGCACTTTTCCGCCATTGGCCATGATGCCGGTCTGTGGAATGAATGCCTGGTCATATAAAGCATAGGCAGCAAGCTGGCTGGTGAGTGATGCACTAAGCCCTACACGGGGTGTGAAGTGTTTCGCTTTATCAGGCGCTGCGCCCCAGGCTGATTGCTGAAGCTGCGTGTAACGTCCGGCAACGGTGAAACGGATCCGGTTCTCGATGAAGCTCAGTTCGTCCTGCAGGTAGACGCTGGTGTAACGTTGATCCTGGAGTCCTCCCGCAGCCTGTGCCCTTTCTTCGAGCGGGGTTTCGCGATCGAATTTCGGATAACCGGTGGCCGGCATGCCGAGGTCCGGGTTTGCCGGATCGAAAGGCTTGTCTGGTGTGTCCAGGTCGTGCGATTGTCCCCAGTCGGCCATGTAATCTTTGCCGGCAATGTCCAATCCCGAAAGGATCCGGTGACGCACAGCCCCGGTCTGCACCTCGCCATTTACAAACACCTGGGCCATGGTCATGTTGCTGTATGCATCCCAGATGCCGATGTTGCGCACAAATGTTCCATCCTGGTTCACAACAGAGGGCCACATGGAATGTCCAACCTGTTGATAGATGAACTTCGATACCTGGCCGGTGATCTTCCAGTCGTCGTTCAGGGAATGCTGAAGGTTCACATAAAAGCTGTGATCATCGATCTTCGTTCCGGGTGTGCCCGCGGGAAGTGTGGTGTAGTCTGCCGGGAATGCAGCGAAGCCCTGTTGCGAAAAAATGTAGAACGATCCAACGTTGCTCATATTGGCGCGCTGATAATTGTACTCCAGTGTAAGTTTCGTTTTGTCGTCGAGGTCATAAGCAATAACCGGCGCTACAACATAACGGTCGTTGTACTCATTGGCGCGGTAAGAATCTTTGTTCTGCGCAGAGAGGTTGAGGCGATAAAGCAGTTTGCCGTCGGTACGCAGCTTGCCGTCCAAATCGAGTGTTGTTCGCAGCAGGCCGAAGCTTCCGGTAGTGATCGACGCTTCACCCTTGGTAACACCGGTTGGTTTTTTGGTCACCACGTTATACAATCCAGAAGGGTCGCCGCCTGAAAGCATAAACCCGGCTGGTCCTTTTACAAATTCGATGTGATCGACAAAGCTCATGTCTTCTGTCAATGGCCCCCAGTAGGAATTCACCACGTTGAAACCATTGCGGAATGCCTGGATCTGAGAGCCGCGGGCTACGATGTTTGCATACATGTCGCCCCAGTGTTCCTGGCGAACGGCACCGCTTACGTTGCGGATCAATCCATCGCTCATGCTGATCACCTGCTGGTCTTTCAGCATTTCGGTGGTCACCACCTGGATGTTCTGCGGGGTCTCCAGCAGCGAGGATGCCAGGCGCAACGATGAAGATACGCGGTCGGTGGTGTACTTCTCTCCCGCTCCCTGGATCACGATCTGGTTGAGCTCCCGGGCGTTTTCCTGCAAGGTGATCAGTGGCAATGTAGTCACCTCACCGGCGTTCACCTGCGCTTCGATCTCTTTGGTTTCGAGGCCGATGTTCGAAATGACCACGGTGTAGGCTCCGGGCTGAAGGTTCCTGATCTCAAATTCACCTTTGCTGTTGGACTGCGCGCCTTTCCGGGTTCCTTTCAATCCTACGGAAACGAATTCAGCGGGCGCGCCATCGGAAGTTTTTACGGTGCCCCTGATCGAGCCGACCTGGGCGACAGCGGAAACGCCGCTCATGAAGAGACAGACGAGTAAAAAATATTTCATTAGGGATGTGCTTGTTAAGTGTTGACCAAAGTTTTACGGGTGGCAAAACTAGGGGCACGGGTTTCTCAGCACAATCCCCGGTAAGGGCGAAAATTTCTACCCTGTAGAGGGTAGGTCCTGGTTGCCAGTTGCCGGTTGCCAGTTGCCGGTTTAGGGAAAGTCAACACATTCACGCCGTAAGCGTTTGAAGAAAGTCCAATGCTATAGGTCATCCCTGACGGGATTGGAGGTCATGTTTTTCTCGTGACTACCAATATGGCGTCTTTAGCAAGACTGTAAAATGTTAAACTGCATCATCTGTGTTTTAACTATTCGCTCCGCAAGGATTTCACCGGATTCATCAAGGCGGATTTGATGGACTGAAAGCTGATGGTGAAGACCGCTATCGAAAGGGCAATCAATCCCGCAAGGATAAAGACCGTGGGGTGGATCTCCATCCGGTAGGCGAACCCTTGCAGCCACTGGTTCATGGCGTACCATGCAACGGGCGTGGCGATGGCGACAGCGATGAGGACCAGTTTCATAAAATCGGCCGACAACAAAGCAACAATATGCCTCACATCCGCGCCCAACACTTTTCGGATGCCGATCTCTTTGGTGCGCTGCTGTGCCGTATAGGTGGCCAGTCCTAACAATCCCAGGCAGGCGATGAAGATCGCGAGACAGGCAAAGGTTGTAAACAGTCTCCTGAACATGAGATCGGACTTGTATTGCCTTTCGAAGTCATCATCGAGAAAGCTGTACAGGTATGGCCTGTGGGGTGCCAGCTGTTTCCAGACCTCACCTATGGCGTTAATGGTTTCTCTCATGCCCGCAGACTTAACTTTGATGCACATATAACGGCATGCATAGGGCTCAAACGGCAACGTGAGCGGCTCGATGGTGCGATGCAAAGAAGTGAAATTGAAATCCTTCACCACACCGATCACCACACCTGCCCTGCCCCACTGGTCGAATTTTTTTCCAACGATCTGCTTGGGATCGGTATAGCCGTATTGCCTTGCCGCCGACTCGTTGAGCACCAGCGCCTTCGAGCTGTCTGACGGATATTCCTTTGAGTATGTTCTGCCTGCCACCAGCTCCAGTCCAAAATGCGTAACGAAATCCATGCCCACCTGGAAAATGGGCTGCCCTTGACCTTTCATTTCGCCGTCTGGCGCTTCAATCTGCGTGTAGGCATGGGGATAGTAACCACCCGGCACACTTCGGGTAAAAGCTACCGATACAATGGAGGGATTCTTTTCCAGCTCGGTTTTCAGCGCCTGCGATTTGTTGTTCACAGCGCCATCATAGTTATAATCCACAATGAGCATTTGTTCCTTATCGAATCCGAGGTCCTTGTTCAGCAGCAGGCTCATCTGATCGTATACAACGATGGTACCGGCGATCAGCGCAATGGACAGGCTGAACTGGAATACCACCAGCCCCTTCCGCATGTTGGCACCACCCGCCTGCGACCTCGAGATCCCTTTGAGGATCATTACCGGGTTAAAGCCTGAAAGCACCAGGGCCGGATACGAGCCGGCGATCAATCCCACCACAGACATCACCGCAACGAAGAATGAAATGTTCTGCCACGTTACGAAGCCTTCGATGGCAAATTCCTTACCGATAAAATCCGTCATGTAGGGTAATGCCGTGACAACGATCACCAGCGCTACCACGGTAGACAGGCATACGATGAGCAGCGACTCGCCCAGGAACTGCGAGATCAGGTTTCTCCGGTCTGCGCCTACCGATTTCCGGATGCCCACCTCTTTGCTCCGCTCCAGTGACCTGGCGGTGGAAAGGTTCATGAAGTTGATCATGGCAATGGCAAGAATGAACACACCGATGACCGAGAACACATAGATATTCGACATGCTGCCAGTCTCGCCGGGTTGCCTGTCTGCGTCGGTTCCCAGGTAGGCATTCTTCAATGGCTCGATAGCGATGGTATACCTGGAATCGGGATACTGGATGTTCCTTTTTATAAAATCGGGGATCTTGCTTTTGAAGGCTGCTTCATTGAACTGATCATTGACCAGGAAATAGGTGTACATATCAACATACCCCCATTCATTGAATATTTCCGGGCGCGACTTTCGGAAAGTATTCAGCGAGAGCAGCGCATTAAAACGGAAATGCGAATTGGCAGGTACATCTTCCATCACCGCCGTCACAGTATAGTCGCCCGCAGCTGACCTTCCTGAAGATTCGCTTCCCTTCAGTGTTTTGCCAACAGGGTCTTCATCACCGAAATATTTTTTTGCCGTGGTCTCCGTCAGCACAATGCTGTAAGGGTCGGCCAGCGCAGTTTTAGGATCACCGCGAAGCACTTTCCAGCTGAATACATCGAAGGCCGTAGAGTCCATGAAGAAGACACCGTCTTCCTGGTACAACTTGTCTCCATTGCTCAGCAGGATATCCGCTCTTCCCGAGAACTGCACAACCTTATCGATCTCCGGAAAATCGCTTTTCAGCGCAGGGCCGACGGGTGCATTTCCCCAAACCCAAAACGGCCCCGTCTTGCCATCCTTCGAAGACTCGCCATGCGTGACCCGGTAGATCCGGTCCTTGTTTACATGGTAGGTGTCGTACGAGAGCTCGTCATGAACAAACATGAAGATCAACACGCAGCAGGCGATGCCGAGCGCAAGCCCGAAGATATTGATGAGCGAATAGGATTTCTTTTTGATCAGATTCCTGTAAGCGACTTTGAGGTAGTTTTTGTACATGGCATTTTGATAAAATTGGGGCGATGATTTTATATTCTTCAGCAAGACAGGCCTCAGCAGTCTGAGGATCTCCCACGTGTAGATCCGCCGCGCTTTCCGGACCGATAGTTGTTCGACGTTGGCCAGGAAGAGCTCTTCCATATCGCCTTCGATCTCTTCGATGTATTCGTCTTTGATCACGAACCTTAGCAACCTGAGGGGCCACTCCGGCGGATGGATATCGCTGCGCGGCATCATATCAGTTTCAGTTCATGTGCCAGCCTGGGCATGGCATCCCATAACCCGGCGCGGATCTCCTTCAGCTCGGCAAGCACTTTATGAGCGTAAGAAGTGGTGGCGTAAATGCGTTTGCGTTTCCCGCCTCTTTTCTGGGTGGCTTCCCCGAAATCGGAAGTAAGAAATCCTTTCTCCTCCATTCGTTTCAGTGCCGACTGAATGGACCCCACGCTGAGCTTCTGCTTCAACCGCGCTTCGAGCTCGCGTTTGATCTCCACTCCGTACGCCTCCTGCTGAAGGGCTGCCACGGTCAGAAGAACAAGCTCTTCGAATTCGCCAAGCTTCGTTTTCTTCATATTAGTCGTAATTGCAGTAAATATAACAGTTATTATATTATTCGCAATTGCAGTTTATATAATCAGTCCACAGTCGACGGTCCACAGTCCACGGCTGTAAGGAACACCGCCACTGCATTTCTGCTTTCGTTAGACCAATAGTGGCCATGGACTCTGAATTATATACGTGCACTTCCAGTCATACGCTGTGAGGATATAAGCCAACCTTTGGCCTGGCAAGGGCATGCGCGGGTTGGGTTGAGTCCGAACGGCGTATGACGAGGCCCCACCCCGCGGCCTCGGAGCGGGGACCGAACCTTATTGCCACACAAACTCTACATACCAGCAAGCGTCACCTCAATAACCCATTGAATAACTGATACTTAATCAACCCAGGAGGCGAAAGGCCAAAGCGCGGGGAAAAAACAAAGGAGTTCGGGTGCCTTCCGATCCAAATTCCTCTACAAAAGTAAAACATATTTTTTACTTTCACGTTTGTAGAGTTAATCAATACTATGAAAGGAACACACATCGGCGAGCTGGAAGAGCTGGTTTTATTGATGGTAGGCGTTTTATATCCGGAAGCATATGGCGTTTCCGTGATGGACGAGCTCGACAAACAAGCTGGCCGGAGCCTGAACATCAGCGCCGTGCATGCTGTGCTTACGCGATTGGAGGACAAAGGGCTGCTCGAGTCAAAAATGAGCGAGCCTACCGATGCCCGCGGTGGGCGAAGGAAAAGGATCTTTTTGCTGACCGCTGCCGGAAAACGTTCGCTGGAAGAGACCAACGAGCTGCGCAACCAGTTGTACAACCGCATTCCACGCATCGCGCTTCAATTCAGGATGGCATGAAACCAAGACCTCCCAAATGGCCGAACCGGTTCCTGGAGTGGTATTGCCGCCCTGACCGCCTCGAGGAGATCCAGGGCGATGCTCACGAGCTGTTCGACCGGACCGTTATCGCCAGCAAGTTCAAAGCCGACCTCTATTTTACCTGGAATGTGATCCGCTTCTTCCGGTGGAGAAACATCCGGCGAAAAACAAAACACTATTACTCAAATCAATTCTCTGCTGCTATGCTGAAAAATTACTTTAAAACAGGGTGGCGCAACCTGATGCGCAAGAAGGCGTTTTCCATGATCAATGTCTTCGGGCTCGCCATCGGCCTCACCTGCTTCCTGCTCATCGCCTCTTTTGTTTATGATGAGCTCAGCTATGATCAATACGCCGCACAGTATAAGCGCATCTACCGTGTGGGACTACAGCTGGAACAGAACGGCGGTGTGGACGACTACCCGCACGTTGACGTGGCTGTAGGCGCCGGCATCAAAAGCAACTACCCCGAGGTTGTGGAGTTTACCCGCGCCACCGGGAATTTGTTCGACTATCTCCGGTACGGCGATGTGAATGTACGGGAAGAAGGGCTTACACTGGCCGATTCCAATTTTCTCAGACTGTTCTCCATTCCACTGATCGAAGGCAATGCCGACCACGCGCTCACAGAACCCAACAGCATCGTGGTCTCCAGGGCGTTTGCCAAAAAATACTTTGGTGACAAGCCGGCACTCGGCGAACTCCTCACTTCCCGCAGGTACGGCACGCTGAAGGTTACCGGTGTTTTTGACAAGATCCCTGACAATTCTCATTTTCATTATAGCGCCTTCCTCAGCATGAACTCCAACGCCAGGATCACGAATGGAAGGCAAACCTGGAGCAACGTGGGGTTCCACACCTATCTTCTGCTGGATGAGCATGCAGACCCGCACCGGCTTGAAGCGAAGCTCCCGGCCCTCATCGAAAAGTATGTGGTGCCAGAGATCCAGGACGATATGGGGATCAGCCTGGCGGATGCACAACGGTCTGTCAATACGTGGAAGTTCTACCTGATGCCCCTGTCGAAGATCCACTTATACTCACACACCAAATACGAGATAGAAGCGAACGGCGACATCAACAACGTATACATCTTCGGTGCGCTGGCCATCTTCATTCTGCTGCTGGCATGCATCAACTTCATGAACCTGTCTACGGCCAGCGCTGCCCGGCGTGGTGTCGAGATCGGGATCCGTAAATCTTTGGGATCGTTCCGCAGTCAGCTGGTGACGCAGTTCCTGGTAGAATCGATGATCCTCGCCATGATCGCGCTGACATTTGCGGTCGTTTTTGCCCTCACGCTCCTCCCCTTCTTCAATCAGCTCACAGGCAAACAGATCGGCATCTCTTTCTTTTTGTCGGCACCGGTGCTCACGTCGCTGGTGGTGCTCGGCATCACGGTAGGCCTGCTGGCTGGAACTTACCCTGCTGTGTTCCTGTCGTCGTTCCAGACCTTGCGAGTACTAAAAAGTAACTCCCCGGGAGGCTCCAGGCGCAGCAACCTTCGCAGCGTGCTGGTGGTATTTCAGTTCGCCATCTCCACGGCGCTGATCGTGGCCACCATCGTAGCGTATCAGCAGCTCCATTTTCTGCAGAACATCGAGATGGGATATGACAAAGACCAGGTGGTGGTAGTTGAAAATGCCGGCGCCCTGGGTGGGAACATGGATGCCTTCAAACGCAAGCTGGAACAGGACCACCGCGTGAGCCACGTCAGTCATGCAACCGTGCCCATCGGCAATGCAGGCTCTTACGGCGGCACGGAGGTTTCAAGCAGGGGCCCCAATCCTTCAGGCACACACATCCATATCTTTACGGTCGATTACGATTTTCTGGAAACCATGGGCCTTCAACTGGTGCTGGGCCGGAACCTCTCAAATGAGTTTTCAAACGACTCACTCGGGCTGAATGTGGTGATCAATGAAACAGCGATGAAAAACCTGGGATGGGACGAGAGCAACGTGCTCGGCAGCACCATCTACCGGTCGGCGCAGGTGCAGTACCAGGTAGTGGGCGTTGTAAAAGACTTCCATTATACCTCGGCAAAAGAAAAGATCGCTCCAATGATGATGCTTTACCGTCGCGTGGCGCCTACCTATCTTGTCAAAGTAAAGACCAGCGACATCAGCAACTTCATCACCGACACAAAAGCTCAATGGAACGCGTTCCATGCCGACGTTCCCTTCAGCTACTATTTCCTCGACGACCGGTTCAGCCATCTTTACAAAGCCGAACAAACTACCGAGCAGATCTTTATTGTCTTCATGGTGATTGCCATTCTGATCGCCTGCCTCGGGCTGTTCGGTCTGAGCACCCACTCCGCCGAACAACGAACGCGCGAGATCGGCATCCGGAAGGTGCTGGGCTCCAGCGTGGGGCAGATCGTATTGCTGCAGTCGAAGGAATTTCTGCTGCTCGTGCTCGCGGCCATTGTGGTAGCGGCACCTGTCTCGTGGTGGGCTATGCACCAGTGGCTGCAGACCTTCGGCTATCGCATCAGCATCGATGCCACCGTAATATTGCTGGCAGGTGTTGCTGCTTTAGTCATAGCGTTGATCACTGTGAGCTTTCAGGCTTTCAAAGCAGCGATGGCAAATCCGGTGAGGAGTCTGAGATCGGAATGAGGAGTCTGGACTAGAAGTCAGGAGTCAGAAGCCAGGAGTCAGGAGGAGGAGTAAGCCTCCTTCGCTAAAGCTACGGCGGGCAAGGGAGTAAGGAGTAAGAAGAGGGCGTTGATCGTGATGAGGGATCAGCGCCCTTTTGCCAATTGGTTTAATTGGATGTTGCTTGAGTTTTTGTCAGGGGACGCTCAAAGGTCTCTTTTGCTTTCTGCTTCCACTCATTTTTTACACGTTCAAAATCCGCCAGGAATTTCGGGTTCTGAAACAACTTGTTAACGAACTGCCGGGCGAAGATCCTTCCTGCTTCCGAATCCGAGGGATAGTGCACACCGATGATCTCCCGGGAGTGTGCCATATCGTAGGCGTCCTTCATGAACACGTCTGCAAACTCAGGGGCGAGCTCGCTGTAAAGGTATGCGTTCACATACGAATTGGAGGCATGTCCGCTCGGGTAAGCAGCCCAATCGGTTTCTTCGAGGTTCTTTAACCCGGGGTCAATAACATAGGGGCGAATGCGCGCGTATTTGAACTTCATCGACCAGATAAAATAGCTTGCATCCCTCCATACGTTCGCGATCAGGTCTGCCGTTAGCGGAAGGTTCTCAGGATTGAACCAGGTGCCGATGGAACGGCCGATGTGGAAAAGATTGTGGCGAAACAATGTATAAGTTGAGTCGCCAGGCTTGACACTCAAATTGTAGTAAACATTGGCAAAAAACAAACTGGCGCGCACGTCTTCTTCCGTTCGCGACTGCTGCAGTGCAAGCAGGTAATTGATCTCCGCACGGGTCATCTCCGAGCTATTGGCGGGTACCTCGGGAATGTTAAAATCACTGAGCTTCACTGCTTCCAGGTAATTCGGTTTACGACTCATGCGTCGGTCGATGGTTTCCTGGTCGCTGATGAACCGTTGTCGGTCGATCGTCTCGTTGCCTGTTTTTGGTGACCTGCTGAAAACGGAAAGCTGCTTGTAATGCCCACGCGCCGGGGTCAGGTCACGTTGATATTTCTGACCATAAGAAAATGCAATAGGGCCAAGGGCTAAGAAAAGTATCAGGATGTGTTTCATTGGTTTGTGTTTGTTATTAAGACGAACACGACTAAAAAAAGACGCAACGTTATTTCTGCGTCTTTTCATTCAGGAGTACGTCAGCAGGGTGTGATCTGAAAAACGATCACAGAAAAATCATGTTCAACTTAAAACACAAAAAGTATGGAATGCAAGACAGATCCGGGATGTTGTGACGGTGGCTGCTGTGGTGAAATCATCATAGGCTGCTGCTAATGATGCACAAGGCAGAGCGAAAAGCTCTGCCTTCTTTTTATGACTGAGAACAGCCACAAGGCAACCGGTTTTCGCAAACCACAACGTTGCCATAGTTATCGAATTTGATGCGGTAGGTCTGTTCCATCTTCTCTTTCAGCAGCTGCCGTGCACGCTGTACACGTGACTTGGCACCCGAGTATGAGATCTGAAGGGTTTCAGCCAGCTGAAGCTGAGACATATTTTTCAGCTCTGCCAATTCTATGGCCTCGCGGTATTTATCGGGAAGCGTCAGCAGCATCTCCTGCAGGCATGCGATAACACAATCGTTCAGGGTCGGTGACGCGCTCTCCCAATCGAGATCGACAGCCCTGATCGCCTTTGCCTGCATTCTGAAATGGTCCGTGATGGTGTTGCGGGCGATCCGGTAGATCCAGGCGATGATCTTATCATTTTCCCGCAGCTGTGGAAGCTTGTTGTGGATCTTTAAAAACACATCGTGCACGATGTCTTCCGTGAGCGCTTTGTCTCTTGTTTGCCGGAGCACAAATCCCTTCAACTGCTGTTGGATCCCGGACCAGGTCTGTGTTTCAAGCGCATTCATATGATTAGGCGTTACAGGTTTTTAGCAACAAAATCGCGGCAATAGTCTTTGATCAGGTCACGGGTAAACCTGAACTTTTCCTGAACTTCTTCTTCGCTCCCGGTGGCTTTTGCAGGATCCGGGAAGTTATGATGAAATCTTTTCGCTTTGGCAGGCAGTACCGGACATCGTTCCCTGGCGTGATCGCAGACCGTGATCACAAAATCAAATGTTATCGCCGCGTATTCATCAACATGATTGGAGGTATGCCCCGATATGTCAATGTTATCTTCCTTCATAGTGGCAATTGCCCGCGGGTTGACACCATGCGTTTCGATGCCAGCACTTTTAACGATCGCTCCATCGCCGGCAAAATGCTTCAGGTAACCTTCCGCCATCTGGCTCCGGCAGCTGTTACCCGTGCAGAGCACCAGGATCTTTTTTGTTTGGTCGCCCATCTTCTGTGTTTATTTATATCGTAATATTACGATCAACTGATCCAAAAAAATTTAACAACAGTTTTGCCCGGTATAACTGTCAAACAGCTCACCGATCACTTTCTTTGCTTTGCCCCATGCTTTTTCATCGATACAATAACAGACGCTCGGGCCATCGATCTCTCCCTTGATCAACCCTGCTTTTTTGAGCTCGCTTAAATGCTGCGAAACGGTAGACTGCGACAACGGCAACTCGTCAACAATATCGCCACATACACATGATTTGGTCTTGATCAGGAATTGAAGAATAGCGATCCTGGCCGGATGCCCGATGGCCTTGGCCAGGCTTGCCAGGTCATTCTGCGTTTTGGTGAATTCTTCTGTTTTTGTAAGGCCCATAGCTATTTATCGTAATATTACGATAAATGTTTCAGATTGTCAAAAAAAAACCGCGCCTGAACTTCCACTTGAAAGTGGCGGAAATACGCTAGAGGGCGTGCAATTGACGGAGCTTGCTGGCACCCTCCTCCTCTTTCTTTTCAGCGGACTTCTGAAAAAATGCTTTCGCTTTTTCGATATTGCCCTGCTCGAGTAAAAATTCACCGTAGTGATATTCGAGCAGGTCAACCGGGGTTTGCTGGTCAAATGCTCTTTGGAAGAATTCTTCGGCAAGGTCAAATTGCTTTTTGCGCTGGTGATACAGGGCAAAATTCCGGTACGTGTAGGCGGCATCGTTGTTGGCCGTCTGCATGGCTTTTTCAAGGTATGACCGTCCTTCTTCGAGCTCACCGGTCATGATCAGCGCATAGCCCAGGTTGTCGTTGGCATAACCGTATTCCGGGCCCAATGCCAGTGCCTTGCGAAAGTTCGACATGCCCTGCTGATAATCTTTCATGCGCAGGTAGTAATAGCCCATGTTGTTATACACATCGGCCCTCAGGTGGGCATCATTGCTTAGAAAAAGTATTTTCTGCAAAGTGGCGATCGCTTCCTCCAGCGCATTCTTTTCAAAATGATCGTTGGCCAGGTTGAACAGATCATTGGCCTTTACCTCTACTTCATCATACAGATCGTTCGGATTCTCACGGAGATAGGCCAGCGCATCCTCAAACAACTTTTTAAAATCGCCTTTGAACTCATTCTTCCATGCGGGATCCTGCTCTCCTCTCAGGTTAGCGTACGTGGCGAGACTGAACGCCATCACCGGCAGCGGCATCTCAGACACGTAGTTCCATTTGATCTCCCACAGGCCGTCGTTGCTGCGCCCCGTATGCTCCAGGTTTTGTGCGAGCACCACACCAAATCCATAGTAGATGCCGGCAAGGAAAATGAACAATCCTGTATCATCGCCGCCTACATCAAACTCGATGTCGCTTTCGGTGAGCCGGATGCGGATGAACTCATAAATAAGGCTGTAGATCAGGCGCTGCGGATGCTTCTCCAGGCTTCTGGCAACAAAGATCCTGTATTGCCTTTTCCTGAGCTCGGTTTCACATTCAAAAGGTTTTCCTTCGATCTGGTAAGGAATGTTGTTGAAGTCACGCAGGTCGGTGACGATCTCGTGCTTCACGATGTGGCGTGGGATGCCAAATTGTTTGCTGAGGTCGGTGATGACGTTATCTACCGTGACCGCGGTTGCCGCAAACGTCTCGGGGAAAAACTTCGGTGTGAGCAGCACCTGCTCTTCCATTTTGTTAGGATAGCCGAATACTTCTTTCAGCCACCTGAAATTCTCTTCCACCCAAAGTCTGTCATCTTCCGTGATTTTGAAATTGCCGCCAGGCGACAGGTCGAAACCTAAGATCTTCATGTTAATCAGGCATTAGGAATCCCGATTTCTATCGGGAGGCCATGAGACGTACATCATTTCGCAGACTTGAGGCCGGCCATGGTGAGAACTTTTTTGTATTCGCGTTCCTTCACGGCGCCCACGGACAGGCGTGAGAGCCGCACCAGGTCCATGTTCTGCAGCGTTGACTCTGCCTTGATCTGCGCCAGGGTGACCGGCGTAGGAAGTGCCTTCACGGGTTTGAGGTCAACGGCCACCCAGTTAGGATCGATGGTGGTCGGATCCTGGTAAGCTTCCTTCAACACTTCCGCGATGCCCACAATGGCCAGTCCTTCGTTGCTGTGATAGAAGAGCACGTGATCGCCTTTCTTCATGGCTTTCAGGTTATTACGTGCGCCATAGTTGCGTACACCATCCCAGAAGGTTTTCCCGTCGCGCACAAACTGCTCCCAGCTGTATTTAAAAGGTTCGGACTTCACGAGCCAGTAATTCATTTACCAAATAATTGATCCGGGCGCGAAGGTAAGAAAATCAATGGTCAATGCCACAAAAGCTTCAAACCCCAAGCCGTGAGCTGCGAGAGCTTCCCGTTAAAGGCTGGAAGGTCACAGCTCACGGCTCATTCCTGCCGTAAGCTATCCATCGGGTTTGTGAAGGCAGCTTTCAGTGTTTGCGAGCTTACCGTGAAAAAGGCGATCGGCAGCAGGATAACCACCGGAAGCGCCAGCATCCACACACCGATCTCGGTATGAAAACTGTAGTTGGTCAACCACGAGCTCCCGATCCAATACGCCACGGGCAGTCCGATGCCATACGCCACGGCCAGCAGCACCAGCACGTCACGCGAAAACAGGAACACAAGGTTTGCCAGCGAAGCACCAAGCACCTGCCGGATGCCCATTTCTTTTCTTCGTAATACAGTATCGTACGATGCCAGCCCCAACAATCCCAGGCAGGCGATGACGATGATCAGGCCACAGAAGATGTTGACGAGCTTGCCGAAAGCCACATCGTTCTTGTACTGCTGATCGACGAACTCGTCAAGGAAAAAATAATCGAAGGAGGATTCAGGAAAAAGCGCGTCCCACTGACCTTTCACAGCTGATAAGGTCTCTGTCCAGTTGGAAGACGTTATCTTCAGCGAGATATAGCTGTACGGGATCCAGCCAAAGTCGGGTGACGTGAACAGGATGATGGGCACGAACTTATCCCTCAGCGAAGTATGGTGGTAGTTCTTTGCCACACCGATGATCTCAAACTTCTTGTCGCTGGTCTCGAGATAGATCTCCTTATGCAATGCCTCTTCGTTGTTTTTGTACCCCAGCAGCTTGACGGCCTCTTCGTTCACGATGACGGCCTGCACATCGCTTTGGATATCGCGTGAAAAATTTCTTCCATGCAACAGCTCGAGCCCGTAAGTTTCGATGAACTCGGGATCGGTTCTCAGCATTTCATAAAGGTTGGTCTGGTCAGAATCGATATCCGCGCGGCGGTTGGCCAGGTTCATTCCTACCTCCTTCCCTGCTACGGAAGTGGATATGGTGACATTGGAAACTGCCGACACCCGCAGCAATTCGTTGCGAAGTCCCTCTATTTTTTCGTGGTAGTTTTCCGTGCGACCCGGGATCTTGATCACCACTACCTGCTCGGTATCGATGCCGAGAGATTGCGTGCGCATGAACCTGACCTGCTCAAATACAACGATAGAAACGGTGATCAACACTATGGATACCGTGAATTGAAACACAACCAGCGCCTTCCTCACGGATTTTCCACGGCCATGCCTGGTGATCTTACCCTTCAACGCGCTGATCGGATGGAATGAAGCCAGGATCATCGCCGGGTACAATCCAGAGAAGAATATGCCCGCGGCAAAGATGCCCAACAATACCAGGAGCGGCTGCCATCCATAGCTCAGGAAGAAGATCATCTGCGTGTTGGTGAGCGATTGAAAGTAAGGATGCACCAGCCACGTCACGGCTATCGCGATAGCAAGGCTCACCAGGTTGACAAACGTGGACTCGAGCAGGAACTGGCTGACGAGCATGGCCTTGTTGGCTCCCGCGGTTTTGCGGATGCTGATCTCCTTGGCGCGCTCCATGGCCCGTGTGGTGGCCAGGTTCATATAATTGATCCAGGCGATGAGAAGTGTCAGCACAGCCGTAACGGCAAGGATCCCCACCGTTGTGCGGCTTCCCTTGACCTCGTGCTCGTTTGACTTCGCCGGATTCAGGTGGATCTTTTCCAGCGGCACCAGGCTGATGCCCCAGGTATGGCGCTTCATTGCGTCTTCGGTCTTGTATTTTTCTGCGAGCACGCGGAACTGAGCCTCCATGCGGGCTACGTCGGTGCCTGGCTCGAGCAGCAGGTACGTGTAGGCCGAGTGTTGATACCAGAACTCATCGACTCCTTTCCAACGGCTCGACATGGTGGTCCACGAGATCAGCATATCGAATGTAATATGTGAGTTCGCGGGAACATCTTTGAAAACCCCGGTAACGGCACACTCATAGATCGACCGTGTATTGCTAAGCTTCAGCGTCTTGCCAATGGGATCAGCATCACCGAAATATTTTCTGGCTGCCGATTCGGAGATAACAACGGTATTGGGCTCCGCGAGCGCTGTGCCTGGATCTCCCTGCAGCAGCTCAAAAGAAAAGATATCGAATAACGATGCGTCTGCAAAAAAGACGTTTTTCTCACGATGCTTGATGTCTGCATAACTCACGATGCGTTCATTGCTCTGCAGATAGATCCGCGCAAATTTCCTGACGTCACGGAATTCGCGCTGCATGGCCGTGGCGTAACCGGCTGAGCTTGTAGCCCAGTCATCGGTCATCACGCCATTCAGAAAAAAATTACTTTCCACCCTGTAGATATCTGCGCTCTTTTCATGAAAGTCGTCATAGCTCAGCTCGAACATCACAAACTGAACCATCAGCAGAAAGGCTGTCATGCCGATAGCAAGACCGCACAGGTTGATGGCTGAAATAAACTTGTGCTTGAACAATGAGCGAAAGGTGGTGATGAGATAGTTACGGATCATGATCTTGAAGTTGGCAGGAAGTAACCGAAAATATTGATGCACACCTAATGCACAGTAAAAAAAGTCCACTGTCAACCGACGGGCCAGGTCAATGATTCACGCAGTGTCACTGAAAACCGGGAGCATGGCATCGGGACCTCCGCGCATTGATGCGTACTACGAAGTCACGCAGCAAAGCCGAACCAGAGACGTTCCAGCACTGCTGTACTTCTGCGACATAGATTCTGAGTAAGTAAATAAGTTTTCGGTGCCGTTCCAAGGCCGCGGCGGGGGCCTCGTCATATGCCCTTCGGACTCAACCCAACCCGCGCATGCCCTGCCAGGCCAAAGGTTGGCTTATGTCCTCACGGCATATGACTGGAAGAAGCTTCGTTCACTGGTTCATTACGAACAACTTGTGTACGGCATTGTAGTCGAAGCACGGATTCACGCATCCGTGGACCGTCGACTGTGGACCGTGGACTCCTCCCATAGATAAATACTATATATCCATAAAGACAATCAATTTGATCGATAGCCCGCAAGTAGCAACCTTAGCGTATGGAAAGTGTTCTGCTGATCAATAAAGCGGCAGGCATTCACGATCACGTCAGTTAGTCATTAATTAATCTATACCATGGAACAAACCACTCCTACCAAACAGAAATCATTGAATGTCAACGACAGCGAGGCCAAATGTCCATTTCACAATGGTTCATTGAAACAAGTGGCCGGCGGTGGCACCAGGAACCGCGACTGGTGGCCGAACCAGCTGAAGCTGAACATTCTTCGTCAGCATTCTTCCCTCTCGAACCCGATGGGTGAAAACTTCAATTATGCGAAGGAGTTCAAGTCGCTCGACCTGAAGGCTGTGAAAAAAGACATCTTCGAGCTGATGACCACATCGCAGGAATGGTGGCCGGCCGACTACGGTCATTATGGACCGTTCTTCATCCGCATGGCGTGGCACAGCGCAGGTACTTACCGCGTGGGTGATGGCCGTGGTGGTGCCGGCGCGGGACAACAACGTTTTGCTCCCTTGAACAGCTGGCCCGACAATGGCAACCTTGACAAAGCACGGCTGCTGCTGTGGCCTGTGAAAAAGAAATACGGCAAGAAGCTTTCCTGGGCCGACCTCATGATCCTGGCCGGTAACTGCGCGCTCGAGTCGATGGGTTTCAAGACCTTCGGTTTCGCCGGCGGCCGTGAGGATGTGTGGGAACCGCAGGAAGAAGTATACTGGGGCTCGGAGACCAAGTGGCTGGGCGATGAGCGTTACAAAGGCGTTCGCGAGCTTGAAGCACCGCTGGGCGCCGTTCAGATGGGACTCATCTATGTGAACCCGGAAGGCCCTAACGGAAAACCTGATCCCCTGGCAGCAGCCCGCGACATCCGAGAAACGTTTGGCCGCATGGCGATGAACGACGAAGAAACCGTTGCGCTGATCGCCGGTGGTCACTCTTTCGGTAAAACCCATGGTGCTGCCGACCCCGCCAAATATGTGGGTGTAGAGCCGGCAGGTGGAAGCATAGAACAGCAAAGCCTCGGCTGGAAAAATTCATTTGGCAACGGCCATGGCCCTCACACAATTACCTCGGGTCTTGAAGGTGCCTGGACCACCACGCCTACAAAATGGAGTAACAACTTCTTCGAAAACCTGTTCGGCTTCGAGTGGGAGCTCACCAAGAGCCCTGCCGGCGCAAACCAGTGGAAACCGAAGAATGGCGCTGGCGCTGGAACAGTACCGGATGCGCACGACAAATCGAAACGCCATGCGCCTACGATGCTCACCACCGACCTCGCCCTGAAGGTTGACCCGATCTATGAGAAGATCTCGAGGCGTTTCTTTGAAAACCCTGACGAGTTTGCCGACGCCTTCGCCCGCGCCTGGTACAAGCTCACACACCGCGATATGGGGCCACGCGCACGTTACCTCGGTCCCGAAGTGCCGGCAGAAGAGCTGATCTGGCAGGATCCCATCCCTGCTGTTACCCATAAGCTGATCGACGCCAACGACATTGCTGCACTGAAGAGCAAGATACTTGCGTCAGGTCTTTCAATCTCCGAGCTCGTATCTACTGCCTGGGCATCGGCATCAACATTCCGCGGCTCTGATAAACGCGGCGGCGCAAACGGTGCGCGCATTCGCCTGGCACCACAGAAAGATTGGGAAGTGAACAACCCTGCGCAGCTGTCGAAAGTGCTGAAGGCGCTCGAAGGCATTCAGAAAGAATTCAACAGCGCACAGTCTGGTGGCAAAATGGTATCGCTGGCCGACCTCATCGTGCTTGCCGGATGTGCAGCCGTGGAGAAGGCAGCTAAAAATGCCGGTCACGATGTAAAAGTGCCCTTCACTCCCGGACGTGCCGACGCATCGCAGGCGCAAACCGATATCGAGTCGTTCGAAGTGCTCGAGCCGGCTGCCGATGGTTTCCGCAGTTATTTGAAGAGCCATCACGCTGCCTCGGCAGAAGAGCTCCTGATTGACCGCGCACAGCTACTGACGCTGACCGCGCCCGAGCTGACGGTGCTGGTGGGTGGCATGCGTGTGCTGGACACCAACTTCGACAAGTCTAAACATGGTGTGTTCACCAAACGTCCGGGGACCCTGACCAACGACTTCTTTGTGAACCTGCTTGACTTCGGGTTGACCTGGAACGGCGTATCAGGATCAAAAGATGTGTTTGAAGGCCGTGACCGCAAGACAGGCGAGGTTAAGTGGACCGCCACCCGTGCCGACCTCATCCTCGGTTCCAACTCAGAGCTGAGAGCAATCGCTGAAGTTTATGGATGCGAAGATGCACAGGAAAAATTCGTGCACGACTTTGTGGCCGCATGGAACAAGGTGATGAACCTTGACCGCTTCGACCTGGTTTGATCCAAGTGACATATTTCCTTCTTAAAAAGGTGGTCCGAAAGGCCACCTTTTTTATTAGCGGCTTAAATGCAAAAACCATAGAAATCGCAAGGAATTGCAGAAAAACCTTAACGGCCGATAAACAGATTCACGTTTACCTGTTATCTAAATTATTCATAAAAACGTAAAGGTTTCGCTGACGTCTTCACGGCTGGTATAACAAGTATCTCTGCGGCCCTCTGCGTTTTCTCCGCATTCTCTGCGGTTAAAAAAAATCTTTGCGTTATCTGCATTAAAAAAAACTTGGCGGCCTTTGCGCTTCTTCGCGCCCTTTGCGTGAACTGTATTTACCCACACATCGGTTTAATTCCTCCATGAGCAATATCATTGAATGCGCGCTGCTCCCCCGATACCTTTATTCAAAAATGTTTATGAAATCCAAGATCACACTACTGCTTTTTTTTATCGTGGCAATGCTTTTTTCGTGCGATGATAAAGAGGATGATGCACCGGCATGTTCGGTGGCATGGGGCACTGAGTTACAGAACGAGGTCAATGCGATTTCGGCGGCAGCCAATGCATACATTGCCGATCCGTCAGCAGCCAACTGCGCTGCTTACAAAACTGCGTATCAGAATTATGTCAACAAGCTGGAGCCGTATGGAAACTGTACCGCGCTTACTGGACAGAACCGGATTGACTTTCAGAATGCGCTGCAGGCAGCAAAAGATAGTATAGCGAACCTTTGTTGAAGCCTCTGAATCAACCTCATCCTCTCCTTCTACTCTTTCGTCTCGTGCTCCTGATGTGTAGATCCGTTTATTTCGAAATAGCTTTTGTGTAACAATAAGATTATGTTCCGCTCCGAGGCCGCGGAAGGGGCCTCGTCATGTGGCGTTCGGACTGAACCCAACCCGCACATGCCACTGCCAGGCCAAAGGTTGGCTTATGTCCTCACACCACATGACTGAAAAGGAATGCAGCACAGTTGAAGATTCCAGTAATGGCTGCAGTCCTTCAGTGTATTTACTGTGGACTGTGGACCGTCGACCGTGGACTCGGCAAATAATGCTATCTTTCCAGCCTTATGCTGATCAAAGAGAAAGCGCTCAGGCATTGGGTGGATCATTTTTATGGTTATGGGTCATGGGATGCCAGGTTTTGGTTTGTTGGATATGAGGAAAGTGGCGGTGACCTGCCGGAGGAAGTAGCGGAGAAGTTCGACTATTTTTATGACGCACATGCTTCCAGCACGGAGGCCACCCTCTGCGATATCCGTGAGCTGTACAAACGTGTTGCCTTCCGGGGGGATGGACCTAAAGCCGACCTGTATACGAACCGTTACGAATACAGGTTCGATAGCAATGCCATCCAAAACGGCGTCTGGAAAAATCTCATCGCCTTCAGGCATGGCTACAGGAACGAAGCCCTCCCCGACCTGCTGGACTACCAGAAAAACTCCTTTGCATCGTCTTCAGCGCAGGAGGCATTGATCCAGTTATATCCTTTGCCCAGTCCGCATAACCATGCGTGGTACTACAGCTGGCTCGACATGCCTCAGTTTCCTTTTCTTAAAAGCCGCACGCTGTACCAGGAGCAGTTGTATGAGCAGCGCATCAACGCCATTCTTCAAAAGATCAGCGCCCACAGGCCGGAGCTTGTGCTGATGTACGGAATGAATAACATCAATTCACTTAAAAGTTCTGTGCAGGCATTCTTCCCGGCGGCGAAGTTCAAAATGGTGAAAGCGATCAAGCTCCAGACGCCTCAGCATCACCGGGCCGACCTCCAGGGAACCACCTTGCTGATCACAACGCAGATCCCCGCACTCAGGCACGGACGGATCGAAACCGGATTCGACTGGCTGGAATTCGGCAAGGCGGTACGTTCCGCGTGATTAAAAGTTTAAAGTTTAAAGTTTAAGGTTTAAAGTTCGGAGCTCCCAAACTTGAAACTTGAAACTTCCAACTTGAAAC
>NZ_JAHESF010000052.1 GCF_018598225.1 Chryseosolibacter histidinae | reverse complement strand
CTGTAAGTGCCCGGCGTATTGGCAATGTACTGCGATTGCGTGGCGCCGGCGATCACCTGCCCGTCCTGTTGCCACTGATAGGCGGGGAAACCGTTGGAGAAGCTGATGCGCACCCCCTGGCCGTTGGTGTTGCAGATCACCGGATTGCCATAATAAACGTGCGGGTTGTATTTGCGCTTGGAAAGGATCCAGCTGAAAAAGTCCGGTTCGTTATACGCCGTATTCCAGGTTCCGTGGCCCAGGTTAAGATAGAGGTTGTAGCGGATGTCCGCCCCTGCCTCGCGAAAGCTCTTGATGGTATTATAAGTCCTGCTCGGCGTGGGGTTGGTGTCTTTGGCACCCTGAAATACCCAGAGCGGAATTTTGCTCACTTCCGCCGTCATGCCATCGCCGATGATACCTCCGTTGTTCACGGCCGACATCGGGAGCGCCGCAGCAAACAGCCAGGGTGCACGTTTGATGGCCTGGAACACAGCGCCACCACCGTTGGACAATCCATGAATGTAAACCCTGTTCTCGTCGATGTTGTATTTTTTGATCATGAGCCGAAGGATGCGGATGGCGTCTTCGATCCTGGCAGGCTGTGCCCACCCATTGAGGTTCTGCGGAAAGATGAGGAACCCCGGAAATGCATTGGCCGGAAGCGTTGGGTCGTTGGGAAGTTTTGATCCCGCCAGGTTCACTGCGGTGAGATGTTTGAGGCCTCCGTGCAGGAGATTGTGGTCATTATTCATCAGGTTGTGCGTGGCGGAAACAGGTGCCGGCGGACTGTTGGTGTTAGGGTTCCAACCCGGTGTGCTCCAGTAGCACTTGTCTTCCCAGCAATTTCCCCGTTCACCCAGGCCGTGGAACATGATGATGACGGGATAGCCGGGCTCATAGGAGGCGTTGTAGTTGTTCGGCAGCAGGTAACGGTAGTTCATGACGAACAGGTCGCTGGCGCCGTTCTTTTCTCGAAGATTTCCCTGGCGATAGGGTGATGAATCCCACGACGTCATGTCGCGGTACGTATTGGTCTTTACACCGGGAGCGCTCTCCCGGAAACTGAATGTAATGCCTTCCTGGAGGTAATAATACCGCGTAGGCGATTTGGCGATCCTCAGATCGAGGGTGCCATAGGGCATTGAAGTGTTGTAGATAAAGGAGGTGTCAACCTGGGCAAATGCGGGAACACTAGCTATGAGCAGCACCCACAAACCAACTATTTTTCTCATTCCGGTGCAGACGAAGATTAAAGCCGTCTCTGGGCACCGTCGCTAAAAATGTCGTTCCAACCGTGAAAAAAGTTAAATGCCAGTTTCCCGCAGATTTCGCAGATAGACGCAGATCAAGTACTTAAAAATCTGCGAAAATCAGCGTGATCCGCGGGAAATGTATTTCAAGAAATATTGACAACTGCCTCCCGATAACTATCGGGATTTCCTACTGTCAACTTATTTCATCTGTTCTTAAGCCATTTACACGCTCCGCTGATCGTATTAAAATAAGCTACCTTGAGTTTTTTGGTTGATAATGATATTTCCTGGAAGAACAATCTTCCGAACAGGCTCTGCGGGATCACGATGGCGTGATACCGGATCCCGGCTTTTTCGATGGCGGGGATCACATTCATTTTATAATAGGAAAGATCTTCATCCAGTACCAGGCCCGCCTGTGTGCTGTCGGTAAGCAGGTGCAACCGGCAGTAATTCTCGATCTCGGAGTGGATGAACTCCAGTAACTTGGAATGCACATACTGATAGTGTTCGCTGCTGTGCGGCACACCTGACAACTTCACTTTGATGCAGGGAACGGATTCTACAAAAGAAACCATTGCATACTGATCTTCATAGAACTTCTTCTGCGTGGCGCTCGGCTCTCTCACGACAGATCGCTCTTGGACTATAGTTTTCATTTAATGGGTTGTTTTCGTTCTTCCGGTACAGTGAACTGCTGCTTCCTGAAAAACCTGTAGCGCAGGTTAACGAACACGCCTGTGCTATAAAGGTCCACGTTGCTCCATCCGACACCCGCAAAGGGTATCTTTAAAAATGGCTCCAGGCCAATAGCCCACCGTTGAGAGAGGTTTCTTTCATACGCTGCTGATACATGCCCGATGGCAAACGGGTACCTGGATGATTTTGAGGTAGACCATCCCCTGGCCGCTCCCGGATTCGGCGCATCGAATGAATAACGGTACGATTCGTGGAGCATGATGTAGCTGGAGACTCCCGCGGCAACATACATCCGCGACTTCTCTCTTTGCCTGAAGGCGTACTGTACCGCAAGGGGAATCTCCAGGATCCCACATTTTCCGGTAATGTCGTCAGGCACGATGCCATTGGTGCGCCTGTTCCAGTATCCTTCCGGTGGCTGGTAGTCGCTGCCATAGCCCACATATTTTTTGGTGCTCCTCACAAGGCCTGTGGTTACGGTAAACCTGTCGAGAAACCGGTAGCCCACCGCGAACCCGTAAGCTTCCCCGGGAGCTGTATAACGTTCCAGCGCCGTGCTGCTGAAATCAGGAGCCAGCACAAGCGCTACATTCCATCGGGTAGGTACCGGTTTCAGTTTCTCGTCAGGAGGCATTGTTTCCTCAACAGCTTCTGCCGCAGCCACAGAGTCTTTTTCAATTTGCTTGAGCGGGGCTTTTTCGGGTTCAGGTGCTATGCCATTATCTGCAGGAGCTGTTTTTGCTGCACGATCTTGTGTGGCAGGATCAATGACCTGCTGCCGGGCCTGCTCATCTTGTGTGCGCTGCTTGTCCCGGTCATCCAACGCTGTGATTCGCGACGGATCTTCCGCTACAGGCAGTGCGCCTGTTTTTTTGGTTACGTCAGCCGCCTTCTGAAGATCTTCTGTTTCTTTTTCTGAGGACGCGGCAACATCCTTACGCTCCTGATTTTCAAGTGCACCAGCGGGTTGTTGGCGTGACGGGCCTGTTTTCGAGGTGTTGTCTGTTGGAACCACGGAGATCGCCGTATTTTTCAGATCGCCGGTGTTTTCCATTTTCCGACCCGTTCCTGTTTTTTGATCCGCCAGGTCTTGCAGCGGTTGAGGCTGCAGCTTGCTACCATCCGCTCGAGCTGTGCCCTTTTCTATCAGTTGTTTATTGATCGCTGAACCCTTGTCAACATCCGTCGCTTTTGATTGTGACTGCCCGGAAACATTCGCCTGTTGAGTGCCTTTCTCTATTGGGCGTTTGCCGATCGCGGTACCCTTATCAACGTCTGCCATTTTTGTCTGTGACTGCGCAAGGGATGTTGTATTATTTTCTTTCAGGATGACCGCTTCTTCCGAAGCCGGGCTCTGGGATGTCGCCGGGTTTTCCCCCGTCAGGCTTTCCGTGTTATTGCTTTCCTTTTGGCTATCGTTATTGGCTTGTGGCTGAGCAGAATGCAGGCCGGCAGCGGGCTTTTCCATTGTATGATCCGTCACAGGAGCTTCCTCACCAGCTGCCACCTGCATCTGTTTGGGCAAAACCTCTTCAGTGGACATCGAGGCGTTGCCATTCAGCGTTAAGAAATAAATTCCGGTCAGAATAATTGCAAGGCCCGCCAGGGAATAGCCGACCCGCTTGAGATTGGTCAGACGCAAGGCAGCTCTTTCCGCTGCTTTCTCGTCCAGCATTTTCTCCATCTTGAGCCAGTCGTTCTCCCTGAAGGCCGTATCGTGTTGTGTTACTGCCTTTCTGAAAAACCGCTCTAAGCTATCTTCATTTTTTTTCGACATAGTCGGATTCAAAAAAGTCGTTCAATATTTTACGCAGCGATTCCTTGGCCTTGAACAGGTTAGACTTGGAAGTGCCTACGGTGATGCCCAGCATTTTGGCGATCTCTTCATGGCGGTATCCTTCGATCACATACAGGTTGAATACAGTACGGTACGCTGGCGGAAGCTTGTGCAGCATGCCGATGATCTCCTGGTACGATATTCCCGAGATGATGCTTTCGGCTTCCTGCTCGTGTTTGGCGTTCTCCATCTCTTCTGACTGGAGGTCGCGCTGTTTTTGCTTGTAATGGTTGATGGAGGTATTCACCATCACTTTCCGGAGCCAGGGCTTCAATGGTTTGCTAAGGTCAAACTGCCTGATGTTCGTAAATATCTTCATAAACCCGTCGTTTAAAATTTCCGCGGCCTCATCGCGGTTGTCGGCATAACGGAGGCAGATGCTCATGCTGTAGGCATAGAATTCTTCGTAGAGCAGGCGTTGGCTCTCCCGGTGATGCTTTCTGCATCCGGCCAGAATTTCTCTCAAGCGGTCATCTGTTCCTTCCAAGGGAGCTGCATTTAATAGCCCAATACAACCATTTTGAACAAAGGGTTGCCTGGGCTTTGCGGTTTTTTATGATCCGGGGCTTATTTGAATATATAAGGTAGGAAATCTTAGACAAAACCCCGTCTATCCCCCTCTACGAAGTAGAGGGGGCCAGGGGGAGTTAACGCATCTTTTCTTCTGTCTCCAGCGAACGTATTTCCGCGGGCTCGAGGTTTGTGACGGCAGGGCCTGTAAGTACCTCTCCATCAAAGGAGAAACGAGAGCCGTGGCAGGGACAATCCCACGATTTTTCCGCCGCATTCCAGCGCACGGAACATTTCAGGTGTGTACAGGCCGGGTTCACGGCATGAAGCGCACCGGCATCGTCCTTATACAATGCCAGGGTGTGCTCCTCGTATTGTACTACTTTTCCTTCACCCGGCGCCAGCCCTGCGAGCTCATGAAGCTCCTCTTTCGAGAACCATTTGCCGGCAAGCTGTTTCACCACATCGGCATTGTGTTTGACAAATTCCGCAAATCCTGCCACGGGCTTCACACGGCCGGGGTGGAAGACCTCGCCGTATGGATTTTCGTACCCCAGGATCAGGCTCCGCAGCAACAGTGCCGCCACGTGGCTATAGGTAATGCCATTTCCGCCGTATCCCGTAGCCACATAAACATTGTCAGGGTTGCCCGGCAGATGACCGATGTACGGAAGCCCGTCCACCGGTTCAAAATATTGTGACGACCACTGGTGAACCACCTCAGCCACGTTGAAGTGCGACCGCACATGGCTCTCGAGCTTCAGGAACCTGCCACTGGTATTCGACTCCTCCCCGGTCTTGTGATCTTCTCCACCCGCGATCAGGTAACGGGTGCCGTCGATCTCCTGCGTTCTGTAATAGCGATACGGGTCATACATATCGTAAATGAGTCCTTCGGGATAAGAGTCGTCTTCCAGCTTCACAGCGATGGCATAACTTCGGTAGGCGGGGCAACGCAGGTGAAGGATGTTGATACCGGGCGGAATGTGGGTGGCATATACCAGGTGGTCGGCGAGAAAATTACCTTCGCTTGTTTCCACCTTTAATACTTTTCCCGAGTCGTTCAGCCTTTCACAACTGATCACCCTGCAATGCTGAACAATGGCGCCTCCCTCCTTCTCGAACACGCCGGCGATGCCCTGCAGGTAACGAAGCGGATGGAACCGGGCCTGACGCGGAATCCTGATGGCCTTGTTGAAAGCAAAGGGCACGGGTATGGCACCGGTCAGCTCCACTTCAACGCCCACGTCAACACACGCGTCATAGATGTCTTCCAGCTCCTTCTGCTGATCGTCGGTTTGCGAGAAGAGGAAACCTGGCGCCTCCTCAAAACCACAGGAAATATTATACTGATCGATGTTGTCTTTGACGAGCTGAAGGGCCGCTCTCGTTGCGCTGGCCACCACCCTGGCGCTCTCCATGCCAAAGTTTTTGATGATGCGGGTGTAAGGCGTGTCCAGCAGGGTGTTCAGATGGGCCGTGGTTCCTCCGGTAGTGCCGAACCCGATGTTCTGAGCTTCGAGCACAATACATTTCAGGCCGTGTTGTTGCAGCTGCAGGGCCAGGGTTAGACCGGTCATTCCTCCGCCGGCGATGACCACGTCGTATTTCTCTTTCGATATAACCGAAGCCGGTTCAAAGGCTGGTACAGTATCCTGCCACAGGCTAATGCGGGCGCCATCTCTCTCGATCATAATGCTGTCATTTAGATTCAGCTAAAGGCACTCAATTATCCTGCCTGTGCGTTTGTTTTCGCCTGGCTCGACCCTGTGATGAGGATGAGCAGATTTCTCCCCACACGCCTGTCCTTGTTGCCAGTTGCCGGTTACCGGTTTCGTGTGGTCTATGTTTCAAGGCGTTGCTTCGATTGTAATTTTTTTTAAAACCTACTGAATGAAACATATTGTGTGAAAGTGAAACCCAGTCTGAACTGGCCATCCGGCAACTGGCAACCGGCAACCAAACTCGACCCCGATTCCCCAACGCCGAACTTTACAAGAAACGTCCATGTTAAACATCGGTCTGAAAAAAGGTACAAAAGCGGGCGGGCATGATTTTTTTATCACTAATCCATTCAATCCGACTGTAGTGAATAAAGCCTTCTTTAGACGTTTTAACATTCGTAATTTTATATTTTTGTAATGCACGACACTTTTCCTGGCCGTACCGCAGCGAATATGAAAATAAAGAAGGATCGGACTATTTCCGCTGAAAACAATCTCACCGATCAGAGTCATTCTTCAGACAATTTGCGGGAACAAGAATACGCACGCGCACTCGAGCAAAGCGAATTTCGCTATAACCAGTTCATTCAAAGCCTTCCTGCCGCGGTTTATACCTGCGATGCACAAGGCCACATTACTTTATACAATGACGCCGCCGTTGCCTTGTGGGGAAAAGAACCTGAGATCGGAAAGGACCTTTGGTGCGGTTCGTGGAAGATCTACAACCCGGATGGCAGCGAGCTCCCGCTGGATTCCTGTCCCATGGCCATTGCGTTAAAGGAAAAGCGGCCGGTTTACGGGCGTGAGATCATTGTAGAGCGCCCGGATGGCGTAAGGGTCAACGTGCTTCCCCATCCGAAGCCGTTATTCGACATCTCAGGCACATTGGTGGGCGCCGTGAATATGCTCATTGATATCTCTGACTTCAAACGCGCAGGAGCCGCTATCAAAGAAAGTGAGGAACGGTTCCATTCCATGGCAGACCACGCCCCCGTTGTGGTATGGATGACCGATGAGGCCGGAAATAACAACTACATGAACCGCAAGTGGAACGAGATCACGGGCAAGTCCTTTGCCGATGCCCAGGATAAGGGCTGGCTTGACTCTGTGCATCCCGATGATCATGACACAGCGTTGCATGACTGGAACCGGTGCTTCGAAGCACGGCAACCATTGAACATCAGCTTCAGGCTCAAAAAAGAAGACGACGGCTACATTCTCGCCTCCGTGAGCGGCAATCCGCGTTACAATGCTCAGCAGCGCTTTATGGGTTACATCGGTATTCTTGAAGATGTTACGTCACAACAGCAAAAGCGGGTGGCCATGGAAGAAGTGCTTCAGGATACAATAGAAGAGCTGCGCCTCAAGAATATCGAATTAAAGAAAAGCGAAGAGCGGTTCCACCGCATGATCAGCGAGGTGCAGGACTACGCTATTATTCTCTTAAGCAAAGAAGGTATTATCGAGAACTGGAACAAGGGCGCAGAAAAGATCAAAGGTTATACCGCTGAAGAAGCGATCGGCAAAAGCTTCAAGATGTTTTACACCACCGAAGATCAGCAAAGGAAACTGCCCGAGCAGCTGATCCAGCGTGCATATAACGAAGGGAAAGCTACGCACGAAGGCTGGCGGGTAAGGAAAGACGGTTCCAAGTTCTGGGGCAGCATCCTGATCACCGCGCTGCACAACGACGCCGGCGATGTGATCGGCTTTTCAAAAGTTACCCGCGATCTCACTGACAAGAAACTGGCTGACGATGCCCTGAAGGCGAGCGCCATGCAGCTTGAAGATAAGAATCGCGAGCTGGAAGCCATGAACCAGGAGCTCGCTTCTTTTGCTTACGTATCGAGTCACGATCTCCAGGAGCCGCTCCGTAAAATACAGACATTCGCTTCACGCATCATAGAGTCCGAAAAGAACCTGTCGCCCAAGGGACAGGATTATTTCGCCCGCATGCAGAACGCCGCGCACCGGATGCAAACGCTGATCGAAGACCTGCTCGCCTATTCACGCACCAATACTTCCGAGAGCAAGTTCGAGCAAACCAATCTCAACGAGATCCTGGAAGAAGTAAAAAATGATCTGAAGGAGTCCATCGATGAAAAGCATGCTGTGATCACATCGCAGCCTTTGCCGACACTGGAGGTGGTCCGTTTCCAGTTCGCCCAGCTGCTCACCAATGTGCTCAGCAACGCCATCAAGTTCTCCAAACCCCATACAGCACCGGAGATCTCCATCACCTACAATACGGTGCAAGGACACAAGATCAACAACACGCATGCCGTCGCTGACACCACCTATCACCACATCGCCATCCGCGACAATGGCATCGGGTTTGAGCCGGAGCACAAGCACAAGATCTTTGAAGTGTTCCAGCGCCTGCACGGCCGCACCGAATACGGCGGCACGGGCATCGGCCTCGCCATCTGCAAAAAGATCATGGACAATCATAAAGGAATGATCGTGGCGGAGTCGGAGCCGGAGCAGGGAGCGACTTTCCATCTTTATCTGCCGATGAGATAAAAAGAAGTAAGAAGTCAGGAGCCAGAAGTTGAAGTGCTTCGAAACCTGTGACGAGTTACTATTCATGCCCTTGCTCCGACTCTACTCCGAAGGAAAGCTTTCTTCTGATCAACGTAATTTTCTTACCTACTCCCAGCCCTTCTGGCTACTGACTACTGGCTTCTCACCCTTGCTCCTAATTTCAATAAGAATCCGTACGTTTGTAACTAAACGGTTACCAATCCCATGCGCAGAGATGTTTTTCAGGCTATTGCCGATCCTACCCGCAGAGAGATCCTGAATCTGCTGGCGTATCAGTCGCTGACCCTCAATGGTGTTGCAGAAAATTTTAAGGTAAGCCGCCCCGCGGTATCCAAACATATCAGGATCCTGACAGAATGTGGCCTGGTCACCATTCGCCAGATGGGGCGTGAGCGATATTGTGAAGCGCGTCTCAGCCAGCTGAAAGAAGTATCCGATTGGGCCGACCAGTACAAAGCATTCTGGACCCGTCGCCTGGATGCGCTCGAAGGATTTTTGGTTAACGAAAAGAAGAAAGTGAAAAAAGGTAAACGGTAATCGGTAACCGGTAATCAGTTCAGGATACCCACAAACCGATTACTGAATACCGATTACTGTTTACCAATTACTGTCAGTACTTCAATGGAACAGTAACGAGTGTGTTCTCCCAGGCGAGGGCCATTTTACCGGTTCCGCCAGAGCCGTCGAAGGCAATGGTGAAAGCTTCCACTTCAGAGTCTGTTTTGCCGGTGGGAACTTTGATACGGGCAACGTCTTTGCTTTCGTCATATGAATAAGCGCCCCAGGTGTCGAGCTTGGTATTGAAGATGAGGGTCCACTCATCTTTTGTAGGGATGGCATATAGCGTGTACGTACCGGCGCTCACTTTTTTGTCGCCGAAGGTCACATCCTTATACAGCTTGATCTCGGTGGCCTCATTGGCACCCAGGCGCCACACTTTGCCGAAAGGTTCTTTATCTCCCAGCATGGTCCTGCCCTTCTTCTGAGGTCTGCCGTATATTACCCTGATCACGGGAACAGACTCCCTGCCGTCAGGACGGAAATAAGCGATGTCTGCAGGGCTTGGATCGAGGCCGGGCAGCTTCTGGGCATTCGCAAATTCTGAAAAAACAGCCACAAACATCATGGCTACCACTAACTGAGTTACTCTTTTCATAAACTGTTTTAATTTAGTTGTTTTGAAGTGCACGTTGTTGGGTTAACGTGAATCCTGCTGTTAAAACCGCAAGTTGATTCAAGTAAAGTTCAAAGACGGAAAAAAAAACGAAATAAAAAATAACCGGATAAGTGTCACCGACCAAATGCCATTTTTACCGGATACATACCCCGGCGCGCATAACCGGCGAACAGGTATTTATAAAATGTTTTAATTTTACAACGCCAATCCATACAACCCCATGCTTGACTCAAAACACCTCCGGGAAAACCCGGGCCTCTATGTTTTCCTTCCGCTCTTTTACACGGTGTGGTCAGACGCCGTGCTCACGCCCAGCGAGATCAAGGCCATCCGCAACGTGATCGATGCGCAACCCTGGCTGAGCCGTGAAGAGAAAGAGTTCCTGGTAGCCCAGCTCAATCCTTCGTCACCTCCTTCTGCCGACCAGCTCAAAAGCTGGCTCGACGAGATCCGAACTGCAGGGCTATCGGCCGACAAGCAGGAAAGCCTGATCGACATCGGCGTGAGGCTGGCCAGCCGTCACACCAACGGTTCGGGCAAAGACCTTCTTGCCAAAGCATCCGCTTCCCTCTCGGGCATTGAAGAAACGCTTGGCGTGATCAGTCGTGAAGCCGCATTCAATTTTTTACCGGTAAACCGCCAGACAAAAACCGCCAGCCAGGGCACGCAATACACATTCGATATCGGCAAGCTGACAACCCTGCTCGACGGCCCCAACGCTGCCATCATCAGGAAAGTAAAAGCCATCATCTCCGATCCGGAGCTCAGTCGTCCCGACACCGGCGACCTGGGTATCTACCGCGAAAAGGTGCTGCAATGGTGTCGCATGCTGGCGGCACAGGGCTTCGGCTCCATGGCCTATCCCAAAGAATACGGCGGACAAGGCGACATGGCCTCCTATTTCAGCATCATGGAAACGCTGAGCTACCACGACCTGAGTCTTGTGGTGAAATTCGGTGTGCAGTTCGGGCTCTTCGGCATGAGCGTCTATTTTCTCGGAACAGAAAAACACCATCGCAAATATTTAAAGGATATTGGTACGCTTACCTTGCCGGGATGTTTTGCCATGACAGAGACCGGGCATGGCTCTAACGTGCGGGGTATTGAAACAACCGCCACCTACGATCATGGCAAACAATGCTTCGTGATCCATACACCCGATGAGCTCGCGCGCAAAGAGTATATCGGAAACGCGGCGCTGCACGGACAGATGGCCACGGTATTTGCCAAACTGATCCTCAACGGAAAAGACTATGGCGTGAGCGCTTTTGTTGTTCCACTGCGCGATGCTTCCGGCAAACTTCATCCGGGTGTAACCATCAAGGATTGCGGCCGCAAGATGGGACTCAACGGTGTTGATAATGGCGTGATCTATTTCGATCAAGTGACCATCCCGAAAGAGAACATGCTCGATAAATTCGCCACGGTGAACGCCGAAGGAAAATTCGAAAGCCCCATCTCCAGCGACAACAGGCGGTTTTTCACCATGCTGGGCACACTGGTAGGCGGGCGTATAGGCATACCGAGATCAGGCCTCAGCGCAGCGAAGACGGGCCTCGCCATCGCCATCCGTTATGGTGACCAGCGCAAACAGTTCGGTCCCGAGGGTGGCGCGGAGATCCCGATATTGAACTACAGGACGCACCAGCGCAGGCTCATGCCCCTGCTGGCCAATGCGTACGCGCTTCACTTCGCGCTCGAATATCTCACCAACAGGTTCCTGAAGCGCACGGAAGAAGACATGCAGGAGATCGAAGCGCTTGCTGCGGGACTGAAATCCGTAGCCACCTGGAACACCACACAAACCCTGCAGGAATGCCGCGAGTGCTGCGGCGGAAAGGGATACCTCTCCGAAAACAGGATCGACGACCTGAAGAACGACACGGAGATCTACACCACGTTCGAAGGCGACAACACAGTGCTGCTGCAGCTCGTGGCCAAGAGCCGGCTTACGGAGTTCAGGCAGGAGTTCAGCAACATGAACCTCTTCGGCATTCTCAACTATGTGGCTACGCAGGCCAAAACAAGCTTACAGGAGAAGAACCCCTTCGTGATCAGGAACACGGATGACGAGCACCTGCTGGATGCCGAATTCCACCTCCACGCTTTCGCCTATCGCGAACGCGCCGTGCTCACCTCCGCCGCCAGAAGATTGAAAAGTTATATCGACGATGGCATGGACTCCTTCGATGCCTTCAATCAATGCCAGCATCACCTGGTGCAGGTAGGATTTGCCTACATCGAACGCATCATCCTGGAGCAGTTCCTGGAACGCATCGCCAGCACGCAGGACGAAGGATGCAAAACGGTGCTGAAAAAACTCTGTGATCTCTTCGCGCTTTCGCAGATCGAAAAGAACAAAGGCTGGTACCTCGAGAACGGCTACATGGAAGGTGTAAAAACAAAAGCCATCCGCAAAATGGTAGACCGCCTCTGTGCGGAAGTGAGAGAGGAAGCGGTGCCGTTGGTGGAGGCGTTTGGGATTCCGGATAGTTGCCTAGCACCAATTGTTAGGTAGGAGTCAACAGCAAGAAGTCAGAAGTCAGGAGCCAGGAGTCAGAAGGTTGGGGTGTCATCTCAAGTGTGACTTCGTCTGCCATACGTTAGCCCTTCTGGCTTCTGACTTCTGGCTCCTGACTTCTGGCTCCTGACTTCTTTTTACTTCCAAGCAACCATTTCTTGATCAAATCAGTTAAGCCATCGTGTGGGCACGATCTTTCATGTTCGCACATGTAACACATGACTCGCAAACAACAATTCATACTCATTCTCATCCTGGGTGCGCTGGCCACCATCAGTCCGTTTTCTATTGATATGTATCTGCCGGGATTTCCATCGATTGCGGAAGACCTGAAGACGACCATTGCCTCTGTGCAGCTTTCGTTGACCAGCTACTTTATCGGTATCGCCGCTGGCCAGATGATCTATGGACCACTGCTCGACAGGTTTGGGCGGAAAGCTCCGCTGTATGCAGGGTTGATCATTTATATCTTCGCTTCGCTCGGATGTGCATTCACCGGTTCTGTGGAGGCACTCATCGCCATGCGCTTTCTGCAGGCGCTGGGCGGATGTGCGGGTATGGTTGCTGCGCAGGCGTTGGTACGCGATCTTTTCCCTGTTGATAAAACGGCGCAGGCCTTCAGCTCTATGACGCTGGTGGTAGCCGTTTCGCCCATGATCGCTCCCACCGTTGGCGGATACATGACGGCTGCTTTCGGATGGCATTCGGTGTTCATCGTGCTGGCTGTTATCACTACACTGATCGTAGTGTGTGTCTATTTTATTCTGCCGCAGGGACGAAAAGCAGATCCTTCCATATCGCTGAAGCCGCGCGCGGTGGTCGGAAACTTTTACACGGTAATCCGACAGCCGCAGTTCCTCGTCTATACCCTTGCCGGTGGTCTCGCTTCGTCCGCACCGTTTGCCTACATCGCCGGCTCTGCCGATGTGTTCATGAACCTGTATGGCTCCAGCGAACAGGAGTATGGCTGGATCTTCGCCGTGGTGGCAGCGGTCATGATCGGGTCCACACAGCTCAACCATGTCTTCCTGAAAAGATTTAAAAGCGAGCAGGTCATCCGGGGCGCTTTTGCCATGCAGACTTTGGTTGGCATCCTGCTGATCACAGGTACTGCCCTGGGAGGATTTGACAAGGTTACGCTGGTGGCGCTCATTGCTCTTTTTATGGCAGGGCATGGCCTGATCAACCCGAATGCCACAGCGCTCTCGCTAGCCCCTTTCTCGCGTCATGCAGGAAGTGCCGCGTCTCTCTCCGGAAGCTTTCGTATGGCCATGGGCGGTGTGGCTTCCGCGCTGGTGAGCGCCTTTCACAACAATACAGCGGTGCCCATGATCGCCGTGATGGTAGGCTGCAGTGTCTGCGGACTAATCTTCCTCGCGGTGGGGAAGTTCACCATTCGTTACAACGCCCGTAAACGTGATGTGGAGGAGGAGACCTCTGTCTTGATGTGAATCGTTGCCGGTTACCAGTTGCCGGTTTCGTATCGTGTGTATATCGAAGTTCTGCTTCGATTCGTGTGGCAATTGAAGCGTGAGATATCGTGTCTGAATGAAACACAGATTGTGAAAAAGCACTCGGTCTGAACTGGCCATCCGGCAACCGGCAACTGGCAACCAGCTCGGCAACCGAACTTTCGTTCGCCAACAATTCCCCTACATTCTTCCGCCTGTTGTTTGACTAATTTCCTGCCGGTGTTAATTTCGCAGCGTACAACAACCACCTGCGCCTTAATGAAAACAGCTCTACGCTCAACGCTTCTTCTTTGCGTTCTCCTGCTTATACCTTTTGCCGGCTTGTTTGCCGCGGATGCGCCTGTTGCCACCGACTCTGGGGCTACTGCGTGGATGCTGACCTCCACGGCCCTCGTTCTGCTGATGGTGCCAGGCCTGGCAATGTTCTACGGTGGTCTTGTGCGCACCAAAAATGTGCTGGGCACCATGATGCACAGCTTCACTGCCATGGGCATCATGACCGTACTGTGGGTGGTATGCGGTTACAGCATGGCTTTCGGCCAGAACGTGCTCGGCGGATGGTTCGGATGGAGCAATGACTACTTCCTGCTGCAAGGCATCGATACCAATATCATGAGCGCGGGCATACCTGAATACGTGTTCTCCATGTTCCAGGCGAAGTTTGCCATTATCGCGCCCGCCCTTATTGCCGGCGCCTTTGCAGAGCGCGTTTCTTTCAAAGGATATTGTTTCTTCATTGCCTTGTGGGGACTGCTGATCTACAATCCGCTCTGCCACTGGGTCTGGGCTTCAGACGGATTCCTGTTCAACCTGGGCGCTAAGGGCGCGATCGATTTTGCAGGCGGAACGGTGGTGCATATTTCTGCCGGTGTCAGCGGATTGGTGGCAGCCATTTACCTGGGCGCACGAAAATCCTACCCTCACCTGCCCATGCGCCCTAATAACCTTGTGATGACATTGATCGGGGCTGGACTGCTTTGGGTGGGATGGTTCGGCTTCAACGCGGGCAGCAGCATTTCATCAGGTCTCAGCACAGCGCAGGCGCTCACTGCCACGCAGGTGGCCGCCGCCGCAGGTGCGCTGATGTGGGTGATCCTTGAAGGCTTGCACCAGGGCAAAGCAACGGCCCTCGGTTTTGTGAGTGGTATTCTCGCCGGTCTCGTGGCCATCACGCCTGCAGCGGGTGTGGTTCAGCCGGCCGGAGCGCTCGCCATCGGCACACTGGCAACGGTATTCTGTTACCTCGCCATACTGCTGAAGAACAAACTTGGATTCGATGACACGCTCGATGCATTCGGCATCCACGGCATCGGTGGTATCGCCGGCGCTATCTTCCTTACCTTCTTCATCCGCGAAAGCTGGATGGCCGAAGCCGCCGGTGTGGCGGAAGGATGGAACACCATGAAACAACTCGGCGTACAGGTGATGGCCGTGCTCATCGCGATTGCCTACTCCGCCGTTGGAACGTGGGCCATTCTCTTTGTACTGAACAAAACAGTAGGCATCCGCTCAAGCGAAGAAGGTGAGATGAAAGGCCTCGACAGCTATTACCATGGCGAGCGCGGCTATGGTATGATCAATCCGAGCTAGAAGTTTAAAGTTTCAGGTTTGAAGTTTTAAGTTGGAAGCGAGCATCGCGGTTTGTTTAAAATTCGAATCAGTCGCCACGCGCTTCAGCGCATGGATCCATAAAAAATATTACTTGTATGAAACTCGTAGTAGCCATTATAAGGGAAAACCAGCTTGACCAGGTGCGGGAAGCACTGATCCAGGCGGGGATCGAACGCATCACTGTGAGCTACGGATCAGGTCACGGCCGGAGCAAATCGGAAGAGATCTACCGTGGACAGAAAGTCGTTCCCAACCTCATCCCCAATGCCAGGCTGGAGATCGCCGTGAACGATGCGTTTGTAGACATCACCTGCGATGCCATCATCAACGCCACCCAGGCCAATGACGGCGGCCTCATCGGCAGCGGAAAGATCTTCGTGATGCCCCTCGAAGAATGTATCCGACTGAGAACGGGAGAACGGGGATCTGAAGCGATCTGAGTTTCAAGTTCGAAGTTTAAAGTTTAAAGTTGTGTGTGTAAAATCGAAGCAAGTGTTAGTTAAATGGACCGCGCTTAACTTTAAACCTTAAACCTTAAAGTTTAAATTTTAAAACTGACCCGGCACACCCTTTTATACTCGCATGGACAGGCCGTTATTACAAACCCGGCCGTAGCGGGTGGAACGTATCAAACCTTCGTTACAACTTAAGGATGACATTGATCTTCACATCAGTGGGTGGATCGTTCAGCGCATTGGCTGGGTGTTGCTCCTGCTGCTGTTGATCGCCGCTTCATTAGGCGTGTTTGGTACGGGCTGGTTGAGCGCAGGCCACGTTGCAGGCAAAAACGGTACGGTGTCTTTCGAACGCATCGCGCGGTTTGAAACACCCATGAAGCTCGTTGTACAGATAGAAAAAGCCGATGGCGATATCGAGATCCGGATCCCCCGCTCCTATCTTGACTGCATGGAGATCGACAAGATCGTACCGGAGCCAGCAACACAAAAGGCGGCAGGCGGGTCGGCGATCTATACTTTCGATGCTGAGGCGGAGTCAACCATCACCTTTTACCTGATGCCGGAGTCAACGGGAAGCATTCACACCGAGCTGACCATTGACAATACTAATTTTCCTATCGCTCACTTTATTTTCCCCTGAGATGAATCCTGTAGTACGCGGCGTTGCTGTTTACTTGTTCCTGCTGGTGGTATTCCGCATCATGGGCAAACGAAGCCTCTCTGAATCGACAACGTTCGACTTCGTGCTGCTGCTCATTATCAGTGAAGTAACACAACAGGCGCTGGTCGGTCAGGACTACTCGCTCACCGGAGCCTTTATCCTCATCACAACACTGATCAGCCTCGACCTGATCTTCTCCCTCATAAAAGAAAAATTTCACTTGTTTGGAAAAATAGCGGAAGGTGTCCCGCTCATCGTGGTAGACCAGGGAAAACCTCTGACCAAACGTATGAGGAAGTGTAAAGTCTCCGAAGAAGACATCCTGGAAGCCGCACGCTTCCATTTCGGATTAGAAAAAATGGAACAGATCCGTTACGCCATCCTCGAAAAAGACGGCAGCATCTCTATTGTTCCGGAGAAAGAAAAGGCATCGATAAAATGAAGGTACGAGGTACGAAATACGAGGTACGGTGCACTTCGATCGGAGATCATCGTACCTCGTTCCCGATAGCTATCGGGATCGTACCTCGTACTTACTTTCCCTACTCTATCACTTTAATCAGCATTCCCTTCTCCACGCGGTCGTTCAGCGCCATACCATTGAGCGTGGCAAGCTCGTCCATTTTTTTCTGATCGCCCCGGTTTCCGAGGGCCTGTGCCAGTGTACCTGCCTGCTGAACAGTTTTGATCCTCACCCTGCGCGGCTGCCGGTTGATCTTGTCAGGATCGTTCAACACGCTGAACCCGGCCATGGTGTTCTGGAACACCTGGAAGTAGCCGTTGAAGTCAGCCAGCGACGAGGCACCCATCAGGTTATAAATATTCTGGCCGTACTGGATCAGGTAGACCAATGCACGTACGCCTTGCTCCTGCTGCTGTTGCTGCTGATCGGCAACCATCACTACAGCGGGAAGTCCATTCACATCTGTTCTCCTTGAATCCACCACGCTGAGCTGATACTGCTGAAGCACAGTGCGCGCTGCTGCCTCAAGATCGTTTCCTTGTGCCAGCGTAAGCATCATCACTGCCCTGCCATCGCTGGGTGCCATCTGCACCTGCTGCGGCGTATTTTGTAACGTCCATTGGCTGGGCACGGGGAACTGGAACTTCAGCTCCGGATGATAGAACACATTGTGCTCCACAAAGCCTTGCTTGGGATCGTCGCCATACACAATACCATCGATCATGCGCAGGTAGCTGTCGCGGTTCACTTTCAGCTGCGCTGCATCCGTTTTTTTCTTCCAGTTGGCAGCCTCTTTGGCAACCTTCTTTTCACGGTCGGCAGGGTCCGGGTGTGTGGAGAGGAACGTCGGCACTTCTTCACCTCCCGATTGCTCACGCATGCGGTCAAGTGTCTCGAAGAAACCGGCCATCTCCTGTGCGTCGTAACCGATCTTGGTAGAGTATTGAACACCGAGCTTGTCTGACTGGCTCTCGGCGTCACGTCCGAATTTCAGGAAGAGCAGCTGCACACCGGTGGACGCAATATCAGCCACCTGTGCAAATTCAGGAGAGATCACCGAACCGGCCAGCAGCCCTATCTGCGCGATCTGTGCATTGCTGTATTGCTTGGCGGAGTGCCTGGCCGTGATATGGCCGATCTCATGACCGAGCACACCGGCAAATTCAGCTTCGTTATTAAAATATGCCATGATCCCGCGGGTGAAATACACGTAGCCACCGGGCACAGCAAACGCATTCACCACAGGAGAATCCACCACCTTAAATTCATATTTCAGATCCGGACGATGTGAAATGGCCGCCATCTGCTGACCTTTCTCATTGATGAACGCCTGCAGCTTCGGGTCTTCATACACGCCGAAGAAAGCTTTGATCTCAGGATCAGATTGTTTACCCATAGCAATCTCCTGCTCCTTCGACATCAGCATAAAATCATTCTTTCCTGTAACCGGGTTTTTCGCACAGGAATTAAAGAGTAAATATACCAGCAGCATTATAGCCGCCAGCGGTGTTGTTCTTTTCATAACTCACAGTTCTACTGGGATTTGAATAAAAGAACTGTACCTGAATGGAAAAAGTAGGCAGTAGGCAAAACCCCGATGGTTATCGGGGGCAGTAGGCAATAGCGGGCACTAACGTACAACACTGTGCTACGTTCGGCAGCCAATATATACGAAGCTTACCGGATTTGACTGTAACTCGTCCTTTGCCTACTGTTCCGATCGCCTGCGACCGGAAATTGCCTACTGCCTACAGAATTACCTTTCCCCCCTTTCGATAGCCTCCGTAATAGACCTGATGATGTCATCAAGCTCATTAGCACGGTGATGCAAATGCTGGTTGATGAGCTTGGCTTCGTCGTCGAGGTTGGTTTTGGAGATGAGGTTGATCAGGCCCAGGATGCTGGCCAGGGGACTTCTTAGTTTATGGGCGTTGATGAACGCGTATTCTTCGAGTGCTTTGTTCTTCTTTTCGAGCTCCGCCGTACGCTGGTGTACCAGCATCTCCAGGTTCTCGTTGATACCTTTGATCTCTTCGGCCTGCGCCATGATCTCTTCATTCTGCGCCTGGATCTCTTCGTTCTGCACCTGGATCTCTTTGGTCTTTCGCTGGATCTCCTGCGTGCGCGCTTCCACTTTTGCTTCGAGCAGGATCTTGTCTTCCATGAGCTTCTTCTCGCGGTACTTGATGTAAACGTAACCCGCCAGCAGGAACAGCACCACAGAAGCGAGATAAAAAAGCGGCGTGCGCCAGAAAGGAGGACTGATCCTGAAGTGCAGCACAGCCTCGTCGGTGCCGGCCAGTGTGGCGGTGGCGGCCCGCAGCCTCAGCGTGTACTCACCTGGTGGAAGTTGTGAATACGTGACATTGTTATCGGCAGTTGTGATCCAGTCGGCATCGTAGTTGTCCATCTTATACTGGAAGTGAACGCTCTCCGGACTGTCGTACCAGAAGCCGAGAAAAGAAATGGTGACATTGTTGTCGTCGTAACGCAGGTTCGGATTCCGCTTCAGGTCAACTTCTTTGCCATACACTTTTACGGCATCGATAAAGACCCGGGGCGCCGGTGGAGTCAGTACAGGCGGTGCATACCGGATAATACCTCCATCTGTTCCCGCCAGGATATTGCCGAACTGATCGCGGGCAATGGCATTGAGGTTGGCAAGCTGGCTTTCGAGGCCTGCTTCTTCGCTGAGGTACCGCATGGTCTCCTGCTGCGGGTTGTAGAGGTCTATACCAAGGTCGTGCAGCACAACGAGGTTGCCGGCTCTGTCTGCCGCGAATGAATGGATCTCCTGTTCCCTGAACTGAAGCTTGCCCGCCGCCGGCACATGCACGAAGATGGCGCCATTCCATTCATAAATGCCGTCGCCTTGTGTGTTCACCCAGATCTGCTGCCGGGTGCCTTCCGCAAAGCCATAGACCACCCGCGAGCTCAATCCTTTTTCGAGATGATGGAACCCCGTCGCATCGAGCATATCAACACCCTTGCCATCGGTGCCGAACCACACCCTGTTCTGGCTGTCGATAAAAACCTGGTAAATGAAATCGGACGACAGCCCGTTCTGACTGTTGTAGTTTTTGATGTCGAGACGTTCACCTGAAACAGTTATTTTTTCACCACCGCCCAGTGTAGCCAGCCACACCACGTTATCCTTGCCGCTGATGTGAAGCACATTTCCATTGCGCAGCTCTTTGTTCAGGTGCCTTATCTTTCCTGTGGCAGGATTGATCCTCAAAACTCCTTCGCCATACAACCCGGCCCACACCTGCCCTTCGTGATCCACAAACAGGCTGATCACGCGATAATTTCTGTAGGCGGCGCCCGTCAGTTGTTCCTCTACCACAAACGCTCCTGAAGCTGTTCTGCTGCGTTTGAATAATCCGTCTTTTGTCGAGAACCAGATCGCTCCATTGGGCTCGACGGCAACGGCCATCACATTACGATCGCCATCAGCAACAGGGGTCTTGATGAATTCAAGGATGTCGCCCGGCGTTCTGACAACGCCCGATCTCGATCCGGCCCATACGTTGCCTTCCCTGTCTTTCGCCAGCACTGAGAAGGTAGGAAGATCAGCACCGGTTTTACGGCTGTATTCTTTCAACACGCCGCGCTGATGATCATACATGAACAATCCGGCCTGCGATGTGGAGATCCACACCTGGGTTCCTTTCAGCACAAAGTCAGTGACCGCGCCCAGTGTCCACGGCTGCTGAAACAGTGGCTGAAAAGCGCCTTTGCTTTGATCGTAACGAATGATGCCTGCATCTTCGGTGCCCACGAGTATCGACTGATCTTCGGCCAATGCAAGCTTCTTAACGATGTTGTCAACCAGGCCTGCCTTGTTATCGAGCACGCGGATCTTCACCTGCTCGTCATGCGTGGTGCACACGGCGATGCCACCATCGGTTCCAGCCCAGATGTTGCCCAGTGAGTCTTGCAATATGTCGTACACGAAAAGGTCGGGCATTCCTTCGGTTTCGTCAAGCCGATAGAGACGGTTGCGCGTGAAGTAATAGAGTCCGTCGTTACGCGTGGAGAACCAGAGCGTACCACGTTTGTCGAAGAGGATGTCTGATACCGGGGCCGTGGCGGAGCCTTCCGGGGGATTGAACGTATGGAACTTACCCTTTTCTAGGAAGGCTAGCTTGCCGTTCCCATGGCCGGTCCAGATCTTCCCTTCGGCATCCTGGGCAATGGCAGTGACGCTTTCATCCGGCAGGCTGTCGGCAAGACCATAACGCCGGTAGCGTTTTCCATCGAAGCGGAACAAACCCCTGTTTGTACCGAACCACATGTAGCCATCATGATCCTGAAAGATGGCGTTGTTTTGCACCGGTTCATTCTTCTTGAGCAGATAATACTGCTGAAAGTACGGCACCTGCGACCAGCCCGGGACGCTGAGCACAAACAGCAGTATCGCAAACGGGAAATTTTTTCTTGTCATGCTGTTACTGAAGCTTCATGGTAGCCTTGAAATCTACTTCTATCTCGGTTGCTATTTTCTGACTCACAATGCTGGGGATCGAGATGTTATGGTCTGCCAGGGGAACCGTGAAAAGACTTTCGATGAGCAGCTGCCCGTCGTTGACCACCACTTTGCTTTTGATGATGCGCGTCTGCTTCTGGCCGTGGATCTCCAGGTCTCCTTTGGCGCGTACCTCGAACGTGTTACCCGGCGTAAAATCGATATGCTCGATGATCTTTCCGCTGAACCGGGCCCTCGGATATTTCTCGCTCTCCAGGTATTTTTCATTAAAATGCTCGCGCTGCAGCTCGCTGTTGAACCCTCTGAACGATCTTACTTCAACCGTGAAGGCAAACTGATGTGTGGCCGGATCGATCAGCCCCTGAACTTTGTCAGACGAGGCTTTGATGAGCTCGAGCTGCGCACGGGAAGCAAAATTGATCTCGCCTTTTTCAATGCTGAACTTCTTCTGTGCCTTTATGGTAAAGCTTATGGCAAGCAGGGCACTCGTACAGATGCATGTACAGATCAGGCTTTTCAACTTTATCATTAAGTGGGAAGATTAGAGCCAGACCTCACCTGTAGCAAAATCCCTCATTGTGAGGGGAAAGTCCACTTCAGGCAAGATCGTTCACCAAATATCAACATTAAAATCCTAATCCGCAGGCTGTTATTTGTTTTATTGAAGGAATTAAAGCGCCAAAATCCGGCTTTATCAATAGCCGGTACCGTTAGCTGCTCCCTGCCTGCACGGCATACCAACAACTAGGTATAAAAGACCGTTTTAGCCCATAGGCATGACATTTTAAAAACTGGAGCCTGGAATTTGTGTGTATGGGGCTCTACAGGAAAATTTGTTGTGGAGCATGTGGGGTCTAGCTGAATAACCAGGATATGTTGATTCGTTTAGGCTGCTGATAAGTATAAGAAATTGATGACGATGATTGATAGAAGCGTGAGATGCAGGTTCAGGTTGAGCAGCAATTCAATTATGCCAATAGTCCGGAGGAGATAGCAAAGGCACTGTTCCATAGCAAGGAACATGGGAACGTAGTGGGTATTTGCGCCATTTCGCTAGGACCTTCCATGATCATGACGGCTGTAGAAGATATTCTCGAGATCAAAAACGATCTGCTGATCGTCTTAAAAGAGACTGATCTGTTGGGTATGAAGCTGCCGGAAGAGCAGATCATGCTGAGCGAGATCGTGCGCGTTCTTCCGTTCCGTACGCAGTTCGACGACCCTTTCCACGTAAAACTCCGGGAAACTGGAAGCAGCACGGCTGCATAATAAGAGGTTGGCACGCCTTTTTATAATACATATACGACTATAACAGTCAACCTTCAGGTATAGGTTAGGTAAATAAAAAATCCCCTGGAAGCCGTCCGGGGGATTTTGTCTTTTTAACCGGTTCCCTGGGGACAGTTTGAAGTTTCAAGTTAGAAGTTTCAAGTTATGTGGGCTTCGCTTTAGACCGCCCGAGCAATCTTTGTAAATCGGGAAAATATTTACCGACTCTCCAAATCAAATTCCATCGTTACACAGTCAGTCGACCATTCACGGTACCAACCGGCAAACCGGCAACCGGCAACCGATCTCCCCACAACTTTAAACCTTAAACCTTAAACTTTGAACTTTAAACTCCGACTCACTTCTTATGATACCACCCCATAATCTCCCCTTTCGCAAGGATGTGATTCTCCATCGCCGCTTCCAGTTTTCTTTTGTTGGAGTCCTCGTCGATGTCCAGCATACTATTGAGGGCGTAGATCCTGAAAAAATAACGGTGTGTGCCACCGGGGGGGCACGGGCCTAGATAACTGCTCTTGCCGAGACTGTTGCGGCCCTGAACGCCAGGGATGGTGTTGGCAGGGATCGACTCCTGCGGTGGGATGTTCCATACTACCCAGTGACTGAATGTTGTGAGTGTTACGTCAGGGTCTTCCATGATGATCACCAGGCTCTTGGTACCTTGCGGGATGCCCTGGATGTTGAAAGCAGGGTTCGCGTCTTCGCCATCACAAGTGAAACGTTCGGGGATCTCGCCTTCATGCTCAAAATCAGGACTTGTCACCGTCAGCGTTGAAGTTTGTAACAACGCTGAAAAAAATAAAATAAAAAGATCCATATCACGCGGCCATTATCTGCCGCATGACATACGAAAAGAATGCCCGGTAGCAGCCCACAACGGTCCACGGACGACACGCTCCTTTGATCCGTCATTCAGAGCGCTGCATGTGTGCAGGCCAAGCGGGAAGCGAAGAATCCCCCTTTTAGCGAAGTACGCTTCGAGAGACCTGCTATCGAATTAAGCACGCAGTGACTTCACGGGATCCTTCGCTCGCACATCCAACGCCACATCCTCGCTCAGGATACGGTTCCAATTGGAGAACTGCCGTGGACTGTGGACCGTCGACCGTGGACTCTTCATCGCCCATAATGTTTTTCAAGCTGCCGTAGATGTCGTTTCACATGCAGCGCGAGAAAATAGATGTACTGATAGATGTCGAGCTTGCCCAGGCTGTTCACAGACATGGTGATGCGATAAGCGATGCCCTGTCCCTGGCACAACATCTCCAGCAGGCAGAGGCACCGGTATAGCTGGTTGCGCAGCTCTTCCCGCACTTCTGCCAGTGACTGTGTACCAGTGGGCTCCATGTGCTCCGGCCGTTCCCATGAGAAGCTGTCGGGCTCGCTGATGGCGTCAAGGGCAACGCTATCGAACTGATATTGTTTTACTTCCTGCGTCAGGTCTTTTTCGCTGGCGAGCTTGAGCGCTTTTGCGCTTCCTTTCTCTATGAGCATCAGCAGGTAACGGTTGGTAAGCATCACGTGCTCCAGGATCTCTGCCGGGCACCAGCGAATGGAAGCGCGGTGCCGGAGCAAGGCTTCGTCACGATCGAACCAGCCATCGAGCACGGCAAAGGCGCTGATCAGCTCCCTGTTTATTTTAGATATCGTTATTTCTATACTCATAGGTTGTTGGCAAAAGTTTGGTCAAAAAAAAACCCGGGTGGATGCCCGGGCTTATATCTGGTATGTGTCTTTCTGATGCCAAAGTCACACCATATCCCGGGCAGAGCGATCCATTGCAAAGTTTTTGCTTTGCGGGCGCTCCTTCACGATGATAATTGCTGTGATCATGTGACAAATGTAAAACTCTTTTTTTTAAATCCCAAACTTCTTCAGCATCCGGGTTTCAAATTTCTGATACCGTTTTGAAAATCAACATCATGATTGATCGCTTTCGTCACACACCCGGAAATAGTTTATTACGGTTGAACGGAAAAAAATTTGACGCGATGAAAAAGCCTCTATATTTGCGCCCCATTAAACCATTTCATTTTTTTTAACAAACCACTATGAACAAAGCAGAATTGGTTAGCAAGATTGCTGAAGACGCTGGTATCACAAAAACACAGGCAGCTACTGCGCTCGACTCTTTCGTTGAAGGAGTTACGAAGACACTGAAGAGCGGAGACAGGGTTACGCTCGTTGGGTTCGGTACCTTCTCCGTTACGAAAAGAGCAGCCCGCAAAGGACGCAATCCTGCAACCGGCGAAACGATCAAGATCAAAGCAAAAAAAGTTGCCAAATTCAAGGCCGGCAAAGAGCTGCAAGCAAAACTATAACCAGCAACCGGTTACAAATGAAAGAAGCCCCGTGAACAACGGGGCTTTTTTTTTAACCTTTCAAAAAGTTATGCAGGTGGTGAGCCAGTGATCACAAAGTACTACCCCGCGAAAAGCTTTTGAAAGGTTTCATCCCGAAACAAACTGTTGTATTTTTGTGTACAAAATGGACTATTCCCAGATAATGATCCCTCTGTTTGCTGCGCCGGTTCAGGAGCCGCCGGTAAAGACAAAACCATCGGTAGACATCGACACGCTGCAAGCGATCGACGCCGAAACCCTGGAAGATTCCTACGTCTATGTGCACTGCTACTTCGAAAATAAGCACAAGGATATGCTCATCCGCATCTGGCGCACCACCTATCTTGTAGACCGTGCCTCAGGCGCCCGCTCCAGGCTTGTGCATGCCGAGAACATTTCCTTCGCCCCGGTCTGGACGCAGATTCCCGATGGTAAAACCTATTCTTTCCTGCTGATCTTCTCCGCGTTGCCCAAATCATGCAAGCTGTTCGACCTGATCGAAGACATCCCGCAGGCCGGAGGTTTCTTCATCGAGAACATCGCGAGGAACCAGACTGATGTTTATCATATCGATCTGAAATGAACAGTTGACAGTTGACAAATTCCGATAGCAGGCTATCGGGCCAGTTGACAACATGCGGAGCTCGCTTTCAAGACTCTGTTCTGTTCTAAGATCGGCAGCATGCTCGTAAAAACCGCGCCCCAAATTTTGTCAATTGCTATTTTGTCAACTGTCAACTGGTCATTCGCTTCGCAGTGAGCTCACCGGATTAGCCAATGATGCCTTCACGGCCTGGTAGCCAATGGTAAGCGCTACGATCACCACCACCATCACAAAGCTCATCACATAAGTGATCGCGTCGATAGACGTGTGATAGGTGAAGTTCTCCAGCCATTGTTTCATGAGGTAGTACGAGGCAGGAATAGCCAGCACAAATCCCGTTACCAACAGCCAGGCAAAATCGCGGTAGATCAATTGCAGAATATTACCAACGCTGGCGCCCAGCACTTTTCTAACGCCGATCTCTTTCACCTTGCGCTGCACCACGAACAACACAAGCCCATAGACGCCAAGGCATGAGATGAGAATGGCGATGCCGGCGAAGGTCTGAATAATGGTGCCGAAGTTCTGAAAGTTCTGATATTGACTGTTGAGCTGCTCATCGAGGAACGTGAACTGGAAGGTTTTTTCCGGGAACATCTTGTTCCACTCCGCCTCGATCTTGTCAATGGTAGGCTGCACATTCTCGTTATCGAATTTTACAGACAACACGTTGAACTGGTTCGGGTTCATCTCGATCACCATGGCCGACACAGGCGTTGTGAGCGAAGTAAAGTTAAAGTCTTTGATCACGCCGATGATACGTCCCTCCTTCCCTTCCCGTACCAGTTTTTTGCCCAGCGCTTTTTCGGGCGTCTCCCAGTTCCACGCTTTCACGGCAGTTTCATTAACGATGAAAGCCTCTGCCCTGTCTGTGCCGTGCTCCTTGCTGAAAGGTCTTCCTGCCTGCATCTCCATGCCATAGGTCTCCAGGAAATTATAGTCGACCGACATGTTGGCAATGAACATATTATCCTGCTGCGTGAATCCTTCCGGTATGGTGCCCCTGAACACAGCTCCCAGTCCTGGTGCGTTAGACGACAGTGTTGTTCCTTTAACGCCAGTATGGGTCTCCACGGCATCGCGGAAGCTTTGCAACCTCAGCCAGAACGTCGAGTCGTTCTGCCTGAAAATACCATTGAGGTTCTGGCTGAACAACGGGATATTGATGGTCTGCTCCTTCTGGAATCCCAGGGGCCTGCTGCTGAGGAAATTCAGTTGTTTCACAATGAGCAGAGAACCCGAGAGCAGCATGCAGGCAATGGCAAGCTGGAACACCACCAGCGCGCGCCGCAGCAACTGGCTGCCTGTACGCGAAGCTTCGCCCTTCAGCGCGTTAATGGAATTGAAACGTGTAACAAAATAAGCCGGGTATCCGCCTGCCAGCAGCGTGATGCCGGTGACCAGGATCACGGAGGCCATCAACATGCTGTTGTCTACAACGTCTGTAAACACGAGCGTTTTATTGGTGAGGTCGTTCAGCAATGGCAGCGCTGCGTAGAACACAGCAAACGATAACAGCAGCGCGATCAGGCAAAACAAAAAGCTCTCGGCGATGAACTGGAAGATCAGCTGGTATTTCATGGAACCCAGTATCTTGCGGATGCCGATCTCTTTGATCCTAGTGAATGACTGCGCTGTGCTGAGGTTGATGTAGTTGATGCTGGCGATCACCAGCGTGAGGATCCCCACCCCCACAAAGATGAAGAGGTTGGTCATGGAGTTGGTTGGGGTCGGCTCCACCAGCAGGGTACTTTTCAAATGAATGTCGGTGAGCGGCATCAGCGTGAATACCTGGCCTACCAGCAGGTTGGGCTGCGCATATTTTTTGAGGAATGCATCCATGTTCCTGTCCACTTCCGTGGGATCGGCGCCGGGTTTCAGCAGCACATACGTATAGGAGTGGCTGATCACAAAGTTGATGGCGAGGTTGTTGCGCAAGGCCTGTGCGGCCTGATCACTTTCCAGGTCGAACATGTTCTCGTAGGGTACCAGCATGTTGAACCGGATGTGTGAGTTCTCCGGAAAGTTCTTCACCACCCCGATCACCTTAAAAGAGTGTTTTCCTGAGAACAAGAGCACCTCTCCCAGCGGGTCTTTGTCGCCAAAATACTTGCGGGCCATTTCTTCGGTGATCAGCACGGTGAACTTATCAACCAGCGCCCGGTCCGGGTTGCCGCTGACAAAATCGAACGTGAGCAGCTTCATGATGGCCGAGTCAGCGAAGAATACGTTGGTCTCCTCAAACGCCTCCGCCGCATCCGGACGTGTGACGCTCACGTTGCGTCCATACATGCGCGCGGCCTCTTCCACGCCGGGAAAGAACTCTTTCATCAGTGGCGCGATGGGTGGTGGTGTTGAAGCCAGCGCGAGACCGTTGGGCGCCACATATTTGATCCGGTATAAACGGTCTGCTTTTTCATGAAACTTGTCGTAGCTGACCTCCGAGCGCACGTAGGCGAGGATCAGCAGCGCGAGCGCAAGCCCCGTGGTGAGTCCCAGGAAATTGATGAGCGAGTAGGCCTTGTATTTCAGAATATTGCGGCCAGCGGTCTTGAAGAAGTTTTTCAGCATAAGCAGTCCCGTAAATGTTTGCTGAGTTTACGAATTTCAACTCTTACCGCAGCAAAAATTTACGGGAAAATGAGAATGACCGTGTTCAGTGGCGAGGCATGGGTGGCGGGTCACGTAAAATGAGGGAGCGTTAATAGTTGACAGTTGACAAATTCCGATAGCAGGCTATCGGCGCAGTTGACAACGTGCGGAGCCGGCTTCCAAGGCCCTGTTTTGTTCTAAGATCGGCAGCATGCTCGTGAAAACCGTGCTCCAAATTTTGTCAACTGCCCATTTGTCAATTGTCAACTGACTGTGCCAGCTTCTCTTCCATAAACTTCAGGTGATAGACCGTGATCGGATCTTTGGTCCTGGAGATAGCTTTTTTGATGAGGCCGTGAATCTCCTGCAATTTCACGCGGATGATAGGGCCAACGTCCCTGTAATCTTTGCCGGCTTTTTCAGACAGCTCGATAAGCCTGTCGAGATAGGTGCGTTGCAGGTTCCTCCTGTAAATGTCAACCGGGCTATACGTCTTAAGCTCTTTCCACATGGCTTCGTCGATGTCGTTGAAATAATCGATGAGGCGGTAGGCCCTGTCACCATACATGGCTTCTGACACCGACAGCTTGCTCAGCGTGTTGGTGCTCAGCAGGTGTCGCAGCACCATGTCCTGCGATTTGCCAACGGTCTGGGTGGGTGATTCGCCGGTACGTGCCAGCACCATGGTATCCAGCAGCCACGTAGGGGTAGCGAAGATGTTCCGCTTCAGGAACTCCATAGCCTCCTTCTGCGATTCAACGGCTACCATCTGGAAAACGGGACCTGCCTGCGCCGGCGACTTGGGGGTTTCATAAATACCGCCGATGTTGGTGAGCACGTGGCCCAGGTAATAATCGAACTGGTTGGTAACGCCGTTGTAGATCTCCGTAAGGTCTTTGTAGCCGTCGTTTTCCTGGTAGGTCCAGGTGAGCAGGTTGCCCATCACACGTTTCAGGTTCTTGATGCCATATTCGCTGGCCTGCATGGCGTTGCTGCCGATGTCTTCTGTCTGTGTGCGTGGATCGTCGGTGGTGAGCTCCGATCCGTACCAGAGGCTTTTGTTCTCCTGCTTCTCGGTCACCCATTTGTTGAGCACAGCAATTTCTTCCTCCGGTTGCAGGTCCGGGTACCAACGGTATCCCCACTCGATGGCCCAGAGGTCATATTCGCCGATGCGGGAAATGAGACCACGTTCACTCACGCTGTCTTCCGGTTGAGCAACATAGTTGAACCTGGCGTAGTCCATGATAGAGGGGGTATGGCCATGTTCTTCAAGCCATTCGCGGTCGCGCAGCTTTTCTACGGGCACCGTGGAGCTTGCGCCGAAGTTGTGCGTAAGCCCCAGGGAGTGGCCTACCTCATGTGCCGCCACCGAACGAATGAGCTCTCCCATCAGCGCATCGTCAAATTTCATTTTGCGGGCGCGCGGATCTGAAGGCGCACACTGAATGAAATACCAGTTGCGCAGGATAGACATCAGGTTATGATACCAGTTGATGTGGCTTTCCAGGATCTCGCCACTGCGCGGGTCAGTAATGATGGGGCCTGCCGCGTTGGCGATGGACGAAGGCTTGTATACGATGGCCGAGTGACGCGCATCCTCGAGGCTCCAGTTCAGTTTTTCAGCACCCGCCGGCGCCTGTTTTGCCTGGATAGCATTTTTGAAACCAGCGCGTTCAAACGCTACCTGCCAGTCTTCAATACCTTTGATGAGATAAGGCACCCATTTCTTAGGCGTTGCCGGATCGATGTAGTATACGATAGGACGGGCCGGCTCAACCAGCTCTCCTTTTTTATAACGCTCCATGTCTTCCGGCTTCGGCTCGAGCCTGTAGCGCTTGATGTAGTTCACCACCTTTACGCCCTGGGGGTTGGCGTTGTAATCGGTATAACGCTCGGTGAAGTAGCCCACGCGCCGGTCAGCGAAACGTTTTCGCATCGGCTTCTCCGGCAATAATACAATGGACGTATTCAGCTCCAACGTGAACGGCTCACCGGAAGAGGTCAGGTTGTAGGTCTTGATGGTGCGCAGCTCCACATTCATGGGGAAAGAGTCTACATCCTTGATATAGCACATGTTTCGCAGAAGGCCTCCCACGTGCATCGACTTCTTGGTAGACGAATTGAAGAAAAGAATATCATTGTCGCCGTTGATGTAGTCTGTGACCTCGATCACACTGGCCTTACCGTAGGGGCTGTACGCGCCAATGCCGAAAGCGGCTACCAACGGCTGAAGGTTGGACCTTACCACCGCAGCATACATAGCGTTGGATGTATCGCCGGCGTGATCCTGATACGTGATGCGGCGAAGGAACAGTTTATGGCCAGGGCCTTTTTCAAAACGAATGATGGTGCTGCCGATCTGATCGCCCGCGTAACCGGTATAGCCAGGCCTCACACCCGCAGCGCCCTGTGCAATGCGGCCCACCACCAGCAGGTCTCTGCCGAGCAGGCTATCGGGGATCTCGAAATAAAATTTATCTTCCACCTTGTGAACGGTGAACAATCCCTTGCGGCTCACAGCTTTGTTCCGCAGCAGGTTATAATAATTGCGCGGCGCAGAAAGCTGATCGTTTCCGGCAGGCACCGAAGAAGGTGTTTCGTTCTTGATCGTATCGTGCTTCGTTGTGTCAGACCTGAGCAGCGGCAACGACTCAAGTGTCTGCGCCCGCAGGTTTAACGAAACCAAAACAATGGAACTTAAAAAGAAAATGAATCTGCTGCACATCCTCAACTTCATGCTTGTTATGTTTTGCTTTTCAATGTATTTGAGATCCCGGCAAGAGCCCGTCAGCGATCTAAAAAGTCCAGGTTTAAGAAGCACGCTGATCGTTACACAAAGGTAACGCATTCGTGTTTTTCAAAGTGCATCAAAAAACATGCAATCATCTTTTAAAAAGTACATAATCTGCTGCTTGCACGCAGAGAAAAAATTTCTACACGTCTGGTGCAAGTGTTAAGATCAACGTCTGTGCATAGGTCACGTGTGTCTCCCTCGTGATCACAGGAATAACGTAACTGTGGTGAAAATAAACACTCACATTTGTATGTATAATCGTTATTTTACATACATTTGATAAATAAATACGCTTTGGTTTATGAAAGGCACCAATATCGGAGAATTTGAAGAGCTGGTTCTGCTCACTACTGCCGCTTTGGTAAATGAAGCGTATAGTGTTGCCATCTGTGACGAGCTGGAAAAGCATACCGGCCGTCAGGCGAAGCTTGGTGTGGTGCATGCTGTATTGAACCGGCTGGAAGAAAAAGGGCTGGTGAAAAGCAAGCTGGGCGAAGCCACCAATGTACGGGGCGGAAAACGGAAACGATATTACACGGTGACCAGCGCCGGCAAGGCTGCACTGATCAGAGCGAAAGAAGTCAGGGACCAGCTGTGGAGCATTATTCCGGAGATGGTTTTGAAGAGAACCTAACTTTAGAAAAGAAGTAAGGAGCCAGGAGTAAGGAGTAAGTACGAGGGACGAGGTACGAAGTACGATTTTGTGCTGGCGCACTAGCTACGATCGAGGCGCCACGTACCACGTACTTCGTATTTCGTACCTGATATCATATAAGAAATGAAACGTCATAAGATACTGGCACCACCGAAGTGGGCGCAGCGGGTGCTGGAGTGGTATTGCCGGCCAGAGCTGGCGGAAGACCTGCAGGGTGATCTGAATGAATATTTCTACCGGAACTGCGAAACGAAAGGTGTGCGTTGGGCGAAGCTCAATTATATCGTCGACGTGTTCAAGTTCGTCAGGATCTATACGATACGAAAACCGGAGTTCATCAACTTTCTAATCCATTGGCTTATGCTGGGAAGCTACATCAAAACATCTGGGCGCAGTATGATGCGCAACAAGTTATTTTCATTCATCAACATCGTGGGGCTGGCCATCAGCATGTCGGTGGGACTGCTGATGATCGCTTTTCTGAGCGACCTTCTCTCCTACGACAAATTTCACGTTAACCACAACCGCATCTACCGCGTGTGCGACACTTACCAAAACCTGGACCAGAAACCGATACGACTCGCCTCCACCTCCGTGAAGGCCGGCTTGCGGATCCAGGAAGACAAGACGGGTATTGATGAGATGGTGCTCATGCGCAATGGCTTTGGCGGCGATGCCCGCTCGGGAAACCAGGTTGTTCCTGTCGGTGGACTGTGGGCCTCTGAATCGTTCTTCAAGGTCTTCACCTTCCCGTTGCTGCAGGGCAATGCTGCAACGGCGCTCCGCGAACCTTATTCCATTGTACTCACCGAAAAAACAGCGAAGAAAATATTCGGCGATGCCAATGCGCTGGGCCAGACCATTCTGTTCGATACCACGGCCTACGCTGTTACGGGCGTGATGAAAGACATTCCCGCGCTCTCGCACATGCACTTCGAGATGCTGGTCTCCTTTAGCACGTTTGAGCTTCCCACCCACCATGCTGCCCATGACATGAAGTGGGAGCACGTCTGGTCGAATTATGTCTATGTGGTGTTACCGGAAGGGAGCGATCCTGAAGCGTTGCAGCGCAGGCTCGACAAGATCAGTGCAGAAGAGAATGCGGCGCTGGCGCACACCAAAATAAAGCTGTGGCTGCAGCCCATGAACAATATTGTGCTGGGCGAAGATCTCTCCAACCAGATCGGTCCCACCATGGTGGCTGCCGTTCCGTGGGTTATCGGCATATTGTCATTTGTGGTCATCCTTTCGGCCTGTTTCAATTACACCAACCTGTCTATTGCGCGGTCACTACGCCGTTCACGTGAAGTGGGTATCCGCAAAGTGATCGGTGCCTTGAAGATCCATGTGCTGGGTCAGTTCATCGCAGAGGCTTTGATCATTTCATTGCTCGCGCTGGTGATTGCCTTCGGTATCTTTCTGTTGCTGCGACCACAGTTCATGTCCATCGCGCCTGAGCTGGCCAACATCGTAAGGCTCGATCTGTCACCCCGGATCATCGCGTACTTCCTGTTGCTGGCCGTGGCTGTGGGCATCAGCGCCGGCTTCCTGCCTGCCCTCTTCTTCTCGCGCATCAATGCCGTTTATGTTTTGAAGCAGACCGCGGGTGTCAAGATCTTCCGAAACGTCAGTCTCAGGAAAGCGCTCATCGTGATGCAATATGTTTTTTCACTTGCCTTTATCGCAGCCACCATCATCGGCTACAGGCAGTACCGTCATTTTCTCACATTCGACCTTGGCTTTAAAACAGAAAATATCCTCAACATCAAGCTCGGGAAAAATAATGCAGACCTGCTGGCAAAGGAGCTGAAAGAGCTTCCCGAGATAACCAACCTTTCAAGGTCACTGATGATCACCAGTGTGGGAAGCTATTATGGCGAAAATGTGAAGTATACCGATCCGCTTGATTCTGCCCTTGTATATTATAACAGTATCGACGAACAGTACCTGCCCATCCATGGTCACCGGCTTCTGGCAGGAAGAAATTTTACGGCCAAAGCTCCTGACGCAGAAGAGACCGAGATCATCATCAACGAGCAGGTTATGAAACGATTCAACATTGGGGGCAACAATCCTGCAAAAGCGGTTGGCGATTTTATCACTTTCCATGGCAAGAAGCTGCAGATCATCGGTGTTCTCAAAGACTTTCACTACGGAAAGGTCGACAGCGAAATATCTCCCGTGTGCTTCCGATACTACACTGGCGGGAAAGGAAGGAATGGTTATATCAACGCCGGCATTTCTACGACAGACCTGCCCGCCACCATGGATAAAATTGAAAAAGCATGGAAGAAGATCGACCCTGTACACCCCATGGAAGCTGTGTTCTACGACGACCAGATCGAAAAGGCTTACAGCGAGTTTTCGGCCATGATAAAGATCATCGGTTTTCTCTCCTTCCTGGCGATCTCCATTGCCTCGATGGGACTGCTCGGAATGGTTGTATTCACCACCGAGACCCGCCTGCGTGAGGTCAGCATCCGCAAAGTGCTCGGCGCCACAGAAGGGCATCTGATCTATTTGCTGAGCCGGGGCTTTCTGCTGTTGCTGGCGGTCTCAGCACTGATCGCACTACCCGCTACGTATTACCTTTTCGACCAGGTGTTCCTCAGCGATATTGTTCACCGTGCCCCTATTGGTATCAGCGAGCTGCTGTTGAGCATCGCGGTGGTGATGGGTGTTGCCCTTCTCATGATCGGCTCACAAACCCTGAGGGTGGCGAGAAGTAATCCGGCGGATGTTCTGAAAAATGAGTAGGAGTCAGACTTTAGGAGTCAGAGGCCGAGAATGGAAGAATAAGAAAAGAAGTAAGGAGTAAGAATTAAGGAGTAGGGAGCGTACCGTCCAATGTTGTGGAGATTCGGCTACAGGAGACGGATACAGATAATTTTTATCCGCGAAACGTAACTGGTTTTGGCGTTAAGTTCGGAAATTGAAGTAATCCAAATTCCAAACGCCATGAATTTCAACACGCTCACGTTCACTTTTCCTCTGGGCTACCCGGAGACGGACCATGGCATCATGCACTATTGCTTCCGTGTTTTTGATGCCGGCACTGAAGTTCATTCAACACCGCACGGCGAATTCCTGGGAATCGTATTCAACCTTCACAACGAGTTCTCTTACAGGATCAAAGATCTTTTTGAAGGATCGATCGCCAGGAATCAATATAATTTCGTGTATGTGCCGCAGTCGTCATTCGAGATCACGGTACAGAAGGGAAGCCACGCCGTATTCTGCATCGAGTTCACGCCTGCTTACCTGAAGCTGGTGTCAGCTAACTTTCCGATGCTGAGGCAATTCCTTTGCAAGGTCGAGCAGAAGATCCCTTCGATCATGAACGACATCCACTTCAACATCACACCAGAGATGCGCGAGAAGATCAACGACGTGCTGCATACACGGTTCAATGGTCCGCTGCGGGAAGATTTTCTGAAGATCAAGGCTGTTGATATCCTCATCCGCTGCCTGGAGCACAGCCAGCGACATTTTCATACGGGACTACACAAGGCCGATATCGAAAAAATAAAGCACGTGCATACCCGGCTCCTGAGCGACATCCGGAACGCTTGCACGGTTGGCCTGCTGGCCGATGAAGCCGGCATCGATGAACGCAAGCTGGAGCGTGGCTTCAAGATCCTCTATGGTGCCACCGTGTATCACTTCCTGCTGAACGAACGTATGAAAAAAGCGGTGGCCCTGCTTCGTGATACCCTGGCTCCTATCGACCAGATCGCCTTTTCTGTAGGCTATAATAAGGTTCGTGGCTTTTCAGACACCTTCAAAAGAAGGTATGGCTACACCCCTGCCATGCTGCGCAAAAAAGACGATTGATAATATCCCCTCGACGCATAGGGATTAGGTTCTGAGAACGTCTGTTTGAAATTATCGTGGTTAAACAAATATTTTACCGGCCATGACTTGCTGTTGCCGCTTTTATGCTATATTCGTCTCAGCAAGATTGGAGTTTTACTTTAGAGAGGGTCTTTTCTTCAGTCTTGCCAAACCCTGTAGCAATACAGGGTTTTTGTTTTTTCAAACCCGCAGTTTTCTGCATGTTTATTTACCTGCTCACCGCCCATTAACCTGTACGAACATCCAATAAGCGTACGGCTCTTCTCCCTACTTCCTTCAAAGTCAACCTAGTACAAACTGAAACACCACCTCCGAACGAAGGCCTCCTGGCTCCTTACTCCTGGCTCCCGACTTCTTTTCAAATGCTGTTTTCTGCCGTCTTTACTGCCAAAATTTCAAACGTTTGCAGGTACGCCTTTTTAAGTATACTGTCTAAAATCAAAACTTATGAAAGAGGTATATTACAAAGGCAAGCCGTATGAATTTAAAGTGATCGATCTGAAAGGAAAACGCCAGTTCCAGCTTTATGAAAATGGCTCTTTAAAGCATTCAGTAGCAGAAAATGAACTGGATGTAAAAACGATCGTGAGCCTGATCCTGGATGCGTATTACCGCAATGTAAAGTCCACAACAAAATCGGAAGCGGTTCATTAAAAATGCTTGTAGATGGATTTCTACAAGCATCGTTTGGATCGGGAATCGAAGTTGGCGGGCATTCCATGAAGAAGATGATGTGAAAATTTTTACTGTGCGTGATGTGGTTTATTTTAGATCAATATAGACCAAATCATGACTGATAAACATTATGTCATTCCCGCTCAGACCAGAATCGGCCACGTTCATTTAAAAGTGTCTGATCTGAAACGTTCACTTGATTTTTATTGTGGCCTGCTGGGATTCGAGCTGATGCAGATGTATGGTGAACAAGCCGCCTTCATTTCAGCAGGTGGCTACCATCATCACATCGGGCTCAACACGTGGTACAGCAAGGGTGCGCCCGCGGCCGATAAACATTCAGTAGGCCTCTTTCATACGGCCATTGTATATCCTACAAGGAAAGACCTTGCGCACATCTTCGACCGCCTGCGCAAAGCCGGGTATCCGCTTACGGGTGCCTCCGATCACGGCGTCTCCGAAGCCCTGTATCTTGACGATCCCGATCACAATGGTGTGGAGCTTTATTGGGACCGTCCCCAATCAAGCTGGCCCAGGCTTGAAGATGGTTCGATAGAAATGTTCACCAGACCTTTGGCCCTGGAGAGCTTGCTGGCAGAGCTAAAGCCCCAGCAGTAAATCAGGCATCGGGAATTGGTCACCATGCATGACTCGGTTTTCGATTCTAAGTCCCAATGCCCGATTTCCCAATACTAACAAATACTGGCCTCAGCAGCTGAATTAAAATTGGCATTTGATTTTTTGTTAAAGGGTAAGGTGTAAATGCACCGACACTTAAATCAAATTGCTCATGAATCAGCGTTTAACATCTGCTATAGGAGGGCTTGCCGGTGCGTGTGCGCTTACTGCCCTGAACGAAGGCGCAAAAAGAATTAACAAAAATGCCCCGCGGCTCGACGTGCTCGGCATGAATGCCGTAGCCAGACTGGTGAAAGGAGGCGGCCTCGGATCTACCATCACCAAAGGTAAAATGATGCCTGCTTCGCTTGCCGGAGATCTGATCAGCAACTCACTCTATTTCGGTATGGCCGGGGCCAGTGGCAAAAAACAAACACTGCTTCGTGGCGCGTTGCTTGGCCTGGGCGCAGGCCTCGGTGCCCTCACGCTCGCTAAACCACTTGGGCTCGACGAGCGCGTTGTCTCCGCGACACCAACAACAAAAGCTTTGACCGTAGCGTGGTATGTGATCGGTGGTCTTGTGGCGGGGGCGGTGATCAATATGTTGGGGAATCAGAAGCCAGAAGTCAGGAGCCAGGAGTCAGAAGGAGGAGTCAGAATTAAGGAGTAAGGAGTAAGTAGCAGTAGATAAAGGCAGGAGACTTGAAGCTAAGACACAAGTCTCTTGTCTCAAATCTCATGTCTCATATCTGATCCCGATCGGGACTCACATCTCAAATTTAAACAGTTTGTATCCGAGGGAGAGTTGGAGTACGCGGTTTTGGTAGCGGATCTTTTCGCCCTGGGTTGACGGTGGTGTGTCTTCGATCACGCTGGAGATACCGGCGTTGAATCTGAGGCCGAGGGTCATGCGGGAGAAAATGGTGTATTGAAGTCCCATGTCCAGTCCCAGATCGATCTTATTGTTCCAGATGTTACCCACATTTCCATACTTGGATGTTGCCGCAACGAGGTAACCGAGCTCAGGCCCTGCTTCCGCGATCAGCTTGTCGGCAATGGCGTACCGCACCAGCAATGGAAGCACAACATAGTGAAGGTTGATATTGGTGACAGCGTGAACGCCTTTGTTCGAATATTGCAGCTCGGCGGCGAGGCTTGTGCGGGTACCGATGTCAGCAACAGCAAAAATGCCTGCGTGAAATCCTGCCTTGAGGTTGTACCCTGATTCTGCATCCGGATCGATCAGGTTGTTGATGACCACATCGGAGAGATTCAAACCTCCTTTGATGCCCGTCGATATTTGTGCCGTTGCACACGCGGCCACCCAAAGAAGCGCCAAAAGCAGGATCCCTTTCATCACAACAGCAAAGTACCACTATTTTTTTGAAACCGGCCCAGGCATTACCCTGAGTCGCGGTCTTTATTTCTGCGGTTCTTTTTCTGTAACTTGTTTTTCTTCTTGTCGTCAGATTTATTTTTGGCCTGCTCATCCGAGCGCTGCTGCGCATTCACTTGCTGTTTGTTTTCACGTTGTGTTTGCTTCGACAGGGTTTTCTGTGGCTGTTCTTCCTGTTTCCTGATCTTAGTATTAGTGCCAGTGTTGATATTCCTTTCGCCCCTGTTCTTCTGCGACAGGTTCATGTTAGCCGGAACCTCCGCTCCTGCCATGTTATACGTGGCGCGCTGAACACTGTTGGTACCATCACGGCCACGCCCGTTGTCTTTTGAAAGAACACTTGGCGAACCGCTCTCGCTGGTGGTGCGCTGTATCACTGCTGGCGTGTTGCTCTTCTCTGCGTTCTCACTGCCGGTATTTGCGCCGCTGTTATTGTTACTGCCATTGGCGTTACCACCTTTATTAGCACTAGTACTATTACCGGTATCAGAATTACCATCATTGCTACCCTTACTACCCAGGTTTTCTTCAGGTGTCGGCTGATTGGAATCTTCACTATCAATTGCCGGCTGTTGGTCTCCTTTCTGCTGGCCAGCGGCATTCGTGGCTTTGGGTACCTCGCCCTTGTCATCTTTCACCTCATTCCCGGAGCGAAAGCCACCCATCGATCGCGATCTTTCCTGCGCCGCTTTTTTTTCCGCTGCTTCTCTCCGCTCCCTGCCCGACTGCTGTGCAAATGCAAATGTTCCCGCCAGCAGCAATACCATTATAATCGACATGATCTTCTTCATACTTTTGTTCTTTAGTCCTGTCCTACCACCATAAACACAATGCCAACCATGGTTTGAAACCCATGGCAATTGATATCCAGCACCGAATCTTCTACACATGGATGGGCATTCCCTCCTTACTACCAGTCTCTAAAACACAACT
>NZ_JAHESF010000051.1 GCF_018598225.1 Chryseosolibacter histidinae | reverse complement strand
AGCACCATCTTCACACGTTCGGGCTGCTGGCGGGCTTTCGCCAAAAGGTTCGCTTTGCCAAACTCCACCAGCATACGTTCCGTTCCGAGCGAAACGAGTGTGCGGTGCGTTCTGATGAGCACGTGACCTTTTTTCACCACCGGCGCCGGAACGTTTTCAAGGATCGTTTCGCCGCTTTTTAAATTCTGTATGATCTGCTTCATTTATTTGGTGTTATCCCATATCCTCAGGGTGCCATCGCGGCTTCCGCTCAGCAAATGGCCCTCAAGTGTAAAATGGACTACATTGACATAATCCTTATGACCTGAGAGAAATTTTATATTCCCACCGGTTTGCAAATTCCATATTCCGATCTCCCTATCAAATCCTCCGCTGGCAAATGTTTTTCCATCGGGGCTGATGCTGATGGAGTACACTGTTTTGGAGTGACCTTCTGACGTATGCAGCAGTGTGCCTGTGCTGAACTGCCACGTTTTGATGGTGTGGTCGTGGCTGGCGGAGAGGAGCTTTTCTCCATCGCTGCTGAATTCAAGGTCGAACACGTAGCTCGTATGTGCCTTGATGGTGCGGGTCGCTTTTTCAGCGTCGGTCTTCCACACGACTATATTTCCTTCGTGATCGCCGGTTGCAAAAACATTTTTGTGTACGGGATGAAACTCGATCGAATTGACGGGCGACGGGAGCTTATATTCTTTAATGGGATCGCCGCTATCGGTGCGAAGGAACCTGATCTTTCCGTCGGCCCCGCAGGTTGCAACGAAATCATCAACAGGTGAGAATTTAACATCGTTGACCTGTTTGTCGTGCACGGTATGCGACCATAAAAGGATCTTTTCCCTGAAATCCCAAAGCTCAACGGCGCCGCTGTACGAACCGATGGCGATCAACGGTTTCACAGGATGAAAATCAAAACATTTGATACCACCGTTCTCAGAGCCTATATTCATGCTCCAGGTTGAGTCTTTTGTAAAGATCACAAGCTGATAGGCATCGAGGTGTGTGCGGCCGAGGTATTCACCGGAAGCGCTTTCACGGAGCGTTTTTATGGAAAGCTCCTCGCTGTACAAGGTTCTCTGTGCGCAGGCATCGCCCACGCGGCAGACGTTCAATACCAGGATCAGCAGCAACAACTTATTCATGGTCCAGGTAATAAAACACACAACTGAAAAAATAAAAGAAAATGATGCCCTTCTGCACATAGAGAATAGACTCTGTGATCATGGCAAAACAGGTCATCAGCATGAACATGAAGAAGGTAGCATTCTTGCGGTTGACGGCCGGCCTGAACAGGACGAAAAGCAGCACAAAAAACGATACCAGTTCCACGATCCCGTTCTGACAGAGGAATTGCAAAAACTGATTGTGGGCATTGAACTCATAATCGAGACCCCAGTCAAAGCCTGTCTTCAGGTATCCTTCATCGATCAGGTACTGCGCCGATCCGGTGCCTGCCCCAATGAAGGGAGACATGCGCGCGCCTTCCCAGGCACCGTTCCAAACACCAAACCGTTCCTGCAAAGCATCTGATGTATTTCTGCTCCAGTAATCGATGGATGAAAAGTAAGTGTTATCGAACGAGAGCAACAGCAACAAAAGAAGCAGCGCGGCCGTGACGATCACCTGGGCGCTTCTGCTGCGGCCGCGGAGCAGGTAGATCACCAGCAGCAGGCACCATGTAAAAAGCGCTATCCTTGAACGAAGGAAAAGCAGCATAAAAACGGCGTATGCCAGCAAAGAAACGATACCCACTTTTGACCAGCCACTCATTTTCTGAGTATGCGCTGAATAGAACTGCAGGAGGTAGAAAAAGATCACGGCAAAGTACACCGCCAGGTAAGTAGGATGAATGGAAATAAACCGGGTGTAATAGGAGTGACCCAGGTCGAAAGCATACGTTCTCAACTCACCTTCGAGCAGAAAATAACAGTAGAAAAAACCATAACATGTCACCAGCACACATCCGATGATGAATGCCCACAGCAATTTTTCAATTTTCACATGAAAGGTCTTCCATTGATAGATCAGAAAAGGAAAGACCAGCAATGTAAAATTCTTTTCGAGCTCAAACTTACCCAGGCGCAGGTCTTCGGTATGGATGAGCCCTACAACCAGAATAAAGAACAGCCAGGTCATGGCGCGAAAGAGTCCCGTTTTTGTAAACCCGAAATCCAGGATCCGGTACTTGATGCCGATCACCAGGAAGACGAACGTATTCAGCAAAATGCTGAACGAATTGAGCTTGACCGGCATCGGCATGGTAAAAGCGATCAGCAGGGGAAGCAGCGACGCCACGCGACGCACCCACAGATCCATCTTTACTTCCGACAAGTCAGGTTGCATGATCTCAGGCATCAACAAATTGATTCATCCAACTTTCAACAGATAACAGGGCCAGTAAAAGGTAGGCGTTGTCTGACCGGCCCGAGTCATTTTCGGCGATGATCTGATCGATAGCCGTTGAGGAGAAGATCTTTCTTTTATGTAGCGCTTCTACCGACAATCTTTCATTGATCATGGGCCGCATATCTGTCTTGATCCACTTGCGGATAGGGGCGGCAAAACCTGCTTTAGACCGGTAGATCACTTCATGCGGCAGGTAACGCTCGGCCACGCGCTTCAACAGGTATTTTGTGTTATTACCCTTCATCTTTAGCGAAGGTGGTATGGTGGTGCTGAGGTTGACCAGGTCTACGTCAAGGTATGGAACGCGTGCTTCAACACCCGCTGCCATGCTCATCTTATCCGTATAGTTGAGGTTATGATTGATCAGGAACGTTTTCAGCTCCAGGTAAAGCATCTGGTTCAGCTTGTTATGTTCATCGGGGATCTCCCTGAGCAATTTCAGGTAGTAGTTAGCGGAGATGCCGCTATGGTCAATGGACTCTGCCACCTCAGGATTGAACAGGTGCATCACTTTGTTCAGCGGATGCCATGAGAAATGCTCCACCAGCCTTTGCCTGCCTTCCAGACGCATGGCGGTTGAAAGCCGTTTGGCCCTTCGCACCCACGGCGATTCTGACCTGATGGCCAGCACGGCGCTGGTAGCTTTTTTACGGATCACAGACGGTATCAGGTCGAACAGCGGATCATACCTCAGGGCCATGTGCCTGCGATAGCCGGAGAACAGATCGTCGCCAGCCGTACCGCCCAGCATCACCTTGATATCTTTTTCGCGCGCGCCTTTGCTGATGTTGTACACGTGAATGGCAGCAGGGTCGGCCTGTGGCTCGTCAAGGTGCCAGATCACTTTATCAAAATCTTTCAGGATCTCGGGCTTTGCTTCAATGATGTTCAGCTTGCAGCCAATAGCCTTCGCCACCTGCTGCGCATAGTGAAGGTCGTCTGAAAGTCCTTCTTCGGCCATATCGCTGCCGGTGGATATGGTGAAGCAGTTGAAATCAGAGTGCTTCATCACTTTGGCGGCCATGGCCACGATGAGGCTCGAATCGAGACCTCCGGAGAGGAAGAACCCCAGCGGCGCATCGCTGAGGAGCTGGCGTTCAACGGCCATCAGGAGACTTTGCTCGAGCTCGTCAACCCACGCTGACTCCGACATCTCACGATACGATCCCGTGAAAGGGATCTGGTAATACCTGGCGGGGGGATCGACCGTAAATTTATCAGCGCCGAGCCTGATCTTCATTGAATGCCCCGGATCTAACCGGCGAACAAATTTGAAAGGCGTGATAGGCCCGGGACAGTACAGGTACTGAAGGTAGTTTACAATGGCATCGTAGTTCACGGCCCTATCGAACTGCTTGTATGACAGAAACGATTTTATTTCCGAGCTGAACAGAAACACATTGTCTTTGTGATAGAAGTACAGTGGCTTGATGCCGTACTGATCGCGCGCCAGTATAACTTCTTTCTTTTTCCGGTTGTAGAGAGCGAAAGCAAAGATCCCGTTAAGGCGGCTCAGGATCTTCTCACCGTATTCGACATAGCCATACAGCAGCGATTCTGTATCGGAAGTAGACCTGAAGTTATAACCTTTCGCGATAAGCTCTTTCCGGATCTCCAGGTGATTGTAGATCTCACCGTTGAAGACGATGACATAGTTGCCATCTTCAGAGAACATGGGCTGGTTGGCCCGTTCTGAAAGATCGATGATGGACAACCGCTTATGTTCCAGCTGAACAAAATCGTCTTTAAAGATCCCGTCGGCATCGGGCCCACGGTGATGCATTCGTTCAGAGAGCCTGAGGTCTTTCAGAGGAGCATATGAGATATATCCTGCAATTCCGCACATGATAGTTGGGTTTTACCGGGGGCTTGCTTTGCTGGCCCGCTGCTGTTGCTGCACAAACGCAGCTTATAGCCGCCATGTTGTTTAGCAAGCTGCAAAAGTACTATTAAATGGCCAGTTATGCGGCCGGCACGTTTGCTTTTTCTCATTTTCGAAGATCTCGGCAAACGGAAGCGGGCCTGTTGGATGGCGGCTATTTTGTTAGGTCAATGAGCATAAAAAGCCCATGGGTTGGAAAAAATCTTCTGATGACGGTTCGCGGATACAGCTTCCGGGCGATCTTCAAAAGTACACCCTGGTGTCGTTGTCCTGCCCCTGAAGAAAGCAGGTCACCATGCGAGAGCTCCGTACGGATAGACACGTCTTTAAACATAGAGAACATTTTTTTGGCCTCTTTTGTCGTGTACGCTTTGGTGCCTGGACTTTCCAGGTATCTTGAATAGATAGTCTCCAACGATGTGAACGGCCTGAACCGCATCAATCCATACCTGAGCCAAAGCATGTATCCCACCATCGATTTTTTATGGTAGATCATAATTTTTGCTTTTCCTTTTTCTTTCAATACCCTATGGATCTCACTTGCCGCTTTTGGGGTATCCGGGCTGTGATGAATAACTCCCCATGAGTATACCTTGTCAAACGTATCATCGGCATACGGCAGGTTTTCCGCATCGGCAACTTGCAATTCGGAGCGTAAGCCAAAGATCTCAAGTCTCTGACGGGTAAGCCCGATCGCTCGTTCAGTGAGATCACAGCCGTGAAGGATAGCACCGTTTTCGGCGAACATCTGATGATCTGCTCCGAGCCCCACACCAACTTCCAGCACTTTTTTCCCCTTGCTCTCGGCAAAACCGGCAAAAGGAATGATATAGGGCTCCAACGCGTACCTGGTTTTCAATTGATTGTTGAATTTCTCCTGAAGATTTTCACCTTTAAAATAAAGATTCTCCCCACAGGAAGCCTCATTCCAGAAATCCGCTACTAATTGCTTTGGATGGTTCTTGTCTGTCGTTAGCATTTGATGACGCTTAAGGTTCTGCTTTCCGCAGAAGTAGATAGATGCAGCTCTTTTAAACCGCTACAAAGATAACCTGACGTTTTCGTTTCTCCAGATTTTTTTTAAAAACGCCTAAAGTATCTTGTCAAAAGCGGTTATAGCAGCCTGGAGGCTGTGCTTTTCCTGTATCCACGAGTGGGCAGCATGTGAAAACTGTCTCCTCAGGCTTTCATTTTCAGCCAAAAGTCTGATCTTTTCAGACAGGGCCGCAGCATCTTTGGATTCGACCAGAAAGCCGTTGCTTCCATCATGGATCACATCTGGGATGCCCCCGACCCTCGTGGCTATTGATGGCAAGCCGGAAGCCATCGCCTCGAGCAAAGCGTTCGGCATCCCTTCGGCGTATGACGGCAATACGAAAATATCCGCGTCTCGCAACAGCTCCATTTTTTTGCCGCTGAAAGCCCAGCCGAAGAACTGTACGGTATTTTCAATATTCAATTCAGCAGCGCGTTTTTTTGCCGCCTGCATTTCCTGCCCATCGCCGGCAACCCACAACTGCACTTCGGAAGCCTTCATGTTGCTGAAAGCTTCCAGCAATTCGAATATGCCTTTGTCTTTGATGATCCAGCCAAGGAATAACACTTTTAAAGGCTTTACGCTTGCCCGCTGCTGCCGGCGTTTGAAATTCTCTGTGTAAGGCTCGGCATTGATCCAGTTCCGGATCACCACATATTTTCCACTTGCCTCGAAGCCGATATGCGCTCCGAAGAACGTTTTCCAGGTATCACTCTGACATACTACCACATCAGACACGCTGAAGACCAACCGGGTGAACTTTCTCCAAAATGCGCTTGCAGGAATATCATCAATCAGCGGGCCCGCCCTGGGGCATACCACCACCCGCTTAAAAAATAATTTGGCGATGAGGGCCATGATTCCTTTTTCGATGAAGGAAGCGCCGTCGGCAAAAAAGATCAGTGTGGTATGAGGATTGAAAGTAAACAGCGACAGAACAAACCTGAAGACTCTTTTCGCGGCATTGAAAGTGCGGTCGAAAAAACTTCTCTGTTGGTTGGTGGTGGCCGTGGAGTCGATCAACCGCCACGATATCTCCTCAGAAAGTCTGCTGTTGACCAGGCTCAGACAGGCAAACAACTGCCCGCCTGTATTTTGCGTTGTATTGTTGAAGGCTCCGACAAAAAGCACTTTCTTTTTTTTCACCATACTTGCATCTCAGGGTTTCATACATGGGGCTTCCACCCCGTTTCCGTCATCGGTAAACCTTCCAGCGCCACCTTGCCGTGAGCTTATCAAACCCCTCTCCAAAACACCGAGCCATTCGATTTTCCATGATTGAGTGACCTGTATAAGAGTCAAGTTGGGTCTGGCGGTAAGCTTTCCATTGCGCGCCAAAAGCCGATGCGTCATTGTCATTCTCTACCAACCCGGAAATCTCATTGACAACCGGGATTGTCTTTCCGTTGCACACCAGCTGATCGTTCGATTGCGTGTAATTCTTTTGAAGGCTCCGGTCGAAAAGCAGGCTCATCAGTTGCATAGGCTCGGTATTTTAAGCTTTTCTAAAAAATTCCAGGTAAGAACCTATCATCACTTCCCTTGAAAAATAACGGGTGGCCGTGAGCCTGCTATTTTCTTTCATCGCCAGTCTTGTTGCCGGCGGCATTTTGAAAAATGTAGTGATCTTGTCAGCCAGTTCTTGAGCATTGTGCGGATCAAAAAGGAACCCATTATGTCCCTCCTGGATGATCATAGGATGATCGATCACATTGCTTGCAATGACAGGTGTGCCGGTGGCCAGGGCTTCACATACAACATTGGGGAAACCCTCGCCGTACGAGGGGTGCACCAACACGTCTGATGTCCTGTACAGTTCCGCGAGACCTTTTTGCTGTCCTTCCCACGTCCAAATTCCGGAGAGGCCCTTCTCATTAACGGCGTTTACGCATTCAACATAGTAAGTATTTTCGACACCCCGCTCTTCATATTCACGGCCGACCCACTTCATAGAAACGGGAAGCTTCCTATCAAAGTGGAGCATCCTAACGGCTTCGATCAGCACTTTTACATTTTTGTACTCCGTGAGCCGCCCTACGCCGATCATTTTGAGTGTGCCCGGGCTGATTGCCAGTTCGTGGGCAGGTTTGAAGGTGTCGGTATCAACACAATTCGGGATGTGCCGGATCCTGGCCCGGAGCATCGGCAATTTTTTCTTTAATATTTCTGCCTGCGTTTGGGAGTTGGCAATGATACCTGCAGCCAGTGGATATAGTGCCCGGCAGTAAGGTTTGGCCCAATCCGTCATGAGGTGCTCGATAAAACGTTCTGAGACGAAAACTTTCGGTCGCCAGAAAAAGATCTTGGTCAACAGGGCCATCAGGCTCGGCACAAACATGTAAGCACAGACTACATCAGGCTGCAGTCGTTTTATTTCGCTGAAAACACCGAGGAAAGTTTTGAACTTTGAAGGGCGCGCTATCGCTGAAAGGTCGATCTGATGGTGCCTGAGCTCATCCTGAAAATGCTCTCCCAACGTATAGGTGATCACTGTGACGTCAGCGCCTTCTGCTTTCAGGCCGATGGCAAGATTAACGATCTGTCGTTGTGCGCCGCCGGAGTTCAGGTTATCGATCAGTAAGGCAACTTTCATTCTATTTCATCCAACGATCAAACCACATCTGGAACACGATCATTGCCCAAATGAACTCGAAATCTTCATTGATACCTGAAAAATACCGCTTCTTGACCTGCTGCAAATACCCCACATCGAACAGTCCCTGCTTGCGGATCTTCTCATCATCGAGGTAGAACAGCAGGGTGTCTTTGAGGTCTTTTCTGAACCAGTGCTCTACAGGAATGCCAAAGCCCATTTTAGGGCGATCCATCATTTTTTTGGGGATGTATTTGTGCGTAACCTGCTTGAGAAGATATTTCTTTTCACCGTTGCGGATCTTCAGCGAAGAAGGAAGTTGCGACACGAACTCTGCTATACGGTGATCGAGAAATGGCTCTCTTCCCTCCAGCGACACAGACATGGTGGCGCGGTCGACTTTCACAAGGATGTCGTCTACCATGTACGTTTTATAATCTACGGCCAGGGCCGGATCCAGTGGGTCGGCAAACTCGATATCGCGCGTATGCGTAAAGTTGGTGGGCAATTCCTTTACGGAATTTTTGAACAGCTTATCGATGCCGCGCCGGTTGATGTGATGAGAGGTGAGGCGCAGAATCTGGTCAGGATAGACACCACCTTTGAACAGGTCGGCCACCGAGTGATAAAAGTGATCGAACCTGTAAGTCTTGTTTAGGAACGGTATATACCGGGGCGGGAACAGGTCGACGACCGATCCGATGGGCTTGCGCATGAAGCTTGGAACACGCTGAAGCCGCGACAGGGCGCGAAGCACTGAATGATGCTTTCGGTATCCGCCAAAAAGCTCGTCGCCTCCATCTGCCGACAGTGCTACAGTGACCTTTTTACGGGCCAGGCGGCTTACCAGGATAGTGGGTATAGCCGAAGAGTCGGCAAAGGGCTCATCGTAGTAGAATGGCAGCTCGGGAAAAATCCCCTCCGCTTCGGCTTCCGTGCAATACAATTCAGTATGATCGGTGCCCAGATAGTTTGCCACATCTTTGGCGTAGACGGCCTCATTAAATCCATCGAGGTGAAAACCGATGGTAAAGGTCTTCAGCTTTTCGGTGCGTCCTTTCTGAAGAATGGCCGCAACGGTTGAGCTATCGTACCCACCACTGAGGAAGATGCCAACGGGCACATCCGACACCATTCGGTATTCGAAGGCAGAGGTGAGCAGTTTTTCCGTTTCTTCGATCGCTTCGGTCTCCGAGATCTTGAGCTTGGGTTTTTTGAAGTGATCAACGATATCCCAGTATTTCTCTTCCCTCACCTTTTGTGTTTCGAGGTTCACTTCAAGAAAGTGACCTGGTCTCAGCTTGTAGGTATTTTTGAAAACGGTATGCGGCGCCAGGATGTATCCATATAAGAAATATTCCACGAGTGCATCGTGGTCAAGCTCTTTGACAAATGCGGGATGGTCATAAAACGCCTTGAGCTCGGATGCAAATAGCAAATGACCTTTCTGATGGTAATAGTAAAGCGGCTTTACACCAGCCCGATCGCGGAATATATAAAGCTGATTGGTCTTCCGGTCCAGGATGGCGAAGCTGAACATGCCGATGAATTTGTGAACGGCCTGAACGCCCCATTTATGGAAAGCCCGGAGAATGACCGCGGTGTCTGATGCGGAATCGAATGTATAACCTTCCTTCTCCAGCTCACTGCGAACAGATTTGTAGTTATACATCTCACCATTGAACACGATGGTGTATTGCTCGTAGTGCATGGGCTGATGGCCGCCAGACGAGATATCGATGATCGATAATCTTTTATGACCAAACCCGATGGAACCTTTGAAATCGTTGTAGAGATAGGAGCCGGTGTCATCGGGGCCGCGATGATGAATCGGCTGTATCATGCTCTGGATGGTCTTTTCATTGGATTTGTTATTGAAATCTACAAATCCCGCTATTCCGCACATATTGATGGAGTTTAAGCCCCGCAAAATTACAACAACCTGTCAATTAACCAATTTTAGGGCTGTGTAAGCCAGGACTATTATCAGCGCGAAAAGCAAAAACGTTTTCATGAGGTATCCGAACGCTGCTTTATTGTTTTTAATAAAAATGAAGGCGAATCCGATCAGCACGGGGTGTATAAATGAAAAATGGCGCACATCGCCTGATGTAAAGTTGATGATCAGTAATGCGGCGAAGGCCGTGATCAACGCCGCCCACCAGAAACTGTTCACTTCACCGCGACTGGGCAGATTAATAAAACTGAACAGGTAAAAGAAACCAAAAAAGTACCAGACAAGGTTGCCGATCCCGAGAAATATGTTGCTGGTGGTCATGCCGAAAAAGAACCGCGGTGGCACAGGGCTGAAGAACAGGTGCGGCAAGCTAAGGACCAGCAGCACCGGATTTCCTGACTTTCTGATCTCGGCACCCAGCGACTCGGTGGCCTGTGAAATGGCGGCATCGTTATAGAAGTGAATACGATGGCTGAGATAAGCCATAAAGTGTGTCATCGGCGGAAGCTCTTTTGGCGGCCTCATTGAAAGAGCCGTGAGCAGAATTGAAAATACAAACATAAGGACCGCCAGAATCGAGGCCCTGATGACGTACCGGAGTGAGCCACCGGTTTTCCTCAGAACGTAATGTGTAATAAGAAAGATGAACAGAAAAAATCCGGAGGCCTCGCGGATGTGATACAGCACAAACACACAAAAAGAAAGCAACAGGAATTTCAATAATTTCGACCGGAAGCGGGTAAGCATGACAAGCACACCGATCGAAAAAAAAAGGGTCACAACGATATCGCGGATGATCGTGGCCGAATAATAAATAGACAGCGGATACAGCAGCGTGATCCAGGCGATGGTGCTGCTGTTCTCATCAGTAGTAAACTTTTTAAAAATCAAATAAATAACGGGCGATACAAAAGCGCCCATCCAGCTGTTGAGAATGATCAGATTCAAAAAATAGTCCGAGCTGAACCCAGCGAGGTTCAGTACTTTCAGCCAGAGGGACAGGGCTGTTATGTACGCTTTATAATTCAACCCGCTCCACGCAAGCCCGTCTTTATAGGACTCGATACCGTTCTTATTGTCGATGGCAATCTGGTGGATCGTAAAATCGTCTCCCATACCCGTGAAAGGATCACCGTGCTCGAGCAGGAACGCCTGTGTAAAGACTATGGCAAAGAAAACGTTGAGGAGATAAGAATATCTGAAGAAAGGGATGGTTTCAGGCGCGAGCCACCTCAGTAGCCGTATGCCCATCCAATAAAGCACGAAGAATGAAAAGACTATCGACAATTCGTGATAAACAGCCACATGGATGACGACGGTGAGGCACGTCAGGAAAAACAATGCCCATTTTGTGCTTGCTTTAAGAGGAGTTGATGAAGATATATCGGGAGCCACTATGATCTTCTTTTGGTATTCTTTATCCTGACACCCTTCAGGTCTTCGCCATATACTTTTAGTTCATTCGTTTCCGCAAGATCGAATATCCGTCTGTTAAATAAAAAAATGATCTTCAGATCTCTCGCCTCTTCTATGTACAGGGAATGAATAAAATCGGTGCGGGTACGTAGCTTCAAATCCAACTCGGGGTCGCCGATCCGATACGATTCATCATTGATGGTTATTGTACCGGTGCCCTTTATTCCCTGAATGATCAGCGGCAGTTCTACCCGCCACTGTTTGGCATACGGCACGTCCAGAACAATATTTGAAAATGTCTTTACCTGGTGGATCCTTCCCTGGATCACATCCGTCAGAAATTGTGGTTCGATCTTATCACCTATCAACAGACTGCTCCTGGCCGGAAGCTCGAACTGCACCGATTTTGATGTCAACACGGAATCCAGTGGCGTAAAATCCGGATAGCCCGATCGCTGGCTAAAAATTTCACTGAGGAATTTCCAGTCTGCTTCCTTATAATTCACTTCATGTACCCTTACTGGAATTTCATTGCGCCTTTCCATCACCAGCCGCGGAGCCTCCAGCACCTCTTCGACAGAAGCGATCATCAAAGAGTCGTTCAAATAATAACATCCCAGATCAGAGTCCAGCATTTTCCATTTCTCTCCCTGATAGACCTCTGACACCACATGGCCGTCTAGCCACCACGTACGGGCGTCGTACCCCATAAATTTCCACAACAGCTCATTGATGGTAGCCGCGTCGTCACAAAAACCAAAACCCGCAGAATTAAAGAATGTCAACGGATCATGCATCCACACATAGGGTGTCATGGGGTAATAATGATAACTGTGCCGGGCGGTGAAATCCCAGATCATTTTAACAGAATCTTCGCCAGATACCGGTTCTGGGATCGCCCGTTTCAGAATGTCTGAATACTGGACAAAAAAATGCCTGTCGTTGATCGAAAAGCTGACCGTTTTTGAGTCGTTGCTCTTGTTCCAGATCCTGATAAAAGTAGTTGTATCGATCTTCAGCTCAGATCTCAACAGGCTCTCCTGCGCCTGCGTGCAGAAACTTGTCCATAAGATCGCCGTCACCAATAACCCTCTGTTAAAGCGCCATCTTACGGATTTTCGGCTCAATTTTACCATGGCAAGATCCAGGGCGGTTGTCATAAGCTTACAAATATTAATATCATCGTACTCGCGAGCATCGCCAGAAACATCCACTTAAGCTGAAAGCCAAACGCGTACATTTTTTCAGAACCCCACACATATACCATTGCTCCAAGGGTAGTGGCGATAAAAGTTGCTTGCGCAACGCCGTTGATACCGGTCAATTTAATAAAGTAAACGCTAAGCAGGTAGATCATGCCCACAACGGCCAGGGTAATGAACGTTACGTACAGCGTCTTTCTTTTCAGCGAATAACCGAACCCAAAAAGATAGAAGCTTCCCAGCATAAACGTAGACACGATGATGTAGGGTAGGAGCTTTTCGGCCGCAAGGTATTTCTCGCCTCCAAAAAGCAGCAGCAGATCGTTACTGAAAAAGCTTATGGCAGCTGTGGCTGGGATGAGGGCGATCCAGAACACATTAAAGATCATTCTGGCCAACGCCTGGCCTTTCTCATTTTCGTAGTTTGAAAAGATCACCGGCTGAAACCCGTTGGCGACCATCTGTATAAAAAAGACCGGGATCTGCGCAAGCCTGTTCACGATGGCGTACAAGCCCAGGCCTTCCATGCCAAATGCACTGGTCACCAGCAGACGGTCGACGAATTGCATGGCATAGTTGCTCAGATAAGTAGGCAGGTAAGGTAAAGATAGCACCATCAGGTCTTTCAGGTGCGCGGGCTCCAGCCTGGCCCGTAGCCTAAAAAGATAGTCTCTGACGATGTATGTGCTGAGCAGTGTGCCAATGAGGTTTCCTATAATAATACCGGCGATATAATAACCGATCTCTTTTTTTATCAGCAACAGCACAAAGCCGAGCACTATACCCAGAAAATAGGTTGAAAAATTTATCCAGGCAGCCTCTTTTGCTTTTCCTACCCACCGCACAAAACTGAAAATGTTATAATTATACTGGTATATGATCGTATAAATGAACAATCCGTGGATGAACATCAGCGGATAACTGGATGAAGAAATGACATCGGCATAACTCACCCCTACGCCGATAGCCCACAGCAGGAGCAGGATTGCCGTGTTCACGAACAACGCGGTGACCAGCAGGGACGCCTGCATTTTCTGATCATCTTTATTTTCAACGATCTTAATTGCAATTCCGGAATCGATGCCAAGGGTTGCCACCAGTGAAAGGAAGCTGGAGACCAGCATGAACAGGTCGTAATATGCAAATTCTTCAATGGAGCACAACCTGGCTACGATGGGAATAACCAGGATGCCAATAACTTTAGACGACAGCTGCGCCAGAAAATAATAATTGGTATCGACCAGCCCCTTTACCAGCAGGCGGTTATTTTTTATCCGATAGATTATATCCTTCAGCACCCAGGTATTCGGTTAAGCTTTCAACGTTAACGGGAACAAAAAATTTTGACTTCCAGATGCTTCGGCCGAAAGCTCCTGCCCAAACATGTCTTTGTCAGCGATCGAGGATCTCAGCAACGTCTCTGAGCGATTGTTTTGTGATGTTCCGCTCATACCAGTCTTTTGCTTCCTTCCCGATATTTTCGAGTTTGGTTTTGTCATCGATGGCAGCGGTCAGCGCAGCTACTATATCCTCTGTCTCTTTTGCGTAGATCATGGGGTACAACTCCATCTCCTTATAAAGCGAATCCTCGCGGTAGTGCATCACTGGCTTTGCCAGGGCCATGGCTTCGAATACCACGCCATAGGTAAACCAGCTGTTCCTGAATTCTCCCGCCACCACGTCGGATAACGACATCCCCAGCATAAGTTCTTTACGGGGCATGAGCGGGAACCAGAAGACATGTTTTTCAATGCCCAGCTCACGGCAGAGCGCTTTTGAAGCTTCAACGTCATGGCCATACTCAAAAGTAACGATCGCGATCTTTACGCCGGGTCTTCTCGTCAATACAATAGCCAGCCCACGGAAAAGCTTATCGTTATCTTTTAAAGAAATGGGATCAGGTTCGTTTTTCCAGCAGTGCCGCGAATTGTGGATGATCACCAGATCATGCGCGTCCCGTATTTTCTTAAAAGAAGCATAGTGCTGGCTGTTAGCGCTATTGTCTTTTATCTTATCTGGCGCGTATTGCTGCGTATACACAAACGGAAGCCCCGACATCAGGCGCTTCCCTTTAAACCTGAGCTTCGCTAATGTTCTGGTAAAAAGATCGGCATTATCGGCCACGGTCAAATTCCTCGCTTCACGGATCCCCATCTTCTGGTAAAATGTGAAGATCAGATAATGCAGAAGTTTCGTCGGCCTTACAAGTTTAAAAAAGGGTAGCTCGTAAAGATCAGATCCATAGGGTGCCAGCAGGTCTACGGTGATGCCTGCCTTGGCAAGATAGGCCGGGCCGGTACCACAAGCAATGAACCGGGTAAATCCATCGAGGTCCTTTTTGATCGTCGACACCGGCGTGGTCATCAGGTCAAAAGGATTGCCCCACGTTAACCGGTGCACATACTCCGTGTATCCGGCGTCGAAGGTGTCTGCCTGAGGATGAAAGTGCGCGGGTTCACTGGGAAAAATAAACAGGTGCGCATCATACCCTTCATCCCGCAGATACCGGGTAAGGTTAAACAAAATATTATTCATGTTACCCAGCAAGGCAACTTTACCCTTACGCAACGCGGTTTTCATTTTTGATTATGAATCTTTTGTAAGGCAATACTTAACATAAAAGCTCTTGGTGACATATCCCGACTTATAGAGGAGATAAAAGAGTGGAGCCATTCTTTCAAAGGTCTGCTTATATGTTGTGTAATCAGTAAAGTGCCTGGGGGTGGCTTTCATGATGCGCTCAAACTCATCGTCGGTAAAGCCCACCCTGCGCTTGATCTCGTCGAGGATATCCTGATCAAACGGTTTCTGTTCTTTTATTTTCACCAGCGCCTCTTCGCGGGTAAGCTGTCCTGACCTGATCAGTGCAGAGAACTCGGAATACCTCAGGTCGATCCCGAATTTTCGCGGCAGGTAATAGTTGTTTGCGAAGTATGCGGTGCGGTTCTCCATGTGATGGCCGCCATACCATTGCCAGCCATATTCGCTTGAAAGGAACTTCTTGGCGTTCTCCTTCACATAATCATAATAGTATAGTGGCCTGAATTTTTTGATCTTGTTAACCACTATCCATTTGAGCCAATGACTCATCCAGAGCATCGGCAATGTTTTAATCTTACCGTCGCCAAATTTGCGGTGAACTGTTTTAACATATTTGGCGTCCATATAGAACCAGCCCGGAGGAGAGATGCCTTCGGTGCGGAACGAATGGCCTTCCCAGATATGCTTGATCCCGTATTTGGCGGCTGCCATATAGTGTACAACGGCCAGCGCCAGGTCAGTAGGGATATCGATCTCAGGCACTGAAGCTAAAAAGAAAGACTTATAGATGCGCTGATATTCATCTGCGTCAACCACATGGGTATAGAGATCTATCTCCAGTTTTTCCAGTACGGTATGGATGTTCTCGACAGCAATTTTAGAGTTGTATGTATTGTCAAAATGCGCCGCCAGCACCCTGAGGCCGAACACTTCTTTTGCCAGGTAACACATGTATGAAGAATCACAGCCACCACTTACACCGATCACCACGTCATATGCTTTGCCCTTCCCATCGCGCTTCATCTGATCCACATAATCCTGGAGTATGGCCATACCTTTTTCACCGGTAGGATACTCCGTCATCATGTGCTCGTACTGACGGCAATAGTTGCATATTCCGGATTCATCGAAAGAAATACCGGGAATACGCTCGTCATAAATGCATCTTTTGCAAGCGCGTATCTCGCGGTCGTAATGCTCTAAAAACTTAAACTTGCTCATCTATAATAACATTTTCTCTGGCGGGGAATTTTATCAAAACCCCCATTCCTTTTTTCTGGTAGACTGCCATGCTGCCCAGCGCCGCCGCGTTGGCATCGCTCTGGTACAGTACTTTTTTAATGTGATCTATTTCACCTGCTCCACCGTTGGCGATCACAGGAACGCTGGCCATTTCAACTACTTTTTGGGTCAGGTCATAATCATAGCCCTGCCATGTTCCCTCTCGGTCTACAGAAGTAATAAGGATCTCTCCAACTTTCAGATCATCCTGCACAAAGGCACACATGCGTTGCAGATCGTATTCCGTTTTCCTGCCAGCATGCGAGAACACTGATCTTTTGCCCAGAAAATTGGATTTTACATCGATGGAGGCTACTACGCTGGAAGAAGCGTACTTATTCACCGCGTCCCTGACAACCTGAGGATTGTCGAAGATCAAAGAGTTGACGATCACTTTTTCCACACCGATCTTGAACAGCTGCGCAAAATCGTCAAGCGTGCGCACACCCCCTCCGTATGAAAATGGCATGAAACATTCGCTGGCAAACTGCTCTATCTTTCCAAAGTTGATCGGCCGGTTCTCTTTCGTAGCGTTGATATCGAGAAGCACAAGCTCATCCACTTCCTTCTCATTGTATATTTTAATTGCATTGATCGGATCCCCAATGTACGAAGGGTTCTTGAAATTAACCGTTTTCACCAGGTTTTGCCCGGTGTACAGAAGACAGGGCATGATCCTTTTTAGGGCCATAGAGGAAGATTATAAAGAAGCGAAATTTTTATACAACTTCATTCCAAACTTATGACTTTTCTCCGGATGGAACTGAGCCCCAAATATATTGTCTCTATTCAATGAGCAGGTGAATTTAAATCCGTAGTGGCTTTCCGCCAGTATATCCGATTCAACATTACACTTCACGTAATAGGAGTGAACGAAGTAAAATCTTTTTTTCTCATCCGCTTCAATCAGCGCATTCTCTTTCTTAACGGTCAAATAATTCCAGCCCATGTGCGGAACCTTCAACTTCAGCGAAGGATCGAATTGGAATCGTTTGGTCTCGGCGTCGATCCAACCCAGGCCGGGCTCCACGCCTTCTTCGCTTCGTTTGGTGATCAGCTGCATACCCAGGCAGATGCCCAGAACCGGCACTCGCTGCTTCAGCGCTTTTTCAGTTAAAACTTCGATCAGTCCATTCTCCTTCAAGTGGATCATTCCTGTATCGAACGATCCAACGCCGGGCAAAATGATCTTGTCTGCTTTTCTGATCTTTTCTGCATCGCCGGTAACAATAACATCCTTTACCTCGATCCGCTTGAACATATTCAGGATCGATCCTATGTTACCCATTCCATAGTCTACAATTGCGATCATACAGACTGCTTGATTTTAGGATTAAGATGAACAGGCTTCTGTGCGTATTTAAATTAAATGACCAGCTTAATCCAGATTTGCCAGAGCATTATTTAGCGCGCAAATTTATCAAAAATATTATATACTAAGGCATACTCAATTTCCACTTTCCCTACTTCGGCCGCTTTTATAAGCCCGCGCGCCTGGTGACCGGGTGCTGTCGGCAGCCGGATACCCACTCCATGTGAGCATCATGCAATCGTTGGCAATTGGAGGATGTTATTGCAACTCCCCGATATAGGTTTCGCTGAGCCCCCTCGTTATATGGCCCAGCTTATATGGAAACCTGCCCTGTATCTTTTCACCCAGTATCTCTCTTCTGATGAGCACGTCCGGCTCATTATAACCTACCATGGCGCGCAGGGAAGTGGTGCCGGAAAATCTTGGATTGATCTCAAATACATACACTTCATCTTTGTGAACCCTGCATTGTATGTTGATCGCTCCGCGGGCGCCTATTTTTCTGGCGATCTCTTCGCACGAACCTGTAACCTTGGGATTGGCCACCACCTCTCCCTGAGAAATGCCACTGCTCACCACAAGCAAGGGACCAAGCGCATCGTTTCCTGTACGGTTCTTTATTTTGATGCGGTTACTCAATCCGCTCATGATATTGCGCCTGATGGCGATCGAATTGATCAGCTCTCCATCCATGCCCAGCAGCACACCCACGGTATACTCTGCTTCGGGCGTTCCGACATACTCCTGCAGAATAAATTCCTGGTAAATGGTGAGCATGTATTGTGAGAACAGCTCCAGCTCGGCCTTGTCTTGCGCGATCATGGTATTGGCTGAGCCACCGCCACCTACAGATGGTTTGATCACCACCGGAAAAAAGGTGACAGACGCAAGGTCTGCCAGGCTTTTTATCTGATAGGATCTCGGAAAAAGAAAACCATTGTCGACAAAGAAATTGTTCGTTAAAAACTTATCAAGGCAGATGCGAACAACGTTGTCTGGATTGATCAACGGAAGCACGTTCCGGTCTGTGAAACGTTGCCTGTCGCGGCTGATCACTTTCAGCTCGGGTTCAGAACCGGGAATAATGGCGCGTACATTGTGCTTTTCACAGATCTGAAGCAACGTTTCAATATAGTTCGGCTGCGCGGAGCCGGGTACCTGGTAAAAGTGATCAACCTTGAATTTGTTATTGCAAAGCCCGGTGGCATCTGTGCCTATGACGGTATAGGCGTTCCCTGACAACTTAAGCGCTTTTAACACCTGCTCGCCCACTCCACCGCCGCCAATGCCGGTAACAAGAACATTTATTTGCATATCCTATATTATTTCTCCAACAATATCCTTCACGGGAATGGTACGTTCCCAAAGATTTTCCACATCAGGATGAACCCCTTTGTATTTTTCTCTCATCGCCGCTATGTTCAGCGGTAATCTGTAGATCCTGGCTTCTTTCGTATTCACATCCAGCACAGCAACGGCCGCCAGGGCTCCTGTATCGCGTGGCATGCCGCATGAGCCCACGTTCACATACCACGATGAATGATGTTGCCTGATAAAAGGCCTGTGCGTGTGGCCCATCAAAACAAAATCATATGGATATGCCTGCATGTTGCCAAGCGGCGTATCGGGGTAAAGATATCCATTCAAAGGATCTACCGGGCTTCCGTGCACCATGAGTATCCTTGTTCCGGACACGGAGATCTCCCGGAATGGCAGCTGCTTTTTAAGAAATTCAAGATTGCCGTCAGCCATTGTACCCCTGATCTTATCGAACTGATAGACCTGTGCGGCCCGGGCATCGGTCGGTAACCATCCCAGGAACATGGCCTCGTGATTTCCCATCAGGCAGTTTATATTCTCTTCCCGTAAAGTAGTCACCACGGCGTTGGCATCGGGCATATAGCCGATCGCGTCGCCCAGGAAAAAGATCTCGCTAACCTTGCTTGCCTGTCTCAGGAACGTCAATGCTTCCTTCAGGGCAATATGGTTCCCATGGATATCAGAAATGAAGCCGATTTTCATGAAATGGTCTCATGGGGTTGTTCCTGAAAATGCCTGATAAGGCGGCGCAGGCCATCCTGCAAAGACACCCTTGGCGCGATGCCCAGCGCTTTAAGCCGGTCGTTGCTAAACCTGATATTCAGTTTTTCGGAAGGATCTTCCCGGTCCGAAAAACGGATATGCGACCGCGTGCCAGGCACCATAGCGCGCAGCATCTCCGCGAGTTCGATCATTGAAACAGAGTGCCCGTAAACACAATTAAAAGTACCGTAGGCCGATTTGGCGATGCATTGCCTTGCCATATACGAGGCATCATCTTCATGAATGAAGTCCTGCAGTTTCTGACCCGATCCGCTCAGCACCAGATCGTCGCCACGAAGCACATTTCTAATGAATTTGATGAGCACGTTCTCGTGTCTTTTGTGAGGGCCATAAGGCGATGATAAACGCAGTATGATATGCCTGGGCAGTTGTTCCCTGATACGCTCCTCTGATGCCAGCTTCCCGGCGTAATACTCGCCCGAGGGTCTGACGGGGGCCATTTCAGTGAGGTACCCGGCATTGCCACCGTCGAGGGCATACAGGTATGCCGTTGACGTATACACCAGCAAAACGTTGTTGTCGCGGCAATACCGGATAACGTGCGTATCTGTTTCCCTGTTCTCCGTAATTATTTCAGCACCGGAATCCGCCAGCGGGATGTTGGCAGCAGTATGAACAATAACATCGGGCTTTTGTTTCAGCTTATCCAGCAACGCTTCTTTCGAAAGGTCGCCGGCAAGCGCAAAAGTAAATGTGTTACCGGTGGGCGCCTTGCGGAAAACAGGGATAACGTTGTGTCCTTCTAAGATCAGGTCACGTGTTATTACGGTACCCAGGTGACCGCCCGCTCCAGTAACAACTATATTCACGCGAGGCTTTTAAAGAATTCAGCAGTGCGCTCGATGCCTTCTTCAAGATCAACCATAGCTTTGAATCCCAGAATATCTTTTGCTTTATCCACGCTGGGGATGCGGATCGCGATGTCGGCAGACAGCGGCGGATCAAAGAGGATCTTGGAGCGGGAATTCAGCACCCGGCAAACGGTTTGTGCCAGCCCGAGGATTGTTATCACAGCACGCGCGTTTCCGATGTTAAAGCTGTGGCCGATAGCTTTAGGGTTGTCAAGGCACCGGAAGAGGCAGTCGACAAAGTCATCAACATAACACCACGCGCGGATCTGGGCGCCGTCGCCATCGATGTGGATCTCTTCATTTTTAAGCGCCCTCTTAATGAATATCTGGATAGCGCCTTCACCGGTTTGTCCGGGGCCATACACATTGAATGGACGAACAGTTACTACCGGAAGTTTATACTGAGAGTAGTAGGCATGGGCAAGGTGCTCTCCTGCCAGCTTGCTCACAGCGTAAGTCCAACGGGCTTCCCCGGCAGATCCGGCAACGGTCTGATCTTCTTCTGAAGACTTGAACGCCATGGATCCGAAGACCTCTGATGTGGAGAAATCGATAAACCTGTCACTGACCTGGTTGACGCGGGCGGCCTCCAGCGCGTTGGCCGTGCCGATCATATTCACCTGCATGGTCTTCACCGGATTTTTTATAACGGTGTCGATCCCTGCAATCCCCGCGGCGTGCACCACCACATTTGCGCCCTGCATCGATGCCGTTAAATGGGCAGCATCGAGCACATCTCCCTTGATGATCTTTATATTGGGATGATTTGCGTAGCCGCTTGCAGTCAGTGTATCGCGATGAAAATTGTCATATACCGTGATCTTATTGTCTTCGATAAGCTTTTTGATGAGTGTGTTTGCGATAAAGCCGGCACCGCCAGTAATGAAGATATTTTTTCCTTTCATTGATTTTTAATTTTTGGTCGAGAGTTGGTTGAGTAATGCTAGAGTAACCTTATTAACGTATCGCAAATGTAATGTATCTCATCATCCGTCAATGTTTCAAACATGGGTAGCGCGAGGCCCCGCGTGTAGAGAGCCCAGGCGTTGGGATATGTTTTTTCGGCATCAAAACCGTATTTGCCTTTATAGTAGGTCATGGCCGGGATGCACTGGGCTCCGTAATTCGTTCCCACACCGTGATCTTTCAGTGCCAGTATAAGTTTTGCCCGGTCGATATTCCTGTCAAGCAAAATGTGAAAGGTCTGCCAGGTGTGTTCCTTCTCCGGGGCATATTGCGGAAGGCTGACCTGCGCAATGCCGCGAAGCCTTTCGTTGTATAGCGCTGCCAGCTCCTTGCGCCGTGCCAACGTTGAGTCGAAACGCTTCAGCTGGCCCGTCAGCAATACTGCCTGCATTTCAGTAAGCCTGTAATTGAATCCGGCATCAATGAAGTCGAGATAACCTTGTGTGGAGATGCCGTGGTTTCGCAGCACATAGATCTTATTGGCAAGATCGTCGTCATTCGTAGTGATCAAACCACCCTCTCCTGACGTGATGGCCTTTCTTGGATGAAACGAAAACGACCCGAATTCCTTAAAAGTGCCCACCTGTTTGCCATGCTCCGTAGCTCCGAGCGCACAGGCGGCATCTTCGATCAGCGCCCAGCTGTTCTGCCTGGCGATCTGAGACAACTTCTGAATATCTGCCGACAGGCCAAACTCGTGAACAGGCATCAATGCCTTGATCTTCGGCGATCGCAGATCGGCAACGGCCTGTGCCTGAATATTGCAGGTGGTGAGCTCAACGTCTACAAACACCGGCTTGGCGCCAACCAGCTCAACAACGTTGGCCGTGGCAACATAAGAGAAGGCAGGGATGACCACCTCATCTCCCGGCCCGATATGCAACGCCTTCAGCGCCAGGTGAAGAGATGCCGTACCATTGGAAACGGCGATGGCATATTTGCATCCGATAAAAGCGGCGATGGCATTTTCAAATGCCTTTACATGCTCACCCTGCACCAGCATACCCGACCGGAGGACCTCCGCAACGCGTTCTATATCTTCTTCTTTTATATTGGGCCTGCTAAGCGGAATAAAGCTCTTCATGCGCGATGCTTAATTTTTCTGGAATGGATGAGCTGAAAGTGGCTGGGCTGCGAAGGGATGATGGTCGCCTGTTAATCCAAGCGGCGTCTTATGACGGATATCATGCGCGAGCTCTATAGACTGCCTGGTTTCGTTGATGCCGAATCCGTTTCCTTTCAATATTTCTTCGTAGCTGCGGGTGTGAAGATCGGTAAATCCTTCGCTAAACTCCACTTCTTCGCCGTCAACAGTGATGCTTCTGAAAGTTCTTTTGCCTGCGGCTTTCACGTTCTCGGGAATTGCATCGTAGTTGATGCTTAAAAACCATTTCACCCGTGCTCTTTCCAGCACCAGCGCACCCGCCGCCCTGTCATGCGTGTGGATGTGCACTTCATTTTCTTTTACGGCGCCAAAGATCCAGGTGAGCATATCGAAGAAATGAATGCCGATATTGGTGGCGATCCCGCCTGATTTGTTCATTTCGCCCTTCCAGCTTGTGTAATACCAGGAGCCACGGGAAGTGATATAGCTCAATTCAACATCATAGACCTTATCTTTCGGCCCCGACTGGATCTTGTTTCGCAATTCAATGATCACCGGATGCAACCTGAGCTGAAGGATGTTGAAGATCTTTTTGCCGGATTCCTGTTCCAGGTTCATCAGCGCGTCGATATTCCAAGGATTCAGCACCAGTGGCTTCTCGCATATCGCATCGGCGCCATGGCGCAAAGCGAACCGTATATGAGAGTCATGAAGATAATTGGGCGTACAGATACTAACGTAATCTGTTTTAACTCCCTTCCGCTTCAATTTATCGATATGCCTGTCGAAGCGCTCGAACTCAACAAAAAAATCGGCATTCGGAAAATAGCTATCGATCACGCCCACGCTGTCAAATACATCAAGCGCGGCCAGTAAATTGTTACCTGTGTCTTTAATCGCCTTCAGATGCCTTGGAGCTATAAAACCTGCTGCTCCTATCAAAGCAAAATTTTTCATGTATACAAATTCTTAAAAAAACTGAAAAAAATCTGACGACGACGCATCACTATCCACGTGCGACGGCTGCTTATTTTTTCAAAAATTTCCTTGATCGCTTATCGTTAAAGGTTTCTATTAATGCGATAAACATACCCGCCGACAGATGCTCAATATTAACACTAAAATATTGTATCGTTTCAACCTTATCAGCAGTTTCCCGGTAAAATTCCCGGCCGTTCATATCAAACAATCGCAAGGAGACGGCACCTGTAACGGGTTTGTTGAAATAGTAAATGTCCAGGTACCGTTCATTTCTGCTCTCCAGCATCAGCTTGGGCTCGCCTGTGGAACTCAATTCGGTCGAAAACGAAATATAGATTGCCGGACTTGATTTCACCAGCCCGTTTTTACCCGTTACTTCCACAAAATAATGGCCTTCCAACTTTGCCTCATAGGCGCTGGTGTCCATGTCAGGAACACGCTTGTTGTTATAATACCACGAATAGCTGTACTCCGGATCATAATATGTCTCGATCCGCAGCTTATCTACATACACCAGCGTATCCGCTCCTACGTTCAGTGAAACATTTGGCTCGAACAGCACTTTTATTGAATTGCTTTGTCCCTTTAACGCACCGTTTGTACTCCGCACAAAAACGGCGTATTCACCGTCTTCCACAATATCGATGGAAGGACCCGATTCACCTTCAAGCTCGGTGCCATCTTTGTACCAGGAGTACTGGTAGCCTGGACTCTGCGCTATCTTCAGGTTAAGAGATTCTCCGAAGGGAAGGATCAGATCATGATTATAAGGCAGGTTGACATTGAGATAGGGTTTCATTCTCCAGATATCGTTCTCCAACGAATCTGGATTATTGCCTGTTGTTCCACAGGTCAGATACATATTATTGTTAAAGATGAAAGCGGTAGCCGCATGCCTTGGCGACCATGGCACATTTTCCATCTGCACCCACCGCATACCATCTGTGGTGTACCATATATCACCGAGATTGCCACTATTATCGCCATAGCCTCCGATGATCCACACCTTATTATCGTACACCACAGTCTGGTGGAAAAAACGCGCACGCCAGGGGGGCGTCACGTGCTTGGTCCAGGTGATGCCATCGGCAGTACTCCACACATCGTTGTAATACTCGCGTGGATAATTATATTTTCCACCTCCGAAAAGCCAAAGCCTTCCGCGAAACGAAACCAGGCCACCGAAGCCACGACCTTCCCATGGTGCATTGGCGGTAACCATATTCCACTGTATTCCGTCAGACGAATTCCAGACATCGTTGAAAACAGAATCGCCTTTCAGTACGCCGTTGTTAAACTCCTGTCCACCCACCATCCATAATTTGCCCTTGAAAACGGTCACCATATGACTGGCCCTGGGCATCCATGGTGTCTCGCTTATGACCTCCGTCCAGTTCACACCGTCTGTACTTTTCCAGACGTCGGTCTGATAACGCTGCTGATTGGCGTCTCCTCCCACCAGCCATATCGCATTCCCGAAATTCACCCATCCTGAAACGTGTCGTCCTTCCCACGGCGCAACACCAGCCGGTTGCCAGTTGGTTCCGTCGGGAGAAGACCAGAGCTCGTTGGAGGTTGTTGTCGGATAAATGCTGGGGTTCCATCCGCCCATCAACCAGGCCTTATTGCCCAGCACGGTTACTCCTGCGCCATCGCGAGGATGCCAGGGTGCATCTTCGGTGACTTTTTCCCATTGATAGTCGGTTGAGATCGTCGGCGGGTTAAGCCTGAAGAGAGCAGACTGGGCAATAACCTCTCCGTTCTCATCTTTTAGCCTGAGCTTACACAGACGCGACCCGCTTTTGAGGGACATTGTCTGCCAGTTTATCAGGGGGTCCTGAACCGTTAGCCCGGAAGCTACTCTTGCCCAGGAAGCACCGCTGTTATAAGACACTTCAAGATCAACCGTACTGCCATTGATAGACGTCAGCAGAATGTCGTAGAAATAACCTGCCGTTAAAACTGAATTCTGATTTGGAAAAACGAAGAAGGGCTTTTCATCATAAATGTCTTTGATCTCCACACCGGTCATGGAAGTGGGGTAGATATTGATATCATCCAGGTATCCATCGAACGGAAATGCGCTTCTGCCTCCCAGAATCAATGCCGTTGATGACCCTATCGGATCTTTGTACGCATACTCACCAACAAATTTTCCATCCTGGTACATCTTTACGATTTCTTCCGCGCGCGTGATCGCAATGTGATGCCATTTGTCATCGGCGATATTGGAGGAGTCGTACTGAATACCGTGGTCACCACCGCCATTCCAGTATGCCCAGATACCGGTCACAGGATGGATATCAAAATCGAAGTTGCCATGGTCCAGGTCGCCAGAGCTGAACGCCTGTATTCTCCTCTTGCTATTGGTTCTCAGCCAGAATGAGACGGTAAAATCTCCTGTCAATGGCAGAAGGTCAGGCGCTATGAGTTCGATATTCGAGCGCTTACCATCAAAAAAATACGCCTCGTTCTTATTGCCAAAGCGATCCTCTGCCAGCACCACGCCATTATTGATAAATTCCGTGAAAGGACTCAGGTCAAGATCTTTGCTGGCGGGGACTCTAATCGTTGATTCCTGGCAGTTTGCCAGTGAGAAAAACACGAATAGTAAAAAAATAGTATTGCAGACTCTTAAATACATCGCGATAAAATATGGTGCCCTGCTTGATACTTTAATTTTATTGTCAACATAACAATGTTCATTCTCTTGTACGCGCATTTGCCTTCTACTATAGGTCTTCAAAAATTGCGGTCGTCTGTATTCCATTAGACCGGTTTTCCGCGTAAGGTTTAATGCACCAGTGTTAATTTCCTAACCTGCATCGGATTTCAGCTTCCAACCAAGCCTCACCGCCGGCCCCGGTTGCTTCATTTACACGGAAAACCGACATATATTCCCTTCAGGAGATTTTAGAAACCCTTCCGTTCGCAAGTTTATATTGCTCCTTACTCTCCGGACACACAGCAATGCCGTTGTTGTCAAAGATCAGTTTGTGACCATATTCACTCATCCAGCCGGTTTGTCGTGCCGGATTGCCCACTACAAGCGCATAGTCGGGCACATTTTTGGTTACAACAGCGCCCGCACCGATAAAGGCAAATGCTCCAATGTTGTTCCCGCAAACGATTGTAGCGTTAGCTCCTATTGTTGCACCTCTTTTCACCATGGTCTTAGCGTATTCCGATTTCCGATTCACCGCGCTTCGGGGGTTAAAGACGTTTGTGAAAACCATGGATGGACCAAGAAACACGTCGTCTTCGCATTGGACACCCGTATAAATGGAAACGTTGTTCTGAACCTTCACATTTTTTCCCAACACCACGTCAGGAGAGATCACTACGTTCTGACCGATGTTGCAGTTTTCGCCGATGATGCATTTGGGCATGATGTGTGAAAAATGCCAGATCTTGGTTCCTTGCCCTATTTCGCAGCCCTCGTCGATAACAGCGGTGGGATGGGCATAAAACGTACTTTTGTCTGTCATGCGCTTAAGGTCTTTTTTATAGCGTTGCAAATATACTCAAGTTGACCGGTAGTTAGTTCGGTGTGAATCGGCAGCGAGATCACAGTTTTGGAGAGCTTTTCCGTGACCGGGAAAGAGCCGGGACCAAACCCATCGCGCAGATAGGCTTTTTGCAGGTGCAGTGGCACCGGATAGTAGATCATGGTTGGGATTCCCATTCCTTCCAGTGTCTTTTTCAAAACGTCACGCTGGTCTTCCGCTGTTTTGATGGTGTACTGATGGAAAACGTGGGTTGAGTTTTTGGCCCTGACCGGTATGCGCACCGTATTCAGCTTGCCCAGGTGCTCGTCATAGTATGCTGCCGCGGCATTGCGCTTGGCGGTATATTCCGTAAGGTATTTCAGCTTCACATTCAGCACGGCTGCCTGCAGGGTGTCCAGGCGGCTGTTCACACCCACTACATCGTGATGGTATTTGATGCGCTGGCCATGGTTGGCGATGATGCGGATCTTCTCTGCCAGGGCCTTATCATTGGCGATAATCGCTCCTCCGTCGCCAAAACAGCCCAGGTTTTTTGAAGGGAAGAAGGATGTGGTGCCGATGGTACCGATGGTACCGGCCTTCTTTTTGGAGCCATTGCTGAAAGTATAATCCGCGCCCAATGCCTGTGCCGTGTCTTCGATCACATACAGTGAATGCCGTGTGGCGATCTCCATCAGCGGTTCCATGTCGGCGCATTGTCCGTAGAGGTGAACAGGAACAATGGCCTTCGTGCGCGGTGTGATCTTCGCGGTGATCTGGCGCACATCGATGTTGAAAGTATGCTCATCCACATCAACAAAAACCGGCGTCAGGCCCAGCAGCGCGATGACCTCGGCTGTGGCCACATACGTATGCACGGGCAGGATCACCTCATCGCCTGGTTTCAGGTCAAGGGCCATCATGGCTATCTGAAGGGCATCGGTTCCGTTGGCGCAGGGAATCACATTTGAACCGAGGTAAGCCCCCAGGCCAGCGGCAAATTCACCCACTGCCTTACCTGATATAAAATCGGTCGACGTCAGCACCGCCTCCATTGCCTTGTCTATCTCAGGCTTGATCTGCGCGTACTGCGTATAAAGGTCAACCATTTTAATATTCATTGGATAGGTAGTTTTTAATGGAAACTAGGATAATACGTGGTAAGGCAGCATGAAGTAACCCGCCGGTTGTTTCCCGCCAGGCTGGCAGCCGGATATTTTGGGAATACCGACGCCGGAAAGCAATATTTTTAAAAGCTTCGATGGGATCTCACTAACAGCAGATACTTTCAATGCTTGGCTGGAATAGTTTAAAAAACGCCGCAAAAATACGAAATCAGTTGATTTTTGCGGTCGGTATAGCCAAAACAAAGTTGATTAACTCCTGCCAGCCAGCTTTTTCTCCCATTGCCATGCATGGAGAAGGGCGTCAGCAACGGAATATTTTGTTTTCCATTCAATGAGCCGGTTTGCTTTGGCGGGATCTGCATAGACTTTCTCCACGTCTCCCGGCCGCCTGGGGCCCATTACATAAGGAAGTTTCACCTTGGTCACTTCAATGAACTGGTTGATCAGCTGCATCACCGATACGCCCAGTCCCGTGCCCAGGTTCAGGGTCTGGTAATGCGTTGGCTCGCTGACCTTGTTCAGGTATTCCATGGCCTTGATGTGTGCCAGCGCCAGGTCTACCACGTGGATGAAGTCGCGGATGCAGGTGCCATCAGGGGTATTGTAGTCACTGCCAAAAACGGTGAGCTTTTCACGGATGCCGATGGCGGTTTGCGTAATGTACGGCACAAGGTTATTGGGAGGACCGATCGGCAGCTCGCCAATCCATGCACTGGGGTGCGCGCCGATGGGGTTAAAATACCGGAGTGATATAACCTTGAAGCCTGTGATAAAAGCGTCTTCCAGCACACGCTCGCACATCTGCTTGGTTGCTCCGTAAGGTGATTCGGCCCGTTTGAAAGGTGTGTTCTCGTCTACCGGAATGTGGTCAGGCTGGCCATACACTGTACACGATGAAGAGAAAACAATATCCTTCACGTTGTTCTGCTTCATTACCTGCAGCAGGGTTACCAGGCTCTGGATGTTATTCCTGTAATAGCCCAACGGATCCTGTACTGATTCGCCCACCGATTTGTAGGCTGCAAAGTGCATGACACACGAAAAAGGCCCGTGTGATTTGAATACGTTCTGTAAAAAAACCTCGTCGAGGCAGTCGCCTTCGTAAAAGCTCACCTTCTTGCCAGTGATCTTCTCGATGCCCTCCAGCAGCGTGCGGTTGCTTTTTGAAAAATTGTCGATCAGCACGGTTTCGTAACCTGCGTTCATCAACTCCACTGCAGTGTGGGCACCGATGTATCCGGCGCCTCCGGTAACGAGAATTTTCTTCATTGTATCGCTATAAACGTGCTGTTACTTCAGATTTCTTCAGGTATCCTTTTACATCGTAAACAACCGTTTTTTCGTGCTTCATGTTGCTCCAGTTCATCGCAGCGAATTCCTCGTGGCTTACGGTCAGCACAATGGCATCGTATTTCTTGTTGGGTGCGCTGATGAGCGAGAGGCCGTATTCATGCTTCACTTCTTCGGCATCGGCCTGCGGATCATACACGTCTACCTGTGTGCCGAAGCTCTTCAGCTCCTGGATCACGTCCACCACACGGCTGTTCCTGATGTCGGGACAGTTTTCCTTAAAAGTTATGCCGAGTACAAGGATATTGCTTTTGTTGATGGGGAGCTCGTTGCGTGCCATCAGCTTGATCACCGAGTTGGCGATGTGAATGCCCATGTTATCGTTGATGCGGCGGCCCGACAAAATCACCTCGGGGTGATAACCCAGGCTTTCAGCTTTGTGGGTGAGGTAGTAAGGGTCCACACCGATGCAGTGACCACCCACCAATCCTGGTTTGAAGGGAAGGAAGTTCCACTTGGTGCCGGCAGCCTCAAGCACTTCATGGGTATCGATGCCCACGCGGTCGAAGATCAGCGCCAGCTCATTGATAAAAGCGATGTTGATATCGCGCTGTGAGTTCTCGATGACCTTGGCAGCTTCTGCAACTTTGATCGAAGATGCTTTATGGGTGCCTGCCTGCACAATTTTTTTATAGAGCTGGTCAACTTTTTCAGCAGCTTCCGGTGTGCTGCCGCTCGTTACTTTTTTAATGGTAGTTACCCTGTGAAGCTTGTCGCCGGGGTTGATGCGCTCAGGAGAATAACCACAGAAGAAATCGACATTGAATTTCAGCCCGCTGGTCTTCTCGAGGATCGGCACACACACTTCTTCTGTGCAGCCAGGGTACACCGTTGATTCATAGATCACGATGTCGCCGCGCTTCAATACACTACCAACGGTCCTGCTGGCGCTTTCCAGTGGCCTGAGGTCAGGTTTTTTGTACTCATCAACGGGCGTGGGCACGGTAACGATGTAGTAGTTGGCGCTTTTGATATCCTGTATATCCGAAGAAAAGCGGAGGTTTTTAGAGCTTTTCAGCTCGTGCGCTTCAACCTCACGTGTTCTGTCATGGCCTTTTTTCAGCTCTTCGATGCGTTCTTTATTGATATCAAAACCGATGACATCCATGAATTTACCGAGTTCTGCAGCGAGGGGAAGACCTACATATCCAAGGCCTATGATGCCTATTTTCTCCATGATTAATCGTTATTTTTTTATGTTATAATATTGCAAATACCAGTCGATGAAATTCTTAATGCCCACTTCTATGGGTGTTGAAGGTTTGAAGTTCACCTCATTCATCAGGTCCTGCACATCGGCATACGTTTCAGGAACGTCACCTTCCTGCAGGGGCAGCAGGTTCTTTACTGCTTTTTTGCCGAGGGTCTCTTCCACCACTTCGATAAAACGCATCAGCTCAACGGGACTGTTATTGCCGATGTTGAACACCCTGTACGGCGCAAAGCTGGTGGCAGGGTCGGGCTTCATGCCGCTCCATTGTTGATTGGGTTTGGCTTCTTTGGGGATCAGGCGGGCGATGCTTTCAACGATATCCTCCACGTACGTGAAGTCCCTTTTCATTTTGCCGTTATTGTATACATCGATGGGCTTGCCTTCGAGGATTGCTTTGGTAAACAGGAACAGCGCCATATCGGGCCTGCCGTAAGGACCATACACGGTAAAGAAACGCAGGCCGGTTGTGGGCAGACCATACAACGCCGAATACGTGTGGGCCATGAGCTCGTTCGATTTTTTCGAGGCCGCATACAGCGAGATGGGATGGTCTACATTGTCATGAACGGAAAACGGCATTTTTTTATTGGCGCCATAAACCGAGCTCGACGATGCGTAGACGAGGTGCTTCACCTGGTTGTGGCGGCAAGCCTCCAGTATATTGAGGAACCCGTGCAGGTTGCTCTGCAGGTAGGCATGCGGGTTGATCAGCGAGTACCGTACACCGGCCTGTGCGGCCAGATTTACTACCCGGCTGATTTTCTTTTCCTTAAAAAGATCGTTCAGGGCCTTGTTGTCGGCAAGGTCCATCTGGTGGAATTCAAAATCAGGAAGCTCCTGCAGGATCTTAAGCCTTGACTTCTTCAGGTTAACATCGTAGTAGTCGTTAAGATTATCCAGGCCAATTACATGGTAACCCTTGCTGCTGATTTTTTTTATGAGATGAAAACCAATGAAGCCGGCCGCCCCTGTGATCAGAATATTCTCAGACGTAGACATGATAAACCCAGTACTTGTATAAAATGGAGCGGCAAAAATATGAATATTAAATAGAATCTATATTAAATTGCGGCTTTCATTAAAAAAAAGAACAATGGAGCATCCCGAAAACAGGCAGAAAAACCCGGAAGAATTTGATCTGGCGCAGTTTTTTAGATGGATACAACTGGGTCTTAACCGGTTCGGGAATGCGATCATCTACGGGATCGCCTCGCTGCGCAATCTGTTTTTTTCAAACAAGCTGTTCTTTTTTATTCTCATTCTGATAGGTCTTGCGCTGGGCACGTTCTATTCCCTGCTGCTGAAAAAAGAATTCTACAAGACCACCATGATCCTCAGCTGCGACTATCTCAATAACCAGATCGTTGAGAGCAATATCGCCAAATTAAACCAGCTGAGCGCCGAGCCGGGAGGTGAAAGCTTATCGGAGCTTTTGGGCATCGATGCCAGCACCGCCTCGAACATTCTGCGATTCGAATCAAAACCTTTCGTATCTGACCGTGATATTGTAGAGATGGAAGTGCTCCGCGAGCAGCTTAACAACCTGGCTGCCGACAAAAGAGATCTGGTTCAGAAGGTGATGGCCAAACTCACCATCGAGAACAAAAACGCTTACGAGATCAGCGTGTATGTTTATAACCCTGACATTGTAAAACCCCTGGAGAAAGCGTTGATCAATTATTTCGCCAACAGCTCTTACATCAAGAACCGGATCGAGATCAACCATATCAACCTGATGAACAAAAAGCAAAAGCTCAAGAAAGAATCTCAGAAGCTCGACAGCTTAAAGGGACTACTTTTTGAGAACATCGAGGCGCTTGCCAGGCAACCCAACCGGGGGAGCAACAGCCTGGTGCTGAAGGATGAAAAAGGCTTCAACCCGCTCGATGTTTTTAAAGAAGATATTCTGATAAACGACGAGATCCTTGACATCGAAAAGAAACTTTACATCAAGGCCGACTTCGAAGTAATTGAAGGTTTTACAACTTTCAAACAACCGGAGGGCGCAAGCCTGCCAGAGGTCCTGTTCATTTCATTCTGGATCTCCTGGCTGATGGGCTACCTCATCATCGGCGCGTGGAAATTTGACAAGCTGCTGGCGAAATATTCAACCAGCGCCTAATCTTGTTTCAGGCCATCAAGATATTGATCCGCAAGGAGCTCACGCTCGAGCTAAGGCGCAAGTCGGTGATCTCGGGCATCGGTCTCTACCTGTTAAGCCTCATCTTTATCTGTTACCTGACCTTCAGCCTGCGCCAGGCCTCTATCTCACAGGCTACCTGGTCTGCGCTCTTCTGGCTCACCATTCTCTTTTCAGTGATCAACAGCGTGGCCAAAGGTTTCATCGGCGAAAAAAGGGGGCTGTCTATTTATTACTACAGCGTGGCCCCTGCCGAAGCCATCATCCTTTCCAAGATCATTTATAACGCCCTGCTCTGTCTCATCCTTTCGCTGGTGGGTTATTTCCTGTTTCATCTTTTTATTCATAATCCCGTACAGGATCAGCCTTTGTTTGTGCTCACCCTTGTGCTCACGTCCGTTGGCTTCTCCTCTTCGCTTGGACTGATCTCTGCCATCTCATCGAAGGCGGGCAACAGCAACATCCTGGTGGCGGTGCTGAGCTTCCCGGTTGTGATCAGTATCCTGCTGATGGCCATCAAGGTTACCAAAAACGTTCTCGATGGCCTCGAGCGGTCGGCGAGCTACGATGAACTGCTCAACCTTCTTGCAATAAATTGTATAAGCACAGCCCTTGCGTACCTCTTGTTCCCTTATATTTGGCGCAGCTAAAACCCGGCAGCTTCCCGTCGTTTTTGAACGGGATGACAAACCGGCAGTAACCTGCCTGCGCCGCCGTCCGTTCCCTTTTTTGTATGAAAACCTGGTTAAAAATCCTGGCCATAGGCCTCCTCTTCTATCTTCACATCGGGGGCATGCTGTTCGATGTGCCCAGGCTTAACATTGTAAACGAAACCGTGCGGGCCACCTACTTCCACGTACCCATGTGGTTCGGTATGTGCTTCCTGTTCAGCCTTTCGTTATATAACGCCATTCTTTATCTGCGCAAGCCACTGGCAGAATATGATGTGCGGGCGGAAGCCTTCGCGCATGTGGGACTGGCGTTTGGCATTCTCGGCATTTTAACCGGAATGATCTGGGCCAATTACACCTGGGGCTCGCCCTGGCATGGAGATCCCAAGCAGAACGGTGCCGCCATTGCCTGCCTGGTGTACCTCGCTTATTTCGTGCTGCGTGGCTCTGTTGAGAACCATGAGCAGAAAGCCAGGCTCAGCGCCGTGTATAACATCTTTGCGTTCGCCGCCATGGTGCCGCTCATCTTCATCATTCCCCGCATGACCAGCTCCATGCACCCGGGCAGCGGCGGAAATCCCGGCTTCAACATGTATGACCTCGACAGCAGAATGCGGCTGGTGCTTTACCCCGCCACCGCTGGCTGGTTTATCGTAGGATACTGGATCGCGTCGCTGCGGATCAAGATCAAAACAATCGAAGAAAAACTTTTAGACCTTGAACATGAAACATCTCGTTAAGTACCTGGCCGCCCTGCTGCTCCTCTTCTGCAATGCCGCCATTGCACAGCCTGAAAAAGTAGAAATGGCAGATGTAATGCGCTCTGAAGGCAAGATCTATGTGGTGGTGGCCATCATCCTGGTGGTGCTCGCCGGCCTGATCGCCTACCTTTTTCTGCTCGATAAAAAGTTGAGCAAAATGGAGAAACTGCTCCACGAAAGACAGCAAACCAAATCATGAAGAGAATCGTTTTAGAACAAGCTGTTCAATTTGTAGTTAACTTTGCACCAAATCACTGAAGGTCATGAAAAAGTCGCATATCCTGATCATCGTCGTTATTGCCGCAGCAGTGGGTATCCTTGTTGCCACGGCCGATGACGCCAGCAGCTACGTAAGCTTCTCGGAAGCATATCAACTGGCTTCTACAGGAAATCAGAAAGACATCCACGTGGTGGGCCAGCTGAAAAAAGACGGCAATGGAAACATCGTTGGCATCGAGCCGGGCGCTGACAAGGTTTCATTCTCCTTCATCATGATCGATGACAATGGCAAAGAACAAAAAGTAAGTTATAAAGAACCGATGCCCGCTGATTTCACCAAATCTGAAAAAGTGGTGGTGATCGGCAGCTACTCAGGCGACACGTTCGTTGCCAGCAAGATCCTCCTGAAATGCCCCTCCAAATACCAGGAAGAAAAAGTAAATGTTTAGCGGGCACCCCAAATCGCACCTCGTATCTCGTAATTCGTACTTACCAAGATGATGCATTATTTTGTCGGTGACCTCGGTCACCTTTTTGTTATTACGTCTTTTATCGCTGCCATCGCTTCGGCGTTCTCTTATTTCAGAAGTACCGGCGCCGCCTCGCTTGACCTCAAAGATCAATGGCGGAAGAACGGCGCTGTGGCCTTCTACGTGCACGCCACGGCTGTGCTGGGCATCTGTGTCACGCTGTTCATCATCATTTACAATCACTATTTCGAATACCATTACGCCTATAGCCACTCCGATAGAAATCTGCCGCTGCATTATCTCATCTCTACTTTCTGGAACGGCCAGGAGGGAAGCTTTTTGTTATGGATGTTCTGGCAGGCGGCGCTCGGACTGGTGCTGATCTTTACAAACCGTTTCTGGGAAGCACCGGTGATGACCGTGTTCGGGCTGGTGCAGGCTTTTCTTGCTTCCATGATCCTGGGTGTGGTGATCCCTGGCCTCGACTTCCGCATCGGCAGCTCGCCCTTCATTTTGCTGCGCGAGGTGATGCAGAATGCGCCGATCTTCGTGTCTAATCCTGAATTTATTCCCAACGACGGCACCGGACTCAATCCCCTGTTGCAGAACTACTGGATGGTGATCCACCCGCCTACACTGTTCCTGGGATTTGCCTCCACGCTTGTTCCGTTCTCGTTCTGCCTGGCAGGACTGTGGCTTAAGAAGTACCGCGAATGGGTGAGGCCCGCGCTGCCCTGGGCGTTGTTCGGCGGCGCAGTGCTGGGCCTGGGCATTTTAATGGGTGGGTACTGGGCTTATGAGACGTTGAACTTCGGCGGCTACTGGAACTGGGATCCGGTGGAGAATGGCATCTATGTTCCGTGGCTGATCCTGGTAGCCTCGATCCATACCATGATCACTTACAAGAACAGCGAGACTGCGCTCAAGGCTTCCATCATTCTGGTGATCGCCGTTTTTGTGCTGGTGCTGTATGCCACCTTCCTCACCCGCAGCGGTGTGCTGGGCGATTCGTCTGTTCACTCCTTCACCGACCTGGGTCTCAGCGGACAACTGCTGGTATACCTCGGGTTCTTCCTGTTCGGCGCCATCATACTTTCGATCGTTCGCTGGAAAGAGATCCCGTCGTCAGACAAAGAAGTCTCCACTTATTCGCGTGAGTTCTGGATCTTTGTTGGCACACTGGTGATCTGCCTCATGGGCTTCCAGGTGCTGTTGCCCACTTCCATCCCCGCATGGAATAAATTTGTAGGTTTCCTCGGCTTCTCCTCCAACATGGCCCCGCCGGCTGACCAGATCTATTTCTACACCAAGTTCCAGCTGTGGTTTGCGGTAGCGATAGCGTTGCTTTCAGCGGTAGGGCAATTCTTCTGGTGGAAAAAAATGGACGTGCGGCAATTGGGCAAGGAGCTGCTCATGCCGTTCATAATCACACTGGTGGCCTTTGTGGTGATCCTGCAGGTGATGGTTTCTTTCTACAGCAGCGAGGCCATCAACGCACGTTATCTCATCATCCTGTTCAGCGCGCTTTTCACGGTGATCGCCAATGGCAAGATCCTGCTCTCGCTCCTCAAGTCAAGCCCCGGGCTTTCCGGAGGCGCCGTAGCACACATCGGTGTGGGCATGATGCTCATCGGTATGATGTTCTCTTCGGGTTATTCAAAAGTGGTGTCGCTCAACAACACAGGACTTTTATACAGCCGCGAGGCCAGTGAAGAATACAACCGCGAGAACCTGCTGCTCTTCATCAACGAGCCGCGTACCATGGCAGGTTACAAGATCGAGTTCAAGGGCGAGCGCCTGGAGCCGCGATGGAAGTCGGGATACCTGAACCCCAACGATGTTGAGTTCATCGAAGATCCGTACCGCGTTGTGGCCAAACGTGATATCCAATACAACGGACGCAAGCTGTTCAATGCCAAAGACACCATCGAGATCTTCCCCGAGAACAAATATTACGAGGTGCAGCTTGTAAGCCAGGGTGGCGGCAAACATACTTTGTATCCCCGCATCCAGGACAATCCCACCATGGGCGTTGCAGCATCTCCCGATATCAAACGCGATCTCTCAAAAGATCTTTACGCACACATTGTTGACCTGAACGATCCTGAAAAAGCAGAGTGGAGCAAAACGGAAGAGATCAAGGTGGCTGCTTTGCAAGAGTTTTTCGCCAACGACTACGTTGCTGTGCTCGAAAAAGTGGAACGCATCTTCAGCATCGGCAATACGAAGCTCGACTCGGCCGATGTTGCGGTAAAAGCGCTGATCAGGGTGAAAGGCGAGTATGAAGAGTACCTGGCCGAACCCATCTTCATCATCCGCAACCGGATGGTGGGCCGCATCCCTGACGAGATCAAAGACCTGGGCGTACGGCTCACGCTCATGAACATTCACCCAGAAACGGGACAGTTCTCTATCGGTATCGATACACGCCAGAAAGACTGGATCGTGCTGAAGGCCTTCGAAAAGCCGCTGATCAACGTATTGTGGATCGGCACGCTGGTGCTGATGATCGGTTTTGGAATAGCAATCGTGAGAAGGTCAAGGGAGTTTAAGAAGATGAAGGAAAAGGGACTCGAGTGAGTTAGAAGTTTAAAGTTTAAAGTTTGAAGTTTAAAGTTGTGGGGTTTAGTTGCCGGTTGCCAGTTGGTGAGATGCTGCATTGAAGGCAGGACCAACAACGGAGACTGATATTTTCAAACCGCCTTCTGATGGATAACTCCCACAAACTTGAAACTTCTAACCTGAAACCATCCCGCCGGCAACTGGCAACCGGCAACTTTTCATACCGTCTTAAAAAAAGAAAGGGCTTCGATCGAAGCCCTTTCTTTTTATGAATTCGTTCGATCACTTCTTCCCCGTTCGGAGGTTGCTCCTGTCCTTGCTGTAGCCGAAGTAAACAACGAGGCCTATCACCATCCACACGGCGGCTACCAGTATGGTATAAGGGTCGAGGCTTACGATCATGGCGCTGCAGACAACGATACCCAGAATAGGCACGAGCGGAACGAGCGGTGTTTTGAAGGCACGTGGCAACTCGGGGTTCTTCACCCGCATGATCCATACACCCACGCACACCAGCACAAACGCGAAGAGTGTACCGATGCTGGTGAGGTCACCGGCCATGCTTCCAGGAATGAAGCCGGCAAACAAGCCCACAAAAACGAGCAATATCAGGTTAGACTTATAAGGCGTTCTGTACGAAGGGTGAAGCACCGCGAATACCTTGGGCAACAGGCCGTCGTTAGACATGGAGTAGAATACCCGCGACTGGCCTAACAACATCACAAGGATCACCGATGAGAAACCGGCGAGGATAGCCACGCTGATCAACGTTGCCAGCCACTCATAGCCGGGCATGTAGGTCTGGATAGCGTAAGCAACAGAAGCTTCCTTACCTACCGTCTTAAACTCTTCCCAGTTGGCGATACCGGTGAGCACGCGTGAGAACAATACATAAAGGATGGTACATACCACGAGCGATCCGAGGATACCGATGGGCATATCACGTTTGGGATTCTTCGCTTCCTGGGCTGCTGTTGACACGGCGTCGAAACCGATGAAGGCGAAGAATACGATACCGGCGCCACCCAGCACACCGCCCCATCCGAATTCACGGAAGGTATCATGGCCAGGCGTGCCTTCGGGGATGATAAAGGGTGTATAGTTTTCAGGATTGATGAATGACCAGCCGATGGCGATGAAGATCAGCACAATGGCCACTTTTACAAACACGATCACGGCGTTGAGGCTGGCCGATTCCTGTGTTCCTTTGATCAGCACCAGCGTGAGGATGGTGAGGATCAGCAATGCGGGCAGGTTCACGATACCGGCAGAGACAACCGCGTCGCCGGCCAGTAGTTCAGTAGTTGAAACCAGGGTCTCTTTTCCGTTTACCAGCCTGGTCACCAGGTGCTCGAACGGCGAGTGACTCAACGAGTAGGGGATTGCACCTCCCAGCAAGTTATTAAGGTACTCACTCCACGCAATGGATACGGTTGCAGCGCCCAGCGCATACTCCAGCACCAGCGCCCAGCCAATGACCCAGGCCACAAGCTCGCCCATCGTAGCATAGGCGTAGGTGTAAGCGCTTCCCGCGATCGGGATCATGGAGGCAAACTCCGCATAGCACAAGCCTGCGAACGCACAACCAACCGCTGCGATGATGAATGAAACAACAACGGCAGGACCTGCAGCTTCACCCGCTGCGGCCGCGGTGCGCACAAACAATCCAGCCCCAATGATCGCGCCAATGCCCAGGGCAACGAGGTTGGCAGCTCCAAGGGTACGCTTCAGTCCCTTGTCAGAATCGCCAGCCTGGGCAAGCAATTGCGCTAAAGGCTTTTTGATAAACAAACTCATTGTATTCTTCCAGGTTTTAGGTTTTAACTAATTGGTTTAACTACTTTAATCCCTAAAAGTAAGAAGAATAATGAATTTGGCTAACGATCGTTTTGCGGTTCGTGAAATTTCCTATGTGAACGGGATAAATCCGTCTACTCAGTGGAGTTTTGTTCAGGAGACTGGCTCGGGATCTTTTGTCTCCGAAGAGGCTGAATCGCCTACGGTCAGAGAGCTTGTTCCATCGATGCCGTTGGACCCAGGCGCCGGCGTGGCTGCCTCGTCGGTCTCGTCGTGGTGAAACTTATCCTTGAAGAACCTGCGCTGGAACAGCAGGATGGTAACAACGCCGATGAAAATAGAAGAATCGGCAATATTGAACACCGGGCTAAAGAACAGGAAGAACTCTCCCCCCTTCAAAGGTACCCAGTCGGGAATGTAGAACTCGAAGATCGGAAAGAAGAGCATGTCGATCACCTGCCCGTGAAACCAAGGCGTGGGCGAGCCTGCTGGGTGGTTGTTGAGCAGCACACCATAAAAGGTACTGTCTATCACGTTGCCCACAGCACCGCCCAGAATGAGAGCCATACACCAGAGAAAACCAGGATGTGTATTCCTGGAAGCCATGCGCCACAAGTAGTAGCCGATGCCTGCCATGGCGGCGATGCGGAACACGGTAAGGGCAAGCTTGCCGAACTCATTGTTCCAGCGGATGCCGAAGGCCATACCCGGATTCAGGAGGTAGTGAAGCCTGAACCAATCACCGATCACGTTGATCTCCTGGTGCAGGTACATGTGCTCATGCACCAGCAGCTTGGACGCCTGGTCGATGATGATAACAACAAGAGCGATGATGAAATACTTGTAGATCTTCATTGAAATTATGCTTGTCTGTCTGTTCAAAAAATTGAACAGTTATTTTTTAAGGCTGATCTTGATCTTCAGCATGAACTCATCCATATCGACCTCTGCCGCATCCTGGAGCTTCTCTTTCAGCTCGAGGCTCAGCGCCTGGGTTTCTATGCTGATGTATTCTTTAAATTCGGTCAGCGCCGCCGTTACCAGCTCGCCGTCTTTTTCCACTTCAATGCCGATCTTGTCCAGCACTTCCAGCCCCATGTCTTTGCGCAGGTTCTGCACACGGTTCACAAAGTCACGGGCAATCCCTTCTTTCTTCAGGTCTTCGGTGATGTTGATGTCGAGCGCAACGGTAACACCTGCCTCGGTGGCCACCGACCAGCCGGGTATATCCTCGGAGCTGATGAGCACATCTTCCAGCACAAGATCAAAACCATCTTTCGAAAGTTTGCCATTCTTTTCGAGCGCGGCAATTTCTTCTTTCTGCAGGGCATTGATCACCGCCGAAACCTCTTTCATTTTAGGACCATACTGTTTGCCCAGCTTGGCAAAATTCGGTTTCACCTTCTTCACCAGGAGGCCTGACGTATCGTCGATGTATTCGATGCCTTTTACATTGACCTCGGCGAGGATGATCTCCTCCACGGTTTTGATGCGCTGCGCAAAAGCGCCGTCGAGCACCGGCAACAGGATCTTCTGCAGCGGGATGCGCACCTTGATCTTGCTGTTCTTGCGGATGGAGTGCACCAGCGAGCTGATGTGCTGGGCATAGTCCATGGAGATCTCCAGGTCTTTGTCGATGCGTTTCTGCTCAGCTTTCACCAGGTCTGTGAGGTGCACAGACGTGTGGCGCAGCGGTGTCTTGTTGGCAACAGCCTTGTCTCTGATGTTCTCGGTGAGGTTTCTGTACAGCCACTCGCTGAAGAACGGCGCGATGGGCGACATCAGCTGTGCCGTTACCGTGAGGCACTCGTACAGGGTTTCGTAGGCAGCCTTCTTGTCTTCGCTCATCTCACCTTTCCAGAAACGTTTCCTGTTCAGGCGCACATACCAGTTTGACAGGTGATCGTTCACAAACTCCTGGATAGCCCTGGCCGCGCGGGTGGGCTCGTACTCTTCCAGCGCTTTGGTCACTTCCACGATCAGCGACTGAAGCTTGGAGAGGATCCAGCGGTCTAGGTTCGAGAGCTTTTCGTAGGCAACTACGTTCATCTCGTCTTTCACATAACCGTCTATGTTGGCATAGAGCGCGAAGAACGAATAGGTGTTGAGCAGCGTACCGAAGAACCGGCGCTGCACTTCCACGATGCCGTCGAAGTCGAATTTCAGGTTATCCCATGGCGGTGCATTCTCGATCATGTACCAGCGCACCAGGTCAGGGCCATATTTGCTGATGGCCTCGAACGGGTTCACCACGTTGCCTTTGCTCTTCGACATCTTGTTGCCATTCTTGTCGAGCACCAGGCCATTGGAGATCACATTTTTAAAAGCGACGCCGCCATTGTTCACTTTCTTGTTCACGGCCTGCACTTCGGGGCTGCTTTCGCTCAGCATCACGGCAATGGCGTGAAGGGTAAAGAACCATCCACGGGTCTGGTCAACACCTTCGGCAATAAAATCGGCAGGATAATTTTTCTCGAACACATCCTTGTTCTCGAAAGGATAGTGCCACTGCGCATAAGGCATGGCGCCGGAATCAAACCACACGTCAATGAGGTCCGGCTCGCGGTACATGGGCTGGCCCGAAGCGCTTACCAGGATCACATCATCTACATAAGGTCTGTGCAAGTCTCCCGCGGCGAGCGGTGAGGTCTTCATCAATCCCCTGGCGATGGATTTTTCGATCTCGGCATTGAGCTGCTTCAGCGAACCGATGCAAAGCTCTTCCTTACCATCTCTTGAACGCCAGATGGGCAGGGGTGTCCCCCAATATCTTGAGCGTGACAGGTTCCAGTCAACCAGGTTCTCGAGCCAGTTGCCGAAACGTCCTGTTCCCGTAGACTCGGGTTTCCAGTTGATGGTCTTGTTCAGCTCCACCATTCTGTCTTTCAGCGCCGTGGTACGGATGAACCATGAGTCGAGCGGATAGTAGAGCACGGGTTTGTCTGTACGCCAGCAGTGCGGGTACGTGTGCTCGTATTTCTCCACCTTGAAAGCTTTGTTCTCTTCTTTCAGGATGATGGAGATGATCACGTCCGTGGTCTTGTAGTCGGCGTGCGCCTCATCTTCATTGGTATAGTTCTTCACATAAAAATCATCAGGCCCCAGGGGACGATGTGTTTTGATGTGGTATCGTTCAACACCTTCCTGTAGTTTTTTGCCGATGGGTGTTACAAACTTGCCCTTCTTATCAACAGTAGGGA
>NZ_JAHESF010000050.1 GCF_018598225.1 Chryseosolibacter histidinae | reverse complement strand
GGATCGCCAGGCTCTGGAGCCGCCGGTGGGCGCTGCCCAAGTTCGAAGGGTTTGACAGTGACATTGACTGGGCGCCGGGTTTATCATTCAACGCCCGTTATTTCGATCGCACGTTTCTCACGGCTTTATCAAAAGAGCAGTGGGTGAGCACGGCTAAAGCGCTCCAGGCTGTACTTACAGACGAAGCCATCGAACACGCCATCAGGCAATGGCCCGAACCGATCTACAACCTGCATGGTCCACGCATTGTCAGCGATCTGAAGCACCGCCGTGACAAGCTCGACCGATATGCTGTATCACTCTATGAGTTCCTGGCGCGCGAAGTGGAGGTTACCGGTTCGGACAAGCGCGAGCGGTTTGAGGTTGACCGGTTACCGGGCGGCGATGTGCGCGTGAAAGTGTTCAAGGTTACCAAAGAAGGCGAGCCGGGAAAAATGCTTTATGACCGGCACTTTAAAAGGCACGAGACCCGTGAAGTGAGGCTTTATGGCCTTGGCGGCGACGACGATTTTATCATTACAGGATCGCCCCACAGAAAAGCTGTTACGTTGCGCGTCATCGGCGGTGAAGGCAGTGACAAGCTCGCTGACAGCGCACAGGCGAGAGGTAATGCCCGCGCTTTCCTGTATGACCAGACGGGACAGTTCAAGCTGAGCCCCGGTACCCGGGTAAAAGACATGACATCTGATGTGCCGGAAGTGAATGCGTATGATAGGATGTCGTTCCGGTACAACCTCTTTGCACCGCTGTTGTTTGGAAATTACAATCCTGACGATGGGCTGTTCATCGGCGGCGGTTTTCTCAACATCGCGCATGGCTTCCGCAAGCAGCCGTTCAAGCAACGCCATATCTTTATGGCGAGCATCGCTCCGCTCACACAGTCTTTCAGCTTCAGGTACCAGGGAAAATTCACAGAAGTGGTTGGAAAATGGAATTTTGAAATGGATGTGAATCTCCGTTCGCCCAACTATGTGAACAACTTCTTCGGTATGGGCAACGAGAGCATTTACAACGACGATATTGAAGTTGTTCCCGGCATCGAAGTGAAGAACTCTATCAACTATTACCGGTATCGTTTTGAGGAGCTGAGAATAGAGCCGGCGCTTTCGCGGAATTTCGGAAGCGCTTCATTCAAGATCGGGCCTGCCTTTCAGCGGATAGAGATGGAGGAACCCAGTGCCGGCCAGGATCGCTTCATAGAAGAATATGCCAATACGCTGGAGTACAATCTTTTCGACGAGTACAACGTCTATGCAGGCGGCGCATGGGAGCTCGCCATCGACAAACGCAACAGCAGACAGTTTACGCGTCGTGGACTTCTGTGGACCACTACCGGCAGATCGATGGCCGGTCTTGATAAACATGCGAGCACCTTTTCATCTTTTGAAAGCGTGCTTTCATTCTATCATTCGTTTCGCGCTGTTTCCAGGATGACGTTTGCCGTGCGCATCGGTGGCGGTGTCAACACTGGCAACTATGAGTTTTACCAGGCTCAGATACTGGATGGAAAAACGGAGCTGAGGGGTTTCCGGAAAACCCGCTTTTATGGCGACAGCAAGCTGTATTCAAACCTGGAGGTGCGCATGAGACTGCTCAGCCTTCGCACTTACCTTTTCCCGGCTTCATTGGGCATCCTGGGTTTTCACGACCTCGGAAGGGTATGGTATAAAGACGCTGCTGGTATCGATCCTTCTGCGCCTGGCGGAAAATCTGAGGTGTGGCACAAAGGCTGGGGCGGCGGCATCTGGTTTACACCGTTCAATATGGGCGTGCTTTCGACGGAGGTAGGGGCTTCGGAAGAAGGAGCGTTGTTTTATGTGAGGTTGGGCTTCCTATTCTAGTTAGGTATTAGGTACGAAGTACGATGGACGAGGTACGGGGTGCAGTTATCGTACCTCGTTACCGATGGCTATCGGGATCGTACTTCTTACCTTTTCACTACGGGCTACTCACGTCTTCCTTTACCCGCTCCTCATATTCATCCGCATATTTCCCGGCGCAGATATGAGCGTTGTTCATTTCGCTGTACTGGTAGGTGAACGCCGCTCCATAGTAAAGGATGAACGAGCAGTAAAAAACAAAAAGCAGGAGCAGGGCAAATGAAGCCGAGGCGCCGAAGATGGTGGCGAAACGCGCATAGACCAGCACTTCATGCAGCAGCCATTTGCCGATGCTGAAGAGGATGCCGGTAAGCAGTCCGCCGTTGAAAGCGGTGTCCCATGAAATATTTGCTTCGGGCAGGATCTTAAAAAGCACGGTAAACCATATGGTCACTATAATTACGGAGAAGAGCACGTTCAACACCCGCACCATCACAATGGCGGCACCCGGCCAGACCGCCTGCAGGTAGTCGAGCGACATACCGAGGCTTGTATCGATCACCACCGATACCAGAAAAAGCACACCCGTGAACACAATCACCCCGAAGAGTGTTCCTCTCTCGCGCGAGTGATACTTTAATCTCAGGCGCGGCTTGGGCCTGAGATGCCAGATCTTCTGAATGGCATGTTTGACCACGCTCAGCAACGTGGTGGCCACGAAGATAAAAAAGACACCACTGGCCAGCGTGATGAACCAGTTACCTTCAATGGACATAAAATTATTAACGATCGATTCTATCTGCCAGGCGGTTTCCCTTCCGAAGATGGAACCGATGGACTGGAACAGGTGATTGTTGATGCGTTCAGATTGCGGATACAGTCCAAAGAGGCTGATCAGTATAATGATGATGGGCGAAATGGAAAAGGTGGCGAAAAAGGCGGTGGAAGAAGACAATACCAGCGGCTCTTTTTTGCTGAGCAGCTTAAAAGCTTCTTTGAGGGCCATGAGTATCGTCTTTAATCCCGGTGGCATCTAAACAACTGATCACCAGCCTGCAGGTAAAGAATCATACCCGGAACCGATGCGGTTGTCTCGTAAAAGGGGATTTTCAACGGCAAAAACGGTACCCGGTGATACAATTAATGGCGTAAATTCGTTTCTTGGTTATCTATGAAAAAAGTGCGTAACAATCTTCTTTCCTTGTTCTCTTTCAAGCCCGTTCTGCTGCTGCTTGTGCTCCTGTTATCCTGTAAAGAGGATGATCCACAGCCGCTGACCGCAGATGCCAAGGTCAACAACTGGATCTTTGATACCATGGAATTCTGGTACCTTTGGAACGACCAGCTTCCCGCGTCTCCCAACAAGAACACAGACCCGGAAACCTTCTTCAAATCGCTGCTCTCTTCCGAAGATCGTTTTTCCTGGATCCAGGATAACTACCGGGATCTGCTGAACTCGCTCCAGGGCATCAGCAAGGAAGCCGGTTATGAATATGTGCTTTACCGCGAGAACGAATCGAGCAACAACGTGGTGGCCCAGATACTGTATGTGAAGCCCTCGTCACCGGCCGAAGCCGCCGGCCTCAAGCGGGGCGACCTCATCACCCGTGTCAACGATCAGCAAATCACTGTCTCCAATTATCAAACGGTAATGGCCCAGGTAAAGGAGAACCACAGCCTTCGGTACAAGCCGCTGCTGGTCAACGAGCAGCAGTTCGATGCGGAAAAAACCATTTCGCTCACCACCATTCAATACGCCGAGAATCCCCACTACATGAACCGCATCCTGGAAGTGGGCGGAAAAAAGATAGGTTACTATGTTTATAATTTCTTCGCCAGCGGCACCGATAGCAATCCCAACGCCTACGATGCCCAGATGGCCAACATCTTTGCCACCTTCAAGTCGGGCGGCATCACAGACCTGGTGCTCGACCTGCGTTTCAACAGTGGCGGGGGTGAAGACGCTGCCAACAGCCTGGCCAGCTTTATCGGCAAGGGTATAGACAACACAAAAGTATTCGCCCGAAAATCGTACAACACACAGGTTGAAAAGGAGATCGTTGACGATCCGCGCTATGGCGCTGATTTCCTGATCGCCAAGTTCACCTCCAAGGCTTCGAACATCGGCAGCATGCTCTCCGGCGGCCGTGTTTATGTGCTCACCAGCTCCCGTACCGCTTCCGCCAGCGAGCTTGTGATCAACGCACTGAAACCGTTCATGGATGTATTCCTCATCGGCGATGTCACCTATGGCAAGAATGTTGGTTCCATATCGCTTTACGAAGAGAACAACGCTTCCAACACCTGGGGCATGCAGCCCATTGTGGTGAAAGTATACAACAGCCTCGACCAGTCTGACTATGGGAACGGCTTTACCCCCAACGTGCTGAACGAAGATAACAGCCTGTTCATCTATCCCCTCGGCGATACACGCGAAACATTGCTCAGCCAGGCCATCGCCCAGATCACCGGCACAGCAACAACAGGCCGTGCACCATCACGCGAAACAAGACCGATCATCGGTCACTCGCTGGATCAGAAGCGGAGGGGTTTTAGTCTGATAGTCCAGTCCACCGTCCACAGTCGACAGTCCACGGTAGAGTAGTGTAAACTACACGATCGTACTTCGTTCGATAGCTATCGGATCGCAGGTGAGCAAAAAACGTAACTCGTCACTGCCGTGGACCGTGGACTCTTTCCTGCTCACTTTTTAATTAGAGTGACCTTCCTTCGGCGCTCCGGGCAATTTTTGATAAATTCATCTTTATCTAAACTACCCGGAAAATGCGAGCATTTCTACCACTCATGCTGCTGGTTTTGTCAGGAACTGTACAAGCTCAGCAAAATCCCGTTGGCATCTTCGAGGCCAGCGCTGACGTTGGCAACCCTAAAAAGAAAGGCAGTGTACAATTCGATGCTTCATCGCAGGTCTATACCCTGAAGGGCGCCGGGTACAACATCTGGTTTGGACGAGACGAATTCCAATATGCTTTCAAAAAGCTCAAGGGAGACTTTATTGTTACGGCCGACTTCGAATTCGTGGGTAGTGGCACCGATGCCCATCGCAAGATCGGTTGGATGGTACGGCAAACCACCGACGACAATGCACCGCATATCACGGCTACGCTGCATGGCGATGGACTTACCGTGTTGCAGTGGCGTCCACTGAAGGGTTCACACATGAGAGATCCCGAAGATGAGCTGTTCGCGCCCAAGAAGCACTACCGCACCCTGCAGCTCGAGCGATCCGGAAAAAAGATCACCATGAGGGCAGCGCACTGGGGCGAACCCCTGCAGACCATCGGCTCACATGAGATGGAGGCGCTTACGGATGAAGTGCTGGCCGGCATATTCATCAGCTCACACAATGAAGATGTGGTGGAAGAAGCCCGTGTCTGGAACGTGCGCATCGATAAACCCGTAGCGGATTCTTACAATGCTTACCAGCAGGGATTTATGGGATCACGTCTCGAGATCCTGAATGTTGCCGACGGCATGCGCAAGGTGATCCACGAGTCTAAAAGCCGTTTTGAGGCGCCCAACTGGATGCCTGATGGCAGAAAGCTGTTGTTCAACCAGGATGGCGCTCTTTTTATGATCCCCATAGAAGGAGGCACCCCGGAGAAAGTGAACACCGGCACCGCTAACAGGAACAACAACGACCACGGCATTTCTTTCGATGGAAAGATGCTGGCCATCAGTCACCACCGCGATGGATTACCGGGAGGCGGCTCAACTGTTTATGTGCTTCCCCTCCAGGGTGGAACACCGAAGCAAGTCACGGAAAAAACACCTTCGTACTGGCATGGCTGGGCTCCCAATGGAAAAGAGGTACTTTTTGTGGGCCAGCGCGATGGCAAGACCTTTGATATTTACAAGGTCTCCATCAATGGCGGGGCGGAAACCAAACTCACCGACAACAAAACAAGTCATGCCGATGGTCCCGAGTATTCTCCCGATGGAAAATACATTTATTACAATGCGAACCCCTCTGGCACAATGCAGATCTGGCGCATGAGACCCGACGGCTCCGGCAAGGAACAGCTGACCTTCGATGAGTACAACAACTGGTTCCCACACATTTCTCCTGACGGGAAGTGGCTGGTAATGATCTCCTTCCCTCAGGACATCGATCCAAACGATCATCCCTTTTACAAACGGGTAATGCTGCGGCTGATGCCTGCCGGTGGTGGAGCACCCAAAGCGATCGCCTACCTGTACGGTGGCCAGGGAACCATCAACGTTCCTTCCTGGTCACCGGATAGTAAGTTCATTTCATTTGTGAGCAACTCTGAAAAATATTAAAGGAGGGGCATGCGATAAAAGCTGCCCGGGAGGGATTCGAACCCCCATCTTTCGTATTGTCCACAGGCTTTCGCTTGCGGAGCACGAGTATCTTACATTAGAAGACCGGACTGTATATTAAAATGTATCCTTAAACCAAAGTGGAAGACCATTTGATCTTTTTATTCTTATCCTTCCATTTCTGAAACCATATACTTTTCTCGTTGTTCCATTTGCTGTACCGCGTCTCGAACTGTGCTACATTTCTTGAATCTCTCAATATCCGCAGCAAGACTTTCAGGTTTCTCCTGTCCGGCTCAAACCTGACGGATAATCCGGCCAGCAGATCGTAGATCCTATAGCCTGGCTTCTGGGTGACCTTGTGTTGAAACGCCACGGGCTTGTCTTGTGAATTACGACTCTTTAAGAAAAGGTCATGAAAAACTGAAGCCCTTAACAAAATTATGGCATCGAGCGGTTTCCCACTGCTCACCAATTCCAAAGCGGTTGTTTCAAGTACCTGCGAAGATGTAGCCAGGTGCACCCGTTTATTACTGACAGTTTTAAAGGACGTTAAGGCGCTAATGGACGCCACTGACTCAGGCTGCAGGTTATCCTGGTTGATGCAGACAATGGAGCGGATCTTCTGATCGCTATTGACGTAATGGATGGTTGAGCTGAGGTTGTTAAAATAATAGCCAGGGGCAAGCCTGGAAGTGAAGCTGGGAATGTGCTTTCTGAATCTCGGTACCCGTGGCTTAAAAACAATTTCTGAAACCTTTACGACGGGATACAGCAGGCCGAAAGAGAGGCTGAACGCTGACATGCGTAGAATGTCGCGCCGGCGCAGGGAATTGGGGGAGGGTTCATTGGCATAGTGGTCTGGAACTACAAGCTGCCTGAACCAGTGGATGAAGTAATAGATGAGCCAACCCAGGATGGAAAGGTTGAGGACCAAAAATACATGCCTGACATCGTTCGTGAACTGGTCTGCTACTTCAAAATTGATGTACATGACACGCAACTGGAGTACAAAGAAAACGAAGATGCCGATCAGCACATAAACTGTGGTTTTCATTTTCTGCCGCTGCCATCCCAACGCATGGCAGAGGTCATCCGCGAACACCTTACTATCTTTTGTTGGTAACGGCGCGATCCAGAAGGGCATTGAAATGAAATCTGAAAAGTGTTCGGGTTTGTATGACAAGTCATGCCGGTAGATCCTGAGCGTCTTGGCACACAAGTTCAGGATCCTTGCCCTTGAAGCCCCAACATACACCAGAAACCCCAGCAGCAGGAGGCTCCATGCCAGGGGTGCATACTGTGGATCTACTGGCACATCGATATCAGGAGGGATCTTGAAGTTAATTTCTTTTTTCGCCGCTTCGATCTCATTCTTCTTGGTCACCAGCGCATTCCCAAGATCATTACTTACCTCATTATAGGCGTTATCATAGTAGACCTTTTGTTCGATCAGCGCCTCGTCCAGCCCTTTCAGGATACCATACCTCGCTCGTAAAGAGTCTCTTTTCTCACTGATCTTTTGGTTGATCACGACCTTTTCGTTGACGAGATTATTAAGGTCTCTATAGTCCGTATGGATTCTTTCGATACCAAAAAACCAGATGTATACCAGGGAGATGGTCCAGATGATGATAGCGTTGGACGTTCCTTCGGCTTTCGCATGTGCCAGGGAAAGATAATGCTCTGCGACCTTGCTCTTTAATTCGTCCATGGTACTACCCAGGAATTGTTGCCTGGCTATCGTTGAATCATTGATGATGAAATTCCAGGTGGGCTAGCCAGCACGATCACAGCGGCTCAAGGAATCCTGAATGAAAGTAAGTGAAATCGAGAAGTAAAGCAATCGGGTGTCAAAAAAAGAAAGTAGAGAAACTTACCGATATCCGTGCACTGTGACGATTGGCTTTTACCGTAACCAGTTTCATGAAAGTAGATTTTACATACTGTTCATACGAATCTGCTGTGGACAGTCGACCGTGGACCGTGGACTTTATTATATTTGCGCGCAAACCAAAACGAACTATGAAAAAACTCAACGTACTGATGCCTGCCCTGGCCGTCATTGCCCTTGCATGCCAGAGCCAGAAAGAAACATCGTCTGCGACCACGGCAGATACGACTGCTGTTGCACCTCCGCCGGTGACACTGAAGCTGAAGTGGGAAACCGATACCGTTTTAACAACCTGTGAATCGGTTCTTTACGACAAGGAACGCGACGTGCTGTACGTAGCCAACATCAATGGCGTGCCCGACAAAAAGGATGGCAATGGCTTCATTTCCAAAGTATCGCTTGATGGCAAGGTAACAGAGGCACAGTGGGCCAAAGGTATGGATGCGCCCAAGGGAATGGGACTGGCCAATGGCAAGTTGTATGTGGCAGATATCGACCGGGTACACGAGATCGATCCGGCTACCGGCAAGATCACCAAAACCCACTCCGTAGCGGGTGCCAAATTCCTGAACGACATCACAACGGATGCTACCGGAAAAGTATACATCAGCGATACCGGAGGCGGTACCATTTCAGTGATCGAGAACGGCAAGCTTTCGAAGTGGTTGGAAGGACTGGCCGGCCCGAACGGTCTGCTCGCCGAAAACGGAACCATGCTGATGGTGTTGTGGGATAGCACCAACCTCAATACGATAGACGTTACCGGCAAACAGGTAACGGTGCGTACCGACAGTATTGAAAACCCCGACGGCATCGAGGCTATCGGCAACGGTGCCTACTTTGTATCAAGCTGGAATGGTATGGTGCATTACATCAGCCCTGAGTGGAAAAAAACGCTCGTGCTGGATACCCGCGCCGACTCAGTGAGCGCGGCCGATATCGAATACATCCAGGAGAAAAACCTGCTGCTGGTACCCGGCTTCTTCAAGAACAAGGTGATGGCTTACGAGGTTACGAAGTAACCGGTCAGATATTTACAAAGGGACGCAGGGCTTGAAAGGGTCCTGCGTTTTTATTTATCGTTGCCAGTTACCGGTTGCCAGTGAGTGCAGTGGTCATCTACTGACTGAGCTATGCTTCCAGTTTTAGACCATAGCTCGATAGTCTAAGTGTCCCCGGTCTAAACCGGCAACTGGCAACCTGCAACTGGCAACCCATTTAAGGTCGTTCACACCGCTTCCAGTACGCCATGATATCGGTGAGGGTTTCCTTGAGCTCGTTGTAACTTTGCCCTTTCACAAAAAAGCCCTGAACAGCAAGGTGGTGCGCCATCAGGACCTGGTCTGGACTAGCCGTTGTGGTCAGGTAGATGAAGGGGGTCATCTTTTGCTTGACCATGGGCTCGGTCTCCATCTTCTTTCGCAGCTCAAGTCCGTTCATCAGCGGCATGTTGATGTCACAAAGTACAATGAACGGCCGGTCTTTTGTGCTGAGGAAATAAGCCAGTGCTGCCTCTCCGTCGTTGAATTTTTTAAGCTCCGTTTCCGGTGTTAACCGCGAGAGAATACGGTGGATCATCTCCTGATCGTCCGGGTCGTCGTCTATGATGATGATAGGTCCGGTCTTTGACATAGTTGGCTGGCAGTTTTCCATCGGGAAGGACTGCCTGAATTCGGTTTTTAGGTTAAAAGGATTAAATTGGTCATTTTAATATCGCAATAATTATCATAAAAAGCCCTCATTATTACATGCGTAATTCAAAAAAAATATCGGCATATTCGCCGGCACAAGGCGCTCAAAACAGACAAAGATTTTTTTCCACTTCACGCTCATTATTGTATCCGGCCTGTTTGAAAGCTCCCAAATCCGGAAATTTATAAGAGACGAAAAGGGACCTTTTTGCCGTTTAAAGCTGTTTCCAGAGTATGGCACTGATAATGTAATAGGGTGATCCGGAATACCTTTGGAATAACCATGAACAAAAAAGTGATAGCCATTTTTGAAGACGATCATGTGAATCGTTTCATCTATGAGCGGATATTTCAGGGCAGGAACGATGTAACGATCCATATTTTCGATACCCCGGAAAAGGGGGTGGCGAAAGCCTTGGAAACGCCTTTCGACATTGTATTTATCGAGATCCACTTCTGGGGAAATTTCGGTGGACTTAACATACTCAATAAGCTCAAGGAAATATTAACACCCCAAACCACCTTTGTCGCCATGACCGCCCTGCTCCAGAGAGGCGACCTGGAACGGATCCTTGGCTCGGGCTTTCATATGTGCATCGAGAAACCCGTTGTATTTTCTGAGATGGACCTTTTAAAAATGAACAACGTGGTGGCGCTCGCCGGCAAAACCAGAGACCTTCCCCTAACAGACCTTCCTTTACAATAGCCATTTAGGGTTAGGTTTCATCCAACACCTACCACACCGATTTACTAAACATTACTTTTTTCTACCTGAGAATAAGCCCTACATTGCGCCCTGATCCTTAAGCATCAGATTGAGCATGTCTCAGGAAAACCTCACGATAGGCACACCGCTGAAATCATCGGCGGTCAAAGTTATGTTATTGGGCTCGGGCGAGCTCGGCAAAGAAGTGGTGATCGAGTTTCAACGTTATGGCGTTGAGGTGATCGCCGTAGACCGGTACGAAAATGCTCCGGCCATGCAGGTTGCCCACCGCGCACATACCATCTCCATGCTGGATGGCCAGGCGTTGCGTGCGCTCATCGAAAAAGAAAAACCTCATTACATCATCCCGGAAGTTGAGGCCATCGCTACAGATACACTGGTGGAACTTGAAAAGGAAGGTTACCGGGTGATTCCCTCAGCCAACGCCACACGCCTCACCATGAACCGCGAAGGCATCCGCACACTGGCAGCGGAGAAGCTCGGCCTCAGAACTTCACCTTACCGGTTTGCAGGAACCAAAGAAGAATTTATCTCGGCCATCAAAGCCATCGGCATGCCCTGCGTGGTGAAACCCATCATGAGCTCTTCCGGCAAAGGGCAGAGCGTTGTAAAAAATGAACAGCACATAGACACCGCCTGGCAATACGCACAGGAGGGAGGGCGCAGTGGCGGAGGCCGTGTGATCATCGAAGGCTTCATTGACTTCGACTATGAGATCACCCTGCTCACGATCCGTCACAAAGGCGGAATCTCATTTTGCGCACCCATCGGCCACCGCCAGGAACATGGCGACTACCAGGAGTCGTGGCAGCCACACCCTATGAGCAACGAGGCTTTACGTCAGGCGCAGGGCATCGCAGCCAAGGTTGTTGACGCGCTCGGCGGCACCGGCATCTTCGGCGTGGAATTCTTCATCAAAGGTGATACGGTTTACTTCAGCGAGCTGTCACCGCGGCCACATGACACCGGTATGGTCACCATGATCTCCCAGGATCTTTCCGAGTTTGCGTTGCATGTGAGGGCCATTCTCGGCCTGCCCATTCCCAACATCGTTCAGCTGGGTCCATCCGCTTCCAGTGTGATCCTGGTAAAAGGCACTTCGCAGAATGTTGTCTTCTCCGGCATCGAACAGGCACTGTCAGAACCTGACACACAACTTCGCCTTTTCGGAAAACCCGACGTGAACGGAGAAAGGCGAATGGGTGTATGCCTCGCCAGGGCATCGTCTGTTGAACAAGCCAGGGAAAAAGCGAATAGGGCTGCTGCGGGCATCCACTATACACTTTAGTTTAGGTACGAGATACGAAGTACGAGGTACGGTAGCCCGATCTGCATTACTTCGTACCTCGTAAATCGTACTTCGTACCTAACTTTTCACTATTTTGCCTTACACTACACTTCAACCACGGAGTGCTTACTGGTTACAATGGAAAGTTTTTCTTCCTATAGCGACGCAGAGATCTGGAATCTTTTCAGGGGAGGAAGTGATAAAGCGTATGAATACATTTATCACCGCCATTCCGTGGAGCTGTTCAGCTATGGCCTTTATGTGGTGAATAACAGGCCGTTGGTGGAAGATTGTATGCACGACCTTTTTGTGTACCTGTTCCAGCACCGTGCTTCGCTGGGCGAGACCAACGCCATCAAATACTACCTGTTCAAATCGCTGAGAAGGAGGATCCTGGAAGCAGTTGAAACGCGTACCAGGCAGCACAACCGTGGGAATGAGTTCACCAACACGCTGCCGGAAACTGCTTCATCGCCGGAAGAAAAAATGATCGAAGCGGAGACCTCCTCCAGCAGGAACAAACACCTGATGGAGGCTGTAACGGCACTGCCACCACGACAACGTGAAGCTATTTTTTTACTTTACTTCAGCAACCTTGACTATCCCGAAACCGCGGAGATCATGGGGCTGAACATTCGCACGGTCTATAACCAGGTCCATACTGCTATTCAGACTCTTCGAAAACAGCTCAGCCACGCCAGCCTGCTACCGGTGTTCCTGGAATAACCAGCGCCGGCCAATACTACTATTATATACGGACCCTCACCATTCAATGACAAATCTTCAGTTATAAGCGTTTGCTGATCAGTCTTTTACAGCACTGACCCCAGCCCTCAAAAAAATTCCCGAAATATTCCTGGTAAAAAACTGCAACTACATCCTTTAATCAACATACATGTATATGAATGACAAACACAAGCTCTACGAAAACTACTCAGTAGAAGACTTTGCTACTGACCCTGACTTTGTTCAGTGGGTGAAGCGGGCCGACCCGCAAGGCAACGAGTTCTGGAAAGCATGGCTCAGCAAATATCCGCACAAGCGGGTTGTGGTAGAAGAGGCGCGGGGCCTGGTGCTCTCGATGACCTTTCTGCCGCATCCGGATGCGCAGGAGGCTACTCAAAATATCTGGGAACGCATCAATGCAACCAATCGCCAGCAGGCAGAAGCGCCACCGGTAACGTTGCAGCCTACACGCACCATCAGCCTGTGGTGGAAGGCAGCCGCGGCCATCGCCGGTATTTTATTGCTCGCCGGCGTGTGGTTGTATGCTCCGTATAGCGACAAGGCCATTTCTTACCAGACGAGCTTCGGCGAGACACACAAGATCGTGTTGCCCGACAGCTCAGTGGTGACATTGAACGCCAATTCAAAGCTGACCCTGGGCCGATGGGAAAATGACCGGGAAGTGTGGTTGCAGGGTGAAGCTTTCTTCTCTGTACGCAAGAAAAAGCGCGCATCAGGTAACGCAGAACCCGTGAAATTCATTGTGCATACCAACACGCTCGATGTGAATGTGCTCGGTACGGAATTCACGGTATCGGAGCGGAGTGACACGCGCGTGGTGCTCAATACCGGTAAGATAGCGCTCACGTTGCCTGACAAAACCATCATGATGAACCCCGGCGATATGGTGGAGATCTCGGGCAGGAAAAAAGAACCTGTTCAGCGAACTGTCGATCCGAGGGTTTACAGCGCCTGGAAAGATAACGAATGGATCCTCGACGGCCTTTCGCTGGAAAAGATCGCGCAAAGAATAGAAGAAACGTATGGCCTCAAGGTAGTGATCAAGAAAAATCCTGATCCCAATATAGAGGTGACGGGTGTTGTGCCCACAGACAACCTCGACACACTGCTCAAAGCTCTGTCCGCTGCTTTTAACCTCACCTTTAAACAGGAGGGTAAAGAAGTACTGATTGAATAGCCCAATGTAAAACCTTAATCACCAAACATGAAAAAACGTTTACTCATCAGCTCATTCCTGGCTGTCATCACGGTGCAATGCATCAGCAGCTCGTATGCACAGGAGTTTTATGCCTCGGCCTCGCAGCATTCTTCCACTTCGCATTTCAAACCATTGAAAAAGGTGATGCATGAACTGCATCTCCGGCACGGTATCTATTTCATGTTCAACAACAAGAACATCCAGCAGATCGAAGTGGATGCAAGGACCAATGGCACTGCTTCCATCGAAGAGACCCTGAGAAATGTGCTGAGCCCTGTAGGCCTCACCTATAAGAAAGTAGACAAGATCTACATTATACTCGAGCGCGACGAACCCAAGATCACCTCACGGATCAAAGAGAAGATCATCGGCGAACAACCCGGCACCGGAAAACTGGCACCCTACCTGTCTGTTTCGGATTCTACACGCGAAGAGCTGCTTTCTGAGATCGCTGTTTTCTCCGTGTCGGGGAAAGTGACAACGGAGCTCGGAGATGCCATGCCAGGCGTAAACGTTTTATTAAAAGGCACGAACATCGGCGTGGTGACAGACGCCGAAGGCCAGTACAAACTGGAAGCACCGGACGGCACCGGTACACTTGTATTTTCGTTCATCGGCTATCTTTCTCAGGAAGTACCTTTGATGAACCGCCAGGCGATCGATGTTCAGATGCAACCTGACATCCGCACGCTCAACGAAGTTGTAGTGGTGGGTTACGGCACCCAGAAGCGGGCCGAGATAACCGCCGCAGTAGCTTCCGTCAAAGCTGAAGAGTTCCGGCAGAGCGGCGCACGCAATGCACTGGACCTCATCCAGGGAAAAGTTGCCGGTCTCACCATCACCAGGACCAGCGGAACGAACCCGAACAGCGGCGTAAGCATCCAGATCAGGGGAATCACCTCCCTGACGGGAAGCACATCACCACTCGTAGTCATCGACGGCATCCCCGGTGGTAACCTCGACCTGCTGCAACAGGAAGACATCGCCTCCATCGATGTATTGAAAGATGGTTCAGCCGCGGCTATTTACGGCACCCAGGCCAACGGTGGTGTGATCCTCGTGACCACCAAAAAAGGAAAACCAGGCCCTCCGAAATTCGACTACTCCACCTACATCAGGCGCGAATACATTCAGCGCAGGCCCAAGTTCCTGACGGCGGATGAATACCGCGCAAAAATAGCCGATGGCTCATTGCCTGACGGAACCGATTACGGCAGCTCCATCGATGCTTTTGACAAGCTCGTCAACCACAGCAACCTGTCGCAATATCACACGATGGCGCTTTCCGGTGGCGCCGATAATACAAGCTACCGCGCCAGCTTGTACTACCAGGATCTGCAAGGCATTGCCCTGGAGAACCGCCGCGAACAGTATGGTCTCAGGCTGAATCTGCAGCAACGCGGTCTCAATAACAAGCTGAGCACCCAGATCAACCTGGCCACCAATTTTAACAATGCCAACCTGCTGGGAGGCGGAGGCTGGGAAGACCAGCTGATCAGGAACCCAACGCTTCCGATCACAAACCCGGACGGCACTTACTATTTCGAGGGCACCAGTACCAACCAGGTGGCACGCCTGTACCAGGAGACCAGCCGCCGGCAGCAACAGACGAGCTCCGTGGACGCTAAAGTATCGCTCGAGCTGATCCCGGGATTGAAGGGATCGTTCTTCGGCGCGCTGCAGCGGAACCAGTATCACGACAGCCAGTACCGGCTCCGTGATTCTGAATCTTCCGTGGAAAGTACAACGCCCGAAGGCAGGAACGGTGGTTATGCTTACCGGGGTACCACGCTCGAGCAACGTTACGCCATCGAACCCACGCTCGAGTATACCAGGAGCTTTGCCAGCAAACAGACCATCGGCGCCATCGCGGGCTATAGCTGGCGGTATGAACTGAACGAAGGATTTGATGCCAGCAACACAGGATTCATCAACGATGTTTTCGAGGATAACAACATCGGTACGGGTAGCGCGCTCGCAGCAGGCAGGGCAGGCATGAGCAGCTTCAAGAATGACAACACCATCATCGCCTTCTTTGGCAGGATCAATTACGCCTTCGATGAGAAGTATTTCGTACAGGCTGTGCTGCGCCGCGAAGGTTCGTCGCGCTTCGGATCCAACAACAAATGGGGAAATTTCCCGGCGGTATCCGCGGGCTGGAACATCAGCCGTGAGAGCTTTATGCAAGGCATAACATTCCTCGACGATCTGAAGATACGGGGTGGCTACGGTGTTACCGGAAACTCCGGCATCAGCAACTATTCATCACTTGTTACCCTGGGTACCGGCGGCAACTACATCAACCCTGACGGGATCTGGCGGCAGACCTATGGCCCGAACCGGAACCCGAATCCCGACTTAAGGTGGGAGAAGAAAAAAGAACTGAACATCGGACTCGACTTCAGCTTGTTCAACAACAGGCTCAGCGGCGCCTTCGAGCTGTATTCACGTAAAACGGAAGACCTGCTTGAAACCTATACGTCACAGTTGCCTCCGTTTGTGCGCGAAAGCATCTACACCAACGTAGGCACTATTGCTACCAAAGGCCTCGAGATCACCCTGAACGGTTTGGTGATGGCCAAAGGCGACTTCACCTGGCGCATGGACGTGGCTGCCAGCACGGCAAAAAATACCATGGAGAGCTTCTCCAACGATGTTTATAAGCTCGACTATAAAACCTACGGTGGTATCGGCGGCTTCGGCGCACTCGGTGATGCCATTCGTACCTTCGAAGGTGGCGACCTCGGCACTTTCTACGGCAAACGTTTCGCCGGCTTCGACGAGAATGGAAAATGGCTCTTCTACAAACGCGATGGCAGCAAGGTTCCGTTCGATCAGATCAACAACTCCATCAACCCGGAGGAGTCTGATCTCGCGGTGATCGGCAACGCGATCCCCAAGTATTATCTCTCCTGGACCAACAGCTTTGCCTATAAGAATTTCGACCTCAGGATCTACATGCGCGGCAAGTTCGGCTACGACATCCTCAATACCATGCAGATCTCGTACGGCAACCAGGTCTCCAAAACCAACCTGCTGCGCAGTGCGTTCACCGATCACGCTGCGTTGAAAGACACCTATCAGTACTCGGATTATTATCTCGAGCCCGGTGACTACCTGAAGCTGGACGAAGTATCGCTCGGCTATAATTTCAGATTGCCCACATCGTACATCCGCAACCTCAGGGTGTATGTGAACGGATCGAACCTGGCCATCTTCACCAAGTACTCGGGCAATGATCCTGACTTTGTGAACGACACCGGCCTTGGTCCTGGCATCGACAGCCGCGGCCCATATCCGAGCACGCGCTCATTCCTGATAGGACTTAATGTTGGATTTTAACCTGAACCAAGATGAAACCCATGAAGACATACCTGAAACGTTGTGTTGCTGTGCTGGCGCTCGTGGTGGCCGGTTGCACCGATCTCTCTGAAAATGTATACGACCAGCTGCTCACGGATAATTTTTATAACAACAAGAACGAAGTGGTGTCAGCCGTGCTGCGCCCTTATACCCACGCCAATGCCTGGATGACCCCGGGGCAGGACGGATGGTGGCGGATCGGTGAACTCTCTGCCGACCAGCTTGCATGGCCTGTGAAAGGAAGGCACGGTCAGGATGGCGGCAAATGGATCCGTCTGCATTACCATACCTGGACCGTTGACGATGACTTTATCTGGAACCCGTGGAGGCTGATGTGGTGGGGACTCGGGCTGTGTACCGACCCGATCGAGAACCTGGAAAAAAGAAGCATCCAGTCGATGGGCATCACACAGGAAGAAAAGGATGCCTTTATCGCCGAGCTGAAGCTGCTGCGGGCATTCCATTACCTGAAGCTGATGGACCTGTATGGTGATATTCCCATCGTAACCAAAGTAGGAGAGCCGGTAAGTCCTCCGTCGCGTCCACGGGCCGAGGTGTTCGCCTTCATCGAGAAGGAGATCAAGGACAACATCGACAAGGCTCCCAAACTTTCGAAAGCGATGCTGGGCCGTATGTCGCAGGCCGGCGGATATGCCATGCTCGTTGAATTATACCTCAACGCAGAGGTCTGGACCGGCACAGCACGGTGGGATGATTGTATCGCCGCCGCCAACAAGCTGATCAACGGAGAGGCCGGGGGCCAAAACGATGCCACCATGGCGCTCGATGTCAACATCACGGATGGGTTCGGGCCTAATAACCACCAGTCGAAGGAAACGATCTTTTCCATTGCCTACGAATTTCAGACCTCGAACTTTCAGCCGCAATGGCCGGGAGATTTCTACCACTTCAACCAACGCGATATCTATGGCGGCGCCCGTAATGGAAATGACGGCGTGGTGCTGATCCCTGGTGTCTATTCCACTTTCGAAAATGAGGACCTCAGGAAATCCACCTGGCTGCTGGCAGGACCGCAATTCCGGTACGACAATCCTTCATCACCCGTGCTGGGCGGCAGCGGCAATGAGTATGCAGGTCAGCCGCTGGTGTTCGTCGATAATATCCGCAAGAACAAACAGGCTGCGCAGAACGGCACAGATCCCGAACTCCTGCCCACAGACATGACACAGGGTGAAGAGAACAGCGGCATCCGTTTCAACAAGTACAAGCTCGGCAACCTGACCCACGCCAGCTATAACAGCACCGACTGGAATGCTTACCGCCTTACCTGGATCTACTTTGCAAAAGCAGAAGCCCTGATGCGTAAGAACGGTGGCGTTGCTACCGGCGAGGCTGTGCAGCTGATCAACGACAGTAAAAAACGCGCTTTTGCTCCGGCCGACTGGGCTTCACGTGCCTATACTGTCAACACGCTTACGCTGGATGAGCTGCTGGCCGAAAGAGGCCGCGAGTTCATCTTCGAAGGGTTCCGCCGGCAGGACCTGATCCGCTGGAACAAATTTACCACGGCCTCATGGTGGGATCACGTGCCTACTGACCCAACCCGCAAGCTGTTTCCCATTCCGCAGCGGCAGCGCGTGCTGAATCCGAACCTTGGCCAGAACGACGGTTATCCTAAATAGACCCTTGCATATGCCTTGCGCACAGAAAGGCTGTCTTCCATCGCGAAGCAGCCTTTTTTGTTTTTGGGCATGTTGGCAGAATATTTTAAGGGATCAGGTGTTCTTATTAAAAGATGGATCTCGATACACAAATCATCTGGCTGTTCATTCTGGCCATTCCCATTGCCTGCATGGCATGGACTGTTACTCATGAGGAAGTTTTCAAAGAACCCCGGGAATATTGCACACGGAGAAGCCAGGACGCAACGTCACTGCCTGTGCGGAAGTTCTTTTATCTTTTTACCTGCGAGTACTGCTTCAGCCATTACGTGACCATTCTGATGCTCGCCATCACCGAATACAAGCTGCTGTTCGACGACTGGCGTGGCTACCTCATCGGGGGTTTTGCGCTGGTATGGATCGCAAACGTTTACATGAGCCTGTACGCATTCCTGCGCATCGACATCAAAAAGGAAAAGATCATCACCAAACGCGAGGAGAAAAAAGTGAACGGGGAATAGCCAAGCGATTTGTTATATTCGCCCCTTCAATCATGAGCAACAGCAAGCATTACGCTGCGGCGATCGCAGCCTTCGTAACGTGGGGATTCTTTTCGATCCCGCTCCGTGCCTTAAAAGACTATTCAGCAGGGGAGATCCTTTACTTCCGGATCCTGGCCTCGGTGCTGGTGCTGGCGGTCATTATTTTCGGCTTCAAGCGTAACGACCTTAGAACCAACCTCACAAACCTTCGGTCGCTGGCATCGACGCAGCGAAACAAGGTGATCGCGCTCACCCTCGTTGGCGGCGCGTTGCTCACCGTGAACTGGCTCACATTTATTTACATCGTGAACAACATCAACATCAAAACGGCGTCGTTCTCGTATCTCATTTGCCCTGTGATCACGGCGGTGCTGGGGTACGTGCTCATCAAAGAGAAGATGACAACGCTGCAGTGGATCGCCGTGGCGCTTTGTACGATCAGTTGTGTGCTGATGGGTCTCAACTCCACGCTCGAGCTGGGCTACAGCTTTCTCACAGCGTTCACCTACGCGCTGTACCTGATCTCACAACGCAAGAACCAGGGTTTCGACCGCATGATCATCCTGGGCGTGCAGGTATTGTTCTCGCTGCTCATCCTGACCCTGTTTGTCAACACACTGGTGAGCAGTGTTCCATCGGCCACGAGGTTCTACGCCTTCATTGCCATGATCGCCGTGATCTTCACCGTGGTTCCCCTGTTCCTGAACCTCTTTGCGCTCAACCGCATCAACTCCGCTACCATCGGCATCCTGATGTATGTGAACCCCATCATCAACTTCACGCTGGCATTCGTTGTTTTTCACGAGCATATCAACGCCATCCAGTTGACGGGGTATGCGATCATTGCGGTGGCGCTGGTGATTTTTAATTATCCGAATTTTAGAAGAGTGGTGAGTAAATAGTCCACGGTCCACAGTCGACAGTCCACGGCCGCGGCCCCATAGAAACCGGTATCCTGAGTGGTGTCTTTGTGCGGGGCAGTGTGCGAGCGAAGGATCCCGTGACCGTCACCGCGCACTTATAACTGCATCTGCTCTATGCGTGTGCACTTCGTTACAACGGGATTCTTCGCTCCCCGCATGCCGACACACGTGCCTTGCTCAGAATATCGGTCTTGCTAAAAAGTACGAGGTACGAAATACGAGGTACGATTAGTCCACGGAACAACCCTTCAAGGGTTCTGCAGGTGGCGTATACCAATTTTCATAAAGTGATGCACCTGAAAAGCCCTTGAAGGGTGAGAGCCTTGTCAACTGTCAATTTTTTTTCACGCAACCAGCGGCACCGCCTTCACTTCTCCGAATTGCGCTTCTTCCGTAGAATTCCTCAACGCTGTGGTGGAAGCCTGGCCATTGGTGATCACTTCCTGGACGGCATCGAAGTAGCCGGTGCCTACGAAGGCCTGGTGACGGACGGCCCTGAAGCCATGGTCATGCTGGAGCGTGAACTCCCTTTGCTGCAGGGAAGCGTATCCGGCCATACCGTTCTGCCGGTAGGCGAGTGCCAGCTCGAACATGCTGGTGTTCAGGGCGTGGAAGCCTGCCAGCGTCACAAACTGAAATTTATATCCCATGGCGGCGAGCTGTTCGCGGAAGCTGAGCATCTCCATTTCCGTAAGCTTAGCGGCCCAATTGAACGATGGTGAGCAGTTGTACGCCAGCAACTTGCCGGGGTATTGCGCATGAATGGCGCGGGCGAATTCGTAAGCTTGCCCGAGGTCGGGATGCGATGTCTCACACCACACCAGGTCGGCGTACGGTGCATATGCAACGCCCCGGCTGATGGCCTGATCGATACCATTCTTCACCTGGTAGAAACCTTCATGTGACCGTTGCCCGTAAATGAATGGCCGGTCGCGTTCATCGATGTCGCTGGTGAGCAGGGTGGCGGCATCGGCATCGGTGCGGGCTACAATGAGGGTGGGCACTTCCAGCACATCGGCGGCAAGCCTGGCAGCAACAAGCCTGTCGATGGCCTCACGTGTGGGCACGAGCACCTTTCCCCCGAGGTGGCCGCATTTCTTGGCCGATGAGAGCTGGTCTTCAAAATGCACACCAGCGGCGCCTGCTTCGATCATCATCTTCATCAGCTCGAACGCGTTGAGGTTGCCACCGAAGCCCGCCTCCGCATCTGCCACGATGGGGGCCATCCAGTATACATTTCCCTCACCGGTCTCGTGCTGGATCTGGTCTGCGCGTAGCAGGGCGTTGTTGATACGCCTCACAACGGCCGGTACACTGTCTGCCGGATAGAGGCTCTGGTCAGGGTAGGTTTGCCCTGAAAGATTGGCATCGGCAGCCACCTGCCATCCGCTAAGGTAAATGGCTTTTAGTCCCGCCTGTACTTGCTGCACGGCCTGGTTGCCGGTAAGGGCGCCCAATGCCGTCACGCAACTTTCCGTATGGAGGAGATCCCAGAGCCGCTCAGCGCCGAGCTTTGCCAGCGTGTGTTCTATTTTAACTGTGCCTGCAAGTTTTACTACCTGCGCTGCCGTGTAAGGCCTTGTGATACCGCGCCATCTTGTGTCGTGATTCCAGCTATGGGTTAACTGACTGATTTTCTCCTGCCTGTTCATATTCGGAAAGTTTGAGGTTAAAAGTTTAAAGTTTCAAGTTTGAAGTTTCAAGTTAGATGTGAGACTTGAGTCCCGATAGCTATCGGGATGAGACCGGGCGGTTTTCGAGTCACTCGGTATTATCTCACATCTCATATCTATCACTGTATGTAAGTGTATGCTTTGAGGGTAAGGAAATCTTCGAAGGTTGGTGATAGCACCAGCTTATCGAGGATGAGGCGTGCTGTTTGCAGCCGTGATGCGTCTTTGCCCGCGGTGAAGAATTCGTCGCTGATCTTGTCGAACTCTTCGTCGCAGATCTCCTGGTACAATGCCGTGGTAATGGTACGGTTGTCTTCCAGCATGGCGCGGTGGTTGATCCATTGCCACAACTGGGCACGGGAGATCTCGGCGGTGGCAGCGTCTTCCATCAGGTTATACAATGCCGCAGCCCCGGTGCCACTCAGCCACGACTCAAGGTAAAGCAGCGCCACGTTCACGTTGGTGCGGAACCCATACTCGGAGATGGTACCCCTGGCCGAGGCTACATCGAGGAGCTCCGCTGCCGTGACATCATCGTGCGCGGGTATCATGTGCTTCTGGTTGGGTTGATCTCCCAGCACCTTGTCGAAGATCTCCCTGGCAACAGAAACCAGTTTAGGATGTGCCACCCAGGTGCCGTCATAGCCCTGCATCACTTCGCGTTCCTTATCGCTGCGGATCTTTTCATAGGCATTCCTGTTTACGGCTTCGTTCTTGCTGGGAATAAAGGCCGACATACCACCCATGGCATGGGCGCCGCGTTTATGGCATACTTTCACCAGCTGACGCGCATAAGCACTCATGAAAGGTACGTTCATGGTCACCAGCGCCCGCTCCGGCATCATGAACTGCGGGTGACGGTGGAATTTTTTGATGATGCTGAAGATGTAATCCCAGCGGCCTGCATTCAGTCCGGCGATGTGGGTGCGGAGCTCGTACAGGATCTCTTCCATTTCAAACGCGGCCGTGATGGTCTCGATGAGCACGGTCGCCTTGATGGTGCCCTGGGTCAGTCCGAGCATGTCTTCAGCGGCGTTGAACACGTCGTTCCATAAACGCGCCTCGAGGTGACTTTCGATCTTGGGCAGGTAAAAGAACGGGCCCTGTTCCCGGGCTGACAACAGGGCGCCGTTGTGGAAGGCAAACAAAGCAAAATCAGTCAGTGATGCCGATACCGGTTTGTTATCGATGAGGATGTGTGCTTCATCAAGATGCCAGCCCCGCGGACGCACCATCAGCACGGCCACTTCATCGTTCAGGTGATACGATCTTCCGTCAGCCGCAGTGTAGCTGATCTCCTTTCGCACGGCATCCTGCAGGTTCATCTGACCTTCGATGATGTTCTGCCATGTGGGCGAAGTAGCATCCTCAAAATCGGCCATGTAAACATTGGCGCCTGAATTCAGTGCGTTGATGACCATCTTCCGGTCAACCGGGCCGGTGATCTCCACACGCCGGTTCTGCAGGCACGGCGGTACGGGATCAACCTTCCATTCATTCTTTCTCACGTCTTCGGTGGCCGGCAGGCAAGTGGGAAAATGTCCTTCATTGATCTCGGCCTGCCGATCTTTTCGCTGTACGAGCAGGGTCTGCCTTCTGGTATCGAACTGGTCGTGAAGGAACGCCAGGAAGGAGAGGGCTTCGGGTGTAAGCACTGTTTCAAAACCTGCTTTCAGCTCGCCTTTGAGCCGAATGTTGCCGGTCATGGTGGTTGTTTCTGACATGATTGGGTTCATAATTCCGGTGATTTGGTGACACAAACCTTCAAAAGCCGGGGCTTAAAATCAAGCGAATTTTCGCTGACAGACTTTTTTCGCTACATTTATAAGCCAGGCGTAAACGATTGATTTGGATTGGGAGGCGGTTTTTGGGTTTCAGATTTAACGATTGTGTGAAAAATATTTTTGTTCGCTGATCGGCGAATGGGGCTTGTTGCCAGTTGCCAGTTACCGGGTGGCCGGTTGGGGCGAGGACAGCATTGCGTTCGGAATCTTGGTAAATCGGTTGGCGGAAGCTCGATAATGCCGTCAGTTTTTTCGGTGTCTTTCGATTGAGAAACTCAGTAGTAATAATAAACACAAAATGAACCGGCAACAGGCAACCGGCAACTGGCAACAGGCAACTAGTAACCATCTGAATTATGGAACCCAAAAAGAAGTCACCTGCTACCGTAGACGAATCCCACCTCAAGCTCATCATGGGTCTCAAGCTCAAGCAGCTTCGTACTGAAAAAGGGATGTCGCTGGCGGAGCTTGCGCAGGCTACGGGTATCTCGATCTCTTACCTGAACGAGATCGAGAAAGGAAAAAAACTTCCCAAGGCAGACAAGATTGCCGTGCTGGCCAATACGCTGGAGGTGAGCTACGACTGGCTGGTGTCATTGAAGACGAACAAAAAGCTGGCGCCGGTTGCCGAAGTGCTTCAATCGCGCATCATGAAAGAGCTGCTGCTCGATGTGTTCGGTATCGACAAGGCGCAATTGCTTGACCTGCTGGCCCGTGTGCCTGTCAAGCTCAATGCATTTCTCAATACCCTGATCGAGATCAGTCGTAACTACGGAATGAGAGTTGAAAACATCTACTTTTCCGCCCTTCGCTCTTACCAGGAGATGCACGAAAACTATTTCGAGGAGATCGAGACAGCAGTCGACAACTTTATGTCGCAAAACAGCCTGGATGTCCATCAGGCAATTGAGTGGGAGCAACTCCGCGCCGTGCTGGAAAAGAATTATCAATACCGGGTTGAAGAAGATGGCCTGTCTAACCAGCCCGAGCTCCAGGAACTCAGGTCTGTGCTGCTTCCGGGAAAACGTCCCAAACTGCTGCTGAACAAAAATCTCAACCGCATTCAGAAAGCGTTCATCCTCGGACGCGAGATCGGCTTTCAATTCCTTGGCATCACGGAGCGACCGAATACAACATCGTGGGTGGAGTTCGACTCCTTCGAGCAGGTGCTCAACAACTTCAAAGCTTCTTATTTTTCCTGCGCGTTGCTGCTGCCCCGGGAATCGCTGGTGAAGCGGCTCGAGGTGATCTTTGCCAGCCCCGAATTCAACAGCCGTGACATCATCCAACTGATGGAAGACTTCAAGGTATCGCCCGAGATCCTTGCACATCGCCTTACCAACCTGCTACCGCGATATTTTGGCATCCAGGAGCTGTTCTTTTTACGCTTCAGCAACCGCAATGGCAGTGAAGAGTTCGAGCTGACCAAGGAGATGCACCTCGCAGGACTGCACAACCCCCATGCTAACATGATGCAGGAACATTACTGCCGCCGGTGGATCTCCATCAATATTCTCCGCAGTCTTTCGGTGCAATTGAAAAAAGGGATCTATTCAAAACCGTTGTGCATGGCGCAGCGGTCGCGGTATTTTGGCAACGAAAAAGAGTACCTGATCCTCAGCCTGGCAAAACCCGCGATGGAAGGCACCAATATCAACCACAGCATCTCGGTAGGGCTGTTGCTCACCAATCAGCTCCGGAAGAAGGTGATGTTCTGGAATGACCCAACCATTCCCATTCGTATGGTGGGAGAGACGTGCCAGCGATGTCCGGCGGCCGACTGTGCAGAACGCGCGGCAGAAGCGGAGGTGTTGCAAAAAGGTCAGCGGATCGCCGTGATGAAAACGGCTTTGAAGGCGCTGTCGGATAGGTGACCGGTTGACGGTTAGCCAGTTGCCAGTTACCAGTTACTGCGCCTATTGATTGGCCTTTCCGGGGTCCCTCGTGATTGTAACCTTTGTAACTTTACTGAGTATCCCTTTCGTCTAGTTCAAAATTTTGTCTCTTTATGCTCCGCAACTACTTCAAGATCGCCGTCCGGAACCTTATCAAGAATAAGGGCTACACGTTTATCAACATTGCCGGTCTTGCTACGGGTATGGCCGTGGCCTTGCTGATCGGGTTGTGGATCTGGGATGAGCTGACGTACAACCGCTACCATAAGAACTACGATCGGCTTGCGCAGGTGTGGCAGCATAACATCTATAATGGCGTAAAACAATCGCAGGTGTCCAACCCTTACGTGATGGCCGAGGAGATCCGCAATAATTTCGGCAGCGATTTTAAATATGTCATTCAGTCGACCTGGAACTTCGGGCGCATCCTTGCGGTGGGCGATAAGAAGTTCAACAAAGCAGGTATGTACTGGGAGCCACCGGTGATCGATATGTTTTCGATCAACCTGCTGAAAGGTGATCCGGAGCTCGCGTTGAAAGATCCGTACTCCATCATACTCTCTGAGACCGTGGCAAAAACCTTCTTTGGCGATGCCGATCCCATGGGCCAGATGATGCGCGTGAACAACAAACACGACGTGAAAGTGACAGGTGTCTATGAAGACATGCCGCACAGCTCCAAATTCCGGGAGATGACCTTCATTATGCCGTGGTCGCTCTATATCATCGAAAACGAATGGATCAAGACCATGGACGATCCGTGGGACAGCAACTTCACCCAAACATGGGCGCAGCTGGCCGATAACGCGGACTTCGACCAGGTTTCAGCCAAGATCATCAACGTAAAATATAACAGGCTTCGCACGGACAACGACCGCAAGTACAAACCGGAGGTGTTCCTTTTGCCCATGAGCAAATGGCACCTGTATTCCGAGTTCAAGGAAGGCAAGAATGTGGGCGGCCGCATCGAATTCGTTTGGATGTTCGGCATCATCGGCGTTTTTGTGTTGCTGCTGGCGTGTATCAACTTTATGAACCTGAGCACAGCCCGCTCCGAGAAACGCGCCAAGGAAGTAGGTATCCGCAAGTCGGTCGGCTCGATGAGATCCCAACTCGTCAACCAGTTCTTCTGTGAATCTATCGTGGTGGCGTTGCTGGCTTTCGTGGTGGCCATCGGACTGGTATACCTGGCGTTGCCGCAATTCAACCAGGTAGCGGATAAACGACTTACCTTGTTGTGGAGCAGTCCGCGGTTCTGGCTCATCGGCATCGGATTCAGCCTCATCACAGGTCTTGTGGCGGGCAGCTATCCCGCGCTCTACCTGTCTTCGTTCCAGCCCGTGAAAGTATTGAAAGGAACGTTCCGTGTAGGCAGATTTGCTTCTATTCCCAGACAGGTGCTGGTGGTATTACAATTCACTGTTTCTGTAACGCTCATCATCGGCACCATCGTGGTATTCCGCCAGATCGAGTTCGCCAAAGACAGGCCCATCGGCTACGACCGCAATGGACTGATCAATGTATATTTACAAACAAACGACATCCACAAACACTTCGACGCTGTACGCAATGAGCTGAAATCACAACGCGCCATCACAGAGATGGCCGAAGCTGGCAGTCCTCCGACACAAGTATGGAACAGCAACGGTGGCTTCACCTGGAAAGGTAAAGATCCGGCACTGGCTGTCGATTTTCCCAACAACGGCGTAAGCCACGAGTTCGGCAAAACGGTAGGCTGGCAATTTAAGGACGGCCGCGATTTCTCACGCGAGTTTGCCAGCGACTCGAACGCGTTTGTGATCAACGAAGCCGCTGAAAAATTCCTGGGGTTTGACAATGCTGTAGGGGAGATACTGACCTGGAACGAGAGGCCTTATACCATCGTTGGCGTGATCAAAGACATGATCATCGAGTCGCCCTATGAGCCCGTGCGACCTTCACTCTGGCACATCGACCGTTACGACAACATCAACATCGCCCTGTTAAAGCTCAATCCCGACATGAGCGCACACGAGGCGATTGACAAGATCAGAACGGTATTCAATAAACACAGTCCCGCATCGCCCTTCACCCATGAATTTGTAGACGTGGAATATGCGCGCAAGTTCAGCGACGAAGAACGGATCGGTAAGCTCGCCAGCTTCTTTGCCGTGCTGGCCATCTTCATCAGCTGCCTGGGCATTTCGGGGCTGGCCAGTTTTATAGCAGAACAACGCACCAAAGAGATCGGCGTGCGCAAAGTAATGGGCGCCAGCGTGGTAAACCTCTGGGGTATGCTCTCGAAAGATTTCATGCGGCTGGTGGCGCTCTCGTTGCTGCTGGCGATGCCCATGGCGTGGTACCTCATGAACAACTGGCTTCAGAAATATCAATACCGGAGCACCATGGCCTGGTGGATCTTCGCCGCTGCTGGCATTGGAGCGCTGGTGATCACGTTGCTGACGGTGAGCTATCAGTCGATAAAAGCAGCGATGGCAAACCCAGTGAAGAGTCTGAGGTCGGAATAGCATTTAGGCTTAGGTACGAGGTACGATTTACGAGGTACGATTTCGGTATCTGCATCTTGCCTACTGTCCATTTGCCTACTGCCTACTTATTTTGCTGGCTTCGAAGTCTTGCTTCATGCTTTGCCGGATCTTTCGGCGGTGCATGCCACCCCATTCTGCTAGTGCGTCGAGGATGGGGCGCACGGTGAGGGCGTAGTCGGTCAGCTCGTATTCGATCACGATCGGCTTTCCGGTGAACACCCGCCTTTTGACGAACCCATTCAACTCGAGTTCCTTTAGTTCTGCTGACAGCACTTTCGATGAGATGCCATCGATGGTTCGCTGCAGCTCATTAAACCGGCCCTTGCCGTGCATGAGCGCAACGAAGATGCGAAGCTTCCACTTTCCGCCAATGGCATACAGGGCATCGCCGATAGCCCCCAGTTGTGACTGGCATTCAACATCATTCAAAGCCGGATCCTGTTTTTCCTTTGCCATATAAGATCATTCCACCCACTTACAAAAAGGTAACTACTTACCTTTAGTAAAGCGCTTACTTTTGGTAAGCAAAAATACAGTGTTTTGTTGTTAAGTAGGAAAAACAAACTATAAATATGAAAAGGAAACTAACCACCGTCTATACACCCCATGCGCAGCCCGGATTTTTAGGGAAAGGGCACACCGCGCGACCGGTTGTTGCTGTGGACTTCGATCAGAGCGACCCGTTCATCATGCTCATGGATGACCGGCTGGAAAAAACAGACCACACACCCGTGGGAGGTCCGCACCCGCATGCAGGCTTCGAGACGGTAACGCTCGTTCTCGCCGGCGAGATCGGAGAAGGTGAACACGCGCTGAGATCCGGTGACCTGGAGATGATGACTGCCGGAAGTGGCATTGTGCATACCGAGACCATCTCGAAACCAGCTACGATGCACATCCTCCAGCTTTGGTTAAACCTTCCCAAACTTGAAAGGAAGGCACAACCGCGCGTACAACGCCTGAGCGCAGCGCATGTTCCTTTTAGATCTGAAGATGGAGTAGCCGTAAAAGTTTACAGCGGGGCTTTCGCAGGCCTTACGTCACCGCTGAAGAATCATACACCGCTGATACTCGTCGAGCTGAAACTGGACCCGTACGCGAAGCTTGAATCGGTTCTTCCCGCCAATTTCAGCACCTTTATCTATGTGATCGAAGGCGCCGCTGAAACGGGATCGGGGAATTATCTATTAACAGGCGATCAGGTGGGATGGCTTGACCGCAGTGCCCTTCCCGGCGAAAGCGAGCTGAACATCACTGCAGGAAAAGACGGCGCACGTCTTGTGATCTACGCAGCGGAGCCACAGCATCACGAGATCGTTTCTCACGGACCATTCATTGCCGATACGATGGAAGACATCCGGCAACTTTATGCGGATTACCGTTCAGGAAGGATGGGACATATCCATGATGTTCCGGAAGAACAGCAGTTTTCGTATTAAGGTGTTCGGGTGTGGGAACTAAGTTCCCAAGGGAGGCTTTGCTACGAACAAGGTTTTTAGAGCGCACGGAAGAAACTTCCGCGCCAGGGGCGGTCCGAATTTTGAATATCGAATATTGAACAAGGAATGTCGAATGCCGAAGTGGATCTGCTTCGGCATTCGACATTGGCTTTAGTTATGGTGGGGGAACTAAGTTCCCAAGGGAGATTTTGCTATCGAACCAGGTTTTGGAAGGCGCACAGAAGAAACTTCCGCGCTAGTGTGTGCGAAGAAACTTCCGCGCCAGGGAGTGCTTCGGCGCCGGCGGTGGAGTCGTCTTCAGACTGCTGATATTTTTCTATCTTCGTCCAGAATCCGTGAGACAATAAAAGAAGAGAGACAAAAGATCTGAAGTACAATGCCAGGACAAACAGCTGATATCGAGCAAATGATCGCTAACCTTCCCCGCGACGAGCAGGTGCTGGTGAAAAGATTGCGTGCCCTTGTTATGGAGTGCATTCCGCAGGCAACGGAGAAGGCATACTACGATTGGTCTATACCCTTTTATACAAGGAACCGGTTGATCTGTTTCATCTGGCCTCCATCGGTGTCGTGGGAATCAGCCGCTTCCTATGAAAAGCACAAGTCAAAAGGAGTGTCGCTCGGTTTTAACCAGGGGAATTTGATGTCGAACGAAGATGGCGTGTTGTTAGCCGAAGGGCGTAAGCAGGTCTATGTGATGTACTTTAAAAAGCTTAAGGATATCGATGAAGCCCAGGTGCGGGCGCTGCTGTTCGAAGCTGCGATGATAGATGAGCAGTTTGCTAAAAAGAAGAAGAAGAAATAGGTAGCGCGCCAGACGTTTGGGTGTGGGAACAAGTTCCCAAGGGAGATCTTGCTATCGAACGAAAGTTTTAAGGGCGCACGGAAGAAACTTCCGCGCTAGCGGAGGGTCAGGCGTTGTGCCTTTGTTCGTTTATGATACATGGCGTGTATCGCTAATAGTACAAGGCTTTACTGTATTATGCTGAAAATCATACGATCCGGGGGTTGGCACCATTTTGGCAAATGGTCGGGCTTTAACAAATAGCCATGCTGAAAAATTACTTCAAGACCGCCATCCGTAATCTTTTAAAGGAAAAAGCGAGCAGTTTGATCAACATCGCCGGGTTAAGCCTCGGCATAACATCGTGCCTCATACTTTTTCTGATATTGAAAGATGGCGCGAGCTACGATAAATATCACACCCACTACGAACGGATCTTTCGTGTGGTTTCAAAATCGAAGGATAATGGCAGAGACACTTTTACACAAGGCATACCTCCGGCACTTCCTGAAGCTTTCAAGAATGACTTCCGTGAGGCAGAAGAGGTGGTGTTCACTTCATACCGGCGAAACAGCATCATTGCGATTGAACAAACCGATGGTACTTTCAAAAAATTCGAGGAGCCAACCGGGCTTGTCATCACCACTCCGGCTTTCTTCAAGATCTTCGATCGCAACATGATCATCGGCGATGCGCTGAAGAGACTGGACGATCCCAACGAAGCCATCATATCCAGGAAATGGGCACTCCGTTATTTTGGTAAAGTAGACGCTGTAGGTGAGCTGGTGCGTTACGAAGACAACGATTACAGGATCACGGCGGTAATGGACGACTATCCGTCAACTACCGATCTACCCTTTGATCTGATGCTTTCTTACAGCACCGTAAAAAAAGCCTTTGATGAAAAGGGATGGGGCAATGTTTCTGATGCCGATAACTGCTATTTCCTGCTGAGAGAAGGTGAATCCATCGACAACATGAGGTCACACGTTGCTTCATTTAGAAAGAAGTACCTGGGAGACGACGACAACGCCGCGGAAAAAACTTATATACTACAACCGCTGAAAGATGTTCACACCGATACACGATTTGGCAACTACAATAAGAAGATGCCACCGGAGGCCAAGATCACCCTCACGGTCATCGGCGTTTTTCTGCTGATCATGGCCTGTATCAATTTCATCAATCTTACTACAGCCGAGGCCATGAAGCGAACAAAAGAAGTCGGGGTGCGCAAAGTGCTGGGGAGCTCACAGCTGCAGCTGATCATAAAATTTGTAGGCGAGACGTTCATTATTACCTTCATCGCTATGTTGATCTCGCTGTGTATCACCGAGCTCGCGCTGCGTTCTGTCAATTCGTTCCTGGATATATCCCTCAGCCTCGACTTGAACGATTCTCGTCTGTGGCTGTTCTTAATCGTGCTCATGGTACTGGTATCGATCCTGTCCGGGCTGTACCCTGCCATCGTGACAGCGCGCTTCAAGCCTGTACAGGTACTCAAAGGACAACTCCGCATAACAGGCCATTCGCGGTTCAGCCTCCGGCGCGGTATGGTGGCAACACAATTCTTCATCTCTCAGTTATTCATCATCGGCGCCATCGTGCTGGTAAGGCAGATGGATTTTATGGAAGAACAGTATCTCGGCTTCCGGCAAGACGCCATCATTTCCGTGCCGATCCCTGTGCGGGAAGGGCTTTCGCCAGTGAGCCGCATGCGCGCATTGAAAAATGAGATCCTCAGGCTCGAAGGTGTTGAAGAAGCCAGCCTTAATAGCAGTCCGCCATCATCAGCGGGGGTGATGAGCACAGGGTTCAAGCTCCTGGAAAAAAATGAAGAACTGAGCACGCAGGTAAAACTTGTTGATGGCGACTATATTTCTTTGTTCGACATCGAGCTACTCAGCGGAGAGCCTCTTAGCGACCTGGACACCATGACGGGTTTTGTGGTCAACGAAAAACTTGTAAAAACGGCGGGGTACGAAAGCAACGAAGCCATTATCGGCAAGATGATCGACTTCTGGGGAAAGCAGATTCCCGTGAAAGGTGTGGTGAAAGACTACAATACGCGGTCGCTGACCAAACCCATGGAGCCCGTGATCATGGTCAACGACAAGAAAAGTTATACGAACTTATCCATCAGGCTAAAGCCCGTTAACATGCAGGGATCGATCCTTGCCATACAGAAGCTATGGGAGGCTGCCTACCCGGAGCATATGTTTAAATATGATTTTCTCGACCAGCAGATCAGCCACCTCTACAGGGGAGAGCGTAAAATGAGCACGCTCATCACAACGTTCGCGTTCATTGCAGTTTTTATCGGATGCCTGGGGCTGTTCGGACTTGTTTCCTTCATGGCCAATCAGCGATCCAAAGAGATCGGTATCCGCAAAGTACTGGGCGCATCGGTCAACAACATCATTGTCCTCTTTTCAGGCGAATTCGCAAAACTTATCACCATAGGGTTTGTGCTGGCCGTTCCCATCAGTGTTTTCTTCCTTGATAAGATCCTGCAGGAATTTGCTTACCGGATCCACCTTGGGCCATTGATCTTCCTGGCCTCTTTGGCCATCACTTTCTTTATTGCCATGGCAACGGTTGGGTTACGGGCATTTAAAGCGGCCTCGATAAATCCGGTGAACTCGTTGAGATCGGAATGAGAAAGGGGTTGGGGGTGGGAACTAAGTTCCCAGGAGAGACTTTGCTATCGAACAAGGTTTTGAAAGGCGCACGGAAGAAACTTCCGCGCTAAGGAGAGGCTAGAGGCTCCGAATTTTTTTGAATATCGATTGAACAAGGAATGTCGAATGTCGAAGTGGGTGAGTGCTCCTTCGTAGTTCGACATTCGGTGTTTTAACCAGGCCCGTGTTTCGAACGGTTGCCTATTGCCCTATTTTCCTACTGCCTACTATTCAAGGGGGCTCCATACCTCCAGAAACCTACCCGTAACCAACAGAACTTACATTTATTATTGAAACCCTGATCTGCTGAAAAAGGCTATTTTTTAGCGTGGGAATGGAATGCCTTTTGATTGTGGCTTCAAAAAGTCATTTTTTCCAATTTTTGGTACATGGGATTCCAGAATTAGCTAAACCGCAATCCCGCAACGCCCTTTTCAGGCCCGCAAGGGCATTTGGCGCTGGAATTGACCTTAAGGCACCCCGTAAACAAACCAAAACTAACAACCCTATGTGGTCACAAATCCTACAACGGCTTTCAAACATTTTTAAAGCAAAAGCACACAAGGCGGTAGACCGGCTGGAGAATCCTGTCGACATGTCGAAGCTTGCTGTTGCCGAGCTTGAGAAAGCGATCAACGATGCAACGGAAGCTTTCTCCATCGCGCTTGCCAACCATAAGAAGTGGGACCGGGAGCTGCAGCAGGCAACGCTTGCGTCGGAAAGCTGGAAACAAAAAGCGAAGATGGCACTCGGCCAGGCAAATGAAGCGATGGCGAAGAAGGCGCTGACGGAGAAGTCGAACGAAGACCGGAAAGTGCTGGAGTATTCGGCAATCTTCCAGAAGTCGGAGAGCGACATCAAAGTGCTGAGGCAAAATCTCGATTCGTTGCAGACCAAGCTCAAAGAGATGCGCTCGAAGCAGACCATTCTCGAGGCCAAAGCGAAAAATGCGGAGGCGCAGGGAAAGATCGCGAAGCAGCTCCAGGGCATCGGCACGAGTGCGTTGTCGAACTTTCAGCGATATGAAGACAAGATCAACGAGATGGCAGACCAGAGTGAAGCATTACAGGAGTCGCTGTTCTCGCAGAAGCAGCTGGAGCGCGAGTTTGAACAACTCGAGTCTACGATCAACGTCTCTCACGAGCTGGAAACCTTAAAGCTTGAAATGACAACGGAAGAACAAAAGAAAAAAGAAGCACTGGAAGAACGGAAGCTGCAACAGGTGAAGATCAAACTCGACACACAAGCAACACCGGTAAAACCGGCGCAGGAACAAAAACAGATCGCACCACCGAAGGACGAAAAACTGAAACATTTCTTCGATGGTAAGTGATCAGGATTAACTGACCAGGATTAAAGTATCTCAGATGAACATGATTTTCAAATTCATCCGAGGATCTCAGAATGAAACAGACGGCTCGACGATCTGCCTTTAATCCCTGTAAATCATGTTAATCATGTATAATCAAAGTGAAACAATTTATAACCGAATATAACCAAACAACTATGTCTATCAATTTAAAAAAAGGTGGTTCTATCAACCTGACAAAAGCAAACCCGAAATTGTCGAAGATCTACATCGGTCTGGGATGGGAGCTGATGACGCAGTCGCTCGACCTGGATGCCTCGATGTTCGTGCTGGGCGCCAATGGTAAGTTATTGTCAGAGCAGCACTTCATCTTCTACAACAACCTGCGCACACCCGATGGCGGTATCGCACACCAGGGTGACAACCGTACCGGTGTGGGTGAAGGCGATGACGAGCTGATCCTGGCGAACCTGAAGCAGATCCAGCCCGAAGCGCAGGAGGTGCTGGTGTATGTTACGGTTCACGAAGCCACGGCACGTGCGCACAACTTCGGTAAGCTGAAGGACGCGTATATCCGTATCGTGGATGTGGAGAAGAAAGAAGAGATCGCCGTGTACGACCTGGACGCGGATGCTTCGTATGCCACGGAGGTGCTGTTCGGAAAATTGCGTAGGTCCGATGCCGCGAACTGGGAGTTCGTTGCCATCGGTGAAGGAAGTAACGTAGGTATTCAAGGTCTTGTAGACAGATATGTATAATATGAACCTGATCAAAAAAAGTGGTATCAATCTCGCGAAGGGCTCAAGCATTTCGCTGGAGAAAAAAGGGCGCGTGCTGTCGCAGGTGATGGTGGGCATCAACTGGGGCACGATCAGGCATCAGCTCTGGGGAATTACCTTCAGCAATACGGCGGTAGACCTCGACAGCTCGGTGGCCATGGTCAGCGGCAAACGTGTGATCGACAACGTGTACTATAAAAAGTTGCGTTCAACGGATGGTGCCGTACGGCATTCAGGCGACGACAGGGTGGGAGACCGGTACGGGGATGATGGCAGCGATAACGAGACCATTCATGTAAACCTGCGCACACTGAATCCCGAAGTAGATCAGGTGGTGTTTTACCTGAATTCTTTCGAGCAGCAGGCCTTCGAGACGATCCCGTATGCCAAGATCCGGATCATCGACTCCACGAATCCCAACGACCTCGAAGAGCTGGCAACGTTCAACGTGGCTACCGACAAGACCTTTAAAGGGTATGTGTCGATGGTGCTCGGAAAGCTTGTACGCACCAATTCGGGGTGGGACTTCAGGTCGGTTGGTGAGCCGATCCGTGCGCGGAACATTCCGGAGTGTATCCGGGATATCAGCGCGGCGTATGTTTAGTGGGTGAGCCCGGTGGTTGGTGGTTTGTTGGTGAAGACCAACAACGGCGAGGACACTGACAACGGCGAGGCGAGCGAAAACAGGCTGCCCCAGGTCGGGGCAGCCTTGTTGATTTGGTGCAAGTCATAGTCAAGTGGAATGACCGCCAGGGAAAGGAGGAGTAGCACAATAGCCTGGCTCAGTGAGGTGTCCGTTTATATTGGATGTCCATGCCCGTTTTTTTAACCGGCTTTTCGAGTTCGCGCTTGAGTGTTTTGCCGGGTGTTGCATTGTGACGAATCTCTACGGTGTTCTCAGTTTGATTGATGACCACCTGAGGTTTTTGTTCGGGAGACGTTGCTGCCTGTTCATTGATAACATCCGCCACCTGCGCTGCCACCAGCACATCCGTTTTCATTTGGAGCTGCTCGCCACGGTCATTGCCGGGCGCCGGTGCCTGCCACGTTTTAACGCCTTGCAAGCTGCTTTGCGATCTTTTAATGGTCTCTGGTCTTGACCTGCCCTCAAATGGTATAGACTCTTTGATTGTCTTTTGCTGTTGGTTCAGCCTGTTGAAGTCATTCAAATTTCCCATGTTGTCCACCTCGCTGGCTTGTTTCAGCGCTTTGATGTGCAGCACTGTGGCCGCATCACTGTCGTCAACCTTAATGGCACGCGTTCCACAATCGGATAATATTTTGAAGCGTTGTATTTTGTAAAAGTTCGCCGGGAGTGCGCTGCCCTGTGTGAGGCTATCGATGGCGTCGTTCAACTTATCTACATCCTGAAAAGAAGCACTTGTCAGGCGCGGTATCTGGTTCCGGAATGCGATGATCTTGCTGAGGTCGCGAAAGCCCGCCGCATGCTTATCGCCCTGGATAGAATCGTACCGGGCAAGCGCATGCGATGCAGTGGACAGGTTATCGTCATTTAAGAAGTCGCCTGCCGCCAATAGCAGCATATTGCGCGCAGCATCGAAGTTTTGCTTTTTCAGATACCCACCTGCCAGTAACACTTTAAGCGATGCCGTATTTTGCGTTTCCGGCGCACAGGCAATGGCTCTCTCGAGTTGAAAAATGCCATTGGCCGGGTTTGGCTGGTCCCATTCCTTTTTGGTAGCATAGATCACGCCGAGAGTTGTATGGAATTTTGCTATCGCTTTTCTATTGTTGCTACGGTAGGCTTCGCCTTTGCCGAAGAGTAATCTGTTCGCCAATGAATTGAATCGAATTCCACCGGGATCAATCGAGGGGTATCTCGCATATGCCACACCGAGGTTGTTGGCGGCCTCAAAGAAGATATCCGGCGATTCGCGATTTGTCGATACTGCGTCTTCATTTCGCCCGGCGATGATCTCGAATGCACGCAGGTATACGTCAACGCCCACCGCAATGCTGTCTTTCTCGATCAGCTGACCGCCCAGTTCCTGGAGGGCGCCGACGAATACTTCTATCGGTATGACGGTAAGATCGTTCGAGAGCTTCAACGGCACGTCACGGAGCCACCAGTCCATGCGAGGATAGCGCTCTGGATTTCTCCATACTTCCAATAGCTCCTGATAGGCTGGGTGATCCCAAGGGATGTCGAAGACCTTTGTGAAGTGTTTGTTCGCGGCCTGTCGTCTTCCCAGCAAGTTAACCCACCAGACGAATGCGCGCTCAACCTGTTTCTGTTGTGCTTCATCCTTATAATTTCGCCTGACCAGATCTGCCATCATCGTAGCTGCAACCCGGGTATGTCCGGTTTTACACATTTCGTTGCATAGTGTCAACACGTCATCGGGGCTGACATTAACACGGCGGTAAACATATTGAAGCCTGTCGTAAACGGGCTCGTTAAACGGATCATCTTTAATGGTCTGCTCGTAGAACCGCCGGGCGGAATCGTACTGTCCTGCCTGCATATACAAGTCGCCCAGGAAACTGCTATACGCAGGTAATTTCTCCTGTCTGTACGCCAGCTGCATCCTGGCAATGGCATCGGTGGTTTTGTTCTGTTGCGCGTACAGGATGGCAATATTCTGATGGAGGCTGCCGTTGCGCGGGGCAAGATCGCTGGCCCGCAGGTAGGTTGAGAGCGCGCGGGCCATGAGCTCCTGTTCTTTTACACTATCGGTCTCAACCGATGCCTCACGCTGGTATAAATATCCGCGAATGAAAAGAATTTCGGGCGCCTTAGATTTGGGTAACGATGCGCGTTCAAGGTTTTGAATGGCGCTTTCAGCGAGTTTCCACTCCTGTCTAGCAATGCTCATTTTTATGACATTCATGGTGCTGTCAAAATCATTTCTTTTCGAATGCTGGCCGTGCAGCGCCGGTTTGCAGGTTAGCAGCAGCGTGAAAGCAACCATCGGCGATAGAAGATATCTTTTCATCGGTTGTTGTAGTTATCGGTTGCCTCAGGCAGTGTCATCTTGAATACTTTGATTATCTGGATCCCTTCAAGGCCTTTGCAAATGTTGGAATTGAATTTATTCCTGTCGCCGGTCATCAGGTCAAGGACAATATTCTTCCTGAGGTCGCGCGACACGACTTCCGAGGAGAAAAGGACATAATTATTGTCCTTGTCCACGTGCTTCACTCTGAACTCCGTTCGTTCGCCGATGGTCATTTCCCTGTGCGTGACGTTGAGGATCCAATGTTGATTATTGAAGTCAGGGCGGGCCAAGTTGCCAATGGTGACATGCCCCAGCTGTTTTTCGATAAGCTCGTCTTTGTTGAAAGAATTTTTGAATGCGGTCATCAGTGTTGAAATGAAGTGGGTGGGTTCGTCTTTGAGGAAGTCCGAGTAGCGCAACATGTCTACGCAAGGCCAAAGGCAAGGGGAGGCGTTATCAGCGCCGGAGAGTAAGAGCTGAAACTTAATGCCATACAGCGGGCTGTTGTCCGTTTTTTTAAAGTTGATATGCAACACCTGCGACGAGGGTTTTTGTGTGCTGAACTGGAATACCAATACTCTTTCATTGAGGAAGGCTGCAATGCTATCGCCCACAATGCGTTCCATCTCCAGCATGGGCATTTTTAATCGATACTTGTTAACGATCTCATCATCGTTCAGCTGTACCTGCAATCGGATCACAGGCTTTTCCGCTGCATGTCCAGCCAACGCACAACTGATCAGGAGGAGCACAAGGATTTTTTTTCGATTCATGGGAGGAGGTTAACGTTTGGGAAGAAAGGTTACATAAAATTGTTTGTCGCCATCGATGATCAATGTATCAGGGACCTGTGATTGCTCATCGAGCAATGCATGCACGATCACGCGGTCGCCATTTACCAGGGGGCGGCCTGGCGTGTGATGTACAACTTCCTGCCAATCGTCGAGCATGACAGCAATCATGGAGTCGCGGCGCGAGGGAGGAAGCGGAAGGTCTTTGATGATCTTAGTTTTGATCATCTCCACCAGGCCGGTAGGCATCTTGTTTTCCTTGGTGCTGATGAGCAGCGAAGTTTTGTCATTGGCCTGCACGACGCGTTCATCATCCCGTATGATTGAAAATTTAACATCTTTATAAAAGCCGGGCCGCGCCAGAATGCCGACAAAAATGATTGGCTCCCGCTTAAGCGTGCAGAAAGTAGTATTCCATGGGTAAAGCCTTACCGTATCGGGCATATATCCGATGGCGTTTACATAATAAACCGATCCCCACGGCCAGATCAGCCTGGGAAAGCTAACAACAGCGCTTTTTTCAACGTCGCTGTAATCGTTTTCATCTATCACGCCGGAGGTAGAGACGTTCACCCGCGCCTCTTCCTCTGGTTCGAGCGTAACTGATGAAACAAAGAGGATGACCACCGCCAGTACACTGTACAGATACATCAGTCGCGTGCGATCCATGCACCACAGAAATATATTCCGGCGGGCTGCTGCAACGTCGTCTTCTTCCTGGCTGTTCATAAAGCCAGCGATGAAGGCCAGCACTGCAAAAAACGCCGAGGTAATCTGAACAATTCGCTGCGCCATCAATGACATGGTAATGTGCGTTGCAAACCAGTAGTTCGCAATCACCAGGGCGATGTACAACAAAAGCAATCGCGGCCAGTCTTTTTTAAGGCTGAAGGTTCTCGGTGGGGGCATGACGGTTCTCTTTTAAGTCGAGATAAAACAAAAAAACCCATCCGCAGACGATGTCGTCTATGGATGGGCTCATAAAATAAAGGTAGCTAAAAGTATCGAGATTACAAGGGCGTGCGCTGTGTCTCTGAATTATCAACCGCCTGCATGTTCTGGTGGATCATCAGCAATAGGGATCGAAATGGAAAGCCCGAAGTGCGTTGGAAGGAGCGGGGCCGGACTTGTAATGTAGAGCCCGGGCCGGAGGCATTGCCCTGGAAGTTCTTTAAAGTTTAAATCTCAGGGTGTTGGTTGGCGCTCTCCAAAGATAAAAAGTTTTCAAGCCTGTACCCCTTACCATGCACATTCGTTATTCTCAGCTCAGGGTCGCTGCTTAATTTTTTTCGAAGCTTAGAGACAAACATGTCGAGGCTGCGGCCGGTGATGACACCTTCGTTGAGCCACACTTTCTGCATCAGGGTTTCGCGTGGGATCAGCTCGCCGAAACTTTTGTGGAGCAGTTCGAGGACCTTGCATTCTTTGTCGGTGAGGCTGATCACCTCACTTCCTAATAACAAACGCTGGCCCTCCACATCAAATAAAAATTTCCCCAGCGAGGCCAATTCCTGAACGGACTCTTTTATGGCAGCCGGGTGTTTATCCTGTACACGCACCGGTTTAAAAACATTCCCGAAACGTACAATCAACAGCGTAACACTGAACATCACCAGCGTGCCACTGTAAATCAGGTTGATCAATGGAGATTCGGAGGTTGCCGGTTTGATCTCCTCACGTTTTGGATTGATTTCCTGTGAACCAGTTGATTTGACCTCTTCCGCGAGCTGTTCATTGTCAGCGTTGAAGATTGTTGCTTTGACTGCTTCAAGTTTTGGATTGGCTTCGGCAGCATCAACGTTAGCGGACCTGGGTTCTTTTGCCAGCTGGCCGATGTCAGTCTTCTTCTGTTCTATGCTCTTATAAAAATCAGGAAAGGCAAATTCGATGATGTAACAACCCACGGGCTCTTGTCTGCCCTTGCATGGCAGGAGGTCTGGTGAGGTATTGCTTACCAGGAAACCATAGATGATATCGGCTTCCTTGCAATCAAGTACTGTAACGGTGTAACCGGAAGGGAACTGTGTTTTTGGAAGCAGGCTCTGTGACAGCGCCATGGAGCGAGTCGTGGCTAAAAACGAATCCATTTTCGAACTCGAGCAGAAACGTGCCTTCTTTAGGCTCGGTCACCGGTAATACACGCGAGGTTGAGTCACCGGCCTGCAGCAGCAACCGATGGCCGATCAGACGGATCATCAGGTTCACCTGCTTCGCCCGCAACTCCCGGTCTGGGTGTTCTGTGAAAGACGAGGCGATAAAAAAAATGGCGGGCATCACTATGGCAATGCCGAAGCTCATTACCATCCGGTTATTCAAAAAGCCCTTAAAAGCAGAATTTACACGCATTTTACACTTCTTTTTACAGTTCATTTACAATGGGCAGCAACGTGGTTGCGTAGGTTTGGATACGTGAAGTTAAAACAATTTTTATTTATGAAATCTTTCAAAAAAATATCATTCGTTTATTCAATCGTCATTATTGCTCCTTTGTTCTCCGCTTACCAGGGACCCGCAGAACCGGAAAATGAAGACCGTGCGTCGGTAAGCTTCGTATACGCGGCCCATACCGCCAATGAAAAATATGTGATCGATACAAAGGAAAGTGTCGTAAAATGGAAATGTTCCATGGTATTTGCCAATAAGGGTGGTCATAATGGGTACGTCTCGCTGTCAAAAGGTGAATTGCTCGTTAAAAAAAGCCAGCTGGTGGGTGGCGCCGTTGAAGTGGACATGAATACCATTGCAGATGAGCGCCATGGGAGTGATAATAACCTTATCAACCATCTAAAAGATCCTGATTTTTTTGATGTCCAAAAATTTCCCACCTCGACATTCGCCATTACCAGGGTTGCGCCAGCAGACGGTGGAAATATAAACGTTACAGGAAACCTGACCATTAAAGGCATCACACGCGAAGTTACTTTTCCAGCCAAAGTAGAGGTCAATGGACGAACTGTTACTGCAAATGGCAAAGTGAGCATCGACCGGACCCAGTGGGATGTCCGTTACCGATCAGGGAAGTTCTTCGCCGATCTGGCTGACGAAGCCATTTCGGATAACATTGAATTCGATATGAAGATCGTAGCAAAAAAATAAGTCGCAATCCACAAAAAAGTAATAACTTTTGGTATCAGAATTCTTCTGAAGCATAGGCGGCACGTTATCAAAAACAACACTAACATGATGATGGGTAAATCTAACAGAACAATTATCCGCACCGTTTTCCTGGGTGTCTTTATCGCAACAGGGATCTTTAATGTCTCGTATGGACAAGCCAAAGCTGATAAGCTCGATAAGCTCGTAAGTGCATACGCTGACTATGGAAAATTCAATGGCTCAGTGCTGGTCGCTGAAAAAGGTCAAGTTATTTACAAAAAGGGATTTGGACTGGCTGATATGGAATGGGATATCCGCAACCAGCCCGACACAAAACACAGGTTAGGTTCCATCACGAAACAATTTACCGCCATGCTGATCATGCAACTGGTTGAACAAGGTAAATTGAAATTAGATGTTCCCATTTCCACCTATCTGCCTGACTACCCTAAAAAAAACGGAGATGTCATTACGATCCATCACCTGCTCACGCACAGCTCCGGAATTCCGAATATGACCGCGTTTCCGGGGTTCGTCAAGAACGTTATGCGTAATTCTTACAGTCCCCTGCAGCTTGTGACTACTTTTGCCGACTCAACGCTGCAATTCGAGCCCGGGAAAAAATTTGCCTACAGCAATTCAGGTTATTTAGTACTGGGTTACATCATTGAGAAAGTAACGGGTAAATCTTACGAGCAGGTTTTGCGAGAGAACATTCTTAGCCCGCTCAAAATGAATAATACCGGGTATGACCATCATGAACCTTTGCTGAAGAACCGGGCTCATGGGTATGAGAAAAATGGAAGGCATTATTTCAATGCAGGTTTTATTGACATGTCAGTTCCACACGCTGCCGGAGCCATGTATTCAACAGTGGAAGACCTGTATCTCTGGGATCAGGCATTGTACGGCAATCAGCTGCTGCGGAAGGAAAATATGGAGCTGTTATTTAAAAAACACATTCCATCAGGCGGAAGCTATTATGGTTATGGTTGGGGCATTGGTGAGATCGCCTTGGGGAACACAGCGGAGCGAATAGGGACCATTAGCCATGGAGGCGGGATAAACGGCTTTAACACACAGATCACCCGGATCCCCTCGGACAAATCATTCATTGTGTTATTGAATAACACGGGAGGCGCTCCTCTCAATGAAATGACCAATGCCATCGCCGCAATTCTTTATGACAAAACTTACGACCTTCCAAAAAGATCGGTTGCTTATTCACTGGCTGACAGGATAGAGAAAGACGGAATTCCGGCTGCGCTTGAATATTACAAAGGCATCAAAGATTCCGACGGGTACTACCTCAATGAAAACGAAATGAACGGGACAGGATACGAATTCCTGCAATCGGGTAAAGTGAAAGAAGCAGCAGCCATTTTTAAACTCAATACACAAGCGTTTCCCAAATCAGCCAATGTTTTTGACAGCTATGGTGAGGCACTGATGGCGCTTGGAAACAAAACAGAGGCCATCGAAAATTACAAGACCTCCGTCAGGTTAAATCCAGGTAATGAAAACGGCATCAAAATATTAAAAGACAATGGCGTAAAGACAGATGACCTGATCAAAAAAGTTCCTATCGAATACCTGAAACTTTTGGAAGGTGAATACATGAATGCTGATAACAAAGAATGGAAGATCAAATTTGATGTGACAGAAGGCATCTTGTATGGCAATGACAGGGGCTACCGGTATAAAGTACTTCCGGTTGGGGGAGAAGGAGCGTTTGTCAATCCGGATGATGGCGCTTCATTGGTATTCGATACCAAAGACAAGCATGCGATAACGATGGTGCTTTTTGGAAGGGTGAAGTTCAAAAAGGTGATATGAGAAAAGACTTTTAGGGAGAAAAACCGGCAACGTGCATTGGCAGGAGGGGGGAAGCAACAGACCAGATATGCCGGGTGATCGTTTGTTACAGCGAAAAATCATGACGGCGATTTTGGAGGTTTTTGATGAAAACTTTGATAACTTCCAAAATACAAATCGCCCTAAATGCCGCGCGTGTATTGCCGTACCC